>NZ_JBITJZ010000017.1:0-150409 GCF_044460595.1 Streptomyces sp. NPDC050085 | reverse complement strand
ACGGCGCGACCGAAACCGTCACCCGCGGTATCTCACACAATTGGCGGGGACGGGGGGGTCCGCGGCACCGCCCCCCCCCCCCCGGGCCGGGGGCCCCCCCCCGGGGGGGCCCCCCCTTCTCCGTATGCATCACACCGCTACTTGCGCATGACCTCGGGCTCGTGGCGGCGCAGCAGGCGCGCGACCGCGAAGCCGCACGCGATGCCGAGCGCGATCAGGACGGCGAGGTCGATGCCCCACTGGCTGACCGAGTGCTCCCACAGCGGGTCGAGGTCGTTGGGCTTCTTCAGGTCCCACGGCGGCATCAGGTGCGCCAGGTCGAGCGTCGTGCCGGCGGCGCCGATCGCCCAGCGGGACGGCATCAGCCAGGCGAACTGCTCCAGGCCGATCGAGCCGTAGATCTGGAAGAGGACGCCCGTGAAGACGACCTGGACGATCGCGAACATGACGAGCAGCGGCATCGTCTTCTCGGAGGTCTTCACCAGCGAGGAGATGACGAGGCCGAACATCATCGACGTGAAGCCGAGGGCGATGATCGAGATGCAGAGCTCGATCGCCGGCGGCATCAGCAGGCCTTCCTTGGGAAGGTCGCGCGGCACGAAGCCGATGGCGCAGATGATGACGCCCTGGATGGCCGTGATGAAGCCGAGGACGATGACCTTGGACATCAGGTACGCGGAGCGGGACAGGCCGGTGGCGCGTTCCCGTTCGTAGATGACCCGTTCCTTGATCAGCTCGCGGACCGAGTTGGCCGCGGCCGAGAAGCACATGCCGACGGCGATGATCAGCATGATCGTGCCCGCGTCGCCGTTGAACTTGGACGGCGGTTTGGGCGGGGCCAGGCCGAAGTCGGCCGGGATGACCACGGAGACGATGCCGAGGACCGCGGGCAGGATCACCATCAGGCCCATGAAGCCCTTGTCGGACGCGATCACCGACACGTAGCGGCGCATCAGCGTGATGAGCTGGGCGCCCCAGGGCTGCGGTTTGGGCGGCTTCATCGCCGCGGGCGGCGGCATCTGCACCGACTGCGCGGCGACGGCGTCGATGTCGGCCGCGTACATCTGGTAGTGCTGCGAGCCCTTCCAGCGGCCCGCCCAGTCGTAGTCGCGGTAGTTCTCGAACGCCGAGAAGACGTCCGCCCACGTCTCGTAGCCGAAGAAGTTGAGGGCTTCCTCCGGCGGGCCGAAGTAGGCCACGGAACCGCCCGGCGCCATGACGAGGAGCTTGTCGCAGATCGCCAGTTCGGCCACGGAGTGGGTGACGACGAGGACGGTGCGGCCGTCGTCGGCGAGGCCGCGGAGCAGCTGCATGACGTCGCGGTCCATGCCCGGGTCGAGGCCCGACGTGGGCTCGTCCAGGAAGATCAGCGACGGCTTGGTCAGCAGCTCGAGGGCCACCGAGACGCGCTTGCGCTGGCCACCGGAGAGGGAGGTGACCTTCTTCTCCTTGTGGATGTCCAGCTTCAGCTCGCGCAGCACCTCGTCGATGCGCTGCTGGCGCTCCTGCTCGCTGGTGTCCGCGGGGAAGCGGAGCTTGGCGGCGTACTTGAGCGCCTTCTTGACGGTCAGCTCCTTGTGCAGGATGTCGTCCTGCGGGACCAGACCGATGCGCTGGCGCAGCTCGGCGAACTGCTTGTACAGGTTCCGGTTGTCGTAGAGGACGTCGCCCTGGTTGGCGGGACGGTAGCCCGTGAGCGCCTTGAGGAGCGTCGACTTGCCGGAGCCGGACGGGCCGATGACGGCGATCAGCGACTTCTCGGGGACGCCGAAGGAGACGTCCTTGAGGATCTGCTTGCCGCCGTCGACGGTGACCGTCAGGTGACGTGCGGAGAAGGAGACCTCACCGGTGTCGACGAACTCCTCGAGCCGGTCGCCGACGAGCCGGAACGTGGAGTGGCCGACGCCGACGATGTCGTTCGGGCCGAGCAGGGCGCGGCCGCTCTTGGGGATCGGCTGACCGTTGACGTACGTGCCGTTGTGCGAGCCGAGGTCGTGGATCTCGAAGCGGCCGTCGGGCGTCGCGTGGAACTCGGCGTGGTGGCGCGAGACCTGGAGGTCGGAGACCACCAGCTCGTTCTCCAGCGCACGGCCGATGCGCATGACGCGGCCGAGCGCCAGCTGGTGGAAGGTCGTCGGGCTGCGGTCGCCGTAGACCGGCGGGGCCCCCGCGACTCCGCCGGGGCCCTGCTGCTGCGGGACCTTCGGGGCCTGCGCCTGGGGCTGCTGCTGCCACTGCTGCTGTTGCTGCGGCGGCTGCTGCTGGGGCGCCTGCTGTTGCGGCCAGCCGGGCTGCTGCTGGTACTGCTGCGGCGGCTGCTGGTTGAGGCCGGCGGCCTGCTGCTGCGCCTGGTGCGGCGAGGCCTGCCCCGGCTGCGCGGCCTGTGCGGGCTGCGCGGAGACGGCGGCGGCCTGGGCGCTGCCCTGCACGTTCACGCGCGGGCCGTCGGTCGAGTTGCCGAGGTGCACGGACGAGCCGGGGCCGATCTCCATCTGATGGATCCGCTGGCCCTGGACGAACGTGCCGTTGGTCGATCCGTGGTCCTCGATGACCCAACTGCGGCCGCCCCAGCTGATCGTGGCGTGACGCCAGGACACCCTGGCGTCGTCGAGCACGATGTCTCCCCCCGGATCACGGCCGAGGGTGTACGGCCTGGACGGATCGAGCGTCCAGGTCCTGCCATTCAATTCCAGTACGAGTTCAGGCACTCCAAGCCCCACTGAGTTTGTCCCCCGAAGTTGTGCCCCGTCATGGGGAGTCTAGGGATGTCGAACATCGTGAGGAACTATTTCAGGAACGCCCCCGTGACCGAAAGTCGGGCCTTGCGTCGGGGGTTGTGAAGACTCCAGGACAGCGCCGGTGCCCGCCCCGTTGACGGAGCAGATACGGCCCCGGAGAGTAGTAACCGCCCACAACTCCCAACGGATCATTCCTACATGGGATATCTCGGGCGAAGCGGTACGGATCGGGGGGTCCCTGATGGCCTTGACGGAGACGGGCGACGGCACGGATCGGCGTGCCGGTCTGCCCGTCGGCGATGTGCTGCTCTCGGCCATTGCCGCGGTGAGCTGGGCGTTCATCGGGATGGCGGGCGTCGCCGCGCTCGGGCTCCATCTCCTGGAGGCGGATTCGGCGGGCGCGCTCGGGCCGATGACGGCGGCCACGGTGGCGATCGGCGTGGGCGGGCGCGTGACGCCGTCCGGTGACGTCTCGGCGTTCGGCCTGGACAGCGCGCAGGCGCACACCGCGATCGACGTGGCGCCGCTGGGGGTCGGCCTGGTCGGTGCGTTGCTGCTGAGCTGGTTCTTCCTACGCTCCTTGCGGGCGGCGGGAGTTGGGGTCTCCCCCGGTGAACTGGCGGCACGGGCGGGGGCCGTGGTCGTCCTGTTCGTGGGGATGCTGGGCGGGCTCGCGTGGGCGGGTCACGACATCATCACGATTGACGGTTCGAAGCTGGGACTGAACGACATTCCGGGCGCCGGGGGCCTGCCGGGCGACATCAAGGACAAGTTGCCCGGCGGCATCGGAGGGCTGCTGCCCGACCGGCTGAACGACCTCGTGAAGGCGAAGGCGTCCGTCGGCTTCACGGTGGAGACGGGGGCCACGCTGCTCGGCGGGGCCGCGTTCGTGATCGGGGTGCTGCTGATCGCCCTGCTCGCCTCACGCCGCACACCGCTGCCCCGCGGCCTGGACGCGGTGCACCGCGTCGTGCGGCCCGCGGCGTCGGCGCTCGTGACGGTGCTGCTCGTGGCGGTCCTCGCGGGCCTCGCCGCGGCGCTGTACGCGATGATCGGCGACGCCCACCCGAAGCGGATCGCGGGCGCGGCCCTGCTCGGCGCGCCCAACGGGGTGTGGCTCGGGGTGCCCATCGGCCTGTTCGTGCCCTGGGACGGCAGAGCGTCGGGCGCGCTCGTGAACCTGCTTCCCGCCCCGCTGGACGACCTGCTCGGCGGGCAGTCGGGCCAGGACGTGACCCTGGGCCGCCTGGCCGAACTCGACGGCAGGGTCTGGCTGTTGGCCGTCGCGATGGCCCTGATGATGCTGTTCGCCGGGGTCCTCACGGCGGTGCGCACCCCGCGCGACACGGGCCTGGCGGGCTTCGCGGGACGCTGCGCGGTGCGGCTCGGCGTCGTGACGGCCCTCGCGCTGCCGCTCCTGGTGTGGCTGACGGACGTATCGGCGGACGCCTCGCTGTCGGTGCTCGGCTTCGACGCGTTCGGCGCGGGCATCGAGCTGCACGGGCACCTCGGGATGGCCCTGCTGCTCGGGGCCGCGTGGGGTGCGGGGGCCGGGGCGCTCGGGGCGCTGCTCGCGTCCGCGACCGGGGCCGCGGGCGGGCGCGTCGCGCCGTTGGCCCTCGCCGCGGACGGGCCGCCCTCGGCCCAGGAGCCGACGGGCCCCTATCGGCAGAGCCGCCCGTACCGCCCGTCGAACGCCGACACGAACCCGTACCTGAAGCAGCCCGACGAGTTCAGGCGCGATCGGGACCAGGGCCGCTACGCGGACGAACCCCACGGCGACGGCATGACCGGCGCCCCCACCGTCGCGGGTCCCGTCGCCCCCGAGCCGCCCCGCCCGCGCGGCGGCGACGGCCGCGGGTCCTGGCCACCGCCGCCTCCCCCGCCACCGGCCCCGGGGCCGACGCGGGACGGGCCGCGGCGACGCAGGGATCGCGGACGGTAAGGCGTCGGTAGGGCATCGGTAGGACATCGGTAGGAGATCGGTAGGGGATCGGGTTCGGCGCCCTGTCCGGTACGCGGACCGTGGCCGCGCACCCGTACACGAGCCCGATAACGTAAGGGCATCATGAGCGCTTCGCAGCCCCAGCACCCTGCTGATGCCCCGTACGTCGACGGTTACGAGCCCGCGCCGGCCGACGTCCCGACCCTGCTGGTCAAGATCTTCGGCAAGGACCGGCCCGGTCTGACCGCCGGGCTCTTCGACACCCTCGCCGCGTACTCCGTCGATGTGGTCGACATCGAGCAGGTCGTCACGCGTGGCCGCATCGTCCTGTGCGCCCTGGTGACCGAGCCGCCCGCCGGGCTCGAGGGAGATCTGCGGGCCACCGTCCACAGTTGGGCGGAGTCCGTGAAGATGCAGGCCGAGATCATCTCGGGCCTCGGCGACAACCGGCCGCGCGGCGAGGGCCGTTCGCTGGTCACCGTGCTCGGCCACCCGCTCACCGCCGAGTCGACGGCGGCGATCGCCGCGACGATCACCGGCACGGGCGGCAACATCGACCGCATCTTCCGGCTCGCCAAGTACCCCGTCACCGCCGTCGAGTTCGCGGTGTCCGGCACCGGGACCGAGGCGCTGCGCACCGCCCTCGCGATGGAGGCGGCGAAGTGGGGCGTGGACGTGGCGGTCGTCTCGGCCGGGCTGCACCGGCGGGCGCAGCGGCTCGTCGTGATGGACGTCGACTCGACGCTCATCCAGGACGAGGTGATCGAGCTGTTCGCGGCGCACGCGGGCTGCGAGGACAAGGTCGCCGAGGTGACCGCGGCGGCGATGCGCGGCGAACTGGACTTCGAGCAGTCGTTGCACGCGCGCGTGGCGCTCCTCGAAGGCCTCGACGCGTCGGTGGTCCACAAGGTCAGGAGCGAGGTGCGGCTGACTCCGGGCGCGCGGACCCTGATCCGTACGCTCAAGCGCCTCGGCTATCAAGTGGGCGTGGTTTCCGGCGGTTTCACGCAGGTCACGGACGATCTGCAGGAGCGGCTCGGCCTCGATTTCGCGCAGGCCAACACCCTGGAGATCGTCGACGGGAAGCTGACCGGCAAGGTCACCGGCGAGATCGTGGACCGCGCGGGCAAGGCGCGGCTGCTGCGCCGGTTCGCCGCGGAGGCCGGGGTCCCGCTGGCGCAGACCGTGGCGATCGGCGACGGCGCGAACGACCTGGACATGCTGAACGCGGCGGGGCTCGGCGTCGCCTTCAACGCGAAGCCGGTGGTCCGCGAGGCGGCGCACACCGCGGTGAACGTGCCGTTCCTCGACACGGTCCTGTACCTGCTGGGCATCACGCGCGAAGAGGTCGAGGCGGCGGACGCGCAGGAGGTCTGATCCACGCCTACGTAGAGGCCCGGTACCGGCGTTCGGTACCGGGCCTCTACGTATGTCCGTACGTACGGGTGTCCGTACGTACGGGTCAGTCGTTCGGCGACCAGTAGTCGACCAGGGTCGCGGTGCCCGGTTCGAGGGACTTCCAGGAGCCGGTGAAGGACAGCACGGCGAAGGCGGCGGTCGGGAATCCGCCCCGGTTCATCCGCTGGGCCGCGGGGCCCTCGGCGCCGCCGGTCAGCACCTCGACGAGGCCGTGCACTCCGGGGTTGTGGCCGATCAGGACGGCATTGCGGACGTCCTCCGGCGTCTCGTTGAGCACGGCGATCAGCTCGCCGGGGGACGCCTCGTAGATCCGCTCCTCGTAGACGGTCCTGGGCCGGTCCGGCAGCGCGGAGACGGCAAGCTTCCACGTCTCGCGGGTGCGCGCTGCGGTCGAGCACAGGGCCAGGTCGAGGGCGATGCCCGAGTCGGCCAGCCTGCGGCCGGCGACGGGGGCGTCTTTGCGGCCCCTCTCGGCGAGCGGCCGCTCGTGGTCGGAGACCTGGGGCCAGTCCGCCTTGGCATGCCGGAAAAGGACGATCCTGCGGGGTTCTGCGACGCTCATGGATCCCAGCTTCGCACGAACCCGGCCGTCGGGCGCAGGGAGTTGACGGGCTCACCCGGCACGGGTGAACGCGGGGTACCGAGCCGCTACTGGGCCACGAGTTCCCTCGCGCGCTCCAGGATGTGGGAGATGGCCGGGTCGCCCGACGCGGCCTGGGCGTCGGCCGGGTTGAGGATCAGCAGCAGCAGAGCGACGAACGCGAGGGCGGGCAGCACGATCGCCCACCAGGGCAGCGTGATGTCGACGCCGCGCGTGGCTGCCGGGTGGGGCCGGGAGTGCGTGGGGGCCGACATGGCTTCCTCCGTGGTCCGTATCGTCTACGTGCTCTTCGTGCGGCGCCGATGCTCTCGGCGACACTTCGAAGGTACGGACTCCGCGGCCCTCAACCCATCCGGTGATCCACCCACTTGACCCTGACACTGGCCCCCTAGGGGATGGTGGAGTTAACCCCACCCCCGGGCCCCGGCCGGGTCCGGGAGGGCGGGTGTCAGGGCGAGGCGAGCGTCGCGATGACGGCCACGACCACGGTGACGGCCAGCATCGCGCCGAGCACCAGCAGGAGCTTCTTCTGACTGTTCTGGGGATTCGGGTCGAGCACAGGCGACATGCGGCAAGTGTCGCACCCGTCCCGGGTCGTCAGGACGCCGGGGCCGCCTCGACCGTCCCCGTCGTCTGCGCCCCCTCGTCCTCGATGGTGCGGTTGCGGCCCGCGAGGACGCCGACCACGATCTGCGGCACCATCAGCGCGGCCATGAGCGCGATCGGCACGCTCCAGCCGTCGGTGGCCTGGTTGAGGACGCCGATGAGCAGCGGCCCGGGGATCGAGATCAGATAGCCGGTGGACTGCGCGAACGCGGACAGCTTGGCGACGCCGGCACCGGTGCGGGCCCGCATGCCGACCATCGTGAGGGCCAGCGGGAAGGAGCAGTTGGAGACGCCGAGCAGGATCGCCCACGCCCAGGCGCCGGACGACGGCGCGAAGTACAGGCCCGCGTAACCGGCGAGGCCGCAGATGCCGAGGGCGATCACGATCGGGCCCTGGCTTGCCAGCCGGGCGGCGACGCGGGGGATGACGAAGGCGAGCGGGACGCCCATCGCCATGGTGACGGCGAGCAGCACACCGGCCGTCGACGCGGAGACCCCGGCGTCGCGGAAGATCTGCGGCATCCAGCCCATGGTGATGTACGCGGCCGTGGCCTGGAGTCCGAAGAAGACGGCGAGCGCCCATGCGGTGCGGCTGCGGGTGATGCGAAGCCCGTCGCCGGCGGCCGTCGCCCGGGCCGCGGGTTCGGCCGGGGCCGCTCCCCCGACACGGACGAGCGGGATCCACGGCAGCACCGCGGCGACGGCGAGTACGGCCCAGACGGCGAGCCCCGGCTGCCAGTTGCCGCCCATCGCGTCGGTCATGGGCACGGTCGCGGCGGCGGCGAGCGAGGTGCCCGCGGCGAGCGCCATCGAGTACAGGCCCGTCATGGAGCCGACGCGGTCCGGGAACCAGCGCTTGACGATGACCGGCATCAGCACGTTGCTGACCGCGATGCCCATGAGGGCGAGGGCGCTGGCGACCAGGAACCCGGCGGTGTTGCCGGTGTACGGGCGGATGATCAGGCCCGTGGCGATGGCGGCCATGCCCGCGCAGACGACGGCGCTCGGGCCGAACCGCCTGGCGAGGCGGGGCGCCATCACGCCGAAGATCGCGAAGCACAGCGGCGGTACGGAGGTGAGCAGTCCGGCGACGCTGCCGCTCATGCCGAGCCCGTCGCGGACCTCTTCGAGGAGGGCGCCGAGGCTGGTGATCGCGGGCCGCAGGTTCAGGGCGGCGAGGACGATGCCGACGATGACGAGACGTACGGCCCACGCGCGCGGGGCGGCACCTTTCTCCGTCGTCTCCGTGGGTATCGGGGCTGCTGCGGTCGGCGGAGCCATCGTCGGGGTCGGGGTTTCCTCACTAGCCATGAGACCCATCTTAGAATCATGGGATGATTGGTTGTCCAATCGGTTTGCGTCACACTGTGGGCGTCACACCACGGTTCCGTCCGACACGGCCAGCACGAAGGAACGTCGATGCCACTGACCTCCCCCCGCCGCTCGGCCCTGTCCGAGCAGGTCATCTCCGCTCTGCGTGCCCAGATCTCCTCGGGCGAGTGGCCCGTGGGCTCCCGCATCCCCACCGAGCCCGAGCTCGTGGAGCAGCTCGGCGTCGCCCGGAACACGGTGCGGGAGGCGGTGCGCGCGCTCGCGCACAACGGGCTGCTCGACATCCGGCAGGGCTCGGGCACGTACGTCGTGGCGACCAGCGAGCTGGCGGGCGTGATGCAGCGCCGGTTCGCGGAGGCCGATCCGCGGCACATCGCCGAGCTGCGCTCCACGCTGGAGTCCAGCGCCGCGAAGCTCGCCGCCGAGCGGCGCACCGAGCGCGATCTCAAGCAGCTCGACGCGCTCCTCGTACGCCGTGAGGAGGCCTGGGAGTCGGGTGACGCGGAGGCGTTCGTGACGGCGGACGCGACGTTCCACATGGCCGTGGTGGCCGCGTCCCACAACGACGTGATGACGGCGATGTACGCCGATCTCGGCGAGGTGCTGCGGGACTGGCTGCGCGACGACGTGCGCGGCGGGCTGACCGCGGAGAACCACATGGACCACACGCGCCTGGTCGACGCGATCAGGGAGGGCGACGCGGACGCCGCTGCCGCGGAGGCGGCCGGCTATCCGTTCCTGTGCCGTCCCGGCCGGTTCAGTCCGCCTGCTGGTGACTGACCCAGGCGGTCCGCACGTTCTTCCAGCACCGCCCGGCGAGCCGCACGGTCTCGGCGGGCCCGACCGCGGTCGGCGCCGAGTCGCTGTCGACGTCCCACCACGGGTCGCACTCGATGTGCAGGGCGACGCGGTCGACGGCGGGATACGCGTTGTGACAGGTGGCGGTCGCCCGGGTCCCGGCGACGTCGACCCGGCAACCGGCGCCGAACAGTTCACGCTTCTCGGCGGCCGTCTTCTCCGCCGTCTTCTCCGCCGTCTTCTCCGCGGTGTCCGACGCGGCGTCGTACGGGAGCGCGATCAGCAGGGCTAGGGCGGTGAGGGCTAGGGCTATGCGGTGGGGCACACGCACGAAGGGACCTCCTCGCACCCAGGGTGCTAGGAGGTCCCCTTGTCCCGCCCGGCCGGTGGGCCGAACGAGGGAGTCGAACCGTCAGGCGCCGATGGCGTGCAGCCCGCCGTCCACGTGGATGATCTCGCCCGTGGTCTTCGGGAACCAGTCCGACAGGAGCGCGACGATGCCGCGGCCCGCCGGCTCCGGGTCCTCGAGCTTCCACTCCAGCGGGGACCGGCTGTCCCACACCGCGGCGAGCTCGCTGAAGCCGGGGATCGACTTCGCGGCCATCGAGCCGATCGGGCCCGCCGAGATCAGGTTGCACCGGACGTCGTGCTCGCCCAGGTAGCGCGCCATGTAGCGGTTCGTCGCCTCGAGGGCGGCCTTGGCCGGGCCCATCCAGTCGTACTGCGGCCACGCGAACTGCGCGTCGAAGGTGAGGCCGACGACGGAGCCGCCCTCGTTCATCAGCGGCAGCAGGGCCATCGTCAGCGACTTCAGGGAGAAGGCGGAGACGTGCATGGCGGTGGACACGGACTCGAACGGCGTGTTCAGGAAGTTGCCGCCGAGCGCGTCCTGCGGCGCGAAGCCGATGGAGTGCACGATGCCGTCGAGACGGCCGCCGAGGTGCTCGCGGACCTGGCCCTCCAGGCGGGCGAGGTGCTCGTCGTTCGAGACGTCGAGCTCCAGGACCTTGACCTTGTCCGGGTCCGGCAGCTTCTTGGCGATGCGCTCGGTCAGCGTCGGGCGCGGCCACGCGGTGAGGATGATCTCCGCACCCTGCTCCTGGGCCAGCTTCGCGGCGTGGAAGGCGATGGAGGACTCCATCAGCACACCGGTGATGAGGATCTTCTTGCCCTCGAGGATTCCAGTGGTGTTCGTCATCGTGCCTAGTGACCCATTCCCAGTCCGCCGTCAACCGGGATGACGGCTCCAGTGATGTACGACGCCTCGTCCGAGGCCAGGAACTTCACCACTGAGGCGATCTCCTCGACCTGCGCGTACCGGCCGAGCGGCACCTGGGCGACGATGCCCGCGCGCTGCTCGTCGGTGAGCGCCTGGGTCATGTCGGTGTCGACGAAACCCGGGGCGACGACGTTGAAGGTGATGTTGCGCGACCCGAGCTCACGGGCGAGGGAGCGCGCGAAGCCGACCAGGCCCGCCTTCGAGGCGGCGTAGTTCGCCTGCCCCGCCGAGCCGAGCAGGCCCACGACGGAGGAGATCAGGACGACACGGCCCTTCTTGGCGCGCAGCATGGCGCGGTTGGCGCGCTTGACGACGCGGAAGGTGCCCGTGAGGTTGGTGTCGAGGACGGACGTGAAGTCCTCCTCGGACATCCGCATGAGGAGCTGGTCCTTGGTGACGCCGGCGTTGGCGACCAGCACCTCCACCGGGCCGTGCTTCTCCTCGATCTCCTTGTAGGCCACGTCCACCTGCTCGGCGTCGGTGATGTCGCACCTGACGGCGAGCAGGCCGAGCTTCTCCAGCTCCGCGGGGTCGCCCGAGCGGTACGTGATCGCGACCTTGTCGCCGGCCTCGGCGAATGCACGGGCGATGGCGAGGCCGATGCCCCGGTTTCCTCCGGTGACGAGAACCGAGCGGCTCAACGGATCACCCTTTCGATTGCGGTGGTAGTACCTCGAAAACCTATCGGTCCGACCGTTGGTACGGAGAATCGACCACCGACAGTGGCATCCACGCGTCGCTGTCGGGTCCCTACAGAAAGGTCTGGCCGCGCACCCCTGCCGCGCGACATGATCGAGGCGACGACGTGACCCGGACGACAGCGACCGGACGACAGGGAGAGACATTCGTGCCTCATACGATCGATGACGCCTTCACGGCGCTCCCCTTGAGGGCGCTCGCCGACGCGGCCCTCGCCCGCGCCCGTGCCCTGGGCGCCGAGCACGCGGACTTCCGCTTCGAGCGGGTGCGCAGCGCGGCGGTGCGGCTGCGGGACGCCAGGCCGGCCGGCTCGTCCGACACCACGGACCTGGGCTACGCGGTGCGCGTGGTGCACGGCGGTACGTGGGGCTTCGCGTCCGGCGTGGACCTGTCCATGGACGCGGCGGCGAAGGTGGCGTCCCAGGCCGTGGCGATGGCGAAGCTGAGCGCGCAGGTGATCAAGGCCGCGGGGTCGAAGGAGCGCGTGGAGCTGGCCGCCGAGCCGGTGCACGCGGACCGGACCTGGATCTCCTCGTACGAGATCGACCCCTTCTCCGTGCCGGAGGAGGAGCGGTCCGGGCTGCTCGCCGACTGGAGCGCGCGGCTGCTCGCCGCCGACGGGGTCTCCCACGTGGACGCCTCGTTGCTCTCCGTCCACGAGAACAAGTTCTACGCGGACACGGCCGGGACCGTGACGACGCAGCAGCGCGTGCGGCTCCACCCGCAGCTCACGGCCGTCGCGGTGGACGACTCGAGCGGCGAGTTCGATTCGATGCGCACGATCGCGCCGCCGGCCGGGCGCGGCTGGGAGTACCTGACCGGCACCGGCTGGGACTGGGAGAGCGAGCTGGCGCAGATCCCGGAGCTGCTCGCGGAGAAGATGCGGGCGCCGAGCGTGCGGGCGGGCTCGTACGACCTGGTCGTGGACCCGTCGAATCTGTGGCTGACCATTCACGAGTCCATCGGGCACGCCACGGAGCTGGACCGCGCGCTCGGCTACGAGGCGGCGTACGCGGGCACGTCCTTCGCCACGTTCGACCAGCTCGGGAAGTTGAAGTACGGCTCCGAGATCATGAACGTGACGGGGGACCGTACCGCCGAGCACGGCCTCGCCACCATCGGCTACGACGACGAGGGCGTGGCGGGACAGTCCTGGGACCTGGTGAAGGACGGGACGCTGGTCGGCTATCAACTCGACCGCCGCATCGCCAAGTTGACCGGTTTCGACCGGTCCAACGGGTGCGCGTACGCCGACTCCCCCGGCCATGTGCCCGTACAGCGGATGGCGAACGTCTCGCTCCAGCCTGATCCGGGCGGGCTGTCGACGGACGATCTGATCGCGGGCGTCGACCGCGGGATCTACGTCGTCGGTGACCGGTCCTGGTCCATCGACATGCAGCGCTACAACTTCCAGTTCACCGGACAGCGCTTCTTCAAGATCGAGAACGGGCGGCTCACCGGGCAGTTGCGCGACGTCGCGTACCAGGCGACGACGACCGACTTCTGGGGCTCGATGGCCGCGGTCGGCGGCCCGCAGACCTACGTCCTCGGCGGCGCCTTCAACTGCGGCAAGGCCCAGCCGGGCCAGGTCGCCGCCGTCTCGCACGGCTGCCCCAGCGCACTGTTCAAGGGCGTCAACATCCTCAACACCACTCAGGAGGCCGGTCGATGAGCGTCACGCACGGAATCGGCCGGGGGTCCGGGGGTCGTCCCCCGGGAAAGCACAGTCTCAACACGACGCAGGAGGCCGGTCGATGAGCCCGCGCAGCAGCAAGCCGTACGAGATCGTCGAGCGGGCCCTGGAGCTGTCGCGGGCCGACGGCTGTGTCGTCGTCGCCGACGAGACGTCCACCGCCAACCTGCGCTGGGCGGGCAACGCGCTGACCACGAACGGGGTCACGCGCGGCCGCACCCTGACCGTCATCGCGACCGTCGACGGCAAGGAGGGCACCGCGAGCGGTGTCGTGTCCCGGGCGGCCGTGACCGCCGACGACCTTGAGCCTCTCGTCCGTGCCGCCGAGGAGGCAGCGGCCAAGGCCGGGCCCGCCGAGGACGCGCAGCCGCTGGTCGGCGGCGCCGCGCACTCCCCCGGCTTCACGGAGGCGCCCGCGGAGACGTCCTCGGCCGTGTTCGCGGACTTCGCGCCCGCGCTCGGCGAGGCGTTCGCCCGGGCCAGGGCCGGCGGGCGCGAGCTGTACGGCTTCGCCAACCACGAGCTGACCAGCAGCTATCTCGGTACGTCGACGGGCCTGCGGCTGCGGCACGACCAGCCGAACGGGACGCTCGAGCTGAACGCCAAGTCGCCGGACCGCAAGCGTTCGGCGTGGGCGGGGCGCTCGACCCGGGACTTCAAGGACGTCGACCCCGCCGCCCTGGACGCGGAGCTGGCCACCCGGCTCGGGTGGGCCGAGCGCCGGATCGAGCTGCCCGCGGGGCGTTACGAGACGCTGCTGCCGCCGACCGCCGTCGCCGACCTGCTGATCTATCTGCTGTGGTCGGCCGGGGCGCGGGACGCCGCCGAGGGCCGGACGGTCTTCAGCAAGCCCGGCGGCGGCACCCGGATCGGGGAGCGGCTGAGCGAGCTGCCACTGACGCTGCGCAGCGATCCGCACGAGCCGGGGCTCGAGTCCGCCCCGTTCGTGCTCGCGCACGCCTCCGGCGACGACGCGTCCGTCTTCGACAACGGGCTGCCGCTCGACGCCACCGAGTGGATCTCGGGCGGCGAGCTGCGGCACCTGACGACGACGCGGCACAGCGCGGCCCTGACCGGCCTCCCGGTGGCCCCGGCGATCGACAACCTGATCCTCGACGGCGGCTCGGGCAGGTCCCTGGACGAGATGGTCGCGGCGACGGACCATCGAGGGCCCTGCCTGCTGCTGACCTGCCTGTGGTACATCCGCGAGGTCGACCCGGCGACGCTGCTGCTGACCGGTCTGACCCGGGACGGCGTCTATCTCGTGGAGAACGGCGAGGTGGTGGGCGAGGTGAACAACTTCCGGTTCAACGAGTCGCCGGTCGACCTCCTGACGCGGGCCACCGAGGCCGGACGTACGGAAAAGACGCTGCCCCGGGAGTGGGGCGACTGGTTCACTCGAGCTGCGATGCCGGCGCTGCGCGTGCCGGACTTCAACATGAGCTCGGTCAGTCAGGGCGTCTGACCCTCCCGGTTTCGCCCATAGACTGGCCAGGACCCATCAGCACTGTTCAAGGAGACACGGCACCGTGACGGACATCGTCGACGAGCTGAAGTGGCGCGGCCTGTGGGCCCAGTCCACGGACGAGGACGCCCTGCGCAAGGCGCTCGCGGACGGTCCGGTCACGTTCTATTGCGGTTTCGACCCGACCGCGGCCTCCCTCCACGTCGGACATCTGGTGCAGGTGCTGACCATGCGCCGCCTCCAGCAGGCGGGCCTGCGCCCGCTGGCCCTGGTCGGCGGCGCCACGGGCCAGATCGGCGACCCGCGCCCGACGGCCGAGCGCACGCTGAACGACCCGGAGACCATCGCCCAGTGGGTGACCCGGCTGCGCTCGCAGATCGAGCCGTTCCTCGACTTCGAGGGTGAGAACGCGGCGACGATGGTGAACAACCTGGACTGGACCGCGGGCATGTCCGCGATCGAGTTCCTGCGCGACATCGGCAAGCACTTCCGCGTGAACAAGATGCTCACCAAGGACTCGGTCGCCCGGCGCCTCGAGTCGCAGGAGGGCATCAGCTACACGGAGTTCAGCTACCAGCTCCTGCAGGGCATGGACTTCCTGGAGCTGTACCGGCGCTACGGCTGCACGCTCCAGCAGGGCGGCTCGGACCAGTGGGGCAACCTCACGGCGGGCCTCGACCTGATCCACCGCCTGGAGCCGGAGGCGTCGGCCCACTGCCTGGCGACGCCGCTGATGGTGAAGGCCGACGGCACCAAGTTCGGCAAGACCGAGGGCGGGGCCGTCTGGCTCGACCCCGAGATGACCACGCCGTACGCGTTCTACCAGTTCTGGCTGAACGTGGACGACCGGGACGTCTCGACGTACATGCGCATCCTGTCCTTCCGGTCCCGCGAGGAGCTGGAGGAGCTGGAGGCGCAGACCGCCGAGCGCCCGCAGGCCCGCGCCGCGCAGCGCGCGCTGGCCGAGGAGCTGACGACGCTCGTGCACGGCGCCGATCAGACGGCGGCCGTGATCTCCGCGTCGAAGGCGCTGTTCGGGCAGGGCGACGGGAACCTGGCGGACCTGGACGGGGCGACGCTGGCCGCCGCGCTGTCCGAGCTGCCGAAGATCCAGGTCGCCGAGCTCGGCCCGGTCGTCGACCTGTTCGCCGAGGTCGGCCTCGTCGCCAGCAAGTCGGCCGCGCGCCGGACCGTGAAGGAGGGCGGCGCGTACGTGAACAACGTGAAGGTCGCCGCCGAGGACGCGGTGCCGGACGCCGACGACCTGCTGCACGGGCGCTGGCTGGTGCTGCGCCGCGGCAAGAAGAACCTGGCCGCGGTGGAGGTCACGGGCTGACGCCCGTACGTCGCACATCCCGAAGGGGCCGGTTCTCCGTCACACGGAGTTCCGGCCCCTTCGGCATGCCTAGGCCTTCTTCTTGTTGCCCCGCAGTGCCACCCAGGCCATGTCGCCCAGGCCCACCACCACGACCGCACCGATCAGCTGCAGCAGGTGACGGGTCCAGTCGATGCCCTTGGTGTCGTTGACACCGAGGCCCGTGGCCGCCCAGTTTCCCAGCACGCTGCCGATGATCCCGAAGACGGTCGTCAGCCACAGTGGGATCTGCTGCTTGCCCGGCAGGATCGCCTTTGCGATCAGACCGAGCACAAAGCCCACGATGATTGCCCACAACCAAGCCATGTCGTCGCCTCCTCATACGGCGCGAGGGGTGCGCACCTGCGCACGTGCGATCAGTCTCGGCCCGTACGCCATACGGCGCATGTCGGGCAGCGCCATACGCGGTACGGCGCAGGTCGGGCACCCGACTCAGGCGTCCCCCGGTCTCGTAGCCGACGCACCCCGGGCGTAACGTGTAAGCAGCCCGGACCGGGGAGAGTCCGGCGAATCGGCGGGCGGTGGAACGTGATGTGGAAGCACAGCAGCAACGGCGGAGCACAGGTTTTCCAGATCACGGGAGCCCGGCAGGGCCTGGCCGACGATGTGCGCGGGCGTCAGCGCCGGTACGTCATCTCGATGTCCGTGCGCACCCTGGCCGTCATCCTCACGGCAGTGCTGTGGAACGTGCAGCGGCCCGTCGCCATCGGGACGCTCGTGCTCGGCATCCTGCTCCCGTACGTCGCGGTCGTCATCGCGAACGCGGGCCGGGAGAACGCCCCGAACCTGCCGTCCACCTTCGTCCCCGCCCCGTCACGCCCCATGATCGCGCCGGTGCCGGCCGCGGGTGCGGCGGAATCCGTGCCGGAGGACCGCACCTGACACCCGCCCTTCACGAGGGCCCGCGCAGGCCGCGACAGCCGGTACACAAAGCTCAAGAAAAGCTCAGATCAATCATGTAGTTCAGGTGCCGGGGAGCGGGTTGTGCGTGACATACTGCGTACGCGCTCCGCATCCCCCGTCGGAGCGACGGACCGACGCCGGGCAGCTCCCCCCGTGGCTGCTCGGCGTCGCCATTTCCGGGGCGTTTAAGGTTGACGCGTGAACCTCGCGAACCTCTCCGAACCGGCTCCCGCCATCCCTCAGTGCTCGGCCAAGGGCTGTCGCACCGACGCGGTGTGGGTGCTCGCGTGGAACAACCCGAAGCTGCACACGCCGGAGCGCCGCAAGACGTGGCTCGCGTGCGACGAACACCGCGAGCACCTCGCCAAGTTCCTTGGGGTACGCGGCTTTTTGAAGGACGTCGTGACACTGACGGAGTGGGACGCCGCCGAGCCCGAGCAGCCCGAACGGTCCGAGTAGGGCGAACGGTCCGAGCAGGGCGTCAGCCGCCGATCGCCGACATGGGGCGGTCGGGCTGCAGGAACTGCGGGTCGTCCAGGCCCGAGCCCGCCTTCTTGCCCCACATCGCAAGCTTCCATATACGGGCGATGTTCTCGTCGCTGCTCTCCGGGCCCTCGGCGCGCAGCGCGGCGCGCAGGTCCGTCTCCTCGGTGGCGAACAGGCAGGTGCGAACCTGGCCGTCGGCGGTGAGCCGGGTGCGGTCGCAGGCCGAGCAGAAGGGGCGGGTCACCGAGGCGATGACGCCGACGCGGTGGGGTCCGCCGTCCACGACCCAGCGCTCGGCCGGGGCGGAGCCGCGCTCCTCGGAGCCCTCTTCCGTGAGCTCGAAGCGCGTACGGAGGGAGGCCAGGATGTCGCCGGCGGTGATCATGCCGTCGCGCTTCCAGCCGTGCTGGGCGTCCAGCGGCATCTGCTCGATGAAACGCAGCTCGTAGTCGTGCTCGACGGCCCAGGCGAGGAGGTCGGGCGCCTCGTCGTCGTTCAGCCCCGGCATCAGGACCGAGTTGATCTTCACGGGGGTCAGGCCCGCCTCGTGCGCGGCGGCGAGGCCCTCGAGGACGTCCTTGTGGCGGTCGCGGCGGGTCAGCGTCTTGAAGACGTCGGGGCGCAGGGTGTCCAGCGACACGTTCACCCGGTCCAGGCCTGCCGTCTTGAGGGCGGCGGCGGTGCGCTTGAGGCCGATCCCGTTCGTCGTCAGGGACATCTTGGGGCGCGGGTCCAGGGCGGCCACCCGCTCGACGATGCCGACGAGACCGGGGCGCAGCAGGGGCTCGCCGCCGGTGAAGCGGACCTCGGTGATGCCGAGGTGCGTGACGGCGATGCGGATGAGACGGACGATCTCGTCGTCGGTCAGCAGATCGGGCTTGGCCAGCCACTGCAGGCCCTCTTCGGGCATGCAGTACGTGCACCGCAGATTGCACCGGTCGGTCAGCGAGACCCGCAGGTCGGTGGCCACTCGGCCGTACGTGTCGATGAGCACGTGGGCCCCCTCCCTCTGATCGCGTTCTTGCCTGTACGACCGAGCCTACGTGACCCGTCTGACACTGACAGGACTGCGATCCCACGAGTGTGCGGCGCCCCCGTCGTAGAGAGCTACCAGGCTCTGCGACGGGGGCGTCGGTGATGCTGCGGATCAGTGGGCTCCCGTGCCGGTCAGCGACCGGACCTCGAGCTCCGCGTACTTGTCCTCGTCGGCCTTCTCCTTCGCCACGTAGGTACCGATGACGCCCAGGAGGAAACCGACCGGGATCGAGATGATGCCGGGGTTCTCCAGCGGGAACCAGTGGAAGTCGACGCCCTTGAACATGGAGGTCTTCGGGTTGCCGGAGACGACGGGCGAGAAGAGGACGAGGAAGACGGCGGTGAAGAGGCCGCCGTAGATCGACCACAGGGCGCCGTTCGTGTTGAACCGCTTCCAGAAGAGGCTGTAGAGGATCGTCGGCAGGTTCGCCGATGCGGCGACGGCAAAGGCGAGGGCGACCAGGCCCGCCACGTTCAGGTCGCGGGCGAGCGCGCCGAGGGCGATCGAGATGATGCCGATGAAGACGGTGGCCCAGCGGGCGGCCTGCATCTCCTGCTTCTCGGTGGCCTTGCCGCGCTTGATGACGTTCGCGTAGATGTCGTGCGCGAAGGACGAGGACGAGGCGAGGGTGAGGCCCGCGACCACCGCGAGGATCGTCGCGAAGGCGACGGCGGAGATCGAGGCGAGCAGGATCGCGCCCCAGTTGGAGTCGGTGCCGCCCAGGTGGAGGGCGAGCAGCGGGGCGGCCGTGTTGCCCGCCGGGTTCGAGGCGATGATCTCGGCCGGCTTGATGAGGGCGGCGGCGCCGAAGCCGAGCGCGAGCGTCATCAGGTAGAAGGCGCCGATGATGCCGATGGCCCAGTTGACCGACTTACGGGCGGCCTTGGCGGTGGGCACCGTGTAGAAGCGGATCAGGATGTGCGGCAGTCCGGCGGTGCCGAGGACGAGCGCGATGCCCAGCGAGATGAAGTCGATCTTCGAGGTGGACGTGGCGCCGTACTTGAGTCCGGGCTCCAGGAACGGTGTGCCCTTGCCGCTGTTGGAGGCGGCGGTGCCCAGCAGGTCCGAGATGTTGAAGTTGAACTTCAGCATGACGAGGAAGGTGAGGAGGATGGCACCGGCGATGAGCAGGACCGCCTTGACCATCTGCACCCACGTGGTGCCCTTCATGCCGCCGATGGTGACGTACACGATCATCAGGACGCCGACGAGGGCGACGATGCCGACCTTGCCGCCGTCCGACTTGATGCCGAGCAGCAGCGAGACGAGGACGCCGGCGCCCGCCATCTGCGCGAGCAGGTAGAAGATCGAGACGACGATCGTGGAGGTGCCAGCGGCCGTGCGGACCGGGCGCTGGCGCATGCGGTAGGCGAGGACGTCACCCATCGTGTAGCGGCCGGAGTTGCGCAGCGGTTCGGCGACCAGGAGGAGCGCCACGAGCCAGGCGACCAGGAAGCCGATCGAGTAGAGGAAGCCGTCGTAGCCGAAGAGGGCGATGGCGCCCGCGATGCCGAGGAAGGACGCGGCGGACATGTAGTCGCCGGAGACCGCGAGTCCGTTCTGGAAGGCGGTGAACTGGCGGCCGCCCGCGTAGAAGTCGGAGGCGCTCTTGGTCTGCCGTCCGGCCCATACGGTGATGACGAGGGTCGCGGCGACGAACACCGAGAACAGGGTGATGATCAGCGGCCGGTGCTCGCTGGCCTCACCGGCGGCGAGGACGAACTGTGACGCGTCGGGGCTCATGCGCCGCCCTCCATACGGGACTTGATGGCTTCGGCCTTGGGGTCGAGCTTCGCGGCGGCGTGCCGCGAGTACCACCAGGCGATGAGGAACGTGGTGAGGAACTGGGCGAGGCCGAGGACGAAGGCGACGTTGATGTTGCCGCCGATCTTCTTGCCCATGAAGTCGCCCGCGTAGTTCGACAGCAGGACGTAGACGAGGTACCACGCGATGAACGCGAGGGTGAGCGGGAACGCGAACGAGCGGTGGGTGCGCCGCAGTTCGGCGAACTCCTCGCTCTGCTGGACCGCGACGAACTCCTCGGTCGACGGCAGCGCGGGACCGCCGTCCGGGCTGCCTTTCTGGGGTGGTGGTGCGTCGGTGGCCACGGAGTCTCCTCGCGATGCGGGTGCTGTCGGGGACGGGGGTGTGGGGATGTCTGACAGTGCGGACATGGGTGCTCTGAACCTCACGGTGACGTGGATCACGTGAGCCGGGTCGCGATGGTAGGGCTCCCCGACGTGATCCAACAGGGGGCCGGATCGTGCGCGTACCCCCTGCACAACGTCACGGGGACACGCGCGCGGAGGTTCAACTCCCTTGATTTCTTTCGGAACTCGTTGCTGACCTGCGGCGACTAGAGATACGTTCACACCGCACCACGCGTCATGTACCTGCCCGAGCACCACTTGTGTTCGGGCTTTTCCGTATTCGCCCTACACGACGGATGATGTGGAGATCCCATGGCTCATCTGCCTGCCAGACGCCGCCTGGCCCTCGCCCTGCCGATCGGCATCGCACTCACGGCCTCCTTCGGCTTCGTGCCGAACGCGGTCGCGGTGAGCGACTCCCCTACGGCGACGGCCGGTTCGGCTCAGTCAGCAGAGTCGCTCGCGTACGTGGTGAACACCCGCAGCACGGACGGTCGCACCCTCGCCTCCGTGCAGAAGGCGATATCCGCGGCCGGCGGGTCCATAGTCGAGACGTACGCGAAGATCGGCGTCATCGTCGTCCACTCGGCGAACCCGGACTTCGGCAAGGAGATGCGCAAGGCGCGGGGCGTCGCCTCCGCCGGTGCGACGCGCACCGCGCCCCTGACGGCCGCCGGCACCACCGACGAGGGCGCCGTGCAGAAGCTCTCCGGCGCCCAGGCCAAGTCCCTGGAGTCCAAGGCCACTTCGGGGCAGGAGCCGATGGAGGCCGACCAGTGGGACCTGCGGGCGATCGGCGCCGACAAGGCCGCCACGATCAACCCGGGCAGCAGGCGCGTGACCGTCGGTGTCATCGACACGGGCGTCGACGACCAGCACCCGGACATCGCACCGAACTTCTCCGCCTCGCAGTCCGCGAACTGCGTCGGCGGCAAGGCGGACACCTCGCCGGGCGCCTGGCGGCCCGCGAACCCGGACCACTACCACGGCACGCACGTCGCCGGTGAGATCGCCGCCGCGCGCAACGGGATCGGCGTCGCGGGCGTCGCGCCGGGCGTGAAGGTCGCGGGCATCAAGGTGGCCGACCCGGTCAGCGAGCTGTTCTACCCGGAGAGCGTGGTCTGCGCCTTCGTGTTCGCCGCCGATCACGGCATCGAGGTCACCAACAACAGCTACTACGTGGACCCGTGGCTCTACAACTGCATGGACGACCCCGACCAGCGGGCCATCGTCGACGCGGTCAACCGGGCCCAGCTGTACGCCCAGAAGAAGGGCACCCTGAACGTCGCGTCCGCGGGCAACTCCAACGACGACCTCGACTCGCACGCGCTCGTGGACGACTCCAGCCCGGACGACTCGACCGCGGTGACCCGCACCGTCGACCCGCACGAGTGCTTCGACGTGCCGACCCAGCTGCCGGGCGTCGTCACGGTCAGCGCGACCGGCGTGAACAAGTCCAAGTCGTACTACTCGAGTTACGGCAACGGCGTCATCGACGTCGCGGCGCCGGGCGGCGACAAGTACCAGATCCCGGACACCCCGTCGAAGAACGGCCGCATCCTGTCGACGCTGCCGGGCAACCAGTACGGCTACCTCCAGGGCACGTCGATGGCGTCCCCGCACGTCGCGGGCGTCGCCGCGCTCCTGAAGTCCACGCACCCGTGGGCCTCCCCCGCGCAGCTGCAGGCGCTCCTGAAGTCCCAGGCCGACGAGCAGGCCTGCCCCGGCTCGTACGACGGTGACGGCGACGGGGTCGTCGACGCGGTCTGCAAGGGCGGCGAGCAGCGCAACGGCTTCTACGGCTCCGGCATCGTCAACGCGCTCAAGGCCGTCAAGTAGCGCGCACAGCAGCCGACTTCACGCTCTGAATACACAGGAGATCCCATGACGACGCCTCATCAGCGTCCTCAGCGCCCGGCGCCCGCTCGCGGAACGCGCCGCTCGCGCTCCATGTCCGTACCGCTCGGCATCGCGGCCGCGACCGCCCTGGCGTTCCTGCCGAACGCGGCGGCCTCCGCCACCCCCGCCACGAGCGCACCCGCGCCCGCGGCCGACGGCCCCGAGCTCAGCTATGTCGTCAACGTCCGTCCTGGACACCACAGTTCGGACTCCGCGACGAAGGCCATCAAGAAGGCCGGCGGCACCGTCGTCATCGCGTACGACAAGATCGGTGTCATCGTCGTCCACTCGAAGAACCCGGACTTCGCGAAGACGGTCCGCGCGGCCAAGGGCGTGCAGTCGGCTGGTGCCACGCGCACCGCGCCGCTGGCCGCGCAGTCCAGTGACGACCTCGCCACCAGGCAGGTGCTGACCGAGGCGGAGGCCAAGAAGGCGGCCGCCGCGGCGACTTCGGGTCAGGACCCGCTGGAGCCGTTGCAGTGGGACCTGCCCGCCATGAAGGCGGACAAGGCCCACGAGGTGTCGCTCGGCAGCTCCAAGGTGACCGTCGCCGTGCTCGACTCGGGCGTCGACGACACCCACCCGGACATCGCGCCGAACTTCGACGCGAAGGCCTCGGCCAACTGTCTGGGCGGTGTGCCCGTGCAGCAGGGCAGCGCGTGGCGGCCGGTGGCCGGGGAGTCCCCGCACGGCATGCACGTGGCCGGGGAGATCGCCGCCGCGAAGAACGGCGTCGGCGTCACCGGTGTCGCGCCCGGCGTGAAGGTCGCCAGCCTGAAGGTGGCCGAGCCGGCCACCGGCATGTACTACACGGAGGCCGTCGTCTGCGGCTTCATGTGGGCGGCCGACCACGGCGCGGACGTCACCAACTCCAGCTACTACACCGACCCTTGGCTGTTCAACTGCAAGACGGACGCCGACCAGAAGGCGCTCGTCGCCGCCGTCACGCGCGCGTCGCGGTACGCCGAGCACAAGGGTCTGGTGAACGTCGCGGCGGCCGGCAACGCGGAGACGGACCTCGCGCAGGACGAGATCGTCGACGACTCCTCGCCCGACGACACGACGCCGGCGACGCGGACCATCAAGACGAAGGACTGCTTCGACATCCCGTCGCAGCTGCCCGGTGTCGTCACGGTCAGCGCGACCGGCGCCAAGGGCATCAAGTCGTCGTACTCGAACTACGGCAAGGGCGTCATCGACATCGCGGCGCCGGGCGGCGACTCCACCGCGTACCAGACGCCCGCTCCGCCGGCCACCAGCGGTCTGATCCTGTCGACGCTGCCGGGCGGCAAGTACGGCTACATGGCCGGTACGTCGATGGCGTCGCCGCACGTCGCAGGTGTCGTCGCACTCATCAAGTCGACGCATCCGCACGCCTCGGCGGCCCAGGTGAAGGCCCTCCTCTACAAGGAGGCCGACGCGACGGCGTGCACCGACCCGTACGACATCGACGGCGACGGCAAGGTCGACGCGGTGTGCGTGGGAGGCAAGAACAAGAACAGCTTCTACGGGGCGGGCATCGCGGACGCGCTGGACGCCGTGACCAAGTAGCGGCTGGGCACGTCGAGTTGCGGGGAGGGGCTGGAGTCTTCGGCCCCTCCCCGCTTCGTCGCGGGCGTCGTCCGGCATAGTGCTTGCATGACGCACGCACCCGGCACCGCAGCTGCCTGGGACGCACTCGGCGGCGACCCCGCCCTGCTGTCCCGCATCTCGTACCTCCCGCGCGCGGGTTCGCTGCCCGCGCGCCTGCCCGTGATCGAACTCGCCCGCGCCTGTGTCGGCGCCTGCGCTCTCGCGGGTGCGGAGCTGGCCGCCACGCGCGCGGGGCGGCCCGTGTCCGACGTACAGGTCGACGACGGCGCGGTCGCGACGGCATTCACCAGTGAGCGGCATCTGCTCATCGACGGGCGCGCGCCCGTCAACTTCGCTCCCCTGTCGCGTTTTTGGCGCACCAAGGACGGCTGGCTGCGTACCCACGCGAACTATCCGCACCATCGCGCGCGCCTGCGCGCGGCACTGGATGTCGGCGAGGACGCGACGGTGGAGGACGTGGCGGAGCTGCTCGCCGGGCGGTCGGCCTTCGAGGTCGAGGAGACGGTGTACGCGGCCGGTGGCCTGGCCGTCGCGCTGCGCACCCCCGAGCAGTGGGCGGCGCATCCGCAGGGCGCGGCCGTGGCGGCCCGTCCGCTGCTGACGCGGGAGCGCCTCGACGACGCGGCGCCGCGCGACCCGGACAGGGCCCTGCGCGTCCTCGACCTCACCCGGGTCATCGCGGGCCCCGTCGCCACGCGCACCCTCGCCCTGCTCGGCGCGGACGTGCTGCGGGTGGACGCCCCGCAGTTGCCGGAGGACCCGGACGCGCACGCCGACACCGGGTTCGGGAAGCGCTCGACGCGGCTCGACCTGCGGGACGGTGCGGACCGGCGCACGTTCGAGGAGCTGCTGGCCGGGGCCGACGTGGTGGTCACGGGGTACCGGCCGGGCGCGCTCGACCGGTTCGGGCTGACGCCGCAGGCGCTGGTGGAGCGGCGTCCGGGGCTCGTCGTCGCCTCGCTGTCGGCATGGGGCGCGTACGGGCCGTGGGGCGGGCGGCGCGGCTTCGACAGCCTCGTGCAGGTGGCGACCGGCATCGCGGCGGTCGAGGGCTCGGCGGTCGAGGGCTCGGTGGAGCGGCCGGGTGCCCTGCCCGCGCAGGCGCTCGACCACGGCACCGGCTATCTGCTCGCGGCGGGCGTGCTGCGGGCGCTCACCGACCAGGCGCGGGACGGCGGTTCACGCGTCCTGCGCTGTGCGCTGGCCCAGACGGCGGCGTGGCTGGTGAACGGAGTGCGATCGCACCCGACACCAGGGGCCGCCGGCGACGCGCTCGACCCCGGTCCCTGGCTGGCGGAGACCGACAGCGCACTCGGCCGGCTGCGGTACGCGCTGCCGCCGGTGTCGTTCACCGGCGGTCCCGCCGACTGGGCGCGGCCACCGGGTCTGTGGGGCACGGACGCGCCGACCTGGGGCACGCGCGCGTGAAGCCTCCATGTCGTGAGGCCCGCGTATGTCGCGTCCGGCCCGGGTATGTCCGGATCCCTTTGCTCCAGTTGTCCCTGCGCACTTGCCCCGGTCTGTGCCCACTGGTGAGGATCCGACCGTGAGTTCCATACCGCCGACCACTGAGCTGTCCGCCCCGGCCGAGGCGGACGTGCCCGCCCACAGACCCGGCGCCGGGCGGGCCGCCGCCGTCCTCGTGCTCGTCGCCGCCGCCGCGCTGATCCCCCTGCTGGGGCCGCGGGCGGCGCTGGAAGGCACGGGAGAGGCCGCGGCGCCCGGCGTCGGGGGGATCGCGCTGCTGCGGGGCGTCCTGTTCGGGGCGTTGTGCGTGCACGCGGGCGAGCTGTTCGCGGGGTTCCTCGCACGCAAGGTGGCCCCGCTGGAGCAGCCGCCGCGGACCTGGTCGGCGTACGCGCCGTGGGCGGGGTTCGGGGCCGCGCTCGGGCTCGCGGCCGTGGTGGCCTCGGGGAACCTGGTCCCGCACAGCCTCGGCGAGCTGGACATCGGCGGCCTGTACGGGACGCGCGACGGCACGCTCGCGCTCCTCGAGGTGAACGCCTTCCTGGTGGCCGCGCTGTGCGCGCGCTCGGCCCGTCCGGCGAGCGCGCTGCTGCCGCTGGCCGCGGTGGTCGTCGCGGAGGCGCTGCGCGCGCATCCACCGGTCGAGGACAGCCCGCTCGTCGGCTCGGGGCTCACGCTCGTCCATCTGACGTGCGCCGCCTTGTGGGTGGGCGGTCTGCTGTACGTGCTGCGCACCCTGCGGGCCTGGCGGACGACGGCTCCCGAAGCGGGCACGGCGCTGCTCGGTCTCTACGCGCGCGTGGCCGCCGTTCTGCTCGCCGCGATCACCGCGACGGGGGTGTGCAGCACGCTGCGCAGGATGCCCACGAGCACCGTGGTCGACCAGCTCACGACGACGGCCTATGGGCGCACCCTGTTGGCGAAGGTGCTGCTCGTGGCCGTCGTCGCGGTGCTCGCTCTGGGGGCGCGGCTGCGGCTGCGCGGGGCGCGGGACCGCACGACCGCGTACGTTCCCGCGCGCGCGGAGGTCGTGGTGCTCGCGGTCGTCGTGGCGGTGTCGGCGGTGCTGACGGCAGTGCCGTTGCCGATCCGCTGGTAACGGCCGTGCCCGGGCGGCTAGTTGGTGATCATGACCTTCAGGGCGGTGCGCTCGTCCATCGCCTTGTAGCCGTCCGGTACGCCCTCGATGCCGACCGTCATGTCGAAGACGGGCGACGGGTCGATCGTGCCATCCAGGACGTCGGGCAGCAGCTCCGGGATGTAGCTGCGGACGGGGGCGACGCCGCCGCGCAGCGCGATGTTCCGGTCGAACATGACGCTCAGGTCGAGGCCCGTGCCGCTGCCGTGCGGGACGCCCACGAAGCCGATGGCGCCGCCGTCCCGGGTGATGTTCACGGCCGTCTTCATGGACTGCTCGGTGCCGACGGCCTCGATCACGGCGTGCGCGCCCTGGCCTCCGGTGAGTTCGCGGATCGCCTCGACGGCCGCGTCACCGCGCTCGGCGACTACGTCGGTGGCGCCGAAGCGTCGTGCGATGTCCGTACGCACCTGGTGGCGGCCGAGCGCGATGATCCGCTCGGCGCCCAGGCGCTTGGCCGCGAGGACGCCGCACAGGCCCACCGCGCCGTCCCCCACGACGGCGACCGTCGCGCCCTTGCGCACGCCCGCGCCGACGGCCGCGTGGTGGCCGGTGCCCATCACGTCGGAGAGCGTCAGGAGGGCGGACAGCAGGTGGTCGTCGGAGGCGGCGTCGGCGGGCAGCTGGACGAGCGTGCCGTCGGCGTACGGGACGCGCACGGCCTCGCCCTGTCCGCCGTCGTAGCCGACCGCGCCCCAGAAACCGCCGTGCTCGCAGGAGGTGGTCAGGCCCTCGCGGCAGTAGTCGCACACGCCGTCCGACCACATGAAGGGTGCGACCACCAGGTCGCCGCGCTTGACGCCGGTCACCTCGGGGCCGGTCTCCTCGACGATGCCGAGGAACTCGTGCCCGATGCGCTGCCCCGGCTGACGCGCGGCCTCGCCCCGGTAGGCCCACAGGTCGCTGCCGCAGATGCACGCGCGCAGGACGCGCACGACGGCGTCGGTGGGCAGCACGACGACGGGTTCGGGGACGTCCTCCACCCGCATGTCGAACGGGGCGTGGATGGTGGTGGCGCGCATGGTGCTGTTCCTTCGTGCGGATCAGTGCAGTCGATGCAGGTCAGTGAGGGGTGCGCCGGGTCTCGGCGCGCTCTTCACGGTACGCCGCCTGCGCCCGGGACCGCTCATCGAGCACCCCCTGGGCCAGCAGGTACTGCGCCGCTACGTAGGTGAGCATGATCCAGAAGTCGGGGCGCGGCAGGGCCGGCCAGTCCGCGACGCCCATCGCGATGAGCGAGTCCGAGAGCAGGAAGAGCGCGCCGCCGACGCCCGCCGTCGCACCCAGCCGGGACGCCCCGTACGCCATGCACGTCAGCAGCACGCTGTAGGCGGCGACGGGACCGCGCATGTCGCCCGGCAGATCGGGCCAGAGCGCGGCGACGGTGGTGACGAGGGCGACGCCGTACGCGGCGCCGAGCATCGCACCACGCGCGCGTGGTGCGCCGTACCGCTTGAGGCCGTACTTCTTGAGGCCGTACCTCTTGAAGAGGACGAGGTAGCAGATGTGGCCGGCGGCGAAGGAGCCCATCCCGGCGAGGAACGCGGTGTCCTGGTCGAAGAGGAGCAGGACGTCGCCGCCCCACCCCAACAGCAGCGCGGCGCACAGCAGTCGGGGCCCGCCGCGCGTGACCACGTAGGCGATCAGGGCGGGCATGAGCAGCGGCTTGAGGACCGTGTGTGCCGTGTCGGCCCCGGCGAGGAGCGCGACGAGGTCGGCGGCGCACACGGCGAGGAAGCCGGTGCGCAGCGCCCGGGAGAGGGTCACGCGGCGCCCTCGGCGACCTTCTGCGGGGTACTGGGGGCGCTCGCGGGCTCCGGCTGCCATCCCGGCCCGCGGAAGACGCGTCCGGCCCGCTCGCGCCAACTGGTCGCCGCTTTCAGGTCCTTGGCGATGGCGGCGTACTCGTGGGTGGCGACGCGCAGCGGGTTGTAGGTGCTGATGTTCTTGGTGAGCCCGAAGACGGGACGCTCGACCTCGGGGACCCACGACCGGAAGAGCCGGTCCCAGACGATCAGGATGCCGCCGAAGTTCCGGTCCAGGTAGCCGCCTTGGGAGGCGTGGTGGACACGGTGGTGGGAGGGCGTGTTGAAGACGTACTCGAAGGGGCGCCACATCTTGTCGATGCGCTCGGTGTGGATCCAGAACTGGTAGACGAGGTTGGCCGACGAGCAGAACGCGAGGGCCGCCGGGTGCACGCCGCACGCGATGAGCGGCAGGTAGAACGGCCAGACGGTGAGGCTCGTCCAGGGCTGGCGCAGCGCGGTCGACAGGTTGAACCTGCGGCTGGAGTGGTGCACCACGTGGCACGCCCACAGGATGCGGATGACGTGGTGTCCGCGGTGCGACCAGTAGTAGAAGAAGTCCTGCGCGAGCAGCATCAGCGGGACCGTCCACCAGTGCACGGGCACGCGCAGCGGCGTCAGTTCGTAGACCGCCGTGTAGATCGCCACGATCGGGATCTTCCACAGGAAGTCGAAGACGAGGCTGCCCAGGCCCATGGTGATGCTGGTCGCCGCGTCCTTGGTCTCGTACCCGGCGGCGTCCTCGTCGGGATGGATCCGCACGGACACGATCTCGACAACGGTGAGCAGCACGAAGGCGGGGATCGACCACAGCACGACATCGGGCAGGTTCGGCGACGACATGCGTGCACCGTACGGGCGCGGAAGGGGCCCCGGCTAGACGTTGTTACCGACAAGTATTACCGGGGGTAGGGGGTCAGATTCCGGTGGCTCCCAACAAAGATCCCGCCGCGTACGTGACCGCCATGGCGAGCGCTCCCCCGCCCACGTTGCGCCACACCGCCGGGCGCACCGCGGCGCTTCCCATCCGTGCGCTGCCCCAGCCCGTGCACGCGAGGGCGACCAGGACCGAGACGACCGTGACGGGCACCCGCAGGCCGGACGGCGGCAGCACGATGGCGAGCAGGGGCAGCAGGGCGCCCGCGGTGAACGCGAAGAAACTGGCCCAGGCCGCGTGCCAGGGGTTGGTGAGGTCGTCGGGGTCGATGCCGAGCTCCATGCGCGCGTGGGCCCGCAGCGCATCCCGCTCCGTGAGCTGCTCGGCGGCCTCGCGGGCCACGTCGCGGCTGAGCCCGCGCGCCTCCAACAGCTCGGTGAGCTCCTCGAGTTCGGCCTCGGGCTGCTCGCGCAGCTCCCGCTTCTCCATCGCGAGCGCGGCCTTCTCGGAGTCGCGCTGCGTCGACACCGAGACGTACTCGCCGGCGGCCATGGACATCGACCCGGCGAGCAGCCCGGCGAGCCCGGCGGTGAGCAGGGCCGAGCGGTCGTCGGTGGCCCCGGCGACACCGACGACGAGGCCCGCGGTGGAGACCACGCCGTCGTTGGCACCGAGGACGGCAGCGCGCAGCCAGTTGAGGCGCGAGCCGAGCGTGCCGCCGTGGGTCTCGTCGTGAACGGTCGGCGCCTGGGACGCCTGGGATTCTCGAGATGGTTGGGATGGTTGGGATGGTTGGGATGGTTGGGGTGATTGGGGTGATTGGGGTGGTGGGGATTTCTGAGATGGCCTGGGTGCCTTGGGACCTTGGGGACCTTGAGGATCTGTCACGGGGCGAGCATGGCATCCCGTGCGCTCAGCAGGAGGCGACCGGCACGACCGTTCGTATGTCGCGTGCGGCGATCCTGCGCACGGCGTCGCCGCTCTTGCGGAGCGTCACCCCGTGCGGGTCGCTCAGGACGAACTCCCCGCAAGCGGTCCGGCCGCCGACGGTGGTGACGCGTACGTACGCCGTGTCGCCCTTCGTCCCGCCGGGCGCCTTCTCGGCCTCGGCGGGCCCGACCCAGGTGACCGCGACCGCGACGACGACGGCGCACAGTCCTGCGACCGACAGGCGGCGTGCGGTCGCCAGTGCGGCATGGGTTCCCTCGACCTCGTCCAGCACCGCGGCGAAGAGCCGGTCGCCCGTCAGCCAGACCTGTGCGCCCGGCCGTCCGTGCGCGGCCCGCACCGCGCTCAGGGCGCCCCCGAGCAGCAGGGCGAAGGCGCCGACGAGCAGGGCCGCGGTGCACCAGCGCCACCCCGGCGGCAGCCCGGCGACGGACTCCCGCCCCTTGATCACGAAGACGGCGCCGACGAGTCCGGTGAGCCCGGCGAGACCGTTGCGCCAGCCCTCCGCCTGCCGCCGCGCCGCGGTGAGTTGATCGAGCTGGAGCTGCTGCCCGAACTGGGCGAACCGCTTCTTGGTCAGGTCGGTCATGCGCCCGCCCCACCCTGCCCGGGCGCCGCGGGCGGCGGCACCGGCACGTCCCAGAAGGCCCCGCACCCCGTGTCGGGGGACTCCGGCGGGCGGTCCGGGTGCGGGAAGCCGCATTGGCAGAACACGGTGATCGCCCCGGTCAGCGGCTCCGGCTCGGCCCGGCGCCGGCGCCATCCCTTGACCGGGCCGAGCACGCCGTGCGCGACGCGGAACACACTCGTGGCCCGGCACATCGGGCACGCCCCGGTGACCGTGTACCAGCGGCCGTCCTCGGAACGCCGGACCTCGAAGGCCCCGTCGACGGCCAACTCCCGCTCCTGGAACGGGGTGAGGTCATGAGACATGCCGCTGCTCCTCCATACCGGTGTCCGCGCCCTCCCCGAAGTCCTCCCCGAAGAGCCGGCCCACCGGCGTCGGCGCCGGCTCCGCCGGGCACCGCTCGGGCAGGGTGAGCCCGAACATCGCGGCGTACTTGGCGAGTTGCCCGTACACCCAGGCGGTGCTCTCGCCGACCTCCCGGGCGGCGACGGCCACGTGCTGCTCGGTGACCACGCCCTCCACCGCGGGTGCCCGCCCGGTGAAGAACCTGCTGAGGACGATCAGCTCCCGCCAGCCGGGGACTTCCTCCAACTCGGTCTTCTTGACCAGGAGTTGAACGCCGAGCGGGCGATAGAGCGCGACCCGGTCCCAGGCGTCCCGCATCGACCAGCCGAAGCGGGCCGCCACGCGCAGCAGATCGATCGGAGTGACGGGCCGGTCGCCGAGCAGGTCGTCCCCGAACATGGCGCTGTCGTGCGGGGTGGGGCGAAGGCCGCGCCAGTCCCCGTTGTCGTCCACGTCGCGCCAGGGGGCGCCGAGGGGGGCGAAGCGACTGACGGAGTGCAGGCTCTCCCCCAACGTGCAGCGTTCACGACGGGCGTGCAGCAGGAGGGCGGTGATGGCAGGGCGCTCCCGCCACACGTACCTCTCCTCCGCCGCGCTGCCCCACTCGCGCGCGATGCACGTCTCGACATCGACCATCGACGGCCTCACATCGGCGAATTGACGCATCCCGTCGGGGGCGAGGGCCACCTCGAAACCCAGGAGCGGACCGAGTGCGGCGAGCCGCTCGGCGACCTCGCCCATGGCCCGGTCGGTCAGCGCCGCCATCATCAACGCGTACTTCCAGTCGAACAGCATCCTGTCGACCGGCGGAATGAGATACATGGGGTCCAGACCGTCGCCGAAATCGACGTGCTTCGCGTATCCCACGTGCACGGTCACCAGGTCCATGTCGCTCTGCGCGAGACCCCGCCAGGCGGACACCAGACCGGCGGCGGCCCGCGGCACCAGCCCGGCCTCCGCCAGCGAAGCGAGGGCCTCGGCGACCAATCCGTCCTCGGCGCCGACCTGTCGCACCCTGAGCGCCATCGCGAGGAGCGGCAGCGGGGCGCGGCGCGACATCCACTCCATGCCGATGCCGTAGGTGCCCCCCTCCTTGCTCAGCAGCTCGATCTCCAGCCGGGTGAACTCCCTGGTCGCCGCCGCTCCGGGGTCCGCGAGCAGCAGGCCACGGGCCTCGAAGGCCCACCCGTACTGGTCGATCATCTCCCGCACGGTCAGCGATGCCCTGTCCGCGTACACGACCATCGCGGCCAGGGAGATCGTCTTGCTGTGCACGTACGTCTCGATGCCCATCGTGGCCAGCGCGCGCTGCGCCCTCGGGTGCTCCGGCGGCTCCTTCCACCGGCGTCCCGGCTGCTCGGGTGCGGGCGCGGGAGGATCGATCGCCGGTTCGTCGGAGAGGCCGAGCCACGCGTGCTTGGCGACCACCCGCCGGTAGTCGGCGTCGGAGGGCCGCTCGCCCGGCGGCCTGGTGTACCGCGCGTCCGCGTCGCGGGGCGCGAACCGCGGGTGCCAGCGCAGCACTTCGATGTCCGCGGGGTCGACGAATTCGCCCTCCGGAGCGGGTGCCACCTCGTCCGGTACGTCCATCAGGAACCCCGCAGAGGCAAGCCGACGGGCTCGCGCCACGGCCTCCGGCAGTGCGATCCGCGGCTCCGCGGTGAACCTCAGCAGCACCTCGAGCGGCCCGTCCGCGTACGCGGCGCCCGCGCGCGCCGCACGCTCGAACAACTCGGTGAGGAGCCCGCCGCGCTCGCCCCTGCCCACGAGGCCGCGGTCGACGGCGTCGAAGCGCACGGCGTACGCCGCGTCCAGGTCCCCGACCTCCGGCAGCACCACGTCCAGCACGGTGTACTTCCGGATCCGCCTGAGGAACTCCCCCAGGGAGAACGGCTCGTCGGCCGGCGGCAGTTCGGTCCACACGAGGCAGTTCGACGCGATCCACCCGTGCAGGCCCGGCACGACGCCCGGCCGGGGATAACCTGCCGCGGTGCGCGGCAGTGGCAGTTGGTCCCACCATTTGGCGGGCATCAGTCCGGCGTCCCGCAGGACCGCGGCCCGCCAGGCCATCAGATGGTCGATCCGGGCGCTGCTGCGCCGCTCCGCGGTCAGCCCGCGGTCCACCCCCACGTATCCGACCCGGCGGAAGGGCACCGTGACCGACCTGGCCCAGGTCAGATTGGAGCGCACCTGGGCGTCGACGGCCAGGAGCCGCTCGGCGATCCGCACCGCACCGCCCGGCTCGGCCCTGCCGAACTTCCACAGCCACTCCAGGGACATCCAGTCCGGCAGGTCGGAATCGGCGCACGCCTGGCCGACGATCCCGGCGGCGTACTCCTGGTCGTACGAAAGGACGCGTTCCCGGTTGGTGCTGAGTTCCGGTGCGTGGCCCTCTCGGAGGTCGATCACGCAGCCGTGGGGCAGCTGGATCCGGTCCGTCTCGCTGGTGCCCGGCCAAGCCGGCAGATCGCCCCGGTTCCGGCGCAAGAAGGCGGACTCCGAGTCGTCCGGCTCCTTCAGCGCGGTCACCGCGATCCCGTCCGCCAGCAACTCCCCCTCACCGGGCACCCACCAGACGTCCCGCCCGGCCCGCACGGGCAGCTCCCCGTCCCCCCGGTAGTACAGCCGGTCCGGCTCCCAGCGCCGCACGCACTCCCCGTCGCGCTCGACCCGCATCTCAAAGTCCGAGCGCCACACCATGCGGGCCAACTCCTCGGCCACGTCCACGGGTTCGCCCTGGAGGTAGAGGCGTACGCGCGTGCCCCCGTCCGGCAGCACCTCGGCGCGGTCCCTGATCCGGAACAGGCTGCCGGACGAGGCGACGTCCACGTGCAGGCCCCGGCCGGACTCGGCGCGGCCGAACTCGTCCGTGGCCCGGGTCTCGATCCGCAGCTCGTCGGCCAGCATGAAGTAGCTGAACACACCGATCCCGAACCGGCTGTTGGGGTAGATGCCGAGGTCGGGGTCGGCGCGGCGCCAGCGTGCCTGTTCCTGCCGGTAGGCGCGGGACTGCTCGAAGCGGCGGCCCGCGCGGGCGAACGTGCCGCGGAGCGTGGCGCGGCCCATCCCCACGCCGTTGTCCTCCACCTCCACGTAGCGCCGCCCGTCGGGGTCGGCGCCCTCGCGGAAGACGATCGTGCCCTGCCAGCCGTACGGGATGTCCCGCGCGGCCCGGCCGTAGCGCAGCCGGGCCTGCCGGTAGCGGCACGCGTCGAGCGCGTTCTGGAACAACTCCCGCAGGGCGACCCGGCGATCGCCGTACAGCTGCGTGCCCATCAGCAGCTCGCGCATCTCGTCCTCGGCGAGGCCGAAGCGCATGAGGGGCGTGCCGTACGCGTCCGTCCGGCTCACCGGGTCGTACTCGGGCCGCAGCCGATGGCAGGTGATGCGCTCGGGCAGATGGGCCGGCAGGTCGGCGAGGAGCGCGGAACCGGCGTGCCCCCGGATCCGCTGGATCGCCTCGTCGGCCCACCCGGCCAGCGTCTCCAGGGCGGCGTGCACCGCGGGGTGCGGGCACTGCAGGTCGAGGTCGAGGGCGCGCGAGTACGGGTCCCTCATCCAGTTCAGCGCCCGGATGCCGGAGACGGCCTGGCCGGGGAGGAGTCCGTCCGTGACGCCGACGCTGTCGACCAGCACGCCGGGCAGCTCCGTCAGGTCGGCGCCGAGCAGTCCGGCCACGGAGACCAGCCAGGACAGGGCGCGCGGGCGCCAGCGCTCCGCCTCACCCTGCGCGCAGCCCGGGGCGCCGCTGGTGACGAGCCCGTCGATGCGCCACCTCGGTTCGAGCGCGTCCCCGTCGTCGGACGGCCGGGGCGGGACGATGCCGAGGTGGCGGCAGACCTGCGTCAGTTCGTCGGTCAGCTCACCGCTGCGCGCGGGCGCCGCGTCGTCCCCGAGCAGCACCGCGGCCAGCGGGGCCAGGAGCTGCGGGGCGTACGTGCCCCACAGGTCCTCCTTGCCGCTGACGTGGCGGTGCATGAGCCACGCGGCGACGGCGGTGGCCTCGTCGTGGCGCTCCCGGTCCGCGAGTTCGCGCCCTTTGCGCCAGGCCAGCGCGTGGGCCGCGAAGGTGTGCTCCAGGCCGACGCGCTCGGGGCGCCGCCCTTCTCGCCCGTGGGCCGGGTCGAGGTGGAAGGGGTCGGCGGCGAGGGTCTCCTTGATGCCCATGGCGCGGACCGCGTCCCGTACGAAGGCCGCTGCCGCGAGGGCCGCGAACTCCCCGGCGTCCAGCAGCGGGCCCCCTTCCGTCTGCGACGGTGCCAGCAACGGCCGCAGCCCCTGCTTCAGCACGCGTACGGGATAGTCGTCGTCGGCCCACGGGTCGGTCACCTGCGCGCGCACCCCGGCGCTCCAGCGCGCGCACTCGGTGACGAGCCGGTCGAGCGCCTTGCGCACGTGCTCCTTGCGGAGCTCGGTGCCCTGCACCGCGGCCCACAGCTGCGGGTCCTGGACGGCGGCCCGCCAGCTCTCCTGGAGCATGCGGCCCGCGCACAACTCGACGCGGGCGATGGCGTCCGGTCCGCTCGGGGCGTAGTGCGCGGTCGGCGTCTGCTCGTGCCGTGCGCCGCGGGCGAGTTCGGTGGTGCGGGCGGTGGTGTACGCGATGACGTCGGCCACCGTCCTCGGGGAGGTGTCCGCGTGCAGGGCCTCGGCCAGGGCCCTGGTGAAGTGGCTGCCCTCGTGCTCGTCGGAGCCGCACAACTGGCCGGGGCCGCACCCGAACAGCACCGCCACCCGGTCCCGCCACGAGGGGAAGTTGGTGGCGGGGCCCCCGTGCGAGCCGCTCTCGGGCCGGGCCGGATCACGGCAGGCGTCGACGGTGAGCAGGACGGTGCCGGCCTGACAGCCCTTCAGCAAGGACGTGAGATCGAGCCCGATCAGGGTGTCGCCGTCCACCTCGGGGGGATCGTCGACCCAGCTCAACTGGGCGTCGCACGGCACCAGATGGTCCGCCCCGTCGAGGGACAGGCCGTGGCCGGTGAAGTGGATCAGGACCGTCGCGTCCTGCGGCGCGGTGCAGCAGATCCGGCTGATCGCGCTCCGGATCCTGGAGCGGCTCGCGGGCTTGTCGGGGGCGAGTCCGAGCAGCTCGACGGTGAAGCCGGACGTCTGCAGCGCGGCGCCCAGGTGCTCCGCGTCCTTGTGCACCGCGCCCGTCAAGTCCGGGAATTCCTCGGGCAGTTCGTACCGCGGGACCGCGATGACCAACGCGCGCCTGATGTCCCCCATGCCCCCGACCTCCCCTGTGACCTCCGTCACCACCACGTGTGGATCAGGATGCCACAGGGGTCGGACAAGCCCCGGGTCAACGGCCGGGTCCCGCTGTCACCAGACCCGTACCGATGTCACCAGACCCGTACCGACGCCCCCGGCGCGAACACCGGGCTCGTCGCGTCGGCGGGCGGCTCCTTCAGCGGCTCGTCGATCTCGGCGACGGTCGGGCCGACCCGGGCCGCGATCGGGTCGAGCAGGTCGAGGTCGAAGCCGTAGACGCGGGCGGCATTGCCGCCGACCATCGCGGCGATCTCCTCGCGGGGCAGGCCCGCGTAGGCGATGCGGAGGCCTTCGCGGGTGTACGGGTACGTGCCCTCGTCGTGCGGGTAGTCGCTCCCCCACATGATCTTGTCGAGGCCGATGCGGTCCCGCAGGGGCACCTCGTGGGGGCGCATGAAACTCGCGCCCACGTAGCAGTTCTCCTGCCACACCGTGGAGGGGCCCTTGCCCATCGAATCGGCAAGCCCCGCACCGAACTTGGACTCCGCGGTGTTCGCCTTCGTGGCGGCGCGCACGAGACGGCCGTGGTAGTAGTCCAGCATGTCGAGCACGCCGGGGATCCAGCCCGATCCCTGCTCCGTGAGGACCAGCTTCAGGTCCGGGTGCTTGCGGAAGGCGCCGCCGAAGACGAGGTGCCACAGGGCGCGGTGCGAGAACCAGGTCGTCTCGACCATGAAGACCGCGCGGGCCGCGGGTTCCTCGCCGAGCGGCGGCGATGCCGAGCCCGCGTGGTGGTTGACGGGGACGCCGAGCTCCGCGCAGACCTGCCAGATCGGGTCGTACGTCGCCGAGTACAGCTCGGGCAGGCCCGAGCCCGGGGGCGTACCGGGCAGCAACAGGCCGCCCTTCAGGCCCGCTTCATGTGCCCAGCGGATCTCCTCCACGGCCACGTCGACGTCGTTGAGCAGGATCTGGAAGGTGCCCGCCCTGCGGCCGGGAGCGGCGGCGCAGAAGTCCGCCGCCCACCGGTTGTGGGCCCGCAGTCCCGCCCAGCGCTGCTCGAACTCCTCGCGCGTCGGCGCGGGCGCCATCAGGGAGTTGGAGGGGAAGAACGGCGGAATGGTGTTGGGAAAGACCACCTCGGCGACGATGCCGTCCTGCTCGAGTTCCGCGATGCGGCGGTCCGAGTTCCAGTTGCGGTCGGCGGTGTCGGCGAGCAGGTCCTCGTACGGGTTGACGTACGTGGCCGCCCACGCGTCGAAGGCGTCGTGGTGCTTCGCCTCCAAGTACGGCTTGTAGTCGAGGAGATCGGCGCCCGCGTGGCAGTCCGCGGAGATCACCGTGTACCTGTCGGGAGAAGGACTGTGCGAGGGACTCATGGCGTCACCCCAAGCGTCGGGAAGTCGTGGTCGGTCAGCCAGTGCCGGCCCACGTCGCGCGAGCGCGCCCAGGAGGCCTCCACGGCGCTCTGGTCGGCGTCCTGGCCGAGGTCGGCCGGCGTCGGGCCGATCCGGGCCGCGAGCGGCGCCAGCTTCTCGGTGTCGAAGCCGAAGACGTCCGCGGCCGCGAGACCCAGCATGCGCCGCGTCTCGGAGACCGGGATGTCGTGGAAGGTCTTCTTCAGCCACGCGCGCGTGTCGGGCCAGGTCCCTTCGGGGTGCGGGAAGTCGCTGCCCCACAGGATGTTGTCGACGCCGATCTCGTAGCGCTGGGCGAGTTCGCGGCGCTTGGTGTTGGTGGCGCAGATGAAGACCTGCCGGTCCAGGTACTCGTGCGGCGGGCGCTTCAACTCCGCGAAGGGGGACAGCTTCTTGCCGCCGTGGGCGCCCAGGTAGAGGCGGTCCATGAACCACAGCAGGTTCGGCAGCCACCAGCAGCCCGACTCGGCGACGCCGAACTTCAGGCCCGGGTGCCGCTCGAAGACACCGGACCACAGGAGGAACCAGAGGGGCCGTGCGGGCCACCACGTCACTTCGCTGACGTAGATGCCTAGATGGTCGCCGTACTCGTGGCGCGGCGCCGCACCTGAATGCGTCACCACCGGCATCTGGCACTCGGCGGCCGCCGCCCACACGGGGTCGTAGCGCCTCGCGTGGTACGGGTCGTGGTCGACCCACATGGAGGGGATCATCAGGGCGCCGAGCCCCGACTCCTTGGCGCGGTGCACCTCGGCGACGACCTTGTCGGGCTCCGCCGTGATCGGCAACAGGGCGACGCCGCAATGCCGTTCGGGGTTCTGCCCGACGAACTCGGCGAGCCAGCGGTTGTGCGCCTGGGCGCCCGCCATGCCGAGTTCGGGGTCCTGGTCGCCGGAGAGGCCGAGGCCCACCCCGAAGGGGGCCGCCGTCTGGCTGTCCACGGCGTCCGCGTCGGGGAAGACGACCTCGGCGGCCACCCCGTCGCCGTCGAGCTCCTTCAGGCGCTGTGCGGCGTCCCAGCCGCCGCGCAGGCCCTCCTCGTTGTCGGCGAACCACTTGGCGGCGAACGCGTCGTTGCGGATGCCGAGCCGCGTCGCCTCCTCGCGGCGCTTGTCCCGCTCACCGAGGAAGTCGTCGAAGGCGCGGTGGAAACGGCTGTCCAGATAGGGCCGGTACTCCTCGGTGGGCAGTCCGGCGTGGCAGTCGGAGGAGATGATCAGGTACGGGTCGTTGTTCTGCTGAGCCGTCATCGAATGTCGTCCCTCAGTCAGTCCTCAGTCGGTCTCAGTCGAGAATGAAGCTCTCCAGGTACGCCGGGTTCGCCCGGTCCAGCATCGACTGCGAGCGCGCCCGGATCTGCCGGTCGCTGTGCTCGCTCTCGGGCAGCAGCCAGAACCGGTCCGCGGCGATGCCGTCGGCGACCAGGTCCGCGACCTGCTCGACGGGCGTGAACTCGATCTCCTGACCGGCCTCCTTCATGGCGGCCTCCCACTGGTCGAGGCTGCGGTAGGGCGTCTTGCGGGGCCGCTCCTTGGCGAACCTGTCGGGCCGGTTGCGGTGCGACTCCCACAGGCCCGTGCGCAGCATGTGGGGGCCGGGGAAGAGCACCGACGCACCCACGCGCGCGTGCTCCGCCTTCAGATGCGCGTACAGCGACTCGGTCATCGTCACGACGGCCGCCTTCGTGACGGCGTACACGGACGCGGTCGGCAACGGCGCGATGCCGCCGTCCCCGGAGGAGGTGTTGACGATGTGCCCCGGCTCGCCGCTCGCGATCATGCGGGGCACGAACGCCTGGATGCCGTGGAAGACACCCCACACGTTGACGTTGAACGCCCACTTCCAGTCGTTGGGTTCGTGCTCCCACATGCGGCCCTCGGCGCCCGAGCCGACGCCCGCGTTGTTGCACAGCACGTGGCAGCCGCCGAACGTCGCGTACGTGTCCTCGGCGAGCGCCATCACCTGCTCGCGCTCGCCGACGTCGACCACGCGCGCGTGCACGGTCGCACCGTCCGCCCGCAGCCCTTCGGCGGCGCTCTCCAGGGCGCCCTTCTCGACGTCGGCGAGCACGACCTTCAGGCCGTCGGCCGCGAACCGGCGCGCCATGGCGAGCCCGATGCCGCTCGCCGCGCCCGTAACGACGGCGACCTGCCCCGCCTCGAGCCGCATCAGGCGCTCCCCTCGGGCGGGCCGTCGAGGATCTGCTGCGGGTCGTCGTAGCGCTGGTGGATGTACGGGAGCAGGGCCTGGGCGCTGACGCGCTCGACGACCCTGCCCTTCTGGTCGGTGGTCTTCTCGCCGATGGTGATCTCCACCAGCGTCCGCACGGGAAGGTCGGCGACCGGGTCGTACATCGACTCCCGCAGGACCACGTCGCCGGTGATCCGTTCCAGCTTCCTGACCTTCTCGTTGCGTACGCAGTGCACGAGCACCGGGTCGGCGTCGAAGCCCGAACCGTCCACCGCGGGAAGGAACTTGAAGTAGAAGTCCGTCTTCTGCGCCGGCTCCGGCAGCGGCAGGCTGCCGCTGACCGCGCCGCGCACCTCGACGAACTCGATGCCGTGCCGGCCGAGGGCCGCGCGCACCACGAGGTTGTCGCGCTCCACGGTGACGTCGCCGAGCTTCTTCGGCTCGCCGAACACCTCGCGGCCGCCGATCAGGGCCCGCTCGTGGGTCATCGGCATGACCAGCGGGTACCAGCCCTCGACGCCGCCGTGCTCGGCGGCGACCGCGACCGAGCCCGCGCCCAGGGGGTAGCCGGGCAGGTCGACCTTGCTGATGTTGACCCGTACCAGAGGTCGTGCGGTCGGCTTCAGCGGCGGCGGGAGCACCGCCGCGACCGCGTCCGGGTCGGACTCCCACACGGCGACCACGCCGGTGGACCAGATGTCGGGAAGCTTGCTGCTCGCGGTGCGCGCGGCGGCGATCTCCGCCTCGGTGCGCGCTCCGTACCGTACGCGTGCCATGTCGTACCGCCCTTCGTCCGTGACGTTTCGGGGGTGTTCGCTCGGCGCCTGTAACACAGTTACACCGGTGGCGATGAAGGGTAAAGACACGTGCACGTACGGGAGTTGGGATCCTGTCTTCGAAGGGGCGACGGATGGCGCGCGCACCGCTCACCCGCGACGAGGTGCTCGACGCCGCGGCGGACCTGGTCAAGCAGCACGGCCCGCAGGCGCTGACGATGCGCAAGCTCGCGGCCGAACTGGGCACGGCCGTCACCTCGATCTACTGGCACGTCGGCAACCGCGAGTCGCTGCTCGACGCCCTCGTGGAGCGCACGGTCGCCGAGCTCGGCGAGATCCGGCCGCGCGGAACCACCCCGGCCGAGCGCGTCGCCTCCGTCGCCCGGACGCTGCGCCGCCAGCTGCGCGCGCATCCGCACCTGGTGGCGATGGTGCACGAGCGGGGCCTGACCGAGCGGATGTTCCTGCCCGCCCAACAGGTGCTCGTGCACGAGGTGCACGCGGCGGGGCTGCGCGGCGCCCGGGCCGCCGAGGCCGTGCGCGCGGTGCAGTTCCACGTCGTCGGGCACGTCCTGGTCGAGCGCAACCGCGAGCGGGCACCCGTGCAGCGCCCGGCCGAGGAAGAGCTCTGGGACGCGCGCTCCGCCGAGGACGACCGGGCCCTGGCCCGGGCGCTCGCCGCGCCGGTGGACCCGGAGCGGATCTTCACCACATCGGTACGAGCCTTGGTGAAGTCCCTCCTGGAGCCGGGCACTTGCCCCTGAGGGCAGGACGGCGGCAGGACGGCGGCAGGACGCCGATGCCCTTATGGGCCGGGCGGCGACCGGAGTGTCAGTGCGGGCCCGTATCCTCAGGGACCATGCTCGAAGACCGTACGACCGCCGCATCCGCAGCCCCTTGGCCGGCCGCGTATCCGCAGGGATACGCGGTCGTCGACGTGGAGACCACGGGTCTCTCCAGGGACGACCGGATAATTTCGGCTGCCGTCTACCGTCTCGACGCGCAGGGCGAGGTCGAGGACCACTGGTACACGCTGGTCAATCCGGAGCGCGATCCGGGCCCGGTGTGGATCCACGGCCTGACGACGGACGTCCTCGAAGGGGCGCCGCTGTTCCCGGAGATCGCCGAGGAGTTCGCCGCGCGTCTGGACGGCCGCGTCCTGGTCGCGCACAACGCGGTCTTCGACTGGTCGATGATCGCCCGCGAGTACGCGCGCGCGCAGCGCACGGCGCCGGTCCGCCAGCGGCTGTGCACCATCGCGCTCTCCAAGGAGCTCGGCCTGCCGCTGCCCAACCACAAGTTGGAGTCCCTGGCCGCGCACTTCGGCGTCGTCCAGGAGCGCGCGCACCACGCGCTCGACGACGCGCGCGTGCTCGCGGAGGCGTTCCGCCCGAGCCTGCGCGCGGCGGCCGCGGAGGGCGTGCGGCTTCCGCTGCTCGAATGCCGTCCGCTCACCGAGTGGGCGGACTCCGCCGTGCCGCGGCAGCCGCAGTCGTCCCCGTACCGGGGCGGCGGCGGGGGCGGCGGCAGTTGGCGCCCCTCGCGGAAGCGGCCCGCGTGCCCGTATCCGAATCCCGGCCGTTACGAACCGGGCAAACCGCTCAAGCAGGGCATGCGCGTCGCGTTCTCCGGGGACACCTCGGTCGAGCGGGAGCTGCTCGAGGACCGTGCGGTCGACGCGGGCCTTCACGTGGCGACGAGCCTGTCGCGGCTGACGAGTCTGCTGGTGACCAATGACCCCGACTCGTACACGTCGAAGGCCGTGAAGGCGAAGCAGTTCGGGACGCCGATCGTGGACGAGGCGGCGTTCGGCCAGCTGCTGAGCCACGTGGTCCCTGCGGACGGGTGATTGCGGGGCGACTCGCCCCGTGCCCGCTCGCCAGGCGGCGCCCGGGCACTCACCCTGTGGCGCATGGCACGATGTGAGGTTTGCGGAAACGACTACGGCATGTCCTTCGAGGTGCACGCGCAGGGCGCGGTGCACGTCTTCGACTGCTTCTCCTGCGCCATCCACCGCATGGCGCCCATCTGCGAGCACTGCCGCTCGCGCATCATCGGGCAGGGCGTCGAGGTCGACGGCCACTGGTTCTGCGGGGCGCACTGCTCGCGCGCGGAGGGGAAGGTGGGCATCGTCGACAAGGTCTGACCGCCGCCGCGCCGGACCGGACCGCCCGGACTCGACCAGGCCAGGACCAGGCCAGGACCAGGCCGGCACCAGGCCCCCTCGGGACCCTCCCGCAGGGGGCCGAACCATGCCGAGTACCGTCAATGGGGTGTACCGCTTCCTGTTGACCCGGCAATGGGTGATCCTCACCCTGCTGGCCCTCGTCCTCATCCCCACGATGATCCGGCTGGGCATCTGGCAGATGCACCGCTACGAGGAGCGCGCCGCCCGGAACCAGCTGGTCTCCGACGCGTTGAACGCCAAGCCCGTGCCCGTCGAGACGCTGACGAAGCCGGGGCACACCGTCACCAGCGGCGAGCGGTACCACTCCGTGACGGCGACGGGCCGCTTCGACACCGACGACGAGGTCGTCGTGCGCCGCCGCACGAACTCCAACGACGAGGTCGGCTATCACGTGCTGACCCCGTTCGTCCTTGCCGACGGCAAGGTCATGCTGGTCAACCGGGGCTGGATCCCGGACGACGACACCGACCAGTCCACCTTCCCCAAGATCCCCGCACCGCCCGCGGGCGAGGTCACCGTCACCGGGCGGCTGATGCCCGACGAGACGACCGCGGCCAGCGGCATCAAGAACCTCAAGGGCCTGCCCGACCGCCAGATCATGCTGATCAACAGCAAGCAGCAGGCGGACCGGCTCGACCGGCAGGTGCTCGGCGGGTACGTCGCGCAGACCGCCCCCGACCCGAAGGGCAACACCCCGGAGCTGATGGGCAAGCCGGGCAAGGAGGACTCCGCGCTGAACTTCGCGTACGCGTACCAGTGGTGGCTGTTCTCCGCGGCGGTCCCGGCCGGCTGGGTGATCCTGGTCCGCCGCGAGCTGCGCGACCGCCGCCGGAAGGCGGAGTCGGAGCAGGCCGCGCAGGAGAGCGCGCCCGCCGCCGTGTGACCCGTCCGGCGGCGGCGTCGTGATTGCCGCGCCCGACCGCCGGGAACCCGCACCGCGTGCACCCACACATCGAGGACTACGCCCTCATCGGCGACGAACAGACCGCGGCCCTGGTCGGCCGGGACGGCTCCGTCGACTGGCTCTGCCTGCCCCGCTTCGACTCACCGGCCTGTTTCGCCGCGCTGCTCGGCGACGAGGAGAACGGGCACTGGCGGCTGGCCCCGAAGGACGCCGGTGACTGCACCCGGCGCGCCTACCGGCCCGGTTCGCTCGTGCTCGACACCGAGTGGGAGACCGGCGAAGGCAGCGTCCGCGTCACCGACTTCATGCCACAGCGGGACAAAGCACCCGATCTCGTACGGATCGTCGAGGGGGTGAGCGGCCGCGTCACGATGCGCGGCACCCTGCGCCTGCGGTTCGACTACGGCCACGTCGTGCCCTGGGTGCGCCGCTGCGACGGACACCGCGTCGGCGTCGCGGGCCCCGACTCCGCGTGGCTGCGCAGCGAGCCCGAGGTGCGGACCTGGGGCGAGTCGTTCGGCACGCACTCCGAGTTCACCGTCGAGGCGGGCGAGAGCGTCGCCTTCGTACTGACCTGGCACCCCTCGCACGAGCCGCGGCCCCGCCTCGTCGACCCGCACGAGTCGCTGCGCAACAGCCTGGAGGACTGGCAGGCCTGGTCGCAGCGGTGCAGCTACCAGGGCCCGCACCGGGACGCCGTGCTCCGCTCCCTGCTGACCCTCAAGGCGCTCACGTACGCGCCGACCGGCGGCATGGTCGCGGCGCCCACCACCTCGCTCCCGGAGGAGATCGGCGGCGTACGCAACTGGGACTACCGCTACTGCTGGCTGCGCGACTCCACCCTCACCCTGAACGCGCTGCTCTCGGCCGGATATCTGGAGGAGGCCGAGGCCTGGCGCGACTGGCTGCTGCGCGCGGCCGCCGGTGATCCCGCGAAGCTGCAGATCATGTACGGCCTCGCGGGCGAGCGGCGGCTGCCCGAACAGGAGCTGGACTGGCTGGCGGGCTTTCGCGACTCACGCCCCGTCCGCGCGGGGAACGACGCCGTACGCCAGCTGCAGCTCGACGTGTACGGCGAGGTCGTCGACACCCTCGCACTGGCCCGCCACGCCGGGCTCCCCGACCAACCCCACGCCTGGCGGCTGCAGTTGGCACTCCTGGACTTCCTGCACGACGCGTGGCAGCAGCCCGACGAGGGGCTGTGGGAGGTGCGCGGGCCGCGCCGCCACTTCGTGCACTCGAAGGTCATGGCGTGGGTCGCCGCCGACCGCACCGTGCGCGCCCTGGAGGACCATCCGCAGCTGCCCGGCGACCTCGACCGGCTGCGCAAGCTGCGCGAAGCCATCCACCAGGACGTGTGCGACCGCGGCTACGACGCCGAGCGCGGCACGTTCACGCAGTACTACGGCTCCACGGAACTCGACGCGGCGACGCTGCTCATCCCCCGCGTGGGCTTCCTGCCGCCGGACGACCCGCGGGTGATCGGCACGGTCGCCGCGGTGCGCGACGAGCTGGCGCACGACGGTCTCGTACGCCGCTACAGCACCGACCACCACACGGTCGACGGCCTGCCGGGGCAGGAGGGCACGTTCCTCGTCTGCTCGTTCTGGCTGGTCGACGCGCTGCACATGACGGGGCGCGCGAAGGAGGCGCGGGAGCTGTTCGAGCGGCTCGTGGCGCTGCGCAACGACGTGGGTCTGCTGGCCGAGGAGTACGACCCCGTCTCCGGGTGCCAGCTCGGCAACTTCCCGCAGGCCTTCAGCCACATCGGCCTGGTGACCAGCGCGCTGACCCTGTTCGGCGCGGGCGCGGACGGAGAGGCAGGATAGGGGCCATGGATCTTGGACTGAAGGACCGTGTCTACGTAGTCACCGGCGCCACCCGGGGCCTGGGCAACGCCGCCGCGCGCGAGCTCGTCGCCGACGGCGCGAAGGTCGTCATCACCGGACGCGACGAGCAGAAGGTCAAGGACGCGGCGGCCGCGCTCGGCCCGAACGCGTTCGGGGTCGCCGCCGACAACGCCGATCCGCGGGTCGCCGAGCGACTGATCGCGGTCGCGCGCGAGCAGTTCGGCGGCTTCGACGGCGTACTCGTCAGTGTGGGCGGGCCCGCGCCTGGGCTCGTCGCCGACAACACCGACGAGCAGTGGCAGTCGGCCTTCGAGTCGGTGTTCCTGGGCGCGGTCCGCCTGGCCCGGACGGCCGCGGCCGAGCTCGGCGAGGGCGGTGTCATCGGGTTCGTGCTGTCCGGCTCCGTGCACGAGCCGATCCCCGGGCTCACCATCTCGAACGGCCTGCGGCCCGGGCTCGCCGGGTTCGCCAAGTCCCTCGCGGACGAGCTGGGTCCGCGCGGGATCCGGGTGGTGGGCCTGCTTCCGGCCCGCATCGACACGGATCGCGTCCGCGAGCTCGACGGGCTTTCGGCCGACCCGGCGGCGACCCGGGTGGCCAACGAGTCGCGGATTCCGCTGCGGCGGTACGGGACCCCGGCGGAGTTCGGCCGGGCCGCCGCGTTCTTCCTGTCGCCCGCTGCTTCGTATCTGACCGGGGTCATGCTGCCCGTCGACGGTGGGTACCGGCACGGGTTCTGATCGTCTCGGTCGTGGGCACGGGACTGCGTCCCGTCGATCGCCCTTCGGGCTCGTCCTCAAACGCCGGACGGGCTTGAATGTCTCAACTCACCCTCTCCGCACGGTGCTTGACCGCCCGCAGCCGGACCTCCGCCGGGAGGCTCGCCAGGCCCGCCGAGTCCCTCGCCTGGGCCAGCGACTCCTCGCTGAGCAGGTGCAGGGCCTCGCCGGGGGCGGCGTGGGGTTCCAGGGTGAGGCCGACGCGGGCCCGGGGGGTGGAGCGGCGGCCGGTCAGGGCGACACCGGCGCGCTCCACTCCGTCGAGCGCCTCGGCGGCGCTGACGAGCACGCCCTCCAGCGCGCGGCCACGCAGCAGCGCGCCCTCGCCGTCGCCGGTGTCGACGAGCACCTCGGTGAGGCGGTGCCGCCGCAGCTGCGCCACCAGCCACCACAGCGCGAGCAGCACGACGGCGCCGAGCACGGCGATGACCGTCGGCCACCACCAGCCGTCGTCGCGCCAGCGGTTGCGGTCCGCGACGCTGAGCAGGACGTCCCGTTTCCCGTCGTGGATCCACCAGGACGGGGGCTTCACCCCGAGGCCGACGGCGAGCACCGAGCCGCCGCCGACCACGAGGACGAGGCCGAGCAGTCCGAGCACGATCCGGTTCACGGTTCCGATCACGCCGCTCATCCCTTCCGGCCGGGGCGCGCCACGTGCACCGAGAGCGCGGGCGCGGCGCCGAGCCCCAGCTCCCTGATGCCGTCGGCGAGCGAGGCGTCCAAGTCGGCCCGTACGTCGTCGAGTTCACGGAAGTGCGAGACCGCCCGCACCTCCACCTTGGCCCGCTTCATCCGTACGCGGACGGACTGCACGCCCGACACCTCCATGGCCCGGTCGCGCAGCACCATCGCGGCGGCGTCCCGGTGCAGGCCCGCGCGGACGTCGGCGTGGGTGCGCCGCATCGGCAGCAGGCCGCGCAGGCCCGGGGTCGCCGCGAGCACGATCAGCCAGAGGCCGAGGGCGACGGCGAGGCCCGCGCCGACCAGGACGGCGGTGTCGTCCAGGCGCCGCTCGGCCAGCTCCCGGGCGAGGCTGCGCCGCCAGTGCATGGCCGGGCGTCCCGAACGTACGGCCGCGATGTCGTACAGCAGCACACCGACGCCGCCGAGCAGCACCAGGGAGGCGAGCGCCGCCGGGACGCGGCGGGCCGACCAGAAGCGGCCCGGTCTCTCCTCGCCCTCCAGGGTGGGGTGCGCCGCGTAGGACGCCGCGGACGCCGACTGGTCGCCGAGGTCGCCCCCGGCCCGCTCGACGACGGGCAGCGCTTGCGTGGGGTCGCTCACCGGATCCTCCCCCGGTCCGTACCGCGCGTCTGCGCCGAGTGCAGCCGCTCCACCTGGACGGCCACCTCCGGCACTTCCATTCCCGCCAACGCCCTTACCCGCTCGGCGACTTGGCGACGCACGGCACCGCACTGGGCGCCGATGTCCGCCGGGTAGTCGAGCTCCAGGCTGATCCGGACCCGGGCGGTGTCGTGGTACACGGTGACCGTGGCGTGCGGGGGCGCTCCCTCGTCCGGAACCGCGTCCAGTGCCTCACGTGCCGCGTACGCGGCGATCTTCGCGACGACCCGGTCGGCGATCCGGGTCGCGCCGCGCTCGGCCGGCGCGACCTGTGCCGCCACGGGTCACCGCCGCCGGTCGCCGCGCGTACGGAAGAACTCGCCGGGTTCCAGGTCCCCCTCGAGGAACCGCCCGGCGACGAAGCCGATGGCGCCGAGCGCCGCCACCAGTAGGAAGGCCCCGAAACCGCCGAAGTATCCGGCGAACCCCAGAGCCATGCCGGCGATCATGCCGATCACGGCCAGATTCATCGTGCGCTCCTCCTACGTGCCCTCGTTGCGGACCCGGACGTCATTGGAGCCGTGACTCCGGCTCTTCGTCCTCCTCGTCCGGCAGCTTCACGTCGCTGACGGCGATGTTCACCTCGACGACCTCGAGCCCGGTCATGCGCTCCACGGCCGCGATGACGTTCTCCCGCACGTCGCGCGCGGTGTCCGCGATCGACACGCCGTACTCGACGACGATCTCCAGATCGAGCGCCGTCTGTACCTCTCCGACCTCGGCCTTCACGCCGCGCGACACGGACTTCGACCCGCCGGGCACCCGGTCGCGGACCGCGCCGAACGTACGGGACAGGCCGCTGCCCATCGCATGGACGCCGGCCACGTCGCGCGCCGCGAGACCGGCGATCTTCTCGACGACGCCGTCGGCGATGGTGGTCCGTCCGCGGGTGGCGGGGTCGCCGCCGCCCCGCTTGGTCACGTTGGTCTTGCCCGCGGGGGCCGCGGGCGTCTCGCCCGGCTTCTGCGCGGTGTCGCTCATCGGGCCGTCCCCTCTATAGAGGTGCGATCTCAGGTGCGATCTCGGTGGGGTGCTGCTTTCTTTTGCCCACATTAGGGGCGGTTACCCGAAGCCGCGCCCGGGATGGGGCAGCCTGGGGCAATGACAGTGGACCGATGGGCACAGGCGGTGCGTCAGCAGCTCGGGGTCGGCAGGGTGCTGCCGCTGGGCGGGCCGGGTGACGGGGCGTGGATCGTGGAGCCGGCGGCGCAGGACGCGCTGCGGCGGGCGGTGGCCGGGGACCGCGGGGTGCGCCTGGGTGCGCTGCGCCTGGGCCCGGCCGATCCCGAGGGGACGTACGAGTCCACGGTCCCGGCCCCGCCGAGCGCGCTGCCGGCCGGGCCGCTGCGCATCGAGGCGGAGTGTGCGGCGACGGTGGACGAGCCGTTGCCGGTGGCGGCGGCGCGGCTCAGAGCGGCGCTCTCGCAGGCGGCCGCCGACCGGCTCGGGCTGCTCGTGACGGAGGTGGACCTGCAGGTGACGGCGCTCCTTGACGAGGCCCCCGACCCGGAGGCGGCCCCGGAGCGGCCCGAGCCGGAGGAGCAGGAGGAGCAGGAGTCCACCCTGACGGGTGACGAGGGCCGTGTCGCCCGGGCGGCTCTGTCCGTCCCCGGGGTCTCCCGCCTGACCGGCGTCCTCGGCGGCATCGGCCGCGCGATCCACATCGAGGAGCGGGCGGGTGCGGGGGCGCTCCCCCGGCGTCATGTGCGGGTGGAGCTGGCGGTGGGTCCTGGGCATCGGGCCCTGGACGTGACGGGGGTCGTCCGCGAGGCGGTGGCCACCGCACTCCCGGACGACCCCACGGTCTCCGTACTGGTCACCAGTACATCGGGGCGGCCCTAAGGCCTAAGACCGGTGTCCGGCCTAGTCGCCGAGGCCCGCCAGATCGCGCAGCCGGCGCCCCTGTGCGGCCCGCTCCGCGACGTACTGCTCCTGCTGCGAGCGCCCGGAGACGCCCTGCAGCAGCGCCTTGGTCTCGATCACGGCGTCCCGGGGCGCGGCGAGGAGCGCGGCGACCAGGTCGTGGGTCGTCGCGTCGACCTGGTCCGCGGCCACGGCGACGTTGGCGAGGCCGCTCGCGACGGCCTCCTCGGCGTGGACGTAGCGCCCGGTGACACAGATCTCGAGCGCACGCGCGTAGCCGACGAGGGAGACGAGGGGATGCGTGCCGGTGAGGTCGGGGACGAGTCCGAGGCTGGTCTCGCGCATGGCGAACTGCACGTCGTCGGCGACGACGCGCAGGTCACAGGCGAGGGCGAGCTGGAACCCCGCACCGATCGCATGCCCCTGGACCGCGGCGACGGACAGGATGTCGCTGCGCCGCAGCCAGGTGAAGGCCTCCTGGTACTCGGCGATCGTGGAGTCCAGGAACTCCTCGCTGCCGCGTGCCATGTCGATGAAGGACGGCTCGCCGTCGAAACCCTCGGGCGTGAACGCCTGACGGTCCAGGCCCGCGGAGAAGGACTTGCCCTCGCCGCGCACCACGACCACCCGCACGGAACCCGGCAGGGACCGCCCGGCCTCGGTCAACGCCCGCCACAGAGCGGGACTTTGGGCGTTGCGCTTGTCCGGGTTGGTCAGGGTCACCGTGGCGATCGCGTCGTCGACGGTGAGCCGGACGCCGTCCTTGTCGAGCAGCGGTGCGGGCGTGGTCATCTGGACCTCCGGGTCTGCGCAGTCGAGCACTTCGTAAGTGACTGCACAGTAACCACCCGGTCGGTCACGCGACCGACCGGGTGGTCACCGAAGGAACCAGTGAGCCGAACGAACCGTGCTGCGGCCCGCGGGGAGCGGGCCGACCGCGTCAGCCTGCCGCGGCCTTGTTCTTGCCTCGCGTGGCCCCGCCGCGACCTCGCAGCGTGACCCCGGACTCGCTGAGCATCCGGTGCACGAAGCCATACGAGCGGCCGGTCTCCTCGGCCAGCGCTCGGATGCTCGCACCGGAGTCGTACTTCTTCTTCAGGTCTGCCGCGAGCTTGTCGCGCGCGGCGCCGGTCACCCGGCTGCCCTTCTTCAGAGTCTCGGCCACCCGTGCCTCCTCATGGGAAGTGCGCTCTGGATTTCCCATGATCACCCCTTGCGGGCTTCCTGGCCACCCATTCGGCAAGGTCTATAGGCGCGCAATTCCGTGCCGGAAGGCGATCCACACGAGTGGAATTCGAGGTTCCGGACCCCTTTCGGGACACCCGGAACCACTCGTACCGAAAAACCGCCAGGTCAGCGACTGCCCAGGCGCCCCAAGGGCTCCATGGCCCGGGTCGGCGCAAAATCCGTGTAGGACACACCCCGGTACGAGGCGATCTCACTCAGATGAAGGATCACGGATCGGCCGAATGATCCATACGGAGTGGATCAGCCATTCGATCAAGCAGTGCTGACGCCCGCGACGGTCCTTACGCGAGGGCCACGAGATCCGCGTAACCCTGACCCCACAGGTCCTCGACGCCGTCCGGGAGCAGGATGATCCGCTCCGGCTGGAGCGCCTCGACGGCGCCCTCGTCGTGCGTGACGAGGACGACGGCGCCCTTGTACGTGCGCAGCGCGCCGAGGATCTCCTCACGGCTGGCCGGGTCGAGGTTGTTCGTGGGCTCGTCGAGGAGCAGCACGTTCGCCGCCGAGACGACGAGCGTGGCGAGGGCCAGGCGCGTCTTCTCGCCGCCGGACAGGACCCCGGCGGGCTTGTCGACGTCGTCGCCGGAGAACAGGAACGAGCCGAGCACCTTGCGGACCTCTACGAGGTCGAGGTCGGGGGCCGACGAGCGCATGTTCTCCAGGACCGAGCGCTCGGGGTCGAGGGTCTCGTGCTCCTGCGCGTAGTAGCCGAGCTTGAGGCCGTGGCCCTCGACGACCTCGCCGGTGTCGGGCTTCTCGGTGCCCGCGAGGAGGCGCAGCAGCGTCGTCTTGCCCGCGCCGTTCAGACCGAGGATGACGACGCGGGAGCCCTTGTCGATGGCCAGGTCGACGTCGGTGAAGATCTCCAGCGAGCCGTACGACTTCGACAGGCCCTCGGCCATCAGCGGCGTCTTGCCGCAGGGGGCGGGCTCGGGGAAGCGCAGCTTGGCGACCTTGTCGCTCTGGCGCACGGCCTCGAGGCCCGCGAGGAGCTTGTCGGCGCGCTTGGCCATGTTCTGCGCGGCGACCGTCTTGGTGGCCTTGGCGCGCATCTTGTCGGCCTGCGCGTTCAGCGAGGCGGCCTTCTTCTCGGCGTTCTGCCGCTCGCGCTTGCGGCGCTTCTCGTCGGCCTCGCGCTGCTGCTGGTAGAGCTTCCAGCCCATGTTGTAGACGTCGATCTGCGAGCGGTTCGCGTCCAGGTAGAAGACCTTGTTGACGACCGTCTCGACGAGGTCGACGTCGTGGGAGATCACGATGAAGCCGCCGCTGTACGTCTTCAGGTAGTCGCGCAGCCAGACGATCGAGTCCGCGTCCAGGTGGTTCGTGGGCTCGTCGAGGAGCAGGGTGTCCGCGTCCGAGAAAAGGATGCGGGCGAGCTCGATGCGGCGGCGCTGACCACCGGAGAGGGTGTGCAGGGGCTGGCCGAGGACGCGGTCGGGGAGGTTGAGCGCGGCCGCGATGGTGGCGGCCTCGGCCTCCGCGGCGTACCCGCCCTTGGTGAGGAACTCGGTCTCCTGGCGCTCGTACTGCTTGAGCGCCTTGGCCTGGGTGGCGCCCGAGCCGGTCGCGATGCGCTGCTCGTTCTCCCGCATCTTGCGCATCAGGGTGTCCAGGCCGCGGGCGGACAGGATGCGGTCGCGGGCCAGGACGTCGAGGTCGCCGGTGCGCGGGTCCTGCGGCAGGTAGCCGACCTCGCCGGAGCGGGAGATGGTGCCGCCGGCCGGGATGCCCTCACCGGCCAGGCACTTGGTGAGGGTCGTCTTGCCCGCGCCGTTGCGGCCGACGAGTCCGATGCGGTCGCCCTTGGCGACGCGGAACGTGGCGTTCTCGATGAGGATGCGGGCGCCGGCGCGCAGTTCGATACCGGATGCGGTGATCACGGGGAAGCTCCAGGAATTATCAACGGCTGGATTGACAGGGCGAGGGCCGGTCGGCGCCGCTAATGCACCCAGAGAAGGAAGGTCATACGAGCCAGTTTAACGGTGGGATGCAAGCTCTTTTCCCGCGCCTTCGGGCCGCGCGCGGCCGGGCATCTCGTTGCCCAGGGGCGTGCGCCGCGGGGCGATCCGGCCGAGGCTGTCGACGGCCACGATCCGCTCGCTCCACGCGACCTCGTCGTCGGTGCCGTCGGTGCCGTCGGTGCCGTCGGTGCAGGGCTGGGCGATCAGCAGTGCGGTGCCGCGTCGTACGTGGGCGGCCGGTTCGAAGGCACAGCCCGCGCGCGCGGGCAGCACCCAGCGCAGGTCGCCGTCCTCGGTGCGGTAAGCGGCGATGCGCCGCGGCGTGACGACGGCGAGCATCCGGCCCGCGGGGTCGAGGGGCTGCAGGACTCCGGCGCCGCCGCGGGAGCCCGCCGTGCGCAGCCAGGGTCCGGCGTCCGGGACCGCCCGGTGCCAGCGCACGGCACGGCCGTCCGCGCGTGCGGTGTCGGTGACCATGCCGTCGCTCCACAGGGCGAAGGCGTGTCCGGGGGCGGCGAGGACGGCGAGCGGGCGCTGTCCCGTACGGGTGTGGCGCCAGCGCACCGTGGTGTCGTACGCCTCCACGGCCCCGGCCGAGGTCCTCAGCAGGGGCGCGGGCCCGCCGGTACGTGCGGCCACGCGCGCGAGGTGGTCCCCGTAAGGGGCGGGGCGTACGTGGTGGGCGGCGGTGGCCAGCGGCAGTGCCAGCAGGGCGGCGAGCAGCGGCAGGACGAGCGCGGCGCGGGGGCGGCGGCGGGGCGCGGGCTGCGGGGTACGCAGCGGGCATGCGCTTTCCCGTAGGGGGGCTGCTGTTTCTGTCGTCAGGTCGAGCGGAACGACCGCCACCGTGCCCCCTTGTTCACTCTTGTTCACTGTCTGTGCACTGTCGGCCGGGAATCAGGCGCAGAGCGTAGCGGCGGGCGCGGCGGACGGGTTCGTGCGGCGGTGACGACACGGCGGGTGCGGCGGCGGGCGTCCCCCGTTCGGCCGCCGGATCAGGCCCCGACCGCAAGGGGCGTAACAGGATGAGAGGTGCGAATCCCTGCGAGAGGGCGGTGGGCATGCAGTTCGACGACGACGCCAATCTGGACACCTCCGAGGTCCAGGACGTACGCGGCAGCCGGATCCCCGGCGGCAAGGCGACGATCGGCGGCGGCCTGGCCGGGCTGATCGCCCTGTTCTTCGGGCTCTTCTTCGGCACGAACGAGTTCGGGCTCTCCTCCAGCGACACCGGGGCGCCCGCGACGACGGTGTCCAGTGCGGCGCAGGTGCAGCAGCAGTGCCGTACGGGATCGGACGCGAACGCCAAGGAGGACTGCCGGATCGTCGCCGTGGTCAACAGCGTGCAGGACTTCTGGCGCCAGGAGTTCCCGCGCCGGCAGGGCACGTACCGGCCCGCGTCCACCGTGTTCTTCACCAACCAGGTGACCACGGCGTGCGGCCGGGCCACCTCGGCGGTCGGCCCGTTCTACTGCCCCGGCGACCAGAAGGTCTATCTGGACCTGGGGTTCTTCAACGAGCTGCGGACCAAGTTCGGTTCGAGCGGCGGGCCGTTCGCGCAGGCCTACGTCGTGGCGCACGAGTACGGGCACCACGTGCAGAACCTGCTGGGCACGCTGAAGAAGTCGCAGGACGGGCGCACGGGGCAGAACAGCAACGCGGTGCGGGTCGAGCTGCAGGCCGACTGCTACGCGGGCGTGTGGGCGCACCACGCGACGACGACGCCGGACGAGTCGACCGGCAGGCCGCTCATCACGAGCCTGACCGACGCGGACATCAGGGACGGCCTGGACGCGGCCGCGGCCGTCGGCGACGACCGGATCCAGGAGAAGTTCCAGGGCCGGGTCACCCCCGAGTCCTGGACGCACGGCTCGGCGCAGCAGCGGCAGCAGTGGTTCTACCAGGGGTACCGCACCGGCGACATGGCGCAGTGCAACACGTTCCGCTGAGGCTGCTTCACGCCCCGCCGGTGTGGACCTGGAAGGCCGCGCGGCGCACGGCCTTGGCGAGTGCCGGGTCGGGGTGCGCGGCCGCGAGCGCGACGAGGACCTGGACGGTGCGCGGATGCCCCACGGCCCGGACCTCTTCGAGGAGCGCGGGCACGGTGGGCTGTACCGCGGACTCCAAGTGCCGTACGAGCAGGGGGGCTTCGCCGTGGTCGGCGACGGCCGCGGCCGTGTCGACCCACAGCCACGTGGCCTCCTCGCGGGTGAGCACGGTGTGCACGTCCTCGGGGTCGGCGCCCTCGTACTCGGCGAGCCACAGCAGGGCGTAGGCGCGCAGGGCCGGCTGGTCTGCGGCGCGGCGCACCTCGGGCTCGGCGGGGGCGCCGACGACGCGCAGCGCTTCGAAGGCGAGGCCGCGCAGCAGGGCGTCCTCGCCCCGGGCGGCGTCCAGGAGTTCGGTGATCGCGCTGCCGACGTCGCGGGCGGCGAGCCAGGCGCGGTACTCGGCGCGCGCCGCGTTCGGCCGGAGCCGGGCGCAGCCGCGCAGCATGTCCTCGGCGGCGACCTCGATGTTCCCGGCCGGGGACTGGGCGGCGACGCAGATCTGCTCCAGCTTGACCCAGACCGCCCAACTGCCCAGCGGGGTAAGGGTGGCGTGCCCGTCGGCACAGGTGAGCGCGCCGACGGAGGCGAGGCCCGCGAGGGCCCAGTCGAGCAGCGGCAGGAGCGGGGTGTCCTCCGGCGGGACCGGCTCGGGCTGCGGCCCGTAGGGGATCTCGCAGCGCTCGGTGCGCAGTTCGAGGACGCGCTGGTCGAGGAGGTCGAGGAGCTGGGCGGCCGCGACCGGGCCCGCCATCAGCTGGCAGAAGGAGAGCAACTGCGGGACGGCCTCGACGACTTCGGCGACCGCGGCGGGTTCCAGGGTGTCCGGCGCCGGGTGGACGAGCGACCAGGCGTCGAACAGGGCGACCCAGCCGCGCAGCACGGCGGTGTCGTCGCGGTCCCAGACGCGCAGGCGCCAGCCGGGGCGTGCGCTGTCGCCGTGCACCTCGACGAGTCCGGCGAGGCGCGCGGTGTCCCAGTCGGCGCGGACCTGTTCGGGGGTGAGCCCCAGGTCGTCGGCGGCGCGGCGGGCGGTGTCGTCCGAGAGGGTGCCGAGGCCGTCGCGCGTGGCCGTGTCGTTGCCGGGGCTGAGCGTGGCGTCCGCCCAGCGCGCCACGCGGACGGCGGCGGCCAGGCCCTGCCGGGCCGTGCGGGCGAGTTCGGCGGGGGGCGGGGTGCCCTCCGGGGGGCGCGGCGCAGGGCGGCGGGCTGCTGCGCGCGGGGCGGCGGCGGCCAGGGGCTGGCGGCGCGGGCGGACAAGTCGGAGCCTGGAGTCGCGCGGGGTACGGGACGTCACTGGAGCAGTGTCCAGGGTGACCCCGCGAATTCCCAAACGGGAGCTTCTGTTCGGTGTTCGGCTTGTGGTTCGCCGGGAGCCCGAAGGAGACTCCGCGGCGCGTCACATGAGGGGGGTGAGGAAGCGCCTGAGCGCCTCTTCGTAGCCCTTCGGGTCCACGTTCCACATCGCGTTGTGCGGGGCGTCGTCAACCGTGTGCAGGGTCACCAGGTCCGGCCGCTGGGCGGCCAGTTGACGGGAGAGCGCCCAGGGGGCGACCTCGTCGTCGGGACCGTGCAGGATCAGCGTGGGGACCTTGAGGGCGCCGGGCTCCGCGGCGGCGGAGAGGCTGTCGCCGCTCAGACCGGTGCGGCCCTGCGCGGCCCGGACCGCGAGCGGGAGCAGGGCACCGGGTGTGCGCCGGGCGCCGGCGAGGGCGCGCAGCGTCGCCTCCCAGGAGAGCACCGGGGAGTCGAGGACCAGGCCCCGGATGCGCTCGCGCAGCGGGGAGTGCGCGGCGGCGTGCAGGGCCATGGCGGCGCCGGTGGAGAAGCCGTGCACGATGACGTGCCGGGCGCCGTAGCGCACGGCGTAGCGGATCGCGGCGTCCAGGTCGCGCCACTCCGTCTCGCCGAGGTGGCTCAGGCCGTCCGGGGAGCGGGGTGCGCCGAGGTCGCCGCGGTAGGCGAGGTCGAGCACCGGGAACCGGTGGTGGTGCAGGAACTCCATGAGGTTCATGGGGTGTTCGCGGGTGGTGCCGAGGCCGTGCACGGTGATGACCCAGGTGTCGCGGGCGCCGGGCAGGAACCAGGCGGGCAGGGCGCCGAGTTCGCCGGGCACGTCGATGTCGGCGTGGTCGAGGCCGAGCGCGGACTTGGGGTCGCCGATGTGCACCTGCGGGGTCAGCCAGGCGTGCATGCCGGGTTCGAGCGTGCCGTGGGTGACGCGCTCCAGGCGGCGTACGACGGTGTCCGCGGCGTGCGGCGCCGACTCGATCACGGGCCCGACGACGGCGTGGTAGCCGTCGCCCGCGAGCCCGTACGTGCCGGGGCGCTGGGAGGCCAGGTCGCGGGTGAGGGTGATCTGGCCCGCGGCCGTGGCGTGCACGGTGAGTCTCGGTTCGGTGGGCAGGGGGCGTCCCGCGGGCGCCTTGAGCGCGGCGTCGCTGGCCAGGCGGCCCGCGGCGATCGCGGCGGCGGAGGCTCCTAGCACGGCGGTGACGGCAGCGGCCGTCGCTTTGGCGGTACGCACTCGTCCAGTGTCGGGGGCCGGGCGCGCCGCGGCCAGCGGGACGGTGAACAGGGGTGACTTCCGTGACGGCCGGGACAGAACTCGCGGAGTTTTCGGTGTGCGGCGACTGCTACGCGTTCCCATGCCCCTGCCCGTACCCCCGAAGGCGCTCTTCCACCTCACGCAGCTGCCCGTCGCTCAGGAGGGAGGGGGTGCGGCCGGGGACGGAGTGGGCGGTGAGCCACAGCCGGCACATCCACTCCAGCTGCGCGGTGCGGTCGTAGGCACGGTCGAGCGTGTCCCCGTATGTGATGGTCCCGTGGTTCTGCAGCAGACAACCTGTGCGCCCGGTCAGTGCCGCGAGCATGTTCTCGGCCAACTCTTCGGTGCCGTACGTGGCGTAGGGGGCGACGCGGACGATGCCGCCGAGGGCCGCCGTCATGTAGTGGACGGGTGGCAGCTCCGGCACGAGCGTGGAGACGGCGGTGGCGTGCACGGCGTGCGTGTGCACGACGGCGCGGGCGTCGGTGCGCCGGTAGATCGCCAGGTGCATGGGCAGTTCGCTGGTGGGAACGAGCGTGCCCGTGTGCTGGTCGCCCTCGAGGTCGACGGCGACGATGTCGCGCGGCCCGAGCCGGTCGTACGGGACGCCGCTCGGGGTGACCAGAACCGTGCTCCGCGGCCCCTCCCCCACCCGTACGGAGACATTGCCGGAGGTCCCCACGACCAGTCCGTCGGACACCGTCCGGCGGGCCGTCGCCACCAGCTCTTCCCAGGCCTGCTCCAGTTCCGTCATGGCGCGCATCCTGCCAGCCGCTCCGGCGGCCGGGGGCGGGGGTCGCGGCCGGGTCAGGCTAGTGCGGACGCGGGGCGTCCGGAAGCCTACATATGGGCATAGATCCCCCTCTGACAGCGATTGGCTTGGCTTCGACGGGCAAGAGGGGATCTTCCAGTAGCCTCTGGGAGATTTGTCATGCACGTCGCCATCCGGGGGGAAACATGGCTCGTGATCACAAACCGTCCCGTCGCCGTGCCCGCGTACTCGCGGCGACTTCGGTGGCCGCGCTGACCTTGGGGGGAACCGCACTCGCCGAGCTGCCCGCACAAGCCGCGGCCAGGCCCAAAGGGCACGACGTCTCGTCGCACCAGAAGAACGTCAACTGGTCGAGGGCAAAGAGCAAAGGGGCCCGGTTCGTCTATGTGAAGGCGACCGAGTCCACGACCTACAAGAACCCCTACTTCACCCAGCAGTACAAGGGCGCCCGCAGGGCCGGCATCATCCGGGGCGCCTATCACTTCGCGCTGCCCAACAAGACGTCGGGCAGGACCCAGGCCTCGTACTTCGTGCGCAACGGCGGGGGCTGGACCCGGGACGGCTGGACGCTGCCGCCCGCGCTCGACATCGAATACAACCCGTACGGCGCGGCCTGCTACGGCCTGAGCAAGTCGAAGATGGTCTCGTGGATCACGTCCTTCAGCAACGAGATCAGGCGCAGGACCGGGCGGCGTCCGGTGATCTACACCAACCTCCACTGGTGGAAGACCTGCACCGGCAACAGCCCGGCGTTCGCCGCCAACCACGCCCTGTGGCTCGCCCGCTTCGACGAGAGCGCCGGGGCGCTGCCCGCCGGGTGGAACTACTGGACGTTCTGGCAGTACGACAACAGCGGCCGCCTGCCGGGTGACCAGAATCTCTTCAACGGCTCGACCACCCAGTTGAAGAGGTTCGCCAGGGGGTAGCGGGACGGGGGCCGAAGGTCCTGCGGAACCCATGATTCCGGGGTTGTCGCGGGGTCACTCGGCGCCCGATCCGGAATCGGTGCCGCCGCCCCGCACCGAGCGGAGCGACGGCACTCCGGTTCCGGTCACCGCTGCGCCCTGCCCAGTTCATCTTCCGTTCACCCACATTGCCTACGTTCATCGTGCCACTGACGTCCGAACGAAGCCTGGGTAAATGGAACACATCACGCTGCTCCTCGCGATCGTGATCGTTACCGCGCTGGTCTTTGACTTCACCAACGGTTTCCACGACACCGCCAACGCGATGGCGACGACCATCTCGACCGGCGCCCTCAAGCCGAAGACGGCGGTGGCCATGTCCGCCGTGCTGAACCTGGTCGGAGCGTTCCTCTCGGTCGAGGTCGCCAAGACCATCTCCGGCGGGATCATCAACGAGGACGGCCTCAAGACAGAGGTCATCTTCGCGGCGCTCGTCGGCGCCATCCTCTGGAACCTGCTGACCTGGCTGGTCGGCCTGCCGTCCAGCTCCTCGCACGCCCTGTTCGGCGGCCTCATCGGCGCCGCGGTCATGTCGATGGGCTGGTCGTCCGTGAACGGCGGCACCGTCGTCACCAAGGTGCTGCTTCCCGCGGTCGCCGCACCGATCGTCGCCGGTCTCGCCGCGATGCTGGCCACGCGCCTCACCTACCGCATCAGCAAGAAGACCGACCAGAAGGCGACCGCCAAGGGCTACCGCGCCGGGCAGATCGCCTCCGCCGGCCTCGTCTCGCTCGCGCACGGCACGAACGACGCGCAGAAGACGATGGGCATCATCACCCTCGCCCTGATCACCGGCGGCGTCCTCGACCACGGCGCCAACCCGCCGATGTGGGTCATCGTCTCCGCCGGTCTGGCCATCGCGATGGGCACGTACCTGGGCGGCTGGCGCATCATCCGCACCATGGGCAAGGGCCTGACCGACCTGGCGCCGCAGCAGGGCTTCGCCGCGCAGACGTCCGCCGCGACGGCGATCCTCGCCTCCTCGCACATCGGCTTCTCCCTCTCCACCACCCAGGTCTGCTCCGGCGCCGTGATGGGCTCGGGCCTCGGCCGCAAGGGCGGTGTCGTCCGCTGGTCGACCGCGACCCGGATGTTCATCGCGTGGGGCCTGACCCTGCCGGCCGCAGGGCTGGTCGGCGCGGGCGCCGAGTTCCTCACCAAGCAGGGTCCGTGGGGCGTCGGCCTGACCGCCGCGCTGCTGGTGATCGGCTCGGGCATCATCTGGAAGCTGTCGCGCCGCGACTCCATCGACCACACGAACGTCACGGACGACGAGATCCGCGCCTCCGGCCCGGCCCCCGTCGAGGAGCCCGCGGGCGTCGTGACCACGGCCATCGCCGCGGTCAGCCCGCCGCCGGTGACGATCCCCGCTCCGGCCCCGGCCGCGACCGACCCCGTGCGCCCCGCCGGCGCCACGCTGTAAGGAAGCAGGACCAGCTATGAAGATCGACTGGGCGGCTCTCGGCTCCGTCTTCGGGGTCAGCCTCGTGGTCACCGTGGCCCTCGTGGGCCTGTTCACCCTCGGCATCGTGGGTCTCTCCAAGCGGGAGTCCGCGGCGCAGAAGGGCGGCTCGGCGACGGTCGCCGTCTCGGGTGCCTACCTGTGCTTCGCGCTGTGCGCGGCGGCCGTGGCGTACGGGATCTTCCTGATCGTGGCCTGACGCGTCGCGTGTGTACGTCCCTTGCGGGCCCGGACCTCCAACGGTCCGGGCCCGCAAGGCTTTTCGCGCCGCGTGTGGACCTGCCCACACTCCCCCGCCCCAGGTCAACAGCAAGTTGACGCACCTTCGCGCAGCGTGGTGGACTTCCCTCGCCATATACGGCAGCAGTCCGAGGAAGCCGGTGCGAATCCGGCGCGGTCCCGCCACTGTGAGCCCCCCCTCGGGAGGGCGAGCCAGGAACTCTCGCTGCCGGTCTCGTCGAACCAGGGCGTGGACACCCTGAGTGAGGACAACTACCGCCATGTGCGCCCTGCGCGGCACGGTGCGGACCGGGCGGTCGTTCGCCCTCGGTGCCGCCGCCGGTCTGCTCGCCGACTCCCTGTTCGGTGATCCCCGCCGCGGGCACCCCGTCGCCGGATTCGGCCGGGCCGCCGGTGCCGTGGAGCGGGTCCTGTGGCGCGACCACCGCGGCTGGGGCGCCGTGCACACCGTGGTGTGTGCCGGTGGAGCCGCCGCTCTCGGCGCGGCCGCCGCTCATGCCGTACGCAGGTCAGCCGCCGCCTCTGTCGCGCTGACCGCCGTTGCCACCTGGGCCGTCGTCGGCGGCACCTCGCTGGGCCGGGAGGCGCGGGCCGTCGGGTCCGCCCTGGAGGCCGGGGACGTCGAGCTGGCCCGGGAGTTGCTGCCGCGGCTGTGCGGGCGCGATCCGCAGGGCCTCGACGCCGACGGGATCGCGCGGGGCGTCGTCGAGTCCGTCGCCGAGAACACCTCCGACGCGGTGGTGGGCGCCCTGGTGTGGGGGGCCGTGGCCGGGGTGCCGGGGCTGCTCGCCTTCCGGGCCGTGAACACGCTCGACGCGATGGTCGGGCACAGGTCGCCGAGGTACCGCCGGTACGGCTGGGCCTCGGCGCGGCTCGACGACGTCGCCGGGTGGCCGGGCGCGCGGCTCACCGGTGCGCTCGCCGTGCTGGCGGGCGGCCGTCCGCGCGCGGCCGCGCGGGCCTGGCGGGCGGACGCGCGGCGCCATCCGAGTCCCAACGCCGGGGTCGTCGAGGCCTCCTTCGCGGGGGCCCTCGGAGTCCGGCTCGGGGGCACGTTGTCGTACGCGGGACGGGTCGAGCACCGGCCCCGGCTCAACGCCGACGGGCGAGCGGTGCGGGTCGGGGACGTCGAACGGGCCGCGCGGCTGTCGCGGCGGGTGAGTGTGTTGGCCTTGGGAGTCTGTGTGGGCGGGCGGTTGCTGTGGAGTCGTCGATGAAGGCGATGAAGGCGATGAAGAACGGCGGGCTCCTCGTCGCGGGGACCACCTCCGACGCGGGCAAGAGCGTCGTCACCGCCGGGATCTGCCGGTGGCTGGTGCGGCAGGGCGTGAAGGTCGCGCCGTTCAAGGGGCAGAACATGTCCCTCAACTCGTTCGTGACGCGGGACGGCGCCGAGATCGGGCGGGCGCAGGCCATGCAGGCGGGGGCCGCGCGCGTCGAGCCGAGCGCGCTGATGAACCCGGTGCTGCTCAAGCCCGGCAGCGACCGCAGCAGCCAGGTCGTGCTCATGGGAAAGCCCGTGGGCGAGATGAGCGCGCGGGGCTACCACGGGGCGCGGCAGGGGGCGCTGCTCGACACCGTCGTGGGGTGCCTGGAGGAGCTGCGGTCGAGTCATGACGCGGTGATCTGCGAGGGCGCCGGTTCGCCCGCCGAGATCAATCTGCGGCGTACCGACATCGTGAACATGGGGATCGCGCGGGCCGCGCGGCTGCCGGTGCTCGTGGTCGGCGACATCGACCGGGGTGGAGTCTTCGCCTCGTTCTTCGGTACGACCGCTCTGCTGGCGCCGGAGGACCAGCAGCTGCTCGCCGGATATCTGGTCAACAAGTTCCGGGGCGACGTGAGCCTGCTGGAGCCCGGGCTCGACATGCTGAAGTCCCTTACGGGGAGGGCCACTTACGGCGTACTCCCCTACCAGCACGGCCTCGGCATCGACGAGGAGGACGGGCTCCGGGTCTCGCTGCGGGGCGCCGTCCGGGAGTCCGTGGTCGCGCCGCCCGTCGGACAGGACGTGCTGCGGGTCGCCGTGTGCGCGGTGCCGCTGATGTCGAACTTCACCGACGTCGACGCGCTGGCCGCCGAGCCGGGTGTCGTGGTGCGCTTCGTGGACCGCGCCGAGGAGCTGGTGGACGCGGACCTGGTGGTCGTGCCGGGGACGCGCGGGACCGTGAAGGCGCTGGAGTGGCTGCGCGAGCGCGGCCTCGCCGACGCGCTGGCGCGGCGGGCCGCCGAGGGGCGTCCGGTGCTCGGGATCTGCGGCGGGTTCCAGGTCCTCGGCGAACGCATCGAGGACGAGGTCGAGTCGCGGTCCGGTGTCGTGGACGGGCTCGGGCTGCTGCCCGTACGCGTACGGTTCGCGGTCGACAAGACGCTGGCCAGGCCGGTGGGGTCGGCGCTCGGCGAGTACGTCGAGGGATACGAGATCCATCACGGCGTCGCGGAGGTGCTCGGTGGGGAAGCCTTCCTGGACGGGTGCCGGGTCGGGGCCGTGTGGGGAACGCACTGGCACGGGTCGTTGGAGTCGGACGGGTTTCGGCGGGCGTTCCTCCGGGAGGTCGCGCGGGATGCCGGGCGGCGGTTCGTGCCCGCGCCCGACACGTCGTTCGCGGCGTTGCGGGAGGAGCAGTTGGACCGGCTCGGGGATCTGGTGGAGCGGTACGCGGACACGGAGGCGTTGTGGCGGTTGATCGAGGGCGGGGCGCCGGTGGGGCTGCCGTTCGTTCCTCCCGGGGCGCCGTCGTGAGCGCCGGTCCTGGACGCCGCCCCCGCGGCGGCGCCGCACGTCGACACAGCTCCGCGCCCCTGACGGGGCGCCCCAACTCAACGGAGGATGACGCCTGATGGCCACCCCCTATCCGTTCACGGCCGTCGTCGGTCAGGACGATCTGCGGCTCGCCCTTCTGCTCAACGCCGTGTCGCCCGCCGTCGGCGGTGTGCTCGTGCGCGGCGAGAAGGGGACCGCCAAGTCCACTGCCGTGCGGGCTCTTTCGGCGTTGTTGCCGGACGTGGACGTGGTCGCCGGGTGTCGGTTCTCGTGCGCTCCGGGAGCGCCCGATCCGCAGTGCCCGGACGGGCCGCACGAGGTCGGCCCCGGGGTTCAACGGGCCGCCCGCATGGTCGAGTTGCCGGTCGGCGCGTCCGAGGACCGGCTCGTCGGGGCCCTGGACATCGAGCGGGCGCTCGCCGAGGGCGTGAAGGCCTTCGAGCCGGGGCTGCTCGCCGACGCGCACCGCGGGATCCTGTACGTCGACGAGGTCAACCTGCTCCACGACCACCTCGTGGACCTGCTGCTCGACGCCGCCGCCATGGGCGCCTCGTACGTGGAGCGCGAAGGCGTCTCCGTACGGCACGCCGCGCGCTTCCTCCTCGTCGGGACGATGAACCCCGAAGAGGGCGAACTGCGGCCGCAGTTGCTCGACCGGTTCGGGCTCACCGTCGAGGTCGCCGCGTCCCGGGAGCCGGAGCAGCGCGTGCAGGTCGTCAAGCGGCGGCTCGCGTACGACGACGATCCCGAGGGGTTCACGGCGCAGTGGGCCGACGAGGAGCGCGACGTGCGCGAGCGGATCGTCGCCGCGCGGGCCCTGCTGCCCCACGTGCGGCTCGGCGACGGGCCGTTGACGCAGATCGCCGCGACCTGTGCCGCGTTCGAGGTGGACGGGATGCGCGCGGACATCGTGATGGCCCGCACCGCGACGGCGCTCGCCGCGTGGGCGGGGCGCACCGAGGTGCTCGCGGAGGACGTACGGCAGGCGGCGCTCCTCGCGCTTCCGCACCGGCGGCGCCGAAATCCCTTCGACGCGCCGGGACTTGACGAGGACAGGCTCGACGAGACGCTGGACGAGTTCGGGCCCGACGAGGACCCGGATCCGGATCCGGACGGCGACGGTCCCGACGGTGGTGGCCCCGACGGCGGCGGGCTGCCGCCCCAGGACGGGCCCGCCCCGCAGGACGGCGCGCCGGAGGAGTCCCCCGACGCCGCTCCCCCCGAGGTGCCCGCGTCCGGTGGCGGCCGGGAGCAGCAGGCCGTGTCGGCCGGCGAGCCCTTCCGTACGAAGATGCTGAGCGTCCCGGGTCTGGGCGAGGGCGCGGCGGGCCGGCGGTCCCGGGCGCGGACCGAGCACGGGCGGACCACGGGGGCGCGACGGCCCCGGGGCGCCCTGACGAAGCTGCACCTGGCGGCGACGGTGCAGGCCGCTGCGCCGCACCAGCGGGCGCGTGGCCGCAGTGGCCGCGGGCTCGTCGTACGCCGGGACGACCTGCGGCAGGCGACGCGGGAGGGGCGCGAGGGCAACCTCGTCCTCTTCGTGGTCGACGCCTCGGGGTCGATGGCGGCCCGGCAGCGCATGGGCGCCGTGAAGGGCGCCGTGCTTTCGCTGCTGCTCGACGCCTACCAGCGGCGCGACAAGGTCGGCCTGGTCACCTTCCGGGGCACGGGAGCCGAGGTGGCGCTGCCACCGACGTCGAGCGTGGACGCGGCCGCGGCCCGGCTCGAGTCGCTGCCGACCGGCGGGCGCACGCCGCTGGCCGCCGGGCTGCTCAAGGCGCACGAGGTGCTGCGCGTGGAGCGGCTGCGGGATCCGGCCCGTCGCCCGCTGATGGTCGTCGTGACGGACGGCCGGGCGACGGGCGGGCCCGAGCCCGTCGAGCTGGCGGGGCGCGCGGCCGGGCTGCACGCCGCCGAGGGCACCGCCGCCGTGGTCGTCGACTGCGAGAGCGGCATGGTGCGCCTCGGGCTCGCGGGCCGGCTGGCGGGCCAACTGGGCGGCAGTGCCGTCACGTTGGACGAACTGCGGGCCGATGCGATCGCCGGGCTCGTCAAGGACGTACAGGGAATGCAGCACACCAGCAGGAGGGCCGCTTAATGCCGCAGGGACAGCCGAGTGTCGTACCGGACGACGGACTGACGACGCGTCAGCGCCGCAACCGACCGCTGGTGTTCGTGCACACGGGCGTCGGCAAGGGCAAGTCGACGGCCGCGTTCGGGCTCGCGCTGCGCGCCTGGAACCAGGGCTGGCCGATCGGGGTGTTCCAGTTCGTCAAGTCGGCGAAGTGGAAGGTCGGCGAGGAGAACGCGCTCAAGGTGCTCGGCGCCTCCGGCGAGGGCGGCAGCGTCGCCTGGCACAAGATGGGCGAGGGCTGGTCCTGGGTCCAGCGCGGCATCCACGGCGACAACTCCGACAATGAGGAGAAGGCGCGCGAGGGCTGGGAGCAGGTCAAGCGGGACCTGGCCGCCGAGACGTACAAGCTGTACGTGCTCGACGAGTTCGCGTACCCGCTGCACTGGGGCTGGATCGACGTCGAGGAGGTCGTGCAGGTGCTGCGTGACCGGCCCGGCACCCAGCACGTTGTCATCACCGGGCGCAACGCCCCGGAGAAACTCGTCGAGTTCGCGGATCTGGTGACCGACATGTCGAAGGTGAAGCACCCGATGGACACGGGCCAGAAGGGCCAGCGGGGTATCGAGTGGTAGTGACCGTTCCCCGCCTGGTGGTCGCCGCGCCCGCGTCCGGCTCGGGCAAGACCACCGTGGCGACCGGCCTGATGGCCGCGTTCGCCGAGCGCGGCCTCGCCGTGTCGCCGCACAAGGTCGGCCCGGACTACATCGACCCGGGCTACCACGCGCTGGCGACCGGCCGCCCGGGGCGGAACCTGGACGCGTACATGTGCGGTCCTGAGCTGGTGGCGCCGCTGTTCGCACACGGCTCGGCCGGCTGCGAACTCGCCGTCGTGGAAGGCGTGATGGGCCTGTTCGACGGCGTGTCGGGCGAGGGCGAGCTGGCGTCGACAGCGCACGTCGCCAAGCTGCTCAAGGCGCCCGTCGTCCTCGTCGTCGACGCCTCGTCGCAGTCGCGTTCGGTGGCCGCGCTGGTCCACGGCTTCGCGTCGTTCGACCCCCAGGTGCGGCTCGCGGGCGTCATCCTCAACAAGGTCGGCTCCGAGCGGCACGAGCAGTTGCTGCGCGAGGCCCTGGAGGAGGTCGGCGTCCCGGTGTACGGGGCCCTGCGCCGGGCACCTCAAGTGGCCACGCCGTCACGGCACTTGGGCCTGGTGCCGGTGGCCGAGCGGAGCGCCGGGGCCGTCGATTCCGTGCGGGCGGCGGCGGAGATGGTGCGCGAGGGGTGCGACCTGGAGGGGCTGCTGGCGCTGGCCCGCACGGCGCCGCCGCTCGATACGGAGAGGTGGAGCGCCCCCTCGCACGCTCCTGCGGGCGACCGGCCCGTCGTGGCCGTCGCCGGGGGCGCCGCCTTCACCTTCTCCTACGCCGAGCACGCGGAACTGCTCACCGCGGCGGGCGCGGACGTGGCCACCTTCGACCCCCTCCACGACGAACAACTGCCGGAGGGCACCGCCGGCATCGTGATCGGCGGCGGCTTCCCCGAGGTGTACGCCGCCGAGCTGTCGGCCAACGTCAGGCTCCGCAAGCACGTGGCCGCGCTGGCGCACGGCGGCGCCCCCGTCGCCGCCGAATGCGCGGGCCTGCTCTATCTGTCCCGCTCCCTCGACGGCCAGGAGATGTGCGGGGTGCTCGACGCCGACGCGCGGATGTCGGGCCGTCTCACCCTCGGCTACCGGGAGGCGGTGGCCGTCAGCGACAGCGTGCTCGCCCCGGCCGGGGCACGGATGCGCGGTCACGAGTTCCACCGGACCGTGATGGAGCCGGGCGCGGGGCCCGCTCCGGCGTGGGGCATGCGGCTGCCGCAGCCGCGCGTCGAGGGCTTCGTGCAGCAAGGCGTGCACGCCAGTTATCTGCACACGCACTGGGCGGCCCGGCCGGACGTCGCCGCGCGCCTGGTCGACCGGTGCCGGTGACCGTGCCGGTGATCCGCTCAGCCCGCGATGCCCACCACGAGCCAGATGAACGCCGCGCCCGCCACCGTGCACAGCAGGGTCGAGCGGGCGGGGTGTTCGTGGTGGGCCTCGGGCAGGATCTCGGCGGCGGCCAGGTAGAGGAGCACGCCGCCGAAGAAGCCGAGATAGCCGCCGAGCAGTTGCTCCGGAATGGTGAACAGGAGCGTCGAGGCGGCGCCCACCACCGGGGCCGCGGCGTCGGCGAACAGCATCATCATCGCCTTGCGGCGGGCGTTCCCGTACAGGCGCGTGATCGTGTACGTGTTGAAGCCGTCGGCGAAGTCGTGGGCGATGACCGCGAGGGCCACGGCGAGCCCCATGCCGCCGCCGACCTGGAACGCGGCGCCGATCGCGATGCCGTCCATCATGCTGTGCCCGACCATGGCCCCGGCCGCGGTGAGTCCGACCTCGGGGGCGCGGCCGTATCCGTGCTCGTCGGCGCCGTGGGCGGCCTGGCGCTGGGCGAGGAGGTGTTCCAGGACGTGCGCGGCGAGGAACCCGGCGACGAAGAGCAGCAGCGCGGCCGGCACCCCGAACACCTCGCCGCCGGCCGCGTCCAGCGCCTCCGGCAGCAGGTCGAGGCCGACCACGCCGAGCATCAGGCCTCCGGCGAGCCCGAGCACCAGATGGCGCCGGTCGGTGACCCGCCTCGCGGTCCAGCCGCCGACCAGGGTCATCACAAAAGCGCCGAGCGCCACGAACACCGCCATGCGCCTTTGCTAACCCATGGGACGTCCTCGCCGCACATCCGGGGTGCTCACCCCGGCCGTGTCGTCGTCGGCATCGGGGCCCGGGCGGGGGTGGGCGCCGACGAGGTGCTCGGGCTCGTGCGGGCCGTCCTGGGCGAGGCGGGGGCAGGCCCTGACGCCCTCGTGGCGCTCGCGACCGTCGACGCGAAGGGGCACGAGCCCGGGCTCGTGCGGGCCGCGGGAGTGCTGGGGGTGCCGCTGTTGACGTACGACGCCGGGTGCCTGGCCGCCGTACCGGTGCCGCATCCGTCCGAGCGGGCCCGCGACGCGGTGGGTACGCCGTCGGTCGCGGAGGCCGCCGCGCTCGCGGCCGGGGGTGAACTGCTGGTGGCCAAGCGGACCTCGGCGGGGGCGGACGGCAGGGCCGGACGGGTGACCTGCGCCGTGGCACGGTCCGGGTAGGGTCCGATGCCTCCCCGGCCGACGCCGGGAGGCGCCCCCCCGCCTCTTCGCCCCGTACGCCCTTCGCAAGGAGCTCCTCCCGTGCACACGCCATCTCCGGCCCTGCTCGCCGCCCTCGACCGGCGGCTCGACGACGTCCTGGGCGGCGGCGCCCGCACGCCCCTCGACCGGGCCGGGGTGACGGTGCTGCTCGTGGGGCGCGGCTCGGCGGACCCGGCGGTCAACGCCGAACTCGTCGCCGCGGCACGGCTGTTGTGGGAGGGCAGCGGGTACGCCGCGGTCGAGGCGGCCTTCGTGTCGGGGGCGGCGCCCGACGTGCCGTCGGGGCTCGACCGGTGTGCGGCGCTGGGCGCACGGCGGGTGGTCGTGCTGCCGTACGAGGCGCTGGACTGCGACCGGTGCTCGGCGCAGGCCGAGGGCTGGGGCGCCGCGCACCCGGAGGTGGAGGTGCGGTCGGCTCTGCCGCCCGTGGTGGCGTCCGCGTCCGCCGGGCCCGATCTGCGGCACCACGGGGACGCCGAAGTCCGGGACGACGGCGAGAAGTTGACGGACCTCGCGGTGAACGTGCGCACGGGTACGCCGCCGGAGTGGCTCCGCGAGCAGATCGCCGGGTCGCTCGACGGGCTCGCCGCGTATCCGGACGGGCGGGCGGCGCGGGCCGCGGTGGCGGCGCATCACGGGCTGCCGGTGGAGCGGGTGCTGCTGACGGCCGGGGCGGCGGAGGCGTTCGTGCTGCTCGCGCGGGCGCTGCGGGTGCGGCGGCCGGTGGTCGTGCATCCGCAGTTCACGGAGCCGGAGGCGGCGCTCGAGGACGCCGGGCACGCGGTGGGCCGGGTGCTGTTGCGGGAGGAGGACGGGTTCCGGCTCGATCCCGCGCTGGTGCCGGGCGATGCGGATCTGGTGGTCGTGGGGAACCCGACGAACCCGACGTCCGTGCTGCATCCTGCCGACGTCGTGGCGCAACTCGCCGGGCCCGGGCGGGTGTTGGTGGTCGACGAGGCGTTCATGGACGCGGTGCCGGGTGAGCGGGAGTCGCTCGCGGGCCGGACGGACGTGCCCGGCCTCGTGGTGCTGCGGAGTCTGACGAAGACGTGGGGGCTCGCCGGGCTGCGCGTCGGGTACGTCCTGGCTTCGCCGGAGATCGTGGCCGCGCTCGAACGGGTGCGGCCGCTGTGGCCGGTGTCGTCGCCCGCGCTGGTCGCGGCGCAGGCGTGCGTGTCGGCGCGTGGGGTCGCCGAGGCGGCGGCCGCGGCGGCCTCCTTCGCCGACGACCGGGCTCATCTGGTGGGGCTGCTGCGGGAGTTGGCGGGGTTCGGGGTCCGTGTCGCCGAGCCTGCGGAGGGGCCCTTCGTGCTGGTGAAGGTGCCGGGGGCGGATGGTGTGCGGGAGCGGTTGCGCGGGGTGGGGTTCGCCGTGCGGCGGGGGGACACGTTCCCCGGGCTCGGGCGGGACTGGATCCGGGTCGCGGTGCGGGGGCGGGCGGTCAGTACGGGGTTCGTGAAGGCGTTGCGGGAGGTTCTTGGAGCGGGCCTCTAATCGGCCGTCACGATCTGGGGTTTCAGCGGGGTCAGTCTGGCCGCGATCGCCGCGATCATGTCGTCGGCGACTCCAGCCTCTGCCAAGGAGGACGCCAGGTGTGTCACTACGCGATGGAAGTCGCCCTCCGTCAGGGCGAGTTGAGCGTGAGCCTCGTCCAGCGGGCGGCCCTTGTAGGCCTCGGGGCCGTTCAAGGCCGCTGCTATGAAGGCCCGTTGGTGGGCCTTGAGGGCGCGCAGGTCCGTGTCGCCGAAGTGGGGGGCCAGGAGGTCGTCCGCCAGGACCTTGTCGTAGAAGAGGTCGACCACGGCCGACACCGCGGGGGCGCCGCCCACGGACTCGTACAGGGACGGGTTCGCGTGGCCGATGTCGTTACTGGTGTTGTCCATGGCACCGGAAGGTATCGGCGGAGTGGGGCATTCAGAAGCGGGCGAGGGGTGCCGCCCCCACGGCAGCACCCCTCCCCCGCCCAGCCCTCCGCTCAGCCCCCGCTCAGCGACCGGTTACGACCGTGCGCGACCCCGGCGGGCCATCGCCACGGCCCCGCCGCCCGCGACCAGGAGCACGATCGCACCGCCCGCGACGTACGGCGTCGTCGAGTTGCCGCCCGTCTCCGCCAAGTCGCTCTTCGTGGCGGCCTGTTCGGCGGCGACCGGCGCGGCCTCCTTGCCGCCCTGGGGCTTGATGTCGTCGGCGGAGTCACCGGCCGGCTTGGACGCGGCCGGGGACGGCTTGGCCGGCTTCGGGGCCTCGCAGGTGGCGCCGGCCAGGGTCACCTCGCCGTTGACCTCGGCGACGTTCAGCTTCAACGGGTTGACGGAGACCTTGAGTTGAAGTGCGGAGGCGGCCGCCGTGGTGGACGTCGTCGAGGTGGTGGACAGGCCGAGGGAGACCTCGCCGACGCCCGGCACCTTGATCTCGGTCGTGCCGCCGACGCTCAGCGTCACCTTCTTGCCGAGGACCGTGACGGAGCCCAGCAGGTTCGACTCGGCGACGGGTTTCTTGCCCGCCTCGCACAGCGCCTTCGAGGTGACCTGGTCGACCTCGATCAGGGAGAGCAGCGGCAGGCCGGGGACGTGCACCTTGGCGTGGACGAGCTGGGTGAAGCCCTCCGCCCTGTGGTCGTCGACGGTCGCCCTCGCCTTCGCGACGTCGGCGCGCAGGACGCTGACCGGCCGGCCGGCGTCGACCCCGTCCAGCTTCACGGTGAGCGCGGTCTTCTCGGCGCTGGCGGGCGCCTGCACCTCGTTCAGCGCGACCTTCAGCGGGACGTTCACGGTCTTGTTGAGCAGGGAGACGTCCAGGCCGGTGCGGAGGACGACCGCGCTCGCCCGGCCGCCGTGGTCGCCGGTGGCGGCGGCCGGTCCCGCGGCGGCGAGGGCGACGGGGCCCGCGGCGAGCGCGGTCGCGACGGCCGTCGTGGCGAGCCGGCGGGCGGGCGTGCGCAGGGCGGTGCTGAACGTGGAGCTGGGCATGCTGGTGGGACCCCCAGGTAGAGACGGAGCAGTGGAACGGGACAGGTGGACCAGACGGACCGGAGAGGTGCCGTCGGGGCTGCGCACATGGGGACATGGCGCCGAGCCGCCGACCGCGTCGACCGGTCGTGGATCGACTGGTCGTCAACTGGTCGTCGACGAAGGAATCTTTACGCACTGAGAGTGAACGGGCGGCAACTGGGCGTCAGTTCACCCCAAAGGGGGGTTTCCGTGCACGTCTTCGAATCTGTGGGCTCGGTTGTTCCCTGACGTCACCCTGTTGTCACCCGGACCGCGGATCCGCCGCGTATGCGCCGGTTGACAGCGCCGGTGCGGCCAAATTGTGTGCAACGAGCAGCGGACGCGGCAGGTCACGCTGCGTCAACGCGCCAACTCGCCTGCCCCACAGGGGATTCCGATGACCGCCGTGCCGCGGCCCGGTCGGGCTTCTCGCGCAGTTCCCCGCGGACGGGCGGGCGCCTACCCGACCACCCTCCCCCGCAACACGATCCGCCGCGGTGCGGCCAGCACACCCACGTCCGCCCGCGGGTCCGACCCGTACACCACCAGGTCCGCCGCCGCACCCTCCTCGAGCCCCGGGCGGCCGAGCCACGCGCGGGCGCCCCAGGCCGTGGCCGAGAGCGCCTCGACCGGCGGGACGCCGGCCTTCACGAGCTCCGCGACCTCCCCGGCCACCAGGCCGTGCGCGAGAGAACCCCCCGCGTCCGTGCCGACGTACACCGGGACACCGGCGTCGTACGCGGCGCGCACCGTGTCGTAGCGGCGGTCGTAGAGGCGGCGCATGTGGGCCGACCAGCGGGGGAACTTCTGCTCGCCGCCGGCCGCCAGGTCGGGGAACGTGGCGATGTTGACCAGGGTCGGGACGATGGCGACGCCGCGCTCGGCGAAGAGCGGGATCGTGTCCTCGGTCAGGCCCGTGGCGTGCTCGATGCAGTCGATGCCCGCCTCGACCAGGTCGCGCAGGGAGTCCTCGGCGAAGCAGTGGGCCGTCACCCGCGCCCCGAGCCGGTGGGCCTCGGTGATCGCCGCTTCGACGGCCTCGCGGGGCCAGCAGGCGGAGAGGTCGCCGGTGCCGCGGTCGATCCAGTCGCCGACGAGCTTGACCCAGCCGTCGCCGCGCCGGGCCTCCTGGGCGACGTACGCGACGAGGTCCTCGGGCTCGATCTCGTGCGCGTAGTTGCGGATGTAGCGGCGGGTGCGGGCGATGTGGCGCCCGGCCCTGATGATCTTCGGCAGGTCCTCGCGGTCGTCGATCCAGCGGGTGTCGGACGGTGAGCCCGCGTCCCGCAGGAGCAGCGTGCCCGCCTCGCGGTCGGTCAGCGCCTGCTTCTCCGCCGTCTCCGCGGGGACCGGGCCGTGGGTGTCGAGGCCGACGTGGCAGTGCGCGTCGACGAGGCCGGGGAGCGCCCAGCCGTCGACCGTGGTGACGTCGAGGCCCGCCGTGACCGGGCGGTCGTAGGTGATGCGGCCGTCGATCACCCACAGCTCGTCGCGTACGTCGTCGGGCCCGGCCAGGACCCGCCCCTTCACGTGCAGCACCCCGGGACGGCTCAGCTCAGTCATGGCACGAAGCCTACGAAAGGGGTGGGTACGCTCGACAGCGGCATCCCCGTCCGAACCAGTGAGCGAAGAGAGCACCACCGTGACGCATCCGTTTCTCGATCTGGCCCCCCTGAGCGCCGAGCACTTCGCCTCCATCGAGGACCGCGTGGCCCGTCTGATGGACACGTCGCAGGACGTGGTGATCATGCAGGGCGAGGCGCTGCTGCCGCTGGAGGGCGCGATCCGCGGGACGGCGGGGCCCGGCACCGTCGCACTGAACGTGATCACCGGCCCGTACGGCCAGACCTTCGGGGACTGGCTGCGCGACTGCGGGGCGACCGTGCACGACCTCGCCGTGCCCTTCCACGCGGCCGTCACCGCCGAGCAGGTGCGGCAGGCGTTCGCCGAGCACCCGGACATCGACTTCGTGTCGCTGGTGCACGCGGAGGCCGCGACCGGCAACACGAACCCGGTCGCCGAGATCGGTGAAGTGGTGCGCGAGCACGGCGCGTTGTTCTACCTGGACGCCGTCGCCTCGATCGCGGCCGAGCCGGTGCTGCCGGACGCGTGGGGCGTGGACCTGTGCGTGATCGGTGCGCAGAAGGCGATGGGCGGCCCGGCCGGCGTCTCGGCCGTGTCGGTGAGCGAGCGGGCCTGGGCGCGGATGGCCGCCAACCCGCAGGCGCCGCGCCACTCGTACCTGTCGCTGCTCGACTGGAAGCAGCGCTGGGTCGACGGCGGCCGCAAGGCGCTGCTGCACGCGCCCGCGCAGTTGGAGATGCTCGCGCTCGAGGCGTGTGTGGAGCGGATCGAGAGCGAGGGCCTCGACGCCCTGATGGCACGTCACACGAGCGCCGCGGCCGCGACGCGGGCCGGAACTCTCGCCCTGGGCGCGGGACTTGAGCCGTACGTGCACGAGGCGCGGGACGCGGCCCCGGTCGCCACGACGCTGCGCGCGCCCGCCGGGACCGACGCGCGCGACCTGGTGGCGAAGGCCCTTGCCGTGGACCCGGTGCTGCCGCTGGTCGCGGGTGGCGGCGCGCTGGCGCAGGAGATGATCCGCGTCAACCACTACGGCCCGCAGGCCACGCGCGGCGTCGTGCAGTCGTCGCTCGCGGCGCTCGGCGGGGCGCTCGCGGAGGCCGGGTTCGAGGTGGACCTGGAGGGGGCGCGCAAGGCCGTCGCCGCCGCCTGGGCATAACTGCGAACCCGGTACGCGATCCGGGCACACAATCCATGGCGCCGCCCCTTTTTCGGGCGGCGCCATTTATATTTCCCTCACCTATTTCCAAGTTTTATCAGGGGCAGCTTCCCGTATTGCTTCTGCCCGCTTTCCCGCGACGTAAACACTAAGATTTCAACAACGGCAACCAACGTAATTCGGGCGCGGGTCAAGGGGGTTACGTCGTTGTGACGCACTCCACACCTGCGACCTTTTGCCCCCTTTCTCCTGGACAAATAGGCACAGAGTGTCGAGTCCTCACGCGCGTGCTCGCCCGCGCGCGATAACACGGACCACCCCCGCCACGTAACCCCTCCCCCAGATGCAATTCCAGAAATTGCTCGGTAAATTCAATTCGCATGACCGCCGCACAAGCGCAATTCCAGCTCGACCATCCAGGCGTCGCAGACGGCGCCGCGATCTGGCGTATCGCACGCGACTCGAAGGTGCTCGACCTGAACTCGTCGTACAGCTATCTGCTGTGGTGCCGCGACTTCGCGGCCACCTCCGTGGTGGCCAGGGACGAGGCCGGCGAGGTCGCCGGATTCGTCACCGGCTATCTGCGGCCCGACCGTCCGGGCACGCTCGTCGTGTGGCAGATCGCCGTGGACGAGGCGCACCGCGGGCACGGTCTGGCCCGGGAACTGCTCGACGGACTGACCGCCAAGGTCGCCGCGGGACGGCAGGTCACGACCCTCGAGACGACGATCACGCCGGACAACTCCGCGTCCCAGGCGCTGTTCCTGTCCTACGCCCGCAGGCACGGGGCATCGGTGGAGCGCCACGTCCTGTTCGACGCGGGCCTGTTCCCGGACGACGGGCACCTGCCCGAGGAGCTGTACCGCATCGGGCCGCTGGCCTGAGCCCCCGAGACTTCACCGCCCCCCCCTCCCCCCTCACCCCCCTCAACTCCCCTTCAAAGAGGAGCACTTCGCTGTGACCATCACCCAGCCGGACCTGAGCGTCTTCGAGACCCTTGAGTCGGAGGTGCGCAGCTACTGCCGCGGCTGGCCCACCGTCTTCGACCGGGCCCAGGGCAGCCGCATGTACGACGAGGACGGCCACGAGTACCTGGACTTCTTCGCGGGCGCCGGATCGCTCAACTACGGGCACAACAACCCCGTGTTGAAACGCGCCCTGATCGACTACATCGAGCGGGACGGCGTCACGCACGGCCTCGACATGTCGACCTCCGCGAAGCGCGCCTTCCTGGAGACCTTCCAGAACGTCATCCTGCGCCCGCGCGACCTGCCCTACAAGGTCATGTTCCCGGGCCCGACGGGCACCAACGCCGTCGAGTCCGCGCTGAAGCTGGCCCGCAAGGTCAAGGGCCGCGAGTCGATCGTGTCGTTCACGAACGCCTTCCACGGGATGTCGCTCGGCTCGCTCGCCGTGACCGGCAACGCGTTCAAGCGGGCGGGCGCGGGCATCCCGCTGGTGCACGGCACCCCGATGCCGTTCGACAACTACCTGGACGGGCAGACCCCGGACTTCATCTGGTTCGAGCGGCTCCTGGAGGACTCCGGTTCCGGCCTGAACACCCCGGCGGCCGTGATCGTCGAGACGGTCCAGGGCGAGGGCGGCATCAACGTCGCGCGCGCCGAGTGGCTGCGCAAGCTCGCCGACGTGTGCGAGCGCTGGGACATGCTCCTGATCGTCGACGACATCCAGATGGGCTGCGGCCGCACCGGTGCGTTCTTCTCCTTCGAGGAGGCGGGCATCACACCGGACATCGTGACCGTTTCGAAGTCCATCAGCGGGTACGGGCTTCCCATGTCCCTGTGCCTGTTCAAGCCGGAGCTCGACATCTGGGAGCCGGGCGAGCACAACGGCACGTTCCGCGGCAACAACCCCGCGTTCGTGACCGCCGCCGCGGCCCTGGAGACGTACTGGACCGACGGCCCGGCCATGGAGAAGCAGACGCTCAAGCGCGGCGAGCAGATCGAGGAGACGCTCAGCGCGCTGCGCGCCGAGTACCCCGAGGACACCGTCGAGTACCGCGGCCGCGGCCTGGTGTGGGGCCTCGAGTTCCGCGACAAGGAGCGGGCGAACAAGGTCGCCAAACGCGCCTTCGAGCTCGGTCTGCTCATCGAGACCTCCGGCCCCGAGAGCGAGGTCGTCAAGCTGCTTCCGGCGCTGACGATCACGCCCGAGGAGCTGGAGGAGGGGCTGCGCACGCTCACCCGGGCCGTGCGCGAGACCGCCTGACACACCATCAGCAAACCGTTCAAGGATCGAAAGGCAGCAACTCACCGTGATCGTCCGTTCGTTCAAGGAGATCGAGAACACCGACCGGCACGTAAAGTCGGCGTCCGGCACCTGGGAGAGCAAGCGCATCGTCCTCGCCAAGGAGAGGGTCGGCTTCTCCCTGCACGAGACGGTCCTCTACGCGGGCACGGAGACCGACATGTGGTACGCGAACCACATCGAGGCCGTGCTGTGCGTCGAGGGCGAGGCCGAGCTCGAGAACCGGGAGACCGGCGAGAAGCACTGGATCGAGCCGGGCACGATGTATCTCCTGAACGGCCACGAGCGCCACACGCTGCGCCCCAAGACCGACTTCCGCTGCGTGTGCGTGTTCAACCCTCCCGTGACCGGACGGGAGGACCACGACGAGAACGGCGTCTACCCGCTGCTGACCGAGCCCGACTCCGTGACCGAGGAGGCCTGAGCCAGATGACGAGCACTGCCGCTGACCTGTACCCGACCCGTGGCACCTCCGAGGTGGCGACCCCGCGCGTCGACCCGGTGGTCTGGTCGCCGCCGGGGGCGCGCGGTCCGATCCGCGAGTCGGACCTCGCGGCCTTCGACCGGGACGGCTTCCTCGCGATCGAGGAGTTGATCGGGCCGCACGAAATCGGCACGTACCAGGCCGAGTTGAACCGGCTGATCTCGGATCCGGCGATCAAGGCCGACGAGCGCTCGATCGTCGAGCCGACGTCGCAGGACGTGCGGTCCGTCTTCGAAGTGCACAAGATCAGCGAGGTGTTCGCGAACCTGGTGCGCGACGAACGCGTCGTGGGCCGGGCCCGCCAGATCCTCGGCTCGGACGTGTACGTCCACCAGTCGCGGATCAACGTCAAGCCGGGCTTCGGGGCGAGCGGCTTCTACTGGCACTCGGACTTCGAGACCTGGCACGCCGAGGACGGTCTGCCGAACATGCGGACGGTGTCCGTCTCCATCGCGCTGACGGAGAACTACGACACCAACGGCGGGCTCATGATCATGCCCGGCTCGCACAAGACGTTCCTGGGCTGCGAGGGCGCCACGCCCAAGGACAACTACAAGAAGTCGCTGCAGATGCAGGACGCGGGCACGCCGAGCGACGACGCGCTGACCAAGTTCGCCGACCGGCACGGCATCCGCCTGTTCACGGGCCCGGCGGGCTCGGCGACCTGGTTCGACTGCAACGCCATGCACGGCTCGGGCGACAACATCACGCCGTACCCGCGCAGCAACGTCTTCATCGTGTTCAACAGCGTGGAGAACGAGGCGGTGGAGCCGTTCGCGGCGCCGGTGCGACGCCCTGAGTTCATCGGGGCCAGGGACTTCACTCCGGTGAAGTGACCCTCGTACGTACGCGAGTTGGGGCGGGACCGTGCTGCGGTCCCGCCCCGACTGCGCTTGCTGCGCCTACGTTGCTTACGGGAGCGCCGGGTAGTCCGTGTACCCCTTCTCGGTCCCGCCGAAGAAGGTGGCCGGGTCCGGGGTGTTGTACGGGCCCCCGGTCTTCAGGCGGGCCGGCAGGTCCGGGTTGGCGAGGAAGAGGGCGCCGAAGGCGATCACATCGGCGAGGCCGTCCTCTATGAGGCTCAGGGCCTGGTGGTCGGTGGGCGTCTCGGTGTGCGGGTTGAGGACGAACGTGCCCGTGAACCGCTTGCGCAGATCGGCGGTCGTCTCCCGGATCCAGGCCGCGGGGGTGGCCTCCAGGACGTGGAGGTACGCGAGGCCGAGCGGCTCGACGGCGTCGACGAGAGCGGCGTGGGTCTCGGCCGGGTCGCTCTCGCTCATCGAGTTGTACGGGTTTCCGGGCGAGATGCGCAGTGCGGTGCGCTCGGCGCCGATGGCGTCGGCGACGGCCTTGACGGTCTCCACCGCGAACCGGATGCGGTTCTCGACGCTGCCGCCCCACTCGTCGGTGCGCTGGTTGCTGCCCGTGCCGAGGAACTGGTGGATCAAGTAGCCGTTGGCGCCGTGCAGTTCGACGCCGTCGAAGCCGGCCTCGATCGCGCCGCGGGCGGCCGTGGCGTAGTCCTGGACGGTGGCGCGAATCTCGTCGGCGGTCAGCTCGCGGGGCGCGACGAAGTCCTGGAAGCCGTCGTTCGTGAAGGCCTGCCCCTCGGGCGCCACCGCGGACGGCGCCACGGGGAGACCGCCCTGCGGCTGCAGCGAGGGGTGGCTGATCCGGCCCGCGTGCATGATCTGGGCGAAGATGGTGCCGCCCGCGGCGTGCACCGCGTCGGTGACCTTGCGCCAGGAGGCGATCTGCTCGGCGCTGTGCAGACCCGGCGTCCACGCGTAGCCCTGGCCCGCCTCGGAGGGCTGGATGCCTTCGGTGATGATCAGGCCCGCCGAGGCGCGCTGCGCGTAGTACTCGGCGGTCAGCTCGGTGGCGGTGCCGCCCTCGCCGGCCCGGCTGCGGGTCATCGGGGCCATGGCGATGCGGTTGGCGAGACGGGCGCCGGGCAGGTCGATCGGATCGAACACGGTGGTCATGGCTACTCCATCAACAGTCATCAACAGTCATCGGTCGGCCGCATCAGCTGGTCAGCCGTTATTAATTGGTCGGCCAAGCAATCGGGCTGCGCCCACTGTAACGCATTACTTGGCCGACCAAGGTAATCTTCTGATGAAGCCCGCAACCAGGAGCGTCCATGCCCTCGCCCTCATCGAAGTCATCGGCCCCGCCCTCCGCGGCGGCGGCCTGTTCCGCCCACGAGGCGGGTCTCGGCGGGCCGGTCAGTCTCGCCCTGGCCCGCGTGGCCCGGCTGCACCGCACCGCGGCGGGCCGGCAGCTGCGCCGGCTCGGCCTCTATCCGGGGCAGGAGTTCTTGATGATGCACCTGTGGGACAAGGGACCGGTGCGTCAGTCGGAGCTGATCAAGTCGGTCGAGCTCGACCCGTCGACCGTCACCAAGATGCTGCAGCGCCTGGAACAGGCCGGGCACGTGCGCCGCTCCCCCGATCCGGCCGACCGGCGGGCGGTGCTCGTCGAGGCCACCGACAAGAGCTGCGGCCTCCTGGAAGAGGTGACCGGAGCCTGGGACGCCCTGGAGCAGCAGACACTGGCGGGCCTCACGGCGGGCGACCAGCAGGAGTTCGTACGGCTGCTCGGGCTGGTGGAGGCGAATCTCTGTACGGAGCCGGAGGGGTGCCCCGAGTAGGACCAGGACCGGCCGGGGTCGTTCAGAGCCAGGCCAGCCTGGCGGCCCGGTCCAGGACGGCCCGCACCGCTTCCTCGTCGCCGCTCGCGCCCCGCGGGACGGTTCCGGGGTCGACGCGGCCGCCGATCAGCAGGCAGAAGTCGACCGGGTCCAGGGCGAGTTCGGCACGGACCGGTTCGCCCTCCGCGCCGAGGATCCACTCCGTGCTGCGCCCGGCGTCCACGACGGTGAGCGCGACCGGCGCCGCCTGCGGGCCGAGCGCGAGACCGAGGATGCGCACGGCCAGCCTGACCAGGCGCCACAGGTGTGCGGCGGGCGGCGGGGGCACCGGCAGGCCGAGGGCGCGCCCGATGTCGCCGGCGTGGATCCAGGTCTCGAAGGCGCGGACCAGGAAGTGCTCGGCGACGGGCAGCCGCACCCCGACCAACGTGACGGCCCGCGCGGCGAGTTCGGCGTCCCGGGCCGCCGGGACGGCGAGCAGCGCGGCGGCCTGGGCGCGCCAGAGCCCGAGGGTTTCGCCGGGAGCGCGGGCGCGCTCGTGGGCGATGACCCGCTGGGTCCGGGTGGCCCAGGCCGTGCGCCACCCGGCGTCCTGCGGCCCGGGCACGCCGGGGGACGGTTCGTTGGCCGGCAGCCCCAGACGGACGGCGAGGTGCTCGTCGGCGGCGACGAGGTGCGCGACGGTGTCCTGCACGGACCAGTCGTGCACGACGGGGGTGTGCCAGGCAGCACCCTCGGCACCCTCGGCACCCTCCGCCGTGACCTCGGCGAGCAGGGCGGCGAGGGCGGCGACGGCCGCGGCGTAGGGCTCCGCGTGGGGGGCGACGCGGGGGGCGGGCGGACGGGTGGCCAGGGCGCGGGTGAGCGTGCGGGAGCGCAGAAGGTCCGGTGCGACGGCCGCGGCCTCACCGGCGGACTCACCCGGGGCAGCTCCCGCGGCCACGCCGACGCCGACGCCGTCACGCGTGTCACCGCCGCTCAAGTCACTGCTGCCCGGGTCGCCGCTGCCGGGGTCGCCGCCGTCCAGCAGGCGTACCGTCTCGCGCAGCCGGGCCGCCTCCGCCGCGCACTGCGCACAGTCCGCCAAGTGCCGTGGAACCGCGGCCCGTTCGGGCGGGGGCAGGGCGTTCAGGGCCCAGGCGCCGAGGAGTTCGCCGGTCGACGCGTGCTCGTGGCCGTGGTCGTTCGTCGTCATGACGCGCTTGCCTCCCTGGCCGGGTCGGGCGGGTCCGCCAAGGTTTCGGCCAGGCGGTGCAGGGCCGTGCGCAGCCGGGTCTTCGCCGTGCCCTCGGGGATGCCGAGTTCCGCCGCAGCCTGACGGTACGTCCGGCCCGCGAAGTACGCCAGGTGCACCACCTGCCGTTGCGGCAGCGGGAGTTCGGCGAGGGCCGAGTGGAGCAGGAGGGCGCGTTCGCGGTCCACGACGCGCTCGTCGGGCCCGGGGTCCGGCGCCGGGATCGCGTGCAGGGCCTCGTCGTCCGCGGTGACCGACTTGCGGTGGCGGGCCTCGCTGCGCACCCAGTCGACGGCGCGGCGGTGGGCCAGCATCGTCAGCCAGGTGCGCAGGGTGCCGCGGCGCGCGTCGAAGGCGTAGGGCCGCGCCCACAGCTGGGCGAAGACCTCCTGGGCCACGTCGTCGGCGGCGCCGGCCTGCCGGGTGACGCGCACCGCGACGGACCGGACGAGCCCGCCGTAGCGGTCGTACGCCTCCGCGAGCGCGGACTCGTCGCCGTAGACAAGCCGCTGGTGCAGCGCGGCGTCGGCCGTCGGTCCTGTCTCGTCCGTACGGGCCACCGGCACCACCACCTCGTAGTGCCTTCCTAGCGTCCGGCGGGCCCGGACGCCAGGGTTCAGCCGGACAGGGCGTCGAGCAGGCGGTCCACGTCCTCGGTGGTGTTGTAGAAGTGGAAGGACGCCCTCAAGTTGCCTGCGCGGTTGGAGAGTTCGATGCCCTGGGCTCTCAACTCCGGCTGACGTACGCCCAGTTGTGGGACGGAGACGATCGGGGAGCCGGGGGCCGGGACCGGTTCGTGGCCGATCGCGGCGAGGCCGGTCCTGAAGCGGTCGGCGAGGGCCAGGTCGTGGGCGCGGATCGCGTCGGTCCCCAACTCCTCGACGAGGGCGAGGGACTGGCGGGCGCCGGTGTACGAGATGAGGCTGGGCGTCTCGTCGAAGCGGCGGGCGGAGCGGGCGAGTTCGGTGACCGGTCCGTAGCAGCTGTCCCAGGGCTTCTCCCCCGCCACCCAGCCGCCGAAGACCGGCGTCAGCTCCCGCGGGTCCTCGGGCCCGACGAAGAACGTGGCGCCGCGCGGGCAGGTCAGCCACTTGAACGCGACGGAGGCCACGTAGTCCGCGGCCGCGGCGTGCGCGGCGAGGTCGAACCAGCCCGCCGCCTGCGACGCGTCGACGTACAGGCGCGCACCGTGCTCGCGGGTCACGGCGCGCAGGGCCGCGAGGTCCGCCACCCTGCCGTCCGCGGACTGCGCCGCGCTCACGGCGACCAGGGCCGTGCCGGGGCGCACGGACTCCGTGAGGGCCTCCAGCGGGACCGTGCGCACCTTGAGGTCGCCGCGCACGTGGAAGGGGTTGATCGTGGAGCTGAACTCGCCCTCCGCGGTGAGGACCTCGGCGCCCTCGGGCAGCGACGCGGCGATCAGGCCCGTGTACACGGCGACCGATCCGCCCGTCGCCACCCGGGCCACCGGGACCCCGGCGATCCGGGCGAACGCGGCGCGGGCCTCCTCGGTGTCGGCGAAGAGGCTGTCGATGGAGCGGCCCTCGGCCATGGCGTCGATCGCGGCGCGCATCGCGGCGGTGGCGCGGGCGGGGAGCAGTCCCGAGCCGGCCGTGTTCAGGTACGTGACGGCCGGGGTGTACTGCGCGCGGACCAGGTCGAGGTTCAGGGCGGGGGCGACGGGCGGGTGCTCACCGGTGATCTCCATGGCACCACTGTGCCCCGCCGCCAACTGCCCGTCCATTGCGAATAGTTGAGCAGTACGTCTAAGCGACGCTTATCTGCCCAGGTCAGGCCTGGGGTACGGCGCAGCCGTCGGGGCCGCAGGCGTCGCCGTCCGCGAGGGTCTGCAGGGGCGCGGGGCGGTCGCCCCACGCCTGGGTGAGGGCCTGCGTGAAGACCTCGGCGGGCTGGGCGCCGGAGACGCCGTACTTGCGGTCGAGGACGAAGAACGGGACGCCGGTCGCGCCGAGCTCGGCGGCCTCGCGCTCGTCGGCCCGCACGTCGTCGGCGTACGCGGTCGGGTCGGCGAGGACGGCGCGGACCTCGGCCTCGTCGAGTCCGGCCGCGACGACGAGCCGTACGACGTTCTCCTCGTCGGCGAAGACGGACTCCTTCTCGACGAAGTTGCCCTGGTACAGCGCGTCGATGACGGCGTCCTGCACGCCCTTGTCCTTGGCGAGGTGCAGCAGCCGGTGCAGGTCGAAGCTGTTGCCGTAGTCGCGGCCCTCGGTGAGGTAGGGCAGACCGAGCGCGCCGGCCTGCTGTCCGAGGCCTCGCTCGTTGGCGGCGGCCTGCTCCTCGCTGATGCCGTACTTCTTGGCGATCTTCGGGACGACGAGACCGGTGTCGCCCTTGGCGATGGTCGGGTCCAGCTCGAAGGACCGGTGCACGACCTCGACCTGGTCCTTGTGCGGGAAGGCGTCGAGGGCCTGCTCGAACCGGGACTTGCCGATGTAGCAGAACGGGCAGTTGATGTCGGTCCAGATCTCGACGCGCATGGGGTCTTCTCGCTTCAGGTCGGGCGGTGTCGTACGGGGCAGGGGGTGTCCCTGCCCCGTCTACAACCGGATGGACCCTCCGCTCATTCCCGCGGCCCTGGCCAGGGCCTCAGGACCCGTCCCGCAGCCCCCGCGGCCAGTTCGGCCGGAACTCGACGTGGTCGTACGTCACGACGCACCCCTCCCCGACCGGCGACTGCGCCAGGAAGCCGACCAGCGCGGCCCCGGCCGACTTGTCGTCGCCGAGGGAGAAGATGCGGACGAAGGTCCACTTCTCGCCGTCCGTCGACGCGTGGAACGCGAACGCCGAGCCGGTGCGGCTGATCCGGAGCCAGACCGAGGACCCGGGCACCGCGAACGCGTTCGCGTCGTCGGAGTGGCCGCGCGTGACGACCGTACAGATCGTGGGCTCGTCAGGGGACCGCTCGAAGCAGAGCTTGGCCCACTCCCTGTCCCCGACGTGGAGATAGAGGACGCCCGCGTCGAACGCCGCCGCGAACCCCACCGTGACCCGCGCGATCAGCTGGAAGTCCCCCTCCGGCGCACCCAGCAGACGGGGCGCGTCGGAGGCGGGGTCCAGCGCCTCGCCGGTCGGCGGGACGAAACGGTCCTGCCGGGCACCCGCCCAGCCGGTCAGCGTCCCGTTCTCGTACGACCAGTTCCCGTCGGGGCCGTAGGCACGCAACGGGAAGGGCAGTTCGGGGAGTTGGAGTTCCATGGCCCCTAGTTTTCCAGGCGGCCGTTGAAGCGCCGCGGCAGCCCCAGGGGGTTGTCGTCGCGCAGCTCGGGCGGCAGCAGCGCCTCGGGCGTCGTCTGGTACGAGACCGGGCGCAGCCAGCGCTCGATCGCCGTGCCGCCGACGGACGTGGAGGTGGAGGTGGTCGCCGGGTAGGGGCCGCCGTGGTGCTGGGCCGGAGCGACCGCGACACCGGTCGGCCAGCCGTTGACCAGGACGCGGCCCGCGAGCGGCGTCAGCTCGGCGAGCAGCTCGGCGCCCCGGCCCTCGCCCGCGGCCTCCTCGGCGGAGAGCTGGACGGTGGCCGTGAGGTTGCCGGGCAGGCGGGACAGGACGGCGGTGATCTCGTCCGCCGACTCGTAGCGGGCGACGACCGTGACCGGGCCGAAGCACTCCTCGAGGAGCAGGTCGTGCGCCCCGCCCTCGACGGCCAGGCGCGCGGCCGGGACCGTGAGGAAGCCGGGGCTGACCGTGTGCTCGCCGCCCGCGCCCGGCGTCACCGGGGCCTCCACCTCGGGCAGTCCCGCGCGCTCGGCGACACCGGCGACGAAGTTGTCGCGCATGCGGTGGTCGAGCAGGACGCCGGCCGCGGTGTCGCTGACGGCGGCGGTCAGGGACTTCAGCAGGGTGTCGCCGGCCTCGCCGCGCGGCGCGAAGACCAGTCCCGGCTTGACGCAGAACTGGCCGACGCCGAGGGTCATGGAGCCCGCGAGGCCCGTGCCGATGGCGTCGGCGCGCTCGGCCGCGGCGGCCTCGGTGATGACGACGGGGTTCAGGGAGCCCAGCTCGCCGTGGAACGGGATCGGCGTCGGCCGGGCCGCCGCCGCGTCGAACAGGGCGCGACCGCCGCGGACCGAGCCGGTGAAGCCCGCGGCCGCCACCAGCGGGTGCCTGACCAGCTCGACGCCCGCCTCGAAGCCGTGGACCAGGCCGAGCACGCCGTCCGGGATGCCGTGCTGCGCGGCGGCGCGGCGGATGACGGACGCGACCAGCTCGGACGTCGCCGGGTGGTCCGGGTGCGCCTTGACGACGACCGGGCAGCCCGCGGCGAGCGCGCTGGCGGTGTCGCCGCCGGGCACCGAGAAGGCGAACGGGAAGTTCGAGGCGGAGTACACGGCCACGACACCCAGCGGGATCTTGTAGCGGCGCAGGTCCGGGATGGGCGGGGTCGCCGTGTCGTCGGGGTGGTCGATGACGACGCCGAGGAACTCGCCCTCGTCGACGACCTTCGCGAACGCCCTCAACTGGAAGCACGTACGCGCGAGTTCGCCGGCGAGGCGGACCGGGCCGAGCGCGGTCTCCGCGTCGGCGGCCTCGACCAGGTGGGCCCCCGACGTACCGGCCTCGTCGAGCAGATCGGCCGCGGTGCGCAGGAACGCGGCGCGTACGGTCCGGTCGGCGAGGGCGGAGCGGGCGTCGTGCGCGGCGCGCACGGCCTCGTCCACTTCCTGGGCTGTGGCCTCGACCGCAACCTGCTCCCGCCGCTTCCCGGTTCGGGGGTCGACACTCCAGACTGGTGCTGCTGCCACCGCGGATTCCTCCCGCATTTTCTCGTGGCTCGCCGGGCGCTCCACGAGGGCCGTTCGATATACTGAACGCCGTCTCTGATGATGAACTAGTACGGAGACTGGACAGTAGTTCCCGGCGAACGAAGGGGTCAAGGGCGATGTCGGCAGGCGAGACGGGGGCCGCTGCGGGCGGTGCGCAGGTCAAATCGGCCGTACGGACGGTGGAGTTGCTCGAATACTTCGCGGGCCGTCCCGGCATGCACTCCCTCGCGGCGGTGCAGGAGGCCGTCGGATATCCGAAGTCGAGCCTCTACATGCTGCTGCGCACGCTCGTCGAGCTCGGCTGGGTGGAGACGGACGCGACCGGCACGCGGTACGGGATCGGGGTGCGGGCGCTGCTCGTCGGCACGTCGTACATCGACGGCGACGAGGTGGTGGCCGCCGCCAGGCCCACGCTCGACCGGCTGTCCGACGACACCACGGAGACCATCCACCTGGCGCGGCTCGACGGCACGAACGTCGTCTACCTGGCCACGCGCCAGTCGCAGCACTACCTGCGGCCCTTCACGCGCGTGGGCCGCCGGCTGCCCGCCCACTCCACGTCGCTCGGCAAGGCGCTGCTCGCCACCCACACCGACGAGCAGGTCCGCAAGATGCTGCCCGAGACGCTGCCCGCGCTGACCGAGCACACGATCACCGACCGCGAGAAGCTCATCGAGGAGCTGCACGCGGTGCGCGAGCAGGGCATCGCCGTGGACCGCGAGGAGAACACGCTGGGCCTTCGCTGCTTCGGCGTCGCCATCCCCTACCGGACCCCGGCGCGGGACGCGATCTCCTGCTCGGTGCCGGTGGCCCGGCTCACGCCCGCGCACGAGCAGATGGTGAAGGACGCGCTGTTCGACGCGCGGGACCGGCTGACCCTGGCCACGCGCCGGCTCTGATCCGGGGGTCTCCCCCGCACGGCGGAGACGGATCCGCAGCAGGCAGGACGCGGGGTGCAGCCCCCGCGACCAGCCTGGAGGCATGACTCCTCGCACCCGTTCCGTCCTGCGTACCGTCGCCGTCGCCGCCTGCCTGCCCTATCTGGTCCTCAAGGTCGTCTGGATCGCGGGCGGCACCGTCGGCATCCCCGCGGGCAGCTCCCTCCTGGAGCACCGCACCACCATGGCCGTCGCCAACGCCTTCACCGTGCTGCTCGACAGCGCCGTCATCGTGCTCGCCCTGCTGCTGACGCGGCCGTGGGGGCGGCGGGTGCCGGCGGTGCTGCTCGCCGGGCCGATGTGGGTGGCGACCGGGCTGCTCGTGCCGATCATGGCCGGGTATCCGGCGCAGTTGATCGTGAAGGCGGTCGACGGGACAGGGCCCGCCACCCCGGCCCGGCAGGCGTTCCTCGACGACTGGGTGTTCATGGTCGTGTACCCGGGGTTCATCGTGCAGGGCCTGTGCCTGGGCGCACTGTTCGTGGACTACGCCCGGCAGCGCTGGGGGCACCTGTGGCAGGGCCGCGGCCGGGAGCTGACCGGGCCCGCGCCGCGGGTGACCGCGTACGTCGCGGCCGCGCTCGCCCTCCTCCCCGCGACCGTCCATCTGCTGTGGGCGGCGGGTTCGACGACGGGCCTGACCGCGGCGCGTGCCGACGACCGCAGCAGTGACTTCTACGTCCTGGAGGCCCTGAACGTCGGCTACCTGGCCGCCGCGGTCGCCGGTGCGCTGCTGCTCGCCCGTCGCTGGGGCCGGGACCTGCCGGTGAAGGTGCCGCTCGCGCTGATCTGGTTCGGTGCGGGCGCGGCGGCCTGCTGGGGCGGCTGGCTGGGGCTCGCCTCGCTGATCGGGGTCGCGGACAGCGAGAACCGGCCGACAGCCCTGATGAACCTCACCTACGCTGGGCAGATGATCGTCGGCCTGCTCGTCGCCGCTGTCGGGGTGCGCTGCGTCACCCGTCGGCGGGCCGCGCATGCCCTCGCCGCGGCCGCGGTGTGAGACGCCTCGCCTCCGCCCTGTTCGGGCGGGTCGCGCGCCGCCGGTGGATCCATCTGATCCTCGGTGGCGCGCTCGCCATGCCGTACGTGCTGGTGGGCTCGGTGATCGTCGGGCCGCTGGTGGGCGCGGACGACGTCTTCACGGACCTGGGCCTTCAACTCCTGTCGTTCGCCGTGGGGTTGCCGATCGCCGCGCTCACCGCCCTGTTCCCGCTGACCCGGCCGATCTCGGTGGCTGCGGTGCGGGCGCTGTGCACGGTGGACTCCGACGCGCTCGCGGACGGGCCGCCGCGCAGCCGGGCCGCTCGGGGCCGCACGGTCGCCTGGTTCACGGCGCACCTCGGGCTCGGCGGGGTGCTGAGCGGGATGACGCTGGCGCTGCCGCCGTTCGCGGTGGCGCTGATCGCGCTGCCGCTCTTCGCGGGCCTGCGGGACTCGAAGCTCGCGCTGCCCCAAGTCCTGGACCACACCTGGGCGTTGGCGCTCGCCCCGGTCGCCGGGGCGCTGATGCTGGTGGCCCTCGCGGCCTGTGCGGCGCTCGCCTCGGGTCTGCTCGCGCGCTGGGCACCGGTGCTCCTCGGACCGACCCCGGCAGACCGGCTCGCCCGTGCGGAGGCGCGCGCCGCCGATCTGGCCGTGCGCAACCGGCTCGCGCGCGAGCTGCACGACTCGGTGGGGCATGCGCTGAGCGCGGTCACGCTGCAGGCGAGCGCCGCGCGCCGGGTGCTCGACTCCGACCCCGACTTCGTACGGGAAGCCCTGGCCGCCATCGAGGACACCACGCGCCGCACGGTCGGTGAACTCGACGCCGTGCTCGGGGTGTTGAGGGAGGCGGGCGACGCGTCGGCCACCGCGCCCGCGCCCACCCTCGCCGACGATCTGGACGGTCTGCTGCACCGCACGCGGGCGGCAGGCCTGGAGGTGGCGGCCACGGTCGGCATCGACCCGGCCGAGGTGACGCCGCTGGTCTCCCGCGAGGCGTACCGCATCGTGCAGGAGGCGCTCGGCAACGCGCTGCGGCACGCGGGGACGCGGGTCGCGCTGAGCCTCGTACGGGACGGGGACGCGCTGCGGATCACCGCCGAGAATCCCCTGCCGCCGCATGCCGCACCGACGCGGCCCGGGGGCGGGCACGGCCTGCGCGGCATCGCCGACCGGGCGCGGCTGCTCGGCGGCGCGGCCGAGGCCGCGGGCAGCGACGGGGTGTGGCGCCTCGACGTACGACTTCCATGGAAGGGACCCCTCGCATGAACACCGGGAGCATGAACGCCGTGGGCATGAACGCCGTGGGCGTGAGCCCCGTCACCGTCGTGCTCGCCGACGACGAACGGATGGTGCGCACCGCGCTGCGCGCCATCCTGTCCGCCGAGCCCGACATCGAGGTGGTGGGCGAGGCGGCGACCGGCGCGGAGGCGGTGTCGGTGGTGCGCGAGGCCCGGCCCGACGTCGTCCTGATGGACGTGCGGATGCCGGAGGTCGACGGGATCCGGGCGACCGAGCAGATCCTGCGCACCATGGACGCGCCGCCGCGCATCGTGGTCGTCACCACCTTCGAGAACGACTCCTACGTGTACGAGGCCCTGCGCGCCGGAGCCTCCGGCTTCCTGCTGAAGCGGGCCGACGCGGACGCGCTGGTCGGCGCGGTGCGGCTGGTGGCGCGCAGCGACAGCCTGCTGTTCCCCGCGGCGGTGCGCGCCCTGGCCGCCGAGCACGCCGCGCGGCGGGCGGTCGCCCCGTGGGTGGCGCGCCTCACGGGCCGGGAGAGCGACGTGCTGCGGCTGATGGCGGCGGGTCTGACGAACGCGGAGATCGCCGGGCGGATCGGGGTGGGGCCCGCCACGGTGAAGACGCACGTGGCCGCCGTGCTGGCGAAGACCGGGGCGCGGGACCGTACGCAGGCGGTGATCGCGGCGTACGAGGGCGGCTTCATGCGGGACACATAAGAGGTTTCTGAGAAAACTGGGCTTATCGGAACGATCCGCACCCCGCCGTTCGTCTCTTCACGGGATGAACAAGACGATCAGGCGCGCCTCCGTCTTCAGTCTGCTGCTCGTGCTCGCTCTGCTGGTCAGGGCGACATGGGTGCAGTTCTACGACGGTCAGGCACTCGCGGACAACGACAAGAACCGGCGGAAGACCATCGCGCAGTACGCGTATCCGCTGGGCGACATCATCGTGGGCGGAGAGGCGGTGACGGGCTCGCAGCAGACGGGCGGTTCGAGCGATCTGAAGTACAAGCGGACCTACAAGGACGGTTCGCTCTACTCGGCGGTGACCGGCTTCACCTCGCAGGTGTACGGGTCGACGCAGCTCGAAGCGCTCTACCAGGACGTCCTCGACGGGACGAGCACCGACCTGAAGAACCCCGTCGACTCGATCACCGGCAAGCACGCCGATCCCGGTGACGTGGTCACGACGATCGACCCGGCCGTGCAGAAGGCCGCGTACAAGGCGCTCGGCGACAAGAAGGGCGCCGCCGTCGCGATCGATCCGAAGACCGGGAAGATCCTCGGCATGGTGTCGACGCCGTCGTACGACCCGTCGAGGATCAGCGGGTCAGGATCGTCCGACGCCAAGGCGTGGAAGGCGCTGTCCGACGACGAGGACGTGCCGACGATGAACCGGGCGTTGAAGCAGGCGCTGCCGCCGGGCTCGACGTTCAAGCTGGTGGTCGCCGCGGCCGCGCTCGAGGACGGGCTGTACTCGTCGGTGGACGAGAAGACCGACTCCCCCAACCCCTACCGGCTGCCGGGCACGGTCACGGACCTGAAGAACGAGAGCGCGACCGCCCCCTGCGAGGACGCCACGATCCGCACGGCGCTGCAGTACTCGTGCAACAACGTCTTCGGCAAGCTGGCCGTCCAGCTCGGCCAGGACAAGGTGAAGGCGATGGCCGAGAAGTTCGGCTTCAACGACGAGAAGCAGGACGTGCCGGTGCGCGCGGCCAAGAGCCTCTACCCGTCGGACATGGACAAGGCGCAGACGGCGCTGTCCGCCATCGGCCAGTTCGACGTGACGGCGACGCCGCTGCAGATCGCCATGGTGTCGGCGACGATCGCCAACGGCGGCGAGCAGGCCTCGCCGCACATGGTGTCCGAGGTGACGAACGCGGACGGGGACGCGATCAAGACCTACGCGGACTCCGACACGAGCCGCGTCATGAGCGAGCGCACCGCCTCGCAGCTGCAGTCGGCGATGGAGACCGTCGTGTCGAAGGGCACGGGTACGAACGCGGACATCGCCGGGGCGACCGTCGGCGGCAAGACGGGCACGGCCCAGCACGGTGAGAACAACAGCCAGACGCCGTACGCCTGGTTCACGTCGTACGCGAAGGACGACTCGACCGGCAAGGAGGTCGCGGTGTCCGTGCTCGTGGAGCAGTCGGACGCGGCCCGCTCCGAGGTCAGCGGCAACGGGCTCGCGGCGCCGATCGCCAAGGCGATGATGGAGGCCGCGCTGAAGGGTTAGTGCCTTCCGCGCTTGTTCAGGGCCAGGAGTGCCCAGATCGCGAGGACGGGGACCGCCGCGCCGACGAGGGCTCCGGTGACGAAGCCCGCGCCCGTGCCGGCGTCCCCGTCGCGGAGGGACAGGGCGAGCGCGGCCGCGGCCAGGCAGAGGACGGCCACCGCCGTCGTCACGTAGAAGCGGCGACTGAAGAAGGCGTGGCGCTGCGGCGCCGGCGGCGGGGCATCGAGCTTCGCCGCCGGACCCTGGGTGGCCGCCTTGGGGCGCTTGTACCAGGCGTAGACGACCCAGGTGCCGCACAGCTCCCACCCCTCCGGGGCCAGTTTCGCGTCGACCGCGGCGCGGCCTCGGGTCACCAACTCCCGCCGGTACTCCCAGCGTTGGGGGCTCTCCGGGTCGCGGTGGCTGACGAACCGGCCGAGGGCGTCGATGCGCTCGACCTCCCAGCCCTCGTCGCCGAACCGGTCGAGGAGCGCCTCGTCGGCGTAGGTGTCGGCGGTCCACCGCCAGGTCTCCACGCGCTCGTCGGCGGGGGTCCGCGCGTCCGCCGGTTCCGGGGCCAGCTGCCGGGCGAACTCCTCGGCCGGGCCGAACTCGTCCGCCGGGTCGGCCGCCCCGGACTCGGCGAGGTGGGCGGCGAGGTCCGCGACCGTCGCCGTGACGTGCTCGGCCGGCAGGCCGTGGGAGCGCAGGTGACCGGAGAGCTCCGCCCAGTACGCGGTCTGAGCCTCGCGGGGTGTCATCGCACTCCTCCCTTCGCCAGCATGTGCCGTACTGATGTGTCGAACTCCCGCCACAGCGCGCCCTGTTCGCCGAGCGTGGCCCGGCCCTCGTCGGTGAGTGTGTAGTAGCGGCGGCCCGGCCCCTTCTCCGTGGCGCGGAACTCGGCCGCGACCAGTCCGGCCTCTTCGAGCCGGCTGAGCACGGGGTAGAGCGTGCCGCCCTTGATCTGTCCGAAGCCCGCGCCGTCGAGGGTCTTGGCGATCTCGTAGCCGTAACTCTCGCCGTCGGTGAGCGCGGCGAGGACGAGCAGGTCGAGTACGCCCTTGAACCAGCTGGCGCGGCGGTCGGTCACGCGATCCTGCCCTTCATGACGGTCGGTACGTACACGAGGTCCCGCAGGGAGAGGGCGGCGTGCGCGAGGACGGGCAGCAGCAGGCTTCCCGAGCTCAGGTACAGCGCCGTGCACACAGCACCGAAGGCGGCGAAGACGGCGATCCCGCCGCGGCCCTGGTAGAGACCCGCACCAGCGTAGATCAGCAGGGCGAGGGCGGCGGCGACGTACAGGTTCAGGCCGAGGACACCGACGCCGAACGCGAGGAGCAGGCCGCGGTAGAGCAGTTCGGAGCAGAGCGCGTCGGTGACGGCGACGGCCGCCGCGTACCGGCGCTCCTGCCGGGTGCGGGACAGCAGCGCAGCGATCTCGTCGAGGCCGGGGACGTGCTTGCCGTCGCGGGCCGCGCCGCGCAGCCGGTGCGCACCGAGCACGACCCCGAGGAGGACGGCGATGCCCACGCCAAGGCCCGTCGTCCCGGTCGGCCCGGCGAGCCCGAGGTCGGCGGCGGCGATGCCCGGGGAGCACGCGTACACCACGCCGAACAGGCCGGCGGCCAGCACCCAGAAGCCGAGCGTGAACCTGAAGTACCGCACCAGTGCGCCAGGTTGAGTCTCCCGGCGGCGGCCGAGCGAGGCGTACATCCGGCGGCCGACGAGCGGTTCGCCGACGGCCAGGTAGAGCGCGGCGGCGGCCGCGAGCGCGGCCGAGGGCGTGGTGAAGTCCGGCGAGATGGCGAGTGTGGTCATGGGTCCCCCCGAGTCGAGCGAGGCCGCGTCCTCCAGAACGTACGGCCGGAACGAACGGCTAGAACGTACGACTATCTAGTCAGGATCGCAACCTATGTCGCCGTGCTGACGTGAGACCGGCGCGAGAGCACTGTCCGGAATTGCCCCCTCCGAGATGTCCGGCATCACGGACGCCCTTCGAACCGTCGTACGGAACGCTGGTACGCTCTCGCACTCCTGCCGGGCCGCACAGTGAGGGAGGGATCCGAGTGAGCACCGTCGTGGACGACGACGCCGCTGCCGAGTTCCATGCCTTCTTCGAACGGCATCACCATGAACTCGCCCGCCTCGCCCACCTGTTGACGGGCGAGCCGGACGCCGCGGACGACCTCGCGGCGGACGCCCTGCTCGCGCTCTGGCACCGCTGGGACCGGGTCAGGGCGGCCGACCACCCCGTGGCGTACGCGCGCGGCGTCGTCGCCAATCTCGCCCGCACCCGGATCCGCAGTGCGGTACGGGAGCGGCGGCGCGTGGCCCTGTTCTGGTCGGGGCGGCAGGAGCGCACCGAGGATCCGGACGTGCCGGCCGTGGTCGACGTGCAGGGCGCGCTGCGTGAACTGCCGTTCCGCAAGCGGGCGTGCGTGGTGCTGCGGCACGCGTTCGACCTGTCGGAGAAGGACACCGCGCTCGCCCTCGGGATCTCGGTGGGTACGGTGAAGAGCCAGACGTCGAAGGGCATGGCCGAGCTGGAGCGCCGGCTCGGGTCCGACGCGCTGGGCACGGGGACGCCTCGGCGCGTACGGGCGGTCGGGGCGACCACGACGACGGCGGAAGGGGGCCGACGGTGAACGACGAACTGCACCAGCGGCTGCGCGAGGCCGCCGACGCGCACCGCCCCGACCGGGAGCGGATGCTCGCCCGCATCGAGCGCGGCATGCAGGAGGACCCGGCGCTGCGCCCCGAGCCGCGCCGGCCCGCCGTCGGCTGGGTGCGGATCGCGGCGGTCACCGCCGGGGTCGCCGGGGTGCTCGCCGCGGGCGGTTTCGCGGTCGGCGCCGCGCTGCGCGACGACGGGGCCCCGCAGCAGCAGGTGGCCGTGTCGCCGACGCCCACCCCGTCGCCGGGCGCCACGTCCCGCTCGCCAAAGCCGTCCGACCCCTCGGCGCCCTCGGCGTCCTCGTCCGCGGCGGGCGGCGCCTCGGCCCCCGCGCACACCCCGCGGCACTCCCCCTCGGGCTCGGCGAAACCGTCGGCCTCGGGGAAGGCGGCGCCCCCGGCGGCACCGTCCGCGACCGCCACGACGGACGGTCCCCTGTGGTCGGACGGGTCGGTGGACCCGGGGTCGAACGACTACTGGGCGCAGAGCAACGTCACGTTCAAGACGCAGCAGAGCCTCTCCGCGCTGACCGTGGAGCTGCGTGTCGCCCAGACCGGCGGGGTCACGAACACCGGCAGCTGGCGCTCCCGGCCCGCGGACGACTTCACGGTGTCGGTCACCGAGCGGGACGGCTTCCTGGTCTACCGCTGGACCCTCAAGCCGGGCCGTACGGTACCGAGCGGCGAGTTCGTGTTCGCGGGCCAGTACGACCACGCGACGGGCGGCCGGGACGCGGGCGGGGACACGTACACGGTCACCGGGCGGACCGCCCACGGCGAACAGGCGACGGTGGGCGGCGACTTCGCATGATCAAGCCCCTCCGGCGATTGAGGAGCGGGGCCCGGGGCGGAGCCCCGAGACCTGGGCACGATTGACCAGAACCACAAAACAACCGGCAACCTAAGTGACGCCGTCGGCAACTAACCGGCATGAACATGAAAGCCAGCCAACCCCCACGCTCACACCGCCGCCGCGTCACCCGCCGCCGCGCCGTCCTCGGCGGGCTCGCCGCGTTCACCCTCACCGGTGCCGCCATCGTCACCAGCGGCATGCTGGGCTCGGCCGGAGCCGCGTCCGCCTGGCCGGAGGCCAAGGGCACGCAGGCCGTGAGCAGCAGCATCTCGGTGTCGGGCACGCTCGACGGCGGATACAAGCGCTACTACGGATCCGGCGACCTCGGCGGTGACGGGCAGGACGAGGGCCAGGACCCGATCTTCAACCTCAAGGACGGCGCCGTCCTGAAGAACGTCATCATCGGCTCGCCGGCCGCCGACGGCGTGCACTGCGAGGGCAGTTGCACGCTGCAGAACGTCTGGTGGGAGGACGTCGGCGAGGACGCGGCCACGTTCAAGGGCAAGTCGACGTCGTCGGTCTACACGGTGTACGGCGGCGGCGCGAAGTCGGCCTCGGACAAGGTGTTCCAGTTCAACGGCGCGGGCAAGCTCGTCGTCACGAAGTTCCAGGTTTCGAACTTCGGCAAGCTGGTACGCAGTTGTGGTAACTGCTCGACGCAGTACAAGAACCGCAACATCATCATCAACGACGTCGACGTGACCGCGCCGGGCAAGTCGATCGTCGGCATCAACTCCAACTACGGCGACACGGCGGCACTGCGCAACATCCGCATCCACGGCGACAGCAGCAAGAAGATCAAGCCGTGCGTGCGCTTCAACGGCAACAACACCGGCGCCGAGCCGACCGAGGCGGGCAGCGGCCCCGACGGCACGTACTGCCGCTACACGGCGGCCGACCTCACCTACAACTGAGGCACCGCACCACGGACGACTGCGCCCCCGCCGGTGGGACCCGGCGGGGGCGCAGTCACGTACGACTACCGGACAAGCAGCACTAGTTGACGGTGGCGCCGATCGTCGTGGAGCCCGTCTTCAGGAACGAGGTCGCGGGCAGCGCGCCGGTCGCGGAGCGGGCCGCGTACGCCGTCGAGGCGTCCGTGGAGGTGAAGGACGGGGTGGCGACGCCCGTGTCCCAGTTGTTGGCGGCGCTGACGGTCGAGGAGCCGAGCTTCGCCTTGCCGGTGCCGTTGCCCACCGCGAGGTTGCGGGCCAGGCGGGCCTTGCCGGTGGCGAAGTAGAAGCCGTCGTCGGTGTTGGCGTAGGCCGTGTTGCGGTGCAGGACGATCGCTCCGGTGTTGGAGTTCTCGGTGAAGCCGTGCAGGGTGTTGTCCCAGGCGACGTTGTTCTGCACCCGGTGGGCGACGATCGCGCCGCCGCCGCCGAGCTTGAAGCCGTTGCCGTTGCCCTCGAAGGCGGTGTCGCTCCAGCGGTTCTTGCCGTTGCCGAAGGACCAGGAGTTCTTGATGGTGACCGGGGACGAGAACTGCCACAGGTCGAGGCCGTCGTCCGAGTTGTTGTAGAGGCGGGCCGAGTCGACGACGTTGCCGGTGCCCGAGCCGAACTTGATGGCGATGCCGTCGGCGTTCTGGCCGTGTCCGTCCGGGTCGTAGTTGCCGTAACTGTCCAGGTTCTGCACGAGGTTGTTCGTCGTGCCGTCGCCGCGCAGCGTGAAGCCCGAGTCGCCGTTGCCGGCGGTGACCAGGTTCTTGAAGACGCCGCCGACCGAGGACGTGACGACGAAGCCCTGGGCCGGGGAGTTCTGCCAGGTGAGGTTCTGGACGGTCCAGTAGTCGCCGTAGATCCCGGCGAGCCAGGAGCCGTCGGGCAGCTTCGAGCCGTCGATCCGCACCTTCTCGCTGCCGTACGCGGCGAGGGTGATGCGGGCCGAACCCGTGCCGTTCGCCGTGGACTTGAGGGTGGCGGTCGGGTAGTACGTGCCGCCGCGCACCTGGATGGTGGTGCCCGCCGCGGCGTTCGCGACGGCCGACTCCAGCTGGGCGGTGGTGGACACGGTCACCGTGGTGGCGGCCGCCTTCGCGTCGCCGCCCGACTGGAGGCCGAGGTAGATGCCGCCGCCCGCGGCCGCGAGCGCGACGGCCGCGGCGACGGAGAGCGTGCGGGTCCTGCGGTGGCGTCCGGTGCTCTGACGCACAGGAACGCTCCTTTCCTAGGGGTGCGTGTACGGGAGGACGGGCCGGGGGGAGCCCGGCCCGTCCTCCCGCCCCCTAGTCGCCGCCGCCCGGCGTCCGGGTTGCCGCGCGCGGAGGCACGGCTCAGCCGACGTAGTACGTCGGGTTCGGGAGCTTGTACGTCTTGTCCGCGTAGCCGCCGTCGAGGTCGGACTGCTGGTCGCCGAAGTTGCCGACGATGTCGTAGCCGAGCGACTCGATGTGCCGCCGGGTGCCGGCCTTGTACTGCACGGTCGTGCAGTTCCAGGCGGTCGCGGTGGCACACGCGCTCAGGTACGCGGGCGGGTTGGCCGCGTCCTTGAGGAAGACGTGGTCGGCGTCGAGGTTGATGTCGATGCCGACCTTCTTCAGGTTCTCGACGGCCGAGGCGCGCTGCGACTCCTTCAGGCCCGAGTTGTAGAAGACCTCGACGCCCTTGCTCTCGGCGTACTTGACGAGATCGGGCGTGCCGAAGACGGCCGGGCGGTCGGCCTCGGCCACGTAGGCGGCCCAACTGGCGCTGTTGTAGACGTAGTTCGTCTTGATCTCGTAGTCGAGGCTGAGCAGCAGCGTGTCGTCGATGTCGAAGACGACGGCGGGCTTCTCGCCGCGGTGGTGGGCCTTCTTGACGGCCTTGGCGATGTCCTTCTTCGCCCCGGCCTCGATCCGCGCCAGGTCGTCGGCGTACGCGCTGTCCGCCGAGGCCTGCCAGGTGCCGTCGGCGTCCTGGGTGGCGCCGTAGTACGACTTGATGTCGCCGACGAGCTTGCCGATGTTGTACGGCTCGGCCGTGGTCCTCGCCGTGGGCGCGTCGGCGCCCGCCGCACCGGTGCCGTACACGGCCCCGCCCGCGAGGGCGACGGCGGCGGCGATGCCCGCCAGCCTGAGGGACTTCCGCATGAAGGGTCCTTCCGAAAGGGGTCGGTGATGTATTCCGCGCAGGTGGCTGCATGTCTACGCGCATCACACGGGATCCCGCGACGGCTGTTACCCGATCGATATCGGGCCCACAGGTTTGCACCACGCCCAACTATTGCTCCGGCATGGCGACCTGTTGACCTTCCCTTGATGCCGCCCTCTTAGGGTCGGATTCCGTGAGCACGATCAGCACCCTGCCCCTCGCCGCCGCGGGCACCCAAGCCGCCTCCCCCGTACTGCTCGGCGTCTTCGCCGTCGGCGGGCTTGTCGCCATCTCGGCAGGGCTGACCTGGGCATTCAACGTGCGCGGGATCAGCACCGGGCGCAGCGTCGGCCATCTGCGCGTCCTGGGGGCGGCGCTCGCGCTCGCGGGCCTGGTCCTGCTGGGTGTGACGTACGCGCTGTGGCACCTGGGCTGACGCCGCCCGGGTGCCACGCGTCGCGGCTGCTGCCGGGTCAGTTCATCGTGGCGCCGATGGTCGTCGAGCCCGTCGTCAGGAACGTCGTCGCGGGCAGCGTCCCGGACGAGGAGCGGGCGTTGTACGTCGTCGTCGCGTTCGTCGAGACGAAGGGCGGGGTCGCGATGCCGCTGTCCCAGTTGTTGCCCGCCGAGGTCACGGACGCGCTCTTGCCGACCTGGCCCGAGCCGTTGGACACGGCCAGGTTCTTGCCGAGCTTCGCGGAGCCGGTGGCGAAGTAGTAGCCCCACTTGGCATTGGCGTAGGCGGTGGTGCGGTTGATGACGATGGCGCCGGTGTTGGAGTTCTCGGTGAAGCCGTTGCCCGCGTTGTCCCAGGCCGCCGAGTTGTTGACGACGTGGGCGACGGTGTCGCCGTCGCCGCCCAGCTTGTAGCCGTTGCCGTCGCCCGCGAACGCACTGTCCGACCAGCGGTTCTCGCCGTTGCCGAAGGACCAGGAGTGCTCGATGGTGACGGGCGAGGCGAAGGACCACAGGTCGATGCCGTCGTCGGAGTTGTTGTACATGCGGGCGCCGGTGACCAGGTTGCCCGTTCCCGAGCCGTACTTGATGGCGATGCCGTCGGCGTTCTCGCCGTGGCCCGCCGCGTCGTAGTTGCCGTACGAGTCGATGTTCTTGACGGTGTTGTTCACGGTGCCGTCGCCGGTGAGCGTGAAGCCGGAGTCTCCGTTGTCGACGGTCTTGATGTTGTTCCAGGTCGTGCCGGTGCAGGACTGGCAGACGACCGCGCTGTCCGGGGAGTTCTGGAAGGTGATGCCGGAGACGTGCCAGTAGTCGGCGGTCAGCTTGAAGATCCAGTCCCCGGACGGCAGCGACGAGCCGTCGATCTTCACGGTCTCGCTGCCGTACGCCTGGAGCGTGACCGGCGACGAGGACGTGCCGTTGGCCGTCGACTGCAGGGTCTCGGTCGGGTAGTAGGTGCCGGCCCTGACCTGGATGACGTCACCGGCCGCGGCGGCGGAGATCGCCGCGTCGAGTTCGGCGGTGGTGTCGACGACGACGGTCGCGGCCTGCGCCGGGGTGGGCAGGGCGAACACGGCGGCGCCGGTGGCGACGGCGCAGGCGAGGGCGAGACGCGTGGCGCGGCGCGGGGTACGGCTCGGGGTACGGCTCGGGTCACGACGGAGCATGGGTGCGGGTCCTTTCCTCCGATGGCGGTGGGGGTTCAGCGGCGCGGGCCCGCGTGGTGGCGGACGTACGCGGTGACGGACGCAGCGGTCGGCAGCAACCGGTAGGTGTAGCCCGGCAGTTGGGCCGGGTCCCAGCCCGTGTCCGCCGTGTAGGTCGCGCCGATCACGGCGGCGGCCTGTGCATCGAGGTCGGCCCTGCGGCCGTCGATCCAGGAGCCGCGGTCGTGGAAGGCTGTGCCGCCCTGCGGCCCGATCACACGGGGCGCACCCGCACCGGGTGCGTACGCGAAGGAGTTCTTCTCGCTGACGATCGCGGACTCCAGGCCGACGCCGAGCGCGTACGAGGGACGGGCGCCGGTGTAGAGGTTGTTGTAGGCGTGGACCTGGCCGAAGCGGACGCGCGGGGCACGCTGGACGATGTCGCGGAAGAGGTTCCGGGCGAAGGTGATCCTCAGCCTGCCGCGGTCGCGGTCGCCGCGGCCGTCGCCGGAGCCGATCAGCAGCGCCTTGTCGTGCTCGGCGAAGACGGAGTCGGCGACGGTGATCAGGTTCGAGCCGTCCTCGATGTCGAGCAGCCCGTCGTGGCGCTGGACGTGCTTGCCGTGGAAGCCCACCGGCGCGTCCTCGTCGAGGAAGCGGCCGTCGGTGAACGTGCAGTGCGAGATCAGGATCCGGGTGCCGGTGACGACGGTCATGGCGTCGAAGCGGGCGTTCCAGTTGCCGCTCGCGCCGTCGTCCGGGGACCAGGTGGTGAAGTGGTCGACGGGAGACTCGAGTTGAAGGTCCCGGACGACGATGTTGGAGCCGGTGTTGACGGTGAGGAAGACGCCGAGCAGCCGCGCGTCACGGCCGACGCCCTCCAGGGTCGTGTTGCTCGGCACCGTCAGCTGGATCTGCAGCTTCTCCTTGTTGGAGCCGGTCTGGCGCAGGATGCGCTGCGGTTTGCAGTAGTCGTAGCGGGTGTCGGACCAGGTGGTGCCGTCCTCCCCGAAGCACGACATGTACAGGCGCTGGTCGAAGCCGGGCGCATAGTCCTGCTCGCCCAGGATGCGGCCGCTGCCGTCCTCCGCCTCGGCGCCGTCGATGTCGCCGACGACGCGGACGACCTTGGGGGCGGTGGGGTCGCCGTGGTTGGCGAGGGCCTCCTTCAGCTCGGCGCGGGTGCGTACGGTCCACACGGCCGCGGGGTCCGCTCCGGCCCCGCCGGTCACGGTGGCCCCTTCGGCCCCGGCCCAGCCCTCGACGACGGGGCCCGACGCGGCCTGCGCGGGCACGCCGCACGCGAACAGCCCCGCGACGAGGACGCCGACCACCAGCGCTCTACGCATCATGTCCTGGCCTCCAGTCACCGAGAAAGCTGCTGCGGGTGTGCGTCGCGGCCTGCGCCGCGGTGAGCTGCGGCCGGTTCTCGGGGACCGAAATCACCGCGCCGGGACCGGAGTTGGCGTACTCGCCAAAACGCATCGACTGCCACGGGTAGGCGTCCCGCATGTTCGTGTACGGCGCGACCGGGTCGATCCCTGGCCCGAGCCACGAGTCCCGCACGACGAGGGAGGGCCAGGCCGTGGTCTCGTACGACGGCACCCACGGGCGGGCCAGCTTGTACGCGCCGTCCTCGGCGCCGGAGGTGAACCGGCAGCGCACGGCGAGGAATCCGTGCGGGTTGGCGCGGGCCGTGGCCGGGGCGAAGACCATGCCCTTGGGCGTGAAGTCGACGTCGCGGGCGAGGGTGCGGAAGTGGCAGCGCTCGAAGACGGCGGTGCCGCGCCCGAAGACGAAGTCGACGTCGCCCTCCACGTAGCAGTTCCGGAAGTACTGCCGGTCGAAGGCGTCCAGGGCGGTGGTGTCGGCGAACAGGGTGTCCTGGTGGCCCAGCAGGCGCACGCCGTCGAAGAAGGTGCGGTCGCCGGTGACGTACGCGGCGACGGCCTGGGTCCCGGTGATCTCCGGGTGGTCGGCGCGCAGCCAGTCGTTGGCGAGGGTGAGGCCGCGCACGGTCAGGCCCGGCGCCGCCGAGGTGAAGGTGGCGGAGCCCGCGGTGCCGTAGGTGCCCGAACCGCCGGGCAGCGGCGTCCCGTTGGCGTGGTCGCACACGATGACGGCGGCGCGCGGGTCCTGCCCCTCGACGCCGCGCATCGTCAAGTCGACCAGGTGCGCGGGCACGTGGACGACTTCTCGGTACGTCCCCGGGTGCACGACGATGGTCCGGCCGGGCCCGTCGACGGCGTCGACCGCGGCCTGGACGGAGTCGCCCGGCCGTACGTGCAGGGTGCGCGGCCGCGGCCCGGCGGCGAAGCCGGTCGCCGCGAGGGCACCGGCGGCCGCGGCGAGCAGGGTGCGGCGGCGCATCAGGCCCGCACCTCCGCCGGACGCCAGTCGCCGAGGTAGGCGGCGCGGGTGGCCGACTCGGCCTGCGCGTCGGTGAGTTGGGGCCGGTTGGCGGGGTCGGTGACGCGGGCGCCGGGGCCCGCGTTGCGGTACTCGGCGAAGCGCTGGCTCTGCCACGGGAAGGAGTCCGACATGTTGGTGTAGGGCGCGACCGCGTCGATGCCGGGGCCCAGGTGCGTCTCGCGGACGGTGAGCATGGGCCGGGCCGTGGTGTCGGAGCTCGGCACCCACGGGCGGGCCAGCTTGTAGTACGCGTCGGGGGCCGTGGAGTCGATCCGGGAGCGTGTGACCAGGTAGCCCCGCGGATTGGCGGCCGCGGTGGACGGCGCGAAGACGAAGCCGTACGGGGCGGCGCCCGCCAGGTCGCCGCGGTCGAGGGTGCGGAAGCGGCAGCGGTCGAAGACGGCGGTGCCGCGCCCGAAGACGAAGTCGACGTCGCCCTCCACGTAACAGCCCTGGAAGTACTGGCGGGCGAACGAGGTCAGCGCGAGCGAATCGGCGTACAAGGTGTCCTGGTGGCCGAGGAAGCGGCAGCCGAAGAAGGCCGAGCGGTCGCCCATGACCTTCAGCGCGACGGCCTGGGTGCCCAAGATGCCGGGGTGGTCGGCGCGCAGCCAGTCGTTGGCGAAGGTGACGCCCTGCGCCGTGAACCCGTCGGCGCGCAGGGTGACGGTGGCCGAGCCGGTGGTGCCGTACGTCCCCGAACCGTCGGGCTTCGGCGTGCCCGCCGCGTTGTCGTACACGACGACGGTACGGCGCGGGTCGCCTGCGGCGCCGATCCAGGTCATGCCGGTCTGGGTCGGGGCGGCGGAGACCGTCTCGCGGTAGATGCCGGGGGCGAGGACGAGGGTGTATGCGGGTCCGGCGGCGGTGACAGCGGCTTGCACGGTGGTGAAGTCGCCGCGGCCTTGCGTGTCCACGTAGAGGGTGCGGGCGTCTCTGCGGCGGGTGGGTGAGCCGTAGGGGCCGAAAGGGGTGGGGGTCGCCGCGTGGGCCTGTGGGGTGGAGACCGCGAGCGCGACGGCGGCGCTCGCGCTGAGGAACGTGCGTCTTGAGAGCGGGGGTCGGGGCATGCGGGTGCTCCTTCGGGGTGCGGGTGGGTTGGGGGCGCCTGCTCGTCTGCCGGGTGCCGTCTCGTTCGCGGCCGCGGGCCGGTGGGGGCTGGTCGCGCCCCGCGGCGGAGCCGCTGATGACACAGCCCCGCGCCCCTGAAAGCTGCGGCTTCGCCGCGCTTTCCTCTGGAAGGCATGCGGCTTCGCCGCTGCCTTCCCTGATGGGATGCCGCACGAAGTGCGCATCCCAGGGGCGCGGGGAACTGCGCGAAGCAGGACCACCGGCCCGCACCCGGCAACGCGACAGGAACCCGGCAGACGAGTAACCGGGTCAGCGGAGCCGAGTCGCTCCGGCGCCCCCGGCCACCACCCGGGCCACGGCCTTCGCCGGGTCGACCCTGAGGCGGAGTTCAGGTATCCAGCCCGCCCCGGACCGCAGCGGAGCAGCCGCGTTGGCCGAGTTGTAGGCCGCGATGATGTCGGTGCTCGTGCCGTTGACCACGTTGCCCGTCGCCGTGAGCGGATAGTCGTTCCAGCGGTGCAGGATCGACCCGGCACCGACCCCCGCGGGCAGCGTGAACGCGTTCTTCTCGGCGACGAGTTGGGACTTGTAGCCGATGCCGAAGGAGTAGGAGTAGTCGGCGTTCGCGACGTAGGAGTTGTTGTACGCGTCGACCTGGCCGAAGCGGACGCGCGGCGCGCGCTCGACGAGGTTCTTGAACAGGTTGTGGTGCAGGGTGACGCGGAGCTTGCCCTCGTCCGTGGCGCCCGCGCTGTCGCTGTTGCCGATCATGAACGTCTTGTCGTGGTCCTCGAAGACGTTCCAGGACGCGGTGACGTAGTCGGCGCCCTTGACGACGTCGAGCTCGCCGTCGTGCTGCTGGAAGATGCGGCCGTAGTAGGAGGGCAGCGTCGAGTCGGGGTGGGCGCCGTCGGTGAAGGTGTTGTGGTCGAGCCACACGTGCGTCGCGTTGTAGACGACGGCCGCGTCGTACTCGGAGTTCCAGTTGCCGGTGTCGCCGTCGGTCGGGTCCCACTGGGGGAAGCAGTCGAGCGGGGACTCGAGGGTGAGGCCGCGGACGATGACGTTGTCGACGCCGTTGATCTGCAGGCTGCCGCCGACGATCCCGGCGTCCTTGCCGACGCCGATGATCGTGGTGTTGTCGGGGACGTTCGCCTTGATGGCCTTGGCCTGCGCGGTGGCGGAGACGTTGCGCAGGTACTCCTGGGTGCCGGGAATCTTCTTCTCGGCCTCCAGGTCGGTGTCGTAGCCCCAGACCGCCGGGTCGTAGTCGGCGAGGTACTGGCTGAAGTCGTAGCCGTCGGCGGCGAAGTCGGCGCAGGTGTCGCCGTCGGCGTCCAGCGTCCCCCGCACCTTGATGATCTTCGGCGCGGTGCCGCCCGCGGTGAAGGCGGCCTTCAGCTCGGCCCAGGTGGTGACGGTGTAGACGTGCGCGGCGTCGGCCGCGGCGCCGCCCGTGGTGCCGGTGGTCGCGGAGGCCCAGCCGTCGCCCGCGGCGAGGGTCTGGCGGGACGCGTCACGGCCGTGGGCCTGGGCGGTGCCCGTACCGGTGACGGCGAGGACGAGGGCGGTGCAGCCGACCACGCTCGCTATGACGCGGCCATGACATAGCTGTGTGCTCACTGTGCGGCTCCTTACGGGAGGGAGTTGAGGGGGTCCGCGCTCAGGCGGGTGTCGTGCCGGGCAGCCACGTCAGGCGTGCCGCCCACACCTCGGACAACTCGTCGATCTCGTCGCCGAGGCGGCGTACGTCACGGGCGGGCAGCACCCGGCGGTGCAGCAGTTCGCCCGCCACGAGCCGGGCCACGGCGATCGCGCCGGGCGGGTTGGCGTGGGTGTTGTCCTGCTCGGTGGCGGTCCAGTTGAAGTAGACCTTCGTCTCCTCGACACCGAGCTTCTGCCACAGCGCGAGCGACAGCGCCTGGATGTCGAGCAGCGCGACGCCCTCCTGCCGCGCGAGGGCGCGCATCGCCGCCGGGTAGTCGCCGTGGGTCGGCACGGCGTTGCCCGCCGCGTCGAACTTCCTGCGCTCGACGGAGGTGGCGAGCACCGGCCGCGCGCCCTTGGCCCGCGCCCCGTCGACGTAGAGCTTCAGATACTCCTGGTACGTCGACCAGGGCTCGGTGTAGCGCGTGGGATCGGCGCTCTTCTCGTCGTTGTGCGCGAACTGGATCAGCAGGAGGTCGCCGGGGCGGATCGCGGCGAGGATCGCGTCGAGGCGGCCCTCGTCGACGAAGCTCTTCGAACTGCGGCCGTTCACCGCGTGGTTGGCGACCTCGACGCGGGAGGAGAGGAAGAACGGCAGGGCCATGCCCCAGCCGGTCTCGGGCTTGGCGTCGACGTACTTCTGGGCGGCGGTGGAGTCACCGGCGATGAACAGGGTGCGGCGCCCGCGGTGCGCGGCGGCGGCCGGAGTGGCGGCGACCGCGGCCAGCGGCAGTGCGGCGAGCGCGGCCAGGGTCGCTCTACGCGTGGTCGACACGTCGATGTGCCGTCCTTTCATGAACGTACGTACGGAGAAAAAGGGGTGGGGGAGGCCGGCGGCGGGAGTCGGCGCGACGTGGACGTCCCGCCGCCGGCCTGGTCAACCGGTGGTGCGCGTCGGCTACTTGGCCTGCGCCTTCCACTCGTCCTGGGCCTTGTTCAGCTGCTCGGCCATGGTGTCGAGGAAGTCCTTGGCCGACTCCTTGCCGAGCAGGACCTTCTGGAAGTCGTCCTCGTTGTCGGCCTTGGAGATGGTGTTCCAGTCGGGCAGGTAGTACGGCAGGTTCACGATCTTCGTCGAGCCGGACGAGAGGGCCTCGGCGGCGAGCTTGGTGGGCTCGGACTTCTGCACCCAGGCGTCCTTGGCGGCCTCGGTGTTGGCCGGGATCTGCTTGGCCGACTCGTTCCACTTGCTGTTCTCCGCGTGCGAGGCGGCGAACTCGATGAACTTCCAGGCGGCCTTCTTGTTCTTGCTCGCCTTGAACATGCCGAGACCGTCGACCGGGTTGGAGACCTGCACGCGGGTGCCGTCGTCACCGGTCGGGTTGGGCAGGCCGCGGAACTTGTCGCCGAACGCCTTCTCGTGGTCGGCGAAGGAGCCCAGGTTGTGGCTGAGCATGCCGATCTGGCCGCTGTCGAACTGCGCGACCATCTTCGTGAAGTCGTTGTTGACGTCGGCGGACGGCGTGGCCTTCTTGTAGAGGCCGACGTACTTCTCCAACGCGGCCACGTTCTTGGGGTCGTTGACCGTCGTCTTGGTGTTGCCCGCGTCCCAGAACGAGGTGATGCCGCTCTGCCCGTACATCACGTCGAGGGCCTGGGCGATGGAGCCCTCGCCGCCGCGCAGGGTGTAACCGAACTGGTTCTTCCCGGAGTTGGTGAGCTTCGTGGCCGCGTCGTAGAACTTCCCCCACGTCGTCGGCGCGTCCAGACCGGCCTTCTCGAACAGGTCGGTGCGGTAGTACAGGACGCCGTTGTTGGCGGAGGTCGGCACGGTGAACAGCTTCGACTCGGAGCCGCCCGCGGCCTTCACCGACTCCAGGAAGGCGTCGTTGAGCTTGCCGTTGAGAGAGCTCGTGGCGAGGCGGTCGTCGAGCGGCTCGAGGGCGTTCTGGGCGGCGATGCCGGCGAGCATCGCGGTGCCCACGCCGCCGACGTCGGGCAGGCCGCCGCCCTGGATGGCGGTGTCGTACTTGGACTGCACGTCGGCGGCGGGCAGGCCGACGTACTTCACCTTGATGTCCGGGTTCGCCTTCTCGAAGTCCTTGATGATCTCCATCCAGACGTCCCGGCGCAGGGCCGTGTTGTTGTCCCAGAAGGTGATCGTGCCCTTGCCCTCGCCTTCCCCGCCCTTTCCGCCACCGCCGGAGCCGTCGTCGCCGCAGGCGGTGGCGGTGAGGGCGAGGACGGTGGTCAGGGCGACGGCACCGCCGGTGCGGAGCGCGCCTTTGCGCATGCGGATGTTCATGATCGGCTCTCTTCTTCTGGATCCAACTGAGGGTGAACTAGCGGGTTCTGGGCGAGTCCGGGGCGGGCGAGCCCAGGGAGGACTGGGGACCGGAGAACTTCTTGACCAGGGCGGGCACGGCGGCCGCCGGGTCGAGGTGGTAGCGGTAGAAGGCGCGCGGGTCGAAGGCGTCGCCGTGGGCGTCGGTGCGGCCCGTGGTGTTCTTCAGGATCGAGCCGCGCTGCACCAACTCGGCCGTGTCGTCGGCCTGGTAGGGGTGCTGGAGCCCGTCGTAGTAGCTGTTCTCGATCACCATCTTGGTGTGGCCGCGGGACCAGTTGCCGTACGTCCAGACGGGGTCGCCGTCGGCCAACTGCTCGGACAGGTAGTTGTCGTAGAGGTGCGCGTACTGGCAGTTGTCCGCGGACGGATTGCGCTGCTTGGTGTTCCTGAACCAGTTGTGGTCGATGGTGATCTTCGTGACGACGTTGGTGGTCCAGCCGATGCCGAAGGTCTTGTTGTTGTTCTCGAAGCGGTTGTGGGAGACGGTGATGTAGTCGCTGTCCTTGCGGATGTCGAGCTGGCCGTCACAGATGTTCGAGAAGCGGTTGTGGTCGATCCACACGTGGTCGGCGGTGTCCATCTGGATGCCGTCGAAGTCGGTGTCCTTGCAGTCCCAGTTCCCCGCGACCGCGGAGTCGCGGATCGTGAGGTTGCGGATGACGACGTTGCTGGTGCCGGGGTTCAAGTGCAGCTCACCGGCGACGAGTTGGCCCTTCGTGCCGACGCCGACGATGGTCTTGTCGGAGGCCACGACGATGTTCGCGCCGAACGGCTGGGCCGTGATCGTGGCGGCGACCCGGATGACGTAGGGCTCGTCGGCGGCCGCGTACTTCTCGAGGTCGGCCTGGGTGGTGACGGTGACGACCTCGCCGCCCGCGCCTCCGGTGGTGCCGCCCGCGAGGGTGGCGAAGCCGTGCGGCGTGCCGGTGAGGCGGTCGGGCGATGCGGCCGCGTGGGCACTCGCACCCGCGCTCGCGCTCATGGCGGTCAGGCCGACGGTGGTGACGAGGGCGGCCAGTGCGGCCCGTACTCTGTGGCGCTCGGTGCGGTGGAGGTGCATCGTCGCGGCTCCCAACAAGCGGGCAGGGATGGTCGGTTGGCGGCTCAGGCAGTGACGCAGGCAGCGGGTCGGGCAGTGACCCAGGCCATCGCTCGGGCGGTGACGCAGGCAGCGGGTCGGGCAGTGACGCAGGCCATGGCTCGGGCGGTGACGCAGGCAGTGGCTCAGGCAGTGGTGATGCGGAAGTGCGTGAACAGGGCCGTGCCCGCGGGGCCCTGGCCGGGCGGCGCCGCCGCGAACAGGCCGAGCAGTGCGCCGACCCAGCGCCAGGGCGTCGCGGCGAAGACCTGGCCCGAGGGCAGGAAGCCGTCCCCGGTGTCGGCGGAGAGGCGGCAGCGGGCGCCGTCGGTGAGGTCGACGCGCAGGCGGGCCGTGCCGTCCGGTGCCGGGCGGGGGCGGGCGGCGTCGCGCTCGGTGTCGGCGACGCCCTCGGCGAACCGGTGCACGACCTGGGCGGTGCCGTCCTCGCCCCGCTCCAGGCCGATCCAGGTGTAGGCGTCGCCGAGAACCGCAAGTCCGGCCCTGGCACCCGGAGTCGTACTGGTGAGCCGGAGGCCGACCTCGACCCGGGAGGGGAGCAGCGGCAGGCGCTGGGTGAGCAGGTGCGGGACGCGGCGCAGGTCGCTCACCCCGTCGGCGGACCGCACACAGGCGAGGCGCAGGCCGTCCCCGGCGTGCGAACTGGCCCAGCCCTCGCGGGAGTTCGCGGTCCACTGCCACTGCCGTCCGTACCGGCCGCCGGGGAAGTCGTCGTCGGTGGCGGGCGCCGTCACGGGCTGCACGGGCAGGGCCGGCTTCCGGTGTACGCGAACGGGGGCGCCGTGGTGGCCGAGCACGGGCCAGCCGGACGCGTCCCAGCGCATCGGCTGCAGGTGCACGACCCGTCCGTACGGGCCGAGTTGCTGGAAGTGCAGGAACCAGTCCTCGGCGTCGGGCCCGGCGCCGGTGCGCACCCAGCCGCCCTGGTGGGGGCCGTTGACGTCGGTGTCGCCCTGTTCGAGCACGACGCGCTCCTCGTACGGGCCGAAGAACGAGCGGGAGCGGAACGCGCCCTGCCAGCCGGTCTCCACTCCCCCGGCCGGGGCGAGGATCCAGTACCAGCCGTCGTGCCGGTACAGCTTGGGCCCTTCGAGCGTGAACCAGCCGGGGATCTCGTCGCCGTCGATCAACAGCTTTCCCTCGTCGAGGAGTTCGCGGCCGTCGGGGCTCATCCGGTGTCCGGTGAGCCGGTTCTTGATGCCGGCCCGCGACTTGGCGTAGGCGTGCACGAGGAACGCCTCGCCGCTCTCCTCGTCCCACAGCGGGCAGGCGTCGATCAGCCCCTTGCCCGCCTTGATGAGGTGCGGGGTGCTCCAAGGGCCCCTGATGGACCGGGAGTTGATCTGGTAGATCCCGTGGTCGGGGTCGCCCCAGAAGATCCAGAAGCGGCCCGCGTGGTGCCGGATCGACGGGGCCCACACGCCGCAGTCGTGGCGCGGGGTCGCGAACGCCTCGGCGGGTTCGAGCCGTGGGAGTGCGTGCCCCACCAGGGTCCAGTTGACGAGGTCGCGGGAGTGCAGCAGCGGCAGTCCCGGGGCGCGGCCGAAGCTGGACGCGGTGAGGTAGAAGTCGTCGCCGACGCGTACGACGTCGGGGTCGGACCAGTCGGCCGCGAGCACGGGGTTGCGGTACGTGCCGTCGCCGAGGTCGCCGGTCGTGAGCTGCGGGTTCACGCGGACACCGCCTTTCTGACCAGGGAGGAGGCCCGCGCGCGGTCGAGCGTGCCGTCGGCGACGACCGTGACGAGGCGGCGTACGGCGGTGTCGCCCGGGGCGATCGCCAGGCGGTTCAGGGAGGCGAGCGAGGAGCCGACGCCCGGGTACTCGCCGGTCCGCACGAACCAGGGGTCGCGCCGGGTCTCGGCGGTGGCCCCGGCGAAGACGAGGGTCCAGCCCCCGCCCGCCAGGGCGAGCCAGTCGGCGGGGCGGCCGTGCACGGCGTCCTCCCCCTCGGCGGCGGCCGTGAAGACGGACGGGGCCGCGTCCTCCTTGGGGGCCCGCCAGAAGAAACCCCCGTAGGCGGCGCCGGGGCGGCCGTTGGTGGCGGGGCTGCCGATCGTGACGGTCTCGTGGCCCGGGTTGGTGAGGGCGAAGGTGAAGTCCAATGCCCAGGCGTCGTCGGCGAGTTGAGTGACGGCAACGGTGCGGCGCTCGCGCAGCAACACGCCCACTGCACCCGCCGCGCCCGCCGCTCCCGACTCTGCGGTCCACTCCAGGTCCTCGACGAAACCGTCCGGGTCGCACAGCTTGAACTCGCGGTGCCGCTGCTCGCCGTGGTTGTCGAGCTCGGTCGGCCCCTGGTCGCGGACGTAGGTGCGGCCGCCCCAGAAGTTGTGCCCGTCGACGTCCGGCACGGCGACGCCCACCCCGAGGTGGTGCTGGTGGTCGACGGGGGCGAACTCGGTGACGGGCGTGCCGCCGAGCGTCGTCACCGGGTGCAGGTACGGGCGCGGCGACTGGCGCCTGTCGAGATCACCGGCCTCGGCGCGGATCTCGTAGCGGGCGACGGGGCGGCCGCCGCAGTGCAGGGTGAGCGGGGCGATGGCGAGGCGGTTCATGTGGTGGCCTCCAGTCCTTGACGGGCCCAGAACGCGCCGAGCGCGGCATAGCCGGTGAGGGTGTCGGCGCTCGCGGAGACGAGTCCGTCGATGCCGTGCACGACGCGGCGGGCGACTCCGCCGCCCCCGTCACCGGGCACGCTGCTCCATGCCTCGGCGGGCAGCGCGACGGGCTCGGGAGCGAGTCGAATCGCTTCGACGACCCGCATGAAAGCGCCGGTCGAGGCGGGTGTGACCGTCAAAGGCGTGGCGCCGCTCGCGTCGGCGAGGTGGTCGAGCAGGTTCTCCAGGAGGTCCGTGCGGCCGTGCACGGTCTCCTCCGGGCCGTGCCCCGCGCGCTGCACGAGGACGCGGTCCTGCTTGTACCAGAAGGTGATCCGGCCCCGGCTGCCGTGCACGATGACGTACGGCTCGGCGGCCCGCTCGGCACACAGGGTCGCGGCGACGGTGACCCGCCGGTTCGCGCGGGTGACGATCTCGACGTACGAGGTGTCGTCGGCCTCGATGGCGTTGGCGCGGAACAGTTCGGTGCGGATGTCGGCGAGATCGTCGCCGCCGGTCGCGCCGTCGAGGGCGAGCGCGGTGGCGACGGCGTGGGCGAGAGGGTTGGTCAGGACGCCGTCGACGACGTCGACCGCGTTCCCCCCGGCGTCGTGCAGGCGGCGGCGTCCGGCCCAGGGCGCGCGCCGGAAGTACGCCTCGTCGCGGACCCAGGCCCCGGCGGCGCCGATGCCGAGGGGCTCGCCGATGAGTCCGTCGCGTACGAGATCTCGTATATGAGACACCGCATGCGAGCCCAGCGACTGGAACCCCAGCTGGCAGGCGATCCCGGCCTCCGCCACACCGCGCGCCATCCGCTCGTATTCCGTATATGACGGCGCGGGCGGCTTCTCCAGGAGCAGGTGCACGCCCCGCTCGGCCGCGACCAGGGCCAGGTCCGTGTGCGTGGGGATCGGGGTGCAGATGATCGCGACCCGGGCGCCGGTACGGTCGAGGAGCTCCCCGAAGTCGGCGGACTGCGCGACGCCGGTGAAGCCCGCCAGCTCGGCCTCGTCCAGCGGCCGCAGCTCGCAGACGCCGGCGAGCACGACCCGCCCCGCGTCGGCCAGGCGCCGCAGGTTCGCCAGGTGCCAGCGGCCGTGCCCGCGCGCGCCCGCGAGGACGACGGGGACCGGCCCGCCGGTGGACGACAGCGGGCCGCTCACCGGATGCCTCCCGCCGCGGCCCGGCTGTCGTCGGCGGCGAGCGCGTCGCGGCTGATGTCACGGCCCTGCGCCCCCGCGGAGCCCGAGGCGGCGAGCCCGGCCGCCAACAGGCCGCAGGACAGGGCGGCTTGGAGTACTCGTGTGCGTACGCGCATGGTTCTCATCCCTTCACCGCCCCGGCACTGAAGCCCGTGACGAGCCACTTCTGGATGAAGGCGAAGACGATGACGACGGGCACGGCCGCGACGACGCCGCCGGCGGCGAGCGCGCCCAGGTCGACGGAGTCGGCGCCCATGAGCGTGGCGAGGCCGACGGGGATCGTCTGCTTGTCCTGGTCGGAGAGGAACATCAGGGCGAACAGGAAGTGGTTCCAGCTGTGCACGAAGGCGAAGGAGCCGACGGCGATCAGCCCGGGGCGAAGGAGCGGGAGTACGACGGCACAGAAGGCGCGGAAGCGGCCGCAGCCGTCGACCCAGGCGGCCTCTTCCAGGGACATCGGTACGTTCTTGATGAAGCCGCTGATCAGGATCATCGTCAGCGGGAGCTGGAAGACGGTCTCGGCGATGATGACGCTGCCGAGCGAGTTGATCATCTTCAGGTTGGCGAAGATCTGGAACAGCGGGACCAGCATCAGGGCGCCGGGGATGAACTGCGAGCACAGCAGCGCCAGCATGAAGCCCTGCTTGATCTTGAAGTTGAAGCGGGCCAGGGCGTAACCGCCGGCGAGCGCGACGACGGTCGTCATCAGCATGGAGGCGACGCCGACGATCAGGCTGTTCTGGAAGAAGGTGCCGAAGGCCCGCTCGTTCCACACCTTGTCGAAGTGGTCGAGGGTGAGCGGCCACGGCAGCAGCGAGGTGGAGCCTGCCGGGCGGAACGCGAAGAGCAGCATCCAGTAGAAGGGGACGAGCGTGAACAGGAGGTACACGCCGAGCGGGAGGTAGATCTGCCAGCGCGGCACGTCGTCCCAGGAGCGGCCCTTCTTCGGCGCCGCGGCCTCCAGGCGGTGGCGGCCGGTCGTCGGGGCGGGTGCGGTGGTGTCGGTCACCTCGGTCAACTGGGCTTCCTTGACGGTCACTTGTCCTCGCCCCCGAACTTGCTCAGCCGGAGATAGACCATCGAGCAGAACAGGAGGATCACGAAGGCGATGGACGTCAGCGCGGACGCGTAGCCGAAGTCGTGGCTGTCGACGGCGATGGAGGCGATGCGCAGCGGGAGGGTGGTCGTCTCGCCCGCGGGGCCGCCGCCGGTGAGGGTGTAGAGCAGGTCGACGTTGTTGAACTCCCACACGGCGCGCAGCAGCGTGGAGAGGATGATCGCGTCCTTGAGGTGCGGCAGCGTGATGTGGATGAACTGCCGCAAGCGGCTGGCGCCGTCGACCTCGGCGGCCTCGTACAGGTCCTTCGAGACGGACTGCAGGTCGGCCAGGATGAGGATCGCGAAGAAGGGGACGCCGCGCCAGAGTTCGGCGGTGACGACGGCCGGGAAGACGGTCGCGGTGTCCGACAGCCACGAGGTGCCGTACGAGCCGATGCCCACGTCCGCGAGGTACCGGGTGATGCCCGTCTGCGAGTTGTAGAGCAGCATCCACACCGCGGAGGTGAGCACGCCGGACACGGCCCACGGCGAGAAGACGAGGGCGCGGGCCATCGCGCGGCCCACGAACGTCTGGTTGACGACGAGGGCGAGCCCGAGGCCGAGCAGCAGCTGGAGGACCACCTGTACGACGACCCACTGGAGGCTGAAGCCCAGCGTGGTCCAGAAGTCGGGGTCGTCGGTGAACGCGGTGACGAAGTTGTCGAGGCCCGCGAAGCCGTTCCGCCACGGCTTGGTGGGGTTGTAGTTCTGCAGGCTGTAGTAGAAGACGCTGATGACGGGGTACGCGATGAAGCCCAGCATCAGCAGCCCGGCGGGCGCGATCAGCAGGTACGGGAGCCTGCGCGGGGTGGCGGACTTCCGGCGCCGCCCTCGGGGCGGTGCTGTCGGCGGGGCTTTGGCCACGGCTGCGGCTTGGGCCATGACGGGACTCCGTTCTCGGTGACTCGGGCTGGTACTGGTGAAGCGCTTCGCACACGACGTTCGAGATGTCGGACATGCGGGGCGCGGGCCCGCGCGGGGCGGGCTCGGAAGCTCAGGGTCAACTCGCGTACGGGTCCGGCACCTTGCCCGGCCTGGCCAGGAAGGTGAAGTCGCAGCCGGTGTCGGCCTGGGTGATCTGCTCGTTGTAGAGCGCGCCGTAGCCGCGCTCGAACCGCTCGGGCGGCGCCGTCCACTCGGCCCGCCGACGCGCCAACTCCTCTTCCTCCACGTTGAGTTGGAGGGAGCGGGCGTGGACGTCGAGGGTGATGCTGTCGCCGCTGCGGACCAGTGCGAGCGGCCCGCCGACGTACGACTCGGGGGCGACGTGCAGCACGCACGCCCCGTAGCTCGTGCCGCTCATCCGGGCGTCGGAGATCCGCACCATGTCCCGCACCCCCTGCTTGAGCAGGTGGTCGGGGATCGGCAGCATCCCGTACTCGGGCATGCCGGGCCCGCCCTTGGGGCCCGCGTTCCTGAGCACCAGGACGCTGTCGGCGGTGATGCCCGACTCCGGGTCGTTGATGGTGCGTTGCATGGTCTTGTAGTCGTCGAAGACGACCGCGGGGCCGGTGTGCTTCAGCAGCTGCGGCTCGGCGGAGATGTGCTTGATGACGGCGCCGTCGGGGCAGAGGTTGCCGCGGAGCACGGCGACGCCGCCCTCGGCCGCGACGGGGTTCTCGCGGGTGCGGATCACGTCGTCGTTGTGCACGACGGCACCTTCGAGCTGCTGCCCCAACGTCCCGTTGACCGTGGGCCGCTCCAGGTGGAGCAGGTCGGTGATGCGGGAGAGGAAGGCGGGCAGGCCGCCCGCGAAGTGGAAGTCCTCCATGAGGTACGTCTGTCCGCCGGGCCGTACGTTGGCGAGGACGGGCACGGTGCGCGCGATCCGGTCGAAGTCGTCGAGGGTGAGGGTGACATGGGCCCGCCCGGCCATCGCGATCAGATGGATGACGGCGTTGGTGGAACCGCCGAGTCCGAGCACGGTGGCAACGGCGTCCTCGAAGGCCTCGCGCGTCAGGATCGCGGACGGCTTGAGCGCGGTCCAGGCGAGTTCGACGGCGCGGCGCCCGGAGGCGGCGGCCATCCGCTCGTGCGCGGAGTCGACGGCCGGGATCGAGGAGGCGCCGGGCAGCGTCATGCCGAGCGCCTCGGCCGCCGCGGTCATGGTGGAGGCGGTCCCCATGGTCATGCAGTGACCGGGAGACCGCGCCAACCCTCCCTGGAGCTCCCGCAGTTCACAGTCCGTCAGATTCCCTGCGCGGTGCTCGTCCCAGTACTTCCACATGTCGGTGCCGGAGCCGAGGGTCTCGCCGCGCCAGTGTCCCGGCAGCATCGGCCCGGCGGGCACGAACAGGGACGGCACGTCGGCGGAGGTGGCGCCCATGAGCAGCGCCGGGGTCGACTTGTCGCAGCCGCCGAGCAGCACGGCCGCGTCGACCGGGTACGAGCGCAGCAACTCCTCGGTCTCCATGGCGAGGAGGTTGCGGTAGAGCATCGGGGTCGGCTTCTGGTACGTCTCCGACAGCGTGGAGACGGGGAATTCCAGCGGGAAGCCGCCGGCCTGCCACACGCCCCGCTTGACGGCCTCGGCGCGCTCGCGCAGATGGACGTGGCAGGGGTTGATGTCGGACCAGGTGTTGAGGACGGCGATCACCGGACGGCCCCGGTACTCCTCGGCCTCGTACCCGAGTTGGCGCATCCGGGCGTTGTGCGACCAGGTGCGCAGGGCGCCCTCGACGCCGTACCACTGGTGGGAGCGGAGCTCCTCCGGGGCGAGCCTGGGGCTCGCTTCGGGGCTCATATGGACCACCCCGCGGCGATGTCGGCGACCTCGGCGCGCTCCGCCTCGGGCAACTCGCGGCTGGGCGGGCGCACTTCGCGGCGGCACAGGCCGAGCGAGGCGAGGGCTTCCTTGACGACGGTGACGTTGTTGGCGGAGGCCTCGGCGCCGCGCAGCTCCTCGAAGCGGCGGATCTGCTCCCAGACCTTCATGGCGGCCGGGTAGTCGCCGGATCGAAGCGCTTCGATCATGGACAGCGAAACACCCGGCGAGACGTTCACGAGCCCGGAGGTGAAGCCGGTGGCGCCCGCCGAGAAGTACGAGGGCGCGTACGGCTCGGCGAGACCGGCGACCCACACGAAGCGGTCGAGCCCCGCGTCCCGGGCGAACGCGGCGAACCGCGCGGCGTCCGGCACCGCGTACTTCACGCCGACCACGTTCGGGCAGGCGGCGCCGAGTTCGGCGAGCCGGGCACCGTCAAGGGTGGCGTTCTTGATGTAGGGGACGACGCCGAGCTCGGGCACGGCCTCGGCGATCGCGCGGTGGTAGTCGACCCAGCCGCCCTGGGAGACGTACGGGTGCACGGGCTGGTGCACCATCACCATGTGGGCACCGTGCTCACGGGCGTGCCGCGCGGCGTCGATCGCGGTCGGCACGTCGTGGCCGACACCGACCAGGACGACGCCCCGCTCCCCCGCCTCGGCGAGCGTCAACTCCGTGACGGTGCTGCGCTCTTGAGGAGTCAGTGCGTAGAACTCACCGGTGTTCCCGTTCGGCGTGAGGGTGCGCACCCCGGCGTCGAGCAGCCGTCGCAGCAGGCTCGTGTACGTGGTCTCGTCGACCGATCCGTCCTCGGCGAACGGGGTGACCGGGATGGCCACGACGTCGGCGAGCGCGGCCCGCTGGGTCTCGAATGTCATCAGTGCTGCTCACCCTCTGCTTCCAGGGCCTGTGCCGTTTCGGGGAAGGCCCGTTGTACGAACGACGCGATGTGGTCGCGCAGCGCGCGCGAGGCACCCTGGGCGTCACCGGCGAGAGCGAGCTCCAGGATCTCCCGGTGCTCGGCGGCCTCCCGCTCCCACGAGGGGTCGGCGGCCCAGGCCACGGCGGAGACGAGCGCGGCCTGGTCGCGGACCTCGTCGAGCATCTTGCCGAGCAGGGGGTTGCCGCACGGGACGTAGAGCGCGCGGTGGAACTCCCGGTTGGCGAGCGAGCGTTGGGCCGTGTCCGCCGCGGTGTCCGCCCGCGTCAGGGCGTCGCGGGCGGCGTCGAGCGAGGCACGGCGGTGGACGGTGCGGCGCAGCGCCTCCGGCTCGAGGAGGAGGCGCACGTCGTAGACCTCGCGGGCCATGTCCGCGTCGACCATGCGCACCGTGACGCCCTTGTACTGGCTCATCACGACGAGCCCGGTCCCCGCCAGGGTCTTGAGCGCCTCCCGCACCGGTGTCTTGGAGACCCCGAACTGCGCGGCGAGGTCGGTCTCCACGAGGGCCTGTCCGGGCGTCAACTGGCCGGTCAGGATGCGGTGCTTGATCTCCTGAAGCACGTACTGCGTGCGGGAGGGGATCGGAGTGGGCACTGAGGTCATGCGCGCCTCTCGGTTCTGGCGTGGGGGTGTCTCGCACACCACGTACGACACATCGCGTAGGACACATCACGTAGGACACATCACGTATGGCACATCGGATCTGACGTATCGCGTATCGCGTCTCATATATGACGTACGAAGTACGACGCGTTGAAGTTAAGAGCCCGACGATGTTTCGTCAACGCTTCTGGCAAAAGAAGTTCACCGACTCGCCGCACGGTGGGGGCAGTTGCCGAACGACCTCGGCGCCGCTGACCAGTGGTCAGCGGCGCCGAGGTCGTAAGGTGCGGGTCGGCGGTTACGCCTTCCAGGCCGGGTCACGGCCGCTCAGCCCGATGACCTGGTCCACGAGCGGGGCGTCGGCGGACGTGCGGACGACCGGGCCGAACAGGCCCGCGCGTTCGTCGTCGCCCACCGCCGGGGCCAGGAGCGCGTGGGCAGCCCGCAGCGCCGCCTCGTCGGGGACGTATTCCTGGCCGGTCGAGCGGGCCAGGTCCCAGCCGTGCACGACGAGTTCGTCGGCGGTGACGAGTCCGGCGACGGCGCCGGGCAGGTCCTGGCCGCCCGCGTGGGTCATGCCGTCCCAGGCCGCGGGGTCGCGCCAGGCCTCGACGAGGTCGTCGAGCGCCCGGGGCAGGGTGGCCCGCCAGTCCGGGGCCAGTTCGGGCAGCGTGCTGCCGGGGACCGCGCCGTTGACCTCGTCGCGTTCCTTGCGGGCCGTGGCGCCGAGGCCCGCGGACAGGCCGACGATGTGGCCCAGGAGGTGGCGTACCGCGTAGTCGGGACAGGGGGTCGGCAGGTCGAGCTGTTCTTCGCGCACCCCGTGGGCGAGGCGCGCGACGATCCGGGCCTGCGGGCCGAGGTCCACTGTCGTGTCACTCATGGTGAATGGTGACCCTTCCGGTGAGTGTCCAGTCCGGAACGTGTCCGGTGCTCACCGGTACAGACCGGCCCGCGGCCCGTAACTCATCGCTGCCGGGGTCACAGGTGCGCGAGCGCCCCGGTGACCGCCGCCAGGTCCGCGTCCGACGCGAGGCCCGCGTGGTAGAGCCGCACCTGGTTCGCGCCCAGGTCACGGGCCGCGCGGAGGTCGGCGGCGAGGGTGTCGGGGCTGCCGCCCATGCCGCGTACGACGGTGAGGTTCGCGGCGATGACGCGCTCGTCCCCGGCGCCCTGCGCGGCGAACGGGCCGATCAGGGCCGCGCCTCCCGTGCACGGCACGACGACGCCGTCGGCGACGGTCAGGATGTGCGCGGGGTCGACGCCGACGTTGGCGCCGCAGTGGTAGGACACCGGGTCGGCGTGCAGCAGCACCTGGAAGCCGGCCGGGGCGGCGGCGCGCACCGCTGCCACAGCCGCCTCCTGGAGACTGCGCGCGGTGGCGTCGCGGTAGGCGCGGGTGGCGTTCGCGGTCGTCTCGCCGAGCAGCTTCTCGACGGACCCCCAGCCGTCGTCGGCGGCCTCTCCCCGCCATACGGGTTCCAGGGCGCCCCGCACCTGGCGGGCCAACTCATCGGCGTCCAGGCCGTGTTGGGCGTATCCGTCCCGGCAGTCGGGGCAGAAGCAGAGCGACATCAGGTACTGCCCGGCCTCGCCGAGGCCGACGCCGCCGGTCTTGTCGTGGGCGTGCAGATGGGCGAGGCCGTACCAGCCGAGCGACTCCAGTTCGGTGCCGCCGGCGCCGGGCCGGGCCGCGGCCTCGGCGGCGAGGTCGACGAGGTAGGTGCGGGTGGCGGCCTGCGCGATGCAGGGCGCCCAGGGATAGCGGTCGCCGTAGGCGTTGACGACGGACGTCGCCGGGAACTGCGCGCCCAGACGGGAGTTGTGCGCGAGCACGACCCAGGTGTGCACGTCGAGTCCGGCACCGGCGAGGGCGTCGGCGGCTTCCCCGTAGGCGTCACCGGGAGCCCAGTCCCCTGCCGCGTACGGCGTCAACTCCCGCCCCTCCCAGCGCTGTTCGTCCACCGGGTAGAGCACGGACGCGTGCTCGGCGGTGACGATGCGGTGGCGCGGGTGGCGCGGGGTGAGCGCGCGGGTCGAGTGGTAGGCCGCGGCGAGGGTGACCTGCTGGACGCCGAGGTCCGCGATGCGGCGGGCGGCGTCGGGGTCGCCGACGACGTCCCAGGGATAGACGAAGGCGGAGGTCTTCACTCACCGGCCCCTTCCAGCAACGCCTGCCCGCGCTCGATGAGTTCGGCCAGCTGCTTGACGTGTTCCTCGCGCGGCTCGTGCAGCGGCGGGCGCACCTCGCCGACGTCGAGCCCGCGCAACCGTACCCCGGCCTTGACGAGGGCGACGGCGTAGCCCTTGCCCTGGTTGCGCAGTTCGACGAGGGGCCGGTAGAAGCCGTCGAGCAGCTTGTTCACGGTGGCGTCGTCGCCGGTGTTCAGCGCCTTGTGGAAGGCCTGCGCGAGCTCGGGCGCGAAGCAGAAGACGGCGGAGGAGTAGAGGGTGATGCCGATGCCGCGGTAGGCCAGGCCGGTGAGTTCGGCGGTCGGCAGGCCGTTGAAGTAGAGGAAGTCGCAGCCGTGGACCTCGCTGCGTACGGCGCTGACGATGCGCTGCATCAGGTCGAGGTCGCCGAGGCCGTCCTTCAGGCCGAGCACCTTGGGGTGACGGGCCAGCTCGACGACCGTCTCGGGCGTGAAGACGGCGTTGTCGCGCTGGTAGACGATGATGTCGAGGCCGGTCGCCTCGGCGAGCTGCGTGTAGTGGCGCAGCAGGCCCTCCTGCGCGGCGTTCACGAGGTAGGGCGGCATCGCCAACAGGCCGTCCGCGCCCGCCCGTTCGGCCAGGCGCGCGTACTGGATCGCGAGCGCCGTGCCGTATCCGGCGCCGGCCACGACGGGCACCCGGCCCTCGGTCGCCTCGACCGCGGCCGCGACGCAGGCCTCGAACTCCTCGGGGGCGAGCGCATGGAACTCCCCTGTGCCGCAGCAGGCGAACACGGCAGCGGCCCCCGCCTCGACGCCGCGCCGCACGTGGGTGCGGTACGTGTCGAGGTCGACGGTGCCGTCGGGTCCGTACGCGGTGACGGGGAAGAACAGCGGCCCACTGGGGATGCTGAGTCGAGCGGCGAGGGGGTCAAGAGGGGGCGTCGTCACGGGCTCTCCCTGAACATGTGCACGTTTCTGATCCGCGTCTATATTTCTGAACGCGCCCACCGTAAGCCGCCCCAAAGGGGACGGTCAAGCGTCCGAACTTGCTCGTCCTGTCCGACTCTTGACTGAGCCGGACCCCCTCTCTAGCGTTCCGGTCGCAACCACGAATGTGAATGCAGCTCACACATACGCTCAGGAGACCACGCACATGCCAGCACCCCGCACGATCCTGCTCACCGGTGCCGCCGGCGGACTCGGCACCCTGATGCGGGAGCTGCTGCCGCAGCACGGCTACGAGCTGCGCCTGCTCGACGTCCGCCCCCTCGATGACGCGCCGGACGCGATCGTCGCGGACCTGAACGACACGGAGGCGCTGCGCGAGGCGGTGCGCGGGGTCGACGGGGTGCTGCACCTGGCCGGCATCTCCCTGGAGTCGACGTTCGACAAGATCCTCGAGGCGAACATCAAGGGCACGTACCACCTGTACGAGGCGGTCCGCGCGGAGGCCGAGTCCCGCGCGGACGGCACGGCGCCCCGCGTCGTCTTCGCCTCCTCCAACCACGCGATCGGCTACACCCCGCGCCCGCGCACCGAGGACGGCGCCCCGCTGGTCCCGGTCTCGACGCCGCGCCGCCCCGACACGTACTACGGCCTGTCGAAGTCGTTCGGCGAGGACCTCGCGCAGTTCTACTGGGACAAGTTCGGCGTGCAGACGGTGTCGGTGCGCATCGGCTCCTGCTTCGCCGAGCCGACCGACGTGCGCATGATGTCGGTCTGGATGAGCCCCGCGGACGGCGCCCGCCTCTTCCACGCGGCCCTGTCCGCGCCCGGGGTCGGCCACACCGTCGTCTACGGCTCGTCCGCCAACACCCGCCTGTGGTGGGACCTTTCGAGCGCCCGCGCCCTCGGCTACGACCCGCAGGACGACTCCGAGGACTACGCGGAGAAGCTCCTGGCCGAGTTCGGCCCCCTGACGGACGACAACCCGGCGCACCTCCACATGGGCGGCCGCTTCATCAACGACCCGCCGATCTGGCCGTACTGACCTGCCGCTCCATCCAGCGCCTGGCGCCGACCTCGCTCGGGTACTCACGGACGGTGGTCCAGGCGAGCAACTGCCCGACGACGTACGCGGCGACGGCGGGCAGCACGGGCGCCGCGATCAGCACGAGGCCGCGCCCCAGTGCGACCCGCCCCGGCGCCCGGCCGGCGCGGTCGCGCTTGTCCGCCCAGGCCTGCTTCGGGGTGGGCGGGTCGAGCAGCGCCACGCGGTGCGCGCGGCGCTGCTTCACGAAGCCCCAGACCAGCGCCACGGCGGCCGCGGCGGCCTGCACCCAGGCGGCGGCCGTGCGCACGGCCGGGGCCCACTCGTCGCTGAACCCCCGGTAGAGGCTGATCGCGAAGAAGCAGACCGCGGCCATCACCACGAGCAGGAAGACGGTCGTACGGGCCCGGCACAGCCAGTAGGGCACCCCCCGCCGGTACCAGGTGGTGCCCAGTTTGGGCAGCGCCGGAAAGTCGGGGGCCGGGGCCGCGGCCCCGGCCCGCGGCTCAGAAGATGCTCGTGACGCCATGCCAGACATCCTTTCCCAGCCGTGCGACGTCGTCCCCCGTCTCGGAGGCGACGTTTCCGGCTCCGTGCAGCACACCGCCGACCACGCCGTGGTCGTGGATGTCCTCGCTCCAGTGCTCGTGGAAGGAGTGGTCGAGGACGTCCGTCGCGATGATCGTGGCCCCGACGCCGACGACGGCGACCGCGGCCGCGCCCTCGACGGGCGCGGCGACCACCGCGGCGGCCCCGGCGGCGACACCGCCGAGGGCGATCCCTCCGTCCACCACGACGGACTTCTGCCAGGACCACCCCTTGTCGTGGTCGTCCTTCGCTTCGAGCAGCCCGCACGCCCCGGCCGCCGCGACGTCGAGCACCGGCACCTCCCTGAGGAACTCCGGCATCGCCTCCAGCGCCCGGCCCGCCCGCAACGCCTCCGCGGCGTCGCCCAGCTTCACGTTCAGCGCCCGGTCGTACGGCAGCTTCGTGCTGCCGTTGTCGGCGCGGGCGATCGCCTCCTCCAGCGAGTCGACCTTCATGGTCGCCTCGGCGTAGGCCCCCTTGGCGGGCAGGTCCTTCGGCAGGGCCTTGCCCGCTTTCTGGTACGCCCGGCGCTCCGCCTTCAGCTCCTTCTTGGCCGCGCGCGCCTCGTCCTTGGCGTCGTCGAGGTGCTTGCGGGCCTCCTTGCCACCGGCCCGGGCGTCCTCCGCGTCGTACGCGTACAGGCCGCGCAGCGCGTCGGCGAGCGTGATCTTGTCCCCCTTGGACACCGGCGCCGCCACCTGCTCGTACAGGCCGCGGAGCGCGTCCGCCGCGACGAGCCGCGCGTGCTGCGCCGTGTGCAGGATCTCCTGGCGCACCTTGTCGTACTCGCCGAAGGCGGAGATCGTCTTCTGCTCGTCGGCGCTCGGCGGGTTCCCGGTCACGAACTGCCGCGGTACGCCCTTGTCGCCCATCGGCACGCCCTTGCGGGTCGCGACGTGCTCGGCGTTCTGCAACGCCGTCTCGCACGTGGACAGTTGACCGACGAGCGTGTCGAGGATGGTGCCCGCGGAGCTGACCAGCGTGGCGAACGCCCCGGCCGTCAGCGCGTCCTCGCTCCACGCCCCGCGGAAGCTCTCGGCGGCCTCACCCGTCCACCCGGCGTCACCGACCAGCGTCTCGACGGCGGTGCTGACCGGCCGGACGGCCTCTTCCAGGGGCTTCTTGGCGCCCTTGTACGTGTCGGCCATGGTGCGCAGCCCGCCTATGTCCCCGCCGACCCAGCTGTCCCCCATCAGCGCCTCACCCCTCGTCCTTCATCAGGTCCTCGAACAGTCCGTGTACGTCGATGTCGTGGCGCCGGAAGGAGTCGCGGGCGTACGCGACCTTGTCGCCGTGGTCGTCGAGCCGGTCGGCGAAGCCCGTGTGCAGCGCGAGGATGAGGTCGGCGACCTCCTTGATCGCGTGGTCGAGGCCGCTGTCTCCGCCGCTGACGACGGGCGGCGCGACGTGCGGGTGCAGCTCGCGGTAGTGCCCGGCCTCGCGGTGGAAGGTCCCGGTCATCGAGGTGAGGTCGCTCAGGACGACCTGGTATCCGGCCCCGGACATCAGCGCATCTCCCGTGCGTAGGCGGCCAGTTCGGCCGGTTGCCAGTGGGGCCGCCCGGCGAGCGCGACCGGGTCGAGCCGTACGGTCAGCTCGCGCTCGGCCATGACCTCGGCCAGCGGCCCGAGCGAGGTGGCCACCCACGGCTGCGCGTCGCCGAGCACCGCGACGAGACGGTCGAGGCCGGTGAAGGCGAGGGCGACCGTGCCTCCCCCGGAGTGCGCGAAGAGCTCGTACGCGATGAAGGGGGCGCGCACCGGGCGGCCGTCCGCGGCGGTGCCGGGGACGGCCCGCGGATGGGCGGGGACGAAGACGGGCGTGTGGTAGGCGGGCACGCCCGGTCGCGGGCCCGGTGCCCGCGCGGTGCCCGGCCCCGGCGACGGCGCCTCGTCGACGACGCCGGTGGAGTCGACGACCTCGGTGCAGTCCACGACCTCGGTGCAGTCCACGACATCGATGTAGTCGAGCAGCCGCGAGCGGCGCGGCGCGGGCGGCTCCCCGCTCGGCGTCCCCATCGGCGCCTCCCCCTTCTGCCGGCACAGTCGGGCCACGGTAACCACGCCCCACCTGCGCAAAGCCGAGCAAATCCCCCGGCGGGACGGTCGTATGCGCAACCCATACGACGCTTTGGCCATGGCCTGATCCGTACTTGACCCGGGGATGACCCGCCTCTCACCGGGCGCTTACCCGGACCCGGCGCCGCCCGATCGGGCACCAAGCAGACCCGCCGACCCCGTTGACCGGGCATCCGTGCCGCCCGAGCTCACATGATCCCCGGCCCGCCCGCAGGTCCGCGCCGGGCACGCCGCCGCGCGAACGGGCCCGAACGGGCAGCACACCAGGGCGTGGAGGGAGCGGCATGAGCGCCGAGGAGCGGCAGCGGGAGATCGTGCGGGCGGCGCGGCGCACGGGCTCCGTCGACGTCAACGGGCTCGCGGCCGAGCTCGGCGTCACCAAGGAGACCGTCCGCCGCGACCTGCGCGCCCTGGAGGACCACGGCCTCGTACGGCGCACGCACGGCGGGGCGTATCCGGTGGAGAGCGCCGGGTTCGAGACGACGCTCGCGTTCCGTACGACGATGCACGTGCCCGAGAAGCGGCGGATCGCGTCGGCCGCCGCCGAGCTGCTCGGGGACGCGGAGACGGTCTTCGTCGACGAGGGGTTCACGCCGCAGCTCATCGCGGCTCGCCACCGTCGACCACTGGACGACGAAGATGCTCGCCGGATTCGTCCTCGACGTCGCCTTCATCGGTGCGAACGGGATCTCCGGCGACCACGGCCTGACCACCCCGGACCCGGCGGTCAGCGAGGTCAAGGCGCAGGCGATCCGGGCGGCGCGGCGCACGGTGTTCGCGGGCGTGCACACGAAGTTCGGCGCGGTCAGCTTCTGCCGGTTCGCGCCGGTGGGCGCCCTGGAGGCGATCGTCACGGGCAGCCGGCTGCCCGCGTCGGAGGCGCACCGCTACAGCCTGCTGGGGCCGCAGGTCATCCGCGTCTGAACTCCCTTGGCACGCAAGGCAGTTCCGCATGTCTGCACGTCCACCCATACACCTTTTGTCCGCATACATCACAGAAGTCCAGGAGCACTCATGCGAACCCAGAGCCGACGGAGGCCACCGGACGCCCTGCTCGCGACGACCGCCGCAGGGACGCTGCTCACCCCACTCCTGTCCGGCTGCTGGGCCGGTGCGGGCGGGCTCGGCGGCAGTGACGCCATCAACGTCCTGATGGTGAACAACCCGCAGATGGTCGAGTTGCAGAAGCTCACGTCCCGCTACTTCACCCGCGAGACCGGCATCAAGGTCAACTTCACGGTCCTGCCGGGCTCGCCGCGGGGTTCGCCGCCCAGGACAAACTCGTCCAGGGCCTGTCGTTGGGAGCCGTGAAATGAAGGCCGCGATCGTCGAGTCCGTCGGCAAGGTCGTCGTCGGCGAGGTGCCCGACCCCACGCCGGGGCCCCGGGACGTGGTCGTCGAGGTCGCCGCCTGTGGCCTGTGCGGCACCGATCTGCACATCATCCAGGGCGAGTTCGCCCCGACCCTGCCCGTCGTGCCGGGCCACGAGTTCGCGGGCACGGTGGCCGAAGTGGGCAGCGCCGTCACGGAGTTGAGGGTCGGCGACCGGGTGGCGGTCGACCCGTCCCTGCACTGCCACGAGTGCCGCTACTGCCGGGCGGGCCGGGGCAACCTGTGCGAGCGCTGGGCCGCGATCGGCGTCACGACCGCGGGCGGAGCCGCGGCCCGGCACCTCGGCGTCTCCGCGTCCGCGGCGAGCCCCGACGCGCTGGACCGCCCGTCCGGCTGGGACGTGGTGATCGACGCGACGGGCAACGCGGCGGCGATCCAGGACGGCCTCGGCCGCGTCGCGAAGGCGGGCACGTTCCTCCAGTTCGGCGTCGCGGACTACGCGACCCGCGTCACGATCGACCCGTACCGCATCTACAACCAGGAGATCACCATCACGGGCTCGATGGCGGTCCTGCACAGCTACGAACGAGCGGCGGAACTCTTCGTGACCGGCGTCCTCGACCCCGACGTCTTCATCAGCGACCGCCTGCCGCTGGACGACTACCCGCAGGCGCTGGACCGTTTCGCGTCGGGCCAGGGCCGAAAGATCGTGGTGACGCCGTAGAACTCATAGAACTCATAGAACTCCCTCTGCTTCAGGGGGAGTTGAAGATTTCGCGAAGATGCCGGTTACCCCCAATAACTCCCCGCCCCGCTTGTCGCTCCACCGCACTGCGCACCGCGATCCCCCGCGGTTACGGTCTGGCCATGACGTGGCGCAGGCACAGGCGCAGCACCGGAACGGGACGACTCGGAGCCCTCCGACGGGCCCGCGAGAGAACGCTGCGCCGCCACGCCGATCCCCGGCCACCCCGCTGGCACCGCCGCCTCGGCAACCGCGCGGAACGGGCCCGCCCGTGGCTCCAACTCCTGACGGACCTCGCGACGCTCCTGGCGCGGGTGGTGCGCTGAGCGGAGGGGCCCCGCAGCACCTGCGGGGCCTCTCCCTGACACGTGGGCGTCTACAGCGCCTGCGCCGCAGGCTTCACCATCCCGCGTACCGTCCGCGACTTCACGAAGTCGCCCAGCGCCGTCATCTCCCACTCGCCGCTGAACTGCTTGATGAGCTTGGCCATCATCACGCCGGTCTGCGGCTCCGCGCTCGTGAGGTCGAAGCGGACCAGTTCCTCGCCGGTCGCCGCGTCCAGGAGGCGGCAGTACGCCTTGGCGACCTCGGTGAACTTCTGGCCCGAGAACGAGTTCACCGTGAAGACCAGGCCCGTGACGTCCTGCGGGAGCCGGCCGAGGTCGACGACGATCACCTCGTCGTCGCCCGCGCCCTCACCCGTGAGGTTGTCACCGGAGTGCTTGATCGCGCCGTTCACGATCGAGAGCTTGCCGAAGTAGCAGCTGTCGATGTGGTTGCGCTGCGGGCCGTACGCGATGACCGACGCGTCCAGGTCGATGTCCTTGCCGCGGAACGCGGGCTCCCAGCCAAGGCCCATCTTGACCTGGCTCAGCAGCGGCTTGCCGCCCTTGACCAGGGACACCGTCTGGTTCTTCTGGAGGGAGACGCGGCCCTTGTCCAGGTTGATCTTCCCGGCGCCGGGAGCGGGCGCGGCCGGGGCCGCCGGGGGTGCGGCCGGCGGCGGGGGCGGGGCGATGCGCGGGTCGACCGGGGCGGTGGTGGGGGCCGGCATGGCGGCGACCGGAGCGGCGGGGGCCGCGGCGGCAGGCGCGGCCCCCGCCGCTCCGGCCGCCGGTTCCTCCACCGAGACACCGAAGTCCGTCGCGATCCCCGCCAGGCCGTTGGCATAGCCCTGGCCGACGGCGCGGGCCTTCCACGCCCCGCCCCGCAGGTACACCTCGATGACCACCAGCGCCGTCTCCGCGCCGAGCTGCGGCGGCGTGAACGTGGCCAGGACCGAGCCGTCGTCCGCGTTGCGCACCGTGGCCGTGGGCTCGATGCCCTGGAACGTCTGGCCCGCGGCGTCCGGGCTCGCGGTGACGACGATCTTCTCGATGCCGGGCGGGACGGCGGCGGTGTCGACCGTGATCGAGTCCGGCGACGCGCCCCCGCCCGAGGTGTACGTGACACCCGGGCCCGCGGGCTGGTTGTAGAAGATGAAGTCGTCGTCCGAGCGCACCTTGCCGTCGGCGGTGAGCAGCAGGCCCGATACGTCGAGCCGCACGGGGGCCTGGACGTCCACCGCGACGCGCTGCGCCGTGAGCGGGATGTTCGAGCCGGGGGTCATAGCTGTCATGAAAGGGGTAACGAGCAGCTCCGCTTTACCGTTCCCTTACCGAAGACTTTTCTTCCACGCACCCCGCTGGGCCGGACTACGCCCGCGGCCGCAGCCCCTCCAGCATCAGCCGCTGATAGCGGCCGACGTCCTTCGGCCCCTCCCCCGCGAGCTCCGCCGCGCCGACCACGGCGTGATTGAGGCGCAGCAGCTCCAGATGAGTGAGGTCGGCACGGATCTCGCCCGCCGCCTGGGCCGCGTCGAGCAGTGCGGCGGCCTCGGCCTTGAGGACCTCCCCGCACTGGGCGACGACCGGTGCGGACCCCTCGGCGACGGCGGCGCTGAGCAGTGCTTTCAGGGCGCGTACCCGTACGAGCTGTTCGGCCAGTTCGCCGAGCCAGGTGAACAGGGCCTCGCCGGGCGGCTGCTCGGCCCGCAGGGTTCTGGCCCGTTCGCCGATCGCCTCGAACTGCTCGAGGTAGACGGCCTCCATGAGGGCCTCGCGGGTGGGGAAGTGGCGGTACAGCGTGCCCGAGCCGACGCCCGCCCGCTTGGCGATGTCGTCGAGCGAGGCGCTCGCGCCCTTCTCGGCGAAGGCCTTCGTGGCCTCCCGCACGAGCCGCTCGTAGTTGCGCCGCGCGTCCGCACGCATCGGCCTGACCACTCCCACCTGGGCCATCGCTACCTCCTCCGGGAACCCCTTGCACAACCGGGGACAGTCTCCGTATCTTAACCGGAGTTAAACGGAGACAGTCCCCGCTTCACGTCGCGGGCAGTCCGGGCTGCCCGCACGCGTCACCGCATTCCTCAACCCACCGTTCCTGCACGGGAGTCGAGCATGTCCTCCGCACCGCCCGTCGTCGAAACCCGGGCCGCACGCCGCACCGTAGCGCGCCCCGGCACCATCCTCCTCCTGATCGTCACGGCGTACTTGATGGTCGGCGTCGACGCCACCGTCGTGAACGTCGCCCTGCCCGACATCCAGCGCGCCCTCGACTTCAGCCCCACCGGCCTGTCCTGGGTCCTCAACGCCTACACCCTCGCCTTCGGCGGCCTCCTCCTGCTGGGCGGCCGCGCGGGCGACCTGCTCGGCCGCCGCTCCACCCTGACCTGCGGCGTCCTGGTCTTCGCCGCCGCGTCCCTGTGCGGCGGCCTCGCGACGGACGGGGCCCTGCTGCTCGCCGCCCGCGCCGTACAGGGCGTCGGCGCCGCCCTCATCGCGCCGAGCACACTCGCCCTGATCACCACGCACTTCCCCGAAGGGCCCGGCCGCCACCGCGCACTCGCCGTCTACTCCTCCATGGCCGGCATCGGCGCCTCCATCGGCCTGGTGCTCGGCGGCGCGCTGACCGACCTCGCGTCCTGGCGCTGGGCCCTCCTCATCAACGTACCGATCGGCGCCGCCCTCGCCCTCGCCCTGCCCCGCGTGGTCGGCGAAACCCCGCGCCACAGCGGCCGGTTCGACCTGGCGGGCGCCGTCAGCGGCACCGCGGGCATGTCCTTCCTCGTCTACGCCTTCATCCGCGTCTCGGACAGCGGCTGGTCCGACACCCGCGCGCTGACCTGCTTCTTCTCCTCGGCGGCCCTGCTCGCCGGTTTCCTCTGCGTCGAGACGCGCGCCCGGCAGCCCATCGCCCCGCTCACCCTGTTCCGCGACCGCAACCGCGTGGGCGCCTACGCGGGCATCCTGCTGCTGCCCGCCGGGAACTTCGGCGCGTTCTACTTCCTCACGCTGTACGTCCAACAGGTCCTGGGATACAGCCCGTTGAAGGCCGGATTCGCGTTCCTGCCGCTGACGGCGGGCGCGTTCGCCGCGGTCCGCGTGGTGCCCCGGCTCCTGGCCCGCTTCGGCACGAAGCCGGTCCTCGTCACGGGCTCCCTGCTGCTCATCGCCTCCGGCGCCTGGCTCTCCCGCCTGGACCTCGGCGACAGCTACGCGACCGGCCTGCTCGGCCCGATGATCCTGCTCGGCGTGGGCGTCGGCCTCAGCTTCCTCCCCCTGAACGCCACGATCCTGGCCGGGGTGGCCCCCCGCGAGGCGGGCGCGGCCTCGGGCCTGCTCCAGACGTTCCAGTGGCTGGGCGGCACGCTCGGCCTCGCGGTGCTGGTCACGGTGTACGGGACGGCGACGCGCGGTGCGCACGGCTCCGCGGACGCGGTGCTCGTGCACGGAGCGGGCCGGGCGTTCGAGGTGGGTGCACTGATCGCGGTGGCGGCCCTCGTCGTCATCACAGCCGTCCTCCGGGGAGCGCCCCGCACGGGGCGCGGGGCTGTATCGATCAGCGGCTCCGCCGCGGAGCGCGAGCAACCGTAGACAACCCGCACACGGCAACGGACCGCTCATGGCAGACGAGAATCCACCATGAGCGGCCCGAGCCATCCCCCTACCCCCAGGGCCAATCCGCGTCCCGCCCCGCCTCAAGCAGCGAGACCATCCGGAACGCCGCATCCGAAAGCCCCCCGAACGTATGCCGGTTGACCCCCGAGGGCGCATGACCCGCCCGATAACCGGCCAGGTTCCACGTATAGACCGGCACCTGCGCGGGCACCGCCGACGTCGCGTCCCCGTGCACGCTGTACGCCGCCTGCTCGTCGGTGACGATCAGCACCCGGTCGTGCCCGCGGAAGTAACGGCGTACCGCCTCCGCGGTGTTCGTACCGCCCAGGGACCCGAAGCGCTCCAGGACCTTCAGGACGGACTCCCCCGCACCGAACGCCACCGGCGCGCTGCCCGTGCCGAACTGGACCAGGTCCGCGTCCTCGGCGCGCAGCGCGAGCGCCGCGCCGAACACCGCCGCCGCGTCCGCCCGGTTGAGCTGCGAGCGCGCGGACAGCGGGGCCCACATGGAGCCCGAGCGGTCCACCAGGATCAGTGAACGGCCGCGCAGGGACGGCACGTTGGTCAGCGAGTGGCCGAGCGCCCGCTCCAGCGGGTACGCCCAGCGCAGCGACGGCGCGTGCTGGTACGCGGCGAGGTAGCGGAACGGGAACTGCCGCGAGCGCGCCACCTCGGCCGGGTCGGAGATCTTCGCCGCCACCTGTGCGGCGACCTCGTCCGAGACACCCGCCTCGTCGAAGTTCCTCAGGTTGCGGACGAGTGCCATCGCGCCCATGGACGGAATCACGGCCTCCCACGCCGCCTTGTCCATCGGCCCCTGCAGCCACCCGGCCAGCGCCTCCCACGTCATCCCGGCCGCGGCGAGCCGCTCGGCGCCGCCCTCGGCGGTCAGCACGGCGCGCCGTTCGTCGACCGGCAGCGCCATCAACTCCCGGTGGGCGACCAGGACTTCGCTGGATGCCGGAGGCACGGCCGTGTCCGGGTTGTGCCGCCGGTCGAGGGCGTACCGGAACAGGTCGCCCTGCCACGCCTTGGCCGGGTCGGGCGCCGCGTGCACCACGTTCAGGACGTCGCCGAAGCGGTAGCCCTTGGACGCCGTGTCGTACTTGAGCAGCGCCTTGCCGTGGTACAGGCGGCGCACCGCGTCCGCGACGCCGCGCTTGACGGGCTTGGGCACCGCACGGCCGTGCGTCTGCGTCCAGTAGCCGAGGAACTCGCCGGGCTCGTCGGGGCGGCGCAGCACGGAGGCGACGACCTGCCGGTTCGACGGGCCCTCGGTGGCGCCCGCGTCGAGGCGTGCCTGCACGTACTCGGCGGCGCCGACGACGGACGCGGTCCGCATGTTCGCGTCGCCGCGCAGCCAGCCGAGCAGACCCGCGGTCCACTCCGGGTCGCTGACGGCGAGCTGCCGCACGAGCGCCGTGAAGCGGTCGTCGCGGGTGGCGGCGTCCTCGTAAAAGGTCTGCTGGGAAACGAAGTTGGCGACCGCGAGCAGGAAAAGCTCGGAACGTGCGTCGCGCTCGAATCCGATGCCGCCCTGGTGGGTCCGCGTGATGCGGCCCGTGGTGCGGACGGCGGAACGGAGTGCCGCCTTGGCGGCCTTCCGGTTGTAACGCGCCATGAGAAATTCCCCCCGGAATTCATGAGTGAGTGTGCAGTGGAGGGAAGGCGCAGCAAATGGAATGTGCCCGAGATCAGAAGTCGACGACGGAAACAGTCTGGTGCTCTACCCCTTGAGCTACGACGACCCGAAGTCGCCGACGGGATTCGAACCCGCAACCGCCGGATCCAAGAAGTACCCGTTGTCTGCGCACCGGGCACACACCATGTGCTGCGCCTCCCGAGATCAAGTCGGCGGCGGCGAGAGTTTCTTTGCGAGAGAAGTAGCCGCAGCCTGCGCACCGGGAGGTGCGTTTGCTTGTTTTCGTCCGGCTCGGCCGGACGAGAAAAACTCTAGAGCGGCGCGCATCTGCGACGCCAGGCATTTATTTTGCGAGAGTTCCCGGCGTGAACCTGCACAAAGACTCCCCCCACGACCCCCACCTTGACGACCCCACGACCGCCGAAGGCGTCACCGACGCGGGCGACCTCGGATACAGCAAGGCGCTGAAGCCACGCCACATCAGCATGATCGCGATCGGTGGTGCGATCGGCACGGGGCTGTTCCTCGGAGCGGGCGGGAACCTCGCCAAGGCCGGGCCCGCGCTCGCGCTCGCGTACGCGGTGTGCGGGGTGTTCGCGTTCTTCGTCGTGCGGGCGCTCGGCGAACTCGTCGTGCACCGGCCGTCGTCGGGCTCCTTCGTGAGCTACGCCCGCGAGTTCCTGGGCGAGCAGGGCGCGTTCGTGGCGGGCTGGATGTACGTGCTGAACTGGGCGACCACCGGCATGGCCGACATCACGGCGGTCGCCCTGTACGTGCACTACTGGTCGATGTTCACGTCGGTCCCGCAGTGGGTGCTCGCCGCGATCGCCCTCGCCATCGTGCTCACGGTGAACCTGATCTCGGTGAAGAGCTTCGGCGAAATGGAGTTCTGGTTCGCCATCGTCAAGGTCACCGCGATCGTGGTGTTCCTGCTGATCGGCATCTTCTTCCTCGTCTCGGGCGACAAGGTGGACGGGCACTCCCCCGGTCTGCCGCTGATCAGCGACAACGGCGGCTGGTTCCCGCTCGGTGTGCTGCCCGTCGTCCTCATCACGCAGACGGTGATCTTCGCGTACTCGGCCGTGGAGATGGTCGGTGTGACGGCGGGCGAGACGGAGGACCCGGCGACGGTCGTCCCGAAGGCCGTGAACTCGATCATGTGGCGGGTCGGCATCTTCTACGTCGGCTCGGTCGTGATGCTGACGCTGCTGCTGCCGTGGACGGCGTACTCCTCGGACCAGAGCCCGTTCGTGACGGTCCTGTCGAAGATCGGGGTGCCCGCGGCGGGCGGCATCATGAACCTGGTCGTCCTGACGGCCGCCATGTCCTCGCTCAACTCGGGGCTCTACACGACCGGGCGCATCCTGCGCTCGATGGCGATGGCCGGCTCGGCACCGTCCTTCACCGCCCGGATGAGCCGCAGCCACGTCCCGTACGCGGGCATCCTGTTGACGTCGACGGTGTCGCTGCTGGGCGTCGCGCTGAACGCGTGGCTGCCCGACGACGCCTTCGGGATCGTCACCAACGTCGCCTCGCTGGGCGTCATCTCCACCTGGTGCATGATCATGATCTGCCACCTGGTGTTCGTCCGGCGGGCCGGACAGGGGCTCGTGCAGCGGCCCTCGTTCCGGCTGTGGGCGTCGCCGTGGATCGAGCTGGTGACGATCGCGTTCCTGCTCGCGGTGATCGTGATGATGTGGTTCGACCGGGAAGGACCGGGCCGCAAGACGATCCTGATGCTGATCCCGATCGCGTGCGCCCTGGTGGCCGGCTGGTACGCGGTGCGCGCACGGGTCCACCGGATCGCCGCCGAACAAGAGGCGCCGCCGGTGGACCCGCTGCAGTAGCCGTCTCCGCTACTTCTGGCGCTTCCAGGGGCCCGTGATGGCCAGCATGATGCCGGGCGTCTGGATGTTCGCGTACAGGGTGCGCCCGTCGGGCGAGAAGGTCACACCGGTGAACTCGCTGTACTCGGGCTCCTCTTCGGTGCCCAGGTTCAGCTCGTTGCGCGCGATCGGGTACGTGCGCCCGCGCTCGGTCGCGCCGAACAGGTGCTGGACGCCCTCGCCGTCCTCGGCGATGACCAGGCCGCCGTACGGGGAGACGGTGATGTTGTCCGGGCCGTCGAAGGCGCCGTCGACCGACGGGTCCGGGTTCACGCCGAGCAGGACCTTCAGCGTCAGGGTGCGGCGCTTGGGGTCGTAGAACCAGACCTGTCCGTCGTGCTGGACGGGGCTCTCCGCGCGGGCGTACGACGAGACGATGTAGACGCCCCCGTCGCCCCACCACATGCCCTCGAGCTTGCGGGCGCGGGTGACCTCGCCGTCCTTGAACTGCTTGCGGACGGAGACCGTCCTGGCGTCGCGGTCGGGCACGTCGACCCAGTCGACGCCGTAGACCGTGCCGAGCTTCGTGGCACGCGACAGGTCGTCCACGAAGCGGCCGCCGGAGTCGAAGCAGCGGGTCGCCTGCAGCACGCCCGCGTCGTCGGCGAGGGTGCGCAGCTTGCCGCGGCCGTGGTGGAAGCCGTGCGGCGGAACCCAGCGGTAGAGCAGCCCGTTGGGGCCCGAGGCGTCCTCGGTGAGGAAGGCGTGGCCGCGCTTGGGGTCGATGACGACGGCCTCGTGCGCGTAGCGGCCGAACGCCTTGATGGGCTTCGGGGCCTGGTTGGCACGGCGGTCGTAGGGGTCGACCTCGAAGACGTAGCCGTGGTCCTTGGTGAAGCCGTAGACGCCGGCCTTGTCCTCGGTCTCCTCGCAGGTCAGCCAGGTGCCCCACGGGGTGTTGCCGCCCGCGCAGTTGGTGGCGGTGCCGGCGATGCCGACCCACTCGGCGACCTCGCCGCCGCGGCGCACCTCGACGACCGTGCAGCCGCCGGCCGCCCCCGGGTCGTAGACGAGGCCGTCGATGAGCGGCACCGGGTGCGGCCAGTCGGCGCGGGCGCGGGCCAGCTCGTGGTTGTTGACGAGGAGGGTGGTGCCGCGCGGCCCCTCGAAGGTGGAGGTGCCGTCGTGGTTGGACGGCGTGAACTCGCCGGACTCCAGCTTGGTCCTGCCGCTGTACGTGATGACCTTGTACGAGAATCCGGCGGGCAGCGCGAGCAGGCCCTTGGGGTCGGGCAGCAGCGGGCCGTAGCCCACACCGTGGCCGTGCCCGTGCCGGTCCGCGTCCTGCTGGTCGGTGGCGTCGGCGGTGTCGGTCGCGGCGAGCGCGCCGGGCGCGGTGGCGAGCGCGCCGACGGAGCCGGCGAGTGCGACGCCCGCGCCGGTGGCCGCGGAGCGTCTGGCGAAGTCCCTGCGAGTGAGCGACATGCTGGCTGTCTCCCGATGGAGGTCGATGGAGGTCGATGGAGGGCGAGGTCGGTCGTTGTGGGGGCGTGGCGGACCCCGTTTCGGCCACACGGTCTCGCTCGCGTATAAACGGCAGTTGAACACCGTCCAACGTCGAGGGGCCCGCTTCCATGACTTCAGTGAACCTTGCGGAGAGCGGACGCCGCGTGCTGGTGAGCGGTGCGTCGCGGGGACTCGGCCGGGCCCTGGCGCAGGCGTTCGCGGCGAACGGGGACCGGGTCGCCGTCCACTTCGGGTCTCGGGAGGACGAGGCGCGGGCCACGCTCGGCTCGCTCGCCGGGGACGGGCACGTCCTCGTCGGCGGGGACGTCTCCGATCCGGCGGGCGCGGCGTCCGTCGCCGAGCGGGCGGCGAAGGGCCTCGGCGGCATCGACGTACTCGTGAACAACGCGGCCGTGAACCTGCCGCACCCGCCCGCGACCACCACGTACGACGCGTGGTCGGAGCTGTGGCAGCGGCACGTCGCGGTGAATCTGCTCGGCACGGCGAATCTGAGTCATCTCGCCGCGCACCGGATGATCGAGCAGGGCACGGGTGGCCGGATCGTCAACGTCGGTTCGCGCGGCGCCTTCAAGGGTGAGCCCGACCATCCCGCGTACGGGGCGACGAAGGCCGCCGTGCACGCGCTCGGTCAGTCCCTCGCCGTCGCGCTCGCGCCGCACGGGATCGCAGTGGCGTCGGTGGCGCCCGGGTTCATCGAGACGGAGCGGGTGGCGTACCGGTTGACGGATGAAGTACGGGCGCAGAGCCCGTTCGGCCGGGTCGCCTCCGCGGACGAGATCGCCGGGGCCGTGCTGTGGCTGGCGTCGCCCGGGGCGCAGTGGGCCTCGGGAACCGTGCTCGATCTCAACGGGGCCTCGTACCTGCGCACATGACAGCGCTTGCCGCCCGCGGTGGGAAGAATCTTCGTAAAGAAGGTCAACAGGCGCACCTCCTGTCCAATCCCAAGATTTCACGCAGAACGCCTTGACCACCCTGCCGTACCGCAATAGACAGGCCCTACGTGCATCACGCATCACCGCATCACCCGCAGGGGGAGGCGAGCCGAGTGGACGCACGTCAGGCACGCAGCCTCCACGAGGGCCGGCTGATGAGGCTGGCCAATGTCACCGGAGTCGGTACCGGAAGGGACGAGCACTCGGGCGCGGACGTGATCGTCGTCTTCGTCACCCGGAAAGTGCCCCGCGACCGGCTCCGCGCGGAAGACGTGGTTCCCGACGAACTCGACGGCGTACCGGTTCGCGTGCTCGCGATCGGTGAAGTCCACGCCCAGGACGGCTAGTTGAGCCATTGAGCCGTGAGTCCTGAGGGGATCCCTGCAAGCAGAGTCAGGGGAAGAGGTGGTCTGGCGTGAGCCAGCCCGAATTGATGCGAGGACCCGCCGGCGGTCAGCTCAGCGACAGCTCCCGCCAACAGGCGACCAGTGACTTCCTGCGGCGCGAGGCGCCGCTGTCGAACGTGGTCGGCTTCGGCCACGGCGTGAAGTGGACGGACGGACAGCCCACCGGAGAGCCGGCCGTCCTCGTCTTCGTGACCCAGAAGGTACCCGAATCGCTGTTGCCCGAACGCGATGTGATTCCACGTCAGATGGACGACGGCACCCCCACCGACATCGTGGCCGTCGGCCAGATCTCCGCCCAGCGGCGCCAGTCGAGGCCCTCCGGCGGCCGCTCGCAGGAGGGCATCTCCTACGGCCCCGACGGCGGCGTCTCCCAGCAGCTCGGCGGCATGAGCCAGCCGACCCTCGAGGAGTTCGGCGGTCTGCAGACCTTCGAGCCGCAGGTCCTCGTACGCCGTATGCGCCCGTGCCCGTCCGGCTTCTCGATCGGCAACGTGGCCATCACCGCGGGCACCCTCGGCAGCGTGGTCTACGACTTCCTGCCCGGCGCCACCGTGGACCCGCCGGGTCCCGGCCTCGGCACCCCGGCGAAGTTCTACGTCCTGTCCAACAACCACGTGCTCGCCGACTCCAACCGGGCGCAGCTGGGCAGCGCCATCATCCAGCCCGGCGCGTTCGACGGCGGCACCAACCCCGCGGACCGCATCGCGACGCTGTCCCGGTTCATCACCATCCAGTTCGCCCCGCAGACGCCGATCGACCAGCACAACAACGTGGTCGACTGCGCGCTCGGCGAGGTCCAGTTCCAGGACGCCACGCGCGAGCAGTACTTCAGCGGTGCGCCGCGCGCCTGGCGCCGCAAGGCGAACGTCGCGGTCGGCGACCTCGTGAAGAAGACGGGCCGCACGACGAACATCTCCTTCGGCCGGATCATGGCGGTCGACGCGACGGTCGACGTCAACTACGGCACGGCCGGCACGGCCCGCTTCAAGGACCAGATCCTCACGACGAACATGTCGGCGGGCGGCGACTCCGGATCCCTGGTGACCTCGCTCGACAACGTGGCGCTCGGCCTGCTGTTCGCCGGCTCGTCGCAGGTCACGATCCTCAACCACATCGAGAACGTGCGCGCGTTGCTGCGCGTCGAGATCTCCGAGCAGCTCGCCTGACTCGCGCACCTTCGAAGGGAGGTCGGTCCATGACCACTCAGGCACGGAAGCAAAAGAGCCAGTCCCGCACCGAGCACCGGTTCCACAACCCGCAGGGCGCGGAGGTCAAGACGCGCGACGAGGCGTTCGCCGCGCAACAGGACGTTTCGGCGCAGGCGGTGTCGGTCGACTGCAAGCTGGAACTCAACAACGGCACGGTCACCTTCGCCATCACCGCGAAGATCAACCCGAACACGCACCCGTACGTGGTGACCGGCGGCCAGATCACGTCCGGCATCTGCGGCGCGCCGTGGGACATCACGGGCGGCTTCATCGGCGACACGATCCGCATCGACGCGAAGCGGTCCGGTCAGGGGTCCTGCGCCAACACCATCACGGTGGTCGGCGAGTACCAGAACCCGCCGGCGTACCGGGGCACGTACGGCTTCGACGGGGCGACGTCCTCGTTCAAGCACACGACGCGGTATCTGTGCTGACCACACGAAGGGTGGCCCGAACTCCCGTCATTTTGCCGGGAGTTCGGGCCACCGCCATTCGTGGTGGAGCTAGCTCTGCGCCGAACGTGCCTTGAAGGCCGCCTTGCGGGCCTCCTTCGCCACCTTCTTGTCCGGGTGGAGGCGGCCCATCGCCTCCAGGACGTCGGCCGTGGCCGGGTGCTCGACCCGCCAGGCCGCCGCGAAGAAGCCGCTGTGCTGCGCGGCGAGGCCCTCGACCAGGGCCTGCAGCTCCTCGGAGTTGCCCTCCAGGGAGAGCTGCGCCGCGATCGTGTCGACGGTCAGCCAGAAGACCAGGTCCTCCGAGGGCGCGGGCACGTCCGCCGCGCCGTGCTCGGCGAGCCAGACGCGGGCGAGGCCGCCGAGCTCCGCGTCGTCCAGGACCTCGCGCAGGGCCGGCTCGGCCTCGGTGCCGACCAGTGACAGGGCCTGCTGGCAGCGCAGCCGGCGCAGTGGTGCGCCCTCGTCGCCACCGCCCGCGGCAGCGAGCAACTCCCGTGCGGCGCCCAGCGGTTCGCGCCGGGCGAGCCACTGCTCGATCTCGGCCTGGGCGGCCGCCTGCGGGAACCAGGACGTGCCGTCGAGCAGCACGTCGGCCCCCTTGTCGGCGAGGTCCCCGACGGCGGGCGCGTCCACGCCGGCCTCCAGCATCCGCGCGCGGATCCCGTACAGGCCGAGCGGGGTGAGGCGCACCATGCCGTACCGGGAGACGTCGGACTCGTCGACGGCCTCGGCCGCCGCGGCCGCCTCCGCGTCGTCGAGGTCGGCCATGAGCGCCTCGTCGACCGGCTGGAACTCGACGAGCCCCACCGGGTCGAGCAGCCGGAACTGGTCGTCGAGGCGCATCATCGCGTCCGACACCTGTTCGAGGACGTCGTCGGTGGGCTCACCCATGTCGTCGGGCACGATCATCGACGCGGCGAGCGCGGGCAGCGGCACGGGCCCCTCGCCCGCTCCGCCCTCCGCGACGGTCAGCAGGTACAGGTTCCCGAGCACGCCCTCCAGGAACTCGGCCTCCGCCTCGGGGTCCCAGTCCAGCTGCGAGAAGTCGATCTCGCCCGAGCCGCCTTCGAGGTCCATCGCGTCGACCAGGTCGTCGAGGTCGGGCACGCTCGCGTCCGCGAGGACGGTGTCGAGCGCGCCGAGCCACACGGCGAGGACGTCCGCGGGGGCGCCGGAGGTGAGGCTGCCGAGCTCCTCGCCGACGGTGACGGTGCCGTGCCCCTCGGCATCCTCGTCCACGACCTCCACGAGACCGGTGTCGACGGCGATGCGCCAGGCCTCGCTCGCGTACGCGGCCCCGTCCTCGTCGTCGGTCAGGCCCAGCTCGGCCGCGGCGGCGGGCAGTTGCTCCTCGACGAGGTCGCCGCCCGCCTCGACCCGCGTCTCGGGCCCGGCCCAGCGGGCGAGCTTGGCCGCGCGCGACAGGAGGGGGGTGGCAAGGGCGTCCCGCGCCAGCTCCGCTTCGGCGGGCAGCCGGACCGGCGGCAGGGGGGAGCTGTCTGACATCGGCTGGTTCTCCTCAGGGCCGTACAAGAGTCATACGTTGCGACGGCTCAGCGTAGACGGATTTGACCCTTTGCTGCCCGGTTCATGTACCCGTCAGGTTTCGGTCGCCCGAGAGTCATCCCCGAAACCTTGACAACTCCCCGGCCCACGAAAGAGATTGACGCGCGTAGATGAAGAAGTGAACCGCGCAGATGAAGAAGCAGACGCAGAACGGGTCGGCGCCCCACCGCCACACCCGCCCGCTCACGCCCACGTTCCACCCTCGTCCCGGCGCTCGCCACTCGCACGTCCCCGGAGGGATCCCCTTGCCGAGCAAGTCCAAGCCCGCGTCCCCGCTCACCCGCCACCGGCTCGCCGCGCTCGCCGTCGCCACCGCGAGCTGCGCGACCTACGCCGTCGTCGCGACGGCGCCCGCCCACGCGGCCACGGTGGCCATCCACGACATCCAGGGCTCCACCCGGACATCCCCGCTCGCGGGGCAGCAGGTCACGGACGTGGCCGGGGTCGTCACCGGGGTCCGCACGTACGGTTCGTCCAAGGGCTTCTGGTTCCAGGACACGACGCCGGACGCCGACCCGGCCACCAGTGAGGGCGTCTTCGTCTTCACCTCTTCCGCGCCGACCGTCAAGGCGGGCGACGCGGTGACGGTCTCGGGCACGGTCACCGAGTACGTGCCCGGCGGCGCCTCGTCCGGCAACCAGTCGCTCACCGAGATCACCAAGCCGACGGTGACCGTGGTCTCGTCCGGCAACGCGGTGCCGGTCACGACGATCACCGCGAAGTCCGTCCCGGCCGCGTACGCGCCCGCGGGCGACGCCGCGGCGAACGGTTCGGTCAACGGCCTCACCCTGCAGCCGAAGAAGTACGCCCTCGACTACTACGAGTCGCTCGAGGGCCAGAACGTGAAGGTCGGCGCGTCCCGCGTCGTCACCGCCTCCGACGCGTACGCGGAGCTGTGGGTCACGGTCAAGCCGCACGAGAACGCCACGAAGCGCGGCGGCACCCGCTACGGCTCGTACGAGTCGCAGAACACCGGCCGCCTCCAGATCCAGTCGCTCGGCACGACCGCCGCCTTCCCCGTGGCCGACGTCGGCGACGTCCTGTCCGGCACCACCGAGGGCCCGCTCGACTACAACTCCTTCGGCGGATACACGCTGGTAGCACGGGAGTTGGGCACGCTGAAGCAGTCGGGACTCGCCCGCGAGACGACGCGGAAGCAGAAGTCGAACGAGCTGGCCGTGGCGACGTACAACGTGGAGAACCTCGACCCGACCGACGCCACGTTCGAGGAGCACGCGGCGGCGATCGTCGACAACCTGCAGTCGCCCGACATCGTGTCCCTGGAGGAGATCCAGGACAACAACGGGGCGAAGGACGACGGCACGGTCGCCGCCGACGTGACGGTGAACAAGCTGATCGACGCGATCGTCGCGGCGGGCGGCCCGACGTACGACTGGCGCTCGATCGACCCGACGAACGACACGGACGGCGGCGAGCCCGGCGGCAACATCCGCCAGGTGTTCCTGTTCAACCCCGAGCGGGTCTCGTTCACCGACCGCGCGGGCGGCGACGCGACGACGCCCGTCGGCGTGACCTCCGCGCACGGCAAGGCGGCGCTCACCGCGTCGCCCGGCCGCATCGACCCCGCCAACACGGCCTGGAAGAGCAGCCGCAAGCCGCTGGCCGGCGAGTTCACCTTCCGCGGCAAGACGGTCTTCGTGATCGCCAACCACTTCGCGTCGAAGGGCGGCGACCAGGGTCTGACCTCGCAGTACCAGCCGCCGACGCGCAGCTCGGAGACGCAGCGCCACGCGCAGGCGGACTCGGTGAACGCCTTCGTGAAGGACATCCTCGCGGTCCAGCAGAACGCGGACGTCATCACGCTCGGCGACATCAACGACTTCGAGTTCTCGGGCACGGCACAGCGCCTGGAGGCCGGCGGAGCGCTCTGGTCGGCGATCAAGTCCCTGCCGAAGAACGAGCGTTACACGTACGACTACCAGGGCAACAGCCAGGTCCTCGACCAGATCCTGATCAGCCCGTCGATCCGCTGGAAGGACGCGTTCGCGTACGACAGCGTGCACATCAACAGCGAGTTCCACGACCAGATCAGCGACCACGACCCGCAGGTGCTGCGCCTGCGCCCGTAACTCCCCCCGTAACTCCTTCAGGAGAACAGGGAGTTGAGCCATTCGCTCCACTCCGCCTCGGTCCGCGCGGCATCGGCGTCCTGCGCGAAGTCATGGACGCTGATGCCGACGGGCGCACCCCAGGGGCCCCGGCCGCGCGTGCCCTCGGCGGTGTCGTCGGACAGGCCGAGCGCACGGCCGACCGTCAACCAGCTCGACTACACGATCGAGCCCCGCGACGGCGGCGACAGCGCCTGGGCCACAGCCAGCCCGCCGTGCCGTTCGTGACGGCGTCCCAGACCTGCTCGGGCGAGGCACCGACCTCGAACTCGCGGGGGATCTCGAATTCCTTGCCGCTGCCTGCGGTGTTCTCGGTCATGGGTGTCACTCCGTCAATTCCTGCCGTGCGGCGGGAAGTTGGGGCGCGTCGGCCGTCTGCTCCTTGAGCTTGGGGTGCAGCGCGATCACCACGCGGTGGTCGCGGCCCCCCTCGGCGTCGAGCGCGAGCAGCCAGCGCGCGGAGAGCTGGTCGCGGGCCCGGTCCGGATCCGGCTGTACGGCGCCGAGCGCGACCGGCGAGATCACGTACGACGCGGCGGTCGCCCGCATCAGCCGCTCGGTCACATTGCCCTTGCGCCGCTCCCCCGCGAGCTCGACGAGGCCGTGCTTCTCCAGGGCCTTCAGGTGATAGTTCACCTTCTGCCGCACCAGGCCGACCTTGGGCGCGAGCATCGCCGCGGCGGCCGGGTCCTCGATGACGGTGACGTCCCACATGACTCCACCGCCCCACCGAAAAGAACTCTCTTTGTCCAGGCGAGGAATATGTTCGGTACGGAGCGGGGCCCGGGCTACAGCAGGTGTCCGCCCCCGTCCACCAGCAGCACTTCCCCCGTGATGTACGCGGAGTGGGCGAGGTCGGCGACGGCGCCCGCGATGTCGTCGGGGCGGCCGACGCGGCGCAGCGGCAGGGCCGAGGCGACCTCGCGCATGCTGTCCTCGATGCCCTCCACGCCCTCGAACCAGGGGGTGTCGATCATGCCGGGCGCGACCGCGTTGACCCGGATCCCGTCCGGGCCGAGCGTCTTGGCGAGCAGCCGCGTCATGTGGTTCACGGCCGCCTTGGAGACGGAGTACGGGATGGAGCTGCCGCCGGGCCTGACGCCGGCCTGCGAGGAGATGGTGACGACGGCTCCCGCACCGCTCGCCTTCAGGTGCGGCACCGCGGCGACGATCGTCTGCCAGACGCCGATGACGTTCACGTCGTACAGGCGGCGCCACACCTCGGGGCTCGCGGCGGCCAGGTCGTCGTGCGGGATGAACTCGGTGGTGCCCGCACAGTTGACCAGGACGTCGAGCCGCCCGTACGCGTCGACGGCGGCCCGCACCAGCGCCTCGGCCTGGTCCGGGTCCGAGACGTCGGCCTGGACGTAGACGGCGTCGGGCAGTTCGGCCGCGAGCTGCTTGCCCGCGGCGACCGAGCGGGCGGAGTTGACGACGACGCGCAGTCCGTCGGCGGCGAACCGGCGGGCGACGGCGGCGCCGATGCCCGAGGACGATCCCGTGATCAGCGCGACGCGCTGCTCTGTGCTCATGTTGATGTTTCTCCGGGTCCCTGCAGCTGGTGACCCTGTCGCGCGCCGCCGCCGATCATGCCAGATGCCCCGGGTCAGCGCCTCCCCGGTGGTGCACCGCCGCCGCCCATGGCCTTGCCCAGGCGCGCCAACTGGCCCTGGAACCAGTCGAGCCTGGCCTGCAGCAGCGCCGCCTCCGCGACCAGTTCGGGCATGCCGGGCGCCTCGCCCGTCGCCTCCGTGCCCGGCGCCGCCCGCACGGTGAGCCCGTCCCCGGCGAGCCGGGCGAACGTCTGCAGGGTCCAGCGCGGCCGCGCCCCCGCACACCCGCGGCACGCCGCTTCCAGCACGCGGCGCCCGTCCCTGCCCCACCCCGCGTCGGCGAGCACGGACGCCGCCGCCCCGCACGGGCAGGGCCCGACGGTCGCGGTGCGCACGCGCTGGCGCTCGTAGCGGAAGCCGTGCTCGAAGCGGATGTAGGAGCCGAGGACGCCGACCTCGAGGAGCACGGCCCTGCGGTGCTCGGCATGGACCAACAGGCCCTCGGCGACCCGTCGTTCGTGCACACAGTGGAAGCCGCAGTCGCAGCGCCGGTGCGGGGCGCGGTGGCGGCGCCCGTAGACGCAGCGCGCCACGTCGAGCACGCGGTAGGGCGCGGCCGCGCCGAGGGAGACTCCCAGGAAACCGGCGCGCCCACCGTCCGCGTCGAGCACGGGGTGGGCGATCTTGTATCCGGTGGGCGGCTCCGTCGGACGTTCCTCGGGGAGCCGCGGCCTCACCGGGCGGCCGGGACCCCGACGGGTTCGGGGGTCAACTCCCGCTCCACGTCGATGACTTCGAGCTCCGGGACATCGGGCTCCGCATTGGTGTCCTGCGGAGTTTCTTCGGCGTATCCGGTGGCGAGTGCTTTGCCGAGCCTCATGGTGCCTCCCCTGTCGGAACCGACGGACCTGTCGAACAGGTCGTCACTCACGCTCACGGCCTCTCATGGTGGCGCATCCCGCCCGTTTTGGCACCAGTGCCTTCGGCGTCACCGCTGAGCAGCGCGTACTCGTCGGCCACCACCGCCTCGGCCACCGCGACCGCCCGCTCCCCCGCCCGGCGCAGCCCCGCCTGCGAGTAGGGCGGCGGCGCCGGATGCCTGCGCCGCCACCACGCCTCGCCCGCCGCATAGATCCCGCTCGCGCACATCAGCACGGGCATGGTCAGCGCCAACGCCACCTCTCGCACCCCGAACCCCTTATGAACTGGTCTGACTCTTCTGTGCAGTTCATCGGATTCCGGGCGGGTGCCCTGGAGCCCTCCTCTCGGCCAAATCCCCTCAAGAACGACTGAAACAGACCGCATACCCGCGCCACTCTTCAGCAGGGCTCCGCAGTATCTCGTAGAAGATTTAAGTGGAGCTTCACAACGGGGCGGCCGAGACTACCTCCATGAACGACACCGACACCGCCCCCTTCGGCCGCGCCCTGTGCGCCATGGTCACGCCCTTCGCGCCGACCGGCGCCCTCGACCTCGGCACAGCACAGAAGCTGGCCGACCGGCTGGTCACCGAGGGCTGCGAGGGGCTCGTGCTGTCCGGCACGACGGGCGAGTCCCCGACGACGACGGATGCCGAGAAGGCGGACCTGGTGCGAGCGGTGCGGGAGGCCGTGGACGGCCGGGCGTCCGTGCTGACCGGCATCGGCACGTCCGACACCGCACACACCCTCGCCCTCGCGCGGGAGGCCCAACAGGCGGGCGCGGACGGCCTGTTGGCGGTGACGCCCTCCTACAGCAGGCCGCCGCAGGACGCCGTGGAGGCGCACTTCCGTACGCTGGCGGACGCGACGGACCTGCCGGTGATGCTGTACGACATCCCGGGCCGCACCGGCACCCGCATCGAGCCGGAGACGATGCTGCGCCTGGCGGAGCACCCCCGGATCGTCGCCGTGAAGGACTGCGCGTACGACCTGCTCGGTACGCAAAAGGTCATGCGGGAGACGGAGTTGGCGTACTACACGGGCTGCGACGAGTACGTGCTCGCCCTGTACGCGCTCGGCGGTGCGGGCTATGTCTCGACGGTGGCGAACGCGGCACCCGCCGCCTTCCGCGCGATCCTCGACGCCTACGACGCGGGCGACACGGCCGAGGCCGCACGCCGCCAGCAACTCACCGTCCCGCTCACGGAGTTGACGATGGCGTCGGGCCTGCCGGGCACGGTCACGGTGAAGGCCCTGCTCGACGCCCTCGGCCTGCCGGGCGGCGGTCCGGTGCGCCAACCGCTGCAGCCCGCCGGTCAGGAGGTGACCGACGGGCTGCTGACTGCGTACGAGGAACTGGTCTCCGCCGCGGGCTAGTTGTGGCTGTGCAGGACCTCGTTCAGGCCGCCCCACACCGCGTTGTTCGGGCGGGCCTCGACCGTGCCGGTGACCGAGTTGCGGCGGAAGAGGATGTTCGAGGCGCCGGAGAGCTCGCGGGCCTTGACGATCTGGCCGTCGGGCATCGTGACGCGGGTGCCCGCGGTGACGTACAGGCCGGCCTCGACGACGCACTCGTCACCGAGGGCGATGCCGACGCCCGCCTCGGCGCCGACGAGGCAGCGCTCGCCGATGACGATGCGGACGTTGCCGCCGCCGGACAGGGTGCCCATGGTGGAGGCGCCGCCGCCGATGTCGGAGCCGTCGCCGACGACGACGCCCGCGGAGATGCGGCCCTCGACCATCGACGTGCCGAGCGTGCCGGCGTTGAAGTTCACGAAGCCCTCGTGCATGACCGTGGTGCCCTCGGCGAGGTGCGCACCCAGGCGGACGCGGTCGGCGTCGGCGATGCGCACGCCCTTGGGGGCGACGTAGTCGGTCATGCGCGGGAACTTGTCGATCGAGGTGACCTGGAGGTGCAGGCCCTCGGCGCGGGCGTTCAGGCGGACCTTCTCGACGTCGTCGACGGCGACCGGGCCGAGCGAGGTCCAGGCGACGTTGGCGAGGAAGCCGAACTGGCCGTCCAGGTTCACGCCGTGCGGCTTGACCAGGCGGTGGGAGAGCAGGTGCAGACGCAGGTACACGTCGTGCGCGTCCAGCGGCTTGTCGTCGAGGGAGGCGATGACCGTGCGCACGGCCACGATCTCGACACCGCGCCGGGCGTCGGGGCCGATCGCCTTGGCCGCCCCCTCGCCGAGCAGTTCCACGGCCTTCTCGGCGGAGAGCTTCTCGGACCCGGCCGGGCCATGGCCCGCGGCAGACTCAGTGACGAGCTCGGGGGCGGGGAACCAGGTATCGAGAACGGTGCCGTCGGCGGTGACGGTGGCGAGGCCTGCGGCGACGGCGCCGGTGGAGCGGGGACCTGCGAGGGAAGAAGGTGTGGTGTCGGTCATGAGGGCAACCTAACCGGCACGGGGTCGCCGAGGCCAACCAGCACGGACCCCGTCTCACTCGGCGGGCCGCTCCCCCTCCTCGTCGACGAGCCCGGACGCCATCAGGGCCCGGGCCCGGTTCGGCTCGTTCACCGACTTCCAGTGGTCGCCGTACCGCTTGAGCAGCCCGTCACCGCTGTAGCGGCAGGTCGCGGGGTCGAGGAACACCAGCGCGCGCTCGTTCGGCGTCCGCTCGTCCGGCAGCATGATGCCGATGGCGTCGCGGCCGAGCGCGTCGGTCGTGCGCACGGCCCGTACGCCGGGGATCGTGGCCAACGCCCGGTAGACGGCGGCCAGGCCCTCGGGATCGACCGGGTTCGCCCGCGACACGAGGACCGTCAGGGCGCGGTACTCGTGCTGCACCTTGCTCTCGCCGTCGTCCCCGCCCTGGAAGAAGTCGCGGGCGCGCTGCTTCACCTCGGCCGGGTCGTCGCCCGGCAGGTCGGCCAGGAACCGGAACATCTCGCGCGGCGAGTGGTCGTCGCCGGACGCCCCGTTCTCGAACTGCGGGTCCGCGTACGCGTACCAGTGCTCGGTCTCGCGGGGCCCGCCCTTCTCCTCCCCGGGACCGTCCTCCTGCGCCCGGATCTCGTAGTCCTTCCGGTACGCCCACTGCCCCGCCCGCGGCTGTGGCACCGGGTCGTCGGCCACGGCGTCGGCGGCCTCGCGCAGCACCGGTGCGGCATTGCCGAGGTCGAGGACGTACGCGGGCGGCGGGGCGGCGGGCAGCGCGGAGCCGTCGTCGTTCAGGAGCTGGGGGCCGACGACCGCGGCCGCCGTGATCGCCGCGGCCGCGCCGACGGCGGCCAGGCGCCAGTCGGCCCGCGGCCGCCCGCGGCGCCGGGCCGCGCCCATCCCGTCGAGCAGGGCGCGCCGCCCCGCGGCGATCCTGGCCCGGTCGGCGCCGGGGGCCTCGTCGCGAAAGGCCCGCACCGCACCCATCTCGCCCCTGTCGTCCATCCCGTCCCGCTCGCTGGTCTCGTCGATCCGCACGGTCACGTCACCTCCGGTACGTCGGTCACGAACGCCGGGTTGTCGCCCAGCGCGGCCCGCACCTTGCGGCGGGCCCGGTTGAGCCGGGACCGCACGGTCCCGACGGGGATGCCGAGCGCCTCGGCGACGTCCTGGTACGTCAGATCGGCCCAGGCCACGAGCAGCAGCACGTGCCGGTCGGCCCCCGACAGCGCGGCGAGCGCGTCGGCCAGCGGGCCCTGCGCGGCGATGCGCCGGTCGGCGTCGTCGACCCAGGTGTCGTCGACCCAGGAGGCGGCGACGGGGTCACGCCCGGTCCTGGCGAGCGCGCGCAGGGCCCGTACCTCGCCGCGGCGCTGCTTGCCGATGAGGTGCGCGGCGATCCCGTAGAGCCACGGCCGGGCGCTGGCCCGGTCGGTGTCGAACCGGGCGCGCGTGCGGAACGCGGTCAGGAAGGTGTCCGCGGTGATGTCGTCGGCCGCGTGCGGGCCGAGGCGGCGCGCGGCGTAGCGGTGGATGTCGGGCGCGTACCGGTCGTAGAGCCGGGCGAAGAGCTCGGGCTGCTTCAGGGAGCTTTCGATGACCTGCGCGTCGCCGTCGTCACCGGGATCGGGCGCGGGTGGTCCGGTGAAGGGCGGTCCGGTCACGGGTGGTCCGGTCACGGGGCCTCCGTCCGTGGGCGGGAGTCGAGCCTGTCACCCGTAGTTCCCCGCACGCGGCGGAATGGTTCACGCCTGGGGCCCTCAAGACTCGGGGATCAGCCGCGCCAGCATCTCCCGCGCGTACGCGGGGTCGAACTCCCCGCCCGTGAGCAGGACTTGCAGCGAGATCCCGTCCATCAGGGCGACGAGCGCCCGCGCGGTGACGGGGTCCGTGCGCCCGGCGAGGGCCTCGGCGAGCGCCTGGCACCACTCGGCGGCGACGGGCCGCAGCGCGGGCCTGCGCAGCGCGGCGAGGTAGAGCTCGTACTCCAGCTCGACGCCGATCCGGTCCCCCGCGAGCCATTCGCCCAGCAGCCCGGCGAGCTCGTCGGCGAGGTCGACGTCCGGGTCCTGGAAGGCGCCGCGCGCGGCGACGACCTTGGCGAACCCTTCGTTGGCCTGCCGCAGCGCGGCCACCATCAGGTCGTCGAGCGTCTTGAAGTGGTACGTGGTCGAGCCCAGCGGCACATCGGCCGCGGCGGCGACGGTGCGGTGGCTGAGCCCGCCGATGCCCTTCTCCCCGACGACCCGGATCGCGGCGTCGATGATGCGCTGCCGCCGCTCGGGGTCGTAGCGCCGGGCCATCAGTGCGCCCCGCCGAGGTTGAGCAGCACGACGCCGCCGATGACGAGCACGATGCCCGCGACCTTGGCCGCGGTCAGCCCCTCGCCGAGGAAGAGCATGCCGATCGCGGCGATGACGGCGGTGCCGACGCCGGCCCAGATCGCGTACGCCGTCCCGACCTGCACGGTCTTCAGGGTCTGCGCGAGCAGCGCGAACGCGATCAGATAGCCGGTGACGGTGACGAGCGAGGGCCAGAGCCGGCTGAAGCCCTCGCTGTACTTCATGGCCGTGGTGGCGGCCACCTCGGCGGCGATGGCCCCGGCCAGCATCACGTATCCCATGCGTACGAGTGTACATATCGTTGCGTACGGGCGTACGCAACGAGCGGCGGCCCGTCGATGGAGGAGGGCGGCCTCAGACGACCCGCCGCAGGTCGTTCAGGGCTCCGCGCTCGCGCAGCCGCACCGCCCGATCGACGAGGCCCCGCTTCGCGTACGCGGCGCGGCGCCGGGCCGCCACCTTGCGGTAGCGCGAGAGCCCCGCCGGGTCGGGGCGCACGGACCCCGCCGGCGCGTATCCGCGGGAGGCGAGCCGGTCCCCCAACACGGCGTCGCACAGCCGGACTTGATCGGGCGTCAGCCGGGTTGCCCAGATCCCCGCCGGTGACGCGTCCGGCTCGCCCCAGATGTGGACGTGCCAGGTCTTGCGGGTGGGCTCGGCGACGGCGGCCATCCGGTGCGGCTCGCACATCTCGGCCGCGTACGACTCCCCCAGGAAGCCGCAGATTCCGTGCAGTTGACCCTCCGGGTCGGCAATCAGGTCCTCGAAGCGCACCTCGTGCCACCGCGAACTGCCCAGCCCGGCCCGCCACTTGTCGGCCTCGGCCAGCGCCTGGGACCAGGTCGCGACGGCCTCGCGGAAGCCGCTGTGCCGCCCGGTTCGTGCACGTGGTGCGCGACGGCCGGGACTGTGTGGGCTCGCTGCTGCGGATGCCGTGGTGGGAACAGCCGCAGGATCTCCCGTACGTGCAGCACGTACGCGGGCCGCTTGTCGCCCCAGCGCCCCTTTCCGTGCCGCTGCGCGTGCGCCTCTAGGGCGTGTCTTCAAACTCCCTCCCCCAGCCTTCGGCCGGGGGGACCCCCACGCCCGCAGGGCGGCCGCGCGGCGTCTGGTGCGTGCTCTGGG
>NZ_JBITJZ010000016.1:0-156415 GCF_044460595.1 Streptomyces sp. NPDC050085 | reverse complement strand
CCCCGATCTTCGACCTGGTCGACTACGGCGTCGTCGGCGACCTCTTCGACGTCGTGCCCCAGCTCACCGACGAGATCAACACCCGCAAGGGCTGAGACCCCTCCGCTGTCGACGGGGCCGCACGGTGTTCATCACCGCGCGGCCCCGTCCGCGTACCGGGACCATGCAAGGGGACCATTGACGCAGGTCACCCGGCCCGTTAACTTCGCTATACGGATTGTTGATTCCGTGAAGCGGAAACAGTGAGCGTATGGAGGGTGCAGGAATGGGTCAGCAGGAGAAGGTGTCGACGAGCCTCGCGGGCGCGGTCAGCGAGGGCATCAGCGCCTCACTCGCCCCGGTCGACGCGGAGCTCGAACGCCGCTACCCGGGCGACCCCGGCACCCGCCAGCCCGTCCACACCGTCTACGTGCCGGGCGACGCGTTCAACGAGGGCACCATCCGCTCCTGGGGCGACCAGGCCCTCGCGCAGCTCGACGAACACGCCCCGGACGCCGCCTCGTTCGCCGCGGTGCTCGGCCTGGCCGACGAGCTCGCCGAGCCCGTCTACAACCGCGTACGGGCGAAGCTGGAGCGCGAGCCCGTCGAGGACCTGCGCGTCGACTTCGAGGACGGCTACCGGCCCGCGTCGTCCGCCGACGAGGACGAGACGGCCGCCCGCGCCGCGCGCCTGATCGCCGAGGCGTACGCGAACGGAACGGCCGCCCCGCACATGGGCATTCGCACCAAGTGCATGGAGGCCCCGGTCCGCGACCGCGGCATCCGCACCCTCGACATCTTCCTGACCGGCCTCATGGAGCACGGCGGGCTGCCCGACGGACTCGTCCTGACGCTGCCGAAGGTGACGTACCCGGAGCAGGTCACGGCCATGGTGCGGCTCCTGGAGGCGTTCGAGAAGCAGCACGGGCTCGACGCCGGGCGGCTCGGGTTCGAGATCCAGATCGAGACCAGCCAGTCCATCCTCGCCGCCGACGGCACCGCCGCCGTGGCCCGCATGATCGACGCCGCCGAGGGGCGCGCCACCGGCCTGCACTACGGCACCTTCGACTACAGCGCCTGCCTCGGCGTCTCCGCCGCGTACCAGGCCAGCGACCACCCGGCCGCCGACTACGCGAAGGCCGTCATGCAGGTCGCCGCCGCCGGTACGGGAGTTCGCGTCTCCGACGGCTCCACGAACGTCCTGCCCGTCGGGTCCACGGCCAAGGTGCACGACGCCTGGCGCCTGCACTACGGCCTCACGCGCCGCGCCCTGGCCCGCGCCTACTACCAGGGCTGGGACATGCACCCGGGCCACATCCCGACGCGCTACGCCGCCGTCTTCGCCTTCTACCGCGAGGGGTTCGAGGCCGCCGCGGCCCGCCTCGCCGCCTACGCCAAGCAGACCGCCGGTGACATCGCCGACGAGCCCGCCACCGCCAAGGCCCTCGCCGGGTACCTGCTGCGCGGCCTGGACTGCGGGGCGCTCGACGTCGCCGAGGTGGCCCGCCTGACCGGCCTCACGCTGGCCGGCCTCGAGGGCTACGCGGGTCCGCGCCGCGGCGACCTGACCACGACCGGCGAATAGCCCCCCACACGTCACTGCCCCTCTCCGAGGACGGTCGGAGAGGGGCAGTGGTGCGTCCGTGGTCAAGCGGTCAGAGGGCGAACGGCCGGTGGGCCAGGGCCCGCGCGACCACTTCCTCGGGTGTCAGTTCGCCCTCCGGTGGCCAGAAGACCAGGTCGCTGACGTATCCGGTCGGGCAGCCGAGGGACCGGTCGAGCCGGCGGAGCCAGGCGTCGATCTCCTCCTCCGTGCCGTCGGCCGACAGCACACGCCGCACCAGCGCGACCGCCTGCGCGTGACTCAGCGGCGCGTCGTCCGGGTCGGCCGTGGGCAACGCTCAGTCCGCGGGCGGCAGTTCGCCCGAGCCGCGGCGGATCAGCCGCGTCGGCAGCTCGATCCGCTCCGGCAGCAGGGTCGCCCCGTCGAGCTGGCGGAAGAGCCGCTCGGCCGCGGTGCGCCCCAACTGCGCCGCGTCCTGCGCGACCACGGTCACGCCCGGCTGCAGCAGATCACCGAGCTCGATGTCGTCGAAGCCCACCAGGGCGACGCTGCGGTCGAGTTCGGCCAGGACGCGGACCACGGTCACCGTCACGCGGTTGTTGCCCGCGAAGACGGCCGTGACCGGCTCCGGGCCCTTCAGCATCTCCTCGGCCGCGCGCCGCACCCGCTCGGGGTCGGTGACGCCCAGCGACATCCACCGCTCCTCGACCGCTATCCCGGCGTCCTCCATCGCCGCCCGGTAGCCGCGCAGCCGCTCGGCCGCCGTGTGGATCCGGGGCTGGTCGCCGATGAAGCCGATGCGCCGGTGGCCGCCCGCGATGAGGTGCGCGACGCCGTCACGGGCGCCGCCGAAGCTGTCGGACAGGACGACGTCCGCGTCGATCTTCCCGGCCGGGCGGTCCACGAACACCGTCGCGACCCCGGCCGCGATCTCCGGCTCCAGATAGCGGTGGTCGTCCCCGGCGGGAATCACGACCAGGCCGTCCACGCGGCGCGCGCACAGGGCGAGCACCAACTCCTGCTCGCGGTCCGGGTCCTCGGCGCTCGACCCGTTGATCAGCAGCGCGCCGTGGGCCCGCGCGACCTCCTCCACGGCCCGGCTGAGCGGCCCGTAGAACGGGTCGGCCAGATCCTCCAGGACGAGCCCGATGCTGGCCGTACGCCCCTTGCGGAGCACCCGTGCGCTGTCGTTGCGCCTGAAGCCCAGGGCGGCGATCGCCTCCTGGACGCGGCGCTCGGTGTCAGGCGTGACGCCCGGCTCGCCGTTGACGACCCGGGAGACCGTCTTCAGGCCCACCCCGGCGCGCGCCGCGACGTCCTTCATCGTCGGGCGGTTGCCGTAGCGGTTCTCGGTGCGGCGGGCGGTGCGGTCCACTATGCGCTGTCCTGTCCTGTCGTCGCTGCCGGGAAGCCGGTCACCGGGGGAGGTGACGGGCCCGTTCGTCAGGGTTCATCATCCTGTACGGGCATGTGGCGTCGAGCATAGGGCCTGGACAACGTTGTCAGGTGCGGGGGAGACTGTCCACCACTTCGACCACTTCTTAGAGTTTCCTTCTCCGACCTGCCTTTTCTCCAGGGGATCTGACACTGATGCACATGGACCTCGTCGCCGCGCTCGACATCGGCGGCACCAAGATCGCCGGCGCCCTCGTGGACGACCAGGGCCGCATTCTCGCGCGGGCCCAGCGGCCGACCCCCGCGCAGGAGGACGGCGAGACGGTGATGGGCGCGGTGCGGGCGGTGCTCGCCGAGCTGACGGCGCACGAACTGTGGTCGCGGGCCCGGGCCGTGGGGATCGGCAGCGCGGGTCCGGTGGACCGCTCGGCGGGCACGGTCAGCCCGGTCAACGTGCCGGGCTGGCGCGACTACCCCCTGGTCGCCCAGGTGCGGGACGCCGTCGGCGGCCTGCCGGTCGAACTCGTCGGCGACGGCGTGGCGATGACCGCGGCCGAACACTGGCAGGGCGCGGCCCGCGGCCACGACAACGCGCTGTGCATGGTCGTCTCCACCGGCGTCGGCGGCGGTCTGATCCTCGGCGGACAGCTCCACCCCGGCCCCACGGGCAACGCGGGCCACATCGGACACATCAGCGTCGACCTCGACGGCGACCCCTGCCCCTGCGGTGCGCGCGGCTGCGTCGAGCGCATCGCCAGCGGTCCGAACATCGCCCGCCGCGCGCTCGCCGAGGGCTGGCTCCCCGCATCGGACGGGGACACCTCGGCCGCCGCCGTGGCCCGCGCCGCGCAGGCCGGTGACAAGGTGGCCGTCGCCTCCTTCGAGCGGGCGGCCCAGGCCCTCGCGGCCGGCATCGCGGCGACGGCGACGCTCGTCGAGATCGACATCGCGGTGATCGGCGGGGGAGTGGCGAAGTCCGGCGACGTCCTGTTCGCCCCGTTGCGCCGCGCGCTGCGCGACTACGCGACGCTCTCGTTCGTGCAGCGCCTCACCGTGGCACCGGCGTCGACGGGCACGGACGCGGGCCTCGTGGGTGCGGCGGCCGCCGCGCTGCGGTCCGCCGCCACCCTGAACGGGGTGCACCGCCAGGCCGTGTGACGGCCCGTCGCCGAACCGTCCGTGTGACGGTCCGTCAAAAAGGCTCGAGAGCCTGCCCGTTCACCTGGTATTCGGCCCCCCGGCGGCCGTCGTTCCCCGGGGGGAACGGGTTCCTCCGCCGTGCTTGAACTGTGGACAGTCCTGCCCCTACTGTCCCAGGCACGGCGCTCCCCACTTCGCGCTCGTCACCCCGCCCCCATGCATGTGTACGCAGTCATGCCGTCCTTTCCATGTGAGGGTCACCGACCTATGCGAGCGCTACTCACCTCCAAGGCAGCCCGGCGCGCCCTGCGCCCCGTCGCCGATCTCATCGACCAGCGCATCGAGCGCGCGGTCCGCCGGACCCTGGGCGGTCAGGGAGCCGGCCTGCACGACCGGGTGGCAGCTCTCGGCGACCGGCAGCGACCCCTGGAACTGCTCCTCGACTCCACCGGCCGCGGCACCTCGCGCCTGCCGGCCCAGGTCCATCTCACCCGCCTCGTCGACGAGTTGGAGCGGGTGACCGGGGACCGCGACGGGGCCGAGCGCAACGTCGCCCAGGCCTTCCGGCTGCTGATGGCCCTGGAGGCGCTCGGCGTCGGGCGCATCGCGGGCGGCACCATGAACATCTGCGGCAAGCTCTCCGCGGTGCCGCTGCTCGACCCGCCGAACGACGAGATCCTCGAGATCGGCACCCTGTACGGGATGTTCGGCGCGGCCCTGATCCGGATGATGGAGCGCGCGGGACGCGACCCGCACCTCACCATCGTCGACCCCCTGGCGGGGCGGCAGCTGCAGCCGGGCACCTCCGCGGGCGACGACCCGACGGGCACCCCGGTGCGGGACGCGGCGGTGCGCACCAACCTGGCGCTCGCGGGCGTGGCCGGTGCCGCGACGCGGATCCAGCAGGGCTACTCCGAGGACCCGGAGGTCCGCGCCCTGCTCGCCGACCGGGCGTACGGCGTGATCATCGTCGACGGGGACCACTCGGCGGCCGGGGTCGCTGCGGACCTGGAGTGGGCCGAGCAGATCGTGGCGCCCGGCGGCATCGTCGTCCTGGACGACTTCGGACACCCCAAGTGGCCCGGGATCAAGGATGCGTTCGAGAAGCACATGACCGGGGACACGCGGTTCACGTTCCTCGGGCAGGCGGCGAACTCGGGTTATCTCAGGGCGAGTTGACAGTCGGATCGTGCGTGAGGGGCGGACGGGGGGTGCCCGCCCGCCCCTCACGCATGTGGCCGGTTCAGCAGGTCAGCTGGGCGTCGGCCCAGTCCGCGTGGTCGGAGTCGACCCCGTCACCGCCGTCCGTGACGACGAGCCGGACGATCTGGGCGCCCGTCACATCGGCCGAAACCGCCTTCGCCGCATCGGAGTTGGTCAGGGTGCCGGTCGAGGCGACCAGGCGGTCGTCGGCCCACACCTCGAACGCCACCGTGCCCTTGGTCCCCTTCTCGTCGTCGACGCCGACCTGTGCCGTGACGCGTTCGCACGAGCGGGCCGCGTAATAGTCGACGGAGCTCGGCGCGTGCACCCCGAGCCCCTTGGCGTACACGACTGCGCCGATGGTGATCGGGTGTCCGTCGCCCGCGGCGTCCTCGCCGTTGCTCGTGTTGCGTTCAACGGGCCCGTATCCATTGGCCGTTGACAGCCACGGCAGATCGCCGAGGGACGACGTGCCGCTCGGTGGCGCCGTCGCGACGGACGCCGTCACCGGGACCGTACTGGTCACCTTCGTGCCCTGCGGCGAGCGGTACGTGGCGCGCAGCGCGAGATCGTAACTGCCGGTCGCCGTGCCCGCGGGGGCGCTCACCGTCCACGTGGTGTGCAGCGACGTGCCGCCCGGCACGACGGATGCGCGGGTCGGCCCCGTCGGCTGCACGATCCAGCCCTTGCCCTCCGGTCCGCTCAGGGACACGGAGACGTCGAGCGCCGCGTTGCGGCCCAGGTTCGTGAACGTACCCGGAACCTTCGTGGAGACGCCCGGCTCGACGAACGCGCCGCCGTCCAGGCCCACTTCGGCCGCCGGGGGATACGCCGCCCACTTCGGATCGGCGGCCACCCGCAGCAGCAACGTGCCGTGCGCGGGGACGGTCGCCGCGAGCGTGCCCGCGGTGTTGTAGTTCTTGTGCTGCCACAGGTCGCGCGCGACGTACGCGTCGGCGGACGGCAGACCGACCGCCTTCGCCGTGGTCGCGATGCGCTGCGCCGAGCCCGACTCGTTGAACAGGGCGACGGCGCGGCTGCCGTCCTTCATCTCCTTCGACACGACCCAGCGGCCGCCCGCGGAGGAGACGACGGAGCCCTGCTTGCCCAGCGGGTCCTGGTCGACGGCGATCACGTCACGGTTGGACAGGATGTCGTACGTCTCCTGCGAGGCCTTGCGCAGATCGGTGCCGATGAGCAGCGGCGACGCCATGACCGACCACATGGAGAAGTGGGTGCGGTACTCGGCGTCCGTCATGCCGCCGTTGCCGACCTCCAGCATGTCCGGGTCGTTCCAGTGGCCAGGACCCGCGTACGGCGCGAGCGGCAGGTTCTTCTTCATCAGCGAGAGCATCGAGCCCCAACTGTCACTGATGTCACCGGTGGTGCGCCACAGCTGTCCGATGCCCGCGGCCCACTCCCACGGCTTGTTCTGGCCCCATTCGCAGATGCTGTAGACGATGGGCCGTCCGGTGGCGCGCAGCGCGTCGCGCATCGTCGTGTAGCGCTGGACGGCGTCGACGCCCTGGTTGTTGCAGTTGTCGTACTTGAGGTAGTCGACGCCCCAGTCGGCGAACTGCTGCGCGTCGCTGTACTCGTGGCCGAGTCCGCCCGGGAACCCGGCGCTGTCGCAGGTCTTGGTCCCGGCGCTCGTGTAGATGCCGAGCTTGAGCCCCTTGGAGTGGACGTAGTCCGCAACTCCCTTGATGCCGTTGGGGAATCGGACCGGGTCGGGGACCAACTTGCCGTTCGCGTCCCGCGTCGGCAGAGCCCAGCAGTCGTCCAGGTTCACGTACTGGTACCCGGCGTCCTTGAGGCCCTTCGCGACGAACAGGTCGGCGATGCCCTTCACCATCGACTCGTTGAAATCTGCGCGGCAGTGTGTGGAGTTCCAGTTGTTGAAGCCCATGGGCGGCGTGAGGGCGAGCCCGTCGTCGAGCGCGGGCGAGGCCGCAGACGTGGGACGGGTGGACGCGACGGCCGCGGTGGGCGCGGCGGCGGATGCGGGTACCGCCGCGAGCCCGCCGAGGCCGAGCACGGTCACGGCCAGCGCTCCGACGATTCTTCGCCGGACGCCACCGGTGCTGCGGGTGGGAAGACGACGCATGGATACGTTCCTCCGTACTCCCGGAAAGGTTGGATCATTACATGTACGTGTCACTGGCGCGCGTTTACGGTAGAGCGTGTTGGAGTCTGTTGGAAGGGGTGGAGGAAGAAGCGGTAACGGTTGTTCGATATTTCGTCAGAACCCTTGACGGCCCTGGGAGTTGAGAGTGAGATCCAAGCCTCGCGTTCGGTTGTGTTGAGTTGCATCCCGAGGAGGGGGACATGACGCAGTCCGTGTTCACAGGGTCCAGTGGTTCCGCCGTGCCAGACCGACCGACAGGACAGCCGGCAGGACATCCGATGTCCCGTCGGAACGTGTTGCGAGGTGCGGCGCTCGGTGCCGGCGCCGTCTCCCTGCCCCTGCTGCTCTCCGCGTGCGGTGACGGACCCGGCGGCAAGAGCAATCAGGTCACGCTCGGTTCCAACGCCTCGGACGAGGTGCCGAAGAAGGCGTTCGCCGCGGCCTTCAAGGCGTACGAGAAGGAATCCGGCAAGACCGTCAAGGTCAACACCACGGAACACAACGAGTTCCAACAGAACATCTCGCGTTACCTTCAGGCGACGCCGGACGACGTGTTCATGTGGTTCGCCGGGTACCGCATGCAGTACTTCGCGGAGAAGGGCCTGCTGACCGACATCAGCGACGTCTGGAAGGGCTTCTCCGGCTTCTCCGACGCGCTCAAGGAGCAGTCGACGCACGCGGGCAAGCAGTACTTCGTGCCGTACTACTACTACCCGTGGGCCGTTTTCCACCGCAAAAGCCTGTTCCAGAAGCAGGGGTACCAACAGGCCAAGACCTGGGACGAGTTCATCGCCCTCGCCAAGCAGATGAACAAGGACGGCATCCCGGTCGCGTTCTGCGACAAGGACGGCTGGCCCGCCATGGGCACCTTCGACTACATCAACATGCGCATGAACGGATACGACTTCCACAAGTCCCTGATGGCGGGCGAGGAAGCCTGGACCGACACCAAGGTCAAGAAGGTCTTCGACCTGTGGCGCGAACTCATGCCGTACTACCAAAAGGGCGCCCTCGGCCGGACCTGGGAGGAGGCCGGACAGGGCCTGCAGCAGCGCAAGACCGGCATGGCCGTCTTCGGCATGCCGCACCCGGGCACCCAGTTCCCCGAGAACGAGCGCGACGACATCGACTTCTTCGCCTTCCCCGAGATCGATCCGGCCCACGGCCAGGACGCGGTCGAGGCGCCGATCGACGGCTACCTCGTCCCGAAGAAGGTCCGCCATCTCGACGCCGCCAAGGGCCTGTTGAAGTGGCTCGGCACCGCCAAGGCCGAGGACGTCTACCTCGCGGGCGACCCGAACAACGTGGCCGTCAACGACTCCGCCGACACCGCCAAGTACACGCCCCTGCAGAAGAAGTCCGCCGAGCTCGTCTCCGGCGCCAAGCAGATATCGCAGTTCCTCGACCGCGACACCCGGCCCGACTTCGCGCAGACCGTGATGATCCAGGCGCTGCAGGCCTTCATCAAGGAGCCGAAGGACGTCGACGGGCTCTGCAACAGCATCGAGCGGCAGAAGAAGGAGATCTTCGCGACGGCGGTGAAGTGACCGTGGCGTCGTCCGACACCGCCGTACGACACCCGAAGCGGCGCGGACGGCGGGGACCGCGGCGCTTCACGCGCCGCGACGTCGTCGTCCTCGGCGTGCTCCTGGGACTGCCCGTCCTCCTGGACATCGTCATCATCTGGGGCCCCACGCTCGCCTCGATCGGCCTGTCGTTCACCGACTGGGACGGCATCGGCGACATCCACTGGATCGGCGCCCGCAACTACGAGAACCTCGCCACCAACTACCCGCCGTTCTGGCCGGCCGTGCGCCACAACCTCATGTGGCTGGGCTTCCTCGGCCTCGTCGCCACACCGTTCGGACTGCTGCTCGCCGTGATCATCGACCGGGGCGTCCGCTTCAGCCGGTTCTACCAGTCGACGCTCTACATGCCGGTCGTCCTCTCCCTCGCGGTCGTCGGCTTCATGGCGCAGCTGCTCCTCGGCACCGACCAGGGCGTGGTCAACACGGTCCTGAACAACCACGACGACCCGATCGACTGGCTCGGCAACGCGGACCTGAACATCTGGATGATGATGCTGGCGGCGAGCTGGCGACACACCGGCTACGTGATGATCCTCTACCTCGCGGGGCTGAAGTCGGTCGACCCGACTCTGAAAGAGGCGGCGGCCATCGACGGCGCGAACGCCCGCCAGACCTTCTTCCGCGTCGTCTTCCCGACCCTGCGCCCGGTCAACGTCATCGTCGGCGTCATCACCGTCATCGAGTCCCTGCGCGCCTTCGACATCGTCTACGCGGTCAACAAGGGCCGCAACGGCCTGGAACTGCTCTCCGTCCTCATCACCGACAACATCATCGGCGAGGCCAGCCGCATCGGCTTCGGCTCCGCGATCGCCGTCGTGCTGCTCGTCGTCTCCCTGGGGTTCATCGTGACGTTCCTGGTCCAAGAACTGCGAGGTGCGCGCGACCGATGACCGCAGACATCCGCGCCACGCAGCCGACCGCCCGCCGCCGCGCCGCGGCCGCCGCGCCCCCGAAGTCCCAACGCCCCTCCCGGCGCGGCCGGTTCGGCGTCCACCTCTTCCTGATGGCCGTCTCGCTCGCTTTCCTCGCGCCGCTGTTGTTCGCGGTGTACGCCTCGCTGCGGCCGTACGAGGACACGGCGGCGCACGGCTACTTCTCCTGGCCCAAGCACGTGTCCTTCGACTACTACCGGGAGGCCTACAGCGATTCGGGGATGGGGAAGTACTTCACCAACACCCTGATCATCGCGGTGCCCGCGGTCCTGGTCACCCTCTTCCTCGCCGCGTTCGTGGCGTTCGCCGTCTCCCGCCTCAAGATCCGCGGCAATCTGGCCCTGCTGATGTTCTTCACGGCCGGAAACCTGCTGCCCCAACAGGTCATCGTCACCCCGCTGTACGCGCTCTTCCTGAAGATCCCGCTGCCCTGGTGGATGTCGGACTCGTTGATGCTCTACGACTCGTACTGGGCCGTCATCATCGTGAACATCGGATTCCAACTGGGCTTCTGTGTCTTCGTGCTGGCGAACTTCATGCGGACGCTGCCGCAGGAGATCCTGGAGGCGGCGATCGTCGACGGGGCGGGCGTGTGGACCCAGTTCTGGCGCATCACGCTGCCCCTGTGCCGCCCCGCCCTCGCGGCCCTCGGCACGCTCGAGTTCACCTGGATCTACAACGACTTCCTCTGGGCCCTCATCTTCATCTCCAACCCGGACAAGCTCCCGATCACCTCGTCCCTCAACAACCTCAGAGGTCAGTTCTTCACCGACTACAACCTTCTGGCGGCGGGCTCGGTCCTGGTGGCGCTGCCGACGATCCTGGTGTTCCTGCTGCTGCAGCGGCACTTCATCGCGGGGCTGACGCTGGGATCCGGAAAGGGGTGAGTGGAACCGGGTCGGGCCCGCCCCGCGTCAGCGCAGCGCCTCCGCCACTGTCCCCACTGGGCTCAACGCATCGGTCAGGCCCGCGAGTTCGATGATGCGCAGGGTGAGCCGGTGCCGGGTGACCACGACGACGCGGCCGTCATGGCCGGTCGCCCTGCGGTGGGCGCGGACCACGAGCGACAGGCCGGAGCAGTCGAAGAACGTGGTGGCGGTCAGGTCGATCGCCATGACGCGGTACGGGCCCGCCGCCACGGCGTCGAGCAGCGGGGTCATCCGCTGGAAGGCGAGGAGGTCGATCTCGCCGGAGAGTTCCACGACGGCGCAGTCGCCGCAGATGCGCACCACCGGCGCGCGCACCGCGTCCTCGATCGTCACCAGGCCGGTGACGTCGTCGGGTTCTTCGAAGCCGCCGGAGGCGTAGTTGTGTTGATTGCCCTGTCGCATCGGTCCCCCAGGGTCGAGCACCTGTCCGGCTCCGGGGGAGCCGTCCGCGCCGCCACATGTTTCGTGCGAACGAATCAGGAGGTCGCCGGGGGCTGGGGCGCCTGATCGGTCACGGTAACGCCAGTTCACGGACGGCGTCGTGCCGTAACGATTCCTGATAGGGCGGCATCACTTGATGGGGTGAATCGAACGCAAAGCCCTTGACACTGCTCGGAAGTTGGCGGCAGTGGAGGAAACTGGTCGACAAGGATGAGGCGGGAGGGTGTGATGGGCGCGTCCGATGCGACGTACGCCCGTACGCGTCGTCCTCAGCCGCCTTCAGGAGCAGCCGACTTGACCACAGCGCGCCGCACAGAACCCGGGCCCGACCTCCGCCCCGCCATCGACACGGCGCTGGTGCGGCGCCTCGTCGACAGCCAGTTCCCCGAGTGGGCCGGACTGCCCCTGAAGCACCTCGAGCCGGCGGGCTCCGACCATGTCATCCACCGGCTCGGCGACGATCTGTCGGTCCGGCTGCCCCGGCACGGCGGGGCGATCGGGCAGGCACGGAAGGAGCAGTACTGGCTGCCCCGGCTGGCCGCGCAGCTGCCGCTCGCCGTGCCGGAACCGGTGGCGGTCGGCGGGCCCGCGTACGGCTACCCCTGGCCGTGGGCGGTCACCCGCTGGCTGGACGGGGAGGTCGCCACGGTCGAGGGACTCGGTGAGTCGGGCCGGGCGGCGCGCGAACTGGCCGCGTTCCTGCGGGCGTTGAGGAGATTCGACCCGGGGTCCGACGCCGCCTTGCCTGACGCGTCGGCCGAGGACCTGGCGGCGCGGGACGCGACGACCCGGTCCGCGATCGCCGCCGTCGCCGAGGTCTTCGACGCGCCCGCGATGACGGCCCTGTGGAATGCGGCCCTGACGGGACCGGGTCCGCAGGGGCCGCCGGTGTGGTTCCACGGCGACTTCCACACCGGCAATCTGCTGACCGTGGACGGCCGGCTCAGCGCGGTCATCGACTTCGGGAACTTCGGTCTCGGCGACCCCTCGGTGGACCTCATGATCGCGTTCACGCTGCTGTCGCCCGGCGCCCGTGCGGTGTTCCGCGCCGCCCTGGACGTGGACGACGCGACCTGGCTGCGCGGGCGCGCCTGGGCCCTGACGACGGGGCTCACGGCCTACACGGCGTACGCGGCCACGAGGCCGCGCGTCGCGGCGGCCACCACGCGCCAGATCCGGGCGGCGCTCACCGGCTAGGGCCGAGGCGGGTGTGCGCTCCGCACACCCCGTGCGAACGCCGTGCCGCCACGGCGCCCCCGCACACGCTTCTGCCGTCCGCACGGCTGCGCTTGACTGCGTACCGGGAACACCGGGAGGCCGGTCATGGGCCGGTCGTCCCCGTCGGGCAGCGGGGGCACCCCGGCCTTCCGGTCCTCCCGCGCCCGTCTCCGGGGTCCCCGGTGCCCGGTGGCGCACGGGCGGTGCCCGGATCCCGCACCGCCCGGTGCCGGGGCCCGTGTGCCGCTTCGTGGAGTTGCCCCGTGAGGACGTCCCTGGCGCGCGCCTCTCGCCCCCTCGTCGACGAGGTCGTCGACCGGTGCGACGCGACGGCGGGGGATCAGGCCTCGTCGGCAGTGCGGCTCGAGCCCTGCTGCGGCGTCGGATTCCGCCGGCTCAGGCGCGACATGCCGCTCGTCGAGTACGGACCCGCGCCCTGATCCCGGCCATCCCGGACACGCCCTAGGCCGCCACCACGATCTCCCCGCGGACCGCTGCCGCCCACTCCACCACCAGCACCTCGTACTCCCTGCGCTGTGCTTCGCTCAGGCGCCCGCCGGTGCGTGCCATGAGGCCGCGGATCTGCTCGTTCAACTCCTCGGCAGAACGCGGGTGATCGTGGCTTTCGGTGGGGATCATGTGAAGAGCCTAGCGGGCGGCACCGACAGCACGCCTCCGAGTAATGAACCGGACGCGACGGCAAGATGACATCCGGCCGGGGAGCGGCCGGGGCAGCGGTGCGCGAGGTGGGTGGCGCCGTCCGATCAGCGCTTCCATCAGGGTCTGGTTTCCCCGCCAGGGTGTTGCGGGCAAGCCTCAGAAGGCCGACGGAAGAGGGGGAACCGTGATCGTCTGGGTCAACGGCGCGTCCCGTTCGGGGAAGACCAGCGCCGCACGGGAGTTGATCGATCTGCTCCCGAACTGCACGCTCTTCGACCCCGAGGTGATCGACGACGCGCTGGAGAGGCTGCTGCCGCCCAAGCGGCTCGCCGAGGTGAGCGACCACCAGGACCTGCCGATCTGGCGCCGGCTCCTGGTCGACACCGCCGCGGCCCTCCACGCCGAACTGGACGGCGTCCTCGTCGTGCCGCTGGCGCTGTTGCACCAGGAGTACCGGGACGAGATCTTCGGCGCGCTCGCCGCCCGGCGCATTCCCGTGTGCCATGTGCTCCTCACCCCAGGGGAAACGATCCTGCGCGGGCGTGACCCCGGTGGCGAACCCCCGGCCGACATCGAGCCCTACCGTGCCGCCCTGGCCGGCTGGCTCGCCGCCGACGCCTATCTCGTCGACAGCGGCGCACTGACCCCGCACGAGACCGCCGTTCGCATCGCCGCCGCCGTACGCACCGGCGACGCACCCCCGTGCGACATCGTGCAGACGCCGCAGCCGACGGCCGAGACGGTCGCCGCGGGCGTACTGCTCTTCGACGGGCAGGGGCGGGTGCTGCTCGTCGACCCCACCTACAAGCCGGGCTGGGAGTTTCCCGGCGGAGTCGTCGAGCCGGGCGAGGCTCCCGCGCGGGCCGGCATGCGGGAGGTGGAGGAGGAGATAGGGCTTCAACTCGCCGACGTACCAAGGCTGTTGGTGGTCGACTGGGAGCCTCCGGTGCCGCCGGGATACGGCGGTCTGCGGCTGCTCTTCGACGGCGGACGGCTCACCGACGGGCAGGCGGCCCAAGTGCTTCTGCCCGGGCCCGAGTTGAGGCAGTGGAGGTTCGTCGGCGAGCGTGAGGCCGCCGCGCTGCTGCCGCCGGTGCGCTACGAGCGGTTGCGCTGGGCCCTTCGCGCTCGCGAACGCGGAGCCGCCCACTACCTGGAGGCCGGAGTTCCGTTGGGCTGAGGCTTTTTGATCACCTGACCATTCCTTTGCCTTCGGCGGCAATTCTCGAGAGGAAACGTAGGCCAGAACGTCATCTTTCTGGAATGGCACGGGAGCATCCGAAGGTCCGGAACAGCTCTAACGTGTGTGCGCAGCTCACCTCTTGCGGCTTCGGCCGCCTCATCGGGGCCGGACATGTACGCCGGCTGAAGGGAGGGACATGCGCGCGCCCAGCACCGCCGTCACGAGGGGCCTGACGCTCGCAGCCGGTCTGGCTCTGGTCCTCACCGCCTGCAGTAGCGGGTCAGGTGGCAACGGGAACGGAAAGAGCGGCTCGCAAGGTCTCAGCTCCTGCGCCACGCAAGGCAAGGCGAACACCTGTAACTCCGGGGAACGCAAATCCGGAGGAACGTTCACCTACGTCATCGAGAAGAACATCCAGGCCTGGAACATCGAGGACTCGAACGGCAACACCTTCGAGAACAGCGAGGCCATGACGGCCGTGCTGCCTCAAGTCTTCGTGCCACAGCCGGACTTCAGCCTCAAGCTCAACACCGATCTGGTGACCTCGGCCGAGCAGACGAGCGCCAGCCCGCAGACGCTCGTCTACAAGATCAACCCGAAGGCCACCTGGAACGACGGCACGCAGGTCACCGCCGACGACTTCATCTTCCTGTGGCGCACCATGAACGGGAAGGACTGTCCGCCGCCGCCCGCCAGCGACGACACCCAGACCAAGGGCTGTCTGCCGTGGTCCACGTCCGGCTGGGACCGCATGAAGTCGGTCACCGGCTCCGACGGCGGCAAGACCGTGACCATCGTGATGGACAAGCCGTACTCCGACTGGAAGTCCTTCTTCGGCGGCGGCTACGGCATCTACCCGGCGCACGTCGCGGAGAAGGCCGCGGGCGCCGCGGCCGGCAGTGCCGACAAGATGACGGCAGCCCAACTCACCAAGGGCTGGCAGTACTTCATGAAGACGCCGCCCACCCAGTACGCCACCGGCGGCCCGTACAAGATGACGGAGTGGAAGGACAACGACCACGCCACCTTCGTGCCCGACACCAAGTGGTACGGGAAGACGAAGCCGACGCTCGAGCGCATGGTCTTCAAGGTGATCTCGGACGCCACGCAGGAGCCGACGGCCCTGAAGAACAACGAGGTCCAGGGCATCTATCCGCAGCCCCAGGTGGACCTGGTCAACCAGATCAAGGACATCCCGAACGTCTCGTACACCATCGGCTCGGGTCTGCAGTGGGAGCACTTCGACCTGAACCTGCACAACCCGGTGATCGGCAAGTACAAGCCGTTGCGGCAGGCGATGTTCACGGCGATCAGCGTCAAGGACATGGTCGACAAGACGGTCGGTCAGTTCGACAAGGACGTGAAGCAGCTCGGCAGCCACATGCTGATGCCCGGACAGCCCGGCTATCAGGACGTGGTCACCTCGACCGGGCAGGGCTCGGGCGACCTGGCGAAGGCGAAGAAGCTCCTCACCGATGCCAAGTTCACCGGAGTCGGCTCCGCGCTGAAGACGCCGGACGGCAAGACCGTCGGACCGTTCAACTGCCGCTACACCACGGGCAACGCGATCCGGCAGAGCGAGTGCCAGATCCTGCAGTCCGCCCTGTCCGGCCTGGGCATCAAGGTGACGATCAAGCCGATCGGCGCGGCCGACCTCGGCACGGTGCTCACCGGGCACCAGTACGACATCATCGTCTTCGCCTGGGTGCAGGGGCCGACGCCGACCTCCAACGCCCAGGGCACCTGGTCCACCGGGCAGGCGAGCAACTACGGCGGCTACTCCAACAAGCAGGTCGACCAGTTGCTGAACGACTCCGTCGGGCAGACCGACAACGCCAAGGCCATGACGATGCTCGCGCAGGCGGACAAGCTCATGACGGATGACGCGTACGTGCTGCCGCTGTACCAGAAGCCGACGTTCTTCGCGGTGCAGGACCGCTTCGTCGGCATGCGGAACAACGCGACGATCATTGGTCCGCCGTACAACGTCGCCGAGTGGGGCCTGAGGAAGTAACCACCCGTATTCCGACCGTAGTCCGGCCCCGGCGGAGCGCCGCCGGGGCCGTCCTCCCGCCCACTCCGAGGAGCCTGCATGCTCGCCTACACGGTGCGACGCATCCTCGTCTCGATCCCCGTCCTGATCGTCTCGACCTTCATCGTCTTCCTGGTCGTCGTCAACGCCGGCGACCCCGTCGCGAACTTCGCCACCTCCCGCAATCCCGCCCCCAGCAAGGCCGCCGTCGCCTCCTTCGCCCGGCACATCCACGCCGACCAGCCGATCCTCGAGCGCTACTGGAACTGGATCGTCGGCGTGCTGCACGGCCAGTGGGGCCCCTCCGTCGACCCCAACCTGGACATCGGGCACGACCTGCTCACCCGCTTCCGCGTCACCGTGATCCTGGTCATCGCCGCGATGGTGCTCGCACTCCTGCTCGCCGTGGTGTGCGGGGTGTACAGCGCGGTGCGGCAGTACTCCGTGTCCGACTACATCATCACCTTCGTGGGCTTCCTGTTCCTCGCGATGCCCGTCTTCTGGTTCGCCGTGCTGCTCAAGCAGGCCGGCATCTGGACCAACGACCAGACGGGTTCCACCTTCCTCGGCACGATCGGCGACCGCTCGCCGTACCTGGAAGTCGACACCTTCGGCAATCAACTCAGCGACCGCATCGGTCACTTGACGCTCCCGGTCGTCACCCTCGCCCTGGTGTCGTTCGCCTCCTGGACCCGCTACACCCGCGCCTCGATGCTGGAGGTGCTCGGCTCCGACTACGTGCGTCTCGCCCGAGCCAAGGGCATCCGCCGCGGCAAGGTGCTCACCCATCACGCGCTGCGCACCGCCCTCATCCCGCTCACCACCGTCACCGCGCTCGACGTGGCGCAGCTGCTCGGCGGTGTGGTGATCACGGAGACGATCTTCCAGTGGCACGGCATGGGGGAGATGCTCGTCGACGCGGTGACCAAGGTGGACGTCTACCGGACCATGGCCTGGCTGCTGCTGTCCGCCGTCGTGGTCATCGTCTTCAACCTCGTCGCCGACCTGCTCTACGCCGTACTCGACCCGAGGATCCGCTATGACTGACATCCAGGCCCCGGGCGCGGCGGGCGGCGAACTCCCGCGGACCGACCGGGAGTTCACCATCAAGGAACGCACGCAGGGTCAGCTGGTCCTGCGCCGGTTCCTGCGGCACCGCGCCGCGATGATCAGCCTCGTCATCTTCGTGCTGATCGTGCTGTGGGCGTTCATCGGGCCGCACCTGTGGCACTACTCGTACGAGAAGTACACGCCCGACAACTCCCAGTCCCCGTCCGCCAAGCACCCGTTCGGCACCAACTCCTCGGGCTACGACGAGTACGCCCAGGTGATGCGCGGCACCCAGACCTCGCTGAAGGTCGCCATCATGATCGCGCTCGGGTCCACGGTGCTCGGCGCCGTCTGGGGTGCCATCGCCGGGTTCTACCGGGGCATCGTCGACGCGGTGATGATGCGCATCTCCGATCTGATCCTCACCCTGCCCCTGCTGGCGATCGCACTCGTCATCTCCTCGCGCAGCGGCGGCAGTTGGTACTGGATCGCGATCGTCGTCGCCGGACTCACCTGGGCGTACGTCTCGCGCGTGGTGCGCTCCACGGTGCTCTCGCTGCGCGAGAAGGAGTTCATCGAGGCGGCGCGGGCGCTCGGCGCGTCGGACACGCGGATCATCTTCCGGCACCTGCTGCCCAACGCGCTCGGCCCGATCATCGTCAACGCCACCGTCCTCGTCGCCACCGGCATCCTCACCGAGACGGCCCTGTCGTTCCTCGGCTTCGGCGTCCAGCCGCCCGACACCTCGCTCGGCCTGCTCGTCTCGCAGGCACAGACGGCCGTCGACACGCGGCCGTGGCTGTTCTACATACCCGGCGCGTTCATCATCGCGATCGCGCTGACCATCAACTTCATCGGTGACGGGTTGCGCGACGCGTTCGACCCACGACAGCAGAGGGTGCGCCAATGACCTTGTCCGGCAAAGGGGGCCCGGGCCGCGCCGAACTGGTGCGTCCCACGGAGGAGACCGTCCTCGAAGTCGACGCGCTCCAGGTGGAGTTCCCCACCGAGGACGGTATCGTCCGGGCGGTGCGCGGGGTGTCGTACCGCCTGGAGCGGGGCGAATCGCTCGGCATCGTCGGCGAGTCGGGCTCCGGCAAGTCGGTGACCGCGCTCGCCTTGATGGGGCTGTTGCCGCCGACCGCCCGGGTGCACGGCTCCGTACGGTTCCAGGGCGCGGAACTGCTCGGGCTGAGCGACGCGGGCCTGTCCGACGTCCGCGGCAGCGGCATCGCCATGATCTTCCAGGACCCGATGACGTCCCTGAACCCCGTGTACACCATCGGCCACCAGATCGAGGAGGGGCTGCTGCGCCACCAGCCGGACCTGTCCAAGAGGGCGGCGCGCGACCGGGCGATCGAACTGCTCGGCATCGTCGGCATCCCGTCCCCGGAGCGGCGCGTCGACAACTACCCGCACGAACTGTCCGGCGGCATGCGCCAGCGCGTGGTCATCGCCATCGGCATGTCCAACGACCCGGCCGTCATCATCGCCGACGAACCCACCACCGCCCTCGACGTCACCGTGCAGGCCCAGATCCTCGAGGCCCTGGAGACGGCACGCGCCGAGACCGACGCGGCCCTCGTCCTCATCACCCACGACCTCGGCGTCGTCGCCGGGCACACCGACCGCGTGGCCGTCATGTACGCGGGCCGGATCGTGGAGACCGGCTCCGTCGAGGAGATCTTCTACGCGCCGCGCATGCCGTACACCCTCGGCCTGCTCGGCTCGCTGCCCCGGATGGACCGGGAGGAGGATCGCCTCACCCCGATCACCGGCTCCCCGCCGTCGCTGCTGAGCCTGCCGCCCGGCTGTCCGTTCGCGCCCCGCTGCCCGATGCGCGAGGACGTGTGCGACCACGACGAGCCGGCGCTGCGCATGACGGGCGCGCCCGAGCACCGCAGCGCCTGCCACTTCGCCGACCGGCTCGTCGACACCGCGGCCGACGAGGTGTTCGCCGCGGACGGCGCCGACGCCGCGGCGCTGGCCCGGCTCACGGCCGACGAGCCGCCGACATCCCACCCGGAGGACTCCGTATGAGCGCGCAGGGCGAACCCGTCCTGAAGGTCCGTGACCTCGTCAAGCACTTCCCCGTGCACTCGCGCGGCGTCGTCCGCCGCCGCATCGGCGACGTGCACGCCGTCTGCGGTGTCTCCTTCGAGCTGCACGCCGACGAAACCCTCGGCCTCGTCGGGGAGTCGGGCTCCGGCAAGACGACGACGGCCCGCACCCTGCTCAACCTGGAGCGGGCCACGTCGGGCACCGTCAGCTATATGGGGCGCGAGCTCACGGAGTTGAGCCGTCGTCAGATGCGGCCCCTGCGCAAGGAGTTGCAGATCGTCTTCCAGGACCCGTACGCCTCGCTCGACCCGCGGGTCACCGTCCAGGAGATCGTCGCCGAGCCGCTGCGCATTCACGGCCGCTACGACGACGCAGGGCGGGCCGAGGTGCGCGAGCTGCTGCGTCTGGTCGGGCTCAACCCGGAGCACGGCAACCGCTTCGCCCACGAGTTCTCCGGCGGCCAGCGCCAACGCATCGGCATCGCACGGGCGTTGGCCCTGCGCCCGAAGGTCGTCGTCCTCGACGAACCGGTCTCCGCCCTCGACGTCTCCATCCAGGCCGGCGTCCTCAACCTCCTGATGGACCTGCAGTCCGAACTCGGCCTGTCCTTCCTGTTCGTGGCGCACGACCTCTCCGTGATGCGGCACGTCGCCCACCGCGTCGCCGTGATGTACCTCGGCCGGATCGTGGAGATCGCCCCGACGCGGCAACTGTTCGAGCACCCCGCCCACCCCTACACGCAGGCGCTGATCTCCGCGATCCCGCTGCCCGATCCGCGCAAGGAGCGGGCCCGCCGCCGCATCACCGTCGAGGGGGACGTACCGAGCCCGATCCGCCCGCCCAGCGGCTGCCGCTTCCGCACCCGTTGCCCCAAGTTCGCCCATCAGCTCACCGAGAGCGAGCGCACGTCCTGCGTCGAGCAGGTCCCGGAGCTGACCGACCGCGGCACCGGCGCACCGGTCGCCTGCCACTACGCCGAGGCCGTCCAACTCCTGTGAGGGCTAGCCGAGTTCGTAGGCAGCCGCGGCCGCGCGCAGGGCCGTCGCGGCGCCGCCCACCACCGGGTCGCCGTGCCCGAAGCACGCCACGTCACTGTCGAGTGCGGCGAGCCGGTGGAAGGAGGCGACGGCGCGGGCGCGGTCCAGATTGAACACCCCGAGCATCACCTGGCCGTCGAGCGGCGAGGCCGCCACCGCGTCACCCGTGAATAGCACGCCGTGCTCGGGGAGGTGGACCGCGAGCGACCCGTCGGTGTGCCCCGGGGCGCCGACGATCCGCGCACCGCCCCCGAAGCCCAGGACGTCCCCGTCCGTCAACTCCCTCACGGCGTCCGGGAGTACGGGATGGTCCGGCGTCGGCGGCAACTGGGCGAGGGCCTGCGCGTGGATCGGCCGCTCCCAGTCCTCGTACACGGGCGCGGGACCCGTCTCCTCGCCCCGCACGAACGGAGCGTCGAGCGCGTGCGCGTACACCGCGGCCCCACTGAGCCGCGCGAACTCGCCCGCGCCGCCCGCGTGGTCCTCGTGGAAGTGCGTCAGCACGATCCGCCGTACGTCCTCGGGGGAGTGCCCCCAGTCGCGTACGGCATCGGCGATCGGCTGCCCCGCCCCGGGCGCGCCCGCGTCGATCAGCGTCAACTCGGCCCCGTCGCGCCAGAGACAGGCCTGACCGACGGGGAAACGCACAAGCCGCAGCCGCGGCGTGAGGTCGATGAGAGCGGTGGGTGCGTACGTCGTCGTCATGCCGCGACCGTAGGACGGGCGCGGACACGACGACGTACGACTTGGCCCTCGGCAGAGAGCCGACCCCTTGCTCGGTGCCCTACTTGGCTGCGGCGTACTTCTGCAGGAACAGCGCCTCGGCCACCGACAGACGCTCCAACTCCTCGGGAGACACCGACTCGTTGACCGCGTGGATCTGCGCGTCCGGCTCGCTCAGGCCGATCAGCAGGATCTCCGCCTGCGGGTAGAGCGAGGCGAGCGTGTTGCACAGCGGGATCGAGCCGCCCTGGCCCGCGTACTGCATGTCCTGCCCGTCGTAGGCCTCGCGCATCGCCTCCGCGAGCGCGCCGTACGCGGGGCTCGAGGTGTCCGCACGGAACGGCTGGCCCTGGCCGACCTGCTCGACCTGGACGCGGGCGCCCCACGGCGTGTGCGCCTCGATGTGCGCCATCAGGAGCTTCGTCGCCTCGGCGGCGTCCGTGCCCGGCGGCACGCGCAGGCTGATCAGCGCGCGGGCGCCGGCCTGCACGGACGGCGTCGCGCCGACGACCGGCGGGCAGTCGATGCCGAGGACCGTGACGGCGGGCCGGGCCCAGATGCGGTCGGCGACCGTGCCCGAGCCGATGAGCTCCACGCCGTCGAGGACCTTGGCGTCCTTGCGGAACGCGTCCTCCTCGTACTGCAGACCGTCCCACGCCGCACTCTCGCCGAGCCCGTCGACGGTCGTCGAGCCGTCCGCCGCACGCAGCGAGTCCAGTACGCGCACCAGGGCGGCCAGTGCGTCCGGCGCGGCCCCGCCGAACTGCCCGGAGTGCAGATTGCCTTCGAGGGTGTCGATCTGGACGCGGACCATGGTCATGCCGCGCAGCGTCGCCGTCGCGGTGGGCAGACCGCACTGGAAGTTGCCCGCGTCACCGATGACGATCGTGTCGGCGGTGAGCAGCTCGGGGTGCTGCTCGGCGTAGCGCTCGAGGCCGCCGGTGCCCATCTCCTCGGAACCCTCGGCGATCACCTTGACGTTGACCGGCACGCCGCCGTTCGCCTTCAGTGCGCGGATCGCGAGGAGGTGCAGCAGCACGCCGCCCTTGCAGTCGGCGGCGCCGCGCCCGTACCAGCGGCCGTCCGCACGCTCGGTCAGCTCGAACGGGGGCGTCACCCACGCCTCCTCGTCCAGCGGGGGCTGTACGTCGTAGTGCGCGTAGAGCAGCACTGTCGGCGCGCCCGCCGGGCCGGGCAGGTAGCCGTAGACCGACTGCGTCCCGTCCGGGGTGTCGAGGAGCGCGACGTCCTGGAAGCCCTCGGCGCGCAGCGCGTCGGCGACCCAGTTCGCGGCGCCCTCGCTCTCGCTCTTCGGGTACTGGTCGAAGTCCGCCACCGATGTGAAGGCGACCAGCTCGGTCAGCTCCGCCTTGGCCTTCGGCATGAGCGAAGCGACGGTCTCGGCGATCGGATGCGGCGACATGGGCACGCTCCTCGTGGGTGCGACGTTGTGCAGGGTGTGCGGATGATCCTCCCACAGAGGGTCACGGCACCGCCCGCCGTAGGATGCCTGGAACAAGGTGCGGCAGGCATGTCCAGATGGGCGATTCGGGAGCAGCAGACCATCGTGAGCAGCGAGAACTCGGCGGGCGGCAACGAGATGGACGACGAGCGGGCCATGGAGGTGTGGGACGTCGTCGTGGTCGGCGCGGGACCCGCGGGGGCGTCCGCCGCGTACGCGGCCGCGGTCGCCGGGCGCAGCGTCCTGCTCCTGGAGAAGGCGGAGCTGCCGCGCTACAAGACGTGTGGCGGCGGCATCATCGGCCCGTCCCGTGACGCGCTGCCGCCGGGCTTCGAGCTGCCGCTCAAGGACCGGATCAACGCGGTGACGTTCTCCCTGAACGGCAAGTACGCGCGGACGCGACGCTCACGCACCATGCTGTTCGGGCTCATCAACCGGCCCGAGTTCGACGCGCAGCTCGTCGAGCACGCGCAGAAGGCCGGTGCCGAACTGCGCACGGGCGTCACGGTCTCGCGGGTCGAGCAGCACGGCTCGACGGTGCCCGACCGGCGCACGGTCGCGGTCGTCCTGCAGGACGGTGAGACGGTGCTCGCGCGGGCCGTGGTCGGCGCCGACGGCAGCGCCAGCCGCATAGGAGCCCACGTCGGGGTCAAGCTCGACCAGGTCGACCTGGGCCTGGAGGCGGAGATCCCGGTCCCCGAGGAGGTCGCCGACGACTGGCGCGGCCGCGTCCTCATCGACTGGGGCCCGATGCCCGGCAGTTACGGCTGGGTCTTCCCCAAGGACGACACCCTCACCGTCGGGGTGATCTCGGCCCGCGGCGAAGGAGCCGCCACCAAGCGGTACTTGGAGGACTTCATCGGGCGGCTCGGCCTCGCCGGGTTCGAGCCGTCGATCTCCTCCGGGCACCTGACGCGCTGCCGCGCCGACGACTCGCCCCTGTCGCGCGGCCGGGTCCTGGTCTGCGGCGACGCGGCCGGTCTGCTCGAGCCGTGGACCCGCGAGGGCATCTCGTTCGCGCTGCGCTCGGGCCGCCTCGCGGGGGAGTGGGCGGTGCGCATCTCCGAGTCGCACGACGCGGTGGACGCCCGCCGCCAGGCGCTCAACTACGCGTTCGCCATCAAGGCGGGCCTCGGTGTCGAAATGGCCGTCGGCAAGCGGATGCTGACCGTCTTCGAGCGGCGCCCGGGCCTGCTGCACGCGGCGATCACGGGCTTCAGGCCGGCGTGGAACGCGTTCGCGCGGATCACCCGTGGCTCGTCGTCCCTGGGTGAACTGGTGCGGACGCATCCCATGGCGGGACGGGCGCTGTCGCGGCTCGACCACTGAGGGCGCCGGGGGCGGTCAGTCCTTGAGCGTGATCTGGAAGACGGGGTGGTCGGGGGCGATGCGGCGCAGTTCCTCGTCGGAGGAGTCCGGGCCCACCCCGTTGAAGAACACGCCGACCTCCGCCTTCCAGCGCTTGAGGTAGGCGCGCAGCAGGGCGGGCTTGTCGTCGTCGGTGACCTCGGTGGCGGTGAACGCGTCGGCCCGCTTGCCGAGGCGCAGCTCGCCGCCGCCCGCGGCCCGCATGTTGTGGGTCCACTGCACGTGTCCGCGGGGTGCGACGAGGTACGACCGGCCGTCGACCGTCAGGAGGTTGACCGGGGTGGTGCGCCACTCGCCGCTCTTGCGGCCGCGGACGGCCAGCACCCTGGAGCCCCAGATGCTGAGGCCCCGACGGGTCAGCCACGACACGAACCGGTTCATGACGTTGACCGTGAACCAGCCGGGCTTCTGAACGTGTGCGGACGCGGACATCAGGTCCTCCAGGAAGTGTGAGAGCGGTGCTCTCGCTTGAGAGCAGTCTGCCGTGGATCGGTGATCCACTGCAAGAGCAGTGCTCTCTTTTTTGTGCACCGCTCCGAACCGTGGGCGGTGCTCTGCCGCCGTGCCACACTGGACCGCATGAGTACGAGCCGCAGCACCCCCCCACGCGCCGCCACGCAGGGAGCCCGCGCCCGCGCCCGGCAGGAGGTCACCGCCGCCATCAAGGACGAGGCCCGCAGACAGCTCGCCGCCGACGGTGCCGCCAAGCTCTCCCTGCGCGCCGTCGCCCGCGAGCTCGGCATGGTCTCCTCCGCCCTGTACCGCTACTTCCCCAGCCGCGACGAGCTGTTGACGGCCCTGATCATCGACGCGTACGACTCGCTGGGCGCGGCCGGTGAGGCGGCCGACGCCGCGTTCCGCGAGGTGGGCGAGGAGCCGACGCCCGCCGGCCGCTGGGTCGCGGTGTGCCAGGCCGTGCGCGCCTGGGCGCTGGCGCACCCGCACGAGTACGCCCTGATCTACGGCTCGCCGGTGCCCGGCTACACCGCGCCGATGACCACCGTTCCCTCGGCGTCCCGGATCGGCCTGCTCCTCATCGCCATCGTCCGCGACGCCTACGAGGGCAAGGGCGTGTCCCTGCCGCCGCTGTCGCCCGGGGTCCGCGCCGAGGCGGAGCGCATGTCCGCCGACATCGCGCCCGATCTGCCGCCGGAGGTCGCGGCCGCGCTCGTCGCCGCCTGGGCGCAGCTGTTCGGGCTCGTCGGATTCGAGCTGTTCGGCCAGTTCACCCGGGTCGTCCAGGACCGGGCGGCCTTCTTCACGCACGCCGCCGGTCAACTCGCCCACGGGGTCGGCCTGGTGCGGTAACCGGGCCCTGACCCGGCTCGGCCCGCCCCGGCCCGCCGCCCCACCGGCGTACTCCCCGGGGAGTACGTGTGATCACCTCGCCCGGCTGACGCCCGCGGCGGCCGGTGCCCCTTAGCGTGGCGGCATGGACGAGCAGCGAGGACGCGACGGGCGGCCGGCCCGGGCGTGGGGACCACCCTGGATGCGGCAGGGTCCGCCGTGGTGGAACCAGGGGCCCGCGGGATGGACCGGCGAGCGCGAGGGCCGGCTGCCCTGGCGCTCCACCCTGTTCGTGACCGCGTTCGTCCTGGTCGGTTCGACCTTCGCCGCGCACGGGCAGACCGATGACCGCGCCGGTCTGGACGTCTTCGCCCGGCTGCTGCTCATCGCGGGCGGCGTGCTGCTGCTGTGGCGGCACCGCCACCCGGTCGCGGTCGTCTTCGGCACCGCGCTGTGCGTCCTGGTGTACCTGGGCGGCGGCTATCCGTACGGGCCGGTCTTCCTGCTGGTCGCGCTCGGCTGCTTCGCGGCGATCGTCGCCGGGCACCGGTACGCCGCGTGGACCGCCGTCGGGCTCTTCTGGGCCGGGCACGTCCTCGTGGCGCACTGGCTGTACCGGTATCTGCCGCCGTCGGGGGACGGGCCGGGGTCGTGGGGGCAGGAGGGGTTCGTCGCGGCCTGGGTGCTGGCCGTGGTCGCCGTCGCCGAGCTGGCCCGGGTGCGCCGCGAGCAGTGGCAGCAGGCGCGCGCCGAGCGGGAGCAGGCGGCGCGGCGCCGGGCGGACGAGGAGCGGCTGCGCATCGCCCGCGAACTGCACGACGTCCTGGCCCACTCCATCTCCGTGATCAATGTGCAGGCGGGCGTCGGCCTGGCCCTGCTCGACTCGGACCCGGAGCAGGCGAGGACCGCGCTGACCACCATCAAGTCCGCCAGCAAGGAGGCGCTGGGGGAGGTGCGGCAGGTCCTCGACACGCTGCGCGCCCCCGGTGACGCGCCGCGGGCACCGGCGCCCGGACTCGACCGTCTCCCGGAGCTCCTGGAGCAGGCGGCCGGGGCCGGTCTCACCGTCGACGTGACCACGGAGGGCACGCGGCGGGCGCTGCCGCCGGGCGCCGACCTGGCCGCGTTCCGGATCGTGCAGGAGGCGCTCACCAATGTCGTACGGCACTCGGAGTCGCGCCGGGCGCAGGTGCAACTCCGGTACGGAACCGGCCTGTTGACGCTCACCATCGACGACGAAGGGCCCGCGAGCCATGCCGAGGCGGGTGGCAGCGGCAACGGACTCGCCGGAATGCGCGAGCGTGCCGCCGCCCTCGATGGCACGATCGACGCGGGCCCGCGCCCCGGCGGCGGCTTCCGGGTCGTCGCCGAACTGCCGCTCACCACGGCCCCGTCCGCCTGACCCGCCAGGAGGCTCCGTTGATCCGCGTACTGCTCGCCGACGACCAGTCGCTCGTCCGCGCCGGGTTCAAGGCCCTGCTCGACGCGCAGAGCGACATCGAGGTCGCGGGCGAGGCCGCCGACGGCGAGGAAGCGGTGCGCAAGGTGCGCGAACTGCGGCCCGACGTCGTCCTCATGGACATCCGTATGCCGCTGCTCGACGGGCTCGCGGCGACCCGGCGGATCGGTGAGGACGCGGACCTGGCGGCGGTGAAGGTGGTCATGCTCACCACGTTCGAGCTCGACGAGTACGTCTTCGAGGCGATCCGCTCGGGAGCGTCCGGGTTCCTCGTCAAGGACACCGAGCCGGAGGAACTGCTGCGCGCCGTACGGGCCGTGGTGCACGGGGACGCGCTGCTGTCCCCGGGGGTCACGCGGCGGCTGATCGGCGAGTTCGCGGCCCGTTCCAAGGAGCCCGCGGCCGCCGCGTCGCTGTCCGAACTGACCGAGCGGGAGCGGGAGGTGATGGCGCTCGTCGGCATCGGCCTGTCCAACGAGGAGATCGCCCGCCGCCTGGTGGTCAGCCCGCTGACCGCCAAGACCCACGTGAGCCGCACGATGGTCAAACTGGGCGCCCGCGACCGGGCCCAACTGGTCGTGCTCGCCTACGAGTCGGGTCTCGTACGACCCGGCTGGCTGGGCTGACGCGCGGGGCCCGCGGGCGGTCGTGCCGCCCGCGGACCCCGTCCCCCGAATCCGGCCGCGCTCAGTCCCGCAGCGCGAGCCGCTCCTCGTCGGCCTCTTCCTGTACGGACTTCACGACCACGATCGTTTCCTGCGTACGACGGGTGCGCAGGCCGGTGAGGGTGATCAGCAGGCCCGCCAGGGCGACCGCGGTGACCACCACCAGGCCCGGGCGGAAGCTGTCCAGGACCTCCTGCGGCGAGGCGCCCTCCGGTGCGTTCGCGGTGACGACCGCCGTCACGATCGCGAGGAAGATCGCGCCGCCGACCTGCACGGACGTGTTGAGCAGACCGGAGACCATGCCCTGCTCGTCGTCGTGCACCCCGTTCGTGGCCTGGATGTTGAGCGAGGGGAAGACCAGGGCGCAGGCCGCGCCGATCAGCAGCATCGTCGGCAGGATGACGGCGGCGTAGACCGGGTCGAGGTTGATGCGCAGGAACAGCGCGTAGCCGAGCACCATGAGGGCGAAGCCGACCGCGATCACGCGGGGCGTGCCGAAGCGGTCCACGATCGCGCCGACCTTCGTGGACGACAGGGCCACGAGCGCACCCGCCGGAAGGAAGGCGAGCGCCATGCTCAGTGCCGACCAGCCGAGCAGCGACTGCAGGTAGAGCGTCGCGAGGAACTGGAAGCTGACGTAGCTGCCGAAGAACGTCATCGCCCCGAGCTGGGCGCGGATCTGCGAGCCGGAGCGCAGCACGCCGAGCCGGATCAGCGGTCCCGCCGAGCGGCGCTCGATGCGGATGAACACGGCGAGCAGGACGGCGACCGCCAGGAACGAGAGCAGGGTGCGCGCCGATCCCCAGCCGGCCTCGGGGGCCTGCACCACGGTGAAGACGAGGAGCAGCATCGACAGGGTGCCGGTGATGGCGCCGGGGATGTCGTAGCCGCGGTGGTTCTCCTCCTTGGCGCTGTGCGGGATCAGCTTGAGGCCGAGCAGCAGCGCGATCACGGCGATCGGCGCGGGCAGCAGCATCGTCAGGCGCCAGCTGGCCTCGGTGAGCAGGCCCGACAGGACGAGGCCCATGGAGAAGCCGGTGGCGGCGCAGGTGGTGTAGATGGACAGGGCGCGGTTGCGGACCGGGCCCTCGGCGAACGTGGTCGTGATGATGGACAGGCCCGCGGGCGCGGTGAACGCGGCGCTGAGCCCCTTGATGAAGCGGCTCGCGATGAGCAGCGGGCCCGAGTCGACGAGCCCGCCGAGCAGCGAGGCGAGGGCGAAGACGCCGAGGGCGATCAGGAAGACGCGGCGCCGCCCGAGCAGGTCCGCGGCGCGGCCGCCGAGGAGCAACAGGCCGCCGTAGCCGAGGATGTAGCCGCTGACGACCCATTGCAGCGTCGACGTCGACAGGTCCAGTTCCGAACCGATCGAGGGCAGGGCGACGCCGACCATCGAGACGTCGAGCGCGTCGAGGAACATCGCGGCGCAGAGCACGAGCAGGGTCCCCCACAGACGGGGGGACCAGTGCTCCTGGGACGCCTCGGCCGAGGACGGAGCGGTGGAGAGCGGAGAGGTCATGCGGAGCAGAGTACATGCACATGCATTGACTGCAAGTGCATTTAATTCCGATGCAACAAACGGCTTCTTTTCTGCTACCGTGCGGTCATGGCGGGACAGAAGTCGGAGACGAAGGCCGCAGCGGGCCTCGTCGACCAGTGGCGGGACATCCTCGCGGTGCACGCGCGCACGATGTGCGAGCTCGACCGCGAGCTGCATCAACACGGCCTGGGCGCCAGCGACTTCGAAGTGCTCGACGTACTCGCCGAGGGCTCCGCGGAGGACGGCACGTCCGGCTTCCGCGTGCAGGAGATCGCCGCGCAGGTCCATCTGAGCCAGAGCGCCCTGTCGCGTCTCATCGGACGCCTCGAGAAGGACGGGCTCGTGGAGCGCGGCATGTGCAGCGAGGACCGGCGCGGGGTGCGGGTGTGCGTCACGCAGAAGGGCCGCGACCTGCACAGTGAGGTGCGGCCCCTGCAGCGGGCCGTGCTCGGCCGGATGCTGGAGTCCGGCGAGCACTGAGTCGGGTGCGCGCCGGGGTCAGACCCCCGACGTCCGCCGCCACAGCTCGGCGAGCGCGGTGTCACCGGTCACGTCCGGGAGCGGCAGCCGGTTCCACAGCGCCAGGTACAGCCGCGCGGCCGGGCCCGACACCTCGCAGTCGGCCTCGGCCTCCGTGCCCCCGCGCGCGGCCGCGGGCGGGTCCTGGGTGAGACGCACGGTCCACGTCACGTCCGCGTCCGTCGCCCGCACCCGCAGGACGCGCGGCTCCGTCACGCGCACCCGGCTGCGTTCCCGCGCGTGGAAACCGGTGAGCAGCTCGTCGATCCCGTCCACCGCGAACTCCTCGGTGATCGGCCCCGGTTCGTCGCCGGGCGGCCGGGTCAGTGCCGACTGCGCGTCCACCCGGTGCACGGTCGTCTCGTGCGCCTGACGTCGCGCCCAGAACGCGAGCGGTGAGGGCGCGGCCATGAACGCCCAGCACTCCACGTCGGGGCTCGCCCCTGTCAACGTGTCGACGAGCAGGCGGTGTCCCTCCCGGTACCAGTCCAGCAGGGCGTCCCCGTCAAGACCGGCCGGCTCCGTCAAGGGCCTGCGCGCCGTGTGGCCCTCGGCCACGTACGAGGCTGCCCAGCGGTGCACCGCGCCCTGGTGGCGCAGCAGGTGGCGCACCTGCCAGTCCGGACAGGTCGCCACCTTGGCGTCGGGCCCCGCCTCCTCGGCCGCGTCGGCGAGCAACCGGCCCTCCACGTCCACGATTTCGATGTGCTCGGCGATATCCATGGAGGAGAGTGTGCATGGTCGGGGCGCGGACGGCCGCCGAGTTTCAGATGGTGGCCGCGCGACGCGTGGCGAAGCCGATCGTCGCCGCCACCGCCGCGAGCAGCGCCACGCTCGTCAGCGCCGCGGGCAGGGAGAACCAGTCCGCCATGAAGCCGATCGCGGGCGGCCCGAGCAGCATGCCGCCGTAGCCGAGGGTGGACGCGGCGGCGACGCCGGTGGGGCCCGCGAGCGCGCCGGCCCGTTCGACCGCGACGGGGAAGATGTTCGCCAGGCCGAGCCCGGTGATCGCGAACCCGGCCAGGGTGAGCCCCACCGACGGGGCGAGCGAGCCGAGGAGCATGCCGACCGCGCCGGTCGCCCCGCCGTACACCAACGTCCGTGTCCTGCCCAGCCGTTCGAGCAGGGCCGTGCCGGAGAGCCGGCCGATCGTCATGGCGAAGGCGAAGCACGAGTAGCTGGCCGCCGCGACGCCGGGGTGCGCGTGCAGGTCCTGCTCCAGGTGCAGCGCGCTCCAGTCGGCGAGCGCGCCTTCGCCGTACGCCGTGCACAGCGCGATGAGTCCGAACACGAGGACCAGGGCGCGCGATCCCCGGCCGGGGCCGCGCGGTGCGTCCTGCCTCCGTATACGTTCCGGAGGGCGCGGGGACGGTGTGCGCAGCAGCGTCGGGGCGGCCGCCGCGGTGACCACGAGGCCGATGACCGTGATCGCCAGCAGGTGCCGGGTGGGGGTCAGGTGCCCCGCGACCAGGCCGCCGAGGCCCGAACCCACCATGCCGCCCAGGCTGAACGCGGCGTGGAAGCTCGGCATGACGGGCCGGCCGAGCGCCGCGACGAGGTCGACGGCCGCGCTGTTCATCGCCACGTTGATCCCGCCGTACGCCGCTCCGAAGACGAGCAGTACCAGGCCGAGCGTGAGGGGGGAGTGCGTGAGCGGCGGCAGCGCGACGGTGAGCGGGAGCAGGACGCCGCAGGCCACCGTGACCTTGTGGCTGCCAAGACTGCGGCACAGGCCGCCCGTCAGCATCATCGTGACGACGGCGCCCGCGGAGACCCCGAGCAGGGCGAGCCCGAGGGCGCTCGCGGACGCCCCCGTCTGCTCCTTGATGGCGGGGATGCGCACGACCCAGCCCGCGAAGACGAAGCCGTCGAGGGCGAAGAAGACGGTGAGGGCGAGGCGAAGTCGGCTCAGGGACGGGGCGTGCGGGCCGTCGGCGCTGACGGTCCCGAGTTTGTTTAGTAGCGGCACAAAGTCAGGGTAGAGGCCGCGGTCCGTTCGGGACAAGGGGGTCGGTGCCGGGCCTCGCGGCAGGGACCGGGGCATGCGAAAGGCGCGCGGGGCATGGGCTCCGCGCGCCTTCGGTGTCGCTCGGGGTCAGACCGCGACGACCTGGACCCCCGCCTCCTCGAACCGCGCCAGGGTCTCCTTGTCGGCCGCCGCGTCCGTGACGAGGATGTCGACCTGCTCCACGTCGCAGATCCGCGCGAACGCCCGGTGGCCCAGCTTGCTGGAGTCGGCCGCGACCACCACCCGCTCGGCCCGCTCGCACAGCAGCCGGTTGATCGCGGCCTCCGCCTCGTCGTGCGCGGACGCGCCGTGGGTGACGTCGAGGCCGACGACGCCGAGCACCGCCGTGTCCAGCGTGATCTGGCCGAGCACCCCGTCGGCCAGCGGGCCGATGAGCTCGTACGACTGCGGACGCGCGACCCCGCCGGTCAGCACGATCTTGAACTGGGGCCGCACGGCAAGCTCGTTGGCGATGTTCAGCGCGTTCGTGACGATCGTGAGGGCGGGGGTGCCCGAGGCGAAGTCCGGGCGGACGGCGAGGGCCCGCGCCACCTCCGTCGTCGTCGTGCCGCCGGTCAGGCCCACGGCCTCGCCGGGAGTGAGGAGTTCGGCGACGGCCTTGGCGATGCGCTGCTTCTCGGCGGCGCCGAGCGCCGTCTTGTAGCGCAGCGGGAGTTCGTAACTGACGCCGTGCACGACGGCGCCGCCGCGCGTGCGCACCAGCATCTGCTGCTCCGCGAGCTGGTCGAAGTCGCGCCGGATCGTCGCGGCGGAGACGCCCAGTTCGCCCGCGGCGTCCTCGACGTCGAGGCGGCCGCGCTCGACGAGCAGCTCCAGGAGGGACTTCCAGCGGGCGTCGCGGGACATCCGCGGCCTCCGTTCGTCGATCGATTCGGTTGGACAGACCCTAGCCGCTGCGTGCGAAAGCTGTTGCACACCAATGCTTGATAGTGATTGAAAGCTCGCTATATCTTGCAGGAACAAGCACTGCGTGGCGTAGGTGCGCTCGCACGGGACATTTCGGGGAGTGGGGCACGGCATGAGCCATGTCGAGAACGAGCTGAACAGCCAGCCGGAGTGCTGGACGCGGGCCGCGGGCCTGGCCGCGCAGCACAAGGCGGCCCTGCCGGCCGCCGGGGAGCGGGTCGCGATCGTCGGCTGCGGCACCTCCTGGTTCATGGCGCAGGCCGCGGCCGCGCTGCGCGAGCAGTCGGGGCAGGGGGAGACCGACGCGTTCGCGGCCTCCGAGTTCCCGGCCGGGCGGGCCTACGACCGGGTGATCGCGCTCACCCGCTCCGGCACCACCACGGAGGTGCTCGACCTGCTGGCCGCCCTCAAGGGGAAGGTCCGCACGACCGCGATCACCGGCGACCCGAACACGCCGATCAGGACGGCCGCCGACGACCTGGTGGTCCTGGAGTTCGCCGACGAGCAGTCCGTCGTGCAGACCCGCTTCGCCACCACCGCGCTCACCCTGCTCCGCGCCCACCTCGGGCTGCACACCGAGCAGGCGGTCGCCGACGCGCGCACCGCGCTCGCCGAGCCGCTGCCCGAAGGGCTCGTGGAATGCGGCCAGTTCACCTTCCTCGGCCGCGGCTGGACCGTCGGCCTCGCCAACGAGGCCGCGCTGAAGATGCGCGAGGCGTCCCTGTCCTGGACCGAGGCGTACCCGGCGATGGAGTACCGCCACGGCCCGATCAGCGTCACCACCTCCGGCACCGCCACCTGGATGCTCGGCGAGGCGCCCGAGGGGCTTGCCGAGCAGGTCTGCGCGACGGGCGCGATCTGGGTGGAGGGGCGGCTCGACCCGCTGGCCGAACTCGTCCGCGCCCAGCGCCTGGCCGTCGCGGTCGCCGCCCGCCAGGGCCTCGACCCGGACCAGCCGCGCCACCTCACCCGCTCCGTGATCCTCGACGCCGCCAACTGACCATCGCTGTCTGCCACGTGAGAGGAGGGGCAGTGCCCCTCGCAGCCACAGGGACGCTCATCGGTGCCGCCGCCGCCCGGCGCGGTGCCGTCGCCGCGTTCAACGTCATCACGCTCGAACACGTCGAGGCCGTCGTCGCCGGGGCCGAGGCCGTGGACGCACCCGTCATCCTGCAGATCTCCGAGAACGCGGTGCGCTACCGCTACGGCCGGCTCCTGCCGCTGGCCCGCGCCGCCACCGCCGTCGCCGCGTCGGCCCGCGTCGACGTCGCCCTGCACCTGGACCACGTACAGAGCGACGACCTGCTGCGGCAGGCCGTCGACGCCGGATTCAGCTCGGTCATGTACGACGCCGCGCGTCTGCCCTACGACGAGAACCTCGCCGCGACCCGCACCGCCGCCGACTGGGGCCACGCCAACGGCCTGTGGGTGGAGGCCGAGTTGGGGGAGGTCGGCGGCAAGGACGGGGCCGCGCCGCTGGACGCGCACGCGCCCGGCGCCCGCACGGATCCGGCGGAGGCCCGCGCGTTCGTCCGCGACTCCGGGGTGGACGCGCTGGCCGTCGCCGTCGGCTCCTCGCACGCCATGACCACCCGCACCGCCGCCCTCGACCACGACCTGCTCAAGCGGCTCGCCGAAGGCCTCGGCGAGTTCGGGGTGCCGCTCGTGCTGCACGGCTCGTCCGGCGTGCCGGACGCCGAGCTGACGGCCGCGGTGCGCGGCGGCATCGCCAAGGTCAACGTGGGCACGGCGCTGAACATCGCGATGACCGCCGCCATCCGGGAGTTCCTCGCCGCCCACCCCGACGCCGTCGACTCGCGCAAGTACCTGACGGTCGGGCGGGAGGCGATGACGCGGACCGTGAGCGAGCTCATCACGGTGCTGCGCGGCTGACCTCCCGGAGGAAGGCGGGGGCCAGCGACCGCGCCCCCGCCTCGATCCCCTGCAGCGCGGCGACCTCGGGAGCGAGCACCTGGTGCAGCAACTCGCTTGCCAGGCAGGCGTTCTCGGGGCGTGACGCGTACCGCGTCAGAGCCTTGGGCACCGGGACCACGAGGCGGCGGGGCGCCCCGAGCGCGTCGGCGACGACCCCCGCCCACTCGGCGCGCGTCACACGGTCCGGGCCGCCGAGGTGCAGCACCGGGGGCAGCGGCCCGGGCGCGGTCAGCACGGCGGCCGCGACCCGGGCGACGTCGTCGACGGTGACCGGGGTCGTCCAGTGGTCGCACGGCGCCCGCACCTCCTCGCCGCGCAGCAGCCGGTGTGCGCAGGCCGCGAAGAAGTTGAGCCACTTCCCCGCGTCCGCGGGTTCGTGCCCGTACACGAGGCTGACCCGCAGGGCGACCGCGTCCGCCGCCGTGGCCGACAGGATCCGCTCGGCGCCCCGCTTGGCGCGGCCGTAGGCGTTCGCCGGGGACACCGGAGTCGACTCGGTGGCGCCCGGCGCGGTGCCGTCGAACACGTTGTCCGTCGAGATCAGCAGGATGCGTGCACCCAGGGCCAGGGCCGCCACGTTGTCGGCGACCGCGGCGTGGGCGCGGGCCGCCTCGCCCGGATGCGCCTCGCACCACGTCACGTCGGACGGCCCGTGCACCAGGACGACACCGCGCGGCCGCAGCCGCGCGAGCAGCCGCCCGCACGCCTCCGGATCGGTGGCGTCCAGGGCGCGCCAGCAGGCCCCGTACGACGCGGGATCGCTCGCGGGCCGACCCCGCGAGGCCAGGGTGACCGCCGTGCCGGACGCGGCGAGGCGGCGGGCGAGGGCGGTGCCGATGAAACCGCTGCCGATGATCAGGGTGCCGCCTGTGCCGCCTGTGCCGCCTGTGCCGCCTGTGCCGCCCGTGCCGTCCGTGCGGCCCCTGTCGCCGATGCCGGTCACCGCGTCACCTGCCCCGCGGGCGAGGGCATGCGCGCGGCGAGGAGGTGCCCCGCGCCGAGCAGCCCGTGGTCGTCGTCGGCCGCGCCGAGCGAGACCATCGCGTCGATGTCCCGGGCGTCCAGGCCGAAGCAGCCCAGACGCGTCAACTCCCCGACCAGGAGCCGCCGGTAGCGTTCCCCGACGGCGAGGGCGAAGCCGCCCATCACGATGTACCGGCAGATCCCGATCGACGTGAACACCGAGGTGATGGCCTGGGCCAGCGCGGTGAGCGTGGAGCGCAGCACGGCGGTGGCGAACGGGTCGTCGGCGCGGACCGCTGCCGCGATCGCCTGGTTGGTGATCGCTTCGGGGCGCCCGTCGGTGTACGACGACAGGGGCGAGGCCGCGAAGCCGGCCCGGTCGGCGGCCGCGGCCCGGCGCACGGCGGCGAGCACGCCGCGGCCCGAGGCGATCGCCCCGAGGTGCCCGCGGCCCCCGCAGTCGCACCGGGGCGCGTCGGGGGAGGTGTCACAGGTCCAGTGGCCGAGTTCGCCGCCGTGGCCGTCCGCGTCGAGCAGCACCTCGCCGCCGCGGAAGACCTTGTTGCCGATGCCGGAGCTGACGGTGAGCAGGCAGAACGGCCGGCTCTCCGTGGTGGCGTAGCGCCAGGCGGCCGCGGTCAGGTCGTTGACGACGACCACCGGGACGCCGAGCCGCTCGGTGAGCAGTCCGCCCAGCGGCAGCGGCTCGCCGCGTGCGCCCCACACCGTCGGCGCGGCCAGCACGAGGCCGCCCGCGGTGATCGGCCCGGCGAACGCGACGCCGACGGCGCGCGGGGTGCCGCCCGCCGCGGTGTGTGCCTCGACCTCGCGGACGAGCTGGGCGACGACCCGTTCCTGCAGGAGCGGCACGGGAGCGCCCGGATCGCGGGCCATGCCGTCGACCGGGATGCGGCGCGCACGGGACAGGGAGCCCGTCGCCGGGTCGTAGTCCGCGATGCGCAGGGTGGTCCCGCCCACGTCGAGGACGGTGAACGGGGCATCGGGGGCGGGGAAGTTCACGCGATGTCTCCCTCGGTGCGGTCGAGCGGATCGGGGACCGGCTCCTCGAACACGAGCAGGCGCAGCGGCGTGCCGCCGTCGTTGACGAGGCCGTGTTCGCCGTGCGGGCGGTTCACGACGACGTCGCCCTCGACGACCCGGAACTCCTCGCCGTCCCGGAACATCAGGCCGCTGCCGTCGAGCACGATGTACGTCTCCCGGTCGGCGCCGTGCCGGTGCCGGCCGATGGAGGTGCCCGGCGGAAGCACGGCCAGGTCGACGAACTCGGCGCCGCTGCCGCCCTGTTGGCGGGCGAAGGCCCGGTGGGCAAGGATCGTGCCGAGACCGCCGTGGTCGTGCGGTTTCGGTGCGAGCAGTTCGCGCAGGTTCGCGAGCGCGGGGCGGCGGTGCGTGAGACGCGTGTCATGCGGGTCAGCCACCGTGCGGCCCTCCGTCCCGCGCCAGCGCGTCGAGCGCCGAGCGCAGCAACCGCTCGGGCACGTCCTGGAGTTCGTCGACGAAGACCGCCTTGCCGGGCGCCGCCGGAACCACCAGGTGCAGCCTGCGCCCGCGCCGCTCCCAGGACGCCCGCAGGGCGTGGGCCATCAGCTCGGGCGTGCAGGTGCGCGCGTCGTGCACGGGCAGGCCGATGCGCCGCAGCAGCCGCACGATCCGGGCGCAGGTGGCGTCGTCGGTCAGGCCGAGCAGCCGCGCGATGTGCGCGGACAGGGCCATGTCGACGGCGACCGCCTCGCCGTGCTCGAGGCGGTGGTCGCCCGCGGTCTCGATCACCGGGCTGAAGGTGTGCCCGAAGTCCACGAGCCGCGCCAGGTCGTGCTCGCGCAGATTGGGGCAGAGCTCGTCCATCATCAGCCGCATCGAGGTACGCAGCACGTACGTCTCCAACTCCCCTCCGGATGCGGCGGAGTTGAGGAACACGTCCGGATGGTCCTCCAGGGCGCGGAACAGGTCCTCGTCCAGGATCACGGCCATCTTCACGATCTCGGCGAGCCCGCAGCGGATCTCCCGCGGCGGCAGCGTGGACAGGAGCGACGCGTCGTTGAGGGACGCGTGGGCGGGGTGGTAGGCGCCGAACATGTTCTTCGTGCGCAGGGCGTTGACGCCCGTCTTCACGCCGACGCCGACGTCCACCTGGCCCACCAGCGTCGTGTTGACCTTGACGTAGCGGATGCCGCGCGCGTACATCGACGCGGCGAACCCGACGACGTCCGCGACGATGCCGCCGCCCACCGCCAGCATCACCCCGTGCCGGTCGAGCCCGGCCGCCTTCGCCGTCGCACAGACCTGCTCGGCCGCGGCCAGCGTCTTGTGGTGCTCGCCGGTACGGATCGGATGGACGCTCCAACTGCCCTCGTCCAGATGGGCGTTGAGATAGGCGCGGAGCCGGTCGCCGTACAGCCGGTCGACCGTCGGGCTGACGAAGGCGACGACGCGGCGGCCCGTGAGGGCGCGCGCGAGGAGCGGATTGTCCCGGTCGAAGACGCCGTCGGTGACGTCCACGCGGTAGGCCGTGCCGTCGGGTGCCAGCAGGCCGAAGCCGCCGGCGTCCTCGCGCACGCCCGGCCCGGCCTCAGCAAGAACCTGCCCTGACATCTCTCTCCTCGGTGTGCGAACGCGCGAACAACTGGGTGACCTTCCGTACGAGTGGGTGGTCGGGCAGCTCTTCCAGCGGGACCGGCCGCCCGGCGGCATCGGCCGTCGGAAGCCGCCAGTTGGGGTGCACCGTGGACGTGCCGGGCAGGTTCTGCGGGCGGCGGTCCCCGACCGTGTCGGGCAGCCACACACCGAGCAGCCGCGACGGCGTGCTCAGCAGGAACCGGTGCAGGGCGAGCAGCGCCGCCTCGGGGTCCACCTCGCCCTGCGGCAGCAGGCCCGCACGGACCAGCTCGGCCAGCCAGCCGTCCCGCTCGGCCGCGGCCTGCGCCTTCTCTTGCGTCTCCGGACGGGTCAACAGGCCGAGCCGGGCCCGGAGTTCGACGTGCTCACCGCTCAGCCAGGCGGCCGTGGTGGGCAGGTCGTGCGTGGTGAGCGTGGCCAGACAGTCCGTACGCCACTCGGGCGCGGGCAGGGGACCGTGCCGGCCCTCGGAACCGCCGACGTACTCGAAGCGCTGCACGGACGTGCCGAGGACCCCGCGGTCGGTGAGCCGCTCGCGCACCCCCGCCTCCACCGTGCCGAGGTCCTCGCCGATGACGGCCGCCCCCGCCCGATGCGCCTCCAGCATCAGCGTGCCGAGCATGGCGTCGGCGTCGTAACGGACGTACGTGCCCTCCGACGGCGGTCGTCCCTCGGGGACCCACCACAGCCGGAACAGCCCCATCACGTGGTCGACGCGGAGCGCCCCGGCATGACGGAACCCGGCACGCAATAGCCCGGCCAGCGGCCGGTATCCGGCGGCCGCCAGCGCATCCGGCCGCCACGGCGGCTGCCCCCAGTCCTGGCCGCGCCGATTGAAGTCGTCCGGCGGCGCGCCCACGCTCATCCCGGCAGCGAGGAAGTCCTGGTGGGCCCAGGCGTCCGCGCCGTGCGGAGACACCCCGACCGCCAGGTCGTGCACGAGCCCGACCGGCATCCCGGCGCCGACGGCCCGTCGCTGCGCGTCGGCGAGCTGCTCGTCCGTGATCCAGGCGAGCCAGTGATGAAAGGCGACGGAGCCGGCGAGTTCGGCGCGGGCGCGGGCCACCGCGGCCGACCGCGGATCGCGCAGCCCGGCCGGCCACGACCGCCAGGCGCCGCCGTGCACCTCGGCGAGGGCGCACCACGTGGCGAAGTCGGTGAGGTCACGGCCCTCGCGGCGGACGAACGCGGCGAAGGCGGCGGCACGCCCCGGTGTGAGCGGCACCGCGTCGTGCACCTGCCGCAGCGCGGACGTCTTGAGCGCGCGCACGGCGTCCCGGTCGATCAGCGAACTCCCGCTGAGAACATCCTCGTTGAGGACCCGCGCGCGGGTGGCGCAGGCGTCGACGGTGCGACGGGCGGCGCCGTCGAGGTACGCGTACTCGGGGACCGCCTCCACCCGGACGTGCAGGGGGTCGGGGAACCGCCGTGAACTCGGCCGGTAGGGCGACGGATCGGTCAGCGGCCCCGGCTCCGCCGCGTGCAGCGGGCCCAACTGCAGGAACCCCGCACCCAGTTCACGCCCCGACCACTCGGCGAGCTCCGCCAGGTCGGCGAGGTCGCCCATGCCCCAGGAACGGCGCGACAGGGCCGAGTGGAGCTGGACCGTGAAACCCCAGTGGCGACCCTCCGGTACGGACAGTCGCTCGGGCGTGACGAGCAGATGCGTGCTGTCGGCGCCGCGGGCGGTGCGGGCGCGGAGGGTGTGCAGACCTACGGGCAGCGGCCCGTCGGCCGGGGCGCGCCCGCCGCCCTCCGTCTCCACATGGACCTCGGCGTCGTGCGGCAGGCCGAGGCTCTCACGGCGTACGGGATGCGGCTGCCGGACCACGACGCAGGGCGGCAACAGCCGCTCCGCGCACCGCCGTTCATGGGCGGCGAGCGCGGCGTGCGCGGCGGCGGGGGTGGCGGCGTCCACCCCGCAGGCCGCGAGGACGGCGACGAGGGTGTCCGGCGGGACGGCGACGCGTTCCCCGCGGTCGGTCGTGTAGGAGACGGCCACGCCGTGGGCGCGGGCGAGGCGGGCGAGGGGATCGGGCGGGGGCATCGGTGGGTGCCTTTCGTGGTGTGCGTGTGCCTGTATGTCGGCTCGTGGCGTACGTGTACGTGTGTGTCGGCGGGGGGGGGGGGGGGGCTAGTCGTGGTGCGCTTCGGAGCCGAAGAGGCGTTCAAGGACGGAGGCGACGCCGTCCTCCTCGTTGCCGGGGGCGATCTCGTCGGCGACGGCGCACAGTGCGGGGTGCGCGTTCGCGACGGCCACACCGTGTGCGGCCCACGTGAGCAGCGGAATGTCGTTGGGCATGTCGCCGAAGGCGAGGGCGTCGGCGCCGGTGCAGCCGAGCAGCCGGGCCGCCCGTTCCAGTCCCGCGGCCTTGGTGGTGCCCGGGGGCAGCACTTCGACCATGCCCTTCACGGAGTGCACGACGGTCACGTCGGCGCCGCACAACTCCTTTGTTCTGGCGGCGAGTTCGTCCTCGGGAAGTTCCGGGTGGTGCAGGATCAGCTTGTCGACCGGGTCGTCCCACAGGCGGGCCCGGTCGGCGGTCACGTCCCAGCCGTGCCGCACCCGCTCGCCGAACCGCTCGGTCACCTTGAACCGGCTGTCGGGCGGCGCCGTGACGACGCCCAGCTCGACGGGCCCGAGCGCCTCCTCCACGCGTGCGACGACGCGGCGGGCCAGGTCGCGCCCGAGCGAGGCCGACGACAACAGCCGCCCGGACCCCGCGTCGTACAGCTGCGCCCCCTGGCCGCAGACGGCGAGCCCCCGGTAGCCGAGGGCGTCGAGGATGCGGGCGCACGCGGCGGCCGGGCGGCCCGTGACGACCACGTGGTGCGCGCCCGCGTCGGCCACCGCGGCGAGCGCGCGCAGGGTGCGCGGCGACACCGTGAGGTCGTCGCGCAACAGGGTTCCGTCGAGGTCGGTGGCGACGAGCCGGTACGGCGGCCGGGCCAGGGGCAGGGAGTCCCAGGTGACGCGGCCGGAGACGAGGGTGAGCATGACGACCAGCTCCCGCCCCGGGGGCCGGCCGCCCAGCGCTCCGCTGAAGACCCCGGGGTGCTCGGGAGAGCCGGGGGAGAGGGCGACGAGCACGGCCCCGGTCGGACCGGGCACGGGTTCGTCGGAGGCGAGGGCTTCGCCCGGGGTCTCCAGGCCGAAGCCCTCCCGGGACGCACTCCCCTCCACGACCACCTCGACCCGCACCACCCCCTCATGCCGGTACACCACCCGCCATCCGCCCTCCGCGTCCCCCTCGACGCGCCCCCGCCCGTGCACCCGCGCGGCCAGGTCCGGGCGGTCCGCCAGGACGGCCGTGCGCAGGCAGCGGGCGAAGTCCGCCCGGGACCAGGCCGCCGCGAAGAGTCGCTCGCAGGAGCCGGGGTCCATCGGGCCGCCCGCGCGCTCCCACGCGTCGGCGTCTCCGTGGGCGAGCGCGGATTCCCGTAGCGCATCGGCGTGTTCGGTCCGCGCGGTCTCCGGCAGGTCGTCGAACCAGCCGTACGCGATCGCCGCCGATGCGGGGAACGGCCGGGGACGCCCCCGCACCACGTCCTCGAAGGCGTCGAGGCGCGTGCGCGCGGCCCGTTCCCAGGTGAACTCGCGTGCCAGAGAACGGGAGTTGGCCGACAGCCGGGCGTACGTCTCGGGTCGTGTGCGGTGGACGGTGGCCGCTTCCCGGATGCGGGCGGCGAGTTCCGTGGCCAGTGCGGGGTCGTCGTCCCGGAACGAGCCGCGCACCGCGAACCCGGTGGCCGACGGGTCGGTGAGGGGCCGCACACCGTGCCGGAAGTGCCGGGTCACCTGCTGGTCGGTCGCGATCGGCACGGCCCCGCACGCCATCGCCTCGGCCTGCGCGATGAGGAAGCCGTCCAGCTCGAACTTCGACGGGAACACACAGAACTGCGCGCACGCCGCCTCCTCGAACAGGGTGTCCTCTTCGGCGAGGTCCCAGGTCAGCCGGACCCGGCCGGGGAAGCGGTCGGCCACGGAGAGGAAGTACGCGTTCGCCGCCTCGCCGTCCCCCGTGGCGCACCGGATGAGGAAGCTCGCCTCGAGACCGCCGTCGAGGACCTCCTCCACGGCCCGCATCAGCTCCAACTGCCCTTTGTGGTGCACCGCGTAGCGCGCCGAGTGGAGGAAGACCGGCGCCGCCGGGTCGAGGCCGAGACGGCGCAGCACCCGCTCCCGGTCCACCGACGCCGGGTCCCGGGCGAGCCAGCTGTCCGTGACGCCGCAGCCGCCGGTCAGCAGCCGGTCCGCGCGCCGCCGCAGCACCCGCGACACCGGCAGCGTCTCGAACAGCGCCTCGACCGGTGCGTCACGGAAGGTGCTGTAGTAGGCCTGCTGCCCCGGTGACACGAAGTCGACGAGATCGGCGTGCGCCGCGATCAGCGGGAACAGGCCGACGTGGTCGGGCCCGTACTCGGCGTGCATCCGCGTCCCGGCGAGCGCCCGCCCCATCACCGCACGCGCCGAGTCCTCGGCCGGCAGCGGACCGTCCAGGACGTCCAGGTCCGTGCCGTGGACCCCGAACAGGGCCAACAGCCGCTCCACCTGCGGTCGGTACACCTTCTGCCCGACCGGTGCGTTCGCGGCGACCGTGCTCACCGTGCGCAGCAGCGGATCCCGCGCGAGGACCGGCGGCAACAGATAGTGGTAGGCGGGCTCGAAGGCGTGCACCACGGCCGGCTCGGCGCGCGCGTCCCGCGGCCGCAGCACCTCCTGCACGAACCTCAGCCCGGCGACCTGGAACACCAGCGGCTTGAAGTGGGCCAGGTCGCGGCCCTCCGCGCCCGGCGGCGGATACAGCCGGTCGGGCAGCAGGTCGAGCCAGTCGTCCGACAGGAAGTACACGTCCACGCCGTCGAGCCGCATCCGGTGCGCGGTCGTCGTCAACTCCAGTGACATCTCGGCGGGTTGACCGGCCCACACCTTCGGGTCGAGGACCAGGGGGACGGTGTGCGGCGCGCCGGTCCCGGGCAGCTCCTCGATCGCGTACGACGCCCGCAGCCGCTCCAGATGGCCGTGCGCGGGCGTCACCAGGGACACCCGGTGGCCCTGTGCGGCGTACTGGCGCGACAGCTGCCACACCAGCGGCGACAGGCCGCCGCGCATCAGCGGCCGGTCGAAGCCGCCGCACTCGAAGGAGAACGTGATGATGTGCACGTCGCTGGTCCCCGCCCTCAGCCGGCCGTCGCGGCGGCGCGGGCGCACCCGGCCCGCAGCCCGGCCGCGTCGATGAACTCGGTGTGCGTGCCCTCGCTGGTGCACGCGAACGCGCCCGACACCGACCCGGCGCGCACGCACTCGTCCACCGGCCGCTTCTGCCCGAGCGCGTACAGGAAGGCGCTCACGAACGCGTCCCCGGCGCCGTTGCTGTCGACGACGGGCCGCTCGGGCGCCACGGCCGGGTAGTGGCGCGGCTTGTCCTCGCCGCGCTCCAGGACGTGACAGCCCGCGGCACCGTCCGTCGCCACGACCAGGCGCGCCCGGCCCTGCGCCAGAATCGACCGCAGCACGTCGTCGAGCCGGTCGTGGATCGAGGCCGCGCTCAGGAAGACGTAGTCGGAGGCGAGCGCGTACGCGCGGTGGTGCGGGTTCTCCCCGTCCCAGTCGTGCAGGTCCGTGGAGCTCGGCACACCGAGGCGGTGGACGTCGGCGTACATGTCCTTCGTGACGCCCGTGATGGACAGGTGGACGTGGCGCGCCCGGCGCAGGAACGGCAGGTAGAAGTCGCGCGGCAGCCGCAGGTCCGCCGGGTGGCGGCCGTCGTAGAAGGAGAAGCGGCGGCCCTGCGCGTCGACGAGGTTGATGCCGCGCGGCGTGCCGTGCGGCGAGACGACGTGGCTGAAGTCGAGGACGCCGCCGGCGTACGCGGACAGGATCTCCCGGCCCTGGACGTCGTCGCCGAGGAAGTCGATGAACTTGGTGGCGAGGCCGAGGGCGTGCGCGCCGCGCGCCACGCCGTTGCCGGTGTGGGCGACGTAGTCGCGCACCGGGGGCACGAACAGCGAGTCGCCGGGCGGCACGAGGAGCTCGGGCACGCGGACGATGGTGTCCACGCCCGCGCCGCCGGCCACGAGGATGTCGTAGGTCTGGGGGTCCGTCGTCATGCGAGTACTCCTTCGGTGTGCGGTACGTCCTGGACGGTCCCGTCCTCCAGGACCACCGCCGAGTCGATGTCGGCGCCCGCGGGAACGACGGCGCCGGGCAGCACGACGCTGCGGCGCACCCGGGCGCCCGCGCCGATCCGGACGCCGGGGAAGAGCACGCTGGACTCCACGTGCCCGTCGTTGACGAGGTCCCGCGGCACCCAGGACGAGCGGACGCCGGGCGCCTCGCCGACCCAGGCGCGGCGCACCTGGGGCCGCACGGTCCACGGCATCCGGTCCACCGAAAGCCCGGCGCGCGGGTCCTCGGCCAGGGCCAGATGGGCGCGGTGGTAGCGCTCCACCGTGCCGATGTCGGCCCAGTGGTCGCGGACCTCGTAGCCGCGGACGTCCTCGCCCGCGGCGAGCATGGCGGGGATGACGTCGCGGCTGATGTCGTGCTGCCAGTCCGTGCCGTCGAGCAGCTCCAGATACCGGTGCAGGGCGGCCGCGTCGAAGACGCAGAACGCCGCGAACACCAGGTCGGAGGTGGGCAGTTCGGGCTTCTCCACGAACTGCGTCAGACGGCCGTGCGCGTCGAACTCCACCATGCCGAACAGGTGCACCCAGCGCCGCTCGATGCGCTGGTACGCGACCGTGAGCGCGGCGCCCGACGCCCGGTGCGCGGCGATCAGCGGCCCGTAGTCGAAGCGGTAGACGTGGTCGGCGTGCAGGACGAGGACGTGCTCCGCCCGCTCGGCGCCGCCGCCGAAGACGTACGGGGCCTTGCGGATCAGCGCGTCGGCCGTGCCGCGCTCCAACGCCCAGGTGCGGGCGGGGAGTTCGCCCGGCAGGCGGCCCGCAGGCGCCGTCCGGTACGCGGCGTCGTACGGCCCGAAGTGCACCCGCAGCCCGGGCCGGGCGTGCCACACGCGATGCAGGTCGTCCATCAGCTGCCGCTCCTCGAACTGGGAGAGCAGCAGCACCTCGCCGAGCCCCGAGGCGTGCGCGTTGGCGAGGCTGAAGTCGATGAGGCGGCAGGCGCCGCCGTACGGGACCAGGGGTTTGAGGCGGCCCGTGCCGAGCGGGCCCATGCGTCGGCCCTCGCCGCCGGCCAGCAGGACCGCGCGGACGCCGGTGTGCTCAGCCATGCCGCACCTCGTCCCAGGTCAGCCGCCCCGAGTCGAGGGTGAGGAGCAGCAGTCCCGCATCGGTCCGGCCGGTGAACTCGCCGGGCGCGGACCGCTCCAGTGCCCGTACGTGGGGCAGCGCCCGGCCGTTCGCCCCGGCACCCGGGGTCACGGCCTCGACGCGGGCCGCGTGCGGCAGCCGGTAGCTGAGGGTGCCGTCCGGGGCGACACGGGCCCGTCCGCGCAGCCGTGCCAGAGCGGCCTCGTCGATCGCGCCCGGCCTGCGCGCGGCGACCCGTTCGCACGTGGTGAAGTCGGCGCGCTCCCAGGCGGCGGCGAAGACGCGGCGGGCCGCGTCGTCGTCGAGCGGCGCGCACCGCTCGTACGCGTCGAGGTCGCCGTGCGCCACGGCCGCGTCCACGGTGAGGTCCTCGTCGTCCAGCAGGTCGAACCAGCCGTGCCGCAGCGCCAGTTGAGGGTCGAGGCGGGCGGGCTCGCCCGACCAGAGCCGGGTGAACGCCGCCAGGTGCAGATCCGCGCAGTGCCCCCACGTGAAGACCCGGGCGACGGCGGACGCCCGCCGGGACAGCTCCGCGTACCGCGCGGGCTCCTCGCGCCACAGGGCCGCCGCCTCGTGGATCCGGGCGGCGAGCGCGTGGACGAGCAGGTCGTCGTCCTCGGCGAACGAGCGGTTCACGGCGTACCCGGTGGTCGTCCCGGGGCCGTCCGCGTGCCGGAAGTGCTCCATGCCGCGCTGGTCGGTGGCGATGGGCACGGAGCCGACGGCCATCGCCTCGCCCTGCGCGATGAGGAACGTGTCCATCTCGAACTTCGAGGGGAACAGGCAGAAGTCGGACGCGGCCGCGTACCCGAACACCTGCCGCTCCGGCACCCGCTCCCACTCGAGGTGCAGCCGGCCCTTGTGGCGTGCGGCGACCTCGTGGAAGAGCGGGTCGTCGATGCCGCTGCCGGAGATGCAGCGCACGACGAAGTTGGCCGCGAGCCCGTCGCCGAGGACCCGGTCGACGGCGCGGACGAGCTCCAGCTGCCCCTTGTGGTGCACGGCGTAGCGGGCGTTGTGGAAGAAGGTCGGCAGGTCCGGGTCGAGGCCGAGCGCGCCGAGCACCGCCGTGCGGTCCACGTCGGCCGGGTCCCAGGCGAGCCACTGGTCCGAGATGGCGCAGCCGCCGACGAACATCTTGTGCGCGTTGCGGCGCACGACATCGGCGATCGGCAGCCGGGCGAAGAGTTCCTCGAACGGGGTGTCGCGGAAGGACGCGTAGAAGTCGAGCTGGCCCGGGGAGAGGAAGTCGATCAAATCGGCGTGTTCGGCGGTCAGTTGATAGATCGGGACGTGGTCGGGGCCGTAGGTGTAGTGGAGGTGGGTGCGCTGCTGGTACTGGACCATGGCGGCGGGGGCGTCGACGTCCGACGGCTCCTCGGGCGGCAACTCGACGTCCGCGCCGAGCAGTTCGAGCATCCGGCGCACCTCGGGCGCGTACACCTTCTTGGTGATCGGCATGTTGCTCTGCACGTTGCTGACGACGAGCTTCGACGGGTCGTCGCGCAGGGCCGCAGGGAGGAGGTGGTGGTAGTACGGCTCGTGCGCGTGCACCAGGGCCTTCTCGTCGGCGAACCAGGACCGCAGGAACCGCACCGCGTCGACCTGGAACACGAGCGGCTTGAAGAAGACCAGGTCGCGGCCCTTGCTGTCGTACGGCGGATAGAAGGTGTCGGGCAGCTTGTCCAGCCACTCGTTGGCCAGGAAGTACAGATCGACGCCGTCGAGACGGATGCGGTGCGCCGTGGTGCGCAGCGCCAGCTCGGCCTCGGCGGGGAAGCCGCGCCACACCTCGGGGTCGAGCGGCACCGGCAGCGTGTACGCGTCCTCGTACGGCAGGTCCTCCACGTCGTACCGCTCGCGCAGGTCGTCGAGGCGGCCGTGGGCCGGGGTCACGATGGACACGCGGTGGCCGCGCGCGGCGATCGTCTTCGACAGGTTCCACAGATAGACGGAGGTGCCGCCCTGGATGAAGGTGTGGTCGAAGCCGCAGCATTCGAAGTACGTCTCGATGATGTGCATACGCGGGTCCAAGGCTCGGTCACTTCCTCGCGAGGCGGGCGGTCGGCTGAAGGGCGCGGGCGTGACGCAGGTCGATCGCCGCGTGGTAGGGGCGGGCATGGGCCTGGTTGTAGGCCAGTTCGTGCAGCAGGCGGCGCACGTAGAGCAGGCGGCGCAGCGGGTCGTCGGGCGTGGCCCGCTCGCCGAGCAGCAGATGCAGGACGCGCTCGCGCCAGGCATCTGCGGCGGCGAACACCCCTGTGTGCACGTCTCGTTGGGCCTCCGGCAGGCGGAGCGCGCTGTCCAGCGTGCCGAGCATGGTCTCCAGCGAGTCGACCCCGAGTCGCCGTGCGCTCTCGAACGCCGCCTCGTCGGCCGCGAAGTACTCCAGCGCCCGTTCGATCGCGACCACGTCCTGGAGGGGCGACTGCTCGGCCCAGCGGGGGTCGGCGGGGGAGAGGGCGGGGGTGGACAGGTCGATGACGGTCATCCGCCAGGGGGTGCCGCTGTCGCGCTCGCACAGGAGGTGGGACAGGTGCAGGTCGCCGTGGCAGGGGCCTGCGGCGGGGGCAGCACCGTCGAAGTCCCCTGCCAGGGAACGGAGTTCGGTGCGCAGTGCCGTGAACGCCGTGGACCGCGCCGCGGCGGGCAACGGCAGACCGGCGGCGCGGTCGAGGTCGGCGACGCGCCGCGTGGCATCCGCGAGCGCGGAGCGAACCGGGTACGTGGTCCCGCTCCCCAGCCGCTCGCCCAGGTCGTGGTGGAGGCCGCGCAGAAAGTGCCCGGCCGCTGTCAACATCCCCTCAAGGGGGCGCAGATGGGACACGGCGACAGCGTCAGGGGACGCCTCCCCGATGCGGGGCCACATCGAGCGCAGGTTCTCGCGCAGCGGTACGTCGATGCCGTCGCCCCGGGCGTACCGGTAGAGGACGCCCAGCGGGTGACGGGCGCCGCTGACCGGGTCGAGGTACGCGTAGTCGCCCCACCACGACGGGGTGCGGCCCGTGTCGGTCAGGCGCCGCAGCAGCTCCGGTTCGTGGACGGGCTCGTCGAGCCGGCGGTACGTCTTGTGGATGCAAGGGGTGCCCGCGACGTCCACCAGGGACAGGGCGTTGGAGGACCAGCCCTGGTCGAAGGGGAGTTGTCGCACCGCGCCGGGCGTGCCACCCGGTCCCCGGAACTCGACGACACCGCCGCGTGCCGTGTGCAGGCGCCCGCCGGCCAGTGCCCTGGTCACCGCGGCGACGTCGAACTCCTCGTGGCCGTGGGCCTCTTCGAGGCCGCCTCCGCTCCCGGCGCGCACCGGCACGAAGAACCGTCGGCCCGCGGCGGGGCCGCCGACCGCCGCCACGATCAGGAGCAGTGCCGCCGAACCGAGCACGGCGTGGTCGACCCGTTCGAACCGCTCGGCCGCGCGTCCGTCCTGCGGCATCCACGGCGCGGTGCGCACCAGCGAGTCCAACTCTTCGTCACGGATCAAGCGGCTCATGCGACTCATGTGGCACTCAACTCCCGGTCATCTCATAGGTGGTGATGCCGCGCCGCCACACCGCGAGCGCCAGGGCCAGCGCCCCGGCCGTCACCAGCGGCAGCCACACCACGAGGCCCGTCGCGCCGGTCAGCAGATAGCCGCACGGCACGTACGAGGTGAAGGCGAACGGCAGCACCCACGTCAGCAGGGCGCGCAGCGTCGGGTGGTAGATGTCGAGGGGGTAGGCGGCGAACTCGGACACCTGGTTCGCCGCGTACATCGCGGGCAGGCTCGTCACCGTCCAGAACGACAGTGACGCGAACAGCAGCTTCACCGCCGTGTGGATCAGCGCCCCGCACAGCACGAGCAGCGGTGCAAGGGCCCACTGGGTGGCGGTCAGGTCGAGCCCCAGGGACGAACCCGACCAGGTCACGAGCACGGCACCGACGGCCAGTTCGCCCAAGCCGTCCGGGTGGAAGAACCGCTCCGAAAGGAGCGAGAACAGCGGGCTGACCGGCCGCACGAGATGCCGGTAGAACTCGCCGCGCTGCACCAACTTCCTTCCGAGCTCCCAGAGTTGGTCGGTGAAGAGGTGGTCGAGGCCGCGCGGCAGCAGCGAGAAGCCGAGCAGGAACACCACCTCGTGGTACGACCAGCCGCCCACCACGGGCACCTGCCGGAACACCAGGCCGACCACCGCCGTCTGCACCCCGACCCGGACCAGGAACGCCCCGGCGCCGAGCACGAAGTCGAGCCGGTACGCGGTGAGCCGGTGCAGGCCCACCCCGCCCAGGAACCAGGAGAGCCGCGCGTAGCGGGCGGCTGTTCGCAGTGCGCTCATCCGCCGAGCACCTCGAGCCGGCCGAGCGCCGCCCGCCACAGCAGCGCGCACAGCACACCGAGCCCGGTGACCCAGCCCACCTGCTGCGCAAGCACCTCCACGGCGCCCGCCGCACCGTCGTACCGGCCGAGCAGCAGCGTCAGCGGACCGTCGACCATGCCCCGGAACGGCAGCGCGTACGCGAGCGCCGCCAGCGGCCCCGGCATCAGCGCGATCGGCACCAACTGCCCGGCGAAGAAGGCGACCACGCTCTGCTTGACCATGCGCACGCCCCACGTGTTGGTGGTGACGAACCCGGTCATGCCGGTGAGGAGATTGACGCAGAACGCGATCAGGACGGACAGCACGGCGGACAGGGCGAACAGTGCCACGTCGCCGGGGCGCGGCACGGTCAGCGGCACCAGGAGCGCGAACAGCACGAGGACCGGCACGGCGACCAGGACCGCGTTGGCCGCGACCACCGGCAGACAGGCGAAGAACCGGACCAGCGGATAGCTGACGGGACGCACCAGCATCACCGCGACGTCCCCGCGGTACACCTCGGCGGCGACCTCGTCGTCGACCCGGTTCGTGTGCAGGACCTGCAGCACCTGCGCGACCAGCAGATACGTCGTGATGCCGGCGAGGGTGAACCCGCCAGGCCCGCCGTCCGCCGGGGCGTCGCCGTACACGGCCCGCCACAGGAAGACCGTGACGGCCGCGCCCGCCGCCGCGGTCACCCCGGTGATCACGAACATCGACCGGTACTGGAGCAGTGACTGCAGTCCGCCGGTCGCGAACGGCACGTATGCCCTCAGGGTGCGCGGCCTCATGCGCCGCCCACCTCGGCCGGCACCGCGGACGGCCCGCGGCCGTAGATCTGCCGCAGCACGTCCTCCAGGTCCGGCTCGGGCGCGAAGCAGTCCACCAGGTCGAACCGGTCGAGCAGGAACGCGAGCACCTGCCGCGACGTGAACTCTCCTGCCGGGTACGTCACTTGGATGCGGCCCCCGTCGGCAGGCGCGGCCTGCACCCCGGGCAGCCCCTGCTCCACCAGCGCGCAGACGGCGTCCGCCGCGAGCGGCTCACGGTGGTCGAAGACGACGGAGCGCCGGTCGGCCGTGCGCAACAGGTCCTGGATGGTGCCCTGGTGGACGACGCGGCCGCGGTCCACGACCAGCGCGCTGTCGCAGATCGCGGCGATGTCGGCGATGTCGTGGCTGGTGAGCACGACGGTCGTGCCCAGCTCCCGGTGCGCGCGGACCACGAGCTCGCGCACCGCCTCCTTGAGCACCAGGTCGAGGCCGATGGTCGGCTCGTCCCAGAACACGACGGCCGGGTCGTGCAGCAGGCTCGCCGCGATCTCCGCACGCATTCGCTGGCCAAGACTCAACTGGCGTACGGGAGTTGTCCCGAGCGCGTCGATGTCGAGCAGCTCGCGGTACAGACCGAGATTGCGCCGGTACACCGGCGCGGGGATGTCGTAGACGCGGCGCAGGATCCGGAAGGAGTCCGGCACCGACAGGTCCCACCACAGCTGGCTGCGCTGGCCGAAGACGACACCGATCGAGCGGGCGTTGCGCTGCCGGTGCCGGTACGGCTCGATGCCGCGGACCCGGCAGTACCCGGAGGTCGGCGTCATGATCCCGGTGAGCATCTTGATGGTCGTGGACTTGCCCGCGCCGTTGGCCCCGATGTACGCGGTGCGCGAGCCCGCCGGGATCTCGAACGACACGCCGTCCACGGCCCGGACGACCCGGTGCCTGCGCGTGAAGAGGGTGGACAGGCTGCCGGCCAGGCCCGGCCGACGCTCCGGGATCCTGAACTCCTTGACCAGCTCGTGCGCGACGATCACGCGGCCACCGCCTGCTCGATCGCCTTCGCCAACAGGCCGACACCCTCGTCGAGCAGTGCCTCGTCGATCGTGAACGGCGGTGCCAGGCGCAGTACATGACCGCCGAGCGCGACCCGCAGACCCAGATCGAGCGCGGCCGCGTACACGGCGCGGGCGAGCGCGGGGGAGGGGGTGCGGCTGGCCCGGTCGGTCACGAACTCCAGGCCCCACAACAGCCCGAGGCCGCGGACCTCGCCCAGGTTCTCGAACCGTTCGTGGAGTGCGCCGAGACGGTCGCCGAGCAACTCCCCGAGTCGCGCCACCTGTTCGAGCAGCCGGTCGCGCTCGATGACCTCCAGCGTGGCGCGCGCCGCAGCGATCCCGAGGGGGTTGCTCGCGTACGTGGAGGCGTACGCGCCCGGTGTCGCCGCCGCCGGATCGTGCAGCAGGTCGTGGCGGCCCGCGAGCACGGCGAACGGGAAGCCGTTCGCGAGGCCCTTGGACATCGCCACCAAGTCCGGCTCCACGCCGATGAGTTCACTGGCCAGGAACGTTCCGGTGCGGCCGCCGCCGGTGAGCACCTCGTCGGCGACGAGCAGCACCCCGTTCTCCCGGGCGGCTTCGGAGATCTGCTCCCAGTAGCCGGGCGGCGGCACGATCACCCCGGCCGCGCCGAGCACCGGCTCGAAGACGAGCGCCGAGGTGTTCGGCTTCTCGGCGATGTGCCGCCGCACGAGCGACGCGCACCGCACCCCGCACGTCGGCCGCTCCAGGCCCAGCGGGCAGCGATAGCAGTAAGGCGCGTACCCGAGCACGGAGTTGCCCGCGAAAGCCTGGTGGCCGATGTCCCAGTGCACCAGCATCCGGGCGCCCATCGTCTTGCCGTGGAAGCCGTGCCGCAGCGCGCCGATCCGGTTGCGTCCCGGCGGCGCCGTCGCCTGCACCACGCGCAGCGCGGCCTCGACGACCTCGGCGCCGGTGGAGAAGAGGGCGTACGTGTCGAGGTGCTCGGGCAGCAACCGGGCGAGCGTGTCGAGGAGTTGGGCCCGGTTCGGGGTCGCCGCGTCGTGCACGTTCCACAGCCGCCCGGCCTGCGCGGTGAGCGCCTCGACGACCTCGGGGTGCGTGTGCCCCAGGGACTGGGTGAGGGTGCCGGCGGCGAAGTCGAGGTACTGGTTGCCGTCGAGGTCGGTCAGCACGGGGCCGCGCCCCTCGGCGAAGACCCGCCGCCCCACGGCCGCCTCCTCGGAGGCCCCCGGTGCCAGATGCGGATCCTCCCGCCGCAACTGGGCGCGCTGGCGGTCCTGTTGCCTCAACTGGAGCTCCCTTTGGTGCGAACTGAGCTGCCGGGCAAGCCCGTTGGCCCCTGCGGCCGACTCGTGCGGCCACCGAGTGAAACACCGCGACAACACCTCTAGCAAGTACTTGCAGAAAATTTCAGAGCGGTCTTGCGGATGCCTCGGCACCTCTGCTTGAGTCATGGCGCCGACGGGCTCGTGGGCCCGTCGCGGTCGCCGAGGAGGAATCCGTGAGACCACGCAGACGACGCAGACCACACGGTCCGCACCGCCCGCCCCGCCGGAGGCCCCTGTGAAGGCCCTGCTCCTCGCGGGCGGCACCGGAAGCAGGCTGCGTCCCTTCACGCACACCGGCGCCAAACAGCTCCTGCCGATCGCCAACAGGCCCGTGCTCTTCTACGCGTTGGAGTCCCTGGCCGCGGCCGGGATCACCGAGGCGGGCGTCGTCGTCGGCACGCACGGACCGCAGATCCGCCGGGCCGCGGGCGACGGCTCGGCGTTCGGGCTGCGCCTGACCTACCTCGAGCAGGAGCGCCCGCTGGGTCTCGCCCACGCGGTGCGCGTCGCCCGTGACTTCCTCGGCGACGACGACTTCCTCCTCTACCTCGGCGACACCTACCTCCCCGAGGGCGTCGGCGGATTCCTGGCCCGCGCCAGGGCCGAACCGGCCGCGGCGCGGCTGCTGTTGACCCGCGTCGCCGACCCCACCGCCTTCGGAGTGGCGGAGGTCGACGGCGGCGGCAGGGTGCTCGCCCTGGAGGAGAAACCGGACCGCCCGCGCAGCGACCTCGCCCTCGTCGGCGTCTACGCGTTCACGCCCGCCGTCCACGAAGCCGTGCGTGCCATCACGCCGTCGGCCCGCGGCGAGCTCGAGATCACGCACGCCGTCCAGTGGATGATCGACCGCGGACTGCCCGTACGCGCCCAGACCACGGCCGCGACCTGGCGGGACACCGGCAGCGTCGACGACATGCTGGAGGCGAACCGGCACGTCCTCGACTCCCTGGTCGGCGCCATCGACGGCAAGGTCGACGCGTGCAGCACCGTCCGCGGCCGGGTTCTGGTCGCCGAGGGAGCGGTCGTCCGGGGCTCACGCGTCACGGGCCCCGCGATCATCGGTCCCGGCAGCGTCGTCACGGACTCCGACATCGGCCCGTACACGGCCGTCGGCGCGGACTGCCGCATCGAGGACAGCACGATCGCCCACTCGGTCCTGCTCCCCGGTGCCCGGGTGGCAGGCGCCCCGCGCATCGAGGACTCCCTCATCGGCCGCGGCGCCGTCGTCGCGGCGGCGCCCCGCCCGACCCGGGCGCACCGCCTGGTCATCGGCGACCACAGCAAGGTGCACCTGATCCCGTGAGAACCCGTCTCGCAGACCCCGTCCACATTGAGGTGCAGCCCTCCCCATGACCCGAACGACCCGACGCCTCCTCGTCACCGGCGGAGCCGGCTTCATCGGGTCCGCCTATGTGCGGGCCCTGCTCGGACCGGCAGGACCCCGCGGGGTGTCCGTGACCGTGCTCGACGCCCTCACCTACGCGGGCAGCCTGACGCGCCTCGACGCCGTCCACGGCGATCCCCGGCTCACCTTCGTCCACGGCGACGTGTGCGATGCCCGACTGGTGGACCGGCTCGCCGGACAGCACGACGAGCTCGTGCACTTCGCCGCCGAGTCGCACGTGGACCGCTCGATCGTGTCCGGCGCGGCCTTCACCACCACGAACGTCCTCGGCACGCAGACCCTCCTGGACGCCGCGCTCCGCCACGGCCTGCACACCTTCGTCCAGGTCTCCACGGACGAGGTGTACGGCGACCTGCCGAGCGGAGCCGCCACCGAGGACTCCCCGCTGAACCCCAACTCGCCCTACGCGGCGTCGAAAGCGGCCGCCGACCACCTCGCGCTCGCCCACCACCGCACGCACGGCCTCGACGTCCGCGTCACCCGCTGCTCCAACAACTTCGGCCCGTACCAGCACCCGGAGAAGCTCATCCCGCGGTTCCTGGCCGCGCTGCTCAGCGGCGGCACCGTCCCCGTCTACGGCGACGGCCTGCAGATCCGGGACTGGCTGCACGTCGACGACCACGTGCGCGGCATCGAGCTGGTCCGTACGGCGGGGCGCGCGGGACGTACGTACAACATCGGAGGCGGCACCTCGCTCACGAACCTCGACCTGACGCACCGGCTGCTCGCCCTGTGCGGGGCGGGACCCGACCGCGTCCGGCACGTGACGGACCGCAAGGGGCACGACCGGCGCTACGCCGTGGACCACACCCGGATCACCGAGGAGCTCGGCTACCGCCCGCGCGGCGACTTCGAGCAGGCACTGGCCCAGACCGTGCACTGGTACCGGGAACAGGCCCACTGGTGGGAGCCGCTGTACGCGGCGGCCTGACGGGCTTCAGGCTCTCAGGCCCCGTGCGGCGCCGCGGCCGTCGAGCCGCGCACCACCAGCTCCGGCATGAACACGAACTCCGTGTGCGGCGCGGGCGTCCCGCCGATCTCCTCCAGGACCGCACGGACCGCCGCCTGCCCCATGGCCTGCACCGGCTGGCGGATGGTGGTGAGCGGCGGGTCGGTGAACGCGATGAGCGGGGAGTCGTCGAAGCCGACCACCGACACGTCCTGCGGGACGCGGTGGCCCGCCTGCCGGGCGGCGCGGATGGCGCCGAGCGCCATCATGTCGCTGGCGCAGACGATCGCCGTGCAACCTTGCGCAAGAAGCGCCGTCGCCGCGGCCTGGCCGCCCTCCATCGTGTAGAGCGAGTGCTGGACCAGCGCCTCGCTCTGCTCGGCGGTGAGCCCGAGGCGCTCGGCCATCCCCGACTGGAACCCCTCGATCTTGCGCTGCACCGGCACGAAGCGCCGCGGTCCGACCGCGAGCCCGATCCGCGTGTGCCCCAGCGAGGCGAGGTGCGCCACGGCGAGCCGGGTGGCGGCCCGGTCGTCGGTGGACACGAACGGCGCCTTGATCTGCGCCGAGAACCCGTTGACGAGGACGAACGGGATGCCCTGGCCGCGCAGTTGGTCGTAGCGCTGGGTGTCGGCGGTGGTGTCCGCGTGCAGCCCGGAGACGTAGATGATGCCGGCGACGCTGCGCTCCACCAGCATCTCGGTGAGCTCGTCCTCGGTGGAGCCGCCCGGCGTCTGCGTGGCGAGCACCGGCGTGTAGCCCTGGCGCGTCAGCGCCTGGCCGATGACCTGCGCGAGCGCCGGGAAGATGGGGTTGTCGAGCTCCGGGGTGATCAGTCCGACCAGGCCCGCGCTGCGCGTACGCAGCCGCGGCGGGCGCTCATAGCCGAGCACGTCGAGTGCGGCCATGACGGATTCGCGGGTGCCGGAGGCCACACCGGGCTTGCCGTTGAGCACGCGGCTGACTGTGGCTTCACTGACCCCCGCCTGGGCTGCGATGTCGGCGAGCCGCGCGGTCATGGGATGGGACTGTACCGGTTACCTGCGTCCATGCCCACCGACGAGGGGAATCGCCCCGGGCCCGCCCTCCGCAACGCCTTTGGAAGGTGTTGCAGTCCTCGCCGCAGCGGCTCTCACGGCCCAACTCAGCGGCTTGCAGCGGGAATTGCAGGACATTCAGTCGTCTTTGCCCCTGTATGGGTCTGCTTGTCACCCGCCTTTCCGGCAACCTCCAGGACACGGGGATGTAACGATGGCCGGTCCTTGCAGAAATTTCGCGCAAGGTCTTTCGCCGAACTTTCCACGCTGTTACGTTCACGTCGCCCGGCGGCCGCAGCGGTGCAGCCGGCAAGTCGGCCAGGGAAGCGGACGGGACCGCTTCCTGCCCACTCACGGGCTTTCACCCTCTAGGAGAGATCATGCGGCGTGGCATAGCGGCCACCGCGGTGGTGGCGTCCCTCGCACTCGCGGCGACGGCCTGCGGCGGTAGCGACGACGACGGCGGCAAGGCGTCGGGCCCGGTCACCATCACGTGGTGGGACACGTCGAACGCCACGAACGAGGCGCCCACCTACAAGGCGCTGATCAAGGAGTTCGAGGCGGCCAACAAGGACGTCAAGGTCAAGTACGTCAACGTGCCCTTCGACCAGGCGCAGAACAAGTTCGACACGGCGGCCGGTGCCAGCGGCGCCCCCGACGTGCTGCGCGCCGAGGTCGGCTGGACCCCCGCCTTCGCCAAGAAGAGCTACCTGCTGCCCCTCGACGGCACCGAGGCCCTCGCCGAGAAGGACAAGTTCCAGCCCAACCTGATCAAGCAGGCCCAGTACGAGGGCAAGACGTACGGCGTCCCGCTGGTCACCGACACGCTCGCCCTCGTCTACAACAAGGCCCTCTTCAAGAAGGCCGGCATCACCGAAGCGCCCACCACCTGGGACCAGTTGAAGAAGGACGCCGCCACCGTCAAGGCGAAGACGGGCGTCGACGGCTACTGGGGCTCCGAGAAGGGCTACTACCTCGAGCCGTTCCTGATGGGCGAGGGCACCGACACCGTCGACGCCGCGGCCAAGAAGATCACGCTGAACTCGGCCGAGGGCCAGAAGGCCACCAAGACCTGGCTGACCACCTTCGACGGCAAGGGCCTGCACAAGGCGGACGTCACCGCCGACTCCTACGCCCACCGCCAGGACGCCTTCGTCAACGGCAAGGTCGCCATGACGGTCGAGGGCCCGTGGGAGGTCACGAACTTCTACAAGGGCTCGGCGTTCAAGGACAAGGCGAACCTCGGCGTCGCCACCGTCCCGGCCGGCTCGACGGGCAAGGCGGCCGCCCCGACCGGCGGCCACAACCTCTCCGTGTACGCGGGCTCCGACAAGGCGCACCAGACCGCGTCCCTGAAGTTCGTGAAGTGGATGACGTCGGCCGCGACCCAGTCGAAGATCGCCCTGAAGAACGCGACGCTGCCCACGCGCGACGACGCGTACACCGCCGAGGTCACCGCAGACCCGGGCCTGGCCGGCTTCCAGAAGGTGCTGCCCGCCGCCCAGCCGCGGCCCGAACTGCCGGAGTACGGCTCGCTGTGGGGCCCGCTCGACACCGAGCTGCCCAAGGCCGCCAGCGGCAAGGAGGGCCTCGACAAGGCGATCGACGCCGTCGTGACCCAGTACGCGAAGCTCCTGCCCGAAGGCTTCACCAAGTAGCACCCCCGATCAGGTGCCGCGGTCTCGCCGACTCAGCCCGCCCCGCGCGAGACCGCGGCACCCGCTGTCCCGCACCACTCGAAGCCGCAGACCAGAAGGTGTACTCCCATGACTGTCGCCGTCGAGCGCCCGGCCGCCCCCAGCGGGGGTGACCGAGGCCGGCGCCCGGGCCTGACGGCCCGTCTCAAGAACGGTTACCAGAAGCACTGGTACGCGTACGCGATGATCGCCCCGGTGGTCGTCGTGCTCGCGGTGATCGTGCTGTACCCGCTGGTCCGCGGCTTCTACCTGACGCTCACCGACGCCAACAGCCTCAACTCGGCCCGCACCATCGGCGTCAACCACATCGACGCCACCTACAAGTTCATCGGCCTCGACAACTACGCCGACATCCTGTGGGGCCCGACCTCGTACGACCGCTTCTGGTCGCACTTCATCTGGACCATCGTGTGGACGGCGGCCTGTGTCGCCCTGCACTACGGCATCGGGCTCGGCCTCGCGCTGCTGCTCAACCAGAAGGGGCTGCGCGGCCGCACCGCCTACCGGATGATGCTGATCCTGCCGTGGGCCGTGCCCACGTTCGTGACGGTCTTCGCCTGGCGGTTCATGCTCGCCGACTCCGGCGTCATCAACACCACGCTCGACGCGCTCGGCATGCCCACACCCGCCTGGCTGGAGGACCCCCTCTTCCAGCAGCTCGCCGCGATCCTCGTGAACACGTGGTGCGGCGTGCCGTTCATGATGGTCTCGCTCCTCGGCGGTCTGCAGTCCATCGACGCGACGCTGTACGAGGCCTCGGAGATGGACGGCGCGAACGCCTGGCAGCGCTTCCGCCACGTCACCCTGCCCGGACTGCGCTCGGTCAGCTCGACGGTCGTCCTGCTCGGCATCATCTGGACGTTCAACCAGTTCGCGATCATCTTCCTGCTGTTCGGCAACACGGCCCCCGACGCCCAGATCCTCGTGACTTGGGCCTACTACCTCGGCTTCGGTCAACAGCCGCGCGACTACGCCCAGTCCGCCGCCTACGGCGTACTGCTCCTGTCCATCCTCATCGTCTTCACCTCCGTCTATCGCCGCTGGCTGAACCGCAATGACGCCCAAGCCGCCATCTGACGCCGCAGGAGCAGCCCCCGCCATGAGCACCCAGACCCTCACCCAGACCCCCGTCGCGGAGCCGGCCGTGACCGCCCCGCGGACGAACGTGCCCCTGCGCGGCCGACGCAGCCGCAAGGCGTCGATCCTCACCCACGCCGTCCTGATCGTGTCGAGCTTCGCCGCGCTCTTCCCGATCGGCTGGCTGGTCTTCCTGTCGCTCGGCCCCGACAAGGACGACTACCTCCACCCGTCGCGGATCCTCGACACGTGGACGTTCGGCAACTACTCGTTCGTCCTCGAGCAGACCAACTTCCTCAAGTGGCTGGGCAATACGCTCATCGTGTCCCTCGGCACCACCGTCATCGGCGTGCTCGTCGCCGCGACCAGCGGCTACGCGGTCTCGCGGATGCGCTTTCCCGGCTACAAGAAGTTCATGTGGATCCTGCTGTGCACGCAGATGTTCCCCGTCGCGGTCCTCATGGTGCCGATGTACGTGATCCTCTCGGACCTGCAGCTCATCGACACGTACGCCGGTCTCATCGTCGTCTACCTGACGACCGCCGTGCCGTACTGCGCCTGGCTGATGAAGGGCTACTTCGACACGATCCCGATGGAGATCGACGAAGCGGGCCGCGTCGACGGACTGTCGCCGTTCGGCACCTTCTTCCGGCTGATCCTGCCGCTGGCCCGACCGGGTCTGGCCGTCGCCGCGTTCTACACGATGATCACCGCGTGGAGCGAGGTCGCCTTCGCCAACACGTTCATGCTCGACGACCAGAAGTACACCCTCGCCGTCGGCCTGCAGAGCTTCGTCAGCGAGCACGACGCGCAGCGCCAGTACATGGCGGCGACGGCCGTGCTGATCGCCGTCCCGATCTCCGCCGTGTTCTATCTCGTCCAGAAGAACCTGGTGACCGGCCTGACCGCCGGCGGCACCAAGGGCTGAACCGCCCCTCACCACCGACCAGTTGTCCAGCCCCTCACGTCTCAAGGACATCATGAGCCAGTACTCCACGGGCGTCTCCGTGACGCCTGCCCCGACGACCCGCGAGGCCTCCGACTGGTGGCGGGACGCGGTCATCTATCAGGTCTATCCGCGGAGTTTCGCCGACAGTGACGGGGACGGGACGGGTGATCTGGAGGGGATCCGTCGTCGTCTGCCGTATCTGCGTGAGCTGGGGGTGGATGCGGTGTGGTTGTCGCCGTTCTATGCCTCGCCGCAGGCGGACGGTGGTTATGACGTGGCTGATTATCGGGCGGTGGACCCGATGTACGGCACGCTGTTGGACGCGGACGCGGTGATCCGTGACGCGCACGAGCTGGGTCTGCGGATCATCGTGGATCTGGTGCCGAATCATTCTTCGGACCAGCATGAGTGGTTCAGGCGGGCGGTGGCCGAGGGTCCCGACTCGCCGTTGCGGGAGCGGTATCACTTCCGTGCGGGGAAGGGTGAGAACGGTGAACTGCCGCCGAACGACTGGGAGTCGATCTTCGGTGGTCCGGCGTGGACGCGGCTTGCGGACGGGCAGTGGTACTTGCACCTGTTCGCCCCTGAGCAGCCCGACTTCAACTGGGAGCACCCGGCCGTCGCGGACGAGTTCCGTTCGATCCTGAGGTTCTGGCTGGACATGGGGGTGGACGGGTTCCGCATCGACGTCGCCCATGGGCTGGTCAAGGCCGAGGGCCTGCCGGACATCGGCGGTGGCGATCAGCTCAAGTTGCTGGGCAACGATGTCATGCCGTTCTTCGATCAGGACGGGGTGCACGACATCTACCGGTCCTGGCGCACGATCCTCGACGAGTACGACGGCGAGCGCATCTTCGTCGCGGAGGCCTGGACGCCGACGGTCGAGCGGACCGCGAACTACGTCCGCCCCGACGAACTGCACCAGGCCTTCAACTTCCAGTACCTGGGAGCCCCTTGGGAGGCGTCCGAGCTCCGGAAGATCATCGACACGTCGCTGGACGCGATGCGTCCCGTGCACGCGCCGGCCACCTGGGTGCTCTCGAACCACGACGTGACCCGGCATGCCACGCGGTACGCGAACCCGCCAGGCCTGGGCACGCAGATCCGCACGCCGGGCGACCGGGAACTGGGCCTGCGGCGCGCCCGGGCGGCCACTTTGCTCATGCTGGCGCTGCCCGGATCGGCGTACGTCTATCAGGGCGAGGAGCTCGGCCTGCCGGATGTGACGGATCTGCCGGACGAGGTGCGGCAGGACCCCTCCTTCTTCCGTGCGCAGGGTCAGGACGGGTTCCGTGACGGGTGCCGGGTGCCGATTCCGTGGACCCGGTCCGGAACCTCGTACGGCTTCGGGGACGGCGGCAGTTGGCTTCCCCAGCCCGACAGTTGGGGCGAGCTGAGCGTCGAGGCGCAGACCGGTGTCGAGGGCTCCACGCTCGAGATGTACCGTTCCGCGCTGGCCGTGCGGCGCGCACAGGGCGGCCTCGGCGCGGGGGACAGCATCACCTGGCGCGAGAACCTCCCCGAGGGCGTGCTCTGCTTCGAGCGGCCCGGATTCCTCTGCACCGTCAACACCACCGGCGCCCCGGTTCGCATCCCGGTCCCCGGCACCGTGCTCCTGTCCAGCAGTCCGGTCGCGGCCGAGGACGGCGAGGGCCGTGAGGGCCGCGAAGTCTCCGTGCCCGCCGACTGCACCATCTGGTGGGCCGTGTGACGATCCCCGTGCCGCGGGGTGCCGACAACGGCACCCCGCGGCTCCACGACATCGCGGCGCAGGCCGACGTCAGCGAGGCCACCGTCAGCCGTGTCCTCAACGGCAAACCCGGCGTCGCGGCCGCCACCCGGCAGAAGGTCCTCGCCGCACTGGACGTCCTCGGCTACGAGCGTCCCGTGCGCCTGCGCAGGCGCAGCGCCGGGCTCATCGGACTCGTCATCCCCGAGCTGACCAACCCGATCTTCCCGGCGTTCGCCCAGGTCATCGAGCAGGTGCTGGCCGGCTACGGCTACACGCCCGTGCTCTGTACGCAGATGCCGGGCGGCTCCACCGAGGACGAGCTGGTCGAGCAGCTGGAGGAGCGCGGCGTCAACGGCATCGTGTTCCTGTCCGGGCTGCACGCCGACACCACCGCCGACGCGACGCGCTACGCCAGGCTCGCCGAACGCAAGGTGCCGTTCGTCCTCATCAACGGCTTCAACGAGCACGTCAACGCGCCGTTCGTCTCGCCCGACGACCGCTCCGCGGCCCTCATGGCCGTGCGTCACCTCGTCGACCTGGGGCACGAGCGCATCGGACTGGCCATCGGGCCGACCCGGTTCGTGCCCTCGCGGCGCAAGGCGGAGGGCTTCGTGGCCGCACTGCACACCCTGCTGGGCCTGCCGCGCGACGCGGCGGAGAAGCTGATCCAGCGCACGCTCTTCACCGTCGAGGGCGGGCACGCCGCGGGCGGGGCGCTCCTCGACCAGGGGTGCACCGGCATCGTCTGTGGCAGTGACCCCATGGCCCTCGGCGTCATCAGGGCGGTGCGCGAACGCGGCCTCGACGTGCCGCGGGACGTCTCGGTGACCGGCTTCGACGACTCGCCGCTGATCCCGTTCACCGACCCGCCGCTGACCACCGTGCGCCAGCCCGTGCAGGCGATGGCGACGGCCGCGGTGGGAGCGCTCCTCGAGGAGATCGGCGGAACTCCCGTGCAGCGCACGGAATTCGTGTTCCAGCCGGAACTCGTCGTCCGGGGCTCCACCGCCCAGGTCGCACGCCGGCGCGTCGACAAGGCGTCCCAACACGGCAGTTGACGGTAGGGGGGGCAGAGGCAGTCGGCGCTCCGGTCCGGACGCCGGGCGCGTGGGACCCGATGTCGCGGGGCCCTCGGCGCCGGACCGGAAGCGTGGTTGAACGTAACACTGCTGGAACTCTTGCGTAAGTCCTTGCAGTCAGAATCCCCGCTTTCCCCGCGCGGGTTGAGAAGGGTGCGCCCAAAGGGTTGACCGTGCAGTCGGTGCCTCGTACGGTCAGCCCGCAATTGCTTGCAGCAAGATTCATCCCCCCAACAGCCTTACGGGCATGGCGCGTTGCCCTTCGAATCAGGAGGAACCATGGCCAGAAAGTCCGTGGCTGCCGCACTCGCCGTCCTGGCGGGAGCCGCTGCAGCCGTCACGGTCCCGGCCCCCGCGCAGGCGTCCCCGCCCGGCGTGAAGGACGTCACCGCCGTGATGTTCGAGTGGAACTTCGCCTCGGTCGCCAAGGAGTGCACCAGCACCCTCGGCCCGGCCGGCTACGGCTACGTGCAGGTCTCGCCGCCCAACGAGCGGGTCCAGGGCAGCCAGTGGTGGACCGCGTACCAGCCCGTCAGCTACAAGATCGCCACCCGGCTCGGCGACCGCACCGCCTTCAAGAACATGGTGGACACCTGCCACGCGGCCGGGGTGAAGGTCGTCGCCGACACCGTCATCAACCACATGGCGAACTCGTCCGGCACGGGCACCGGCGGCTCCACGTACAGCAAGTACGACTACCCGGGCACCTACTCCGCCGCGGACATGGACGACTGCACGACCGACATCACCAACTACGCGGACCGCTGGAACGTGCAGCACTGCGAGATGGGCGGCCTGCCCGACCTCGACACCGGCGAGGAGTACGTCCGCAAGACCATCGCCGGGTACCTGAACGACCTGCTCTCCCTGGGTGTCGACGGTTTCCGCGTGGACGCCGCCAAGCACATCGCCGTCGAGGACCTGGCGAACATCAAGTCCCGGCTGAGCAACCCGAACGCGTACATGAAACTGGAGACGATCGGCGCCTCCGGCGAGGCCGTGCAGCCGAGTGAGTACACGGGCGTCGGCGACCCGCAGGAGTTCAAGTACGCCTACGACCTCAAGCGGATCTTCGGCGGCGAGAAGCTCTCCTCCCTGAAGACGTTCGGCGAGTCGTGGGGCTATCTGCCCAGCGACAAGGCCGCCGTCTTCGTCACCAACCACGACACCGAGCGCAACGGCGCCACGCTGACCTACAAGGACGGCGCCACCTACACGCTCGCGCAGGTCTTCTCGCTGGCCTGGCCCTACGGCGCACCCGACGTCCACTCCGGCTACGCGTTCACGGACACCGCGGCGGGCGGGCCCAACGGCGGCCAGGTGAACGCCTGTTACACCGACGGCTGGAAGTGCCAGCACGCCTGGCGCGAGGTCGCGAGCATGGTCGCCTGGCGCAACACCGCCCGCGGCGAGGCCGTCACCGACTGGTGGGACAACGGCGGCAACCAGATCGCGTTCGGCCGCGGCGCCAAGGCGTACGTCGCCCTCAACCACGAGGGCACGGCGCTCACCCGCACCTTCCAGACGTCGCTGCCCGCGGGCGACTACTGCGACGTACAGAGCGGCAAGGGCGTCACGGTGAACGCCTCAGGACAGTTCACCGCCACCCTCGGCGCCAACACCGCGCTCGCGCTGCAGGTCGGCGCGAAGACCTGTGGCGGCAGCTCGTCGGACTCCGGCGGCGGGGCCACGGCCACCGGTGCCTCCTTCCACGTCAACGCCACCACGGTCGTGGGCCAGAACATCTACGTCACCGGCGACCGGTCCGCCCTCGGCAACTGGAACACCGACAGCGCCCTGAAGCTCGACCCGGCCGCCTACCCGGTGTGGAAGCTCGACGTCGCCCTGCCCGCCGGCACCACCTTCGCGTACAAGTACGTCCGCAAGGACGCGAGCGGCAACGTCACCTGGGAGAGCGGCGCCAACCGCACCGCCACCGTCGCCTCCTCCGGCCTCGTCGCCCTGAACGACACCTGGCGCGACTGACCGTCCCTTCCTCGACCGCCCGGTGCCCCCCGCCTCCCCGCGCAGGCACCGGGCGGCCACAGCCTGACCACTGATGAGGAGCACGCGCGCGTGACCGGCTCACCCCGAAGAACCGTCACCACCCTGGCCTTCGCCGCCCTCCTGGCGACGGCCCTGCCCACGACGACCGGACACGCGGCGGCGACGCCGCCGACAGCCCCCTCGGACGCACGGCTCGCCGCACAGCCGACCCGGCCGGCCGTCAGCCGCGAGCAGTTCTACCTGCTGCTCCCCGACCGGTTCGCGAACGGCGACCCGTCCAACGACACCGGCGGACTGACCGGCGACCGCTCCACCACGGGCTTCGACCCGACCGACAAGAACTTCTACCAGGGCGGCGACCTCAAGGGCCTCACGCGCAAGCTCGACTACATCAAGGGCCTCGGCACCACGGCCATTTGGCTCGCGCCCGTCTTCAAGAACAAGACGGTCCAGGCGCGCGACGGCAAGGAGACCGCCTCGTACCACGGTTACGCCGTCACCGACTTCACCCGCGTCGACCCGCACTTCGGCACCGACGCGGACCTGACGCGGCTGATCGACCAGGCCCACAAGAAGGGCATGAAGGTCTTCTTCGACGTCATCACGAACCACACCGCCGACACCGTCGACTACGCGGAGAAGACGTACGGGTACCGCAGCAAGGGCGCCTACCCGTACCTGGACAGCGACGGGCGCCCCTTCGACGACAGCGCGGGCATGGCGGCGCACGTCGACGCGGACTCCCTGCCGTACACGCCGCACAACACCGGCGAGATGGTCCCGGACTGGCTCAACGACCCGACCATGTACCACAACAGGGGTGACTCCACCTTCGCGGGGGAGAGCGCCCTGTACGGCGACTTCTACGGCCTGGACGACCTGTGGACCGAACGTCCCGAAGTCGTGCGGGGCATGGAGGAGATCTACGAGAAGTGGGTCGAGGACTTCGACGTCGACGGCTTCCGCGTGGACACCGCGAAGAACGTGAACATGGAGTTCTGGACGCAGTGGGCCACCGCCCTCGACGCGTACGCCGCCCGGCACGGCCGCGACGACTTCTTCCTCTTCGCCGAGGCGTTCTCCGCGGACCCCGCCATCACGGCGCCCTACCTCACCGAGGGCCGCCTCGACTCGACGCTCGACTTCCCCTTCCAGTCGGCGGCCCGCAACTACGCCTCGCGCGGCGCCCCCGCGAGCGACCTGGCGACCGTGTTCGGCCAGGACTACCGCTACACCACCGACAAGACGAACGCGTACAGCCAGGTCACCTTCCTCGGCAGCCACGACATGGGCCGCATCGGATACGCCCTGGAGTCCGACAACCCGGCGGCGAGCGACGCGGAGCTCCTCCAACGGGACAGGCTGGCCCACGAGTTGATGTTCCTGTCCCGCGGCAACCCGGTGATCTACTCGGGCGACGAGCAGGGCTTCACGGGCTCCGGCGACGACGTCGACAGCCGTCAGACGATGTTCGCGTCGAAGGTCGCCGACTATCTCGACGACGATCAGATCGGGACCGCGCGGACGCACGCGAGTGACGCGTACGACCCTTCGCATCCGCTGTATCGGACGATTGCCGCGCTGTCGAAGCTGCGCAAGGACAACCCGGCGCTGGCGGACGGGGTGCAGAAGGAGCTGTACGCGAAGGACTCCGTGTACGCCTTCTCGCGTACGGGGGACGAGCGGGAGTACGTCGTCGCGGTGAACAACGCGACGCAGGCGAAGACGGTCGAGTTGGGCGTGGAGTCGGCCAAGTTCCGTGCGCTGTACGGGGGTTCGGGCATCATTGGCTCCAGGAGTGGCAAGGTGACTGTCACCGTTCCCGCCCTGTCGTCCCTCGTTCTGCGCGCCGACAGCAAGCTTCCCGCCGCCACGACCAAGCCGTCGCTGTCCCTTACGGCACCCGCCTCCGGTGCCACCGGGACCGTCACGCTCTCGGCCGACCCGGGGCAGACCGCCTCCGCCCGCGTCGTCTTCGCCGCCCAGGTCGGCAACGGCCCGTGGCGCACCCTCGGCACCGCCGACCACGCCCCGTACCAGATCACCCAGTACCTTCCGAAGACGGTTCCTGTCGGAACGGCCCTGCGCTACAAGGCAGTTGTGGTCGACCGGGCCGGACGCACCGCGAGCGCCCTCGCCTCCACCACCGCCGGCGCGAGCCCCGTCCCCGACAAGCCCAGGGCCGAGCGGCACCGGGCCGTCATCCATTACCGGCGTGCCGACGGCGACTACACCGGGCTGACCCTGCGCACCTCGGACGGGAACACCGCCGAGTTCTCGGGGCGCGACGCCTACGGGGCCTTCGCCTGGCTGACCCCGGCCGAGGGCGCGGGGGACATCCGGTTCACCGTCGAACGCGACGGCGTGCCCGAAGGCCCCGAACGCGTCATGAACTTCGCGGCGGCCGGCGAAGTGTGGACGAAGGAGGGCACGGACACGGTGGAGGCCGCCAGGCCCGCCGACGGATATCCGCCGCAGGACGCGACGAAGGCCGTCATCCACTACCACCGCGCCGACGGCGACTACGACGGCTGGGGCCTGCACACCTGGACCGGCTCCGCGCACCCGCCCGAGTGGAACGACCCGATCCAGCCGGTACGCCGCGACACCTACGGCCTCGTCTTTGAAGTACCGCTCAAGTCCGGTGCGGGCTCCCTGAGTTACCTCATCCACAAGAAGGAGGAGAAGGACGTCCCGGCCGACGAGGCCCTCGACTTCTCCCTGTACGGCCACGAGGTCTGGCGCGTGGCCGGTGACCCGGCGTACCTCACGCCGTCGCTCGGCGGCGCCTTCCCCCTGGACCTCGACCCCGCGGCGTCGGCCGCCACCTGGCTCGACGACACCACCGTCGTCTGGCACGGCACCGGCGCGGGCGTGGCCAGTCAGCAGCTCGTGTACGCGGCCGACGGAGGGCTCACGCTCCAGCACGGCGCCCTGTCCGACGAGGGCCAGTGGCTGCGCCTGATCCCCGTCCGACTGACCGAGGCGCAGCGGGCGGCACACCCCGAACTCGCCGACGCCACCGCGTTCACGATCGACCCGCGCGACCGCGACCGCATCCCGCAGGCCCGCCGGGCCAAGCAGCTCCTGGCCACCCAACGGGCCGACAGCGGAGCCCTGTTGGGCGCCACAGCAGTGAAGACCCCACAGCAGTGAAGACCCCACGGCAGTGAACATGGCACAGCTCCAGAAAGGCCCGACAAGGTGAACCGAAGAAGCGGCGCGCTCGGCGCGTCACGCAGGAGGACGGCGGCCGCCGCGGCCGTCGCCGCACTCCTCGCCACCACGCTGCACACCGCGACGTCGGCCTCGGCCGCACCGGCCCCGCCGAAGCCCCCGTCCGACGCGAAACTGGCCGCGCAGCCCGCGCGCGACGACGCGACCCGGGAGCAGTTCTACTTCGTGCTCCCCGACCGGTTCGCCAACGGCGACCCGTCCAACGACCGGGGCGGCCTGACCGGCAGCCGCACCGCGACCGGCTTCGACCCGACCGACAAGGGCTTCTACCAGGGCGGCGACCTCAAGGGACTCACGCAGAAGCTCGACTACATCAAGGGCCTCGGCACCACCGCGATATGGATGGCGCCGATCTTCAAGAACAAGCCGGTCCAGGGCAACGGCGAGAGCGCCGGATACCACGGCTACTGGATCACCGACTTCACCCGGGTCGACCCGCACTTCGGCACCAACGAGGACCTCGAGACCCTCATCGACAAGGCCCACGCCAAGGGCATGAAGGTCTTCTTCGACGTCATCACGAACCACACCGCCGACGTCGTCACCAACACCGAGAAGACCTACGGCTACCGCTCCAAGGGCGCCTACCCGTACCTGGACACCGACGGCCGCCCCTTCGACGACACGACGGAACCCGGACGCAAGGTCGATGCGGACTCCTTCCCGTACACGCCCGCGGTCACGGCGTCCGAGAAGAACGCCAAGGTGCCGTCCTGGCTCAACGACCCGACCATGTACCACAACCGCGGCGACTCGACCTTCGTCGGCGAGAGCGGTCTGTACGGGGACCACACCGGCCTGGACGACCTGTGGACCGAGCGGCCCGAGGTCGTGCGGGGCATGGAGGAGATCTACGAGAAGTGGGTCAAGGACTTCCGGATCGACGGCTTCCGGGTCGACACCGTCCGCAACGTCGACATGGCGTTCTGGACGCAGTGGGCCACCGCCCTCGACGCATACGCGGCCAAGAAGGGCCGCGACCACTTCTTCATCTTCGGTGAGACCCTCTCCGCCGACCCGGCCGTCACCGCCCCGTACGTGACCGAGGGCCGCCTCGACGCCACCCTCGACTTCCCCCTCCAGGACGCCGTACGCGGCTACGCCTCCCAGGGGAAGCCGGCCACCGGGCTCAGCGACGTCCTGGCGCAGGACTACCGGTACACGACCGACAGGGCGAACGCGTACAACGAGGTCACCTTCCTCGGCAACCACGACATGGGCCGCATCGGCTCGTTCCTGAAGACCGACAACCCCAGGGCGGGCGACGCCGAACTGCTCCAACGGGACAGGCTCGCCCACGAGTTGGTGTTCCTGAACCGCGGCAACCCCGTGATCTACTCCGGCGACGAGCAGGGCTTCACCGGCGCGGGCGGCGACAAGGACGCACGCCAGACGATGTTCGCGTCGAAGGTCGCCGACTATCTCGACGACGATCAGATCGGGACCGCGCGGACGCACGCGAGTGACGCGTACGACCCCTCACACCCGCTCTACAAGACGATTGCCGCGCTGTCGAAGCTGCGCAAGGACAACCCGGCGCTGGCGGACGGGGTGCAGAAGGAGCTGTACGCGAAGGACTCCGTGTACGCCTTCTCGCGTACGGGGGACGAGCGGGAGTACGTCGTCGCGGTGAACAACGCGACGCAGGCGAAGACGGTCGAGTTGGACGTGGAGTCGGCCAAGTTCCGTGCGCTGTACGGGGGTTCGGGCACCATTGGCTCCAGGAGTGGCAAGGTGACTGTCACCGTTCCCGCCCTGTCGTCCCTCGTTCTGCGCGCCGGCAGCAAGCTTCCCGCCGCCACGACCAAGCCGTCGCTGTCCCTCACGGCACCCGCCCCCGGTGCCACCGGGACCGTCACGCTTTCGGCCGATCCGAGGCAGACCGCCTCCGCCCGCGTCGTCTTCGCCGCCCAGGTCGGCAACGGCCCGTGGCGCACCCTCGGCACCGCCGACCACGCCCCGTACCAGATCACCCAGAAGGTCGCCGACACGGTGGCCGCCGGAACCGCCCTGCGGTACAAGGCAGTTGTGGTCGACCGGGCCGGACGCACCGCGAGCGCCCTCGCCGTGTCGACGGCGGGGCAGGCCCCCGCGGCCGAGAGGCCGAGCGCCGTGGAACGCGACTACGCGGTCGTCCACTACAAGCGGGCCGACGGCGACTACGACGGAGCCGTCCTCAAGTCAGGGGAGAACACGGCAGAGTTCACCGGCCGTGACGCCTACGGCGCCTTCGCCTGGGTGAAGGTTCCCGACGGCGCGAGCTCGGTCACGTACACCATCGAGAAGAGCGGCTCCGCCGACGGCGACGCCCGCACCGTCGACCTCGCGCAGACCGGTGAGGTCTGGGTCGAGCAGGGCAAGGACGGACAGCGGACCGCCCGGCCCGACGGGGTGTACCCCGCCCCCGACAAGAGCAAGGCGACCATCCACGTCCACCGCGCCGACGGCGACTACGACGGCTGGGGCCTGCACACCTGGACCGGCGCCGCGCAGGGGACCGACTGGACGAAGCCGCTGCAGCCCACCGGCAAGGACGCGTACGGCGTCACCTTCGAGGTGCCGCTCGCGGCCGGTGCGACGTCGCTGAGCTACATCCTGCACAAGGGCGACGAGAAGGACATCGCGAGCGACCGCTCCCTTGACCTGGCCACGTACGGCAACGAGGTGTGGCTGAACTCCGGCGACACCAACTACCTTCTGCCGTCGGTGGGTTCGGCGCCCGACCTCGACCTCACCAAGGCGCAGGCGCAGTGGATCGACGCCGACACCGTGGTCCTGCCCCGTTCCGTCGACGCCAAGGCCGCCCGCTCCACCCAGCTCGTCTACGACCGAAGGGGCGGCATCGCCGTCAAGGACGGGGCCCTCAGCAGCGAGGGCCGCTGGCTGCGGCTGCTGCCCGGGCAGCTCACGGACGCGCAGCAGGCCACGTACCCGCAGCTGAAGGCGTATGCCGCGTACACCGTCGACCCGCGCGACCGCGACCGGGTGCGCGAGGCACTGCGCGGCCAGGTCGTCGCCACCCAGCGCGCGGCGAACGGCGCGCTGCTCGCCGCCACCGGCGTCCAACTGGCCGGTGTGCTCGACGACACGTACGGCTCGGCCGGCGCGAAGGCGGCGCTCGGGCCCGTGTTCAAGGACGGCAAGGTCACGCTGTCCGTGTGGGCGCCGACCGCACAGGACGTCCGCCTCGACCTCGACGGCAAGAAGATCGCGATGCGCCGCGACGACACCAGCGGCGTCTGGTCCGTGACCGGGCCCGCGAAGTCCTGGCGCGGCAAGGAGTACCGGTACGCGGTGAAGGTCTGGGCGCCCAGCGTCCAGAAGGTCGTCACGAACGCCGTCACCGACCCGTACTCCGTGGCCCTCACCGCGAACTCCCGGCGCAGCCTGGTGGTGGACCTGCACGACAAGTCCCTCGCGCCGAAGGGCTGGTCGACCCTGGCCAAGCCCAAGGCCGTCGCGATGAAGGACGCCCAGATCCAGGAGCTGCACATCCGTGACTTCTCCGTGGAGGACCCGACGACCCCGAAGAAGGACCGCGGGACGTACCTCGCCTTCACCGACAAGAACAGCGACGGCTCCAAGCACCTGCGCGAACTCGCGAAGTCCGGCACGTCGTACGTGCACCTGCTGCCCGCCTTCGACATCGCCACCGTCCCCGAGAAGAAGTCCGAACAGGCCACGCCCGACTGCGACTTGACGTCGTACGCGGCCGACAGCGACCGGCAGCAGGCGTGCGTGGCGAAGAGCGCCGCCAAGGACGCGTACAACTGGGGCTACGACCCGTACCACTACACCGTGCCCGAGGGCTCGTACGCCTCGGACCCGGACGGCACGCGGCGCACCGTCGAGTTCCGGCAGATGGTCAAGTCCCTCAACGACGACGGACTGCGCGTCGTCATGGACGTCGTCTACAACCACACCGCGGCGAGCGGGCAGGCCGACACCTCGGTCCTCGACAAGATCGTGCCCGGCTACTACCAGCGGCTCATGCCCGACGGCACCGTCGCGAACTCGACGTGCTGCTCCAACACCGCGCCCGAGAACACCATGATGGGCAAGCTCGTCGTCGACTCGATCGTCACCTGGGCCAAGGAGTACAAGGTCGACGGCTTCCGCTTCGACCTGATGGGCCACCACCCCAAGGCGAACATCCTCGCCGTCAGGAAGGCCCTCGACGCCCTCACCCTCGACAAGGACGGCGTCGACGGAAGGAAGATCATCCTGTACGGCGAGGGCTGGAACTTCGGCGAGGTCGCCGACGACGCCCGCTTCGTGCAGGCCACGCAGAAGAACATGGCGGGCACCGGCATCGCCACCTTCTCCGACCGCTCCCGCGACGCCGTGCGCGGCGGCAGCCCCTTCGACGAGGACCCGGGCGTCCAGGGCTTCGCCTCCGGCCTCTACACCGACCCCAACTCCTCCAAGGCGAACGGCACGTCGGCCGAACAGAAGGCCCGCCTGCTGCACTACCAGGACCTCATCAAGGTGGGTCTGTCCGGCAGCCTCGCCGACTACGAGTTCACCGGCACCGACGGCAAGAAGGTGAAGGGCTCCGGAGTCGACTACAACGGCGCACCCGCCGGATACGCCGCAGCCCCCGGCGACGCCCTCGCCTACGCCGACGCGCACGACAACGAGTCCCTGTACGACGCGCTCACCTACAAGCTGCCCGCGTCGACCTCCACCGCCGACCGCGCGCGCATGCAGGTGCTCGCCATGGCCACGGCCGCGCTCTCGCAGGGCCCGGCGCTCTCCCAGGCCGGCACCGACCTGCTGCGCTCCAAGTCCCTCGACCGCAACTCGTTCGACAGCGGCGACTGGTTCAACGCCGTCCACTGGGACTGCCGCGCGGGCAACGGCTTCGCCCGCGGTCTGCCCCCGGCCGCCGACAACCAGGCCAAATGGCCTTACGCCAAGCCGCTGTTGACGTCGGTCCAGGTGCCGGGCTGCGACACGATCCGGGGCACGTCGGCCGCGTACCAGGACCTGCTGCGCATCCGCACGGCCGAGTCCGCCTTCCACCTGTCCACGGCCGGGCAGGTCCAGCAGGCTCTCTCCTTCCCGCTCTCCGGGAAGGACGAGACACCCGGCGTGATCACCATGCGCCTCGGTGACCTCGTGGTCGTCTTCAACGCCACGCCCCAGACGCAGCGGCAGACCGTGCAGGACCTCGCCGGGACGGGCTACCGCCTGCACCCGACGCAGGCCACCGGCTCCGACGCGGTCGTCAAGTCGTCCTCGTACGAGGCGGGTTCGGGCACCTTCACCGTGCCCGGCCGCACGGTCGCGGTCTTCACCCGCTGAACCGCACTCTCCGTCGGTGGTCCCCCTCGAGGCGCGCGAGGGGGACCACCACCACCCGGCCGCACCGTCGCGGCCCCGACCGAGGAGTCCTCGTGAACCTCACCGCACGACCGATCGCGCGCCACAGACAGCGCCGCGGCCCGGCGGGCCTCGTGCTCGCCCTGATCGCGGCCCTCCTGGTGACCCTGCTGCCCGGACTGCCGCTCACCACCGGCACCGCCCGCGCCGCCGGCACCAACACCGCCACCGTCTACTACTCCACCGCCAGCACCAACTGGTCGACGTACAAGCTGCATTGGGCGCCGACCGGAGGAACCTGGACGACCGTGCCCGGCGTCGACATGGAAGCGGCGTGCACGGGCTGGGTGAAGAAGACCGTCGACCTGGGCACGGCCACCACCTGGCAGGCCACCTTCACCAACGGCAGCGGCACCTGGGACAACAACGGCGGCAAGAACTACCAGTTGGGCACCGGCCTGATCACCGTCAAGGGCGGCGCCGTCGCGCACAGCGACCCGTGCGCGGACACCGACCCCCCGGGCGGCACCGAGGGCACCTCCGCCACCGTCTACTACCACACGACGACCACCAACTGGTCCGCGTACAACCTGCATTGGGCCGCCACCGGCGGCACCTGGACGACCGTGCCCGGCATCGGCATGGAAGCGGCGTGCACGGGCTGGGTGAAGAAGACCGTCGACCTGGGCACGGCCACCACCTGGCAGGCCACCTTCAACAACGGCAACGGCACGTGGGACAACAACAACGGCGCCAACTACCAGCTGGGCGCGGGCATCAACACCGTCGACGCGGGCACGGCCACCAAGAGCGCCAAGGACCCGTGCGCCGCCGTCGAACCCGACACCACGGCGCCCACCGCACCCGGCAACGTCAAGGCGACCGCCACCGGCACCTCTATCGTCCTCACCTGGGACGCGGCGACCGACGGCACGGGCGTGACCGGCTACCAGATCACCCGCACCGGAGGAACGAAGGGCATCTCCGTCATCTCCTCCACCTCAACCGTGTACTCCGACACGGGACTTGAGGAGAAGACCGCGTACACGTACACGGTGAAGGCCCTGGACGCCGCCGCGAACGTGTCGGCCGCGAGCGCCGCGGCGAGCGCCACCACCGGCGAGAAGGCCGCACAGACCACCGGCACCCCGCTCGGCGGCGACCCCCGCAAGGACCCCGTCTACTTCGTGCTCACCGCCCGCTTCTACGACGGCGACAGCACGAACAACCGCGGCGGCAGCCAGGACGTGAAGACCGGCAACAAGGCCAACAACGACCCCATGTTCCGCGGGGACTTCAAGGGCCTCGTCCAGAAGCTCGACTACATCAAGGGCCTCGGGATGTCCGCGATCTGGATCACCCCGGTCGTCCTCAACCGCTCCGACTACGACTACCACGGCTATCACGGCTACGACTTCTACAAGGTCGACCCGCGCCTCGAATCGGCCGGGGCCTCCTACCAGGACCTGATCGACGCCGCCCACGCCAAGGGCATGAAGATCTACCAGGACGTCGTCTACAACCACTCGTCGCGCTGGGGCGCCAAGGGCCTGTTCACCCCGACCGTGTACGGCGTGCGCGACGCGCAGTGGAGCTGGTACTACGACGAGAAGCAGGAGGGCTTCGCGTACGACGGCCTGACCGTGGAGCCCGTCTCCGGCAAGTCCTACTACAACGGCGACCTGTGGTCGACCGCCGAACCCTCCGGCAACACCTGCCTCAACTGGGGCAGGCCCACCGGCGCCAAGAGCCCCGAGGGCTACACGATCTACAACTGCCAGTGGCCGAGCCCCACTTCGGGCATGTTCCCCAAGGCGCTCTACCACAACTGCTGGCTCGGCAACTGGGAGGGCGAGGACTCCCGCTCCTGCTGGCTGCACGAGGACCTCGCCGACTTCAACACCGAGAACACCCAGGTGCAGAACTACCTGATCGGCGCCTACGACAAGTACATCGACATGGGCGTCGACGGCTTCCGCCTCGACACGGCCGTGCACATCCCGCGCGTCACCTGGAACCGCCGCTTCCTGCCCGCCATCCAGCAGCGCGTGGCCCAGCGGTTCGGCGCACAGAAGGCGCAGGACTTCTTCGTCTTCGGCGAGGTCGGCGCGTTCGTCAACGACAAGTGGAACCGCGGGTCCGTGAACCACTCCGCGCAGTTCTACACGTGGAAGGAGCGCAAGGAGTACTCCGCCGACGACGAGAAGGCGGCCCTCGAACAGTACGACTACGAGGAGCAGTTGGGCACCGGCAACCAGCCGACGTCCACCAACGCCTTCCTCGACGGGAACACGTACCACACCCCCGACCACAGCAAGTTCTCCGGCATGAACATCATCGACATGCGCATGCACATGAACTTCGGTGACGCCTCCAACGCGTACAACAACGGCAAGGACTCCGACGACTCCACGAACGACGCGACGTACAACGTCGTCTACGTCGACAGCCACGACTACGGCCCGAACAAGAGCGCCGAACGCTACGCGGGCGGCACCGACGCCTGGGCCGAGAACATGTCGCTGATGTGGACGTTCCGCGGCATCCCCACGCTGTACTACGGCTCGGAGATCGAGTTCCAGAAGGGCCAGAAGATCGACTGCGGGACGACGTGCCCGCTCGCCACGACCGGCCGCGCCTACTACGGCGACAAGATCGCGGGCAGCGTCACCGCCTCCGACTTCGGCACCGTCTCCAGCGCGTCGGGGGCCGTCGCCACGACCCTGGAGCAGCCCCTGGTCAAGCACGTCCAGCGGCTCAACCGGATCCGCCGGGCGATCCCGGCCCTGCAGATGGGCCAGTACTCCACGGCCGACGTCTCCGGGAACATGGCGTACAAGCGCCGCTACACGGACGCGGCCACGGGCGTCGACAGCTTCGCCCTGGTGACCGTCACCGACGGCGCCACGTACAAGAACATCCCGAACGGCACGTACAAGGACGCCGTCACCGGTGACGTGAAGACGGTCACCGACGGCACCCTCACCGCGGCCGCCCCCGGCAAGGGCAACCTGCGGGTGTACGTCCTCGACCTGGGCGGCAAGAACGCGGCGCCCGGCAAGATCGGCGCCGCCGGCCCGTACCTGAAGTAGCGCGCCCACCGCTCCCGGCGCCCGACGATGCCGTGGCCAAGGCGTTCTCGCGCCGGGAGCATCATGGACGGCATGACCGAGGAGAACGGACTGTTCGCCCGCCCCCGGCGCGAGATCGCGCCGGGGGCCGTGCACATCCCGGACTGGCTGGACGCGGGGGAGCAGCGGCACTGGGTGGCGGCCTGCCGCGACTGGGCAAGGCCACCGGCGGGACTGCGCACGGTACGCACCCCGGGCGGCAAAGAGATGACGGCCAGGCAGTTCGGCCTCGGCTGGCACTGGTTCCCGTACGGCTACGCCCGCACCGCCGTCGACGGCGACGGGCAGCCGGTGAAACCGATGCCGCGCGAGCTGGCGGAACTCGCCCGACGCGCCGTAGCCGCCGCCTACGGGGAACCGGCGCAGGAGGAGTACGACATCGCGCTGATCAACCACTACGGCGCCGGCGCCCACATGGGCCTCCACCAGGACCGCGACGAGAGGTCCACCGCGCCCGTCGTGTCCCTCAGCCTCGGCGACACCTGCACCTTCCGGTTCGGCAACACCGAGACCCGGACCAGGCCCTACACGGACGTGGAGCTGCGCAGCGGCGACCTGTTCGTCTTCGGCGGGCCCGCCCGCCTCGCCCACCACGGGGTACCGCGCACCAGGCCCGACAGCGGGCCGCCGGAGCTCGGCCTGCGCGGGCGGCTCAACATCACGCTGCGGGTCAGCGGCCTGTGATCGCGCGGCGCCGGCCGACGATCACCGGCTACCATTCCAGACCGTGATCTGGGCGAGGAGTTGCTGATGGGCGGCAGGGCGGCCTCCGGGAGCGGGAGCCACACCGAGGGCGACGGCACCGCACGGCCACCGCGCCTGGAACGGGGCCGCGGCGCGCTCGGCCCGGCACTCGAACTCGTCCACACCGGACGGGCGCCCACCCGCGCCGTCCTCACCGCCGAACTCGGCGTGACCCGTGCCACGGCCGGCGCCGTCGCCGCCGAACTGGAGGCGCTCGGCCTCATCCGCATCGACGCCAGGCCGAGCGCGGCCGCGGGCTCGCAGGGACGGCCCTCGCACCGCCTGTCCGTCGCCGAGGACGGGCCCGTCGTCCTCGCGGCCCAGGTCCACTCCGACGGCTACCGTGCCGCCCTCGTCGGACTCGGCGGCCGGATCGTCGCCACGACCCCGGGCTGCGAGATCATCGACCCGGATCCGGCGGACGTGCTGCGCTCCGTGGTGGAGGCCGGGGTCCGGCTCCTCGCCACCAGCGGGCGGCGCTGTGTCGGCGCGGGGCTCGCCGTGCCGTCCGCCGTCGCGGAGCCCGAGGGGACGGCCCTCAACCCGCTGCACCTGGCCTGGCCCGCAGGCGCCCCGGTGCGGCAGATCTTCGTCGACTGCGTGCGCGAGGCGGGCCTCGACACCCCGGCGTTCGCCGCGAACGACGTCAACCTCGCCGCCCTCGCCGAACACCGGCACGGCGCCGGACGCGGCGCCCGCGACCTGCTGTGCGTCGCCACCGGGCACCGCGGGGTCGGTGGCGCCCTGGTCCTCGACGGCCGTCTGCACTCGGGCAGTTCGGGGCTCGCCCTGGAGGTCGGACACCTCACCGTCAACCCCGAGGGCCGCCCCTGCCACTGCGGCAGCCGCGGCTGCCTCGATGTGGAGACCGACCCGCTGGCGTTCCTCACCGCGGCGGGCCGCACCCCCGACGCCGACGGCTCCTTGCTGGAACAGGCCCGCGGCCTGATGCGCGACGCCGCGGCCGACCCCGCGGTACGCACCGCGGTCGAGGCACTCATCGACCGCCTCGGCCTCGGCCTCGCGGGCCTCGTCAACATCCTGAATCCGGACCGCATCATCCTCGGCGGCCTGCACCGCACCCTCCTGGACGCCGACCCGGAGCGGCTGCGCGCCGTCGTGGCCGACCGCAGCCTGTGGGGACGCAGCGGCGGCGTCCCCATCCTGGCCTGCACGCTCGACCACAACAGCCTGGTGGGAGCCGCGGAACTGGCCTGGCAGCCGGTACTCGACGACCCGCTCAGGGCGTTCATCGCGGAGTGAAGTCCTAGTCGGCCCAGTCGAGTTGGGTCTCCGGGATGCCGATGCCGATACCCGTGCCGCGCGCATGGGCGACGGCCCGCTCACGCCCTAATGCCACTCCACCGCGAACGCCCCCGCCGGATTGTCCACCAGCAGCCGATCCACCGCGTCCTTGCCCAGCGTCGCCTCGAGCCGCGGCCGCACCCGCCGCAGCAGATGCGGCATCCCGGGGCCGCCGCTGACCGACCGTGCGCCCGCCGTCGTCGTGTCGCCGCCCAGCAGCAGCCGGTCCGCGAAACCGGCCGCGGCGAGTTCCGCCATCGCGTCCGGCATCCGCCAGTCCGTCGCGTGGTTCGCCCGCGACGGCCCGTCGAAGGCGAGATACGCCCCCGAACGCGCGGCCTCCCGCTGCGCCACGAAGTCCGGCGAACGGTTCAGATGCCCGAGGATCACCCGGTGCGCGGGCACCTCCAACTCCCCGCACAGCAGGTCGAGTACGTCGAGCGCGCCCGTGCCCAGCTCATGGTGGACGGCGATCGGCGCCCCCGTCGCACGATGCGCCTCGGCCGCGGCCCGCATCGTCCACCGCGCGTGCGCGTCCAGGGAGTGGAACCCGCCCGCGACCTTGATCAGTCCCGCCCGTACGCCACTGTCCCCGATGCCCTCGGAGAGCTCGCGCACGAACACCTCGGCCAGATCGTCCGCACGGGCCGCTAGCAACTCCCGCGCGTAGTGCGCCGATTGGTGCATGCCGGTCGCGGCGACGATGCGTACGCCGGTCGCCGCCGCGAGCGCGGGCAGCTCCCCGGCCCGCCGCCCGAGCCCGTACGGCGTCCACTGCACGACGGTGCCGCCGCCGACGGCCGCGTACGCCTCCAGCTCGCGCCGGGCGAGCTCCACGTCGTCGAGCTCCTGCCCGGCCAGCAGGGGGCTGCGGAAGAACAGGTGGTCATGGGCATCGACCACCCCCAACTGCCCTGGATCCAGGTCCCCTTGGACCGTGCGGACGACCCCGGTCACCACTGCCTCCCGCGCTGCAGACGGCTGCGCTCCGGCTGGGAGAGGTGCAGCACCCGATAGACGTCGCCCTCGGCCTTGGGGGAGTCGTCGTCCCACACGGAGAAGGTCAACACCTCCCAGGTGCGCGGATCCACGGCCGCCGCCGCGCACAACACGCCGTCACGCGCTGCCAGTTCGGCGACCTCGGCCACGGACTCGGCCACCACGTCGGGCAGTTCCGCACCCGCCGCGACCGGAGTGCGCCGCCGCACGGCGGTCCGTGCCGTGCCGGCGCTCGCAGGACCCTCCTCGTACGCCACCCCCGCCCAGTGCTGCACGGCCGGCCGCCCGAAGTCGCGCACGATGCCCTGGAACCCGGGACCCCAGAGGAAGGCGTTCATCCCCTGCGGCGAGGCCCAGAGGTAGAAGGGCGCGTACTGGTTCACGGGGGAGCCGTCGACGCCGCGCTCGCGCATCAGGTACGCCTTGGCGCCGAGCCCGGCGAAGTCGTCGAGGAGATGCCCCTTGGCCGCCACCCGGTCGCGGATGATCCCCATGTCGTAGTCCGCCGGGAGCGTGATCTCGTACTGCATCGCGTGCATGGTCGCGTCCTCCTCGGGCTCAGAGCGCCGGGTACGCGTCGCCGTCGGCGACGTGCGCACCCCAGCACGTGGTCGTCCCGTCCTCGGCCGCCTCGACGGCCGCCAGATGTGTCATGAACGTGCGCGGACCCGCCCCGTGCCAGTGCCACTCGTCCGGCTCGATCCAGACCGTGTCGCCCGCCCGGATCACCTCGACGTCACCGCCCTTGCGCTGCACCCGGCCCTCGCCCGCGAGGACGTGCAGGACCTGGCCGTGCGGGTGAGTGTGCCACGCGGTGTGGGCCCCGGGAGCGAAGTGCACGTGGAACATCCGCAGCCGGGAGGGGAGTTCGGGCGCCGCGACCTCGTCGAGCCAGACCGAACCGGTGAAGTTCTCGGCCGGTCCCTGCACGGAGTCGGGCCGTTGACGTGTGATCTGCACGGTGTCCTCAGTCGCTCGATGGGAAGGTGTTCGAGGGGGTTTCAGGATCGGGTCCGGGGTGCGGGCTTCAGGAGTGCGAGCAGGCCGCGTACTCCCGCGTCGAACGCCTCCGTGTCCCCGGACGCACGCGCCAGGACGTACCCGCCCTGTACGGTCGCCACCACCGCCGCGGCGATGTCGGCCGGCACGAGATGCGGCCCGAACTCGCCGCTGTCGACGCCCTGTTGGACGACGTCGGCGAGGCGGCGCTTCACGTGGGCGATCGTCTCGTCGACCGGAGCGCGCAGCTCCTCGCTGGCGATCACGTCCGGGTCCATCGTCAGCCGCCCGACGGGACAGCCGCGCAGCACGTCGCGCTCGCGCAGCAGGTACGCCTCGACGCGGCCGTACGCCGGACCGCTGCCGTCGAGCAGCCGGTCGACCGTGGCCCGCATCTCCTCGCCGGTGCGCCGGATCGCGGCGAGCGCCAGATCGGACTTGCCGGTGAAGTGGTGGTACATGCTGCCCTGGCCGACGCCCGCGCGCTGCAGGATCGCCTTCGGGCTCGTGCCCACGTAACCGCGCTCCCACAGCAGCTCGCGGGTCGTCTCGATGAGTCGCTCCTGAGTGCTCATGACCTCACCGTACATACTAGTAGTTACAGAAGGCAAGAGCGGGTGCCGGGCGCGCCGGGAGCAGTCCCGCACCCCGCGCGTACTCCCGCGGTGGTACGCCCGGTGCCGCTGGCCGTACGACGACGCGGACCCCCTGGCGGAGCGAGGCTCGACTCATCGAACAAACCCCGCAGTTCCCACCTGGGAGATGAGTCAGATGCAGACCCTCGCGCACTTCGGCGGCGACGGCCCCGGCCCGTGGATCCTGTTCTTCCCGCTGGTCTGGGCGGCCGTCGTGCTCACCGGCCTCACCCTGCTGCGCCGCACCGTGTGGCGCAGCAGGCGCGGACCGTGGCGGCCCGGACCGCCGCGCGTCGACGAGAACTCGCCGATCGCCGTGCTCGGCCGCCGCTTCGCGGCCGGTGAGATCGACGAGGACGAGTACTGGCGCCGGCTGACCGTCCTGAACGAGGAGTTCGGCCGCTACAGCGGCGGCGCCAAGGACGGTGCGTCATGAGCACATCGACGCTCACCGTGCACACGGCCGCGGCCCGCGTCGACAACGCCGTCAAGGTGTACGGCTCCGGCGACACCGCCGTCCGTGCCCTCGACGGCGTCAGCGTCGGCTTCCGCACCGGCCGGTTCACCGCCATCATGGGTCCCTCGGGCTCCGGCAAGTCGACGCTGATGCACTGCGCGGCCGGACTCGACACCCTCACCGCGGGCGCCGCCCACATCGGCGACACCGAGCTCGGCACGCTCGACGACCGGCGGCTGACGCTGCTGCGCCGCGACCGCATCGGGTTCGTGTTCCAGGCGTTCAACCTCCTGCCGACCCTGACGGTCGCCGAGAACATCACGCTGCCGATCGATCTCGCGGGCGGCCGGCCCGACCCCGAGTGGCTGGACGCGCTGATCGACGTCGTCGGGCTGCGCGACCGGCTGCACCACCGGCCCGCCGAACTCTCCGGCGGACAGCAGCAACGCGTCGCCGTGGCCCGGGCGTTCGCGGGCCGGCCCGACGTCGTCTTCGCCGACGAACCCACCGGCAACCTCGACTCCCGCTCCGGCGAGGAAGTCCTCGGACTGCTTGGCGACACCGTGCGCCGGACGTCCCGTACGGTCGTCATGGTCACCCACGACCCGGTCGCCGCCGCCCACGCCGACGAGGTCGTCTTCCTCGCCGACGGCCGACTCGTCGACCGCATGGAACACCCCACCGCCGACAAGGTCCTCGACCGCATGAAGGCCTTCGACGGCGGCTCGTCCCGTGAGGCGGGTGCGTCATGAACACCGCAGCCGCCCGGCTCAGCCTCACGTCCCTGCGCGCCCACAAGCGGCGCTTCGCCGGAACGTTCACCGCCGTACTGCTCGGCGTCGCGTTCCTCGCGGGCACGCTCGTCATGGGCGACACGCTGCGCGCGAGCTTCGACTCGATGTTCGCGGGCGCCACCAGCGGCACCGACGCCGTCGTGCGCAGCACGAGCGTCATCACCACGCCCGGCGAGAGCCAGGGCACGCGCCGCCCGGTCGACGCCGCCCTCGCCGACGACCTCGCCAAGGAACCGGGCGTCGCCGCCGCGGCCCCGAACATCCAGGGCGCGGGACAGCTCGTCGGCGCGAACGGCAAACCCATCGGCGGCCAGGGCCCGCCCACCCTCGCGGGCAACTGGATCGCCGACCCGCAGCTCAACGCGTACCGGCTCGCCGAAGGCCGCGCCCCGCAGAGGACCGGCGAGGTCGTCGTCAACCGGGGCGCCGCGAAGAAGGGTCACCTGAAGATCGGCGACACGACGACGCTGCGCACGCCGGACCCGGTGAAGGTCACGATCGTGGGCCTCGCCACGTTCGGCGGCGAGGACGGCATGGCCCAGGTCACCTTCACCGGCATGACCCGCGCCGACGCCGAGAAGTACCTGACGGCGAAACCGGGGGAGGCCGCCTCCATCCAGGTCCGCGCGGGCCCGGGCATGAGCCAGCAGGAGCTCGTCGACACCCTGAGTGCCCATCTCCCCACGGGAGTTGAGGCCATCACCGGCACGGAGTCGGCGCAGGAGAACACCGACATGGTCTCCGGGCAGTTCCTGACCCTGTTCACCACCTTCCTCCTCGTCTTCTCCGGCATCGCCCTGCTCGTCGCGACGTTCTCGATCCACAACACCTTCGCCATCGTCGTGGCCCAACGGGCCCGCGAGAACGCCCTGTTGAGGGCCATCGGCGCCTCGCGCCGCCAGGTGACAGCCGCCACGCTCGTCGAGGCGGGCGTCGTCGCCGTCGCCGCATCGGCCGCGGGCCTCGCGGGCGGCATCGGCATCGCGGCCGGACTCCAGGCACTGTTCCCCGCCATCGGATTCCCGTTCCCCGACGGGGAGTTGGTGATCAGCGCCCTGTCCCTGCTGCTGCCCCTCGCCGTCGGCATCGTGGTCTGCCTCGGCTCGGCCCTGCTCCCGGCCCTGCGCGCGGGCCGCACCGCACCGCTCGCCGCGCTGCGGGAGACCGCCGTCGACGACTCGGGCGCCTCGCGCCGCCGCGCCGTGGCCGGCACCGCCCTCGGCCTGGCCGCCGTCGCCGTCACCCTGGTCGGCGTCCTCGGTGTCCTCGGTGCCCCGTCGATCCTGCTCGCGGGCATCGGCGCCGTCCTGGTCCTCACCTCCTTCGTCGTGCTCGGCCCGGTCGCCTCGACCTCCGCCGTACGCGTCCTCGGCAGCCCGCTCGCACGGCTGCGCGGCGTCACCGGCGGCCTCGCCCGGCGCAACGCACTGCGCAGCCCGAAGCGGACCGCGGCCACCGCGAGCGCACTGATGATCGGCGTAGCGGTCGTCTCGCTCTTCACGGTCTTCGGTGCCTCACTGAAGGCCACCATGAACCAGACGGTCGACCGGTCCTTCGCGGGCGACATCGCCGTCTCCACCCCGTCGTTCGGCGCGGGCGGCAGCGGCCTGAGCCCCAAGCTGGCCCCGGCGATCGCCCGGCAGCCCGAGGTCGCCACGGCCGTCGGACTCGGCAAGGGCGTCGCGGACGTGGACGGCAAGGGCCGCGCCCTCACCGTCGCCGACCCGAAGGCGCTCGCCGCGTCCTTCGACCTCGGCACCGTCCAGGGGTCCATGAACGACCTCGGCGCGAACGGCATCGCGATCACCCGCGGCGAAGCGGACAAGCAGCACCTGAAGGTCGGCGACACCGCCGAACTCGCCTTCACCGACGGCAAGAAGGAACCCTTCACCGTCCGCGCCGTCTACGGCAGGTCCGAACTCGCCGGCGACTACGTCGTCTCGCGCGAGGCCTGGGCGCCGCACCGCACCCAGGACGCGGACACGCTCGTCTCGGTCACCTTCAAGGACGGCGTCGGCGCGGCCGACGGCAAGAAGGCGGTCGAGAAGGTCGCGCAGGCGTACGGCAACCCCGACGTCCAGACCCGCGACGAGTACGCGCAGTCCTCGGCGGGCGGCATCGACATGATGCTCACCCTCGTCTACGCCCTGCTCGCCCTGGCCGTCCTGATCGCGCTGCTGGGCATCGCCAACACCCTCACCCTCGCCGTGCACGAACGCACCCGCGAACTGGGCCTGTTGCGGGCCGTCGGCCAGACCCGCGGCCAGCTGCGCGCCATGGTCCGCTGGGAGTCCGTGCTCGTGGCGGCCTTCGGCACCACGGGCGGACTGGTCCTAGGCGGCTTCCTCGGCTGGGTCCTGGTCAAGGCGTCGGACGGCGCGAGCGACAGCGCCTTCGCGTTCGCGCTGCCCCCGCTACAGCTGGTCGTCGTGGCCCTCGTCGGACTCGCGGCCGGAGCCCTCGCGGGCCTGCGACCGGCCCGCAGGGCGGCACGCCTGGACGTACTGCGCGCCATCGCCACCGAATAGCACACAGGCGTACGTCTCCTACGGAGCGATCACCGCCCGGTCAGCCTGCGACGGCGGACCGGGCGGGAGCATGCTGGGGCTTCTCGGCGCGGAGCGCGGCGCCGCTGCGGTAGACCGGGTACGGGGGCAGGGCCACCGCGGGGGACGGCGCGGGCAGGGAGAACCAGACGACCTTGCCGCCGTCGCCGTGCGGGCGCACGCCCCAGCTGTCGCTGACCGCGGCCACCATCGCCAGGCCCCGGCCGCACGTCGCGAGCGGATCCGCGTCGCGCACCACGGGGAGCCGCGGGTCGTGGTCGTACACCGACACCGTGAGCCGGTCGCCCCGCAGCTCGATCTCCACGGTGCACATCTTGTCCGGCTCGGCATGCCGGTGGACGTTCGTCAGCAGCTCGGTCACACCGAGCGCCGCGAGGTCGATCAAGGGATCCAAATGCCAGTAGCGCAACTGCGCCGATACGATTCTGCGGACCTGTCCGATCCGCGACGGCAGGGCTTGGAGCTCCACCGTGCAATGCCTGCTCGGCTGGCTGATCACGGCTGCGACTCCCCGAAATGAGGTCCGGAAGAAGACGAGAACGGATCGAGCGGTGCGACCACGCTGTGACGAGGCTGCCCGCTGCATGTCCGGCGGGCTGGTTCGCAGCGTCATCGCCGGTAAACCCTGAGTAGTGATGTGTGACCAGCGTGACCCAGGGGGTGCAGGCGTGCAACTCCGGCGGCCGCCCCCGGTGGTTCCCGGGTCAGGTGGTGCGTGCGGTGGCCCGGCGGACGGCCTCGATGAACCGCCGCGCCGCGGGTGGCCCGGCGTCCCCGCCCGGCGTGCCGAGCCGCAGCAGGTACCGCCTGCCGTCGACCTCCGCCGTGGCCCGGTCCTCGGAGCCGAACCAGGGCTTGCCCGCGCGGACTTCACCGAGCGGCGCGCTGTCGATCTCGCTGCCGTAACTGGTGAGCAGCTCGAGCCTGCCGCCCGTGATCCGGACCTGCCCGGCCCGGGTCAGCGAGCGCAGCCGCCGCCCGATCCGCACGCCCGTCGCCGTGAACTCCGGCTCCGCCATGCTGTTTCGCCCCCTCGAGTGCGTATCTGCCGTGCAGTCTGCACGCAGGCGGCCAGGAGCACCAGTGCGCAGGTGGACGCGGTGTGAAGCAGTGGGCGCAAACGGAATACGCGCCCCCTCGCACGTGCGTTCCCTGTCTTGGCCAGGCGTGCCTTTGAGGCGCTCAAAGGCGTGTTTATGCAGGTGAGAAGCGTGCGGAAGGTGTTTATGATCGAGGCGTCCGGCCGTTTCCGACCGGACCCGCACCGGGCCGCACCCGGCTGTGCGGCACCTCCTTTTCGGGGGTCCCGCCCGGGCCGACGCTCGGAACTACGCGAAGGAGTCGCGCGGTGAGCACGATCCAGCAAGGCCGTCCCGCTGCCGGTGACGGCATGCCCGGGGAGCCGATGCCGACACTCGACGTGGACCACACGGACGCCGCGTACCGCGCATGGCTCAAAGAGGCCGTCCGCAAGGTGCAGGCCGACAGCAACCGCTCGGCCGACACCCACCTCCTGCGCTTCCCGCTGCCCGAGCACTGGGGCATCGACCTCTACCTCAAGGACGAGTCGACGCACCCCACGGGAAGCCTCAAGCACCGCCTCGCGCGGTCGCTCTTCCTCTACGGCCTGTGCAACGGCTGGATCCGGCCTGACCGCCCTGTCATCGAGGCGTCGAGCGGCTCGACGGCGGTCTCGGAGGCGTACTTCGCGAAGCTGATCGGCGTGCCCTTCATCGCGGTGATGCCGCGTACGACGAGCGCCGAGAAGTGTCGACTGATCGAATTCCACGGCGGCCAGTGCCACTTCGTCGACGACTCCCGGAAGATGTACGAGGAGGCGGCGGCCCTCGCCACCCGCACCGGCGGGCACTACATGGACCAGTTCACGTACGCGGAGCGGGCCACGGACTGGCGCGGCAACAACAACATCGCCGAGTCGATCTACCGGCAGATGGAGCTCGAGCGTTACCCCTGCCCGACCTGGATCGTCGCCACGGCCGGCACCGGCGGCACCTCGGCGACGCTGGCCCGCTACGTGCACTACATGCAGCACGACACCCGCATCTGCGTCGCCGACCCGGAGAACTCCTGCTTCTTCGAGGGCTGGACGACCGACGACCCCGACGTCACCTGCGACTGCGGCTCCCGCATCGAGGGCATCGGCCGCCCCCGCATGGAGCCGAGCTTCGTGCCCGGCGCGATCGACCGCATGATGAAGGTCCCGGACGCGGCGAGCGTGGCGGCCGTCCGCGCCCTGGAAGCAGCCATCGGCCGCAAGGCGGGCGGTTCGACGGGCACGGGCCTGTGGAGCGCGCTCAAGATCGTCGCGGAGATGGTGGCCGAGGGCCGCAAGGGCAGCGTGGTGACGCTCCTGTGCGACCCGGGGGACCGGTACCTCGACAAGTACTACTCGGACGACTGGCTGGCGCAGCAGGGACTGGACATCGCACCGTACGCGGAGGCGATCGATCTTCTGCTGGAGACGGGCAAGTGGCCGTCCGGCTCAAGCCCCTCTGGGGGCACCTCCCAGCGTTAGCGGGTCACGCGGGCATGGAAGCCAGCCGCCGGTCGAGCGACCCCACCGCATCCCGAAACGCCCGCCCGAGCCCTGCCCGCCCCACCTTCAACCCCACCCGGAAGGGCACCGCACCGTCCGCCGCGAAGGTCCACTGGACCCGGGACCCGCCCCCGGGCACCTCGACGACCCGCCACTCCTCCAACAGGGCCCGGATCCCCGGGGCGTTGGTCTCGTCCACCCGGTACGCGTACACCGCATCGGGCTCCGGCTCCGCGGCCACGATGGTCTCCACGAACCGCGTCCCGCCCTTGAGGCGGACCTCCCGCCGGGGCCCACCGGGCCCGTCGTCGAGCGGCCGTGCCAGCGTCACCGCGGAGAACCACTGCGGCCACCCGGCGACGTCCTCGGCGAGCGCCCGGTACACCGCCCCGGGCGGGGCGGACACCTCACGGGCGAACACGAGCCGGAGCGGAGCGGTGTCGACGAAGTCGAGACCGACGGGCAGAAGACGGCGTGCCATGTGCGTTCAGCCCCCAAGCAGGACGCCCCAACGGGCAAGCGGAACAGACTGGTTGACCGGGCACGGTCACCATAGCTGGCGCACCGTCAGATGTCTGCACCACTCTCGGGCTCGCCGGCGACGACCAGCCGCACGTGCTCGGACACCTCCGCGCGGGCGTCCACCGGCAGCCCCGCGTCCGTCACCAGCGTGTCCACCTGGTCGAGCGCGGCGAACGAACTCAGGCCCACCGTCCCCCACTTGGTGTGGTCGGCGACGACCACCACCCGCCGCGCGGACTGCACGAGCCGCCGATTGGTCTCCGCCTCCGCCAGGTTCGGCGTGGACAGGCCCGCCTCCGGGCTTATCCCGTGCACGCCGAGGAACAGCACGTCGAAGTGGAGCGCCGCGATCGCCTGGTCGGCCACGGGCCCCACCAGCGAGTCGGACGGCGTGCGCACACCACCGGTCAGGACCACGGTCGCCGCACCCTGCCGGGTGCCCGAACTGCGCTGCGCGGCATGGAACACGTCGGCCACCCGCACCGAGTTCGTCACCACCGTCAGGTCCGGCACGTCGAGCAGCTGCTGGGCCAGCGCGTACGTCGTCGTGCCGCCGGACAGGGCGATCGCCGTGCCGGGTGCGGCCAGCGTCGCCGCGGCGCGCGCGATGTCCTCCTTGGCGGTCAGCTCCAGGCCCGACTTCGCCTCGAACCCCGGCTCGTGGGTGCTCGCCTCGACGACCGGGACCGCGCCGCCGTGCACCTTCTCCAGGACGCCCTGGCGGGCCAGCGCGTCCAGATCGCGCCGGACCGTCATGTCGGAGACGCCGAGCTTCCTGGTCAGTTCGTTGACCCGGACACCGCCGCGGCGGCGGACCTCGTCGAGGATCAGGGCGCGGCGCTGCTCTGCGAGGAGGTTCTGATTCTCGCTCACGTCCTGTGGGGTCCCTTCGCCTCGTCACGCACGCGGGCCACTTCGCCTGCTCTGCTGCGTCATCCTCCCACGCGTCACCGACAGCCGTCCCACCGCCCGCACGTGCGACCAGCACATCGGTGCCACAACGATCGGGGAGATTCGGTGACGAACGATGCGCACGCGAGCGCCGAGCCGGGATCCTGAGACCGGTCAGGAACGGGGGACACACCATGGCGCGCGAGAACCGACAGCACCACGCATCACCGGCGGCGGACGAGACCGCACTCGAACTCCTCGTCCACGGAGTCGGCGGCACCACACCGCAGGAGATGCTCGACGACCCGCGCACGGTGCGGGTGTCGGGCGACGAGACGGCGGCCGTCTTCCGCCGCGTCGAGGACGCCGACGCGGAGAGCCGGCCCGAGGACTACCGGGGCAAACCGGTCCCCGAGGCGTACGTGTGGTGCAACCTCACCTCGGGCAACGGATCACGGGCCCTGTGGCTGTTGCTGCTGCCCTTCATGGTCGCCAACCTCGCCCACTGGATGCGGCCCAATGCCCGCCGCAGGACACGCGCCGTGCGCCTGTACGGCCTGCTCGTGCGCCTCACCGGGCTGACGCTCACCGTGCTCCTGGTCGCCGCCGCCTGCGAGGTCGCCCTCGACCTGACGGCGTGGCAGTGCGCGGGCACCCCGGCATGCGCCGGACAGCGCACCTGGCTCGGCTTCCTGTCCGTCGACGCGTCCGGCCACGGCGGCTGGTGGAGCCAGCCCGGCCGCCGCCTCGCCCTCGCCGCCCTCGTGCCCACCGCCCTGACGGCCCTGCTCTGGTACCTCTCCCACCGCACCTGGAGTGCGTACGAGTCGCAGCTCCCGCTGCCCCACCAGCCCGAACCCGACGACGGCGACGCGAGCCCCGGCCTCGGCAAGCCCGGGTTCTGGTACGGGCGCCGCCTGGTCGCCCGGCTGCGCGCCGCGCACACCGCGGCGGGCCTGCTCACCGTCGCCGCCGCCGTCGGCACGTCAGCGGCCCGGCACGACCGCGCCCCCGGCGGCGCCGCCCTGCTCGACGTCCTCGGCCGGGCCCTCGTCGGCGCCCTGGTCGCCGGGACGCTCGCCGTGATCGCCGTCGTCGCCCACCGCGGCCGCAGCGAGAACACCCTCGACACCCACCTCGACCGCACCCTCGTACGCGTACTGCCGTACGGGGCACTGGCCCTGCTCGCCCTGACCATGCTGTACGCGGGCTGGTCACGGCCCGGCTGGCACTCGAGCGGGCGGCTGCCGGGCGACGCGACCTTCGGCGGCATCGCCCTCGTACAGGGCGCCCTGGTGGTGGCCCTCGCCGTCGTCGCGAAGAGCATCTACCGCACGGCCCGCGACCGCCGCACCGCCCTGCGCGGCCTCGGCGGACCCGCCACCGCCATGCTCGCCTGCGCCCTCGGCGGCGTGATGACCGGCGGCATCGCGCAGCGCGTCGCCGACTGGCTCGACGGCACCCACGGCCTCGTCCAGGGTCCGCCGATCCTGCTGTCCTGGCAGGCGTCGGTGATCCCGCCCCTGCTGATCGTGGTCGCCGTCCTGTGCGCCGTCCTCGCCGCGCGCACGGCCCGCGCCAAGAAGCGCGAGATGGCCCAAGTCCCCCTGGACTACCACCTGGACGACCCGCACGACGCCTCGAGCGAGCCCCCGGACACGGCCCGTACGGAACGCATCGCGGGCACGCGCGCGCGTGCCGCCCTCACCGACCGGGCCCCCCTGATGATCGGCGTCGTCTCGTCCGTGACGCTGCTGCTCGGCGCCCTCGCCGTGGCCGGCGCCTGGACCACCGGAAAGGTCCCCGGGCAGGCGGCCCGGGGCACGTACGACGTCGTGGAAGGCGCGGCGGACACGGCGCAGGCGCTCGGCTCCTGGCTGATCGGCGTCGGCTTCATACTGTTCGTCACCTGGGGCAGGCGCGCCTACAAGGACCCCTCCGCCCGCCGCACCATCGGCATCCTGTGGGACGTGGGCACCTTCTGGCCGCGCGCCGCGCACCCCTTCGCGCCGCCCTGCTACGCCGAGCGCGCCGTCCCCGACCTGACCTGGCGCATGGCCACGTGGACCCGCACCACCGGCGGCCGCCTCGTCCTGTCGGGACACTCCCAGGGCAGCGTCCTCGCCGCCGCGGCCGCCTGGCAACTGCCGCCCTCCGTAAGGAAGCGCGTCGGCCTGCTCACCTACGGGTCACCGCTGGAGCGGCTGTACGGGCGCTGGTTCCCGGCCCACTTCGGACCCGCCGCTCTGACGACCCTGCACCGCCAGGTCGACTGCTGGCGCAATCTGCACCGCAGGACCGACCCCATCGGCGGCCCCATCAACCTGCCCGGCGACTGCGGACCCCAGGTCGACCACCCGGCGCTGCTCGACCCGCTCGCCTACGGCCGCACGGAGCAACACCCGCTGCCCGCCCCGATCCTGGGCCACAGCGACTACCAGGCCGACCCGGTCTTCGCCGAGGAACGCGAGCGTCTGCTGGCCCGCCTCAGGCCGGGCGTCCCGCAGCCACGGCCCGGGGGCGCCCCTCAGGACAGGTCGGGCAGGTCGTCCGGGTAGAGCAGCGTCAGCTCGTCCGTACTCGGCTCCTCGACCTGGGCGACCCGCCCCGCGTGCCGCTCCACCATGGACTCGAACGTCTGCCGCGCCGTCCGTCCGTTGCCGAACGCCGGGCCCTTCGGGATCGCCGTGAAGTACTTGAGCAGTGCTTCCGGCGTCCCGGGGGCCAGCCGGTACTCGTGCTCGTCGGCCTGCTGCTCCACGATGTGCAGCAGCTCCTCCGGCACGTAGTCGGAGAAGGTGATGGTCCGTGAGAACCGGGACGCCACACCGGGGTTGACCGACAGGAAACGCTCCATCTCCGCCGTGTAACCGGCGACGATGACGACGACCGCGTCGCGCTGGTCCTCCATCAGCTTCACCAGCGTGTCGATCGCCTCACGGCCGAAGTCGCGCCCGGAGTCCTCGGGGGACAGTGCGTACGCCTCGTCGATGAACAGGACGCCGCCATGGGCCCGTTGGAAGGCCTCCTGGGTGCGGATCGCGGTCGAGCCGATGTGCTCGCCGACGAGGTCCACGCGGGAGACCTCGACGAGGTGCCCCTTCTCCAGGACGCCGAGCCCGGCGAGGATCTCGCCGTACAGGCGGGCCACCGTCGTCTTGCCGGTGCCGGGGGAGCCGGTGAACACCAAGTGCCGCCGCACGGAGGCGGCTTTGAGTCCGGCCTGCTGCCGCCTGCGCCCGACCTCGATCATGTCGGTGAGCGCCCGCACCTCTCGCTTGACGCTCTCCAGGCCCACCAGGGAGTCGAGTTCACCGAGCACGTCCTTCGACGTGCGGGACGGCGCGGGCGCCGACTCCTCGGCCGCGGCGGGCCGCTGATCGGGCACCGCGCCGAGCAGGCCCACGGTCTGGGTCGCGGTCTGAACGGCCGGTTCCGCGGCGGCAGTTGCGCCACCGGGGCGGACGCCGCCGCTCTCGTCGCTCGTGCACTCCTCGACGACGGGGCCGTCCTCGGCGAACTCGTAGCCCCCGCGCGCGCACCGTTCCGTACGGCACTTCTTGAGGCTCGTACGACAGCCGTCGATGACATGGAAGCCGTAGCCACCGCTGCCCGTCACACGGCAGCCCGTGAAGCTGCCGCGGCCGCCCGCGGACACGTAGAAACCCGCCTCCGCGGGGGAGGTGACCGTGCAGCGCTCGATCGTCGGGTCGGCGCCCTTGGTGACGATGACGCCCGTCTGCGTCGCGTCCACCGTGCAGTTGGCCAGCGTGCCGCCACTGCCGTGGTCCCGGAACCAGGCGCCCGTCGCCGCCTCGCGGATCCGGCAGTCGTCGAGCTGCGCGGTCGCCCCGTCGCTCACCGACACCGCGGTGTTGCGCACCTGGGACAGGTCGCTGTCGACGACGTCCACCCGGGAGCCGCGGTCGAGGACGAACAGCGCGTCCGGCACGTCGTGCACCCGGCAGCCGTCGAGGACGGCGGTCGCGCCGTCGCTCACCCACACCGCGGGATAGTCACCCGTACTGTCGTGGATCTCGCACTGGTTGGCGTCCACGCGCGTGCCCGGGTCCCACACCGACAGACCGTTGCGCCCGAACCGGCGCACCGTGGAACGCGTCAGCGTCAGCACCGACCGGGAGCGCAGGTCCACCGCGTTCTCCGGGATGTCGTGGATGCGGCAGTCCGCGAGCGTGAGCACCGCGTCCGTGTCGAGCGTGACCCCGTCGGCCGTCGTGCGGTGCACGTCGCAGTCGGTGAGATGGGCCGTGGCCCGCCCGGTGATCTGCACCCCCGAGCCCTTGACCTCGTACACCTCGCACCCCACGGCCTCCAGACCGCTGTGCTCGCCGGTGACGGAGAGGCCCGCACCGGACGTGTGGTGCACCCGGCAGCGCTCGAGGCGCGGATGCGCGCCGCCGCGCACGGCGACTCCGCTCTGCCCCGCGGCGACCACCTCGCACTCCTCGAACACGCCGCCCCCGCCGTCCAGGACGGCGATGCCGATGCCCGCGGGATTGTCGACGGTGCAGCGCCGCACGGTCGGCCGCGCCCCGCCCCGCACCTCGATACCGGCGGCGGAACGGGTCACCACCCGTACGTCGGTGATCTCCGGGGCGCCCTCCTCGACGAGCAGCGCGGGCGCGGCCGCGTCCTGCCCCTCGACGTGCAGGTCCTGCACCGTCGCGGAGGCCCGCACGGTCAGCGGCACCCCGTCGGCGGGCGCGATGCGCACCGAGCCGGGGGAGCCCTCGGGGCCGCGCAGGGTGATGGCGCGCTGCACGACCAGGTTCTCCCGGTACGTGCCGGGAGCGACGGTCAGGACGTCGCCGTCACCGGCCGCTTCGAGGGCGGCGGCCAGCGACGCGTACTCACCCGTGCGGCGCCGCCACCGCGATGTGCCGGTGTGCGTCACCTGGACCGTGCCCTGTGCCATGGTGCTGCTCTGCCCCCACCTCGTCGTACGCGGGTCGTGCTCGCGCCCTGCCCGGCGCTGTTCCTGCGAAAGGTGGGTCCACCGTAGCGTGCGCGGAGCACGGTGGTTGACCGGAGCCGAACCTGTCAGCTGCCCGTGCCCGTCCGTCCCCAGTCGGGACCGGCGATGTCCCACGCACGGTCCCAACGGGCGTACCGACGACGGACCATGCGCCATACGACCAGGCGCCGGGTGCCCTCGACGAGCCCGGTCACGGCGAGTGCCGCACCGAAGCCCGCGAGCACCGCGTGCGTGGTGGCGGTCGCCCGGTCCAGGGGGCGGCCGACGACATTGCCTCGGTCGTCGGTCCACAGCGGGAACGTGTCGCCCGCGTGCGGGGTCTTGAGCGCGGTGACGACCCGGTCGCGATGGGCCGAACCGTCCGGTGCCGTCCACGTCGCGAGCACCCGGCTGTGCGCGTCCCGCGCGGTCGAGGTCTCCGGATCGGGGTCCAGGGGCGGCTGCGCCACCTTCTTCACCACCGTCGCGGTGATCTCGTGGCGCCGGCTCTGCTGCTCCTGCACCGACCGGTACAGCGCGTCCCGCGACAGCGTGCCCGCGACGACGCCGACGGCCGGGGCGGCGACGACGATGAGGACCAGCGCGACCAGCGCGACCCACGCCTCCGCCAGGTCGCTCCTGCGGCGCAGCGGATTGTGGCGCCACCGCCAGATGCCGGTGATCGCTCGCACGGCCTGCACCCCCTTCCGCTCCCGTCATAACCCCGACAGGCAGCACCCACGCGCGGGCGGGGCGAAGAGAGAGCGACATCACCCCGCTCGACGCCGGATGCCGAAGGTTTCGACACCGCCATTGTCCCTCAACGAGCGTCGTGGGCCGACGGGTTCCCCCGTACGTCGAGCGTTATTCGAGCACGGTGACGGGATCTCCGACGCGCACGGAACCGGCCGACTCGGGCACCAGGTTCGTCCCGAAGCACAGCTGGTCACCGAAGCGGCGGTGACGGGCCAGCGTGCGCAGCGGCTCCTTGCCGCGCTCCGCGGTGCTCTGGTCCGTCGTCGTGACCACGCAGCGGCCCGACTTCTTGGCGACGCGGAACGTGACTTCGCCGATCGCGATGCGCGTCCAGTCGTCCTCCGCCCAGGGGGCGGTGCCGGCGACGACCGCGTTCGGCCGGAAACGGTTCATGGGCAGCGGGCCCTCGTCCGCGTGATCCCCTTGTGCGATCAGGGAGTTGAGGGCGTCGAGCGAGGACAGCGTCGTCAGCAGGAGCGGGTATCCGTCGGCGAAGCTGACGGTCTCGCCGGGCCGGGCGTACGCCGGGTCGATGGGGCGCCGGACCGCCGGGTCGTCCAGGTGCAGCAACTGGACGTCCGCCTCCAGGTACGCGCTCCACCACGCGTGCGCCGCCGGGTCGGCGAGCACCGCCTCGACCTTGTCCTTCCAGACCTCGATCGTGGTGGTGGCGACGGGCTCGGGCACCTCGATCGTGAGGGGCTGCATGCCGGGCGCGGACACCCGGACGCCGCCGCCGGGCAGCTGCTCGGCGGCGGCCAACGCCAGCCGTGGATGCGGGCGTTGAGTGACGATCTTGTGTGCGGTGTCGACCAGTACCCAGCGGCGGTCACCCGAAAGCCCCCACGGTTCCACGACCGCTTCGCGCGGTGCGTGCCCCCGAACCGCCTTCATCGGGTGGACATGGATCGAGCTGAGTACAGGGTGCGACATGGGGCCATCCTGCCAGCAGGCGCGGACAACCCCGTGTGCGGGTGAACGGATCCGTCGTGGCTCAGTAGCCGCGGTACTGCTGGCGGTTGTACGGATCCTCGTACGGCGCGGGAGCGGGCGCGGGCCGGGGCGCGGCCGGGCGCATCGCCTCGTAGCCGGTGCCGGGCGCCGGGCGCTGCTGCTGGGCCTGCGGGCCGGGGTAGCCGCGCGGCGCGGCCGCCTGCTGCGGGATGTACGCGGTCGGGGCCGCCTGCATCATCGGAGCGGGCTGCGGGGCCGCGTAGCCGTACTGCGGCGACGGGGCGGAGGGCAGTGCGGGCAGGGCCGCCGGCAGGGCGGGCAGGTGACTGCCGGTGTCGTACGCGGAGGGAACCCGGATCGGGGCGATCTGGGGAGTGCCCCGCTCTGCGACGAGGGAGTCGTAGATCGGAGTGTCCGGGAAGGACGGCGCGGAGTAGTAACCGCCGCCATAGGTGGAGCGGGGGGAGGTCATGGCACATAAGTTAAGCCCACGATGTGGTGTTGGGGGTAGACCGATAAGAGGGTTCTTTTGCGTGTCGGGTGTGACGTGGCTTCCCCAATGCGAGCGAACTTGGGAAAAACGGTCTTCGAGCGGCGTTGGAATCGTGTAAAGGCCGAGTTCGCGACGGGTTACCGGCGGTTGGCCAGTGATCTTCGGACGCACCTCTGTGGTCTTTCGGCGGCCGGAGAATAGGTTGGCGGGGAAGCCGGAGACGAGCGTTGGGGGCAGACATGAGCATGGCCAAAGGATCGAATGTCGCGGTGCCGGCTCCGGCGGTGCGCGTCGAATTGGGATGGCGTTCCGGGCCCGGTGTGCCCGACGCGGATGCGTCGGCGCTCCTTCTCGTCTCCGGAAAGGTGCGCTCCGACGCGGACTTCGTCTTCTACAACCAGCCCGCACACGCCTCGGGCGCGGTGCGGCACGAAGGCAAGACGACCACGGACGGTGCCGTCACGGACACGCTCTTCGTCGATCTCGCGCGCGTGGAGCCGGTGATCGAGCGCGTGGTGCTCGCGGCGTCCGCCGACGGAGGAACGTTCGGCCGGGTGCCGGGCCTGTACATCCGGGTCGTGGACGCGGCCTCCGGCGCCGAACTCGCCCGCTTCGACGCCGACGCGACGGTGGAGACCGCCTTCGTCCTGGGCGAGTTGTACCGGCGCCAGGGCGCCTGGAAGTTCCGGGCGGTCGGGCAGGGCTACGACAGCGGCCTCGAAGGGCTCGCCACGGACTACGGCATCACCGTCGACGAACCGCAGCACACGCCGGCGCCCACGGCGCCCGCGCCCTCCCCGGTCGCGCCACCGCCCCCGATGCCCGCCGCTGCGCCGCCCGCCCCCGAACCCGTACGCCTGACCAAGGTCACGCTCACCAAGGCGTCACCCACGGTCTCCCTGGCCAAACAGGGCGGTACGTCGGGCGCGATGCGCGTGAACCTCAACTGGGAGGTGCGCAAACAGTTCAGCGGCTGGGCGAGCAAGCGCGGCCGGGCGACGGCCATGCACCGCGACCTGGACCTCGACCTGTGCGCCCTGTTCGAACTCGCCGACGGACGCAAGGGAGTCGTACAGGCGCTGGGCAACGCCTTCGGGGCGCTGCACCAGCCGCCGTACATCCACCTCGACGGCGACGACCGCAGCGGCAGCGTCAGCACCGGCGAGAACCTGACGATCAACCTCGACCACAAGGACGCGTTCCGCCGCATCCTCATCTTCGTGACCATCTACGAAGGCGCGCGCAGCTTCGCCGACCTGCACGCGACCGTCACCCTGCAGCCGCTGGGCGGGGCGCCCATCGACTTCTCCCTGGACGAGTGCACCGTGCCCTCCACGGTGTGCGCGCTCGCCCTCATCACGAACAACGGCGGCGACCTCACCGTGCAGCGCGAGGCCCGCTACCTGGTCCCCGACCGGGGCGTCAGCCCCCAGCGCACGGTGGACCAGGTCTACGGGTGGGGCATGAACTGGACGCCGGGCCGCAAGTAGCCCTCCGCGCAAGCGACTTCACTGCTGTTCGGGCGCCGCGTCGGGACGGGCGTACGTCCGTCCCTTCCAGGCCGCGCCCCGCCCCCTGTAGTGCTGCACCGCGGAATCCACCGTCATGAGGAGGTAGAGGAACGCCGTGAACGGCAGCAGGGGAGCGAGCCACAGGGGCTGACGGTAGTAGCGCAGCATCGGCAGGTACGTCGCCGTCATCACGGCCCAGGCGAGCGCACCGAGCAGCGCCGTCGGCGTGCTGCCCGCGACGAGGCCGGCGACCACGGCCGCGGGCGGCACCAGATAGACCAGCGCGAGACCGAGCACCGTGCCGCACAGCACCACCGGGTTGTGCCGCAGCTGCGCGTACGCGCTGCGCGACACCATGCGCCACAAATCCGCAAGGCGCGGATAGGGCCGGACGCTGTCCACGTGCTCGGCCAGGCCCAGCCAGATGTGACCGCCCGAACGCTTCACGGCCCGCGCCAGCGACACGTCGTCGATGACCGCGTGCCGGATCGCGTCCGGGATCCGCGCCCGCTGGGCCGCCTCGGTGCGCAGCAGGACGCAGCCGCCCGCCGCGGCGGCCGTGCGCGACCCCTTGCGGGAGATCCGTCGGAACGGGTAGAGCTGCGCGAAGAAGTAGACGAACGCGGGCACGACGAGCTTCTCCCACAGGCTCACCACCCTCAGCCGCGCCATCTGCGACACCAGGTCGAAGCCGCCCGCGTGGGCCGCCGCCACCAACTCCCGCAGGCTGTCCGGCTCATGGGCGATGTCCGCGTCGGTCAGGAGCAGGAACTCGGGGCCACGCGCGCGTGCAAGCCCGATGCCGTGCCGCACCGCCCACAGCTTGCCCGTCCAGCCGGCGGGCGGCTCACCGGGCGACGACACCGTCAGCGGCAGCCCGCCGTGCCGCTCGGACAGCGCCCGCGCCACCTCGCCCGTACCGTCCGAACTGCCGTCGTCCACAAGGAAGATCTCCGCGTGCCCCGGATACTCCTGCGCGAGCAGCGACGGCAGGCTGTCCGGCAGGACCGCCGCCTCGTCCCTGGCCGGCACCACGACGCACACGTCCGGCCAGGCCGCGGGCCGCGCACGCGGCGGCAGGCGCAGGTCCGTACGCCAGAAGAACCCCTGGCAGAGCAGCAGCCACAGCCATGCGGCCAGCGAGGCCGCGGTGATCCACACAACGACGTCCATCCGCCGCAGTCTGCCCCACCGCGGCGGCTCTGTCGGAGCGATCGTCTATGGTTTCCGAGTGAAGATCGCGCTCATGGACTCGGGAATCGGACTGCTCGCGGCCGCCGCCGCGGTACGGAACCTGCGGCCCGACGCCGACCTCGTCCTCTCCTCCGACCCCGACGGCATGCCGTGGGGGCCGCGCACCCCGCAGGACGTCACGGAGCGCGCGCTCGCCGCCTGCGAGGCCGCCGCCGCGCACCGCCCGGACGCGCTGATCATCGCCTGCAACACCGCGTCCGTGCACGCCCTGCCGACGGTCCGCGCCCACCTCGAACCGCGGATCCCCGTCATCGGCACCGTCCCGGCGATCAAGCCGGCCGCCGCGGGCGGCGGCCGCGTCGCCATCTGGGCGACGCCCGCGACCACGGGCAGCCCCTACCAGCGCGGACTGATCCGGGACTTCGCGGACGGCGTCGCGGTCACCGAGGTGCCCTGCCCCGGGCTCGCCGACGCGGTGCAGTGGGCCGACGAGGACGCCATCGACCGGACCATCGCCGCCGCGGCCGCCCTCACTCCGCGTGACGTCACCACCGTGGTCCTGGGCTGCACCCATTACGAACTGGTGGCGGAGCGCATCCGCGCGGCCGTGCAGCAACCCGGCGCCGCGCCCCTGGAACTGCACGGCAGCGCGGGCGCCGTCGCCGCTCAGGCCCTGCGCCGCATCGGCGAGCGGCCCGCGCCGCGGCCGGGGGTCCTCGGCACGCTCACCGTGATCCTCAGCGGCCGTACGGAATCGCTCCCGAAGGCCGCTCTCGCGTACGCCGAGGGCCGGTCGCTGGGGGCCGTCAGCCACGCCGGCTGACGCTCCGGGCGACCTCCGGCCGCACAGGCCCCCGATCCGGCGCAGTCACGTTCCGCGAGCCGGTGCCTTCGTACCGGAACATGAGTAGGCTCGGAACATGAGGGAAAACGCCGCCGACGACCGCCGCGGGCGACGCACTTCCGCCCACGCGAGCGAGATCTGGACCGGCCGCGCACGCAATCGCGTGCAGTGGCTCCTTGCCCTGGGCGGCTTCGCCTGTCTGGCCCTCGGCATCGAGCTGGCCGTGGACAACTCGTGGGCCACGGGCATAGCGGCCCTGGCCATGTCCGTGGTCGGCCTGATCGCCGTCGGACTGCTCGTCCTGTTCGGCACCCTCGCGTTCCTGCACGTCGCCGTGAAGGTCGACAAGGACCACCTCGAAGTGCGCTGCGGCCACGTCGGCCTGCCGCGCCGCCGCATTCCGCTCGCCCACGTCGTCGACGCGGACTTCGCGCCGCGGGTCACGCCCCGGCAGTGGGGCGGCTGGGGCTATCGCTGGCGGCCCGAGATCGGCACGGCCGTCGTGGTGCGCCGCGGCGAGGGCGTGGTCCTCAGCCTCGGGGACGGCCGCAAGTTCACGGTGACCGTGGACGACGCGGAGAGCGCCGTGCGCCACATCCGCGACCTCCTCAAGCCGACGGCCGCGGGACCCGCTCACTGACCCGTACGTTCACTCGAGGCCGCCCCGGGCATGCGCCGGGGCGGCCTTTTCGTGCGGGGGCTGCGCCGTCAGCGGTTCCGCGGTGGCGAGGCCCGCGAGCAGGCCCGCGCCCGCCGTCACCGTGGTGAAGCTGAGCGCGTTGCCGACCGACGCCAGCGCGGCCACCGCCGTCAGCGCCGCGCCCGCGGCCAGGACCACCGGCGTCGAGCGGGCCGAGCGCCACAGCACGTACAGCAGCCAGCAGTAGGCGGCCGCCAGCAGCAGCATCCCGACGACGCCCTGCTCGGCAGCCATCTGGAGGGCCGCGGAGTGGGGCCTGCTGTCGGGCAGGGCGCGCTGTGTTGTCAGTGTTGTCACCGTGCCGAATTCCTCGTAGCGGCCGGGGCCCACGCCGAGCAAGGGGTCGGATTCGGCCAGGCGCAGGGCGTCGCGCCACAGCAGCACCCGGTGCGGGGTGAGCCGGCCCTCGAGCGAGGCGGTCAGGCCTGCGGGCAGCACGCCCTCGGCGAGGGCCAGACCGGTCGCGACAGTCGCGGCGGTCGCCAGGCCCAGGCCCGCGAGGCCGAGGGCCCGCAGGCGCATCCGGGCCGCCGCGAGCGAGCACAGGACGACGCCCGCGCACATGGTGGCCCCGGTCGCGGAGTCGATCACGGCTGCTACGACAACCGTGCCGGCCGCCGCAACGTGCAGTGCGACCCGTAGCGCCCGGCGCCGTGCCGACCAGGCCGCGCAGCACAGTGCGCCCGCCGACACGGCGAGCAGTGCGGCCGTCGCACCGGTCCTGCCCAGCGTGTCCAGGTTGTCGGGGGCCGGTCCCGCGGGCGGGGACGCGATGGCGAGGAGCAGCCCGCCGAGACCGGCCGCGGCGGAGGCGGTCACCGGCACGAGCGCCCCACCGATCCGGCCGCACGCGTAGCCCGCGGCGACGGCGAGCATCGCGAGCAACATGCCTTCCGGCCGTCCCGCACGTGCGGTCGCCGTGATCAGGGACCAGCCCGCGCAACAGCCCAGGACGACGATCCCGGCGGCGTCGGCGCGGCCGCGCCGCCGATCCACTGCGACTTCGGGTCCCGTGGACCACCCCGTCGTTCCCACCCCGTCGCCCCCCGACCATGACGGGTCCCTGACGTGATGGCCTGATCCGGCCGTACGTCGGGGACTTCGGCACACGGTAACGGCTGGTGCGGTCCTTTGTGCGCGGATGTGCAGGAACGTTTTTGGGTGGGGTGTCCGACGCCTGCGCCGGTCGCGCCGAACGGGCCGGGTGAGCCGAGCGGGGTCCACGGGGACGCCGCACGGGATAGCCTTGATCCTCCAGAACTCCACTGACGGGGGAGGGAGTTGGGGCGCATGGGCGCGGGCAGTGCCGCGACGGTGCGGACGGCCGCCGAGGCCGCAGACGAGCGGCGCCGGCTCTCCACGCTCGATCTGGCGGGCCTGGCCGCGGGCGGTGTCGTCGGCTCCGGCTGGCTGCTCGCCGCGGGCCAGGCGCACTGGGCGACCGGGCGCGACGCCATGTGGGCGTGGGTGATCGGCGGCGCCCTGATGCTGCTGATAGCGGCCGTCATGGTCGAGTTGGGCATCGCCGTGCCCAAGACCGGCGGGCTGATCTTCCTGCCGCTCCAGGCCGCAGGGCCGCTCGTGGCCACCGTCGTCGCCGCGGGCCTGTGGATCGTGTACGCGGTGAACCCGGCGAGCGAGGCGGCGGCCATGGTGCGCGGCCTCGCCCACTGGTTCCCCTCGCTGCTGCGCAACGGAGAGTCGCTGCGCCACGTCGACGCGCTCAGCGCCGAGGGCCTGAGCCGGGCCAACGACCTGTCGTTCACGGGCGGCGTGTGGGCGGTGGTGTTCATGGGGTTCATCGTGGGTCTGAACCTGCTGCCTCCGCGCCGCCTGATCCGCCTCAACCTCTACATCACCGCGGTCAAGGTCCTCGTACCGGTGCTGATCGTGATCTGCCTCGGATTCGCGGTCGTCGACACCGCCCGGAGCTGCAGCCCCGACCAGGCCTGGTACCTCAGCGGGCAGTCGGGCAGCGCCGAGCACCTGCGGGACAGCGCCGGCGGACTCTCGCCCCTGTACGTCGTCCTGGGCGGCGGTGTCATCTACGCGTACATCGGCTTCCAGGCGCCGCTCGACTTCGCGGGCAACGTCAAGAGGCACGGCGGCATGACCGACCGCGCACGCCTGCGCTGGGCGGTGTACGGCTCGCTCGTCGGCGCGTTCCTGCTCTACACGGCGCTCCAGTACGTGTTCGGCACGCACTGCCAGGGGCTCACGGGCAGCATGCTCGAATCGCCGTACGCCCAGTTCGCCGTCGCCGCGTCCATGACGTGGCTGGCCTGGCTGATCCGGCTCAACGCGGTGCTGTCGCCGATGGGTTCGGGCATCGTCTTCACCCATGCCCTGACCCGTGAGGTCGCCGCGCTCAGCCGCGCCCACCTCACCCACCGGGGACTGCAGACGGCACGCCGCGCCTCGTTCCGGTTCCGGGGCTCCGAGATCGACGCGTACTGGCTGATCCTGCTGGTCAACGTCACCATCGGCCTGGGCACCCTCGTCGTGCTCCAGGGCAACTGGGAGGAGCTGGTCGCCCTCAACAGCGTGCCGAGCCTGGTGGTGTACGCGACTCCGGGCGTCGTCCTCGTGGCGCTGAACCTCGACAAGTTCGGCCCGGTGCGCCGCCGCGTGCACGTGGTGCTCTCCTTCACCGCGTTCGTCGCGATCGCCCTGGTCATCCACGAGGCGGGCTGGGCCGACGTGTGGCGCGGCATGGCCGCCGTGGGCATCGGGTCCGCCCTGCTCCTCGGCCTGCCGTGGCTGGCGCGGCGCGATCTCCCGTACGTGGGACGCCTGTTGCGCCACTACGACGCCCGCGACCAGCTCTCCCGCTTCGCCGATCCCAAGGACCCGGCCGTCGGGACGGTCCTGCTCTTTCTCGCCCATCTGTCGGTCCTGGTGCTGTGCACGCTGGTGCGCAACGTGCTCGGCGAGGGCGTGGCCCCGGCGACCCGTGGCGTGGCCGTGGTGACGGCGTGCGTGATCTTCCCGCTGATGGTGCGGGCGTCGCGCCGGTACATGGAAGACGTGCCGCCGACACTGCCTGCACCGCGCAGTGAAGCCAGCGAGAAGGTCAACCCGCCGATCACCGCAGGGACTTGATGACCCACTCCGCGGCCTGGTGCTGGCCCGCGTCGCGCAGCTCGTCCACCGCCTGGTCGCGGTGTCCGACGTCCGACCAGCGGCCCACGGTGGCCCGCAGCAGCAGCTCCGCCTGTGGCAGCGGCAGGGCCAGCACGCCGGCGACGACCTCCACGACGTCCGTGGGGGACACCAACTGCTCGTTCTCCAGGAACCGTTCGAACAGGTCCCAGGACACCTTCTCGAGCCGCGCACGGTAGAGACGGCCCGCGACGTCGGCCACCAGTGCCGCGTCGACGTGCAACCCCCTTGAGGGGTCGGAGAGTTCACGGCACGCGGACTCCACCGCCGCCGCGTGCCTCGCCTCGTGGAGCGCGTACAGGCACTGCACGAACCAGTTCCGGTCCGCGCCCTCCTTCATCAACGCCTGCGCGAGGTGCCGCCCCGCCTCGTCGGCCGCCCGGGTCCGCTCCCGGCTGCGCTCGATCCAGTCGAGCAGGGAGACGATCTCCTGGCCGGTCCGGCCCTGCACGTGCACGGCGGCGACGTGGCGCAGCAGCCGGGAGCACTCGGCGGAGGCGTCGTACAGGGGCAGCCACTCGTCCAACTGCCGCAGTTCGTCCAGGGACCGGGGCGCACCGTCGGCCGCGGCCGGGTTCGTGACGATGTCGGCGAGCAGGTCGCGGGTCCGCGACGTCAGCACCGGCTCCTTGTGCCAGTACGCCACGAGGGCCGCCAGGTCCTGGACGGCCTGGTGCTCGGCCGCATGGCCGCGTACGAGAGCGCACTTCGCGGGCGCGTTCTCCTGCCCGGCCAGCAGCGCGCACAGCTTGACCACGTGCAGGGGTGCCGTCGTGCGTCCCACGTGCGCGGCGAGGGCGTCGTGCCCGTCGCCGCGCCGGGCGATCAGCTTCGCGAGCAGCTGGCGCGTCAGGTCCACCTGCGTCGCGTCGGAGGCCTTCAGCCGGGCCTCCACCCAGCTCTCCAGGATCTGCCCGGCGGGGCTGAGGTGCTGGAACGCGCCGGCCAGATCGGCTATCTCCTCCCCGTCCTCGGCGTGCTTCGTGCCGGGCCCCGCGGTGCCGTCGCTCGGCGTCCTGGCGATCGTCTCCAGGGTCAGCTCGAGGAGCCGGTCGGCCGCGCCCTGGCAGCCCTCGTCGCGCAGCGCGGTGTGCAGCAGCGCCTTGTCGAGGTTCGTCCGGCCGGAACCGGCGCCCGCGAAGACCTCCACCGTGCGCTCGGCGAGGCGCGGCCGGGCCGGTTGCAGCACCCGCACGAACACCGCCACGTCGAACGCCGTCCGCTGGCAGGCCACGTCGTGCACGATGCTCGCGGTGATCGGCGCCCGCGTCTCGTACGCCTCGGCCTCGTGCTGCAGCACGGCCAGCTGCGCGGCCTCGCCGATGGGGCGTGACAGGGCCGCCGTCGCCATCAGCATCACGGCGTCGCGACGCTCGAAGTGGTGGGCCAGTTCCACGAGTTCGTCCACCGGGCGGCGCAGCGCGAAGGCGTGCAGGGCGCGCATGGCCATCGCCTCGCGGTGCTCGTCCCGCATCCGCATCAGGATCTGCACGAACTGCGGAACGCCCACGCGCGCCACCCAGGCGTACGCGTCGTTCATCGACGCGGCCACGTCGGGCTGGAACAACTGGTGGGTCAGGCGCTCCCGTCGACCCTCGGCCGGGTCGGGCGCGGCGGTCATCCGCCGCCCAGCATCGCGGGTTCGATGACACCCCAGTACTGGACGAAGTCGGCCGGGTCGGGCAGGAGTTCGGCCGCCTTGCGGTCGACGCGCAGGGCGAGTTCGCGGTGCTGTTCGTCACCGGCCTTGAGGCGCAGGACGACCTGTCCCGCCAGCTCCGGCAGGCGCATCAGATCGGCCAGATTGCGCTCGCCGTTCAGCAGGAGTTCGCGGATCCAGTCGTCCACCGTGCTCAGCGACCGCGGCCGGGGCCTGCGGCCCTTGGCGTGGTTCGTGAACAGGGTGGCCGCCTCCGAGGCGTCGTTGAGCACCATCCGTGGCGCGTGGTGCACCCCGCACTCCTGCATGCCCTCGTCGATCCCGGCCCGCAGCGCGCCGAGCGTCAGATCGTCGGGGTGGTCGGGGATGCCCTGGGTCAGCACGTTCAGCAGATGGCCGCTGAAGGGGGTGCAGCCGTTGAGCGGGGCCGGCAGGTTCGTACAGGCGTCGGCCCACGCGTTGTGCACGTCGCCGCCCACCGCCGTCAGGACGCACGTGCCCTGGAAGCGGGTGCCGAGTGCGCCCGGCAGCGCCGCGTCGGGGCCCAGATGGGGCAGCAGGTTCGAGTAACAGCAGTCCGTGATCAGTACCTTGAGGCCCGCCTTGCTCTGCCGGATCGCCCGGTACACGTACCACGCCGACAGCCACGTCCACGGCTCGGAGAGCCGCGAGGAGCCGACCGCGAAGTGCACCTGGCCGCCCGGTACGTCCTTCCAGTACGCACCGTGCCCGACGTACACCACGAGCAGCGTGTCCTGCGGTCCCTCGGCGGCCGCGGCCGCCTCCTGGAGTGCGCGCATCACGCTGTCCGCGGTCCGCACCTCGTGCCGCTCCAGTACGCGCGAGCCGCCGGCCTCGCGCCAGCGCGGATCGCCCTGGAGCGCCGCCCCGTACGCGCGGGCGCTGGCCTCGATCGTCGGATACCCGTGGATGCCGGAGTCGTCGTCGTACGCGCCGACGCCGATCACCAGGGCCCGGGATGCCACGACCGTCAACTCCCTTCGGGTGCGGGGGAGTCGGGGTCCGGATCCGGTGCGGGATCGACGAGGACGACCCGGACGGGGGGTGGATCGAGCTGCCGGGAACGCCACTTGTCGAGGACTGCTCCGACGGCTGCCTGGACCGCGGCCGTGCCGACGCCGCTGATCACCGTCTCCAGGACGAGCGTGGCGAGGCTTCCGTCGAGGGTGCCCCCGGCGTCCTCGTCTCTCGCGTCCGCACGCCACGTCAGTCCGGTCGCCCGCCCCAACTCCTCGAGCAGTTCCTCCGGTTCGTCCAGGCCGACCGGTCCGTCGACCCACACGGTGATGGTGCCCGTCATGGTGTGCATGCCTCCCCCGTGGCCGTACGCAGTGCCTCCCAGTCTGCCAGCTCATGCGCCCGGCGCGCGAGGGGGTGCTGGAGCGCGGGGTGGGTGTGCGGGGAGCGGGGCGGGGGCCGCGAGCGGGCCGGATGCCGGGTTCGGCGTCGGCGAGCAGGTTCTCGGACAGCTCCCACAGGCGGCGGGCGCCCGCGGGGTCGGCGGCGCAGCGGGCCACGCCGTGCAGGGGGCCCGAGCGGCGGTCGAGGACCTCGGTCTCGTTGCAGTCGACGAAGTAGCGGCCGCCGATTCCTTCGAGGCGCGGCGAGATGACGAGGAGGACGGAGGTCGCGGCGCCCTGCACGACCGTCTTGATCAGCTCGTCCGGTACCCGGCCGCTGCCGCGGCCCTCGGTGTGCCGCTGCAGATTGGTGTAAATGGCGCCGGGCATCAGGGCGTTGGCGGTGGTGTCGTCGTCGGCCCAGCGGCGGGTGGCCTCCACCGCGAACAGGACGTTCGCCGTCCTGGACTGGCCGTGGCCGAGCCACGGGTCGTAGCGGCGGAAGGCGAAGCGGACGTCGTCCCGGACGACCGGGAACAGCCGGTGACCGCTGGAGCTGAGGACGACGATGCGCGCGGCCCCGTCGGCGGCGAGCGCGTCGTGCAGGCCCGTGGCCAGGGCGAAGTGCCCGAGGTGGTTGAGCCCTTCTGCGAGCGCACGAGATCGCCGCCATCGAACGGGCCGCGGGCGCGGAACTCCTCGAGCGGCGGCGTGACGGTGCCCGGCTCACCCCGGCGGGCCGCGTCGTCATGCGGCGGGCCGCGGTCGTGCTCGACGAGATCGACGCGACCGCCCGCGAGTTGTCCGGACTCCCGGGACAGGCCGGCACCGTCCGGCTCGCCTGGGTGCCGAGCGCCGGGGTCGTCCTGCTGCCCCGCTCGCTGGCCGATCTGCGGCGCACCGACCCGGGGCTGCGGGTCGTCAGCCGCGAGGGCGGCGCCCCGGCGCTGGTGCGTGCGCTGCGGGCGGGCGGTCTCGACCTGGCGCTGCTCTCATCGGCACCGCCGCTCCGCGTGCCCGACGACGAATCGCCGCCCCTGGTGCTGCAGACCCTCACCGAGCGCTCCCTGCTCCTCGCCCTGCTCGCCGGACACCCCCTCGCCCGCGGCACGTACGTCGACGTGGCCGATCTCGACGAGCGGCCCGAGATCGCGCACGTCGCGCGCAACCGGCTGGCCAAGCTGCACCTCGTCGCTGCGGGCCGCGGGCTGCGGGCTGCGGGCTGCGGGCTGCGGGCTGCGGGCTCACCACCGTGTCCGCCTCGATCGCCCCGACCGGGCCCGACGGCGTCCGGATCCTGCCGGTGCGCGGCGGGCCCCAGGAGCACCGGCGGCTGCTTCTCGCCCGGCTGCCCGGACCCGCCGGTGAGCCGCTCGTCCGCGTCGCGGCCGCTTTGCGCGCCGCCGCCCTCGACGAAGAGGGGCGAGGCGCCGCATGATCACGGCACGTCGTCGCTGGTCATGGCGTGAGACGGCGCCGACCGGCATGTCCCCGTGACAGGGCCGCGCCGTACACTCCCCGGGTGACCGCCACCGCACCTCCCGTCGCCCCGTCGGACGAGCCCGCAGCGCCGCCCGCCCGCCGCTTCGACCCGCGGCGCTTCGTGCCCGTCGTCCTCGCGGCGCTCGCCGGGGTGCTCCTGTACCTCAGCTTCCCGCCGCGGGAACTGCCCTGGCTGGCGCCGGTGGCGTTCGGGCTCTTCGGGGTGGCCGTGTACGGGCGCAGGCTGCGGGCGGGATTCGGCCTCGGGCTCGTCTTCGGCCTGGCCTATCTGGTGCCGCTGCTGTCGTGGACCGGCGTCGACGTCGGGCCGCTGCCGTGGCTCGCTCTCGCCGCCGCCGAGGCGGTGATGCTGTCGCTCGCCGGACTCGGCATCGCCTACGTGTCGCGGCTGCCGCTGTGGCCGCTGTGGGCGAGCGGCGTGTGGATCGCGGACGAGGCGCTGCGCGCCCGCTTCCCGTTCGGCGGCTTCCCCTGGGGCAAGGTCGCCTTCGGGCAGCCCAGCGGCGTGTTCCTGCCGCTCGCCTCCCTGGGTGGCACGCCGCTGCTCGGCTTCGCGGTGGTCCTGTGCGGGTTCGGGCTCGCCGCGCTCGCCCTGCGCGTCCTCGCCCTCCGAAGCATCACGAGCGACAGCGGTGACAGCAGCGCCGCCGGTGACAGCAGTGCCGCCGGTGCCAGGAGTGACACCGGCGTACGCGGCGTCCTGCGGGACCGGGCCCTCGTGGCCGCCGCGGTCCTCACCGTCGCGCCCGTCGTCGCCGGAGTGGCGGCCATGCCGCTGGTGTCGAACGCGGCGGAGGACGGCACCGCGCGCGTGGCGCTCATCCAGGGCAACGTGCCGCGGATGGGCCTCGACTTCAACTCCCAGCGACGGGCCGTCCTCGACTACCACGTGCGCGAGACGACGAAGCTCGCCGCGAAGATCAAGTCGGGCGAGGTGAAGCGGCCCGACCTCGTGCTGTGGCCGGAGAACTCCTCCGACATCGACCCGTACACCAACCAGGACGCGTACGACGAGATCCAGCGGGCGGCCGAGGCCGTCGGCGCCCCGATCTCCGTGGGCGCCGTCGTCACCACGCAGGACGGCGCGACGCACAACCGGCTCATCCTGTGGGACCCGAAGACCGGGCCCGGCGCCACCTACGACAAGCGTCATCTGCAGCCGTTCGGCGAGTACATGCCGTACCGCAGCTTCTTCCGGATCTTCAGCAAGGACGTGGACCGCGCCGGGGACTTCGTGCCCGGCAAGAAGGCCGTCGCGTTCGACATGGCGGGGACGAAGATCGGCAACGTGACCTGTTACGAGGCGGCGTTCGACGACGTCGTCCGCGACCAGGTCAAGGAGGGCGCGCAGATCCTGTCCGTGCCGAGCAACAACGCGACGTTCGAGCGCAGCCAGATGACCTACCAGCAGCTCGCCATGGACCGGGTGCGCGCCGTCGAGCACGGCCGCGCCGTGATGGTCCCGGTCACGAGCGGCATCAGCGCCGTCATCCGGCCCGACGGCTCCGTCGCGCAGCACACCGGCATGTTCGAGGCCGACACCCTGCTCGCCGACGTGCCGAAGCGGACCTCGCAGACGCTCGCCACGCGCGCGGGCGTCTGGCCCGAGGCGCTGCTCGTGGCCCTCGGCGCCGGCGGTCTGGCCTGGGCCGTCGTACGGTCCAGGAGCGGGCGCCGCAAGGACGCCTGACCCGACGGTCCGACCGACGGGTTCGACCGGCCGCACCGCCAGGGCCGCCGGATAGGGTCGGCGGCATGGCTACTCCTGACTACATCCGCGCGATCCGGGCCACTGCGGGCCACCAGCTCCTCTATCTGCCGGGCGTCACCGCCGTCGTGTTCGACGACGAGGGGCGGGTGCTCCTCGGGCGCCGCGCCGACACCGGGCAGTGGGCCGTGCCCGCGGGGATCGCCGAGCCGGGGGAGCAGCCCGCCGACGTCGCGACGCGCGAGGTGTTCGAGGAGACCGGAGTCGAGTGCGTCGCCGAACGCGTCGTCCTCGTACAGGCGCTGAAGAAGCCGATCACCTACCCGAACGGCGACCAGTGCCAGTTCATGGACATCACCTTCCTGTGCCGGGCCACGGGCGGCGAGGCGCGGGTGAACGACGACGAGTCGCTGGAAGTGGCCTGGTTCCCGCTGGACGCGCTGCCGCCGCTCAACGAGCACGGACGGCTGCGGATCAAGCAGGCCCAGTCCGAAGGACCGACGTGGTTCGAGACCACTACTGAGGGCTGAAGTATGGGGGCCGACCACATCGGGTCCGGGGTGGTCGGCTCCCTAGGGTGCGGAGCATGACCCCGCGCACCCCGCTCAGCACCCCGCTCATCGGGCCCCACGCCGTGCCGCTCGACCTCGGCGGACGCACCGCACTCGTCACCGGCGCCGCGAGCGGCATCGGCCGGTCCTGCGCCCTGCGGCTCGCCGCCGCGGGTGCCAAGGTCCGGGCCGTCGACCGGGACCGGGCCGGTCTCGACGCGCTGGCCGACGAGGCCGACGGCATCGAGCCCCGCGTCCTCGACCTGACCGAGCTCGACGCCGCCGAGGCCGCGGCAACCGGCACCGACGTCCTCGTGAACAACGCGGGGCTCCAACTGGTGCGCCCCATCGAGCAGTTCCCGCCCGAGGTCTTCCACACCGTCCTGACGGTGATGCTGGAGGCCCCGTTCCGCCTGATCCGGGGTGCGCTGCCGCACATGTACGAGCAGGGCTGGGGCCGCATCGTCAACGTGTCGTCGGTGCACGGACTGCGCGCCTCCGCGTTCAAGTCCGCGTACGTCTCGGCCAAGCACGGCCTCGAAGGCCTGTCGAAGACGGCCGCGCTCGAAGGCGCCCCGCACGGCGTCACCTCGAACTGCGTCAACCCCGCCTACGTGCGCACGCCGCTCGTCGAGAAGCAGATCGCCGACCAGGCCGCCGCGCACGGCATCCCCGCGGAGCGGGTGGTGAGCGAGGTGATGCTGCAGGACAGCGCGCTGAAGCGGCTCATCGAGCCGGACGAGGTCGCCGAGGCCGTCGCGTACCTGTGCACGCCGCAGGCGTCGTTCATCACCGGTACGTCGATCTCTCTCGACGGGGGCTGGACCGCTCACTGAGGTCCCGGGTAATTCTGTTGAGCATGTCGCCGCACCGACCGCACTCGTCCGCCGCCTCCGCCCCGGCGGCCCCCGCCGACGCGCAGGCCCCGTTCCTGGAACTCCTGGCCAGGGGCGCCTCCGCCGACGCGTACGAACAGCCGGTGCTGCTCGCGCGGGCCGAGGGCCGGGGCCCCGCGTGGATCGCGGCCCTGGAGGATGCCAAACGCCTCGCGCTCGGCGTGCGCGAGGAGATGGAGGGCAGGCGGCGCCGCGAGGCCGAGCTGTCCGCCCTGTTCGAGACCGCCCACGACCTGGCGGGCCTGCGCGACCTCGACGCGGTGCTGCAGGCCATCGTCCAGCGCGCCCGGTCGCTGCTCGGCACGGACGTGGCCTACCTGACGCTGAACGACCCGGTGCGCGGCGACACGTACATGCGGGTCACCGAGGGTTCGGTCGCGGCCCGCTTCCAGCAGCTGCGCCTCGGGATGGGCGAGGGGCTCGGCGGACTCGTCGCCCAGACCGCCCGGCCCTACGTCACCGACGACTACGGCAAGGACCTGCGCTTCCAGCACACCCGCACCATCGACGCGGGCGTCGGCGACGAGGGCCTCGTCGCCATCCTCGGCGTGCCGCTCATGCTGGGACCGCACGTGATCGGCGTGCTGTACGCCGCGGACCGGCGGGCGAGGGTCTTCGCACGCGAGGAGATCGCCCTGCTCGGCTCGTTCGCGGCGCTCGCGGCCGCCGCCATCGACACCGCGAACCTGCTGACCGAGACCCGTGAGGCGCTCGGCGAGCTCGAGCGGGCCAACGAGATCATCCGCGACCGCAGCGGTGTCATCGAGCGCGCGTCCGACGTGCACGACCGGCTCGCCGAACTGGTGCTGCGCGGCGGGGGAGTGCACGACGTGGCCGCCGCCGTGTCCCAAGTCCTGGACGGAACCGTCGAGTTCACGGACGCCGAGGCGGCACCGGCCGAAGCCCTGGAGGCGTCCAGGGCCGACGGCCACGCGGTGCGGCGCGGCGAGGACTGGATCGCGGCCGTCGCGGCGGGCGGCGAACTGCTCGGCGCCCTGGTACTGCGCGGCCACCCCGGCCTCGACCCCGTCGACCAGCGCACCCTCGAGCGCGCCGCGATGGTCACCTCGCTCCTGCTGCTCGCCCGGCGCTCCGCGTCCGAGGCCGAACAGCGCGTGCGCGGCGAGCTGTTGGACGACCTGCTCGACGCCCGCGACCGTGACCCGCGCGTGCTGCGCGAGAGGGCCGCGCGACTGCACGCCGACCTCGAAGCGCGGCACGTCGTGCTCGCCGCACGCCTGGAGCAGGGCGGCGCCGACGCGGAGCAGCAGGCCGCCGCACGCCGCCGCCTGTGGTCGGCGGCCAACCATCTCGCGGCGACCCGGCAGGGCCTGGCCGCCGCCCGCGACGGCGGCACCGTCCTGCTGCTGCCGCTGGACTCCGGGGCCACCGCCTCCGACCTCGCGGCACACGTGGCAGGACGGCTGGGCGCCGCGATCCACGAGACGGTGACCGTCGGAGCCTCGGCGCCGGTCGGGTCCCTGACCACCAGGGCCGACACGGCCGCCGTCGCCTACGCGGAGGCGCAGCGCTGTCTCGACGCGCTGCGCCTGCTCGGCAGGGCGGGGGAGGGCGCGGCCGCCGAGGACTTCGGGTTCCTCGGCCTGCTGCTCGCCGACAGCCGGGACGTCGGCGGATTCGTCTCGCGCACCATCGGCGAGCTCGTCGGGTACGACGAGCGCAGGGGCACGGACCTCGTGCGCACCCTCGACGCCTACTTCGCGTCCGGCATGAGCCCGGCCCGCACGAAGGACGCGCTGCACGTCCATGTGAACACCGTCGCCCAGCGCCTGGAACGGATCGGCCGGCTGCTCGGCCCCGACTGGCAGTCGCCCGCGCGCTCCCTGGAGATCCAACTCGCCCTGCGGCTGCACCGGTTGGCGATCCCGGAACGACGCTGACCCCGTACGCGACCTGCGTACGGGGCCTGCCCGTGGGACCTGTGTGCCGGGCCCGTCAGACGCTGTGGGCGTCGGCGCGGCGCCCGGCCGCCGCCTCGTCCACGGCGTCCTCCTGGTCGATGTCGGCGAGGTCGCGGTGGCGGGTCTCCTTGGCCACGCCGACGGCGAGCAGTGTCAGGAGCGCGGCGGCGATGACGTACAGCGAGATCATCGTGGAGTCGCCCGTGTTCTCGAGCAGCGCCGTCGCGATGAGCGGCGCGGGCGCACCCGCCGCGACCGAGGCGAACTGGGCGCCGATCGAGGCCCCGGAGTAGCGCATCCGCGTCGCGAACATCTCGGAGAAGAAGGCCGCCTGCGGGGCGTACATGGCGCCGTGCAGCACCAGGCCCACGGTCACCGCCAGGATCAGACTGCCGAAGCTCCCGGTGTCGACGAGGGAGAAGAACGGGAACATCCACAGGCCCACGCCCGCGGCGCCCAGCAGATACACCGGGCGGCGTCCGACACGGTCGGACAGGGCACCCCAGGCGGGGATGACGGCGAAGTGCACGGCGGACGCGACGAGTACGGCGTTCAGCGCGGTCTGCTTGGAGACGCCGGCCGACGTCGTGGCGTAGACGAGGATGAACGCGGTGATGACGTAGTAGCTGATGTTCTCGGCCATCCGGGCGCCGATCGCGACCAGCACGTCGCGCCAGTGGTGGCGCAGCACCGCGACGAGCGGCATCTTCTCGACCGTCGCGTTCGCCTCCGCCTTGCGGGCCTCGGCCCGGGCGAGGGCCTCCTTGAAGACCGGCGACTCGTCGACGGACAGGCGTATCCACAGCCCGACGAGCACGAGCACGCCGGACAGCAGGAACGGGATGCGCCAGCCCCAGGACGTGAACTGCGCGTCAGAGATCAGCGCGGTCAGCGCCGAGAGCACGCCGGTCGCGAGCAACTGCCCGGCGGGCGCGCCCGTCTGCGGCCACGACGCCCAGAAGCCGCGGCGCTCCGCGTCCCCGTGCTCGGAGACGAGCAGCACCGCCCCGCCCCACTCGCCGCCGAGGGCGAAGCCCTGCACCAGACGCAGCGCGGTCAGCAGGACAGGCGCGGCCGAGCCGACGGTCGCGTGGGTGGGGAGCAGGCCGATCGCGAAGGTGGCGCCGCCCATCATCAGGAGGCTGATCACCAGGAGCTTCTTGCGGCCGAGGCGGTCGCCGTAGTGGCCGAAGACCAGCGCGCCCAGCGGCCGTGCGGCGAACCCGACGGCGTACGTCAGGAAGGACAGCAGCGTGCCGACGAGCGGGTCGGAGCCGGGGAAGAACAGCTTGTTGAACACGAGCGCGGCGGCGGAGCCGTAGAGAAAGAAGTCGTACCACTCGATCGTGGTGCCGATGAGGCTCGCCGCGACGATGCGCTTGAGGTTGCGGGGGATCGACGGGGGCGGCGGAGCGGTTGCTGCGGAGGCCATGTGCACCACTTCCAGGCGGGGACGGGGACGTCTACGTGCTGGCACAAGGTAGGAACCCGCAGGTCAGTGGCACATGTGGTGGGGCACCATACTTTGGGGCCCCGGTGTGGTTGCGGCGTCGGGGACGGTCAGGCGGTCAGCTGCCGGACGGTCGTGTCGAGGGCCGTGACGAGGGCGTCGGCGCGCGCACCGGTGTGTGCGGTGGCCAGTTCGACGCCGAGACGGCCGTCGAAGGCCGTGACGATGTAGGTGGAGGTCGGGGCGGGCGGCGCGGCGGGATCCGCTCCCGTGACCGGCCTGAGCGGCTGGTCGAGGACGGCGCCGCGGAAGTCGGTGACGGTGAGGCCCCCAGGGGTGCGCAGGTGCGGGATTCGGCCCCAGTTCGTCAGCATGGTGGTGTCTGCCGCCAGCACCGCGGGAGCCTGCGCTGCGGGCATGTGCGCCGGTGGCGGAGCGTCCTCGGCCGGTCCGGTGAAGTGGAGCTGCGACTGCTGGACGACACCGTCGCGGACACTCTCGTCCAGTTCGTCCAGGAGGGCCTTGGCGAGCACCAGGGGTTCGGTCGCCGCGCCGACGGATCGGGTGAATCCGACGGTCCCGAAGATGTTCGTCCCGGCCAGGGCTGCCACCGGCGGGTCGATGCGGGTGCGCACGTCCACCGGATACATGAAGGGAACGGCCACCTCCCCGGCCGCACCTCCGGGTCCCTCGGCGGCGACCCGGGCATGCGCGATCATCACAGCCGCCGAGACCAGGCCGTGGACCGTGAGCCCGTTGGCGTGCCCCAGCCCGACCAGGGCCGAGGTCGTACCGGCGGAGAACCGGATCCGGCGACGGGCCTGCCCGGCAGCGGGGGCGGCCCCGGCCGGTCCGGTCCCTTCATGCGGGCGGCGTGTGGGGCGGCAGGTCGGCGGATTCGGCACGCGTCACTCATCCAGCGGCCCTCGGCATGCCCACCCCGGCCCCCGGGCGTAGCCGTAGAAGACATGAACCGGATCACGCGCGCCGCCGCTGTCGCGGCCCTCGCCACCATGCCCCTCGCAGGTCTCGCCACCGCCGCCCCGGCCGCCGTCACCACTGGCGATGCCACCATCGGCCACGCCGCCGGGCATGCCGTCGGGGACGGCCCACAGGCAGTCGGGCCCTGCGCCGACATCGCCGCCACGCTCCGGGACGCCGCGCGCATCGCGCAGCAGACCACCACCGGCAACATGACGCCCGGCATCACGGCCTTCACCAATTCCGCGAACCGGGCGAGCGCGCAGATCTACGCCGCCCTCGCGAACGACCGTCTCGCCTGCGACACCACCGGCACCCAGCAACTCACCGCGGCTTTCCAGCAGTTCACCGACACCCTCACCGCCAAGGCGGCCCTCTTCCGGTCCGTCCCGTCCGCCGGTGCCCCCGTCCTCTCCGTCAACCGCAGCCTCGAAGGCGCCGCCGACTCTCTGTACGCCCAACTCGCCACCACCGCCGACGATCCCGCCGCCGTCGCCGAAGCGGGCAACAACATCACCACCGCCCTCGGCAACCTCGTCACCGCCTACGGCGGCTGAACCGCGGCCGCGGGACCCATCGGCGACGGCAGTGCGCCCCGAGGTCAGCCGAGGTTCTTGACGGCCTGGTAGTACGTCCACGCCAGCGAGTTGCACGCGGCCTTCTTCACCGTGCTCAGCGGAGCGCAGACCCGCTTGAGGTCCTCGTAGAAGGCGCTGTCGATGCGCGACTTGTTGGCGTCGAACGTGCCCATCGCCTTGTAGTTGCGGTAGCCGAAGTCGTGGCGCGCACAGGAGAGTTCGAACTTGAAGCCCAGCGGGTTGTCCGGCGACTTCGAGCAGAGGTCGGTGGTCCAGTTGAACCCGTACGCCGACCAGGCGCCCTGGTTGTTGCGGGCGGCTATGAACGCGTTGTAGCTGGACGCGCTGGTCTGGGTCCAGGACGAGAGCACCTGCGCCTTGTCGGCGGGGGCCGCGGTGGCGGGAGAGCCGAACACCGTGGCGGCGAGCAGGGCGGTGGCGGAGACGCCGATGCCTCTGGCGATCTGGCGGTTCACGGGTACCTCCGGGATGGATGGGGCCCCTGATGGAGAATCAGAAGCCGCATCAGTCTCGAAGGGGCCCGCACAGGCGGGCCGGAGCACGACTTGAGGGGGAGCCGGGGATGGGTGTGGGGGATCGGACACCGGGGCGCACGCGACGGACCGTCCGCGGCGGCGGTGGGGCGGAGCCGGCCACCGTGCGCCGCCGCGCCGTCGCGGTCCTGTCCGCCCTCGTGGTGGTGGCGGCCGGCGCCGGGTGCGACGTGGCGTCGCACCGGGACGCGGATGCGAAGCCGCGCCCGCGCGCGGTGGTCAAGCCGACGAACCCGCCGCCGGGGCTGCCCGCGACCCTGACCACCGGCCAGCGGCTCACCTGGGCGGCCTGCCCGGCACCGACCACCGCCCAGGGCGACGGCGACGCCCCGGGCGGCGACTACGAGTGCGCCACGATGAAGGCCCCGCTGGACTACCGGCACCCCGGCCGCGACACGATCCGTGTCGCCCTGATCCGCAAGCGGGCCACCGGACCGGAGGAGAAGCGCCTCGGCTCACTCGTCCTGAACTTCGGCGGACCGGGCGTGTCCGGCGTCATGGAGCTCCCCGAATTCGCGGACGGCTACGCCTCGTTGGGGGAGCGCTACGACCTCGTCAGCTTCGATCCGCGCGGGGTCGGCGGCACCATCCCCGTCAACTGCGGCACAAAGGCGTACGAGGGCAGTGACGTGTGCGCGAAGCGCTCCGGAAAGATCCTGCCGTACGTCGGCACCGCCCACACGGCACGCGACCTGGACCTGATGCGCTACCTCCTCGGCGACCGCAGGCTGCACTACTTCGGCGTCTCCTACGGCACCGAACTCGGCGGTGTCTACGCCCACTTGTTCCCCAAGAACGTCGGCAGGCTCGTTCTCGAAGCCCCCGTCGACCCGACCGAGAACCTGCTGCAGCGGGACATCAGCCAGGCCAGGGCCGTCCAGGCCGCCTTCGAGCGGTTCGCCCGCCACTGCGCCGAGACCTACGACGACTGCCCCACGGGCAGCGACCCCGACCGGGCCGGCGAACGCGTCGGCGCGCTGCTCGCCAAGCTGACGAAGACCCCCGCCGCCACCGACGGCGGCGAGAAGCTCGACGGCGACCTCGCCGCCCACGCCATCGGGAACTTCCTGGACCTCGGCAAGGACAGCTGGGGGCAACTGGTGAAGGCGCTCGCCGAGGTGACCGAGAAGGGCACCGGCACCCAGCTGATGAAGAAGGCCTACGACCACGCCCCGGGCGCCACCGCGCGCACCGGCGGCGAACCCACCGGCGGCAACGGCACCTCCGCCTACGTCGCGATCACCTGCGCCGACTCCGATCTGCGCCCCGGGTTCGACAGCTCCGAGAAGTGGATCAAGGACGCCGAAGCGGTCTCTCCGCTGTTCGGGAAGGCCTGGGCCTCCGGCGTGTACCTCTGCTACGACTGGCCGTTCCACGGCGAGCGCGACACCCCCGACGTCAGCGCGAAGGGCGCCGCGCCGATCCTGGTCGTCGCCGGCACCGGAGACCCGACGACGCCGTACCCGGGGGGCCGGCACATGGTGAGCGAACTGGGCGACGAGGTCGGCGTGCTGCTCACCGTGCGCGCCGAGGGCCACGGGACCTATCCCCAAAACCGCTGTGCGGGCAAGGCAGTTGACGCCTACCTCCTCGACGGGACCGTCCCGGCACGCGGCACGACGTGCTCGTGACCCGTGGCGCGGCGCTGGTACACGGAGATCCGGCGACCGCGCTCGACGGTCGTGGACACGCGGCGGAAGCGGTCGCCCAGCACGCGGAGTTTGGCCCGGTCCCGGGCGGTCGGGGCGGACGGCATGCGCGGACCGCTGACGACGACGATGCGGCGGGCGGTCAGCATGGCGGCGGCTATCGCGCGCGGCGAGCCCTCCACGCCGCTCAACGTGCCGGATTCCAGGGGGCTTTGAGCCAGCGCCAGATCGCGCGTCCCGGTGAAGTCGGCGGGCGAGACGAGGGCGGTGTCCCGACGTGCCGCCGGAATGTAGAGCACGCCGTCGCCCGACTGGAGGACCGCCGCGGCGTTCGCGGCCGCGGACAGGACGTCGTCGCTGCGGCCGGACGCGTGGCGCAGGGAGCACTGGAGGGGCAGCAGCGTGAGCAGGGCCACGACCGAGGCCGCGGCGACCAGGCGGCGCGGCGGCATCCGTAATCGCCTGGCCTGCGCGTGACATGCCGCCCCGACGAGCAGGGCGAGCCCGAGCTGACCGAACAGGACGTAGCGGTCCACGTAGAGGGGATGGACCAGGGAGACGCCGAGCAGGGCGAGCGGGGGCACGGCGAGGAGGGGCAGGGCGACCGTCCCGAGCGGGAGCCGGGCACCGGACGGGCCGCGGTCGTCGCCGCTCGGGCGCGCGCACCGGGCCAGGAGCGCGCCCGCGACCAGCGTCAGCAGGACCCCGCGCAGGGTGCCCGGGCGGGTCGGCGGGATCCAGTCGACCTGCCCCGACTGGGCCGCGCTCGCCACGGCGAGGGGCAGGACGCCGAGCACGGCCGCGGACGAGGCGAGCGCCCAGCCCACGAGCACGGCGCGTGACGGCCGGACCAGGGCGAGCGTCACCGCGTGGGCACACAGCACCAGGAGCGAGAACCAGTTGAGCAGCGCCCCCACCAGCACGACCGTGCCGTACGCGGCCCAGGCGCCGGCCCGCGGCCGGTCGACGGCCCGGACGAGGAGCAGGCAGGCCAGGACCACGCAGGCGGCGACCATCGCGTACGGACGTCCCTCCTGCGCGTACCGCTGGACCGCGGGGAGCAGCGCGAAGGCCAGGCCCGCCGCCGCCCCGGTGCACCGGTCGGCGAGCCGCGCACCCAGGAGGGCGATCAGGAGGGTGGCACCGGTCATGGCGAGGACGGAGGGCAGGCGCAGCGCGATCAGGCTGTCCCCGAGGACGGCGAAGACGCCGTGCATGAAGAGGTAGTACAGGCCGTGGACCACATCGACGTGGTCCAGCAGACGGCAGAGGTCGGGAACGCTCCGGTGGGCCGCCTGCCAGGTCGCCGCCTCGTCGCCCCACATGCTGCCCTCGCGCCTGATGCCCCACAGTCCGAGGAGGAGGCACAGACTCGCTGGTCCGACCGCGTGCATGGCTGTTCTGGGCATGACGAATCCCCGGATCGGCGTGAGGAAGGGGCGGATGAGGCGCCGTGAGAGCGAGCGGCTGACCAGCACGCTAGGCGGCCGGCCACCCGGCGGTCGTCCCCCGCCGAGCCGACCCCGCGGACCCGTCGCAGGGCCTACGCGGGCCGCCGCCTCGGCCCCGGGGCGTAGTCCTCCCGTACCGGGCGGCCGGGGCCCTTTCGGAGATGACCCCGGCACGAGATATCTTGATGTCGAGCAATATTGAGTTACGCAGACGACGTGGAAGACGTGGAGCGGAGCACCCGGTGACTGACTCGACCATCATTTACACGCACACAGACGAGGCCCCGGCCCTCGCGACGTATTCCTTCCTGCCGGTCATCGAGGCCTACGCGTCCACCGCCGGTGTGCGCGTGGAGACCCGTGACATCTCCCTGGCCGGCCGCATCATCGCCGTGTTCCCGGAGTACCTGAACGAGGACCAGCGCATCCCGGACGCGCTGGCCGAGCTGGGTGAGCTGGCCAAGACGCCCGAGGCCAACATCATCAAGCTGCCGAACATCTCGGCGTCCATCCCGCAGCTGAAGGCCGCCATCGCCGAGCTGCAGGAGCAGGGCTACGCGCTGCCCGCCTACCCGGACGAGCCGAAGAGCGACGAGGAGCGCGAGATCCGCGCCCGCTACGACAAGATCAAGGGTTCCGCCGTGAACCCGGTCCTGCGCGAGGGCAACTCGGACCGCCGCGCCCCCGCCTCGGTGAAGAACTACGCCAAGGCCCACCCGCACCGCATGGGCGCCTGGACCCCCGAGTCCAAGACCAACGTCGCCACCATGGGTGTCAACGACTTCCGCTCGACCGAGAAGTCGGCCGTCGTCCCCGCCGACGACAAGCTGAAGATCGAGCTCGTCGCCGACAACGGCACCACCACCGTGCTGCGCGAGTCCGTACCGGTCCTCGCCGGTGAGGTCGTCGACGCCTCCGTGCTGCGCGTCGCCGCCCTGCGCGAGTTCCTGACCGCGCAGGTCGCCCGCGCCAAGGAAGAGGGCGTGCTGTTCTCCGCGCACCTCAAGGCGACGATGATGAAGGTCTCCGACCCGATCATCTTCGGCCACGTCGTGCGCGCGTTCTTCCCGGAGACGTTCGCCCGCTTCGGCGCGGACCTGGCCGCCGCCGGCCTGACCCCGAACGACGGTCTGGGCGGCATCTACAAGGGCCTGGAGTCCCTGGCGAACGGCGCCGAGATCAAGGCCTCCTTCGAGGCCGAGCTCGCCGCCGGTCCCGACCTGGCGATGGTCGACTCCGACCGCGGCATCACCAACCTGCACGTGCCGTCGGACGTCATCATCGACGCCTCCATGCCCGCCATGATCCGCACGTCGGGCCACATGTGGGACAAGGACGGCGCCGAGGCCGACACCCTCGCCGTCATCCCGGACTCCTCCTACGCGGGCGTCTACCAGGTCGTCATCGACGACTGCCGCGCCAACGGCGCCTACGACCCGTCGACCATGGGCTCCGTCCCGAACGTCGGCCTCATGGCGCAGAAGGCCGAGGAGTACGGCTCCCACGACAAGACCTTCGAGATCCCGGCGACCGGCACCGTCCGCCTGGTCAACCAGGCCGGCGACGTCGTCCTGGAGCAGACGGTCTCCGAGGGCGACATCTTCCGCGCCTGCCAGACCAAGGACGCCCCGATCAAGGACTGGGTCAAGCTCGCCGTCACGCGCGCCCGCGCCACCGGCGACCCGGCCGTGTTCTGGCTGGACGAGGGCCGCGCCCACGACGCCCAGCTGATCAAGAAGGTCGAGCAGTACCTGCCGGAGTTCGACGCCGAGGGCCTCGACATCCGGATCCTCTCCCCGGAGGACGCCACCAAGCTCTCCGTCGAGCGCATCCGCCAGGGCCTGAACACCATCTCGGTCACCGGCAACGTGCTCCGCGACTACCTGACCGACCTCTTCCCCATCCTGGAGCTGGGCACCAGCGCCAAGATGCTGTCGGTCGTCCCGCTGATGAACGGCGGCGGCCTCTTCGAGACCGGCGCCGGCGGCTCCGCCCCCAAGCACGTCCAGCAGCTCGTCAAGGAGAACTACCTGCGCTGGGACTCCCTCGGTGAGTTCCTGGCGCTGGCCGTCTCCTTCGAGCACCTCGCCACCACCACGGACAACGCCCGTGCGAAGGTCCTCGGCGAGACGCTGGACCGCGCCACCGGCACGTTCCTCAACGAGGACAAGTCGCCGACCCGTCGCCTCGGCGGCATCGACAACCGCGGCAGCCACTTCTTCGTCGCCCTGTACTGGGCGCAGGAGCTGGCCAAGCAGACCGACGACGCCGAGCTCGCCAAGGCGTTCGCGCCGCTCGCCGAGACCCTCGCGGCGAACGAGCAGCGCATCGTCGACGAGCTCATCGCCGTCCAGGGCTCCCCGGCCGACATCGGCGGCTACTTCCAGCCCGACCCGGCCAAGGCCGCCAAGGTCATGCGCCCGTCGCAGACGCTGAACGAGGCGCTGGCGACCCTCGCCTGATCCCTGCCTCACCCGCACCGCCCCGGTCGGCCCCGCGCCGACCGGGGCGGTGCCGCATTCGGGGCGCTTTCCCGCCTCTGACCTGGGTAGGCTGCGGCGATGAGCACTCTGGATGACGCGCGCCCGGGCATGGACCCGGCGATCCGACCGCAGGACGACCTCTTCGGCCATGTCAACGGCCACTGGCTGGCGACCGAGCCGATCCCCGACGACCGCTCCAGCTGGGGCCCCTTCGTGCAGCTCGTGGACGTCGCCGAGCAGCAGGTCAAGGAGATCATTCAGGAGATCGCCGCGGGCGGCCCCACCAGCCTGGACGACGCAGAGGCGCGCAAGATCGCCGACCTCTACGCGTCGTTCATGGACGAGGACGCCGTCGAGGCCCGCGGGCTCGACCCCGTGCGCCCGCTCCTCGACGAGGTCGCGCACCTCGCCGACGTGCGGCAGCTCGCGGCCTTCCTCGGGCGCTTCGAACGCACCGGCGGCTCCGGCCTGTTCGGCTCGTACATCGACACCGACGACCGCAACTCCGACCGCTACCTCTACAACATCCTCCAGGGCGGCCTCGGCCTGCCCGACGAGTCGTACTACCGCGACGAGAAGTTCGCCGAGCAGCGCGAGAAGTACGAGGCCTACCTCGCCGAGCTGTTCACGCTCGCCGAGCACGCGGAGCCGGCCGCCGCCGCGCGCACCGTCGTCGCCGTGGAGACCCGCCTCGCCGAGGGCCACTGGGAGCGCGCCGAGACGCGGGACGTGCAGAAGACGTACAACCTCACGACCTTCGACGAACTCGCCGCGCTCGCCCCGGAGTTCGACTGGCGCGGCTACGTCTCCGGTCTGGGCGGCAACGAGGCGACGCTCGCCGAGTCCTGCGTGCGCCAGCCCTCGTACCTCTCGCACCTGTCCACGGTGCTCGCCGAGACGCCGATCGAGCAGTGGCGCGACTGGCTGCTCGCGCGCGTGCTGCGCTCCAGCGCCCCGTACCTGTCCTCGCCGTTCGTGCGCGTCAACTTCGAGTTCTACGGGCGTACGCTCAACGGCACCCCGGAGCTGCGCGCCCGCTGGAAGCGCGGCGTCGCCTTCGTCGAGGGCGCCATCGGCGAGGCCGTCGGCAAGGAGTACGTGGCCCGCCACTTCCCGCCGGCGTCCAAGGCGCTCATGGACGAGCTCGTCGGCAACCTCCTCGAGGCGTACCGGCAGTCCATCGGCGCCCTCGACTGGATGACGGACGAGACGAAGGAGCGGGCGTACGAGAAGCTCGCCACGTTCCGGCCGAAGATCGGCTACCCGGACTCGTTCCGCGACTACTCGGCCCTGTCCGTCGTCCCTGACGACCTGCTCGCCAACGCCTACGCGGCCGACGCCTTCGAGCACGACCGGCAGCTGGCCAAGATCGGCGCCCCGGTCGACCGCGACGAGTGGTTCATGCTGCCGCAGACCGTGAACGCGTACTACAACCCGGGCACGAACGAGATCTGCTTCCCGGCCGGCATCCTGCAGAAGCCGTTCTTCGCGCCGGACGCGGACGCCGCCGAGAACTACGGCGGGATCGGTGCCGTCATCGGCCACGAGATCGGCCACGGCTTCGACGACCAGGGCGCGCAGTACGACGGTCAGGGCAACCTGAACGACTGGTGGACCGCCGACGACAAGGCGGCCTTCGAGGCCAAGTCGAAGGCGCTCGTCAAGCAGTACGACGGCTTCTCGCCGCGCAACCTGCCGGGCGAGTTCGTCAACGGGTCGCTGACCGTCGGCGAGAACATCGGTGACCTCGGCGGCCTGACCATCGGCCACACCGCCTACCTCATCGCGCTCGGCGGCGCCCCCGCGCCCACCGAGGGTGAACTCACCGGCTCCCAGCGGCTGTTCATGAACTGGGCGTACTGCTGGCGCACCAAGCGGCGCAAGGAGCAGGAGCAGCAGTACCTGACGATCGACCCGCACTCGCCGCCGGAGTTCCGGGCCAACATCGTGCGGAACCTGGACGAGTTCCACGACGCGTTCGGCACGAAGGCGGGCGACGGGCTGTGGATCGAGCCGGGGGAGCGCGTGCGGATCTGGTGACGTGGCGTGGCCCGGGGCCGGATCGTTGACGACGGTCGGCCCCGGGCCTGGCTCTTCAAACTCCCCCGGACTCCGTCCGGGGGGCCAAGGAGCTAGATCTCAAGCTCTCGCTTCAGGAAGTCCACCGTCGCCGACCACGCCTTCGCCGACGAGTCCGCGTCGTACACCTCGGGCCTGCCGTCGTTGAAGAACGCGTGGTCCGCCGGGTACATGCGGAAGTCCGCGTCGATCCCGGACTGTTCCTTGATGGCGCGGCGCAGGCCGTCGAGCGTGGGCACCGGCACCGTTTCGTCGCGCTCCCCGTAGTGCCCGAGGACCTGCGCCCTGAGCCCCGAGAAGTCGGGGACCTCGCCCTGGATGACGCCGTAGAACGGGACGGCCGCGCTCACCCGCGGGTCCTTCGCCGCGAGGTAGAGGACGAATCCGCCGCCCATGCAGAAGCCGACCGTGCCGACGGTGTCCGAGGTGACCTCGGGCAGGGACAGCAGGTGGTCGACGGCGCCGGACAGCAGGTCCACGCCGACGTCCACCGGCAGTTCCTGCATCATGCGGAACGCCTCGGTGGAGTCGTGCGCCACGTTGCCGCCGTACAGGTCGGGGGCGAACGCCACGAAGCCCTCCGCGGCGAGCCGGTCGGTCACGTCGGCCATGTGGTCGGTGAGGCCCCACCACTCCTGGATGACGATGACGCCGGGACCACGGCCCGCGGGCGGCAGTGCCAGATAGCCGTGGGCCTGCGTGCCGTTGCTCTCGAACGTCACGTTCTGGTGGGCCGGGCGGCCGGTGGACCTCGGCGTGCTGGGGGTGTCCGACACGAGATGCCTCCTGTGATCAATGGTTGCGCCTCCCACCATGTCACTGCTCCGGTCGCGGCATGCGAAGGGGCCGCCGTCTCCCTGCAGACGGCGGCCCCTCACCCGGTTGCGGCGGCTGTCACATGTGGACGACCGGTGCCGCAGCGGGGTCCTGCTGCCCGGCCCCGCGCCGGTACAGCAGGAGGGTGAGGACCGCGCCGGCGGCGAAGAAGCCCGCCGACCACCAGAACGCGGTCGTGTAGCTCTCGATCGTGGCCTGCGCCTGGGTCAGCTTGTCCGCGGGGTTGCGGCCCGCCAGATAGCTGGTGACGGCGCTCGCGGCGAGCGTGCTCAGCAGGGCCGTGCCGATCGAACCGCCCACCTGCTGCATGGTGTTGACCGTCGCGGAGGCCACTCCCGCGTCCTCGGCCGCGATCCCGCTGGTGGCGAGCGACATGGCGGGCGGCATCACGGCACCCAGGCCGGCGCCGATCACCAGGAGCTGCGGCAGTACGTCCGTGCTGAAGCCGGAGTCGAGGCCGATGCCCGTCAGCCACGCCATGCCGACCGCGGCGAGTGCGAACCCGGCGGGGATCACGAGCTTGGGGCCGAACCGCGGCACCAGCATCGTCGTCGACACCTGGGCCATGATCATCAGCGTGGCCATCATCGGCAGGAACGCGACGCCGGTCTTCGTCGGGCTGAAGCCGAGGTTCAGCTGCAGGTAGTACGTGAGGAAGAGGAACACGCCGAACATGCCCGCGCCGGTGATGAGGACGGCGATGAACGAGGCCGCCCGGTCCCGGTCGAGCAGGACGCGCATCGGCAGCAGCGGGTGCGCGGCCCGGTTCTGCCACCAGGTGAAGGCGCTCAGCAGGACCGTGCCCGCGGCGAGGAAGCCCCAGGTCAGCGGGGAACTCCAGTCGTGCGTCTCGGCGTTGGAGAAGCCGTAGACGAGGGCGAAGAGGCCGGCCGAGACGAGCACGGTGCCGGGCAGGTCCAGCTTGGCTCCCGCGGCGTCGCGGTGGTTGCCCAGGAGCATCCAGCCGCCCGCGAAGGCGACGATCGCGAAGACGACGTTCACGAAGAGCGTCCAGCGCCAGTCGAGCGCGTCGGTCAGGACGCCGCCGAGCAGCAGTCCGACGGCGCCGCCCGCACCGGCGATCGCGCCGTACACGCTGAACGCCTTGGCGCGCTCCTTGGCGTCCGTGAACGTGGTGTTGAGCAGGGACAGTGCGGCCGGGGCGAGCAGTGCGCCGAAGACACCCTGCAGGGCGCGGGCCGTCACCAGCATGCCGAAGCTGGTGGACGCGCCGCCGAGGACGGACGCGCCGGCGAAGCCCGCGACGCCGATCAGGAAGGCGGGCTTGCGGCCGAAGAGGTCGGCGATCCGGCCGCCGAGCAGCAGGAGCGAGGCAAAGGCGAGTGCGTACGCCGTCACGATCCACTGCCGGTTGCCGTCGGTGAAGCCGAGGTCCTGCTGGGCGGAGGGGAGCGCGATGTTCACGATGGTCGCGTCCAGGACGACCATCAGCTGCGCGATGCCGATGATGCCGAGGATCCACCAGCGCTTGCGCGAGACGTCGTGCGCGTCCTGTCCGGGCGGGGCCGAGGTGCCGGTGTCCTCGGTCAGCGAGGTCTGAGACATGGGAGCCACTCCAGGGAAGTGTGAGCCGAAGCTGACAAGCAAGTGAACGAAACCGTTTCGTTCAGAACCTCGCCGAGCGTAAGCCCTCGACTAGCGAAACGGCAACGTTTCGCTAGTGGCGTGACGCAGGTAACAGCCCCGGAACGCGCCGATGCCCGGCCCTCCCGAGGGGAGGACCGGGCATCGCAGGTGCTGGGTCAGCCGCTGTTGCGGGCCTTCTGCAGCGCCGAGATGGCCGAGGTGATGGCCTGCTGCAGCTCCTCGAGGCGCTGCAGCATGTCGTCCTCGACGATGTCGTCGATCTCCTCGACGTCGTCGAAGGTCAGCTCCTCGAAGGCCTTCGTCGCCTTCTGCAGGCTGCTGTAGAACTTCGCGCGCCGCTCCTGGACCCGCAGCTCGGGATCCGCCTCGACGGCCTCGGCGACGAGCGTGCGCACGGTGTCGTACGCCTCGCGGGCCCACTCGCCCGCCTGCTCGGCCTCCTCTTCGCTGTCCAGCTCGTCGATCAGGGACAGGTGCCGCTCGGCCTCCTGGCGCAGCTGCCGCGGCGCCTCGATCTTCTGGCCCGCGGGCGTCTTGACCTGCCCCTCCTCGGCGATCTTCCGTACGTACTCGAGGCGGTCGCCGGTCTTGGCCTCCTCCGCGACGGCCTTCTTCAGGTCGTCGGCGCGCACGATGTCGCGGGCCAGGCCCGAGCGCAGCACCGGGTCCTCCCCGAGCCGGTCCATGAGCGCCTTGCGGGCGGCCTCCGCGGTGCCCGGGTCGGCGAGGATCGCGGCCCGCAGCGCCGTCGGGTTCTCGGCGACCTCCAGGGCCTTGGTGGGCCGGATGCCCTCGGCCTCGGCCGCCTCGGTGATTGCCTGGCCGCGTACGGACGTCGCGCTGTTGCGCGAGACGTAGTACGACAACCAGACGTCGGCGTCGGGGAGTTCGACCTCGGCGCCCGGCGCGAGGGCCTCGAACTGCGGCACGAGGCCGTCGTCCGCCGCCCTGTCCCACGCCTTGTAGAAGCGCATGACGCGGTCGGCCGAGCAGCCCGCGAGGGCGGCGAACCTGCGCGCCGAGACCTTCTCGGTCCCCTCGGCGCTCTGGCCGCCGGGGCGCACGCTGCGGGCCACCTTCAGGGCGAAGGCCCAGCCGCCGGTGCGGGCGTAGACGCCGAAGTCGTGGGCGTCGCGCGCGACGGCCTCGGGCACCTCGCCGGAGGCGCCGTCCTCGCCGTCCTCGCCGTCCTCGCTGTCTGCGCCGGCCGTGTCGTTCTCGACCTCGACCTCGACGTGCGCAGCGACGGCCTCGTCGGCCGCGTCGCCCCCTGGCTGCCAGAAATTCTCCGAGGCGCTGTCCGTCGCCCCGGCGGCCTCCCCGTCCGTGCCGGGCCGGCGTGCATCCGGGACGTCCGTCGTGGGCGCGGGCTCCACGAGGGACGGATCCCCGGCGCTCTCGCCGGACGGGACGGCTGCCTCGGACGAGTCGATGGCTACGGTCACGTAGGTACTCCTGGGTGATCGGACGCGAGAAGGTTGACGCGATACTTTATCGCTCCGATTGGGGTGTTTTGCGCGCGAGTTGCCCGGCGGGGCGTGACCCCGTTGCCGGGCCCGCCGTTCGCGGCTCCCCCTCCAGCGACCGGCGTGCCCGGGCCTCGACCGTGCGCCGCGGCGGGAGAGCGAGGGCACGGGAGGCTCTGCGCAGCAGCATCTCAGTGAGGACCGTCGGCGGGAGCGGGCCGAGTGACCCTTGTGGTGGGCCGAACGGCCCCGGCTGCGCGCTACCCGCGTGCGCCCCCCTGGGGCGACTCGCGCCTCAGACGGCGCCCGCCGCGCGCAGCTCCCGGATCGTCCTGGCGTCGTAGCCGAACTCCGTCAGGACCGCCTCCGTGTGCTCGCCCACCGCGGGGACCGGGTCCATGCGCGGCTCGACCCCGCCGAGGTCCGCCGGGGGCACGAGCGCACGGACAGGGCCGCCGGGCGTGGCGACGTCGCGCCAGCGGTCGCGGCCGGTGAGCACCGGGTGGTCGAGGAAGTCGCCGACCGTGTTGAGCCGGGCGTACGCGACCCCGGCGTGCTCCAGGAGGTCGACCGCGCGCTGCGCGTCCAGCTCGGCGAAACGTGCCGCGACGATCGCGTCGAGCTCGGCGCGGCGGGCGACGCGGGCCGAGTTCCGGTGGAAGCGCGGGTCGTCGGCGAGGCTCGCGTCGCCGAGGAACTCCGCGCAGAACGAGGCCCATTCGCGCTCGTTCTGGATCGCCAGCAGGACCGTCCTCCCGTCCGCCGCGTCATAGGGCCCGTACGGGGCGATCGTCGCGTGCGCGGCGCCGACGCGCTGCGGCTGCCCGCCCGAGTACGCGGTGTAGTACGCGGGATAGCCCATCCACTCCGCGAGCGCCTCGAACAGCGACACCTCCACCGCGCGGGCCGTGCCCGTGGCCCGCCGCTCGTACAGGGCGGTGAGGATGCCCGAGAACGCGTACATCCCGGCCGCGATGTCGGCGATCGCGATGCCCACCTTGGCCGGGGCGTCCGGGGTGCCCGTCACGGACACGACGCCCGTCTCGCACTGCACGAGCAGGTCGTACGCCTTGCGGTGGGCCCACGGCCCGTCGGCGCCGTAGCCCGAGATGTCGCACACGATCAGGGCCGGATGCCGCTCGGCCAACTCCCGTGCGGACAGGCCGAGTCGGGCCGCCGCGCCGGGCGCCAGATTCTGTACGAAGACGTCGGCCCCGGCGAGCAGCCGCTCGAGGACGTCGCGGCCGCCGGGCGTCTTGACGTCGAGCGTGACCGAGTCCTTCGAGCGGTTCAGCCACACGAAGTGACTGGACTGGCCGTGCACCGTCTCGTCGTAGCGGCGGGCGAAGTCCCCGTCGCCGGGCCGCTCCACCTTGATCACGCGTGCGCCCAGGTCGGCGAGCTGACGCGTGGCGAACGGCGCCGCCACCGCCTGCTCCAGACTGACGACGGTGACGCCCTCAAGGGGCAGGCGGGCGGCGCTCATTGAGGATCCTCCGGGCTCGTGCGGTGTCGCCGTGCACCGTATGCGAAGGCCCCGGCGGGCGGGTCAGCCGCCCTCGGCAAGCCGAGCGGACCAGCGCTGCTCGACCTTGGCGAGGCGCCAGTAGGCGATGGCCGCACCCCACACGACGACGAACAGGCCGACGATCACGTAGCCGACGTTGTCCAGGTTCAGTCCGGCGATCCAGCTCGTCACCGTGTCGGACAGGTCGAGCTTCTCGTGCAGGACGCCGACGAGTTCGATCGTGCCGATGAAGAAGGCCACCGCGATCGACAGGCCGGTGATGGTGAGGTTGTAGAACACCTTGCGCACCGGGTTCGAGAACGCCCACTGGTACGCGAAGTTCATGAACGTGCCGTCGAGCGTGTCGAACAGGCTCATGCCCGCGGCGAACAGCAGCGGCAGGCACACGATCGCGTACCACGGCAGCCCCGCCGCGGCGCCGGAGCCCGCCATCACCATCAGCGTCACCTCGGTCGCGGTGTCGAAGCCGAGGCCGAAGAGGAAACCGAGCGGGTACATCTGCCCGGGCCGGGTGATCGACTTGGTGAAGCGGCCGAGGACGCGGTTCATGAACCCCCGGGAATCCAGGTGGTGTTCGAGCTCGGTCTCGTCGTACGAGCCCGCGCGCATCGCCCTGAACACCTTCAGGATGCCCATCAGTGCCACGAGGTTGAGCGCGGCGATGAGGTACAGGAACGAGCCGGAGACCGTCGTGCCGACGACGCCCAGCACCTGGTGGGTGCGCGAATCGTCGTTCATCAGTGTGCCGGCGAGGGCGGCGCCGCCCGCGACGAGTGCCGCCATGGCGACGACCACGCTGGAGTGGCCGAGCGCGAACCAGAAGCCCACCGACACCGGGCGTTTGCCGTCCGCCATGAGCTTGCGGGTCGTGTTGTCGATCGCCGCGATGTGGTCGGCGTCGAAGGCGTGCCGCATGCCCAGGGTGTACGCGGTGATGCCGAGGCCGAGTCCGAAGGCCTTGTTGCCGACCTCGTAGTGCCCGGGGACGACCAGCAGGAACAGCACCCCGAACGCGACGACGTGCAGGGCGAGGATCACCGCCAGGAGCCCCGCGGTGCGCACGGTGTCCTCGCGGCGCCAGCGGAAGGCAGGGGTCGAACTCGTCGTCCGCGCAGGGGAGTTCGCGGGCAGGGTCATGCGTCGATCACGCTCCAGCACCTCGTGGATCACTTCGTGAGATGCCGTGGCCGGTCTCCTGGCTTACGGGCGTGCGCCGCCGCTCCTGCCTTCCCAGCGGCCCTGCGGCCACCAGTGGCGTGCTGGTGCGGTGCGCTCCGGACCTGGGGGTCCGGAACCCGATCACAGTGGCGAGGGCCGCTCCGGACTTGGCCCCTGAGGGGCCGTCACCGGTCTTCCCGAACACCACGGCCCGCCCACCCTAGGGTCGCCGGCCTTCGGCTGCATAGCTGCACACCTGTGCAGGTATGCAAGATCACACCGGGGTGCGCCCGCGGGCTTGAGAGAATTCCGGCCATGCATCGCGTACCGGCCGAGCGCGCCGACCACCCCACCATCGACGGCCACCGCGTCTGCGACGCCGTCGCGGCGATCGGGGACGTCGAGGAGGTGCGGGCGTGGGCGGAGCGGTTCTCCCTGCTGGCCGATCCCCGGCGGCTTGCCCTGCTCCTCGCGCTGCGGCGCGTGGGACCGCTGGCCGTGTCCGACCTGGCGGTGGCCTCCGGCATGAACGGGGCTGCCGTGTCCCAGGCACTGCGCCTGTTGCGGGCCGCGGGGATCGTCGCGGGGGAGAAGGCGGGTCGGGTCGTGCGGTACCGGGTGGTCGACGGTGTGGTGGGCGAGCTCGTCGACCGGGTCGGCAAGGTCAGCTGAGCCGGCGTTTGCGCGCCCGCCTGATCTCCTCGTACGCCTTGTCCCGGCCCTCCCAGTGGGAGCCGTCCACGGACTTGCCGGGCTCCAGGTCCTTGTAGACCTCGAAGAAGTGCGTGATCTCCAGGCGGTCGAACTCGGGGATGTCCTCGATGTCCTGGGTGGAGGCGTGGCGCGGGTCGTGGGCGGGGACGCAGAGGATCTTCTCGTCCGGGCCCTTCTCGTCGCTCATCACGAACATGCCGATGGCCCGGCACTCGATGGTGCAGCCGGGGAACGTGGCGTCACCGGTGAGCACGAGCGCGTCCAGCGGGTCGCCGTCGCCGCCGAGCGTGCCCTCGATGTAGCCGTAGTCCGCCGGGTACTGGGTCGAGGTGAACAGCATCCGGTCCAGGCGGATCCGGCCGAGTTCGTGATCCATCTCGTACTTGTTCCGGGAGCCCTGCGGGATCTCCACGATCACGTCGAACGCTTCGTCGCGCGCCTCGCTGCCGCCCAATGTGGCCTCCTTGCCCCATTGCCCGCATTCCGACGACCCGAGTGTGCGCCGTACGGGGCGAGGGCGGAACCCCTCAGACCGCGGGGAGGACGGGGAATACGAGTTCGGGCCGGTCCCAGGCGACGGCCGGCGGACGCGCGGGCACCGTTCCGGTGCGCACCGCGCCCACGCTGCGGTAGAAGCCCTCGGCGGGCGGGTGGGCGACGACGCGGACCTCGGCGAGCCCCGCGGCGCGCGCCTCGCCCCGCATGTGCGCGACGAGCAGGCGCCCGATGCCGAGGCCCTGCGCGTCGTTCGCGACGAACATCAGGTCCAGCTCCGGCGGCGCGAGGAGCAGGGAGTAGAAGCCGAGGACCCGGTCGTCGGCGTCGTCGGCCGCGACGAAGACCCGGTGCGCCTCGATGTAGTCGGGGCCCACGCGATAGCTGGCGACCATCGCCGCGTACGGGCCCTCGTAGGCGCGGGAGCCGCGCACGAGCCGGGTCAGACGCCTGGCGTCGCGCGCGGTCGCCCGGCGTACGGTGACGGCCGGGTCACCCCCGGGGCGCGTAATGCTCGCTGTCATGTCTTGAGTATTACGCATCCGGGGGTCGGGCGCGGCGGCGGGTCAGCCCGTGGGCACCGTCGAGTGGACCTGGCGCAGGAACGCGGCGTTGTCCGGGGTGCGGCGCAGCTTGTCGAGCAGGGCCTCGTACGAGGACTGCCCGTCGCGGCCCTGCAGGGCCCGGCGCAGTCCGCGTACGGCGGTCAACTCGGGGGCGGACACCAGGAGTTCCTCGCGGCGGGTACCGGAGGGGGTGAGGTCGACGGCCGGGTAGACGCGGCGGTCGGACAGCGTGCGGTCCAGGCGCAGCTCCATGTTGCCGGTGCTCTTGAGCTCCTCGAAGAAGTAGTCGTCGGCGCGCGAACCGGTGTCGACCAGGGCGGTGGCGAGGATCGTCAGGGATCCGGCCTCCTCCGTGTTGCGGGCCGCGCCGAACAGGCGCTTGGGGCCGAGCAGTGCGGCCGCGTCGACACCGCCCGACAGGGTGCGGCCCCCCGAGGAGGCGGCGTTGTTGTGGGCCCGGCACAGCCGGGTCAGCGAGTCGAGCAGGATCACCACGTCGCGGCCCTGCTCGACAAGGCGCTTGGCGCGCTCCACCGCGAGTTCGGCGAGCGCGATGTGCGCCTTGGCCGGACGGTCGAACGTCGAGGAGTACACCTCGCCGCGCACGGACCGGCGCATGTCGGTGACCTCCTCGGGGCGCTCGTCGAGGAGCACCACCATGAGGTGAGTCTCGGGGTGGTTCGTGGCGACGGCCGCCGCGAGCTGCTGCAGGAGCACGGTCTTGCCGGTCTTGGGCGGCGCGACGACGAGGCCGCGCTGACCCTTGCCGACCGGGGTGAACAGATCGACGATCCGGCCCGCGAGCCCGCTCGCCGGGCTCTCCAGGCGCAGCCGCTCGGCGGGGTGCAGGGGAGTGAGGTCGGCGAAGCGCGGGCGGGTGCGGGCCGCGGCGGCAGGGGCGCCGCCGACGGTCTCGACGTGCGTCAGGGTGTGCGCCTTCGCGCACAGCCCGTCGACGAAGTCGCCCTTGCGCAGGCCGAGTTGGCGGATGAGAGCGGCGGGGACCTGGACGTCACGGGGTGTCGCCTGCAGATCGCCCGCACGCAGGTGGCCCTGCCCGTTCGCGCCGATGTCGAGGACGCCGGCGGCTCGGACGGGAGCCTTGGAAGGTGCGGATACGGATACGGATGCGGGTGCGGAAGCCTCGACCGGAGCGGGAGGCTTCTCCAGGGTGGAGCTGGTCATGGTGATCACGGTCCTTTCGCGGACGCTGTTCGTACGCGGGCAGGGAAGGAAGGGGGAATGGCTCCGGCGACTGCGTCGGGGGCGGTGGACCGCGCCCCGGGGAAGGCGGGCGAAGAGGCCCGCGGCCGGGAGGGAACCTGGCAGTGCAGGGGCGGGCGAGAACCCGCCGAGAACCTGTTGACCAGGGATGACGCACGCTGCGGCACTGACCGGGAAGGGTGAGCGCTCAGGCGCTGAAGAGAGTGGATCGGCACCGGCGCCTCAGAAGGGGCGTACACACGTGCCACGTAGAAGGTAGCACCCGGCCCCCGGTGCGTGGCAAGAGCGGACTTCGGCGGGCGGCCGTCCTATGCTGATCCGCCATGTTCACACCCCAGGGGCCCACCCTCCGCGAGCTGGCCGTTCAGGCGATGTCGTCGGTCGAGCGGGGCTACGACCTGCTCGCCCCGAAATTCGACCACACCCCGTTCCGCACCCCCGATCTCGTCCTCGACCCGGTCGCGCGGGCGCTGCGCGGGCTCGGCCCGTACGAGGACGGGCTCGACCTGTGCTGCGGAACCGGCGCGGGGCTCGGCGTGCTGCGCGAGGTGTGCGCGGGCCGCGTCGTGGGCGTCGACTTCAGCGCGGGCATGCTGGAGGTCGCGCGGGGCGGCGACCCGGCGGCGTCGTACGTGCGCGCCGACGCCCTCGCGCTGCCCTTCGGGCCGGTCTTCGACCTGGTGGTGAGCTTCGGCGCGTTCGGCCACTTCGTGCCCGGCGAGTACCCGGCGCTCTTCGGTCAGGTGCGCCAAGTGCTGCGCCCGGGCGGGCAGTTCGCGTTCCCGCTGCCCGCGCCCGCGCGCCCCGGATCGCGCGGCTACTGGGCGATGCTCGGCTTCGACTCCGTCATGCGCGTACGCAACGCGGTGTGGCGGCCGCCGTTCGTCATGTACTACCGGCCGTTCAAACTCGCCGACGTGCGAAGGGAGTTGGACGCCGCGGGATTCGACGTCGCGCTCCACGCGCTGCCGGAGCTGGGCGAACGGCCCGACGGCACCCCGCGGTGCAGACTCGTCGTCGCCACCCGTCGCGGCTAGGGCCTGTATCGAAAGTGGCGTCTGCCTCGCGACGCCCGGCACGAGCCCCCACCCTCGAACCGGCTTCGCACGGCTCGGGCGGGAGCTACCCCCGAGACGCCTGCCCGGCCCGCCCTCCGGGCGGACGACGCCACTTTCGACACACGCCCTAGCGGCGGCCCCTGACGACGGGCCGTACCCCGGGCGATGACGCCTGCGCGGTGCGCTTCGGCTTCGGGGCCGGTGTCGTGTCCTGGGGGAACGTCAGCTGCCTGCCCATCCATTCCATCGCGGGACCGATCTCCCGCAGCCACGTCGTGAAGTGGTGGCTGCCGCGCGGCAGGATGATCCGCGCCGACGTCATCGGCGCCCGAACGGCCTTGAGGAACCGCACCGTCGGCCCGTAGTCCCGCTCGCCCTCGCGGCTGCTCGCCGCGAGGACCGACACCTGCGGCACCGGCAGGTGCTTCAGGCGCCACACCAGGTCGTGGCCCTCCTCGCGCCGCTTCGCGGCCGGTCCGCTGCCGAACAGGCTGCCGGTGGTGAGGTCGTCCTGGATCCGGTAGTCGCCCGACAGAGAGGCCGCCGACGTGTACACCTTCGGGTCGCGCAGGGCGAGTTGGAGCGCGCAGGTGCCGCCCGACGAATAGCCGAGCGCACCCCATGCGCTCGGATCGTGCCCCACCCGGTACGCCGACCTGATCGCCTCCGGCAGGTCCTTGCTGAAGAACGTCTCCGCCTTCGGCCCGCCGGGCACGTCCACGCACTCGGTGTCGCGCGGCGGCGCGATCGTCGGCCGCACCATGACGACCACGGTCGGCTGGAGTCGGCCCGTGCGCTCCAACTGGTCGGCGGTCTGCGGGACATGGAGGAACTGCGCGAGGTTCATGATGCCGCCCGGATAGCCGCTGATCGCCACGATCACGGGGAACCGCTGACGGCGGAACTGCGGCTGGAAGTACTGCGGCGGCAGATACACGAACGCCGGGTCGATGGCCCGCGTGCGCCGCCCGATGATGCGCACCGACTCCACCCGGCCGGCCTTCGCGGGCGGCCCCACCGGCAGCCCCTTGACCCGGTCGAGGCCCTGCGGCCCCGCGGGCTCCACGAGTCCGCCCTGCGTGGCGTACACGCCCGTGCCCCCGAGGTTCGCGATCCGCGCGGGCGCCGTGGAGACGTTGCCGAGCAACTCGTCCCAGGTCCCGTAGAACTCGAAGTCCGCGTTGACCGCGACCGCGCACGCCGTCAGGATCGCCAGCTGGGTCACGCCGATCGCGCCCAGCCTGCCGAGCACGGCCACCGGCCCTCGCCGGGCCAGCCGCGGCCACACCCACACCGTCAGACCCACGCACACCAGCGCGGCCAGCACCGTCGTGTACTCGAGCGACCGACTCGTCAGGCCCATCTGCGCTCCCTCTCTCCCTGGCTCCCACCGGCGACAACCCACCGCCCCGCAGGGCAGCTTCCACCCGCCAAGAGGGCGTGGCAGGGAGGCGGGTTTGCCGCCGCGTGCGTTCTTACCCTTCTCCTCACCTGCTCTTACTCCACCCGCCGACCGCCCCCCTACGCTCACCGCCGTGACACCTCGACCCGCCGCCGTGGCCGGCCACATCTGCCTGCTCATCGGACTCCTGGACATCGCCTCGACCGTCCTCCCGCACGTCCACGAGAGCCGTGTGGAACTGCTGGCGCCGTACGTTCCGGGGCTCGCCGACAACGTGGCGCGCGCCGCCGCGCTCGCCGCGGGTCTGCTGCTCGTCCTGCTCGCGCGCGGGCTGCGGCGCGGCAAACGGCGCGCCTGGGAGGCGGCCGTCGGGCTGCTCGCCGTGAGCGCGCTCGTGCAGGGACTGCGCCACCACGCGTTCGTGGCGGCCGCGGTCTCCGCCCTGCTGTGCGCCGGACTCGTCGTGCTGCGCGGCGAGTTCCACGCCCTGAGCGACCCGCGCGGCAGGCTGCGCGCGCTCGGCAACCTGGTGGTGCTCGGCGTCGCCAGCGTCGGGCTCGGCCTGCTCGTCGTGGGCGTGCGCGCCGACCACGAGGCCGGACGCGGCATCTCCTTCTTCGACCGGCTGCAGCAGGTGGCGTACGGACTGGTCGGCATGCAGGGCCCGTTGACGTACGACAGTGACCGCGTCGCCGACCTCGTCCACCTGTCGCTGTTCGTGCTCGGCATGGTCACCGCGTCGACGACCGCGTACCTGGCCCTGCGGCCCGTGCGCCTGGCACCGGCGGGCGGCGAGGCGCGGCTGCGGTCGCTGATCGACCGGGAGGGGCGGCGCGACTCGCTCGGCTACTTCGCGCTGCGCGGCGACAAGGCCGTCCTGTTCTCCCCGACCGGCAAGGCCGCCATCGCCTACCGCGTCGTCAGCGGGGTCGCCCTCGCGGGCGGCGACCCGATCGGCGACCCCGAGGCCTGGCCGGGCGCCATCAAGGAGTTCCTCGACCAGTGCGCGCGGCACGCCTGGACACCGGCCGTCATGGGCTGCAGTGAACTCGGCGGGCAGGTGTGGATCCGTGAAGGGGGCCTGAAAGCACTGGAGTTGGGCGACGAGGCGATCGTCGACTGCGGCACCTTCAGCCTCGCGGGGCGCACCATGCGCAACGTGCGCCAGATGGTCCACCGTATCGAACGCAGCGGCTATACCTGCCGGGTGCAGCGCGTGGGCGAGCTGTCCGACGACGAGAAGAAGCAGCTGAGGGAGGCAGCGGCGGCCTGGCGGGGGAGCGCCACCGAGCGCGGGTTCTCCATGGCGCTCGGCCGGTTCGGCGACCCGGACGACGGCGCCTGCGTGGTCGTCACCGCCCACCAGGAGGGCGCCGACGGTTCCACGCGGGTCCGTGCGCTGCTGCACTTCGTGCCGTGGGGCGACGACGGGCTCTCCCTGGACCTGATGCGCCGCGACCGCACCGCCGAACCGGGCCTGAACGAACTGCTCATCGTGGCCGCCCTGCGCGCCGCACCCGGTCTGGGGATCGCCCGCGTCTCCCTCAACTTCGCCGTGTTCCGGGCCGCGTTGGCGCGCGGCGAGCGCCTCGGCGCCGGACCGGTCCTGCGGGTGTGGCGGGCGCTGCTCGTGTTCCTGTCGCGCTGGTTCCAGATCGAGTCGCTGTATCGCTTCAACGCCAAGTTCCGGCCCGTGTGGCAGCCGCGCTTCGTCGTCTATCCGACCGCCCGTGACCTGCCGCGCATCAGCTGGGCGTGCCTGCAGGCCGAGGCGTTCGTGGTCCTGCCGCACCCCGCCGAGCGGCTGCGGCAGTGGGCGCGGGCCCGCCGGGGCACGACCCCGGCGGGCCGGCCGGTGAAGGTCACCGGCCCGTGAGCGTGCCCAGCTCGGGGAAGGCCCCCCGGGTCAGCTCCTGCGACACCTCCCACAGGCGCCGGCCCGCCTCCGCGTCCACGGCTCCCGGCGCCGGCTCCACCCGCGTCGGCGCACCGCGCATCTCGCCCCTGCCGTCGGGACCGATGAACTCCCCGCCGTCCAGGCCGGGTTGGGTCGCCGCGTACAGCTGCGGCAGCGCCCCGGCATCGGCGGACTGGGCCAGTGACCTGAACAGGTAGCCGAAGAGCAGGCGCGGCACGGCGACCGTCCCGTTCGTCTGCAGGCCCGTCGCGCTGTATCCGGGGTGCGCCAGCAGGCTGCGTACGGGAGCGCCCGCGGCGGTGAGGCGCCGGTGCAGCTCGAGGCCGAACACCGCGTTCGCCAGCTTCGAGCGCCGGTAGAACTCCATCGGCGCGTAGCCGCGTTCACCGGTCAGGTCGTCGAAGTCGAGCCGCGCCTTGCGGTGTTCCAGCGAACTCACCGTCACCACCCGCGGATCCGGCGCCTGCGCGAGCGCGTCGAGCAGCAGCCCGGTGAGCGCGAAGTGCCCGAGGTGGTTCGTCGCGAACTGCAGCTCGTGCCCCTGGGCGGTGAGCGTGCGCGGCGGCGCCATCACCCCGGCGTTGTTGACGAGGACGTCGATCCGCGGGTGCTCCGCGCGCAGCCCGTCGGCGAAGGCGCGCACCGAGTCGAGGTCCGAGACGTCCAGGCGGCGCACGTCGAGCCGGGCGTCGCGGCGGCCCGCGGTGATCGACGCGGCGGCCGCGCGGCCCTTGTCCGGGTCGCGCACGGCGAGGACGACGCGTGCTCCCCGGTGGGCGAGGGCCCGGGCCGTCGCGAGCCCGAGTCCGCTGCCCGCCCCGGTGACGACGGCCACGCGCTGCGACTGGTCGGGAATCCGATCGGTGTTCCACCGCTGTTCCTGCTTCACGACTCGTTTCATGTGTCACAGCCTGACTTTGATGGCACTTGGTGTCAAGAAGTGCCTGTGGTGCCATGGAAGGCATGACGTGTACGCTGTGGGGGTGAGCAGCCGATCCGAACTGAGCCTGGCCGAGCGCAAGCGACAGCTCGTCGCCGACGAACTGACCGAGGCGGCCCTGCAGTTGCTGGCGCTGCGCGGCTTCGAGGCCGTCACCGTCGACGAGATCGTCGCGGCCGCCGGAGTGTCCAAGCGGACCTTCTTCCGCTACTTCGCGTCCAAGGAGGACGTCGTCGTCCAGTTCCTGGCCGACATGGGCGCGGACATGCGCGCCGCCCTCGCGGACCGGCCCGGCGGCGAGGGCCCGGCCGAGGCGCTCCTGCACGCGGTGCGGGTGCCCGTCACGACGTGCGCGGCCGATTCCGAACGGGCGCTGCGCGTCGTCCAGTTGATCCTGCGCACCCCCGCCCTGCACGCCCGCTTCCTGGAGCGCCAGGCGCAGTGGCGCGACGACCTCGCCGAGGAACTCGCGACCCGCGTCGGCCGGGACGCCGAGACCGACCTGTACCCGCGCCTCGCGGCGGGCACCGCGCTCAACGCCTTCCACGTCGTGCTGCAGCGCTGGAGCGCGAGCGACGCCGCACAGGACCCGTTGGCCCTGCTCGACGCAGCCTTCACGGTCGTCGCTCCCGCGCTCGAACCGGAGCCCGCGCCCTCGGTAGCGGACCGCGTCGGGCGCGCCTAGCGTGGATCCGTAGCCGCCCGGCCGCATCGCGCCCGGCGGACCGACGGAAGGGTCCCGCGCCATGTCCGCACAGCCTGAGGGCGCGCCCATCTGGGCCGACGCCATGTTCCCGGACCTGGAGGCCGCGAAGGCCTTCTACGCCGAGCTGTTCGGCTGGTCCTACGACCCGGGCTCGGAAGAGTTCGGCAACTACACGCAGGCCAAGACGGCCGACGGCAAGCACGTCGCCGCCCTCTCCCCGCAGATGCCGGGCACGGAGGGCGTTCCCGCTTCCTGGAACCTGTACCTCGCCTCGTCCGACATCGCCGCCACCGCGGAGAAGGTCAAGGGTGCGGGCGGCACGCTGGCGATGGACCCGATGCAGGTCGCCGACTTCGGCACGATGGTCACCGCCCAGGACCCGAGCGGCTGCTTCTTCAGCGTCTGGCAGCCCGGCACGCACCAGGGCTTCGAGAAGGTCAACGAGCCCGGTGCGTTCTGCTGGGCCGAGGTCAACTCGCGCGACACCGCGAAGACCGACGCGTTCTTCACGTCCGTCTTCCCGTACGAGGTGAAGACCATGGCGGACGAGCACGTCGACTTCAACGTCTGGCAGCTCGGCGGACAGCCCGTGCTCGGCCGCATGAAGATGACGGACGACTTCCCCGAGCACGTGCCCTCGTACGTCAATGTGTACTTCGTCGTCGAGGACTGCGACGCGGCGATCGCCACCGCCGAGCGCCTGGGCGGGAAGCTGCACTTCGGGCCGATGGACAGCCCCTTCGGCAGGTTCGCGGCGATCGGCGACCCGCAGGGCGCGGCGTTCTCCGTCATCGACGTCGCCTCCACCAAGGGCGAGATGCCGGACCTGGGCTGACGGTCAGTCGGATCCCTGGAGCGTGAACCCCAGCTCCTTCGCGGCCAGTTCGGGCGTGGGCTGCGCCCAGCGCTCCAGGGACGCCCGATCCTGCGTGGACGACAGGGAGCGCAGCTCGGCCCGGTCCAGGTACAGCGTGCCGTTCAGATGGTCCGTCTCGTGCTGCACGATCCGCGCGGGCCAGCCCGTGAACTCCTCGTCCACCGCGCGCCCCTGCTCGTCGAGGGCGCGCAGCTGCACCCGCTCGTGCCGGGCGACCACCGCCTGGTAACCGGGCACGCTCAGACATCCCTCGTAGAAGGCGACCCGGCGGGCGCCCACACCGTCGTACGACGGATTGATCAGGACGCGGAACGGCTGCGGGACGCGGCCGCGGACCGCGCGCACCTCCTCCGGCACGCCCGCCGCGTCCTCGATCACCGCGAGCCGCAGCGGCAGCCCGATCTGCGGCGCCGCGAGGCCCACGCCGGGCGCCGCGTGCATCGTGACCCGCATCGCCTCGATCAGGCGGGCGAGCAAGGTGTCGGAGAGCTGCCCGTCGAGCGGCTGCGCGGGGCGGCGCAGCACGGGATCGCCCGCGGCGACGATCGGCAGCGGCCCCTCGGTGGCGAGCAGGGCCTCGACGTGATCACTCAGTGGCGTGGACGGCATCGCGCCAGCATGCCAACAACGATCACCGCTCGGCAATGGCGGGTCCCCGGGCGTGCGAGTGCGCCGTTCGTGCGGGCGTATTGCGCGCACATGAACGCGTTGCGACCTCGTGAACACCCTGTGGAGCGGGGAATTCCCGGCCCTGACCTGCGGTTTGATTCAGGGTGCGGCCATGATCGGCGTGGCCGGCGCAGACGAAGGAAGGCCGCGAGGATGACGCAGTCGTACGCCACGGAGCCCGCCCCGAGGGCACCGGCGCATCCCCTCGACAACCCCGCCCGTTCCGCGCTGACCGGCCCGCACGCCCGCTTCGCCGAGAAGAGCGGCCGCGTCCTGCGCTACGACCCCGAGGTCACGCCCTGGCTGGCGCTGCCGGACGACCCCACGGAGCAGGACTGGACGGACCTCGCCGCGTTCGCCGGTCCCGACGGCACCGTTCCGGTGCTGGGCACCGGCCTCGAGGTCCCCGACGGCTGGCAGACGGTCCACGACATCCCCGGCGTCCAGCTCGTCGACGTCGCGGTGGACGCGGTGCCCGAACCCGAGGCGGTCCGGCTCACGACGGCCGACGTCCCTCAGATGCTCGACCTCGTGGCCCGCACCCGGCCGGGCCCGTTCCTGGCCCGCACCATCGAACTCGGCACCTACCTCGGCATCCGGCGCGAAGGACGTCTCGTCGCGCTGGCGGGGGAGCGGCTGCACCCGACGGGCTGGACCGAGATCAGCGCCGTGTGCACCGATCCCGATCAGCGCGGCCAGGGTCTCGCGGGACGCCTCGTGCGCGCGGTCGCGGCCGGGATCAAGGAGCGCGGCGAGACCCCGTTCCTGCACACCGGCGCGGGCAACACGAACGCGATCCGCCTGTACGAGTCCCTCGGCTTCGAGCTGCGCCGCACGACCCGCTTCCGCGAGGTGCGGGTGCCCCGACTCCCTTGACGGGTGCCTCGAATCACGCAGCGGGTTCCCCAACACCCGTCAAGGAAAAGGGCGTTCAGCCCTGCGACAGGGCGCACACCCGCTGCCGCGCGATCGCCCCCCCGACTGGCCGACGCCGGGCGGGAGTTGACCGCCAGGGCCACGGCCGACGGGTACGGCCCGCTGCGCGCGGTCGGCGCCGCCTCGCCCTCCGCCGAGGCCCGCTGGGGCGCACTGGCCGACTCGGAGTGCCGCATCTTCCTCAACCCGGGCACCGGGCTCTCCGTCGCCACCGTGATCGGCGGCCGGGTGCTGCGCGGCGCCCACCGGGCCGCGGGCGGGATCGGCTCCCAACTCCTGGGCACCGCCGACCTGCCCGGCGCGGGCGACGGCCGGGCCCCGCTGGAGGGCCACATCTCCGGGCGGGCCCTGGCCGACCGCGGCTCCGCCCTGCTCGGCCGCCGCGTCAGCACCGCCGAGGTCTTCGAACGGGCCTAGCGCGAACCGGAGTTGGCAGCGCTCCTCGACGACGCCCTCGGCGTGCACCTCGCCAACCTGGCGATCGCCCTCGACCCGGACGTCGTCGCCGCGGGCGGCGGCATGACCCGCGTGGCCGGCCGGATCCTGCCCCAGCTGCGCGGCATCCTGGAGCGCGCCGTGCCGTTCCCGCCGGTCGTGGTGACCGCCCGCTTCACCGAGACGGCGCCGCTGACCGGGGCGATGATCCCGGCGCTCGACGCCGCCGGGCGGCGTCAGTCCTCCGCGGCCTCGTTGTAGCGCACCAGGTACTCGGCGAAGCGGCTCAGGTCGTCCCGCGACCAGTCCGCGAGGCGCTCGCCGAACATCTGGCGGCGGCTCACCGTCACCTGGGCCAGGATCTGCGCGCCCGCCTCGGTGGGCAGCAGGACCTGGACCCGGTGGTCGTCCGGGTCGACGCGCCGCATCACCAGGCCCGCCCGCTCCAGGGCGGAGACCTGGCGGCTGACCGTCGACTTGTCGAGCGCGTAGTGCGCGGCGAGGTCGGTGGCGCGACAGCCGCCCTGCTCGTCGAGATGGCTGAGCAGGGTGAACGAGACGAGCGACAGCTCGGGGTGCATCCGGGCCGCGGTCGCCCTGGCCCGGCGGGCGAAGGAGGTCAGCTCGCGCTGGATGGTCTCCACGGCCGACTCACGGTCGCCTGGACGGTCGGGCTGTGCCACGTGCGGTTCCTTTCCGGATGCGCTTCTCGCCTGCGCTCGTTGCATTCTACAACCGAGGCGACGGGTGGACGCGGCACGGCGGGCGCGCCCGGCCGCGGTGCACGAGACTGCGGAACATGAGCGATGCGACCGAAGTGCCCGAGCGCTGCACCGTCCTGATCAAGCCCCGCCTCACCGACGCGGACGGCCGTACCGACCACGGAAACCCGCTGCGCGCCGTGCCGGTCACGGCCACGGGCCGCGTCGGCGAGTCCGGCTATCCCCGCTACGAGGGCGAGGGCGTCGCCGCCGACATCGACCCCCGTACGCGCACGGTCGAGGCGGTGACGGTCGACGGCGAGGAGCTGCCGTACGGGTGGACGGCGGAAATCGCCGCCGACGACCAGTAGGAGCCCTTGGGTAAGGCCTGCCTGCGTGGCGCAGCTCTCTTTTGCAACTTGTTGCAAAAGGGGGTTGGTGTCGTCTACAAAAGTGGAGACGTTCGCCGCGCACGGAGGGCCCCATGAGCCGTTACCCGCACCTGCTCGCCCCGCTCGACCTGGGCTTCACGACCCTGCCCAACCGCGTCCTGATGGGCTCGATGCACGTGGGTCTGGAGGAGGCGGAGAACGGCTTCGCGCGCATGGCCGAGTTCTACGCCACCCGCGCCCGCGGCGGCGTCGGCCTCATGGTCACCGGCGGCATCGCCCCGAACGAGGCCGGGCGCCCCTGGGCCGGCGGCGCCAAGCTCACCACCGAGGCGGAGGCCGAGCAGCACCGCGAGGTCACCGCAGCCGTGCACGCCGCGGGCGGGAAGATCGCGATGCAGATCCTCCACTTCGGCCGCTACGCCTATCACGAGGACCTCGTCGCACCGAGCCCGATCCAGGCCCCCATCAGCCCGTTCGTCCCGAACGAGCTGAGCGACGCCGACGTCGAGCAGACCATCGAGGACTTCGCGCGCACCGCCGAACTCGCCCAGTCGGCCGGGTACGACGGCGTCGAGATCATGGGCTCCGAGGGCTACCTCCTCAACGAGTTCATCGCCGCGCCCACGAACCGGCGCACCGACCGCTGGGGCGGCTCCTACGAGAACCGCATCCGCTTCCCCGTCGAGATCGTGCGCCGGGTCCGTGAGCGGGTCGGCACCGACTTCATCCTCATCTACCGGCTCTCCATGCTGGACCTGGTCCCCGGCGGCTCCACCCTCGACGAGGTCGTGCACCTCGCCAAGGAGATCGAGGCGGCCGGCGCGACCATCATCAACACCGGCATCGGCTGGCACGAGGCCCGCATCCCGACCATCGCGACGTCCGTGCCGCGCGGCGCGTACACCTGGGTCACGAAGAAGGTCATGGGCGAGGTGAAGATCCCCCTCGTCACCACCAACCGCATCAACACCCCGGAGATCGCCGAGGAGTTGCTCGCCGACGGCGCCGCCGACATGGTGTCCCTCGCGCGGCCGATGCTCGCCGACCCGGACTTCGTGAACAAGGCTGCGGCCGACCGCTCCGACACCATCAACACCTGCATCGGCTGCAACCAGGCCTGCCTCGACCACACCTTCAGCGCCAAGATCACCTCGTGCCTGGTCAACCCGCGCGCCTGCCACGAGACCGAACTCGTCCTCGCGCCCACCCGGTTGAAGAAGCGCGTCGCCGTCGTCGGCGCGGGCCCGGCCGGTCTCGCGTGCGCCGTCTCCGCCGCCGAGCGCGGCCACGACGTCACGCTCCTCGACGCCGCGTCCGAGATCGGCGGCCAGCTCAACGTCGCCCGCAAGGTGCCCGGCAAGGAGGAGTTCGACGAGACGCTGCGCTACTTCCGTACGCAGCTCGAACTGCACGGCGTGACGGTCGAGTTGAACACGCGCGTGGACGCGGACGCGCTCGACGGCTACGACGAGATCGTCGTCGCCACCGGCGTCAGCCCGCGCACCCCCGCCATCGACGGCGTCGACCACCCCAGCGTCGTCGGCTACCTCGACGTGCTGCGCGACGGCGCGCCCGTCGGCGACCGCGTCGCCGTCATCGGCGCGGGCGGCATCGGCTTCGACGTCGCCGAGTACCTCACCGACGGCGGCGAGAAGGCGAGCCAGGACCCGGCGACGTACTTCCGGCTCTGGGGCGTCGACATGGACTACGCCGACCGCGGCGGCCTCAAGAAGGCCGAGCGCCCCGCGCCGCCGCGCCAGGTGCACCTCATCCAGCGCAAGACGTCCAAGGTCGGCGCGGGCCTCGGCAAGACGACCGGCTGGATCCACCGCACCGAACTGCGCCACCGCGGCGTCACGATGGTCGCGGGCGCCACGTACGACCTGATCGACGACGCGGGCCTGCACATCACCGTCGACGGCGAGCGCAGCGTCGTCCCCGTCGACACGGTCGTCCTGTGCGCGGGCCAGGAACCGCAGCGCTCGCTCTACGACGACCTGGTCGCCGCAGGGCGCACGCCGCACCTGATCGGCGGCGCCGACGTCGCCGCCGAACTCGACGCCAAGCGCGCCATCAAGCAGGGCACCGAGGTCGCGGCGGCCCTCTAGGGTCCGCCGCCACAGACCGGGCGGTCACGCGGCCGGGCCCGCCGGCCACGTGACCGCCCTCACTTAGTCTGGGCGTCATGTCACTGCCGCACGCGATCCTCACGGCCCTGATGGAGAAGCCGTCGTCGGGCCTGGAGCTGACCCGCCGCTTCGACAAGTCCATCGGCTACTTCTGGTCGGCCACGCACCAGCAGATCTATCGCGAGCTCGGCAGACTGGAGCGCGACGGGCTGATCCGCGAGCTGCCCTCGGCGGCACCGGCACGCGGCCAGAAGAAGAGTTACGAGGTCCTGCCCGCGGGCCGCACCGAACTGGCCCGCTGGACGGCCGCACCGCAGGACCCCAAGACGCTCAGGGATCCGCTGTTGCTGCGGTTGCGCTCCGCCGCGGTGGTCGGCACGGACGGCATCGACGACGAACTGCGCCGCCATCTCGCCCTCCACCAGGACCAGTTGGCGACGTACCGCGAGATCGAGGAGCGCGATTTCCCTCCGGGGAAGGACACGGTGCAGGATCGCTTGCAGTACGCGGTGCTGCGGGCCGGGATCGATCTGGAGACGTTCTGGGTGAGCTGGCTGGAACGAACCCTGACGGATCTTCAATCCAGCGCCAGATCAAGCCCCTCTGGGGGCACCTCCCAGCGTTGGCTGGGGGAGATTGAGGAGCGGGGTCCGGGGCAGAGCCCCGCATCCCGCACCCCTACAGGGTCGAACCGCTCGGATCCCAGTCAACAGGAAGCGGCGCAGGCGGCACACCCAGACCAGGCAACGGCGTGAACTCCCCCCGAACCCCGGAATCCGTCACCGCCGTCATGACCCGCAACACATGGAGGGCCAGACCTCCCGAAGCCCGCGGAGCCGACCCCGTACGGATGGCCCGAGCCAGATCGACAACCCCCAACCCACGCCCGTCGACCCGCCCCCGCACCGGCAGCTCGGCCCACTCGGACGCCCCGTTGGCCCGCACCCGCAGCGGCCCCCCGAACGTGTTCGGGTCGGGCACGGCCAGCGTGCCCTCCGTGCCGACGACCTCGAAGGCGATCCGCGGATCCGCCGAGTCCCAACTGAACACGGACGTCGCCGTCGGCCCCGACACGAAGTCGAGCAGCGCCGACACGTGCGTGGGCACGGCCACGGGGAACGACAGCCCCGCAGCGGGGCCCGCCCCCGACACCCGCTCCGCACGGGCCGTCCGCGCCGACGCCGCGACCCGTTCCACCCCGCCGAACAGCGCCACCAGCGAGGTCAGGTAGTACGGGCCGAGGTCGAACAGCGGCCCCGCGCCCGGCTGGTAGAAGAACGCCGGGTCCGGGTGCCAGCCCTCGGGCCCGAGGCTGCGGACCGCGGTGGACGCCGCGACCGGTGCCCCGATGTGCCCGGCGGCCACGGCCCGCAGCGCGGACTGCAGGCCCGCCCCGAGGAACGTGTCGGGCGCGCTGCCCACGAGCAGCCCTCGCCCGGACGCCTCCTCGAGGAGCTTCTCCGCCTCGTCCGGCAGCAGCGCGATCGGCTTCTCCCCGTACACGTGCTTGCCTGCGCGCAGGGCCGCCCGCGCCACCTCGACGTGCGCCGCGGGCACCGTCAGGTTCACCACCAGTTCGACCTCGGGCACCGCGAGCACCGTGTCCAGGTCCCCGGCGAGGGGCACGCCATGGGCCCGGGCCGCGGCCTCGGCGCGGGCCACGTCGAGATCGGCGACGGCCAGGACCCGTACGTCCGCGAACTCCGCGAGCGTCCGCAGATACTGCGCGCTGATCACGCCCGCCCCGACGACGGCGACACCCACCGGACCTGAACTCACGCTGCCCCCAAGGACGTATCCGGACGATCACACGGCTCGGGGGACGGTAGGCCGAGGTGCGCGGTGCCCACAAGAGGGCCGCCGCCCACGCGGTCGGCGTGAGCGGCGGCCGTCGTCGGCGCGGGGGAGCGGTCAGGTGCGCTGACCGGTCCCGCGCCGCTTGAGGTACCAGGCGCCGCCGACCGTGGCGGCGGCGACCATCAGGCCGCCCGCGGTGAGCGTGAGCGGGCCGAAGTCCTCCACGGTGCCGCCGAGCCCGCCGCGCACGGCGCCCGGGCTGGACGTCGCCGCGACGGTGGGGGTCGCCGTCGCCGTGACGTTCACGGAGGCGGGACCGACCGTCGTCCCGTCGGCGCACACGATGACGACCTGGTACGTGCCCGAGCTGAGGCCCGACCAGGACGCGGTGCCCGAGTTGAGCGTGATCTGTCTGCCCTGCGCGAAGTTGGCCTGCCCCGGCGACAGGAGCGAGGCGTTGCCGCCGCTCTGGCAGGCCGTGGTCATGGCCGTGACCGTGGAATCGTTGGCCGTGACCGTGATCCCCGCGGCGAACGCGGGACCGGCGAGCGTCAGCGGCACCGCGGCCACGGCCGCGACGGTGAGGGCGGAGCGGGTGAGCCGCGAAGAGGTACGCATGGTGTCTGCCTTCCGGCGGCACGGGAGGCGGTGCGTTCCGTGGCCCGCCCGAGTCGGCGAAGCCCGTGCTGCCTGACGCTCACTCAACGTGCGTACGCCGACGTGCGCATGCGGACCGCAGCCGGGCAGGTGACGCGTTCCATCGTCCGGCCCACCGGGGACCGGGCCGCTCAGCCGCCGCTGGTCACCGTGCGCTCCACCGAGAAGGCGCCCCACGTGCCGTCCGGCAGCTGCGCCCGGATCTTCACCCGGTGCCGCTCGCCCGCCTCCTTGCCGATGAAGAAGCTGTACTCCGCCCCGTCCTGCGGCGCGCTCTCGCCCCACATCACGGTCGTCGCCTGCCGCCCGTCCAGGTACACCTGGTACGCCGGGACCTCGCCCCCGGTGTCCGGCGGGGTCCACGCCAGATCGATGTAGTACGCCCCGTCGGCGGCCCGCGTCGTCGCGCGGAAGTCGGCAGGGGCGGTGCCGGGACCCTCGTCCTTGCCCTGCGCGGTCGTCAGCGCCACGACCGCGCTCGACGGCGAGACGTTGTCGGCGGCGTCCTTCGCCCGCACGCTGAACCGGTACGCGGTCCCCGGCCGCAGCCCGGTCAGCAGTGCCCTGGTCTGCGTACCGGCGACACTGTGGATCTTCGTGGTGCCCTGATAGATCTCGTACGAGACGACGCCCTTGTCGTCCGATGCCGCCTGCCACGACAGCGACACGGCCCGCGCGCCGCCCACCGTGCCGCGCAGCCCGGACGGACGGCTCGGTGCGGAGCGGTCCGCGGCGACGGCGGCCGGGGTGGTGACGGTGACCTTCCGGCTCTCGGGTCCGAGGGAGCCGTCCTTGCCGCGGGCCCGCACCGTGAACACGTAACGGGACCGGGCGCGCAGGCCGGTGACGTCCACCATGTGCTGGTCGGCGGGGAGTTCCTTGACGCGTACCGAGCCGCGGTACACCTCGTACCCGGTGACGTCGGTGGTGCTCACGGGCCGGTTCCACATGACGTGCACGGACGTGGCGCTGCCGGCCTGGGCCGTGACGCCGACCGGCTCGGACAGCGAGGGACCCGCCGCCTTGTCGCCGTCGTCGGAGAAGAGCCCGCAGCCGGTGAGGGCCGCGAGGAGCGCGGCCGCGCAGGCGGCGCGGGGGAGCAGCGTGCGTGGGGGGACGCGTCGCACGGGCGTGCCTTCCGCTCGGAACCGGCTGAATTGGTACAGACCTCTAGGAGGTCCGGGACCTGTATGGCACGAGTGACGGGTCCTCATCAAGAGGGCGTGCGGGGCCCGTCCGGACCCCGACCGGTGGACGCGGGCCTGAGCCCGGGTCAGATTGGGGCTTTATGTCCCCTGCGTTCCCCGCGTCGTCTACCGAAGGCAATTCCCCGTGCACCCTCGCTCCCTGACGCTCGCCGCCGTCTGCGGCGCCGCCCTGCTCGTCCCCGCCGCCCTGCCCACCGCGGCCGCCGTTCCCGTGACCGACCCTCAGGACCCCGACGCCGTACCCGCCGTACCCGCTGTACCTGCCGTTCAGGAAGGCGAGGTCCGGGCCGATGCGCTGCTCGCCGCCGTGCGCGGCTGTCGCCAGATCTCGCACGGCCGCTACCGCAGCGACGACGGCGCCCGCGCGGACATCCCCGTGTGCGCCAAGGGCGGCACCGTGCACTGGAAGGCCGACCTCGACGTCGACTGCGACGGCCGCGCGGGCCGCCGCTGCAACCGCCGCACCGACCCGCTGTTCCTGAACACGACGGCCTACCAGCAGTCCGACGGGCGGCAGTTGAGCGCCGAACGGCTGCCGTACGTCGTCGTGCCCGGTGCGAGCCGCATCTGGAACCCGGCCCGCTCCGGCATCCACGGCGGGACCGTCGCCGCCGTCGTCTACCGCGGCAAGGTCCTGTACGCCGTCGTCGGCGACACGGGCCCGAGCGACCTGATCGGCGAAGCCTCGTACGCCGCCGCCCGCGCGCTCGGCATCGATCCGCATCCCGTGCGCGGCGGCGCGGGCAGCGAGGTGACGTACATCCTCTTCCCCGGCACGCGGGCCCGCCCCATCGAGAACCACCGCGCGGCCGTCACGGCCGGTCAGGCGGCAGCACGGAAGTTCCTGCGCGCCCACTGACCGACCGCGACGGCGGTGCTCACTGCTTGCGGTACGTGTACGCCTCCTCGGCCGCGGCCACCACCGCGTCCAGGTCCGCGCCCGCCGAGGCGGACACGACAGCGGCGACGGCACCCTCCAGGAACGGGGCGTCCACCAGGCGCGTGCCGTCCGGCAGTCCACCGTCCTCCAGGTCCTCCGCGAGCAGCGCCTTCACCGTGAGCACCGCGCTGCCGAGGTCCACCAGGACCGCGACGCCCGAGCCGCGGTCGACCTCGGCGGCCGCCGCCGAGATCCGCTCCGCGCTCGTACCGAGCCTGCCGTCCTCGGTGCCGCCCGCCGCGGCCACCGGCGCCGTGGCCCCGCCGCCGGCGAGCCCGGCCGCGAGCCGGGCGACCGCCTCCGCGACGTCCCGGCTGTGCGAGACGAGCACGACGCCGACCGCCTTGTCCGGGGCGGTCACGCGACGTCCCCCGCGGCCTCCGCGAGCGCGCCGATCAGCAGCGCCGACGACGTCGCACCGGGATCCTGGTGCCCGATGCTGCGCTCGCCCAGATAACTCGCGCGTCCCTTGCGGGCCTGCAGCGGCGTCGTCGCCTCGGCGCCGTGCTCGGCCGCGCTGCGCGCCGCCGCGAAGTCACCGCCGTCCAGCGCGTCCACGGCCGGCACCAGCGCGTCCAGCATCGTCTTGTCCCCGGGCGCGGCCCCGCCGAGCGCCCCGACCGCGTCCACGCCGACCCGCAGCGCCTGCGTGAACGCGGCCTCGCTCACCTCGGCCGCGTCACCGAGCGCCTTGCCGGTGCGGCGCAGCAGCGTCCCGTACAGCGGGCCCGACGCGCCGCCCACCGTCGAGATCAACTGCCGCCCGGCGAGGGCGAGTACGGCCCCCGGCGTATCGGGCGCGTCCTTGTCGAGAGTGGCCCGCACCGCGGTGAAACCGCGCTGCAGATTGCTGCCGTGGTCCGCGTCGCCGATCGGCGAGTCGAGTTCGGTGAGCCGGGCGGCCTCGCGGTCCACGGCCGCCGCGGTCGCCGTCATCCAGCGCCGGAAGAAGTCGGCGTCGAGCACATGATCTCCTTGCGTGGTGGGTGAGTTGAGGGGGGAGGTGAGCGGGGATGTGGTGTCACATGCCCCAGCGCAGCCCGGCCGTGCTGACCGGCGCGTCCCACAGGCGCAGCAGCTCCTCGTCGACCTGGCACAGGGTGACGGAGGCGCCCGCCATGTCGAGGGACGTGACGTAGTTGCCGACGAGGGTGCGGGCGACGGCCACCCCGCGCTCGCCGAGCACCCGCTGCACCTCGGCGTTGAACCCGTACAGCTCCAACAGGGGCGTCGCGCCCATGCCGTTGACGAGCGCGAGCACCGGGTTCGTCGGGTGGAGGTCCTCGAGCACGGCGTTCACGGCGAAGTCGGCGATCTCCCCGGATGTCATCATGGAACGCCGCTCGCGCCCCGGTTCCCCGTGGATGCCGACGCCCAACTCCAGCTCGCCGGGCGGCAGTTCGAACGTCGGTGACCCCTTCGCCGGGGTCGTGCACGCGCCCAGCGCCACACCGAAACTCCGCGCGCTCCCATTGACCTGCCGGGCTATCGCCTCGACCCGCTCCAGCGGCTGCCCCTCCTCGGCCGCCGCTCCCGCGATCTTCTCCACGAACAACGTGGCCCCGGTGCCGCGCCGCCCGGCCGTGTACAGACTGTCCGTCACGGCGACGTCGTCGTTCACCAGGACCCGGGCCACCTGGATGCCCTCGTCCTCGGCGAGTTCGGCCGCCATGTCGAAGTTGAGCACGTCACCGGTGTAGTTCTTCACGATGAACAGCACGCCCGCGCCGCTGTCCACGGCGGCCGCCGCCCGCACCATCTGATCGGGCACCGGCGAGGTGAACACCTCGCCCGGGCAGGCCGCCGACAGCATCCCCGGCCCCACGAACCCGCCGTGCAGCGGCTCGTGCCCGGACCCGCCGCCCGAGACCAGCGCCACCTTCCCGGCAACCGGCGCGTCCCGGCGGAGGATCACCCGGTTGTCGACGTCGACGGTCAACTCGGGGTGGGCGGCGGCCATGCCGCGCAGTGCGTCGGTGACGACGGTCTCGGCGACGTTGATCAGCATTTTCACGGGTGACTCCTGGGGGCAGCAAGGGACGTGCTGGAAGTATCGACCTTGCGCGGGAGAACGTCACGGGGGCCGAGGGCGTCGGGTGCCCCGGGGTGGCGTCGCCCTTGCTCGTGGTGCATCCGGTCATGCCGCGCTGAGGGCGAGCACGGCGTTCTGTCCGCCGAAGCCCGAGGCGTTGACCAGCGTGGTGCGCAGCGGGAGCGGGCGAGGGGCGCCGGTGACCACGTCCAGATCGATCGCCCCGGCCGCTCCGATGGAATGGCCGAGGGTTCCCTTGACCGCGGTGACCGCGGTGACCGCGGTGACCGCGCTGACCGGGGGCGGAGCCGGGAACTGGCTGGACAGGGCGCGTGCTTCGGCGAGGTCGCCGTGGGGCGTTCCGGTCGCGTGGGCGCTGACGTGATCGCCATCGCCTGGCTCATCGGCTTCGCCGGCGGAGACATCCCGAAACCGGCACTCGGCCATGCCTTGGTGGAGAACCACTCGATCCACGGCATGTACCGGCAGCAGTACCACACACACGAACCCGAGTCCGTCGACCGCTGTCACAAGGAGCTGACGCGATGGGTGAGCGAGGGCGTGGTCACGCCACTGGTCAGCGATCAACTGCCCTTCTCGCGAGCGCCGGAGGCCGTGCAACGCGTTGCGGACGGACGCGCCGTCGGAAGAATTGTCGTCCTTGCGACGTGAGGATGACGGCCCCTTCGGCCCGGGGAGATCCGGTGCTCAGGGCGGAGGTGACATCGGGCTGCGCGGAAGCGGCGGAAAGACGCTTGGACCAGTGACGCGGCTCGTCAATGCGATGGTGCGGCGCGGTCGGTTCGGGCTCCAACGCGCCGATGCGGGTTCGATGCCGGTCGCTCGCCTCCTGCTCCAGCGCCCTGGCCGGCCACTGTGCTGCCTGGTCCCGGCCTCGGCGGCCGTGCGGAGGGCTGCGTGACTTGGATCGCGGCCCCTGGGTACACGGGTCACGCGCAACCGATCGCGTGGTGGCCCTCGCCGGGAACGCGCAGGCTGAAGAGGGCGGCGCAGGGGAAGCCGCAGGCCCGGGAGCGGCGCGAGCCGTGACCGAGCTCCCGGTGACCCTGCGCGGACCGGCACGGATCAGCTGAGAAAGGTGCAGAAAGGTGCATCTCATGAACGACCGACGACTCGACGGCCGCAGCGTCCTGGCCCTGGTCACCAACTACGGCGTCGAACAGGACGAACTGCTCGTCCCGCTGCGGGAATTGCGCAAGGACGGCGTTGACGTCACCGTCGCCGCGGTCAGCACGGACCGGGTCCAGACGCTGCAAGGGGACAAGGAACCCGGCGAGAGCGTGGACCCCGACGTGTCCCACGCGGCCTTGGGAGCCGCCCCGCACGACCTCCTGCTCATCCCAGGCGGCACGCTCAACGCCGACCACCTGCGCCTGGAGGCTGCCGCCATCGACACGGTGAAGGCGTTCGCCGCGAGCGGCCGTCCCGTCGCCGCCATCTGCCACGGTCCGTGGGCGCTGGTCGAGGCCGACGTGCTGCGGGGCAGGACCCTCACCTCGTACCCGTCCCTGCGCACCGACATCACCAACGCCGGCGCCAAGGCGTGAGTCGACGAACCCGTCGTCGTGGACGCGGAGGGCGGCTTTCCGCTGATCACCTCCCGCACACCGAAGGACCTGGACGACTTCGTGACGGCCATCCGCGAAAGGCTCGCCCAGGCCTGAGCGAGAACAGACGCACGAACGCGAGCGGGCCCACGGACCACGGGGTCGCTCGACCTCCGAAAGGGCAGTACATGACAGACCGGCAACCCGACCCCGAGGTGCGTCCCGAGACCCCCGGCAAGCACCCGCCCGTCGTGCCGCGCGACCTTCCCGACCAGCAGGCGGGAGCACGCGAAGAGGACCCCCTGGAAGTGCGGTGGCAGCGGCAGCCGAACCCCGAAGAGGAGGAGCCGGAGCCCGACGATTCCGTGCCCGATCCCGATGAGGCCGGTGCGGGCCGGCGGGGCCGCCCCCTCGCCGGTGGCTTCCGAACGGACCAGCCCGCGCCCGACGAACCGTCCGGCTGAACGGGGCCGGCCGATGGGGACGGCCGACGTACAGCGGGTGGCGGCAGGATGCGAGTGGCCGATGAGACGTCTGGAGAGAGGCTGTGCCGGACCGCGCTTCCTGGGTACCCGGCCCTGATGAACACTCCCCTCGCCTTCCCTGCCCTTTCCGCCGCGATCGCCCCCATCGCCTGCGGTTTCGTCATCGCCCTCGCATTGGTCTGGGCCGTGTGGCTCGGCATCAGGATCCGGCAGCGCGAGCCCGGCCCGCCGGATCCTGCCGAGCAGCCGAAGCTCCCCGCGTCGGGCCCCGTACACGAGATCCAGGAGGTACGGGAACCCGACGAAGTACCGACGGTGGACGACCACGGCGCTCGGCTCACTCCGCACCGGCTCAGGGGCCACGGCAACATGTCGATCAGGCGCAGCGCGAACCAGACCCCGCGGCGTTGGCGCGGCGACAGTGGCGGAGGTCTCGGCAGCGGCGGTACCGGTCGTCCCTGAATCCGGGCCCCGATCCGCGGAGGCCGGGCGTCCGTGCCCGTCGGGATCACCGAGCTCTGGCCCGCAGGCGCGCGGTCCGTTCGGTCTCCGACATGCCGCCCCATATCCCGGTCGTCTGCCCCGTCGACATGGCCCACTCCAGGCACTCGTCGGTCACCGGACAGCCACGGCAGACCTGCTTGGCGGCCCGGGTGGACTCCAGGGAGCGACCGGCCGTGCTGATCGGGAAGAACAGCTCCGGGTCCTCACCCGCACAGGCAGCGCTGTCCAGCCAACTCATCTCCATCATCGGCATGCGCCGTCGAGTGCCCTCGCCGCCGAGCCGAAAACGCCGGGGTCCGGCCGACGCCGTCCAGGGAGACAGCGGGTGCTTCGGCGGCGTGTTTCGTCCGCCCGCAGTCAGGTACCCAGTGCACGTCCACGCGGGCGTGCGGGCGGCCGTACGACCGGCCGATGTGCGCTGAGGAGGTCCGTATGGGAGTCACCGACCGGTTCCGCGCGTGGCCCGTCTACCGGCAGCTGACCGGGGAGGACCGGCTGGGCCGGGGGAGCGCGGCCACGTCGCGCAGCACGCGGCAGCTGCGGCCGCGTACCGACACCGCGGACCGGGTGACGCAGTCCGTCTGCCCGTACTGTGCCGTCGGCTGCGGTCAGCAGGTGTACGTCAAGGACGACAAGGTCGTGCAGATCGAAGGTGATCCCGCGTCGCCGGTCAGCCGGGGCCGGCTCTGCCCGAAGGGGTCGGCGACGTTGCAGCTGACGACCGGTTCGGCGCGCCGCCACACCTGGGAGTGGGAGCGCGACGGCGTGCGGACCGCCCGCACCATGGGCATCGCGAGCCTGGGCGGCGCCACCCTCGACAACGAGGAGAACTACCTGATCAAGAAGTTGCTGACCGGCCTGGGCGTCGTACAGGTGGAGAACCAGGCGCGTGTCTGCCACAGCTCCACCGTCGCCGGACTCGGCTCGTCCTTCGGACGCGGCGGCGCCACGACCTTCATGCAGGACCAGCAGCACTCCGACTGCATCGTCATCCAGGGGTCGAACTACGCCGAGGCCCACCCCGTCGGCTTCCAGTGGGTTGTGTTCATCCTGAACGTGCTGGTCATGGGGGTGGCGTGGGTGGGTGATGTGGTGCTCGTGCTGGTCGTCGGGGCCTGTCTGGGGTGAAGATCGTCGGTCAGCGGGCGATTTCGTGCTGGGT
>NZ_JBITJZ010000015.1:0-183155 GCF_044460595.1 Streptomyces sp. NPDC050085 | reverse complement strand
GGGGGGGGGGGGGGGGGGGGGGGGGGGGGGGGGGGGGGGGGGGGGGGGGGGCGGGCCGGGGGGGGGGGGGGGGGGGGGGGTTGTGGGGGGGGGGGGGGGGGGCCCCCCCCCCCCACCCCGCTCCTCGAACGCCGCAGTGGCCGACTTATGCCAGCTTCGCCTTCAGCACAGCCACGATCTCGTCCACCGCGACCGCGGCCTGCTCGCCGGACTCCATGTCCTTGAGCTGCACGACGCCCTCGGCCAGGTCCCGCTCACCGGCGACGATCGTGTACCGGGCGCCCGACCTGTTCGCGTTCTTCATCGCGCCCTTGAGGCCCTTGCCGCCGAACGAGAAGTCCGCCGAGATCCCGGCCTTGCGCAGCTGCGTCACCTTGGTGAAGAGGACGCGGCGCGCCTCGTCGCCGAGCGGCACCGCGAACACCGAGGTGGTGGCGGGCAGTTCGAGCTCGACGCCCTCCGCCTCCAGGGCGAGGACCGTGCGGTCGACGCCGAGTGCCCAGCCGACGGACGGCAGCGAGGGGCCGCCGATCATCTCGGACAGGCCGTCGTAGCGGCCGCCGCCGCCCACCGCGGACTGGGAGCCCAGACCGTCGTGGACGAACTCGAAGGTCGTACGGGTGTAGTAGTCCAGGCCGCGGACGAGCTTCTCGTCGTCCTCGAAGGCGACGCCCTCGGCGAGCAGCAGCTCGCGCACCTGCTCGTGGTACGCCTTGCACGCGTCGCACAGGTAGTCGCGCAGCGAGGGCGCGCCGACGAGCTGCTTCTGGACGTCGGCCCGCTTGTCGTCGAGGACGCGCAGCGGGTTGATCTCCGCGCGGCGCAGGGTCTCCTCGTCGAGGTCGAGGCCGCGCAGGAAGGTCTGCAGCGCCTCCCGGTACACCGGGCGGCACTCCTTGTCGCCCAGCGAGTTGAGGAGGATGCGGAAGTTGCGCAGGCCGAGCGAGCGGTACGCCTGGTCGGCCAGGATGATCAACTCGGCGTCCAGGGCCGGGTCCTCGGCCCCGATCGCCTCGGCTCCGACCTGGGAGAAGTGCCTGTAGCGACCCTTCTGCGGGCGCTCGTAGCGGTAGTACGAGCCCGAGTACCAGAGCTTGACGGGGAGGTTGCCGGCCTTGTGCAGGTTGGCCTCCAGGGCCGCGCGCAGCACGGAGGCGGTGCCCTCGGGGCGCAGGGCGAGCCGGTCGCCGCCCTTGGTCTCGAAGGCGTACATCTCCTTGGTGACGATGTCGGTGGACTCACCGACACCGCGCGCGAACAGCTCGACGTTCTCAAAGCCGGGCGTCTCGATGTAGCCGTAGCCGGAGTTGCGCAGGGGCCCGGAGATCGCCTCGCGCACCGCGAGGTACTTCGCGGAGTCCGGCGGAATCAGGTCGTACGTGCCCTTGGGGGCCTGAAAGGTGCTCACGGGAGAAGTCTCTTCACATTCCTCGTCGGGGGGCCCGGGTCGGGTCCCCCTGGCCGCCGGCTGCCACCTGCCGCAGATACGGGTTGGTGGCGCGCTCCTGGCCGATGGTCGTCTGGGAGCCGTGCCCGGAGAGCACCACGGTCGAGTCGTCGAGCGGCAGGCACACACGGGCCAGCGATTCGAGCATGTCGTCCATGGAGCCACCGGGAAGGTCGGTGCGTCCGATGGAGCCGGCGAACAGCAGGTCGCCCGAGAAGAACACCGACGGGATCTCCGTCGTCTCGGGCATCCGGAAGGCCACCGACCCCTTGGTATGGCCGGGCGCATGGGAGACGGAGAAGTCGAGTCCGGCCAGCTTCAGCGCGGCGCCGTCCGTCAGCTCCCGCACGTCGTCCGGCTCCCCCACCGTGATCTCGCCCATGAGCGGCATCCCGATGGAGCGGCCGATGCCCTTCTCCGGGTCGCTCATCATGTAGCGGTCGTCGGGGTGGATCCACGCCGGGACGTCGTGTGCTCCGCAGACCGGGACGACCGAGGCGACATGGTCGATGTGCCCGTGCGTGAGGATGACGGCGACCGGCTTCAGCCGGTGCTTCTTCAGCGCTTCCTCGACTCCCTCGGCGGCCTGGTGGCCCGGGTCGATGATCACGCACTCCTCACCCGCGGCGGGGGCAACCAGATAACAATTGGTGCCCCAGGCCCCGGCGGGGAACCCGGCAATCAGCACGATCGTCCTTCATCTGTCGTCGTAGTGCGGCAATGCGGCAGATCAGAGCCTACCGGCGCTGCCGATTCCACAGCGAACCCATATACGGTACGGGGCACCATAGGACGGCCCGCAACCAAGGTCACGAGACGTACGAGGAGAACAACCGGTGGTCACGAAGGATCAGCGGCAGCGTCAGCTCGCCCGGGAGAAGTTCCTGCGCCAGCAGCAGCGGCGCGAGTCCGCGCGACGCAAGGCGCGCACCCGCAACACCGTGATCGCCTCGGTGCTCGCGGTCGCCGTCCTGGGCACCGGTGGCGCGTACGCCGCCGGGGCGTTCAAGAGCGACGACAAGAAGGACACGGCGGGTTCCGAGCCGAGCGCGAGCCCGTCGGCGTCGAAGGCTCCGGACCCGTGCGGGAAGCCCGCCGAGGGCAAGGCGAAGACGGCGACGTGGAAGAAGGAGCCCGCGGTCACCATCGACAAGTCCGCGGACTACGCGATGAAGCTGGCCACGACGTGCGGTGACATCGGCATCGACCTGAAGGCGTCGGCCGCCCCGCACACGGTGAACTCGTTCAAGTACCTGGCGGACAAGGGCTTCTTCGACCACACGAAGTGCCACCGCCTGACCACCGAGGGCATCTACGTCCTGCAGTGCGGCGACCCGACGGGCACCGGACAGGGCGGCCCCGGGTACACGATCCCGGACGAGAACCTGACGGACGCCTCCCTGAAGAAGGCGGAGAAGCAGCAGGGGACGCAGCTGTACACGTTCCCGGCGGGCACGGTCGCGATGGCGAACACCGGGCAGAAGCACACCGGCGGCAGCCAGTTCTTCCTCGTCTACAAGGACAGCAAGCTGCCGGCGACGTACACCCCGTTCGGAACCATCTCCGATTCCGGCATGAAGGTCCTGAACAAGATCGCCAAGGCGGGCGCGCAGCCCGCCGACCAGACCACGGGCAACACCGCGCCGAACGCGACCGTGGTGATCAACAAGGCGACCGTGACCAAGTCCTGACCTGCCCGCTGCCAAACTTCGGTCGCGCGGGATGCGGACAGCATCCCTGCCGGTCGCCTATGTTGGCCGTGACGAAACTGTGGACGATGCCCGGGGGCCCACGAGTCCCCCGCAGGCATCATGTGGAGGAGGCGCTGTGAGCAGCGACCCGTGGGGCCGCGTCGACGAGACGGGGACCGTGTACGTGCGTTCGGCCGACGGCACGGAGCGTGAAGTCGGTTCGTGGCAGGCAGGATCCCCTGACGAGGCCCTGGCCTACTTCAAGCGCAAGTACGACGGCCTGGTCGTCGAGATCGGGCTCCTCGAGCGCCGGGTGCAGACGACCGACCTGTCGGCGAAGGACGCCACGACCGCGATCGAGCACCTGCGGGAGCAGGTCACCGACGCGCACGCGATCGGCGATCTGGACGCCCTCGGCAAGCGGCTCGACAAGCTCGTGGAGTCGGTCGAGTCGCGTCGCGAGGAGCGCAAGGTCCAGAAGGCCAAGCAGTCCGACGAGGCGCGGCACTCCAAGGAGGCGCTCGTCGTCGAGGCGGAGGAGCTGGCCCAGTCCGAGCAGTGGCGGGCGGCCGGCGAGCGGCTGCGCGCCCTGGTGGACACCTGGAAGGGCCTGCCCCGGCTCGACCGGAAGTCGGACGACGAGCTGTGGCACCGCTTCTCGCACGCCCGCTCGGCGTTCTCCAAGCGCCGCAAGGCGCACTTCGCGTCGCTGGACGCGCAGCGCGAGGACGCCCGCAAGGCCAAGGAGAAGCTGGTCGCCGAGGCCGAGTCCCTGTCGAACTCGCAGGACTGGGGCGCCACCGCGGCCCGTTACCGCGAGCTGATGACGGACTGGAAGGCCGCGGGCCGGGCGCAGCGCGAGCACGAGGACGATCTGTGGAACCGCTTCCGCGGCGCCCAGGACGTGTTCTTCGCGGCGCGCAGCTCGGTCTTCGCCGAGCGGGACGCGGAGCAGGGCGAGAACCTCAAGCTCAAGGAGGAGCTGGCCGACGAGGCCGAGAAGCTGCTCCCGATCGAGGACCTGAAGTCGGCCCGCGCCGCCTTCCGTTCGATCAACGAGCGCTGGGAGGCCATCGGCCACGTGCCGCGGGACGCCCGCCCGAAGGTCGAGGGCCGGATGCACGCGGTCGAGCGCGCTCTGCAGGAGTCCGAGGAGGCCGAGTGGCGTCGGACGAACCCGGAGGCACGCGCGCGTGCCGCGGGTCTGACGGGCCAGCTGCAGGCCGCCGTCGACAAGCTCAAGGGCCAGATCGAGCAGGCTCGTTCGCAGGGCAACAACGCGAAGGCGGACAAGCTCCAGAAGGAGCTGGACGGCCGCCAGGCGCTGCTCGACTCGGCGCTGAAGGGCCTGGAGGAGTTCGGCGGCTGACGCCGACTTCCTTGTCCTGTACGTGAAGGGGCCCGGCACAGATCCTGTGCCGGGCCCCTTCACGTGCGTACGGCGTCTTATGGCCTGCGGGCCGACGTCACGCGGTACACGTCGTAGACGCCCTCGACTCCCCTGACGGCCTTGAGGACATGACCCAGGTGCTTCGGGTCGCCCATCTCGAACGTGAAGCGGGACGTGGCCACCCGGTCGCGCGACGTCTGGACGGCCGCGGACAGGATGTTCACGTGCTGGTCCGACAGGACCCGGGTCACGTCCGACAGCAGGCGCGAGCGGTCCAGGGCCTCGACCTGGATGGCGACCAGGAAGACCGAGGACTGGGTGGGTGCCCACTCGACCTCGAGGATGCGCTCGGGCTCCCGGGACAGCGACTCCACGTTGACGCAGTCGCTGCGGTGGACCGAGACGCCGCTGCCGCGCGTGACGAAGCCGATGATGGGGTCGCCGGGGACGGGGGTGCAGCAGCGGGCCAGCTTGACCCAGACGTCGTCGACGCCCTTGACCACGACGCCCGGATCCGCGTTGGACCTGCGCTTGGAGCGGCCGCGCGAGGGCGGTGCGCTCTCGGCGATGTCCTCGCTGGCCGCTTCCTCGCCGCCGAGCGCCTGGACGAGCTTCTGCACGACGGACTGCGCCGTGACATGGCCCTCGCCGATGGCCGCGTAGAGCGACGAGATGTCGGGGTAGCGCATCTCGTGCGCGAGCGTGACGAGCGAGTCCCCGGTGAGGATCCGCTGGATCGGCAGGTTCTGCTTGCGCATGGCGCGGACGATGGCGTCCTTGCCCTGCTCGATCGCCTCGTCGCGCCGCTCCTTGGAGAACCAGGCACGGATCTTGTTGCGGGCGCGCGGCGACTTGACGAAGCCGAGCCAGTCGCGGGACGGGCCCGCGCCCTCGGCCTTGGAGGTGAAGACCTCCACCAAGTCGCCGTTGTCCAGGGTGGATTCGAGGGGCACCAGGCGTCCGTTGACGCGTGCTCCTATGGTCCGGTGGCCGACCTCCGTGTGGACCGCGTACGAGAAGTCCACCGGCGTCGCCCCGGCCGGCAGCGCTATGACGTCGCCCTTCGGGGTGAACACGAAGACCTCGTTGCGCGACAGGTCGAAGCGCAGGGACTCCAGGAACTCGCCCGGGTCCTCGGTCTCCTTCTGCCAGTCGAGCAACTGGCGCAGCCACGCCATGTCGTTGAGGTGGTCGTCCTTGCCGGTGGCCTTCGGCTGGTCACTGCGCACCTTGGAGGCGCCGGCGACGGCCTCCTGCTTGTACTTCCAGTGCGCGGCGATGCCGTACTCGGCACGGCGGTGCATGTCGAACGTGCGGATCTGCAGCTCGACGGGCTTGCCGTTGGGGCCGATCACCGTCGTGTGCAGCGACTGGTACATGTTGAACTTGGGCATCGCGATGTAGTCCTTGAACCGCCCCGGAACCGGGTTCCAGCGGGCGTGGACGGTGCCCAGTGCCGCGTAGCAGTCGCGGACCGTGTCGACGAGGACGCGGATGCCCACCAGGTCGTAGATCTCGGCGAAGTCGCGGCCTCGCACGATCATCTTCTGGTAGACGCTGTAGTAGTGCTTCGGGCGGCCGGTGACGGTCGCCTTGATGCGGGCCGCGCGCAGGTCGGACTGCACCTCGTCGGTCACTATGGCCAGGTACTCGTCGCGCTTGGGCGCGCGCTCGGCCACGAGCCGCACGATCTCGTCGTACATCTTGGGGTAGAGGATCGCGAACGCGAGGTCCTCCAGCTCCCACTTGATGGTGTTCATGCCCAGGCGGTGGGCGAGCGGCGCGTAGATCTCGAGGGTCTCGCGCGCCTTCTTCTCCTGCTTCTCGCGCTTGAGGTACCGCATGGTGCGCATGTTGTGCAGGCGGTCGGCGAGCTTGATGACGAGGACGCGCGGGTCCTTCGCCATCGCGACGACCATCTTGCGCACGGTCTCGGCCTGCGCAGCCTCGCCGAACTTGACCTTGTCCAGCTTGGTCACGCCGTCGACGAGCAGGGCGACCTGGTCGCCGAAGTCGCGGCGCAGGGTGTCCAGGCCGTACTCGGTGTCCTCGACGGTGTCGTGGAGGAGACCGGCCATGAGCGTGGCCGGGTCCATGCCGAGCTCGGCGAGGATCGTCGTGACGGCCAGCGGGTGCGTGATGTACGGGTCGCCGCTCTTGCGCTTCTGACCGCGGTGCCAGCGCTCGGCCACCTGGTAGGCGCGCTCGATCTGGCGCAGCGTCGACGTCTCGATCTTCGGGTCGTTGCTGCGCACTATCCGCAGCAACGGCTCCAGGACCGGGTTGTACGGGTTCGAGCGCTGTACGCCGAGGCGGGCCAGGCGGGCGCGGACGCGGTTCGAGGAGCCGGAACGCGACGCGGGCTGGTTCGCGGCCGCCCTGGAGGAGGTGGTCGCCGGTGGCGGCGTGGGGCGTGGCTGCTCGGCGGCGGGCTTGGGCCGTGGCTGCTCGGCCGCCTTGCCGTCCTTCTTCGGAACGGGCTGTGCGCTCTTCGCGGGCGCGCCGGAGGACGCCGCGGCCTGGGCGGCCTGCTGGTCGGGCTTGGCGGCGGTGAGTGGCTTGGCCTCGTCTGGCAACGGCGCTCCTCGTGCGCGACGGGTCCCCGTTCGGGTCCCGGAGAGCCCATGGTATCGATCCGGCGCCCTGCGAACGTATTCGGCCGCTGAGACGCCTTCGTACGGAAGAAACACCAGAGGCGGGCGCCGGATTCCTCCGGGCCCACCTCCAAGGCTGTGAGCTGGTGCTTCACACCACCAGAAGCGCGTCGAGCGGGGCGCCCTCGAGCACGGGGGCCAGGCGCTCGCGGCCGGGCAGGAAGCCCAGCTCCATCAGGACCGCGACGCCCGCGACCTCGGCGCCCGCGCGACGGATCAGGTGCAGGGCGGCCTCGGCGGTGCCGCCGGTGGCCAGCACGTCGTCGACGACCAGGACGCGGTCGCCCGCCGCCAGGTCCTCGGCGTGCACCTCGATCTCGGCGGACCCGTACTCGAGGTCGTACGACTGCGAGAGCGTCGCACCGGGGAGCTTGCCCGCCTTGCGTACGGGAATGAAGCCGAGGCCCGCACGGAGCGCGACGGGGGCGCCCAGGATGAAGCCGCGTGCCTCCAGGCCGACGACCTTGGTGGCGCCGTGGCGCACGCAGAGCTCGGCGAGGGCGTCGGTGAGCGCGGTGAACGCCGCCGGGTCCGCGAGGAGCGGGGTGATGTCCTTGAACAGCACGCCGGGCTCCGGGTAGTCGGGAACGTCCCGGATACGGCTGAGGAGCAGTTCCTTGATGTCCGTCATTGCTGCACCTCAGGGCGTGTGTCAGGGGGAATTCGGCGGGGTTTGCGCGATCGACAACCCTAGCAGTCGGCCCTGCCCGGGAACGACGCGGGCGCCAGGGCCTCGACGGCTCCTGGCGCCCGTGTACGGGGGCTGACGGATCAGCGGCGCTTGCCCGAGGGGCGGCCGCGCCCGCGGTTGCGGGACGGCTGGTTGCGCGGTCCCGCGCCCGCCGGGGCGGCGTCCGCGGGCTCGTCGTCCTGCGGGCCACCGGCCTGCGGGCCCACGACGGTGGCCGAGTCGGCCTGCGCCGCTGCGGCGGCCCGCTTGGCGAGCACGCGCTTCTTGAGCGCCTTCATCTTCGGCTCGCGCTCCTTGAGGTCGGCGACCAGCGGAGTGGCGATGAAGATCGACGAGTACGCACCCGCGGCGAGGCCGACGAAGAGCGACAGGGAGATGTCGTTCAGCATGCCGGCGCCGAGGAAGCCGCCACCGATGAACAGCAGGCCCGCGACGGGCAGGAGCGCCACGACCGTGGTGTTGATCGAGCGGACCAGGGTGCTGTTGATCGAGCGGTTGGCGATGTCGCTGTACGTCCAGCGGGTCTGCTTCTCGATGCCCTTCGTCTGCTCCTTGAGGGAGTCGAAGACGACGACCGTGTCGTAGAGCGAGTAACCGAGGATCGTGAGCAGACCGATCACCGTGCCCGGCGTGACCTCGAAGCCCACCAGGGCGTAGATCCCGACGGTGATGGTGATGTCGTGGATCAGTGCGACGAGGGCCGCGAGCGCCATCCGCCACTCGAAGGCGATCGCCAGGTAGATCACGACGAGGACCATGAAGATGGCCAGGCCCTGCCATGCCTTGTTGGCGATCGTGTCACCCCAACTGGGGCCCACCAGATCGGCGTTGATCTTGTCGGAGGCGATGCCCAGGTCCTTGGACAGGTCCGTCTTGATCTGGTCCGACTTGTCGGTGTCGATGCCGGAGATCTGGATGCGCAGGCCGCCCGTGCCGAGCTCCTGCACGATCGCGTCGTGGCCGGACGCGTCCTCCGCGTACTTCTCCGCCTGGGAGGCGGAGACGGACGTCTTCGGCGTCGTGAAGACGGCGCCGCCCTCGAACTCGATGCCCATGTTCAGGCCGCGCACCGCCAGGCCGAGGATGGCCGTGATGGTGATCAGGATCGAGACGCCGTACCAGATCTTGCGCTTGCCGATGAAGTCGTAACCGACCTCACCGCGGTAGAGCTTGGCGCCGAGATGGCCGAGTTTCGACATCTCACGCCTCCTTCGTGTCGACAGGACGGGCGGCGCGGCGGGTGCGGCGCAGCGGGGGCTGGACGCCGAGGCGCTTGGGGTCGAGGCCGGACCACTTGTGTCCGCTCGCGAAGAACTTCCTGCGGGCCAGGAGCGTCATCAGCGGCTTCGTGAAGAGGAAGACGACGACGACGTCCAGCAGCGTGGTCAGACCCAGCGTGAACGCGAAGCCCTGCACCTTGCCGACCGTCACCACGTACAGCACCGCGGCCGCGAGGAACGACACGAAGTCGGAGACGAGGATCGTGCGCCGGGCGCGCGGCCAGGCGCGCTCGACGGCGGGCCGCACCGAGCGGCCCTCGCGGATCTCGTCCCGGATCCGTTCGAAGAACACGATGAACGAGTCCGCGGTGATACCGATGGCCACGATGGCACCACACACCGCCGGCAGGTTCAGCGCGAAGCCGATGGCCGGGCCGAGCAGCGTCATCAGGGTGTACGTCAGGACGCCCGAGGTGATCAGCGAGGCGAGCGCGACGAGCGACAGGCCGCGGTAGTAGACCACGAGGTAGATGACGACGAGGGCGAGGCCGATGGCGCCCGCGATCAGACCGGCGTGCAGCTGCTCACCGCCGAGCGCGGCGGTCACCGTGGTGACGCTCTGCTCGTGGAAGGTCAGCGGCAGGGCGCCGTACGACAGCACGTTGGCCAGGTCCTTGGCGGACTCCGGGGTGAAGCTGCCGGAGATCTCGGCGTTCGAGCTGAGCGTCGAGCTGACGCTGGGGGCGGAGACCACGTCGCCGTCGAGCACGATGGCGAAGCGGTTCATCGGGTCCTGCTGGTCCTTGAGCTTGCTGGTCGTCGCGGCGAACTTCTTCGAGCCGGAGCCCGTGAAGTCCATGTTGACGACCCACTGGCCGGACTGCTGGTTGATGACCGCCTGGGACTTCTTGACGTCCTTGCCGTTCACCTCGGACGGGCCGAGGATGTACTTCTCCCACTGGCCCTGCGAGCCCTTGCCGCACGCCACGATCGTGTCGCCGGGCTTGGATCCCTCGTTGACCGTCGTGCGGGCCGCCTTGTCGGTGCAGTCCAGCGCCGTGAACTTCTTCTCCAGGGCGGTGGTCGCGGCGTCGGCGGTCGGCGTGGAGCTCGCGGACGGCGTCGAGGAGGCCTTGTCGTCGGACTTGCCGCTCGCCGACGAGCTCGGCGTGGCGTCCGCCTTGAGGCTGTCGGTGACGGCGCGGCCCTGCGAGGTGGCGCTGGAGGACGGCGTGGCGGACGACGAAGCCTTGTCCGTGGCCTTGTCGGTGGCCTTGTCCGTGGCCTTGCCGCTGGACGAGGCGCTCGGGGACGGGCTGGTCGACGGGGTGGTGCCCGTCGGAGCGCCGGCGGCCGCCGTCAGGACGGGGCGGAAGTAGAGCTGAGCGGTCGTGCCGACCTGCTCGCGCGCCTGCTTCTGGTTCGTACCACGCGGGATGTTGACAATGATGTTGTCATTGCCCTGCGTCTGGACCTCGGCCTCGGAGACACCCATGCCGTTGACACGGCGGTTGATGATGTCCGCCGCCGTGTCCATGTTGGTCTTGTTGATCGCGTTCTTGGACTGGCCCGGCTCGTTCTTGGCCTGCAGCGTGATGCTGGTGCCGCCCGCGAGGTCGATGCCGAGTCGCGGCGTGAACGTCCCTGAGATGAACATCCCGCCGACGAGCGCCACCATGATGATCACGATGAGGCTCAAGGCACGGCCCGGCTTGCTCTGGGCACCTGCCCCTCGGCTCTTTTTAGGTGTGGCCACCTTCTCGTACTCCCTCTCCATCCGCCCGGCATCGGGGATGCGTGCCGGACGGCCATGAAATGGTCGAGAATCCGCGCGGGTCACGCACGAACCGGAACCGCGGCGACGCAAGCGGTCGCCCCGCGGCTCCAGCCGTGACTACTTCGCGTCGGACTCGCCGTCGGTCTTCTTCGGCTCGGCGTCGTCGGCCTTCTCGGCCACGGGGGCCGTGTCGGCCTCGTCCGCCTCGTCCTTCTTGCCGAGGTCGATGCGCGAGTCGTCGGCGGTCTCGTCGGTCTCGGTGAGGGAGGACGCGTCGTCCGGCACGACGGCGCCGTCGGTCAGCTCGTCGTCGTCATCGGCGGCGTCCTCGCCGTGCACGATCCGGTTGTACTCCTCGTCCGAGAGCACCGCGCCGATCGCGTTCTTCGCGAACATCAGGTGGACGCCGGGGCCCGCGTCGAGGAGGACCGAGTCCTCGTTGACCTCCTTGACCGTGGCGTACATGCCGCCGATCGTGCGGACGCCGGAACCGGGCTGCATTTCATTGCGCATCGAAGCGGCCTGCTGCTGCTTCTTCTTGGCAGACCGGGTCATCAGGAACATGGCCCCGATGAGCACGATGAACGGGAGGAGGGTCACGAGACTCACGGGTGAAACTTCCTTCAGGCGACCGCGGCGCCGGAATGCGGGTGCGGTCTTGTTGGGGTTCGGGGGTGGTCTGTCTTCGGAAAGACGACGTCGGCGGAGTCTAAGCGAGTCCGCACTGTGGGAACAACGCTCAGCATGGCACCGGGGTTCCAACCCCGGCGAGTACCCGCGCCGTCACGCCCCGAAGAGGTCCCCTTGTCCACTTGTGCCCGGCTTTCCCTGGGGCGGGGTGAGTCCGAGGTGGGCCCATGCGGCGGGAGTGCCGACCCGGCCCCGGGGCGTGCGCGCCAGCAGACCCTCCCGTACGAGGAAGGGCTCGGCCACCTCTTCCACCGTCTCCCGCTCCTCCCCCACGGCGACGGCGAGCGTCGACAGGCCGACCGGGCCGCCGCCGAACAGCTTGAGCAGGGCCTCGAGGACGGCGCGGTCGAGGCGGTCGAGGCCGCGGGCGTCCACCTCGTACACGCCGAGCGCGGCGGCGGAGATCTCCCGGGTGATGTGGCCGTCGGCCTTGACCTGGGCGTAGTCGCGGACGCGGCGCAGCAGGCGGTTGGCGATGCGCGGGGTGCCGCGGGAGCGTCCGGCGATCTCGGCGGCGCCCGCCGTGTCGATCTCCACGTCGAGCAGTCCCGCCGAGCGGTGGATGACCCGCTCCAGCTCCGGGGGCTCGTAGAACTCCATGTGCGCCGTGAACCCGAACCGGTCGCGCAGCGGCGGCGGGAGCAGGCCCGCGCGCGTGGTGGCGCCGACGAGGGTGAAGGGGGGCAGCTCGAGCGGGATGGCGGTGGCGCCGGGGCCCTTGCCGACGATGACGTCGACGCGGAAGTCCTCCATCGCCATGTAGAGCATCTCTTCGGCGGGCCGGGACATGCGGTGGATCTCGTCGAGGAAGAGGACCTCGCCCTCCTGAAGGGAGGACAGGATCGCGGCCAGGTCGCCCGCGTGCTGGATCGCGGGGCCGCTGGTGATGCGGATCGGGGCGCCCATCTCGGCCGCGATGATCATGGAGAGCGTGGTCTTGCCGAGGCCGGGGGCGCCGGACAGCAGGACGTGGTCGGCGGTGGCGCCGCGCGCGCGGGCTGCACGCAGCACCAGGTCGAGCTGCTCCCTGACCTTCTCCTGGCCGATGAACTCGCCGAGGTCCTTGGGGCGCAGCGCCGCCTCGACGGCCTGGTCGTCACGGTCGGCGGACGCACCGACGAGCCGGTCGGCCTGGGGCTCGGCGGCGTCGGTGGTCTCGTCCCAGTTCATGTTCTGCGCCTCGCGTTACGGGTGGTCAGGGGCGGGTCGGTCGGCTAGCGGGTGCGGTTCAGCGTCTGCAGAGCGGCCTTCAGGAGCTGGCCCACCTGCGGGGTGCCCTCGGCGGCCTCGGCCTGCGGGGCCACGGCCGTCACCGCCTCGTCGGCCTCCCTGGTCGCGTAGCCGAGGCCGATGAGCGCGGCGTGCAGCTGGTCGCGCCAGCCGCTGGTGACCGCGGTGCCGATGGCGGGCCCGCCGGTGCCGAGGGGCTCGCCGAGCCGGTCCTTCAGCTCCAGGAGCAGCTTCTGCGCGCCCTTCTTGCCGATGCCGGGGACGGCCGTCAGCGCCTTCTCGTCTCCGGTGGCGACCGCGCGGCGCAGGGCGTCGGGGCTGTGCACGGCGAGCATCGCCTGGGCCAGCCGTGGGCCCACGCCGCTGGCGGTCTGCAGCAGCTCGAACGTCTGCTTCTCGTCGTCGTCCGCGAAGCCGTACAGGGTGAGCGAGTCCTCGCGTACGACGAGGGAGGTGGCGAGCTTGGCCTGCTGGCCGATGCGGAGCGTGGACAGCGTGTTCGGCGTGCACTGGACGGCCATGCCGACACCGCCGACCTCGACCACCGCGGCGTCGGGAGCGAGGGCGGCGACGGAGCCGCTGACGAAGGCGATCATGCGGTACGGCCTTTCAGTGCTTTGGGTGCGTGAGCTGCGTGCTGTGCCACGGCTTGCTGGAGTCTGTTCTGCGCGGGGGCGCGCCAGATGTGGCAGATCGCCAGGGCGAGCGCGTCCGCCGCGTCGGCCGGCTTGGGCGGGGCGTCGAGCCTCAGCAGCCGCGTCACCATGGCGCCCACCTGGGCCTTGTCGGCGCGGCCGCTGCCGGTGACGGCGGCCTTGACCTCGCTGGGGGTGTGCAGGGCGACGGGGATGCCGCGGCGCGACGCGCACAGCATGGCGACCGCGCTGGCCTGGGCGGTGCCCATGACCGTGCTCACGTTGTGCTGGCTGAACACCCGCTCCACGGCGAGGACTTCGGGCTCGTGCTCGTCCAGCCACTGCTCGATGCCCTGCTCGATGGCGACGAGGCGGTGGCCCAACTCGGCCTCCGGGGGCGTCCGTACGACGCCGACGCCGCGCATCGTCAGGGGCCGGCCCGCGATCCCCTCGACCACGCCGACACCGCACCGGGTCAGCCCCGGGTCCACGCCCAGTACGCGCACGCGCCACGCCCCCAACTTCGATTGCCTGTTCCCGCAGGCTATCGGCTGCCACTGACAAAGCGACGGGCCGACGGGGTGTGTCCCGTCGGCCCGTCGCTGATGGCGCCTCAGGCGTCGACCTTCTCCATGACCTCGTCGGAGACGTCGAAGTTCGCGAAGACGTTCTGCACGTCGTCGCTGTCCTCGAGCGCGTCGATCAGCTTGAAGATCTTGCGCGCGCCCTCTTCGTCGAGCTCGACCTGCATGGTCGGGACGAAGTTGGCCTCGGCGGAGTCGTACTCGATGCCGGCCTCCTGCAGGGCGGTGCGGACCGCGACCAGGTCGGTGGCCTCGGAGAGCACCTCGAAGGTGTCGCCCAGGTCGTTGACCTCTTCGGCACCCGCGTCGAGCACGGCGCCCAGGACGTCGTCCTCGGACAGCTCGCCCTTGGGGACGATCACGACGCCCTTGCGGTTGAACAGGTACGACACGGAGCCCGGGTCGGCCATGTTGCCGCCGTTGCGGGTCATGGCGACGCGCACGTCGGAGGCGGCACGGTTGCGGTTGTCGGTGAGGCACTCGATGAGCACCGCGACGCCGTTCGGACCGTAGCCCTCGTACATGATCGTCTCGTAGTCGGCGCCGCCGGCTTCGAGACCGGCACCACGCTTGACGGCCGAGTCGATGTTCTTGTTCGGAACCGAGCTCTTCTTGGCCTTCTGGATGGCGTCGAAGAGGGTCGGGTTACCGGACACATCGGCGCCGCCCGTGCGGGCCGCGACCTCGATGTTCTTGATCATCTTCGCGAAGAGCTTGCCGCGCTTGGCGTCGATCACGGCCTTCTTGTGCTTCGTCGTAGCCCATTTAGAGTGGCCGGACATCTGCCTGTCTCCTTCGCGTAACCAACCTCTTTAACGAACGCCATGGATCCTACAAGGAACCCGACGCGTCCTTCTCCCTGACCATGTCCACGAACAGACCGTGGATCCTGTGGTCACCCGTGAGCTCCGGATGGAAGGACGTCGCGAGGACGTCACCCTGGCGTACGGCGACGATGTGTCCCGCGTGCTCGGCGAGCACCTGGACGTCGGCGCCCACGGACTCCACCCACGGGGCGCGGATGAAGACGCCCTCTACAGGATCGCCCTCCACGCCCTGTACGTCGACCGCCGCCTCGAAGGACTCGTTCTGCCGCCCGAAGGCGTTGCGGCGCACGATCATGTCGATGCCGCCGATGGTCTCCTGGCCCGAGCGCGGGTCGAGGATCTTGTCGGCCAGCATGATCATTCCGGCGCACGTGCCGTAGACGGGCAGACCGGCGCGCACGCGCGCGCGGAGCGGCTCCAACAGGCCGAAGAGCTCGGCCAGTTTGGAGATCGTCGTCGACTCGCCGCCGGGGATGACCAGGCCGTCGACCTCGGCCAGTTCTTCGGGGCGCCGCACCGGCCTGGCCACGGCGTCGGCCGCGGCCAGGGCGACGAGGTGCTCCCGTACGTCGCCCTGGAGTGCCAGGACGCCGATGACGGGTGTCTCTCGGCTCATCGGTGCTACCAGCCGCGGTTCGCGTAGCGCTCGGCCTCGGGCAGGGTGTCGCAGTTGATGCCGACCATGGCCTCGCCGAGGTTGCGGGACGCGTCCGCGATGATCTTGGGGTCGTCGAAGAAGGTGGTGGCCTTCACGATGGCGGCGGCGCGCTTGGCCGGGTCGCCCGACTTGAAGATGCCGGAGCCGACGAAGACGCCCTCGGCGCCGAGCTGGCGCATGAGCGCGGCGTCGGCCGGGGTGGCGACGCCACCGGCGGAGAAGAGGACCACCGGCAGCTTGCCCAGCTCGGAGACCTCCTTGACCAGCTCGTACGGGGCGCGCAGCTCCTTGGCGGCGGCGTACAGCTCGTTGTTGTCGAAGCCGCGCAGCTTCGCGATCTCGTTCTTGATCTGGCGCAGGTGGCGGACGGCCTCCACGACGTTGCCGGTGCCGGCCTCACCCTTGGAGCGGATCATGGCCGCGCCCTCGGCGATGCGGCGCAGGGCCTCGCCCAGGTTGGTGGCGCCACAGACGAACGGGGTGGTGAAGGCGAACTTGTCGCTGTGGTTGACCTCGTCGGCCGGGGTCAGGACCTCGGACTCGTCGATGTAGTCGACGCCGAGGGACTGCAGCACCTGGGCCTCGACGAAGTGGCCGATGCGGGACTTGGCCATGACCGGGATCGAGACCGCGCCGATGATCTCCTCGATCATGTTCGGGTCGGACATGCGGGCCACGCCGCCGTCCTTGCGGATGTCGGCGGGAACCCGCTCCAGCGCCATGACGGCGACCGCGCCGGCGTCCTCGGCGATCTTGGCCTGCTCGGCGTTGACGACGTCCATGATCACGCCGCCCTTGAGCTGCTCGGCCATGCCGCGCTTGACGCGGGCGGTGCCGGTGGCGGGGGTCTCGGACTGCGAAATGCTGCTGGACACGGGTGACCTCACTCGGTGAACTCTGCAGAAGGCTCGTTGCACCACCGAGGAAACTCCTGTGGACCAGGCCACTGCAAGGGCCAATGACCAGGAAGTGGCTCCTTCCGCCTGGCATTCGACGGAGGTCAGCTGGTGGCGCGGTCCGCGAGGGCCGTCGGGGGTTCGTCGTCCATCTCGAAGGCCAGCGGGAACGGGGCGTGCCCGGCGAGCCGGAACCAGCGGACCTTGCGGTGGCGGCGCAGGGCGCGGGCGGCGCGCACCGCGTCGTTGTGGAAGCGGCGGGCCATCGGGACGCGGCGCACGGCCTGGGCCAGTTCCTCCGCGGCCTCCTCGCCGCCGGGGGCCTCGCGCACGGCCTCGACCTGGTCGGCCTCGCCGAAGACCGCCCGCAGCGCCTGGCTGAGCTCGCTCTCGGCGACCTCGCGCTGCTCCTCCTCCGCCTGCCGGGCGGCGTGCGCGGCCTCGTAGAGCACGATCGACGCGGCCGGGTCGAGCACGCCCGACGTGGCCAGCTCCTGGGCGACGGAGGCGCGGCGCAGGAGTTGGGCGTCGAGGGCGGCGCGGGCCGCGTCGATGCGGGCGTGCAGCCGGTCGAGACGGCCCGCGGTCCAGCTCAGGTAGAGGCCGATCGCGAAGAGGCCTACGGCGATCCAGATCAGGGTGACGGTCACGGGCGCAAACGTTACCGGGGACCCGCGGCCGCCCCGTTCCCAGTCCGCCCCTGCCTCAGTCCCTGGCCAGGCCGAACCGCGCCCGGAACCCGGTCCGTTCGTCCGCCGCGACCGCTGCCGCGCCCTGCGTCACCGTCTCGTACACGCTCAGGATGTCCGCGCCCACCGTCGACCAGTCGAAGCGGCGTACGTGCTTGCTGCCCCGCTCGCGCAGTTCGGCGCGGCGCTCGGGGTCGCCGAGCAGGCGCAGCGCCGAGGCGGCCAGCGCGTCCGCGTCCTCGTTCGTGAAGAGCTCGCCGGCCCCGCCCTGGTCGAGGACCTGCGCGAAGGCGTCCAGGTCGGAGGCGAGCACGGGGGCGCCCGCGGACATCGCCTCGACGAGGATGATGCCGAAGCTCTCGCCGCCGGTGTTCGGCGCGACGTACACGTCGACGCTGCTCAGGAAGCGCGCCTTGTCCTCGTCGCTGACCATGCCGAGGAACTCGACGCGCTCGCGCATCTCCTTCGGCAGCGACTCGACGGCCTCCTCCTCGTCGCCGCGGCCCGCGATCAGCAGCCTCGTCTGCGGACGCTCGGCGAGGATCTTGGGCAGCGCCTTCATGAGGACGGGCAGGCCCTTGCGGGGCTCGTCGATCCGCCCGATGAAGCCGAGCGTGTCCCCCTGCCACTCGGGCTTGGGCTCGGCCTGCGCGAAGAAGTCGACGTCGACCCCGTTCGGGATGACGACCGCGTCACCGCCCAGGTGCTCGACCAGCGTGCGGCGCGCGTACTCGCTCACCGCGATGCGCGCGCTGATCTTCTCCAGGGCGGGCTGCAGGATCGGGTACGCGGCGATCATGGCGCGCGAGCGCGGGTTGGACGTGTGGAACGTGGCGACGATCGGCCCCTGCGCCGCCCAGCAGGTGAGCAACCCCAGGGACGGCGACGCCGGTTCGTGGATGTGGATCACGTCGAACGTGCCGTCGTGCAGCCAGCGGCGTACGCGCGCGGCGCTCAGGAAGCCGAAGTTGAGGCGCGCCACCGAGCCGTTGTACGGCACCGGAACCGCGCGGCCCGCCGAGACGACGTACGGCGGCAGCGGGGTCTCGTCGTCCGCCGGGGCGAGGACGGAGACCTCATGTCCCAGGGCGATGAGGTGCTCCGCCAGATCGCGGATGTGGAACTGGACGCCGCCCGGCACGTCCCAGGAGTACGGGCAGACGATTCCGATCCTCACGCCGGCCGCTCCTCGAAGTTCCCAGCGTTCTCGAAGTCAGCGAGCCACAAGCGCTGCAGCATGTGCCAGTCCTCCGGATGGTCCGCGATTCCCGTGGCGAAGGCATCGGCCAATGCCTGCGTCATGACAGACGTCTTCTCGGCGCGCGTACCTGTCTCGGGGACGTCGACGGGCGGATGGACGCGACCGCGCATTATGGCCGAGTCGTCGTACCAGAGCGTGACCGGCAGGAGCAGCGCGCCGGTCTGCTGGGCGAGCATCGCGGGGCCTGCGGGCATCCGCGTGGTCTCCCCGAAGAACTTCACCTCGACGCCGGAGGAGGACAGATCCCGGTCGGCGACCAGGCAGACCAGGCCGCCCGCCCGCAGCCTGCGCGCGAGCGTCCCGAAGGCGGCGCCTCCCGTGTGCGGTAGGACCTCCATGCCGAGGCCCTCCCGGTACGCGACGAAGCGGTCGTACAGGGTCTCCGGCTTGAGGCGCTCGGCGACCGTCGTGAACGGGGTCTCCAGCTTGGTGGTGACCCAGGCGCCCGCGAGGTCGTAGTTGCCCATGTGGGGCAGGGCGAGGATGACGCCCTTGTCGGAGTCCAGGGCCTCGGTGAGGTAGTGGACGTCCTTGGGGGTGAAGCCGTTCTTGATGCGTTCCGTGCTCCACGCGGGCAGCCGGAAGGACTCCATCCAGTAGCGCAGGTACGAGCGCATGCCCGCCTGGGAGAGCTGTCGCAGGCGCTCGGGCGTGGCATCGGGCACCACGCGCGCGAGGTTGGCCTCCAGGCGCAGGACGCCCTTGCCGCGCTTCTTCCACGCGATGTCGGCGATGCTCCTGCCCAGGCGCGTGGCGACCGGCTCGGGAAGCTTCTTGACCGTGGCCCAGCCGAGCCCGTACAGCGCGTCCGTCACCCGGTCCTGCGCGCCGCTCACGAGGCGGTCTCCTCCTGGGTGGCGGCCGCGGCGTCGGCCTCGGCGGACTCGCGGCGCACGGTCACCACGCGCTGGATCAGCGTGACGAGGCTGCCCACGGCGACGATCCACAGCGCGACCGGCAGCAGGTACTGGATGCCGGGCACGCCGAACTTGTGCAGACCCGCGAAGCCGGCCGCGACCAGCGTGATGACGAGGCGTTCGGCGCGCTCCACCAGGCCGTTGACGGCGACCGGCAGGCCGATCGCCTCGCCGCGCGCCTTGGTGTACGAGACGACCTGGCCGCTGGCGAGGCAGAAGATCGACACCGCGCACAGCACGTTGTCGTCGCCGCCGCCCGCGTACCAGAGCGCGAGTCCGCCGAAGATGGCGCCGTCGGCCACGCGGTCGAGCGTGGAGTCGAGGAACGCGCCCCAGCGGCTGGTGCGGCCGAGCTGGCGCGCCATGTTGCCGTCGACGAGGTCGGAGAACACGAACAGCGTGATGACGACCGTGCCCCAGAAGAACTCTCCGCGCGGGAAGAAGACCAGCGCTCCCGCCATCACTCCGGCAGTGCCGAGGAGCGTGACCGTGTCGGGGCTGACCCCGCGACGGATGAGAAACGCGGCGAACGGTGTGAGGACACGCGTGAAGAATGCACGCGCGTACTTGTTCAGCATGGCCTTCCCGAGGGTCGGTGCCGTGCGGCCCCTCTGGCCACCGGCTGGCCCATCGTAGTCACGCGCGCACGGATACGGCCGCCGGGCCACCACGCGCGCGTGCGATCGCGTACGACGTATGGACGCACAGTGACCGGAGTGGAAAGCTCAATGGCACCGCGGGCGTCGCCGAAGCCGCCTGAGCACGCGGGTTTGCGTGTCCGCATTTGTTTACGTGCCACACAGACCACCTCACCGAGGAATCAACCGGGAGGAAGGCATGGGCGACAAGGCGAACGCACACCCCGGAGCCGCCGGCAGGGCTACAGCGGCCGACCACCCCGCGTCCGTACGGAATGTGGTGCTGGTCGGCCACAGCGGATCGGGCAAGACGACCCTGGTGGAGGCCCTCGCACTGACCGCGGGGGCGGTGAACCGGGCGGGCCGGGTCGAGGACGGCACGTCCGTCTCCGACTACGACGAGATCGAGCACCGGCAGCAGCGCTCGGTGCAGCTCTCCCTCGTCCCGCTGGAATGGGACGGCTACAAGATCAATCTCCTGGACACCCCCGGCTACGCCGATTTCGTCGGGGAGTTGAGGGCCGGTCTGCGCGCCGCGGACGCGGCCCTTTTCGTTGTCTCCGCCTCCGACGGCCCCGAGACCATGGCCGGCGCGACCCGCATGGTGTGGGAGGAGTGCGCCGCGGTCGGCATGCCGCGGGCGATCGTCGTTACGCATCTGGAGGCGGCGCGGGCCGACTTCGACGACATGACGCGGACGTGCGCGGAGATCTTCGGGGGCGACGACCCCGATGCCGTACTCCCCCTGTACCTGCCGCTGCACGGCGCGCAGGCCGCGGACGGGCACGCGCCCGTGACGGGCCTGATCGGGCTGCTCTCGCAGCGCCTGTTCGACTACGCGTCGGGGGAACGCAAGGAGTCCGAACCCGGCGATGACCAGCTGCCGTTGATCGAGGAGGCACGCAACCGGCTGATCGAGGGGATCATCGCGGAGAGCGAGGACGAGACCCTCATGGACCGCTATCTCGGCGGCGCGGACATCGACGTCAAGACACTGGTCGACGATCTGGAGCGGGCCGTGGCGCGCGGCGTGTTCCATCCGGTCCTGGCGGCGGCCCCGGCGGCGGAGGGCGCACGGCAGGGCATCGGCACGGTCGAGCTGCTCGAGCTGATCACGGGTGGTTTCCCGACGCCCCTGGAGCGCGAGGCGCCCGTGGTGAGCACGCCCGACGGGACGGCGCGGACGGTCAAGGCCTGTGATCCGGAAGGGCCGTTGGTGGCGGAGGTCGTGAAGACCGCGTCCGACCCCTATGTGGGAAGGGTCTCTCTCGTACGGGTCTTCTCGGGCACCCTGCGTCCCGACGAGACCGTGCACGTGTCGGGGCACGGGCTCGCGGACCGCGGGCACGAGGACCACGACGTGGACGAGCGGATCGGCGCCCTGTCCGTGCCCTTCGGCAAGCAGCAGCGCACGCTGACCCACTGCATCGCCGGGGACCTCGCGTGCGTGGCGAAACTGACCCGGGCGGAGACCGGCGACACCCTCTCGGCGAAGGACGACCCGCTCCTGATGGCGCCCTGGGACATGCCGGACCCGCTGCTGCCGCTCGCGATCCAGGCGCACAGCAAGGCGGACGAGGACAAGCTGTCGCAGGGGCTGTCACGGCTGGTGGCCGAGGACCCGACCATGCGGCTCGAGCAGAACCCCGACACCCATCAAGTGGTGCTGTGGTGTCTGGGCGAGGCGCACGCGGACGTGGCCCTTGAACGGCTGCGCAACCGGTACGGCGTGCAGGTCGACCTCATCTCGCACAAGGTCTCCCTTCGGGAGACGTTCGCGGGGAAGTCGGGCGGGCGCGGCCGGCACGTGAAGCAGTCCGGCGGTCACGGGCAGTTCGCGATCTGCGAGATCGAGGTGGAGCCGCTGCCCGGCGGGGCCGGCATCGAGTTCGTGGACAAGGTCGTCGGCGGCGCCGTGCCACGGCAGTTCATCCCCTCCGTCGAGAAGGGCGTACGGGCACAGGCCGCGCGCGGCGTCGCGGCCGGGTATCCGCTGATCGACGTCCGGGTGACGCTGCTCGACGGCAAGGCGCACTCGGTGGATTCGTCCGACGCGGCGTTCCAGACGGCGGGGGCGCTCGCGCTGCGGGAGGCCGCGTCCGATGCCACGATCCATCTCCTGGAGCCGGTGGCCGAGGTGCAGGTGCTGGTCGGCGACGACTATGTGGGCGCCGTGATGAGCGATCTGTCCGGGCGGCGGGGCCGCGTCGTCGGGACCGAACAGGCGCCGGGCGGGCGCACTCTCGTACGGGCGGAGGTGCCGGAGATCGAGATCGGGCGGTACGCGGTGGATCTGCGCTCGCTGTCGCACGGGACGGCGCGGTTCAGCCGCAGGTACGCCCGGCACGAGCCGATGCCTCCCCAGCTGAGCGAAAGGATCCGCGAACAGGCGCAGGACTCCGCCTAGTTGGCCCCTGCTGTCGCCGAGGCCACCGACATCCCTCTTGTCAGGGCGGATGTCGGTGGCGGCCGTTACGCTGGTCGACGATCAGTCGGATCAGAACGATCAGCTGATCAACAGGTGTGCGGGGCAGGGAAGTCGGGAACAGCCGCAGCAGCGACGACGTGCGGCGATGGGGGCGGCAGTGGCGGACGATGCATTCGATTTCAGGCCGGGCGCGCAGGTTCCCCTGCAGGGATCGGCGGGCCGTACCGACGCGACCTTCGCCATCGCGTCGGCCGCGTACCGCGACGACCCCGCGGCGAAGATCCTGGACGCCAACAACGAGTGGCACAAGTCCGAGGTCAAGGACCCCAAGTGGGCGCTGCTGGCGCCCAATCTCGGTGAGGCGTTCTCGCAGGCCGTGCAGTCGCGCATGCTGGACGGCGGGCGCAAGCCGCTGATCCAGTCGTTCGGCGCCGAGCCGCAGGTCGTCGTGGAGCACTGCCTCGCGGCCACCCGCATCCGTCGGCAGCGCGACAGCATGCTGACGGTCCTGACGCTGGTTTTCGGCGTGCTGTTCCTGCCGGGGTTCCTGTTCTGGGCGGCGGCTTTCGAGCTCCGCCGCAGGAACAACAACAAGGTGGCCGCGGCGGAGAAGCAGGCCAAGGAGGCGCTGGACAAGAACAAGTCGGCCAAGGAGCAGTCCGACGCGAAGAAGGCGGAGCGCGACGCCCGCAAGCAGGCCGCGCTGACGACGGCCATCATCTCCGTCGTCGCCGTGGTCATCGTGATCGGCCTGGTCCGGATGCCCCCCACCGGAGGCTTGGCCTGGTATCTGCGGGCCGCGTTCGTGGCCCCGGTCATCGGCGGTGTGTGGGCCCGGCAGATCTGTCTGCGCACGGCCGCCGACCTGCGGGACCGCTGGGCGGGGCTGTTGTCGGGCGGCGGTGTCGGGGCGAAGATCCCGGAGGCGGTGCCCGGCAGCCCGGGCGAGACGGCGGCGGAGCAACTGCGGCAGAGCCTGGCCAAGTTGACCGCGGAGCAGCAGTCGAACGCGGTCTTCTACGCGGGGCCCAAGGGCATCCTCGGCATGGGGACGCGCTGGGGCAGCTGGCAGCTCGCCGAGGATCTGGTGCCGAGCGAGAAGGGCAAGGAGATCCACCCGTTCCGCAGTTGGACCGTGATCCGCGCGATCCAGGACCAGTTGCGCATGCTGGAGCGCGGCCCGCTGCACACGGGCGGTTTCCCGAAGCCCCACGTGGACCACTGGATCGTCACCCCGATCGGGGAGAAGGCGAAGGCCGTGTCGCGGCCCTCGGGCGCGGACGTCGACGCGTTCCGGATCAGGCCGCACGAGATAGAGCGGATCTGCAACGAGCAGCAGTTCGGCAGCGGCGAGCGCCACTACCTGGGCATCCAGTTCACGCTCTGGGACGGCCAGTTGGTGATAACGATGCTGATCACGGTGACAGTGCTGCACGAGACGTTGCGCATCGAGGTGACGGGACATGCGCTCGGCCCGGTCAACTCGCTGTTCACCTCCAAGCCCGAGCCGAAGACCAAGGAAGTCTCCAAGCCCATAGCGACCTGGGAGACCACGCAGAAGACCCTCCCGTTGGTCGACGCGGACGAGGCGGTCCGGCTGGCCATGCGGGCGCCCCTGACCATGTTCGGCAAGGGCCGGTCGTACCTCGACGCCAAGGGCGGCAAGCTCGTCCTGCCCGAGCCGTTCGGACTGCGGCACGCCTGGGCCGACCAGCCCTGGCGGCACCGGTTCATGGCGGACGACGCGCTGCGTACGGCGACGCCGGTGCTGCGGGTGGTGCACGCGGCGGCCCTGCGGGTCCTGGAGGAGCACGGCGTGGACACCGAGAAGTTCTCGGGCCGTTCGGGCGTGCTCAGTGGCCTGGTGCAGGATCCGACGCCGCGGAAGGCCGACGTGTACGACGCGTAGGCGCGGCGCCCCGGTCCCGGCCGTCGCCGTCCCGGCCGTCGCCGTCCCGGTCGAGGCGGTGCCGGTCGAGGCGGTGCCGTTCAGCGCGGTCCTGGTCAGCGCGGTCCCGTTCGGCGCGGTACGTGAAGCGGGGCAGGCAGTACTGCGTGACGGCCCCGACCGTGACCGCGTACAGGACGGTGCCGAGGCCCACGGAGCCGCCCAGGAGCCAGCCCACGGCGAGGACGACGAGTTCGATGCCGGTGCGGACGACGCGCAGCGAGCGGCCGGTCCACGCCGTGAGCCCGGTCATCAGGCCGTCGCGGGGACCCGGGCCGCAGCGCGCGCCCACGTAGACGGCGATCGAGAAGCCGTTGACGAGGACGCCCGCGGCGAACAGCGCGGCGCGGGCGGTCGGGCCCGGGCCGGCCGGGAGCAGCCACAGGCCCAGGTCGGAGAACCAGCCGACGGTGAGGATGTTGGCGAACGTGCCGAAGGTCGGGCGCTGGCGCAGCGGGATCCACAGCAGCAGCACGCCCGCACCGACCAGGGTCGTGAGGGTGCCGAAGCTGAGCGCGCTGCGGTGTGCGATGCCCTCACTGAGGACGCTCCAGGGGGCGAGGCCGAGGCCCGCGCGGACCATCAGGGACAGGCTGAATCCGTAGAGGGCGAGGCCGGTGAAGAGCTGGGGCAGGCGGCGCGCGGGGCGCTCGCGCAGGGGGACGTACGTGAGGGGCATGAGCGGTGACTCCGTGGTGGTTCGCGGGTGATCCGGGGTTCTTCCAGGCCAATGCCGCCACTCTGTAGATTGATCGGCACGGATTACATGGCCAATCGAGGGAGAGTGGTTTTGTGGGGGTCGCCGCCGGTCACCGTGAGCGGACACCGCGCACCATGGGCGCCCGGCAGCTCGCCGCGCTGCTCCCCGACCCCGCGCTCGCGCGTCCCGCGTACCGTCATCTCGCCCGTGTCATCGGCGAGTTGATCCTCGACGGACGGCTCGCGCTGCATGTGCGGCTGCCCGCCGAGCGGGAGCTGGCCGTCGCCCTCGGCACCAGCCGGACCACCGTCACGGCCCTGTACGACCTGCTGCGCGAGAACGGGTTCGCGCACAGCCGTCAGGGCTCCGGCACCTGGACGGCGCTGCCGCAGGGCCGCGCCGCCAAGGGCGTCAGCCGGCTGCTCGCCGCCGAGGACACGGCGATCGACCTGGCGAGGGCCGCGCCCACGCTGCCCGAGGGAACGCTGGCCGACGCGCTCGCCGAGGTCACCCCACGCCTGGCCGGGTACGCGGACACGCCCGGCTACCACCCGTACGGAATCCCGGAGTTGAGGTCGGCGCTCGCCGCCCGGTTCACGGCGCGCGGGCTCGCCACGACGCCCGAGCAGATCCTGGTGACAGCGGGCGCACAGCACGCGCTCAGCCTCGTCCTGGCGCTGCTGTCGGAACCCGGTGACCGGATCATGGTCGAGAACCCGTCGTACCCGAACGCGCTGGAGGCGATGCGGCGCGCCCGGCTGCGCACGGTGTCCGTGCCGGTGACGGACGACGCGGGCTTGGACATCGGGATCGTCGAGTCGACACTGCGCCACACGGCGCCCCAACTCGCCTATCTGATCCCGGACTTCCACAATCCGACGGGCCACGTGATGCCTGCGGACGCCCGGGCCGCGACCCTGCACGCGGCGAGCCGCTCGGGCACCTGGCTGATCGCCGACGAGACCCTCACCGATCTCGCCCTGGACGGCGCTCCCCCGCCGCCGTTCGCCGCGCACGGCCCTGCCGCGCAGGTCATCACGGTCGGCTCGCTGAGCAAGACGCACTGGGCGGGCCTGCGCATCGGCTGGCTGCGGGCCCCGGCCCGGCTCGTCACCGAGCTCGCGGCGCAGCGGGTGGCGAGTGACATGGGCGGTTCGGTGATCGACCAGCTCCTCGCCCTGGCCCTGCTGCCGCGCGGCGACGACCTCCTGCGCGACCGCCTCACCCGGCTACGCGCTCAACGCGCCGCGCTCATCGAGGAGTTGGGGCGGCACGTCCCGCACTGGAGCTGGCACACCCCGCCGGGCGGGCTCTCCCTCTGGGTCGACCTGGGCGCGCCGGTCGCCTCGGACCTGGCCGAGCGCGCCCTGGCCCACGGCGTCCGCATCGAGAGCGGCGCGTACTTCGCCACGGACCCTGGCCTGTTCGAGAACCGCCTGCGGATCCCGTACACCCTGCCCGAGGCCACACTCCGCGAATCGGCCCAACGCCTGGCCCGCGCAGCGGCGGACGACCCGGGCCCCACGCCGACCGCGTCACGGACGCACTGGATCGCCTGAGACGCCGGGGCCGGTGTTCCGGCGGCCGCGACGGCCGGCCACGTACGTGAACAGCTCGGCCGGCCCGACGTACCGCCAACGCCTCAGGCGCTCGCCCAAGCCTTCGCCAGTGCCGTGCGGGTGTCGCCGAGGAGTTGCGGCAGCACCTTCGTGTGGCCGACGACCGGCATGAAGTTCGTGTCGCCGCCCCAGCGCGGGACGATGTGCTGGTGCAGGTGTGCCGCGATGCCGGCACCCGCGACCGCGCCCTGGTTCATGCCGATGTTGAACCCGTGCGCCCCGGACGCGGCCCGCAGTGCGGTCATCGCGTGCTTGGTGAAGGCCGCGAGCTCGGCGGTCTCCGCCTCGTCGAGATCGGTGTAGTCGGCGACATGTCGATAAGGCAGCACCATCATGTGGCCGCCGTTGTACGGGTACAGGTTCAGGATCGCGAAGACGTGCTCGCCGCGGGCCACGATCAGGGCGTCCTCGTCGGACAGGCCGGGAGCGGTGCAGAACGGACAGCCGTCGTCGGCTCCGGGGCCGGTCGGCTTGCCCTCGCCCTGGATGTACGCCATGCGGTGCGGGGTCCACAGACGCCCGAATCCGTCCGGCTCACCCACAGGACCGATCCTCTGCTCCGGCTCACTCGTCATGCAGTGCAGCATATGGCGTCACCTCGGCAAGGCGTGTCGCCGGGTGCCGCCCCCGGCGGGCAGGGCGATGCTGTCGGGATGACCGACAGCCCCCTCGCCCGCTGGGAGCGGTACAACGGCCCCGCCCTGCTGATCGCCTCCGTCGTGTACCTCGCCTCGTACGCGATCAGAGTCCTGGGGCACGGCCTGCCCGACGCCGTCCGGGACACGTGTCTGGCGCTGACGCTGATGGCGTGGGCGGTGTTCCTCGTGGACTACGGGGTGCGCTGGCGGCTGAGCCGACAGCGGCCTGCCCACTTCCTGCGCACGCACTGGCTGGACACCCTGGTGCTGCTGCTCCCCCTGTTGCGCCCGCTGCGCATCGTGCAGACCTACGAGACGGTCCAGCGCCGCCACAACGAGCCGCGTCTTTCGCTGCACGCGCGCGTGATGACGTACGCGGGCATGTCGGCCGGGCTGCTCGGGTTCGCGGGCGCGCTCGCGGTGTACCAGCAGGAGCACGCGGCACCCGGCGCGAACATCCGGACCTTCGGCGACTCGGTGTGGTGGACGTGCACGACGGTGTCGACGGTCGGCTACGGCGATCTGGCGCCGGTCACTCCGATCGGCCGGCTCGTCGCGGTGGGCCTGATGGGCTGCGGTCTCGCGCTGCTCGGCGCGGTCACCGGCTCGTTCTCGTCGTGGCTGCTCCAGGTCTTCGCCCGGGAGGGGGAGGACACGGGAAGGCCCCCGGGGAAATCCCCGGGGGCCTCTCGAAGCGTGGACTGACGGACCAGACGGATCTGACGGTCCAGTCAGACGGATCCGACGGACCAATCTGACGGATCTGACGGATCTGACGGATCAGACCTGTGCCCGCTCCTCGACGACCTTCGCGATCTTCGCGATGGCCTCGTCGACCGGGATCCCGTTCTCCTGCGAGCCGTCGCGGTAGCGGAAGGACACCGAACCGGCGTTCATGTCCTCGTCGCCCGCGATGACCATGAAGGGGACCTTGGCCTTCTGCTGGTTGCGGATCTTCTTCTGCATGCGGTCCGACGACGAGTCGACCTCGACGCGCAGACCCTGGGCGCGGGCCTTCGCGGCGAACTCCTCCAGGTACGACACGTGCCCGTCGCCGATCGGGATGCCGACGGCCTGGACCGGGGCCAGCCACGCCGGGAACGCGCCCGCGTAGTGCTCGAGCAGCACGCCGAAGAACCGCTCGATGGACCCGAACAGGGCACGGTGCAGCATGACCGGCTGCTGGCGCGAGCCGTCCGCGGCGGTGTACTCCAGGCCGAACCGCTTGGGCTGGTTGAAGTCGACCTGCAGGGTCGACATCTGCCAGGACCGGCCGATCGCGTCCTTGACCTGGACGGAGATCTTCGGGCCGTAGTACGCGGCGCCGCCCGGGTCGGGCACCAGCGGCAGGTTCTGCTTCTCGGCGGCAAGCCGCAGCGCCTCGGTGGCCTCCGCCCAGTCCTCGTCCGTACCGATGAACTTGTCGGAGTCGTCGCGGGTGGACAGCTCCAGCTCGAACTCGGTCAGGCCGTAGTCGCGCAGCAGGTCGAGCACGAAGGTGAGGAGGTTGTCGAGCTCCTCGGCCATCTGCTCCTTGGTGCAGTAGATGTGCGAGTCGTCCTGGGTGAACCCGCGCGAGCGGGTCAGACCGTGCACCACGCCCGACTTCTCGTAGCGGTACACGGTGCCGAACTCGAAGAGCCGCAGCGGCAGTTCACGGTAGGAACGCCCGCGGGACTTGAAGATCAGGTTGTGCATCGGGCAGTTCATCGCCTTGAGGCGGTAGTTCTGCTCGTCGAACTCGATGGGCGGGAACATGCCGTCCGCGTAGTGCGGCAGGTGCCCCGAGATCTCGAAGAGCTTCTCCTTCGAGAGGTGCGGGGTGTTCACGAACTCGTAGCCGGAGACCTCGTGGCGGCGCCGCGAGTAGTCCTCCATGACCTTGCGGACGACGCCGCCCTTGGGGTGGAAGACCGCGAGACCCGGGCCGAGCTCCTCCGGGAAGGAGAACAGGTCGAGCTCGGCGCCGAGCTTCCTGTGGTCGCGCTTCTCGGCCTCGACGAGGAAGTCCAGGTACGCCTTCAGCTCGTCCTTCGACGGCCACGCGGTGCCGTAGATGCGCTGGAGCTGCGGGTTCTTCTCGCTGCCGCGCCAGTAGGCGGCGGCCGAGCGCATCAGCTTGAACGCGGGGATGACACGGGTGGTGGGCAGGTGCGGGCCCCGGCAGAGGTCCTTCCAGCACAGCTCGCCGGTCTTGGCGTCGAGGTTGTCGTAGATGGTCAGCTCGCCGCCGCCCACCTCCGCGTCCGCGCCGTCGGCGGCCTGGGCCGCATTGCCCTTGAGCCCGATGAGCTCCAGCTTGTACGGCTCGTCGGCGAGCTCGACGCGGGCGTCGTCGTCCGTGGTGACGCGCCGCGAGAACTTCTGCCCCCGCTTCTGGATCTCCTGCATCTTCTTCTCGATGCGCTTGAGGTCCTCGGGGGTGAACGGCTCCTTGACGTCGAAGTCGTAGTAGAAGCCGTTCTTGATGGGCGGGCCGATGCCGAGCTTGGCGTCCGGGAAGAGCTCCTGGACGGCCTGTGCCATCACGTGCGCGGTCGAGTGGCGCAGGATGTTGAGCCCGTCCTCGGACGAGATCTCGACGGGCTCGACCTCCTCGCCGTCGGCCACCACGTACGCGAGGTCCTTCAGCTCGCCGCCCACGCGGGCCGCGACGATGCTGCGCTCACCGGCGAAGAGCTCGGCGGCCGTAGTGCCCGTCGTCACCACGCGTTCTTCCCGCTCGGAATCGCGTTGGATGATCACACGGACGTCAGACACCGGTCTCTCCTACCTGAAGACGAAAGCCGCGCCATTACCTGTGACGCGTGCTGCAGCGATCGTACCGAGTCGCCGGGGCCACTCGCGAAACGGTTAACGGGCACCCCAGCGGGGCCGCCCGACGCTGCGCCCCCGCGACTCCGGCGGCTTCACCATCGACCGAGGTGTGAACGGCGGGCGGGCGCGGCCTCGGCGAGGCGGGCCTCGAGCGGCCGGGCGGCACGGCCGAGGGCCGTACGCGCACCGGCCCCTGAAGAGCTAGTCCTCCCCCGCGCAGGCCTCCTCGAAGAAGTCCAGGTTCTCCTGGAGCGACTTCATCAGACGGTCCCGCTCGGCCTCCTCCACCTGTACGGGTACCACGCCGGAGGCACCGGTGAGACGGCGGAAGCCGCCCCTGCTCTCCAGGCGTCCGTGCACCCGGATCGGCAGCCCGACCAGGTGCGCGTGGCCCGCGATCCGGTACGCCTCCTCGTCCAGCGTCATCCGTACGTGCGGGATCTCCGCGCCCGCGATGACGTGCAGGCGGACCGTGCCCTCGCCGCGCGGTCCGCTGCGGCGCATCCGGACGACGGTGCCGGTGATGCGTACGGAGATCGCGGGTTCGGCGTGCAGATAGCGGGCTCCGGCCTCGCGCAGCACGTCCAGGTCGCCGGGTGAGAACTCGACGGGCGCGTCGCCGTCCGTGCACTCCTCGGGCACACCCGCGGCGGGCGCCCAGGCGACGGCGACCCGGGCGCCCTCGGTCCCGCGCACCAACGCGACCAGTGCCTCGGTCAGTTCATGGCTGACGCCCGCCTCGACCGCGCCGTCGAAGGCGTCCATGCCGCCGGTGGCCCGCCGGTAGTCGATGGCCTCGCGCACCGCGTACAGCGCCTGGTGGAGGCGGACGGCGAGGCCGCGTCCGGTGACGACGGGCACGAAGGCGGTGAGGGTGCGGCCGCCGGGCGCCGTCTGCACCAGTACGTTCTCCAGGGCCGCGGCGGCGGGCCTGCGGTGCCGGGCCCCGTAGTACCCGGCGCGGCCGCGGGCGGCGAGGGCCCCGGCGAGCAGCATCCGCCGTGCCGCGGACCGCAGTTGCTCCTCGGCGGTCCAGGAAGAGGCGCCGCCCGGGCCCTCCGGGACGTCCCGCCACCACCGGATCTCGTCGCTCGGCACGGCGAGCGAGACGAGCACTTCGCGCGCGGAGGGGGTGCCGCTGCGCTCCAGCGCGATCAGCGCCTCGCCGAGCAGTTCCTCGCTGTCCGGGAACGCCCGGCTCTCCGGCACGAGCAGGCTCGTACGGGCTCCGGGGCCCGGCAGCGTCCAGCGCGCGTACCGCCCCGCCGCGCCGCCGCGCCGCTCCCAGCCGTGCCGGTCGAGCAGGGCGCTGAGGACGGCGGGGTCGACCTGAGCGGGCTCGGGCCCCGCGAGGTCGACGGGATGGGCGCGGGCCGCGCCGATGGACCGTACGGACTCGTCGAGCGGACGGTGCTGCATGCCGTAACTCCCTTCCAACCCCGCCCGGTTGACGGGTCAGGGCCGCCCGCCCGTCCCGACCCGGGTCATGATCTCGCACAGTGCGCGGTCGTCGAAGATCCGTGAGGTCGGGACGCGCACGGTGGTCCTGCGCCGGCCGGTGACCGGGTGGCCGGCGAGGTTGGTCCAGTAGCAGCAGTGCCGCAGGTCGAGCCGGTCGTGGCCGGCGCGCAGCCAGTCGTCCTGGGAGCGCGGTACGAGCATCACGACGAGGATCTTGTGCACCGAGACCGGGGTCCTGGCCAGCTTCTCGAGATGGGGGTTGTCGAGCGTGAAGGAGAAGGAGGGTCCCGGTGGGTGGGGTGCGATCTGATAGGTGGCTTTGAGCTGCACTTTTATGGTGACTTCGTCGTCGACCGTGTGCCCTGGGGCGCTGTGGCTGACGTGCCAGTCGATGCCGTTGTCGGGAAAGGGCTGCGAGAGCGAGCAGCCGGCGGCCGCGGCCACGGCGTGCAGATAGCCCACCTGGAGCGTCTCCATGCAGGCGGTGGTGGCGAGTGTGCCGCGCGGCGGTGCGAACCGCTCGGGCAGCAGCCCGCCCTGTTCGGGCTGCGCGAGCACCATGGTCCAACTGGCCTTCCAGAACGGTGAATCCCCGCGAAGATCAAGAATTTGATCAAGGCCGAGTCAATGGCACCCCGCTGAACTGCCATGACTCGTAACTGTGTTGTGACCGCTCCGCGTATCACGCAAACAGCCCGGGTATCACCGAATCGGGCAGGCGACGAAAAAGGTCGGGACGCCATCTGCCGTGCGTGAACAGGGAGTTGCATTGTCATGACGTGCTGGTACGAGGGCCCTCTTGCCGCCTTCGACACAGAGACGACAGGCGTGGACGTGGAGAGCGACCGCATCGTGTCGGCGGCGATCGTGGTGCAGGACGCGCCCGGTACGCGGCCGCGGGTGACGCGCTGGCTGGTGAACCCGGGTGTGCCGGTGCCGCCCGGAGCGACGGAGGTGCACGGACTGACGGACGAGCATCTGCAGCGCAACGGCCGCTGGCCGGCGCCCGTGATGGAGGAAATAGGCCGCGAGCTGGCTGAACAGGCGGCGGCGGGCCGCCCGCTCGTGGTCATGAACGCACCGTTCGATCTCACGCTCCTGGACCGCGAGTTGAAGCGCCACCGGGCGTCGACACTCGCCCGCTATCTGGAGAGTTCCCCGCTGTGCGTCCTCGACCCCCGGGTCCTGGACAAGCACCTGGACCGCTACCGCAAGGGCCGCCGCACGCTGACGGACTTGTGCGCGCACTACGAGGTCGAGCTGTCCGAGGCGCACGACGCGGCGGCCGACGCCCTGGCGTCGCTCGACGTGGTCCGCGCGGTCGGCCGCCGCTTCGCGACCCGCCTGGAGCGCCTCACCCCCGCCGAACTCCACACCCTCCAGGCGGTCTGGCACGCGGCCCAGGCCCGCGGCCTCCAGGCCTGGTTCGCCCGCAGCGGCAACCCGGAATCGGTGGACCCGGCATGGCCCCTGCGGCCGGAACTTCCGGCGGCGGCTTGATCGTTCCCCCGCTGGGGCCTCGAAGGCAGAAACGAAAAACCGGCCCGTCTCGAGGATCTCGATGACGGACCGGCATTCTCCGGGTGGGCGATACTGGGTTCGAACCAGTGACCTCTTCGGTGTGAACGAAGCGCTCTCCCACTGAGCTAATCGCCCGGGAACGGGTTGAACAATACAGGGCGCGGCGGGCTGTGTTCAAACCGGTTGCAGGTGGGCGAGGAGACCGCGGTGGCCGCCGCGCATCATCCACGCGTGGTTGGCGAGGAAGACGGGCCGCCCGGGCACGGCGAACCGCCGCATCAGAGGTCGGCGCACCTCGACCTCCTGCTCGTACACGGCGCGGGTGCCGCCGACGGGCCGCGCCCGCAGCGTCCACCGCGCCCACCCGTCGAGGTCCCCGCTCATCTCGATCTCGAGGATCCCGGCGGCCGGGTCGCGGCGCCGCTCACGGGCGACGACCGTCAGCTCGTACGGCAGCAGCGACCGGAAGACGGCGACGCCGCTGGTGTCGTCCAGCGGCGTCACCGACCGCACCTGCGGCCACCACACCGGGTACTCCTCGGCCTTCTCCAGGGCCGCGTACACGGCGTCCGGCGGCGCGGGCAGGACCCAGACACTGCGGAAGCGGTAACGGTTCCAGTCCATGAGCCGAGTCTGCCCGGATCAGGGCATCTTGTCCCCGACCAGAGCGAGGTTCTCGATGGCGGCGAGTCCGTACAGAGCGGTGTCGTTGGTGTAGACCCAGTTCGCCTCGGTGCCGGCGACCAGGGTCACGGGCCCGTCGACCTTCTCCGTCTTCCACGGCGAGGCCTCGGTGTAGCCGTCGCTGTTGTAGAACTTCGTCCACGCCCGCTTGGCCAGTGCGGCGTCCCCCGTCCGCACCGCCGCGTACGCGTCGAGCCGCGAGTGCCCCTGGAAGAGGAGCAGGGTGCCGAAGTTGGTGCCGTACCGCGCCGCCTGTTCCGTCTTGGTGGCGTTGAAGTAGCGGCAGTAGTCGTAGTACGCCTCCTCGAACTTCGGCATGTCGATGAGGTCGATGAGCTCGGCGCACAGTTCGTTGAGCCCGAAGACGGCGGACAGGTGCGAGACGCCGACGGCCGGCTTCTCGGCGATCGCGAACCTGCCGGTGTCGAGGTCGTAGAGCCCGCTGCCCTGCACGAACCCGTTGGGCTGCGCCGCGATCGTCTCCATGGTGGAAAGGACCCGGTCGCGGGCCTTCTCCCACTTGGGCCCGCGCCGCTCCCACTCGGTGAGCCAGGCCGAGACGAGCCCGCTCCAGTCGGTGCCGAAGCCGATGGACAGGGCGTTGCGGTCGGGCTTGTAGTCCGGGTCGGGGCGGACCTTGCGCTGCGGGTCGAGCACGAGGAACGTCTCGTCGGAGTCGACGTTCGCGTGCATCAGGTCACCGACGCGCTCGTCTCCCGTGAGGAAGTAGTAGTAGCGGCGGTACGTGGTGTTGGCGATGCGCTGCTGCTTCGCGGAGTCGGCGTAGTGCTGGACGCCGTGCCGGGTGCCGAGTCCGGCCCACTTGCCGAGGTGGTAGACGTCGACCTCGCCGGTGTGCCGGGTCATGGCCTCGGCGAACCGGAAGATGTCGGCGCGGCCGCTGCGCAGGTACGCGAACCAGAGCCAGATGTCGGGCGACAGCTCGGAGTTGTCCCAGGCGTAGCCGCCGACGTCGTAGCGCCACTGGTGGCGCACCGGGTCGTAGGAGTGCATGACGTCGCCGTAGTCCCAGAAGCCGTACCAACGCCGCATCTCCACCTGGTCCTTGTAGTAGGTGAAGAGGAAGTCGAGGTGGTCCTCGATCTTGGCCTTGGCGGGGGTGGAGCGGTCCGGCTCGGAGTACAGGCCGGGGCCGAAGACCTGCGCCTTGATCAACTGCTTGGGCGGGGCGGCGAGTTGGGGCAGCACCCGCACGGCCCGGACCTGCTGGGCGAGCACTTCCGGCTTCGGTGTCGCGGCGTTGGCCCAGAACATCAGCTCGCTGGTGCGCGCGATCCCGTACGGAGTGCCGAACTCGGGCTCGTAGTCCTCGTAGGTGATGTTGAGGCCCTCGAGCTGTTCCGCGAACGTGTCCTGCCCCATGCCGTCGTGGTAGAAGCGCAGGTCCATGGGTTGCGCCTCGGGCGACCAGAGCCAGAGCGTGACCTCGGCCTCGTCCGTGTGCGCGTCCCGGATGTCGAGGCCCGTGGGGTGCTTCTCCCAGAAGTCGCGAAGTCCGAAGGAGAATCCGCCACTCGGCCCGCCCAGGTACCCGAACCCGCTGGCCCGGCGGCCGCCGCCGGCGCCGATCCACCCGTGCCCCTTCTTGGTGCGCTTGCGCAGGGTGAAGCCGTCCGCGGAGAGCTGCGAGAGCGTGTAGTCGCCCCACTCGGGGATGTACTGAAGGCGCGTCGTGACGCGCTGGTCCCACGTCGAGGGGTCGGGCAGCTTCTCTCCCGCGAACTGCGCCGCCTGCACGGCCGCGCCGGGGTCCCGCCGCAGCCCGGTGATGCCCTTGACGGCTTCCCGGATCATGCCAGTGTCCTCGCCGCCGATGCGGACGTGCCGGTCGTACGAGGCGTCGCGCATCGGCACGGTGAAGCGCACACCGAGCCCGCGGATGAAGTCGCCGGACGCCTTGCCGGGCTCCTGCGTCCCGTCGAACGTGATGGTGTGCACCATGCGGAACGACTCGGCGCCCGCATAGAAGTAGAACCGGATGGAGAAGGGCAGCCAACTCCGGTTCCCCTTGCGGTGCTTGCCGTCGATGCGGACGACGGCACGCACGGGTCCGTCCTGCTCGACGACGGTCTCGTCGATGGCGCTCTCGAACCGCTCGTACTTCTGCGTGCCCTGGTCGCCGTCCTCGATCTCGCTCTGGCGCAGCAGCACGAGCCGCCCGTCCTTGGCGATCTCGGTGGAGCCGCGGGTGACGGTCTTGACCAGGGCCGATCCGCTCTTGCCGAGCTTGGCGACGATGACGCCGGTGTCGACGGTGACGGTCCCGCCACTCGTCGAGACGCTCACCTTCTTCTCGGGCGCGGCGGCCTGCCCGGCCGCGATCGTCAGTTTTCCGTCACCGGCGCCGGGCCCGACGGCGTGCGCGGTCCACTTCAGCGAGCCGTCCGGCCACTGCGCCAACGGCCAGGTCTGGACGGGGATTTGCTTGCCGTCGGCGTCGGTGAGCGCGAACTCCTGCCCCTTCTCGTACGCGCCCTTCGGCCAGGGCACGCCGACGGTGGAGCCGGGGGCGGCGCCGAGGCCGCCGTCCTCCAGCCAGTCGAGCGTCACCGGCTCGGCGTCCGCGGCCTGTGCGGCGGGCGCGGCCTGCGCCTCCTTGCCGCCGAGGGCCCAGCTGAACTGGGCGGCGGCGCCGGCGACCGCGGCGGCCTTGAGGAGGGATCTGCGGGGAAGTCCAGCGGGGAATGGGGACATCGTCGTTCCTTTCCGTGCATGCCAAACGTGCTGAACGTGCTTGTACGAGAAGGGAGTTGAGGGGACTGCGCGAGGTCCTGGCCTCAGCGGGCCCGGCCGCGTTCCTCCACGGCGACCGCGGCCGCGGCGAGAATGCCGAGCACCGGTACGGCGAGCGGGGTGAGGAACTCGGCGCTGAGGACCACGAGCGCGAGTCCGCACACGAGCAGGAGGGATCCGCCGGGGGCGCGCAGCGTGCGCCGCGCCGCGTCCCTGAGCAGCGCCCGCCAGGACGCTCCGGGCTCCCAGACGGCGGCGGCCCGCAGGACGGTCACGGCGGCGGCGAGCAGCGCGAGGATGCCGAGCGCGGCGGCGAGCCGGCCGCCGGGGAGTCCGGCGCGGGCCAGCTGCAGATCGGTCCAGACGGCGGCGAAGGCGGCGACCCCGGCGAGGCCGACCAGCCAGCCGCGCCGCGCGGCGGCCCGTACATCAGTGACGAACTCGCCGATCCCGCCCGCCTCTTGACCGAGGTGGCGGCGCAGGTGCCGGGCCCCGGCCGCGAAGGCGGCCGGGGCGGTGACGACGGGCACGGACGCGAGCGCGATCCATACGCCGGTCAGCAGGCACTCGGCGAACACCCCGAAGCCGACGCGCCGCCGCGACTCCACCATCGGGCCGGTCCTCACTTGAGCCCCGAGGTGGCCATGCCGTCGATCAGATACCGCTGGAAGGCCATGAAGAAGGCGATGACCGGGATCAGCGCCACCATCGCCATGGCGATCTGGCCGCCGTAGTCGGAGATGCCCTGCTGGTCGCGGAACATCATCAGGCCCAGCGAAACGGTGTATTTGGAGGGCTCGTTGAGGTAGATCAGCGGGCCCATGAAGTCGTTCCAGGCGTTGATGAAGGTGAAGATGGCGCTGGTGATGAGCGCGGGCCGGGTCAGCGGCAGCACGATCGACCAGTAGGTGCGCAGGTGCCCGCACCCGTCGAGCTTGGCCGCCTCGTCCAGCTCGCGCGGCAGTCCGCGCATGAACTGCACCATCAGGAAGACGAAGAACGCCTCGGTCGCGAGGAACTTGCCCGCGAGCAGCGGCACGTAGGTGTTGATGAGCTGCAGCTTCTGGAACATCACGTACTGCGGGATGAGCAGGACGTGGTACGGCAGCAGCAGGGTGCCGATCATCAGCCCGAAGAGCAGCTTGCGCCCGCGGAACGGGATCTTCGCGAAGGCGTACGCGGTCAGCGAGCTGGAGATGACGACGCCGACGACGGCCATCCCCGCGTAGAACAGGGAGTTGAGGAAGAAGGTGCTGATCGAGATGCCCGCGATGCCGTCGGCGAGGCCCTTGACGTTGTCCAGGACCGGGTCGGCCGGGAACAGGTCGAGGGAGCCGATGATCTGCTTGCCGGGCTTGAAGGCGGCGCCGATCACCCAGACGACGGGGTAGAGGACGACGCAGAGCACGGCGAGCGCGAAGACGTGCCAGACGATGGATCCGGTGCGCTTGCGCGGATTGGTGTTCCGGGGCAACTCCTGCGTCACGGTGGTCACTTGACGTCCTCCTCGTAGTGCACCCACTTCTTCTGGGACCAGAACAGGACGGCGGTGACCAGGGCGACGGCCAGCAGCATCATCCAGGCCATCGCGGAGGCGAAGCCCATCTGGGACTGCTGGAAGCCCTTCTGGTACAGGTAGCAGGTGTAGACGAGGGTGGCGTCGGCCGGGCCGCAGAAGGTGTTGGAGACGACGTAGGCGGAGCCGAAGATCTGGAACGAGTGGATCGACTCCAGCAGGACGTTGAAGAACAGCACCGGGGAGATCATCGGCAGGGTGATGTTCCAGAACCGGCGCAGCGGCCCGGCCCCGTCGACGGCGGCGGCCTCGTACAGCTCGCGCGGCACCTGCTTGAGTCCGGCCAGGAAGATGACCATGGGGGCGCCGAACTGCCAGACGGTGAGCGCCACCAGGGAGTAGATGATGAGGTCCGGGTCGCCGATCCAGCCGCCGAGGTTCAGGCCGAAGGCGCCGAGTCCCTTGTCGACGACGGCGTTGTCGGAGAAGATCGCCCGCCAGACGAAGCCGACGGAGACGCTGGCGCCGATCAGCGACGGCGCGTAGAAGGCGGCCCGGTACAGGCCCTGGCCGCGCCGGCTCTGGTTGAGCAGCAGGGCCACCCCGAGTGCGAGGAGCAGTTTCAGCGGCGTGCCGATGACCACGTACTTCAGCGTGACCTGCACCGACTTCTGCCAGCGCGGGTCGTGGAACATGGTCGTGAAGTTGTCGAAGCCGATCCACTTCGGCGGCGCGAACAGGTTGTAGTTCGTGAACGCGTAGTAGAGCGACGCGATCATCGGTCCCGCGGTGAGCAGCAGGAACCCTGCCAGCCACGGCGACATGAACAGATAGCCGGCGAGATTGTCGCGCCGCCCCCGCCGCTTGAGTGCGACGGGGCGGACGGAACTTCTCTCGTCAGCGAGGACGGTGGCGTCCTTGACGAGCGACATGGTGCTGTTTCCCCTCGGAAACGTCGGGGGCGTCAGCCCTGGAAGGCTGCCTCGGCCTCGCTGAAGAACTGCTTCACGGCGTCCGACACCTTCTGCTTGGAGTTGGCGACGTCACCGGCGATGCGCAGGAAGGCGGCCTCGACGACATCGGCCCCCGACGGATGCGGCGTGATCTTGCCGAGCACCCCTGCCTTGTCGACCTCGGTCTCGTAGGCGGCGATGCCCTTGTTGGCGTCGGCGACGGCCTTGTCGGTCTCCTCGCCCGGCTTGTACGCCTCGAACTGCTCGGTGGTGGCGAGTACGCCCATGTCGTAGCCCATGATCTTGCCGACCTCGGGATCGTGGACCATGAAGTCGATGAACTTGGCGGCCTGCGCCTGGGCCTTGCACTTGGTGGAGACCGACAGCATCAGCGAGCCGAGGTACTGTCCTGTGTCCTTGCCGTCGGTGGTCGGGATCGGCGCGAGCCCGTAGTCGGAGTCGCCCTCTCCCTCGTAGCGCACCGAGAAGTTGTCCCAGGTGAATTCGCCCGCCGCGAGTCCGGCGGAAAGCCCGGACTTCGGCTTGACCTGCTCGATCTTCTTCGGGTCGGTGACGATCCCGGACTTGACGCGCTTGTAGTAGTCGGACCACCACTGCGTCAGATCGTCCTCGGTGAAGCCGAGTTCGGTGTCGTTGAAGAACGCCTTGCCGTTCTGCCGCAGATAGAGGTCGTAGAGGTACATGATTCCGGCGTAGCCCGTGTCACCGGAGATCTTGAGCTTGTCCTGGATGGTCTGGAGCGCCTTGAAGTAGTCGTCCCAGGTCCAGCCGAACTTCGGCTCGACGCCCGCCTTGGCGAACGCCTTCTTGTCGATGACGAGGGCCATGGTGTTGGCCCCGACCGGCACCGCGACCTGCTTGCCGCCGGAGACCTGACCGGCCGCCTCGACGCCGCCGCGGAAGTTCTTCAAGTTCAGATTGCCCGCGTCGATCTGCGACTTGAGGTCGAGCAGCACGCCACGCTTGTCGTACTTGGCAAGGAATGCAACGGAGTTGAGGAAAACGTCCGGCGGATTCCCGCCAGAGGCCTGTGTCTGGAACTTCTCCCAGAACGCCTGGTAATCGGTGAATTCGGGCTTGATCTTGATCTTCGGGTTCTTCTTCTCGAAGAGGGCGATCGCCTTCTTGATTTTCACGGCCCGCGGTTCGCCTCCCCACCAGGCGAACCGCAGCGTCGCGGAACCGTCCGCGTTCGTCCCGCCTGACCCACCGTCACCACCGCACCCGGCGGCCGTCAGCCCGAGCGCCGCGACGGACGCCCCCGTGACCTTCAGCAGGCCACGCCGGTCAAGATCCCTGTTGCTAGGCACAGTTCGCCCCTCCACCTGCGCATTGAATCGTTTTAGGAAAGCGCTTGCCGGGCCAAGGTAGAGAGGAGTCGGGGGTGCGTCAACGGTTCCGGCAAAGATTAGGTCGAAGCGCTTCGAACGTACAGCTCACAGCGGTGCCTGAACCGATACACAGGAACGCCAAAACACCGAGGGCCCCGGAGACTTGGAGTCTCCGGGGCCCTCGGTTCCGGGTGGGCGATACTGGGTTCGAACCAGTGACCTCTTCGGTGTGAACGAAGCGCTCTCCCACTGAGCTAATCGCCCGGGCGCAGGAAGAACATTACCCCATGTCAGGGGGTGCCTGAGACCAGCCTGCGCCCCGTGGTCACTGCTTGATGTTCCAGGGCATCTCGAGCCCGAACTTCCACACGTACACCCCGACGAGCGCGGCGATGATCACCAGGCCGATCGTCGTCAGGATGATGTTCCGCCGGCGCACCCTGGGGTCGAGCGCGCGCTGCGTCGCCTCCGTGACCTTGCGCTTCGTCCAGCGCAGCACCAGCTGGGCCCAGACGAACTCGGTCGCCCAGATCGCCATGCCCCCGAAGATCACCAGCCAGCCGGGACCCGGCAGCGGCAACATGATGATGCCCGCGACCACGACCGCGAGCCCCACGATGAAGACGCCGACCTGCCAGCTCAGATGCAGCGCCCTGCGCGCCTGGATGAACTCCGGCGCCCGCGAGCCCAGCGGCTTCGCCCCGCTCTCTGCCTGCTCCGCCTCATCGGCTGCGACCGCATCGGCCGCCTCGTCACTCCCCGTATTCATGGACCCAAACCTACCGGACTGATTCGCGTCACCGGAATGGCCGTTCCCCAACAAGAAAGACTCGGCCGTACGAGTTACCTAAAGACGCCCAAAACCCTCAGAGGGGTTTACAACGGCACCGTAGGTGGCATGTCGATTTCGCCGACGTGCGAATCCCCGAGCGCACACTGAGCGAAAGGCCCTGGCGCTTATGAACACCACGGTCAGCTGCGAGCTGCACCTGCGCCTCGTTGTGTCGAGCGAGTCCTCACTGCCTGTACCCGCAGGACTGCGGTATGACACGGCCGATCCGTATGCCGTGCACGCCACCTTCCACACCGGAGCCGAGGAGACGGTCGAATGGGTGTTTGCCCGCGACCTCCTCGCCGAAGGCCTCCACCGGCCGACCGGCACCGGAGACGTCCGAGTCTGGCCGTCCCGTAGCCACGGTCAGGGCGTCGTCTGCATCGCCCTGAGCTCTCCGGAGGGCGAAGCCCTGCTCGAAGCCCCCGCGCGGGCCCTGGAGTCGTTCCTCAAGCGGACCGACGCAGCCGTGCCCCCGGGCACGGAGCACCGTCACTTCGACCTCGATCAGGAGCTCTCGCACATCCTCGCGGAAAGCTAGTCGCGCAGGAGGCCCGCGTCGGCACCCAGCCGGCGTGAGCAGGGCGGGAGCCCCTCGTGCCGTCCACTCGGGGAGACGGCACGGCCAGCACGTGCACGACAACCGCATACGGCAGACAGCGGCGCCGCCACCGTGGGACCTTCCACGGGGGCGGCGCCGATGCGTGACCACGGGCTCCGCCGCCGCCCGGGGGCGCTAGGGTCTGTGTCGAAAGTGGCGTCGCCGTCCGCCCGGAGGGCAGGCCCTGCGGCGTCCGGTGCGTGCTCTCGACGCGCCGGGGGCGCAGACGCCGCTTTCGACACAGGCCCTAGGCTCGGCCGGCATCGGCGGGCTGCGGCCCGACCCCCCAGGCCAGGGAGCGAATCGTGCTGATCACCCACGACACCCGGTGCGCGCTCGACACCGTGGTCGATCTGGTGAACACCGCACCGGACAGCGAGGCGGGCGACGCGGGGTCCGACACCCTCGCGAGCGTGGCGGCGCTGGCAGATTTCGTAGAAAAGCACGACATCAGCGATGTCGGGGTGCTCGCGGAACCCGACCTGGCCACGGTGCGTGACATTCGCGCCCGGTTCGCCCAGGTGTTCGCGGCCCCGGATCCGCACAGCGCGGCGACCGTGATCAACGACCTCGTCGCCGCCGCGGGCACCACTCCGCGCCTGACGGACCACGACGGCTACGACTGGCACATCCACTACTTCGCGCCCGGCGCGTCCGTCGCGGACCACCTGGCGGCCGACTGCGGGATGGCCCTGGCGTTCTTCGTGGTCGCCGGGGAGCAGGAGCGGCTGCGGCGCTGCGAGGCGCCGGACTGCCGGCACGCGTTCGTGGACCTGTCCCGCAATCGCTCGCGCCGCTACTGCGACAGCCGCACCTGTGGAAACCGGCTGCACGTGGCCGCCTACCGGGCCCGTCGCAAGGAAGCCGCGGGCTGAGCTGCTCCCTCACAGCAGCAGCAGGTCGTGCAGAGCGGCCATCATCAGCAGGCCGCCGATCACCGCGAGGAAGATCATCAGTGGCGGTTGGGAGAGCGCGAAGAGGCAGCCGCGCTGGGTGTCGGGGTGTACGGGCGTGGGCGGCGCGGGGTCGCTGTGCGACGGCTGCCCCGGGTCGGCGTCCAGCTGGTCGGCCAGCTGCTGTGTGTCCGGCATCTCGCCGTGATGATGACGCAGGTCGCACGCGACGGTGCCTCAACACGCCCGGGTCGAGCGGGAGTTCGCCGGATTCCGTGACCCCCGCCCGGGCATCTGCGCGAAAGAAGGCAGAGGGGTCGAACTTCCGTGCTGCGTACGGACGTTGCCGCGGCGCCTCTTCAACACCTGGCGGCGGTGCGGTTCTTGTCGCTCAGATGCCGCCTCAGATGCCGTGCTTCTTCAGGATCGCCTCGATGTCGCTGAAGTCCTCGGACGCGCCCGCCTTCGGCTTGGGCTGGGCGACGGGTGCGGGGCGGACGCCCTGACCGAGGGAGGGGGCCGACGCGGCCGGGGCCACCGCCTCGCGCCGGGCGGCCGCCTTCGCCGCCGCCCTGCGCTCCTTGCGGGTGCCGCCGTCGCGCCGCTCGACCGCGCGGGTCCCGAGGAACATCAGCCAGGCCACGCCGAGCACGCCGAAGCCCGCCCAGGCGGTCGGGCTGAAGGCGGTGTCCACGACCCAGCCGACGGCGCCCGTCATGACGAGGCCCAGCGGGACGAGGGAGTAGGCGGCCGTGCGGGCGGCCGCGAGGAAGCGCTTGCGGTACGCGGTGACCGCGGCGATACCCAGGCCCGCCACGGACACGGCGGAGCAGACGGTCTCGGCAATCATCCGGTCCTCCTGGGCTCGGGCATTCTGGTCGCGTTCGGGGCGCTGCGTCCCCTTCCATCCTGCACCGTCGGCCCGGCCCCGGGCCACGGCCGGGGCGGACCTCAGGGACATCTCCGGGTCGGCCCTCCTCCCCAGGTCCAGGTTGGGGCGCGGTGATCCGGCCTGGGAGACTGGCCCCATGAACGCCCCGAACCCGGCCCCCATCCTTGACGTGTGGTGCGAGCTGCAGTGCCCGGACTGCCGCTCGGCCCTGGACGACGTCCGCGCACTGCGCGAGCGCTACGGCGACCGCATCGAGCTGCGGCTGCGCCACTTCCCGCTGGAGAAGCACAAGCACTCCTTCGCGGGCGCGCAGGCCGCCGAGGAGGCGTTCGCGCAGGGGAAGGGATGGACGTACGTGGAGGCCGTGCTCGGCCGGGTCGAGGAGTTCGACCGCACCGGCGAGCCGTTCCTCGTCGAGGTGGCGGGTGAACTCGGCCTGGACGCCGAGGAGTTCGACACCGCGCTGGTCGACGGCCGGCACATCCTGATCGTCGACGCCGACCAGGCCGAGGGCAAGGTCATCGGCGTGACGGGTACACCGACGTACGAGATCGGCGGCGAGATCCTGCACGGCGGCCAGAGCCAGGAAGGACTGCGCGCCCGGATCGAGGAGATCGCGGACCGGCTGCTCGCCGAGCAGCAGTAGCGGTCACTGGAGCTGCTTGTAGAGGTGGTACTGGGTCGGCTCGTAGCCGAGCGACTCGTACAGGCGCAGTGCCGGGATGTTGCCCGCGAACACGTTCAGGCCGATCCGGTCGGCGCCCGCGGCGATCGCGTCGGCCTCGGCGAGCAGCAGCAGGGAGCGGCCGTGGCCCTGGCCCCGGTGCTCCGGCGCGACCTCGACGTCGTAGACGTACGCGCCGTCGGGGCGCTGGGCCACCCAGAGCGTGCCGACGCTCTCGCCGTGGTGTTCCAGGACGCTGATCAGGACGTCCGGGGTCGCGACGCCCTCGGGCAGCAGCGCGGCGTGGTCGCGCTCGGACTTCTCGCGGGCCTCGTCCGCCGTCGCGCCGCGATCGACGATGGTCGCCTCGTACCGCTCCTTCTCCAGCGCCAGCCACGGCCCGTACTCGGCCTCGGTCATGCGTCGCCCGACGCTGCCGGCGGGCGGGGCGGGGGGCCGGGCGGGCAGGGTCTTCGCCATGTTCCGATTGCGCTCCACGTATCCGAGGGCGCCCGCGAGGCGCAGCAGGGCCTGCTCGTGCGCGGGGACGGCCGCCTCGAGCCGCCGGCAGTTCCAGGAGCGGGCCACTTCCTCGGCGGCGAGCGCGGCGACGGTGCCGCGGCCGCGCCCCCGGTCCGGCTCCTCGATGCGCAGGTCCAGGATCCGGGCGACGGCCGGTCCCGCCGCGGGCTGCGTGGCGAGGTGGAGCGTGCCGACGGGGCGGCTGTTCACACACACCGCGTAGTGCCGCGAGCGGGTGCCGTCGGCCGCGCGCTGGAGCGGCTCTGTCGGCCGCAGGGTCGTGGTCATCAAGGCTGTTCTACCCGCCCGGACCCCGGGGACGACAACGGTTTTGCCGGCTCACGGATCCAGGTCGTCCGCGGCCCGCTCGTCCCAGGTCTTCATGGCGTTCGCCGTGACCGGGCCCGGAGCGTCCGGCAGGTCGCGGTCGTCGATCCGGTGCACGGACTGGATGTCGCGCAGCGTCGACGTCAGGAACACCTCGTCGGCCTCGGCCAGGACGGACAGCGGCAGGTCGGTCTCCTTGGCTCCTGTCCACTCGACGGCGAGGGCGCGGGTGATGCCCGCGAGGCAGCCGGAGGCGACGGGCGGGGTGTGGATCTCGCCGTCCAGGACGACGAACACGTTCGACCCCGTGCCCTCGCACAGCTGCCCCACCGTGTTCGCGAACAGGGCCTCGGACGCGCCGAGTTGATGGGCGCGGGCCAGCGCGACGACGTTCTCCGCGTACGAGGTGGTCTTCAGCCCTGCCAGGGCGCTGCGCTCGTTGCGCGTCCACGGGACGGTGACCACGGCGGTGCTGTCGGGGCGCCGGACGACCTCGCCGAGCGCCACGACGAGCGTGGTGCCCGCGTCGCCGCGGTCGGAGCCGAGCGGGGAGACGCCGCCGGTGTACGTGATGCGCAGCCGGCCGAGCGCCATCGGGTTGGCCTCGAGGACGGCGGCGCAGGCGCGGCGCACCTCGTCGAGGTCGGGCTCGGGCAGGCCGAGGCCGCGCGCCGAGCGGGCGAGGCGGTCGAGGTGGCGGGTGAGCGCGAACGGCCGGCCGTCGACCGACTTCACGGTCTCGAAGATGCCGTCGCCCACGGTGAGCCCGTGGTCGAAGACGGAGACGCGCGCTGCCTCCGGGTCCTGCAGCCCGCCGTCGAGCCAGATCTTCACGTGCACTCCTCTACGTCGCCCGGACCGTGCTCCCTAGCCCGCGTACCTGCCCGACGCTACCGCGAGCAGCCGGGACGCCTTCAGCTCGGTCTCCCGCCACTCCCCCTCGGGGTCGGAGCCCCAGGTGATGCCCGCGCCGGTGCCGAACCGCAGCAGGTCGCCCCGCTCGCTCCGGTCGATCCAGAACGTGCGGATCCCCACGGCGAGTTCGCCGGTCCCGCGGTCCGCGTCGACCCAGCCGATACCGCCGCAGTACGGGCCGCGCGGCGCCGTCTCCAGCTCCTCGATGATGCGCAGCGCGCTGGACTTGGGCGCGCCGGTCACGGACCCGGGCGGGAAGGCCGCGTCGAGCAGCTCCGGCCAGCCGGCCCCCTCGCGCAGCTCGCCGCGGACCAGGGACACCAGGTGCACGAGGCCCGGGTGCTTCTCCACCACGCACAGGTCGGGGACGGTCACGGAGCCGGTGGCGCAGACGATGCCCAGGTCGTTGCGGACCAGGTCCACGATCATCACGTTCTCGGCGTAGTCCTTCTCCAGGAGGTCCTCCTCCGTACGCCCTGTGCCCTTGATCGGCCCCGACTCGACGACCGGACCCGTGCGGCGCAGGAACAGCTCGGGCGAGGCCGTCGCGATCTCGACGCCGTGCTCCGGCAGCCGGATCGTGCCCGCGTACGGCGCCGGGTTCCCGCGCGCGAGGAGAGCGGTGAGGGCATCCACGTCGGCGTCCGCGGGCACGGGCGCGGAGAGCACGCGGCAGAGGTTGGCCTGGTAGACCTCGCCGGTCGCGATGTGGGCACGCACGCGTCGTACGCCCTCTGTGTACGCGGCGTGGTCGAGCGACGACGTCCAGTCCGCCGGGGCGGGGCCGTGCCAGGCGCCGGGGCGCGGGGCGGGCACGGGTTCGGTGCGCACGTCGGCGAAGCGGGCGCACACCAGGCGTCCCTCGAAGTCGGCGGCGACGGCCCAGAAGCCGCTGGAGTCCAGGGCCGAGGGATCGCTGGTCACGTCCTGCAGACCGGTCGCGAGGAGTTCGCCGAAGCGGGCGAGGGGAGGGAGCTCGTGCACGGTTTCGAGTCTATGGCGGGTGACGGGACGGTGACCTGGGGTGGAGGTGGAGCGGTCGGCGCGGTGGTCGCACCGCAGCACGCTGCGCAAACGCGTTTTGGACCTCCCCCGGGAATCCGCTAGAGTTCAACACGTCGCCGGGACGCGCAAGCGAAACGGAAAGACACGCGAACGTAGCTCAGTTGGTAGAGCGCAACCTTGCCAAGGTTGAGGTCGCCGGTTCGAACCCGGTCGTTCGCTCAGGATGTGGGGGATCTTCCCGAACCCCTACGCTCCTGGTGGAGTGGCCGAGAGGCGAGGCAACGGCCTGCAAAGCCGTCTACACGGGTTCAAATCCCGTCTCCACCTCCATGCGCGATTAGCTCAGCGGGAGAGCGCTTCCCTGACACGGAAGAGGTCACTGGTTCAATCCCAGTATCGCGCACTGGATCTTCGGACTCCGGTTCGTTCCACAGATCCGTCCCGCGCGATTAGCTCAGCGGGAGAGCGCTTCCCTGACACGGAAGAGGTCACTGGTTCAATCCCAGTATCGCGCACGCATGACCACGCAATACCTGGCAGTACGCCTCGCGGAGCCTGATAGAGTCTGGCCCGTTCCCGCGCGATTAGCTCAGCGGGAGAGCGCTTCCCTGACACGGAAGAGGTCACTGGTTCAATCCCAGTATCGCGCACCAGCAAGAAGCCCCCGGTCCTCGGACCGGGGGCTTCTTCGTGCTCAGGCCGCGCAGGCTGCTCAGGAGGAGAAGAGCATCCGGCCGAAGCCGCCCTTGTGGTGGCCGTGGTGTCCGTGGTGACCGCCGTGGTGCGGGGCTCCCCAGGCCGGGGCCGGGGCCGCCGGGTACGCCTGGGGGGCGGGCGGGACCGGCGGGACCTGCTGCTGCCACTGCGACTCCAGGCGCGTCAGCGACTCCAGCTCGCCGTAGTCGAGGAATATCCCGCGGCAACCGCTGCACTGCTCGATCTGGACGCCATTGCGGTTGTACGTGTGCATCGGTGCGTGACACTTGGGACACTGCATGGTCGGGTCAACTCCTCGCCGTTCGGCACTGCTTCGCCGGAACACTTCCCGGCATCCGTCCCCCGCACCCTACTTGGCGGCGCCGTGACCCAACTGGGGCGGTACGCGCACCATTCGGGCACACGCGTCGACGACCGCCTCCTCGACCTCGTCGAGTGCACGACCCGCTTCGACGGCCTTCGTGACGGCGAGCGCGGCGGTCTGCGCGGTCAGGGCGCGGGCCGGGACGTCGAGGGCGGGCCAGGGGTCAGGGGCGCTCAGTTCCGGTGCGCCGCCCGCCTGTTGGTAGGCGGTGAGGAAGCGGGTCCAGTCGTCCGCGGCGAGCAGGCCGCAGGCGAACCAGGCCGCCGGGCGGGCCAAGTCCCAGGCGGGGTCACCGAGTCCGAGGTCGTCGACGTCGATGAGGAGCCAGGGCCCCGAGCCGGCCGGGTGGCGGACCAGCTGGCCGAGGTGGAGGTCGCCGTGGCACAGGGCGCGGGCGTGGTCGTAGAGGGATTCGGCGCGGGCCCAGGGCGGGAGGGTGCGCCAGGCCCCGGTGACGGCTGCGGCGGCGGGGTGGTCGGGGGCCGTGGCCGCGAGCCGGGCCAGGGCGCGGGCCGCTTTGACCGGACCTCTCATCGGCGGGAGCGCGGGCGGGAGTTGGCCGGCGGGGGTGGTGTGGAGACGGGCCAGCAGGGCGCCCGCGGCCTCCCAGGGCGCACGCTCGGGGTGGTCCGGGTCGACGGGGGTGCCATGGGGCCAGAACGTGACGAGGCGGCCGTGCAGGGGCGCTGCCGCGGGGCGCAGCGGTGCCAGGAGCACGCCGGTCAGGGCGGGGTCGGCGGCCACGGCGAGGCGGAGGGCGAGTTCGGCCGGGTCCGTGTCCGGAGCGTGCGCCTTCGCGACCGTGTCGCCGTGCCGGACGACGGTGCCGTCGGGGCGGTCGGCGAGCACGCCGACACCGCATGCGCAGGGGGCCGGGTCCCGGTGGAGGGTGGCGTGGGCCGTGCCCTGGAGCGCGGGCGCGATGGACGTGGTCACGGGCCCGAGCCTACGGGCCCGGCGGACGCGCTCGGGCCGGGAGAGGAGGGAGGCTGAGCGGGGGGAAGGCAGCGAGGGCGACAGCACCGCGGGACGCAGGGTCCACTCCCTGGTGAGCGGAGCCCCGGGCTGCGCCCTGGAGCGCGGACACGACAGACGCGGAAAGGGGCTTGGGCCCACGGGCCTGACCGGCACGCTCAGGCTGGGAGAGCAGGAGGCTGAGCAGGGGGAAGACGGCGAGGGCGACAGCACCGCAGGCCCCGAGTCGCAGGCCCCGAGTCCAACCCCTGGTGAAGTGGACGGAGGCCGTGGGCTGCGGGCTGCGGGCCGGAGCGCCGTAGGGAAACGTCCCGCGAGTGGCCGCACCGCAGGCGCAAGAACCCAAGCCCCTGCGGGCAGCACCGTAAGACCCAGGAGCCCGAGCCCCCGCGGGCAGCACCGCATGCCTTGTGACCGCAGGGCCTGGAGAGGTGGTGGAAGGGAAGTAGCGGGGGAAAGGCAATGCCGCGTGCAGCTCCCCAGCTGCACGCGGCATTTTTGCCGTCCGCCGCACCCCCGTCCCCACGGGGTTTCATGGCCGGATGTCCCCGCCCGGACCGCTCTTCCGGGCCTGGAGGCGCCGCTCAGCGCCCCAGCATCACGCCCACGGACGACGCCTGTGTGACCACCGCGTCCCAGCCGCCGAAAAGGACGACGAGAAGGGCCGCGAGAGGGAGGACCATGGCCGTGGCCACCAACGGGTGGCGGCGGCCGGTGGCGGGGCTGTGCACCCTGCGGGTCCGCGTGCGGAACGCTGCCGTCCGCGATGCCGTGTCCGCCATGATCCTCTCCCGGTCGAACCTTGTGGATCTGTGCGGACGGGTCCGCGCAGATCGCGAGTTGTTGGCAGCGGCGAGTGCCTGACCTCGGGGGACGAGTGCTGCACCCGCCGCTTGACTTCAAATCTATGGGCGGCGGCCACCTGGGTCGTCATGCCCTCGTACCGATTGCCGGGCCTCCCGGAGGATGAGCGCTCCCACGCCACGTACTCCCCTGGGTGGAGAAGGAGGCCCCGAAACCTACTGGGGGTCGGGGTATTCCCCGAGGGGACGCCTCGTGCGGGCCTCGCTCTCGGCCGCGTCCTCGCGCGGAACCGGCTGCTCGACCAGCGCGAGGACCCGCGACGCCATGAAGCGCGCGGTGCGCACCACGGACCCGGAGCGGGTGACTTCGCTCACTTCCACGACTCCCCTGCGGACCGCCGTCTCCACTCTCCGGCCCGCTCGGCTCGCCACCACCTCGTACGTGCGCGTCGTGTCCCCGGCGTCCACGACTATCTCGACCCGGTCACCCTTCATGGACCCAATCCCCCTTCTGCGACGGGTGGTTGGGGGCACGGGCAGCATCAAGCCGCCCTGTTCCCGCGCTCCCTGACCACCTTTCAAGTTTCCCACCCGGCACTGACAATCGAATCCTGCGCGAGGGCGCGGCCTGAGCACACAGTCGGCCGCGTAAACGTAAGCTGTGGCTCGTCAGACGAGACCGGGCAGCAGCGGGGATGAACATGGCGATGATGCGCCTGAGGCGCGAGGACCCGCGCGTCGTCGGCTCGTTCAGGCTTCACAGACGGCTCGGCGCCGGCGGCATGGGTGTCGTCTATCTCGGCTCCGACCGGCGCGGACAGCGCGTCGCGCTCAAGGTGATCCGGCCGGATCTGGCGGAGGATCAGGAGTTCAGGTCGCGCTTCGCGCGCGAGGTGTCGGCCGCGCGCAGGATTCGCGGCGGGTGCACCGCGCGGCTCGTCGCCGCCGATCTCGACGCCGAGCGCCCGTGGTTCGCGACGCAGTACGTGCCGGGGCCCTCGCTGCACGACAAGGTGGCCGAGGAAGGGCCGTTGGCGGCCGCGGACGTGGCTGCCGTGGGTGCCGCCCTTTCGGAGGGGCTCGTCGCCGTTCACGAGGCGGGCGTCGTCCACCGTGATCTCAAGCCGTCGAACATTCTGCTGTCCCCGAAGGGGCCGCGGATCATCGACTTCGGGATCGCCTGGGCGACCGGAGCCTCGACGCTGACGCATGTGGGCACGGCCGTGGGCTCCCCCGGGTTCCTCGCGCCCGAGCAGGTGCGCGGGGCGGCCGTGACGCCGGCCACCGACGTGTTCGCCCTCGGGGCGACGCTCGCGTACTCCGCCATGGGCGACTCGCCCTTCGGGCACGGCAGTTCCGAGGTCATGCTCTACCGCGTGGTCCACGAGGAGGCACAGCTGCACGGGGTGCCGGACGCGCTCGCGCCGCTGCTGCGGGCCTGTCTCGCCAAGGACCCGGAGGAGCGGCCCAGCACGCTCCAACTGTCGCTGCGGCTCAAGGAGATCGCCGCGCGCGAGGCGCAGGGGCTGGGCGAGGCGCGGCCGCCCGCGCCGCGTGCGGACGTGGACCGGCCGACGGGGCGGCTCACCGAGAGCTACGTGGAAGAGCGCACCCAGCGGCGTACGCAGCCGGGCACGCCCGCGCCGCGGCCGAACACCGGTCGCAACGGCGGTACTCCCGGGCCGCGCTCGACGACGTCCCGGTCCGGCAGCAGGCCCGCTCCGCGCAGTGGCGCCGGGCGCCCCGCTCCGCGTACGAACGGCACGGGCGCGGGCAAGAAGCTGCGGCCCGCCAATCCGCGGCTGCTGCGGCAGCGGCTCTTCGTGTTCGTGGTGGTGACGCTGCTGGTGGCGCTGGCGATCGCGGCGGCGCAGGGCTGCCAGGGGCCCAGCTAGGGCCCGTCCCGGCCCTCTGGGGTCAGAGTTCGGGGCGGCCCGTCGCCACCGCGTAGAACGCGACCGCGGCCGCCGCGCCCACGTTGAGCGAGTCGACGCCGTGGGCCATCGGGATGCGGACCCATTCGTCGGCCGCCATCAGCGCCTGCGTCGACAGGCCCTCGCCCTCCGCGCCGAGCATCAGCGCGACGCGGTCCATCCGGTGCGGGGCGACCTCGTCCAGGGACTTGGCCTTCTCCGCCGGGGTCAGCGCCAGCAGGTTGAAGCCCGCCTCGCGGACCGTCTGCAAGGACTTGGGCCAGGCGTCCAGGCGCGCGTACGGGACGGAGAAGACGGCGCCCATGGAGACCTTCACCGAGCGGCGGTAGAGCGGGTCCGCGCAGTCCGGTGAGAGCAGGACCGCGTCCATGCCCAGAGCTGCGGCGCTTCTGAAGATCGCGCCGATGTTCGTGTGGTCGTTGACGGACTCCATGACGACCACGCGGCGGGCCGTGGCGAGGAGTTCGTCGGACGTGGGCAGCGGCTTGCGCTGCATGGAGGCGAGGGCGCCGCGGTGCACGTGGTAGCCCGTGACCTGCTCGGCGAGGTCGGGGGCCACGGCGTAGACCGGGGCCGGGACCTCGTCGATGACGTCGCGCATGACGTCGACCCACTTCGCGGACAGCAGCATCGAGCGCATCTCGTACCCGGCGAGCTTGGCGCGCCTGATCACCTTCTCGCCCTCGGCGATGAAGAGACCTTCGGCGGGCTCGCGCTTGCGGCGCAGTTCGACGTCGGTCAGGCCCGTGTAGTCGCGCAGGCGCGGGTCTTCGGGGTCGTCGATGGTGATGAGACCTTGAGGTTCAGACACGGGTCGATACTGCCTTGTCCTGAGTGTGGTGCCAACGGCTCGGAGCGGTTTGTCGTTACCGCTGGTTACGCGTGGGGCTCTCGTGCACCACGTCGCCGATCACGATGACGGCCGGGGGCCTGACCCCTTCGGCGACCACCGTCTCGCCCACCGTCGCGAGCGTGGCGTCGACGCGGCGCTGGGCCGCGGTGGTGCCTTCCTGGACCAGGGCGACCGGGGTGTCGGGCGACTTTCCGTACGAGACGAGGGCCTCGGCGATCTTGCCGATCTTGTCGACGCCCATGAGGATCACGAGGGTGCCGGTGAGGCGGGCCATCGCCTGCCAGTCGACGAGGGAGCGCTCGTCGTCGGGCGCGACGTGGCCGCTGACCACCGTGAATTCGTGGGCCACTCCGCGGTGCGTGACCGGGATGCCGGCCGCGCCCGGGACCGAGATCGAGCTGGAGATGCCGGGGACGACCGTGACCGGGATGCCCTCGGCGGCCAGCGCCTGGGCCTCCTCCATGCCGCGGCCGAAGACGAAGGGGTCGCCGCCCTTGAGGCGGACGACGGCCTTGCCCTGCTTGGCGTGGTCGATGAGGGCCTGGTTGATGGCCTCCTGGACCATCTGACGGCCGTACGGGATCTTCGCGGCGTCGATCACCTCGACGTGCGGCGGGAGTTCGTCGAGGAGGTCGCGCGGGCCGAGGCGGTCGGCGATGACGACGTCGGCCTCGGCGAGGAGCCGGCGGCCGCGGACCGTGATCAGGTCGGGGTCGCCGGGGCCGCCGCCGACCAGGGCGACGCCCGGGGTGCGGTCCTTGTGGGTCGTGACCGTGCCGTCGCGCAGGGCCTCGACGAGGGCGTCGCGGACGGCCGCCGTGCGGCGCGGGTCGCGGTCGGCCGCCTCGGAGGAGAGCACCGCCACGGTGACGCCCTCGGTGCGGCCGGTGGCCGGGGTCCAGGCGGTCGCCGCGTCGGCGTCGTCGGAGCGGACGCACCAGGTGCGGCCCCGCTCCGCCTCGGCCGAGGCCGCGTCGTTGGCCGTGCGGTCGGCGGTCGCGATCAGGACGTACCAGGCGTCGGCCAGGTCGCCCTCCTCGTAGCGGCGCTTGACCCAGGTGATCTCGCCCGCGTCCGCCATCGCGTCCACGGAAGGGGTCGCCGAGGGGGAGATCAGGGTGATGTCCGCGCCCGCCGCGATCAGGGCCGGGAGGCGGCGCTGGGCCACCTGGCCGCCGCCGATGACGACGGTCTTGCGGCCGGTGAGGCGGAGTCCTACCGGGTAGGCGGGGTGCTGTGCGGCGGGCATGGGGCGCTGCTCCTCGGGCGGGCTGTGAGGGGGCTACGGCTCTGGAGCTCCCGATGACGTGCAGGTCAGACTACGTGGGGGCGCTGTTGATGGCGCCCCCACGTCCACGTACCGGCTACTTCGTACCGGCTGGTCGTGCATCTACTTCTCGGTGACGCCGGCCGAGTCGAACGTCGCCACCTCGTGCATCGCCCGCGCCGCGCTCTGCACGATCGGCAGGGCGAGAAGAGCGCCGGTGCCCTCGCCGAGGCGCAGGTCGAGGTCGATCAGCGGGCGCAGGCCCAGCTTGTTCAGGGCCGCCACGTGGCCGGGCTCGGCGCTGCGGTGGCCCGCGATGCAGGCCGCGAGGACCTCGGGGGCGATGGCGCGGGCGACCAGGGCCGCGGCTCCGGCGCTGACGCCGTCCAGGACGACCGGCGTACGCAGGGAGGCGCCGCCCAGGAGCAGGCCGACCAGGGCCGCGTGCTCCAGGCCGCCGACCGCCGCGAGGACGCCGATCGGGTCCGCCGGGTCCGGCTTGTGCACGTCGAGGGCGCGGCGCACGACCTCGATCTTGCGCGCGTGGGTCTCGTCGTTGATGCCGGTGCCGCGGCCGGTGACGTCGGCGGGGTCGACCTCGGTGTAGACCGAGATGAGGGCGGCCGACGCCGTGGTGTTGGCAATGCCCATCTCACCCGTGAGCAGGGCCTTGTTGCCCGCCGCGACCAGGTCGCGGGCCGTCTCGATGCCGACCTCGATGGCCGCCTTGACCTCTTCGCGGGTCAGGGCAGGACCGGTCGTCATGTCGGCGGTGCCCGCCCGGACCTTGCGGGGCAACAGGCCCGGCGTGGCCGGGAGTTCGGAGGCGACGCCCACGTCGATGACGCAGACCTCGGCGCCGACCTGGTTCGCGAACGCGTTGCAGACCGCTCCCCCGCCGAGGAAGTTGGCGACCATCTGGCCGGTGACTTCCTGGGGCCAGGGGGTGACGCCCTGGGCGTGCACGCCGTGGTCGCCCGCGAAGATCGCGACGGCCGCGGGCTCCGGGATCGGCGGCGGGCACATCCGCGAGAGGCCGGACAGCTGCGCGGAGATGATCTCCAGCATGCCGAGCGCGCCCGCGGGCTTGGTCATGCGCTTCTGCCGCTCCCACGCCTCGCCGAGCGCCTTGGCGTCCAGCGGGCGGATGTTGGAGACGGTCTCCGCGAGCAGGTCGTGCGGGTCCTCGCCGGGCAGCGCACGACGGCCGTACGTCTCCTCGTGCACGACCCACGACAGCGGTCGGCGCTTGGACCAGCCGGCCTGCATCAGTTCGGGCTCGTCCGGGAACTCGTCGACGTAACCGACGCACAGGTACGCGACCACTTCGAGGTGCTCGGGCAGGCCAAGCGTGCGGACCATCTCGCGCTCGTCGAAGAAGGAGACCCAGCCGACGCCGAGGCCCTCGGCGCGGGCCGCGAGCCACAGGTTCTCGACCGCGAGCGCGGAGGAGTACGGGGCCATCTGCGGCTGCGTGTGACGGCCGAGGGTGTGGCGGCCGCCGCGGGTCGGGTCGGCGGTGACGACGATGTTGACCGGGGTGTCGAGGATGGCCTCGATCTTCAGTTCCTTGAACTGCTTCGCGCGGCCCTTGGGCAGGGACTTGGCGTACGCGTCGCGCTGGCGCATGGCCAGTTCGTGCATCGTGCGGCGGGTCTCCGCCGAGCGGATGACGACGAAGTCCCAGGGCTGCGAGTGGCCGACGGACGGGGCCGTGTGGGCGGCCTCCAGGACGCGGAGCAGCACCTCGTGCGGGATGGGGTCGCCGCGGAACCCGTTGCGGATGTCGCGGCGTTCACGCATGACGCGCAGGACGGCCTCGCGCTCGGCGTCGTCGTACCCGGGGGCGGCCGCGCCCACCGGCTCGGCGTCCACGGTCAGCGGCTCGGGCTCCGCGTCCGGGCTCTCGGCCTCGGGCTGCTCATCGATGTCGATCGCCCGGATCGGCTCCGGCTCGGGCTCCGGGGCGACCGCGATGAGCTCGGGCTCCTCGGGCTCGACGGCCTCGGGCTCCGGCGCGGTGCTGGGTCCGCCGTCGCGGGGCGCGGGCACGACCGCCGCGGCCTCGGGCTCCACGACCGGCTGCGGCTCCACGGGCTGCTCGGGGGCCGGGGCCTCGGCGGGGGCGGGCTCCTCGGCCTGTACGGGCGCGGGCTCGACGGCCGGTTCGACGACCGGCTCGGGGACGGGGGCCGCGACGGGCTCGATGACGGGCTCGGCGGGCCCGCTCTCCACGGGCGCCGGCACCGGCTCCGCGACCTGCTCGGCCATGGGCTCGGCCACCGGTTCCGCAGCGGGCTCGACGGCAGGCTCTGCGACGGGCTCGGCGACGATGTGCTGCTCAGTGACCGGCTGCTCGGCGACCGGCTGCTCGGCGACCGGCTCCTGCGTGGCGTCCGGCGTCTCCGGCAGCGGCGGCACGACCATGGCCTGCGGCGGGGTCGGCGCCAGGTGGGGCGTCGTGGGCACGAAGCCGTCGACGGGCACGAACTGGCCGAGGGGCTGTTCCGGAGCGGGCGGCTGCACCTCGTGCGGCTGCTGCTGGAGCCCGTGCGGCTGGGGCTGCATCTCGTGCTGCTGGATCTCGTGCTGCTGGATCTCGTGCTGCTGGATCTCGTACGGCTGCGGCTCGTGCGCGGCGGCGTACTGGCCCTGCTGCTCGGCCCGGCCCACGTACGCGGCGACCGGCGTCGGCTCGGCCGCGGGCGTGAACTCCTGGGCGGGCGTGGGCGGCTGGGGCTGCGGGAACTGCGCGGCCGGTTCGGCGTAGAAGGCCTGCGGCGGTTCCGGGACGACCGTTTCTGCGGGCGGCTGCGGCTGGGGCTCGGCGGGCTGCCACGGGTCGGCACCCTGCGGCGGGATGTCGAGGTACTCGGGGCCGCTGGTGGGCGGGCCGGCCTGGCGCACGGGCATGGCGTGCGGCGGGGTCTGCTGCGCGGGGCCGCGGTCGGCGAGGGAGCGCACCGGGCTGCCGCCGGTCTGAGGCTCCGGAGTCGGCGGTCCCATGTGCAGGGGGCGCCGGCCCTGGCCCTGGCTCGGCTGCGCGGGGCTCGGCACGTGCATGGCGCCGAGGTCGTGGTGTCCGCTGTCGCGGCCCGCCATCTCGTGCGGGCCCGGCTCGTGTCCGAGGGGCTGCGGAGGTGCGAGGTGCGGCGCCGCCTGCGGCTCGCCCCAGGCGCCCTGGGAGCCCGGCATGAGGAGCATCTCGTCGTCCTCGACGGCGGTGTCGGCGGGATCGAGGTAGGTGTACGCACCCGGGGCGGGAACGCCCGGCTGGTCCACCGTTCCTGCGGTCTCCGGCAGCCCCTCGCCCGGAACCTGACCGGTGTCGGTCATGCCTACCCCTCGCCCATCGATGAGAACTTCTGCCCGCCCCCGGCCGACCGCCGGAGATGCGAGCCCCTTCCGAGCCGCTGTCCGGAGCGGCGCGTCGTCCGCCCGTCATGAAGAACGAGCACGCGCGCCGCGCGGCACGAGCCGCCCCGGACAACAGGCATTGTCCCGGCCGGATCGCGACCGCGGCACAGTGATCGGCCACGGCGTGCTGTGGACTGCGCCACGTTGCGCGCCCTCCGGTCGCCGCCGTACCACACACGCCCCAAAAGTGGTGCGTTTCCAGGACATTGACCGGCGGAATTCCGGACGTCCTGGTGCGGTACAACGATCGGCCAGCCTACCGCGCGAGTTGGGCCGTCCGGGTCACGGGTGGCGGTCCCCGAGGCGCCCGGAGAGCAGGAACCCCACGGTCCGCTCCTTCTCCGTCCAGGCACGAGTGTCCAGTTCGACGGATTGCAGCAGGGCGCACTCGACGTCGTATCCGTGCTCCGACAGGTCCCTGCCGACGAGTTCGGCGGCGTCGCGTGTCGCGGCGTGCGTGACGATCCGTGCGGGCCGCCGGTCGGCGACGGCGGAGACGACCGCCGCTCCCCCGCCCCCCACGCGGACGACGTCGGGCTCGGGCAGGTCCTCGAGGACGTGCGGGGCGGTGCCGTGCACGATCTGGGCCTGGACGCCGAAGCGGCGGGCGGTGGCCAGGGTGCGGGCGCAGGCGTCGGGGTCGCGGTCGACGGCGATGACGGCGGCGCCGAACCGGGCGGCCTCCGCGGTGAACGCGCCGCTGCCGCAGCCGATGTCCCACACGAGGTCGCCGGTGCGCGGCCCGAGCCGCGCGAGCTGGGCGGCGCGCAACTGCTCGGTCTCGCCCTCCCCGAAGGGGCCCGCGTATGCGGCGGCGGGCAGGGCCCAGCCGCGGGGTGCCGCGTCGGGGTCGCCGCCCGCCACCCAGCCCCCGTTCTCGGGCGCCGCGGTGGTGACCGGACCGCCGATCACGATCACGACGTTCGGGTCGCGCCAGGTGTGGTCGGCGGCCTTGTCGGAGGTGACGACGGTGACCTGCTCGCGGTCGGTGCCGAGTTCCTCGCAGATGACGAAGGTGCGGTGGACGCCTTCGAGGAGCAGGCCGAGTTCGGCGGGCCCGGCGCCCGGCGAGGTGAGGACGGCGACCTTGGTGTGGGCGCGGCACACGTTCACCGCGCGGCGCAGGGTGCGGCGGTGGGCGACGACGACCTGGGCGTCGTCCCAGGGCATGCCCGCGCGGGCGAAGGCCTGGGCGACGGAGGAGACGGCGGGTACGACCTCGACCTCGAGGCCGTACTCGGGTGCGCGCAGGGTGCGTACGACACCGAAGAAGCCGGGGTCGCCGTCCGCCAGGACCACGGCGGTGCCGCGGTGGCCCGCGATGCGGCGGGCGGCGAGTGCGACGCTGCCGAGCCGGATCCGCTCGGCGCGCGCGGGGACCTCGGGCAGCGCCAGATGGTGGGCGGCGCCGGCCACGAGGGTGGCGGCGCCGAGTGCGGAGCGGGCCGCCGCGGTCGGCGGCGAGCCGTCCCAGCCGATCACCGTGACCCGGTCGGCCATCGTCGTCAGTCTCCAGGGTGTACTCGGGAAGGGGTGCCGCCGGGTGAAGAGGGAGGCCAGGGGCCGGGCGGGGCACCGAGAGCGTACCTGCTGGGTCTGAGGACCGCCTGTGCGGTCAGTTCCAGTCCGAAAAGGCCGTGAAGCCGCCGGCCTCGGCGAGCTGCTCGGTGACGCCCTCCAGGTCCTCGGGCAGCAGGCTCCAGACGATGAAGTCGGTGCGGACCTCGGCCCAGGTGCCGTCCTCGGTGCGGGTACGCGCTATGCAGGCGTTGCGCAGGACGCCCTCGCTGATGCAGCCGATCTTCTGGGCGACCTGCTGCGAAGCAGTGTTGTCGGCGGCGGTGCGCAGCTCGATGCGCTCCAGGCGCTGGTCTCGGAAGAGCCACTGGGCGACGGCGAGCGCGGCCTCCGACGCGTAGCCCTCGCCGCGTGCCCAGGGGGCGACGATGTAGGACATCTCGGTAGAGCGGACACGCCAGTTGGTCTTCGTCAGCTGGATGATGCCGACCAGGCGCTGGGTGAGGAATTCGGTGACGGCGAAGTCGAGTCCGGTGCCGGCCGTGCGCACCTTCGGTGCGTACTCGGAGATCCAGCGGCGCGCGGCGTCCTCGGTGAACGGCTGCGGCGGCGACGTCCAGGCGGCGACCATCTCGTCGTTCATCATCTCCGCGAGCGCGGGGACGTCGTCCTCGTCGAGCGGACGCAGCACCAGGCGCTCCGTGCTGATGGAGACCTCGGGGAAGGTGTTCGTCATGGGCCGCTCCGTAACCTTCGTGGCCGCCTGCGTCCAACTCGTCGGCCGTGAAGTGCCCAGCATGCAGCATGAAGGCACGTAACTGCACATGGGGGCCGCCCCTGTTGTCAGGTGCGGCCCCCCTGTGCGGAGCGTGGCGCGGGCCCCTCAGACGGGGAGCACCGAGCCCTGGTACTTCTGCTCGATGAACTTCTTGACCTCGGGCGAAGTCAGCAGCTGCGCCAGCTTCTTGACCCGCGGGTCGTCCTCGTTGCCCTGCTTGACGGCGAGGACGTTGTTATAGGGGTTGTCCTTCGCGGACTCCAGAAGGATGGCGTCCTTCTTGGGGCTCAGGCCCGCGTCGAGCGCGAAGTTGTTGTTGATCGCCGCCACGTCGACGTCGTCCAACGAGCGCGGCAGCTGGGCCGCTTCGATCTCCTTGAAGGTGAGGTGCTTGGGGTTCTTCGCGACGTCCTTGGGCGTCGCGTTCACCCCCGCGCCCTTCTTGAGCTCGATCACGCCCTGGGAGGCGAGGAGTTCGAGCGCCCTCGCCTCGTTGGTCGCGTCGTTGGGCAGCGCGACCGTCGCCCCGTCACGCAGCTTGGTGACGTCGTCGGTCTTCTTGGAGTAGAAGCCGAGCGGCGGCAGATAGACCTCGGTGACGGCCGCGAGGGTCGCACCCTTGGACTTGTTGAAGTCGTCCAGGTACGGCTTGTGCTGGTAGAGGTTGGCGTCGAGCTCGCCCTGCTGGAGCGCGGTGTCCGGCAGGACGTAGTCCGTGAACTCCTTGACCTCCAGGTCGAGTCCGGCCTTCTTCGCCAGGTTCTTCTGTACGTACGCGAGGACTTCGCCGGCCGGGGTCGGGGTGGCCCCGACGACCAGCGTGCCGCTCGCGTCGCCCTTGCCGCCGCTCTTGTCGGCCCCGCAGGCCGTCAGGCCGAGCACGAGGGCTCCGGCGACGACGGCGGCGGGAATCAGCTGCGTACGCATCAGAACGAAGGAAGGACGGAGCCGGCGTACTTGCCCTCGATGAACTTCTTCACCTGGGGCGACGTCAGGAGCTTGGCGAGCTTCTTCACGCGCGGGTCGCTCTCGTTGCCCTCCTTCACGGCGAGGACGTTGTTGTACGCGTTGTTCTTCGTGGACTCCAGGGCGAGGGCGTCCTTGGCGGGCTTGAGGTCGGCGCCCAGCGCGTAGTTGCCGTTGATGACCGCGGCGTCGACGTCCTCGAGGGAGCGCGGGGTCTGGGCCGCCTCGACCTCCTTGAACGTCAGGTCCTTCGGGTTCTTCGCGATGTCCTGCGGGGTCGCCGTGGACTCCTTGCCTGCCTTGAGGGTGATGACCCCGTTGGCGGCGAGGAAGCGCAGGGCGCGGCTCTCGTTGTCGGCGTCGTTCGGAAGGGCGATGGTGCCGCCCTTCTTCAGGTCCGCGAGCGTCTTGGCCTTCTTGGAGTAGAGGCCGAGCGGCTCCAGGTGGACGACGGCGACCGACTTGAGGTGCGTGCCCTTCTTCTGGTTGAAGTCCTCGAGGTACGGCTGGGTCTGGAAGTAGTTGGCGTCGACGGACCCGTCCTCGGTCGCCGTGTTCGGCGTGACGTAGTCGGTGAACTCCTTGACCTCGAGGTTGAGGCCTTCCTTCTTCGCCAGGTTCTTCTTGATGTAGTCGAGGATCTCGGCGTGGGGCACGGCGGTCGCGGCGACGACGAGCTTGTCGGACGCCTTGGCCTTGGTGTCGCCCTTGTCGGAGCCGCAGGCCGCGAGGCCCAGGGTGAGGGCGCCGGTGGCGAGGACAGCAGCGGTGATCTTGGTGGTCTTACGCACGAAAAGTGCCTTTCTCCATGGGTGGTGCAACCCGCTTGGTGAAGCGGGGAGTTCAGGGGTGCGGGGACGGCCTGGGACAACGCGGACGGTCAGGCGCTGGTGGACGGTCAGGCGCTGATGGACGTCAGGCGCTGGTGGACGGCAGGCCGAACCAGGCCTTGAAGCGGAGCGGTTCGCCGCCCTTGCCCGCGCGGCGGTGCAGGACGCGGGCCGCGCTGTCCCCGGCGAACTGGATGACCGCGATGACGACGGCGAGGATCGCGACGGTGATCCACATCAGGTTCGACTCGAAGCGCTGGTAGCCGTACCGGATGGCGATGTCGCCGAGGCCGCCCGCGCCGACCGTGCCGGCCATCGCGGAGTAGCCGATGAGGGCGACGATCGTGGTCGTGGTGGCCGAGATCAGCGACGGCAGCGACTCGGGGACGAGGACCTTGCGGACCACGGTCCAGGTGTTGCCGCCCATCGACTGCACGGCCTCGACGAGACCGCCGTCGACCTCGCGCACGGAGGTCTCGACGAGCCGCGCGAAGAACGGGATGGCGCCGATCGCGAGCGGCACGATCGCGGCCTCGCGGCCGATGGTGGTGTCGACCACCCAGCGCGTGAAGCTCATCAGGGCGACCATCAGGATGATGAAGGGCATCGAGCGGACGATGTTCACGATCTGTCCGATGACCTTGTTCACCAGGCTGTTCTGCAGCAGCCCGCCGCGGTCGGTGAGGACCAGCAGGACGCCCAGCGGCAGGCCGGCGACGACGGCGATCAGCGTGGACCAGCCGACCATGTAGAGGGTGTCCCAACACGCCTGGGACAGCAGCGGCTGCATCTCCGACCAGGTCACTTGGACACACCTTCCTTCAGCAGTACGGACGCGCGGTCGTCGCGGGCCGTGTTCCCGACGATGTCGACCTGCAGGCCCTGCTCGCGCAGGAAGCCGATCGGGACGACGTTCTCCTCGTAGCGGCCGGGCAGTTCGATGCGCATGCGGCCGACCTGCCTGCCCGCGACGGTGTCCATCGCGGCGCCCAGGATCGAGATGTCGATGTTGTACGTGCGCGAGAGCTGCGAGATGACCGGCTGGGTCGTCGACTCCCCGTGGAAGGTGACGTCGATGACGGTGCGGTCCGCGCCGGTGGCGTCGCCGCTGACCGGGAAGAGCGCGGCGGCCAGTTCGGAGCCGGGCGTCGCGAGGAGTTCGCTGACGGTGCCGGACTCGACGATCTGCCCGTGCTCCATGAGCGCGGCCGAGTCGCAGACGGTCTTGACGACGTCCATCTCGTGCGTGATGAGCAGGACGGTGAGGCCGAGCTGCCGGTTGAGGTCGCGCAGGAGCTGCAGGATCGAGCGGGTGGTCTCGGGGTCGAGGGCGCTGGTCGCCTCGTCGGAGAGCAGCACCTTCGGGTCGCCGGCCAGCGCGCGGGCGATGCCGACGCGCTGCTTCTGGCCGCCGGAGAGCTGGGCCGGGTAGGCCTTGGCCTTGTCGGCGAGGCCGACGAGGTCGAGGAGCTCGAGCGCCTTGGCGGAACGTTCCTTCCCCGACTTGCCGAGGATTTCCAGCGGCAGCTCGATGTTGTCCTGGACGGTGCGCGAGGACAGCAGGTTGAAGTGCTGGAAGACCATGCCGATACGGCTGCGCGCCTCGCGGAGCTGCTTGCCTGCGCGCGGTCCGCGCCCGGCGAGGGCGGTGAGGTCCTGGCCCGCCACCGTCACGGTGCCGGAGGTCGGACGCTCGAGCAGGTTCACGCAGCGGATCAGCGAGGACTTGCCGGCGCCGGACTGGCCGATGACGCCGTACACCTCGCCTTCGCGCACGTGCAGATCGACGCCGTCGAGGGCGGTGATCTCGCGGCCGCGCGAGCGGTAGACCTTCGTGAGGCCCTGGGTGGTGATCACGTGGGTTTCCGTCACTGTCGAGTGCGCGGCACGGGTGGCGCCGGGCACGGGGCAATCATTTCGGGAACTTGCGGGAGTTTCCGGGCGCGGCAGGCTCGCTCTCCGAACAGTGCGGAGCGGTACTGGAATCAGTACGGGAAGCGGTGCGCGGGCAGTCCCGGAGTCTCGCTTCGGGGCGCGAGAACGGCAGTCGTGGGGGCCCTCAGAAGGCGCACATTCGACACATACAACGAGCACCGGGCGTCATCGTCGCCTCGGTCGCAAGGGTGCGGCTGCTCGTCGTGGTCATGCGGTAAGTAAAACAGACGTCAGGACGCACCCGGCCGCGCTGTCCGAATAGCGGACACGCCTGGGCGGGTGCGCCGGGCCGCTCACGCCTCAGCGGTGATCTCCACGCCCGCCTCCGTGACCAGCGCCGACACGGCCGACAGATCCTTCACCACGACGTCGGCGGTCAGCTCGTGCGCCTCGTGTGTTGTGGTCAACGCCACGGTGATCATCCCGCCCGCGCGGCCCGCCGTCAGACCGGCCGGAGCGTCCTCGAAGACGACGCAGCGCGCCGGGTCGACCCCGAGCTTGCCCGCGGCGAGCAGGAACGGCTCCGGGTCGGGCTTGCCGCGCGTGATGTCGTCGGCGGCGATGAGCAGCGGCGGATTGATGCCGACGGCGGCGAGCCGGGCCTCGGCCAGGCGGCGCGTGGCCGAGGTGACGACGGCCCAGCGCCCGTCGGGCAGCGAGGCGAGCAGGTCGAGGGTGCCGGGCAGGACCTGGGTGCCGCCGTTCGGCACGTCCTCGACCTCGAGCTCCTCGATGCGGGCCACGGCCCCGGCCACCTTCTCGGCGGGCAGCAGGTCGGCGGCGATCTCGGCGGCGGGGCGGCCGTGCAGCTCGACGGCGGCGAAGTCCTCGGCGGTGATCCCGTACTCCTGCGCCCAGCGGGTCCAGCAGCGGTACACCGACTCCATGGAGGAGAGCAGGGTTCCGTCGTTGTCGAACAGCAGGGCGTCAGCGGTGATCTTCATGTTTCCCAAGGCTACGGGGGACCGCGGGGGTGAGCGCACCGGGTCTTTTGGCCCGTAATAGGCTCACGGCCATGCTTGATGCCCTGACCCTGGTGACGGGTCTCGCCGCGCTCGCGCTCGCCGCGTGGTGCGGCTTCGCCGCCTATCGCGACCAGCCGACCAAGGACTGGCACTTCATCGGCATGGCCGTGGTGTCGGTGCTCGCGCTGGTCCAGCTGGTGGTCGGAATCGTGCAGCTGGCGCGGGGCGAGAAGGCCGACCAGGGCACGACGATCTTCGTCGCGTATCTGATCGGGGCGTTCGCCTGCATCCCGGCGGCCGGCTTCATGTCGCTCGCGGAGCGGACCCGTTGGGGCTCGGTGACGGTCGCGGCGGGCGGCATCGTGCTGGCCGTCCTCGAAGTACGGCTCTATGACATCTGGGGAGGATGAGGTGGCTGTGGCCTCTTCGGAACAGGGCGCGTCGGGACAGGGCGCGTCGGAACAGGGCGCGTCGAAGCAGAGCGCGTCGGAGCAGGGCACGGCCAAGCGTCGGCGTCTGATCGGCGGCCCGGGCATGCTGCTCGTGTGGCTGTACGGCGTGATGGTGGTCGGGGCGGTGTCCCGGTCGGCCGTGCAGATCTCGACGGACTTCGGCAAGGCGCCGCTCGCGTACACGCTGTCGGCGATCGCCGGGCTCGTCTACGGGTTCATCACGTACACGCTGGTGCGCGGCGGGGACGCGGCCCGGCGGGCGGCTTTCGTGTGCTGCGCCCTGGAGCTCGCGGGCGTGCTGATCGTGGGGGCCTGGACGCTGGTGGAGCCGTCGGCCTTCCCCGACGCGACCGTCTGGTCGGACTTCGGGATGGGCTATCTCTTCATCCCCGTACTGCTGCCGGTGACGGCGATGTACTGGCTGCGCAAGGGCGTGCTGCGGCAAGAGGCCTCGAACCCGGCCTGACCGGGCCCGGTTCGAGGCCTCGCGCGTCGTCAGGCGTGCGCCGGGACGGCCGCGTCCTTCCGCAGGGTGATCAGCGTCAGGCGGTCGTCCACCTGCTGCGTCGAGGCGGGGGCGTAGCCGTGCTTGCGGTACAGGCGCAGGTTGTGTTCGCTGCGGTGGCCCGTGAAGAGTTCGAAGTGCTTGGCCGTGCCCGCCGTGCCCAGTTCGGCCTCGACCGCCGAAAGCAGGCGGCCGCCGAGGCCGTGGCGCTGCATGCGCGGGTGCACGATGAGTTTGTTGATCCGGGCCGTGCCGTCCGCGCCGATCGTGCCGCGCACGGACGCGACCACTTCGTCACCGAGGCGGGCCACCAGGACGGTGCCGCCGGCCAGTTCGCCCCTGACCGAGTCGAGGGTCTGTGTGAGCGGCTCGATCGAGTAATCCCCGTAGAGCTGTGCCTCGCTCTGGTAGCAGAGGTACTGCAGTTTGAGGATCTGCTCGACATCGCCCTCGGTCGCCGCAGAGATGGTCACGCTCATGCCCATGTGTGCATGCCTCCCGCTCACCTGTCCGCCGGTTGTCCCTCACCCTTTTCCCCTGCGGGCCGTCGGCGCAACCTCGGACGCGAGGATTCTGCGCAGGCATCCCAGACATCTGGAACGTTCCGGCCCAAGACTGCCCTGTGAGATACCCAACTCACCTGCGATTTCACGGTAAGTGAGGTCTTCGGGGGACAGGAGGGCACCGATCAGCCGCGGACAGCGGCCGGGCAGGCGGCGGACGGCGGCGTGCAGGGCGCGGGCGCGCTCCCCGGCCAGCGCGTGCTGTTCGGGGTCGAAGTCGCCGGATTCCGCGGCGGGTTCGGTGGCGTACGGCTGCTCCTGCGAGGTCGTACGACGCTGGAGGCGGGCCTCCGCCCGCACGGTCGCCGTCAGCCAGGCCGCCGGGTCGTCCGGCGGCCCGTCCGTGCCGAGGCGCTCCAACAGGCGGACCCAGACGGCCTGTTCGAGGTCGCCGGGCTCGGTGGCCGCGGGCAGTTCGGCGCGGGCCTCCGCGGCGAGCAGCGGGCGCAGGGTCTCGACCACGGCCTCATGGCCCGTGGTCACAGTCGGCACGGTCGGCACAGGCGTCACAGTCGTCATGTACGGCGGGACGGGGCCGGCCCCGCGGACGGTTGCCGGGACGGCCCCGTGTCACTCCAACCGGGTCCCGCGGGTCAGCCGTTGACGAAGTCCTCGCGGGCGAGGAGGGCCGTGTCGCAGTTGTCGGAGAAGATGCCGTCGATCCCGGTGGCGTAGTACGTCTTGAAGGCGCCGAAGGCGTCGCCGTACGCGTTCGGGTCGGTGCCCTTCTTGAAGTCGGCGGGCAGGAAGGTGTTCTCGTTGCGCATCGTGTACGGGTGCAGGATCAGCCCCGCGGCGTGCGCGTCCTTGACGAGGGTGGTGGGCTGGAGGAGCTTGCCCGACGCGTCCTTCGGGATGATCAGGTCGAGCGTCGGGCCGATGCCCTGCGCGTACGTCGCGATCTCCTTGAGCCCCTTGGGGGTGATCAGGTCGGCGACGGTGCGCGGGTCGCCGAGGTCGACGAAGTCCGCGGGGCGGGAGTTCGCCGTGGAGAGCAGGACGGCGAGGGGGTTGTCGACCAGCTTGTTCAGGCGCTGGATGCTGGTCGGTTCGAAGGACTGCAGGATGACGGGCGAGTTCTTCCGGTGCAGTCCGTGGGCGCGCAGGATCTTCGCAAGGCGCTCCTCGAGGCCGAGGCCCAGCTTGCGGAAGTAGGTGGGGTGCTTGGTCTCCGGGTAGATCCAGACCTCGCGGCCGCGCTTCCTGCTCTGCTCGGCGCGCCAGGCGAGGACCTCTTCGAAGGTGGGGATCTCCCAGCGGCCGTCGTAGAGGGTGTTGTGCGGGCGGTTGCCCGGGATGCGCTCCTTGGCGCGCAGGGTCTTCAGTTCGGCGAGGGTGAAGTCCTCGGTGAACCAGCCCGTGGTCGATACGCCGTCGATGACCTTGGTCGTCCTGCGGCCGGCGAACTCGGGGTGCGCGGAGACGTCGGTGGTGCCGCCGATTTCCGGCTCGTGTCGGCATACGAGATGGCCGTCCTTGGTCGGGACGAGGTCGCCGGCCTCGATGACGTGCGCACCCATGTCGAGCGCCAACTGGTAGGAGCCGAGGGTGTGCTCGGGCCGGTAGCCGCTCGCGCCGCGGTGCCCGATGACGGTCGGCACGGGCAGGCCGCGGTAGCCGCGGCCCGAGTGATTCCCGCCACTGTCGCGGGTGGCGGCCGCGGCGGTGCCGGGTGCGGCGAGTGCGGCGGCTCCCGTGGCGAGGACGGCCGCGCCGAGCAGGGACCTGCGGCCCACTCCCCCGGTGTTCTGCGGCTCCTGCGCCCTGTGTGACGTCTCGTTCCCCATGAAGCACTCCTCCCGCCGAGTCCTGCTCTGTACTGCCGTGCGCTGCCTTGCACCTGTCAAAGCGGACCGATCGTAGGTGGGCGGGAGTGAAGAACGGGAGACCTCGTGCGGAACGTCGCGGTGATGCGGAGTGTCGGCCCGGTGACAGGAGGTGCTCCTGAGCGTCAACGGGGCACAACCACAGGTAAACAACTGTCAACTCTGCGTATCCACTCGGTGAACCCGATGTGCAACGGGTACCCGCCCGCGAGTATCGTCCTCACCTGCACAGACCGACGTACGTTCCTCATCCATTCCTTGACACCGGAGGGCCCGTTGTCCCGCTTCGCGCTCATCAAGGCAGTGCTCGGACCGATCATGCGCCTGATGTTCCGCACCCGTGTGGAAGGCGCCGAGAACATTCCGGGCACCGGTCCCGTCATTCTGGCGGGCAACCACCTGACGTTCATCGACTCGATGATCCTGCCGCTCGTCTGCGACCGGCAGGTGTGCTTCATCGGCAAGGACGAGTACGTCACCGGGACGTCGCTCAAGGGCCGCCTCATGGCCTGGTTCTTCACCGGCGTCGGCATGATCCCGGTCGACCGGGACGGGGCCAACGGCGGGGTGGCCGCGCTGATGACCGGCCGCCGCATCCTGGAGGAGGGCAACATCTTCGGGATCTACCCGGAGGGCACCCGCTCCCCCGACGGGCGCCTGTACCGCGGCCGTACGGGGATCGCGCGGCTGACGCTGATGACCGGTGCGCCCGTGGTGCCGTTCGCCATGATCGGCACGGACAAGCTGCAGCCGGGCGGCGCGGGCATGCCGAAGCCGGGCCGGGTCACCGTGCGGTTCGGTGAGCCGATGGAGTTCTCGCGCTACGACGGAATGGGGCGCGACCGGTACGTGCTGCGGGCCGTGACCGACTCCGTGATGGCGGAGGTCATGCGGCTGTCCGGGCAGGAGTACGTGGACATGTACGCGACCAAGGCCAAGGCCGCGTAAGGGATGTGGGCAAGGCAAGGCCCCGGGTACAGGACTTCTCCGGTACCCGGGGCCTTGGCTTGAGCGGGTCGATTTGTCCGCACCCGGCGCTGGTGTGCCGTGCCCACCCGTTCCGCCGTGCGGAACGCCTGCCCACAGCAAGGCGGTCCTACTTCTCGAGGTGCTGCCCCTTGAGCAGGAACCAGGCCGCCACCGCCGTGGCCAGCAGGACCGCCGCGCCGACGCCCGCCGCCACCTGCAGGCCGTCCACGAACGCCGTCTGGGCCGAGGACAGCAGCTCGTTCGCCTGGGGGGCCGGGAGCGCCGAGGCCGATTCGACCGCGCCGCCGAGTGACTCGTGTGCCGCAGCGGCCACGTCCGCCGGGGTGCCCGGCGGCGCCGTGAAGCCCGCGTAGACGCCCGTGACGATCGAGCCGAGCAGGGCGATGCCGAGGGCCGCGCCGAGTTCGTACGCCGTCTCGGAGACCGCCGACGCCGCGCCCGCCTGTTCCTTGGGCACGCTGGAGAGGATCACGTCGGCCGTGACCGTGAACGAGAACCCCGCGCCGACGCCGACGACCAGGAGCACCGCGCCGAGCAGCGGATAGCCGGTCGACTGGCTCAGGGTCGTGAGCGCGGCGAGCGCGAGGCCCACCGCCGCGAGACCGCCGGCGACCACCGCGCGCACCGAGAAGCGGCGCGCGACCATGCCGGCGATCAGACCGGCGACCACCGCGCCCACCGCGGCGGGCAGTTCGGCCAGGCCCGCCTCGAACGGCCGCCGCCCCTGCACCAGTTGGAGGAACTGGGAGAGGAAGAAGACCAGTCCCGACAGGCCGAGGATGGTCAGCAGGTCGGCCAGGACCGCGCCCGAGAAGCCGCGGTTGCGGAACAGGCGCATGTCCAACAGCGGGGACTTCAGGGTGAGTTGTCGGCGTACGAACCAGGTCAGGGCCGCGATGCCGATCACCGCCGAGGCCGCCACGTCCCAGCGGAAGCCGTGCGCCGCCGCCTCCTTGACCGCGTAGACCACGGCGATCATGCCGACGAGGGACAGCACGACACTGATCATGTCCCAGGGTCCGGGGACCGGGTTCTTCGACTCGGGGATGAGCTTGATGCCGACGACGACGAGGATCGCCATCACGGGCAGGTTGATCAGGAAGACCGAGCCCCACCAGAAGTGTTCGAGCAGGAATCCACCGACGACCGGACCGACCGCGGCGCCCGCCGACGCCATGGCGCCCCAGATGCCGACGGCCAGCGAACGCTCGCGCGGGTCGTGGAAGAGGTTCCGGATCAGCGCCAGCGTGGAGGGCATCAGCGTGGCACCCGCGACACCCAGCAGGGCGCGCGCCAGGATCATCAACTCCGGTGTCGTGGCATAGGAGTTGAGGACCGACACGGCACCGAAGGCGGTCGCGCCGATCAGCAGCAGCTTCTTGCGGCCGATGCGGTCGCCGAGGCTGCCCATCGAGACGAGGAGTCCGGCGATCACGAAGGAGTAGACGTCGCCGATCCACAGGAGCTGGGTGCCCGAGGGCTTCAGGTCCTCACTGATGTACGGGGTCGCGAGACCCAGGACCGTCGCGTCCACGGCGACGAGCAGCACCGCGAGCACGAGGACGGAGAGGGCGAGCCACCGTCCGGGGCGCGACACCACCTCCGCCGCGGGAGTGCGCTGTTGTGTGCTGGTCATGGTTCCACGCTCCGTCTGGCGCCGCCGAGCAGCAGCTCGGCGATCATGAATTGGAAGTCCTTCGCCGCCACGCGGCCGTCCTGTACGGCCCAGGCGCCGCTGCCGATGAGGCCGTACAGCGCCTCGGTCAGCCACGCGGGAGTCAGATCGATCCGGAACTCACCGGTCTCCTGGCCGCGCCGGAACAGCGCGACCATGCGGGCGTCGAGCCGCGCCCAGCCCTCGTTCTGCCCGTCTCCCTCGAAGAGCTGGTTCTCCGTGGTGAGGAAGGCGAGCAGGGGGGCCGACGGCTCTATCTCGCCGATGAGCCGGCGCAGCGCGTCCTCGGACCGGCCCTCGCCGAGACGGGCCCGGTCGAGCGCCGCCTCGCACTCCTGCAGCCCCAGGTCCTCCAGGGCGCGGACGAGTGCGTCACGGCCCGCGAAGTGCCGGTGCAGGGTGGCGCGGCTGATGCCCGCGGCCCGCGCGACCTCGTCCATCGTGGCCGTGGACTTGCGGGTGAGCAGGGCGGCGGCGCTGCGCAGCACCTGTTCGCGATCGACTGACATGAGACAAGAGTAACCCAGATGAGACATCTGTGTCTCATCGAAGGGTCGCCGATGCCCCGCCGAGCGACTCGTGGCCACTCCGGTGGTCCGGGCGCTCACCCAGTGTTACGACTGTGTCGGTACGTTCGGTTCAGGCTTCCGGGAGGTACGGGGCATGGGGTGCTGCATCTTCGCGGCGATGGCGGCGATCGGGCCGCGGGTCGCGCTCGTGATCACCTGGCTGTTCACGAATCTGGTGAACCGCGCCTTCGACGGGGTGCTGCTCCCGCTGCTCGGCCTGATCCTGCTGCCGTGGACGACCTTGGGGTACGTCCTCGCGTACGCGCCCGTCGTGGGAGTGCGCGGGATCGGCTGGATCGTGGTGCTGTTCGGGCTGCTGCTCGATCTGTCCAGCTACGGGAGCGGGGCGCGGGCGCGCCGCTGAACCCGGGGACTTCACACAACGCAGGGCCCGGCCCGTCCACGGATGGACGAACCGGGCCCTGCACCTTGCCTGTTGGAGCTGCCGCTCGCTACTTCTTCGCGTCGGCCCAGGCCCGCTGGACCGAGAGGTCCTGCTTGACCTCGGCGAGCTGGACGGCGACCGCGCTCGGCGCCGTGCCACCGCGGCCGGAGCGGGAGGCCAGCGCGCCCGGCACGTTGAGCACGGTGCGGACCTCGGGCTTGAGGTGCTCCGAGATCTTCGCGAACTGCTCGTCGGTGAGCTCGTCGAGCTCGATGCCGTGCGCCTCGCACTCCTTGACGCAGGCGCCGGCCACCTCGTGCGCGACCCGGAACGGCACGCCCTGCTTCACCAGCCACTCGGCGATGTCGGTGGCGAGCGAGAACCCGGCCGGGGCCAGCTCCTCCATGCGCTCCTTGTTGACCGTGAGCGTGGCCATCATCCCGGTGAACGCGGGGAGCAGGACCTCGAGCTGGTCGCAGGCGTCGAAGATCGGCTCCTTGTCCTCCTGCAGGTCACGGTTGTACGCGAGGGGCATCGCCTTGAGCGTCGCGAGCAGGCCCGTGAGGTTGCCGATGAGGCGTCCCGACTTGCCGCGCGCCAGCTCGGCGATGTCCGGGTTCTTCTTCTGCGGCATGATCGACGAGCCGGTGGAGAACGCGTCGTGGAGCGTGACGAAGGAGAACTCCTTCGTGTTCCAGATGATGATCTCCTCGGCGATCCGCGAGATGTTCACCCCGATCATCGCCGTGATGAACAGGAACTCCGCGACGTAGTCACGCGAGGCCGTGCCGTCGATCGAGTTCGGCGCGGAGCCGCGCTCGAAGCCGAGGTCCTGCGCCACCGCCTCCGGGTCGAGGCCGAGGGAGGAACCGCCGAGCGCGCCCGAGCCGTACGGCGAGACGGCCGTCCGCTCGTCCCACTGCCGCAGCCGCTCCGCGTCCCGGGACAGGGACTGGACGTGGGCCAGGACGTGGTGCGCGAAGAGGACCGGCTGGGCGTGCTGCAGATGCGTACGGCCGGGCATCGCGACGTCCGGGTGCGCCTCGGCGAGGCCGACCAGGGCCTCCTGGAGGTCCGTGATCAGGCCGCCGATGATGCGGGCGTGGTCGCGGATGTACATCCGGAAGAGCGTCGTCACCTGGTCGTTGCGCGAGCGGCCCGCGCGGAGCTTGCCGCCGAGGTCGGGGCCGATGCGCTCGAGGAGACCGCGCTCCAGGGCGGAGTGCACGTCCTCGTCCTCGATCATGCCGACGAACGAGCCGTCCGCGACGTCGGCCTCGAGCCGGTCGAGCCCCGCGATCATGCGGGTCAGCTCGTCCTCGGTGAGCAGGCCCGCCTTGTTCAGCACGCGTGCGTGGGCTCGCGAGCCCGCGATGTCGTACGGCGCCAGGCACCAGTCGAACTGGACGGAGGCGGAGAGTTTCACCAGGGCCTCGGCGGGGCCGTCGGCGAACCGGGCGCCCCAGAGGCGGACATCGCCGGTGCTGCTGCTCACGTGCTCTGCTCCTCAAGCCGGTGGACCGGCCGATCGATGTGCGGCCGTCTTCCTGTGCATGAGTATGCAGGACTCTGCATGATTCGTCAATCGTTGCCGGTGCGTCAGGCCCAGCGACCCGGCCCGAGGGCCGACCGGCCCCGCTCGCCCGCGCCCCATACGCGGTACGAAAGACACCCCTGGCTCCGGTCCCATCGTGCCCCTTTGGGAGGCCGCCGTGAACGAGCTGTTCCCCTTCGCCTGCGGGCTCGGACTCGGCGTGCTGCTCGGGGTCCTCGCGCCGCGCATGCGCTGGTTCTTCGCCGCCGCGGCCTCCCTCGTGCTGGGCGCCGCGGCCACCGTGGTCAGCGGCGAGTGGGCGATCAGCCCCGCGTTCCTGCTGATCGACGTGCCGCTGGTGGCGTGCTCCGCCTTCCTGTCGTACGCGGTGGCCCGCCGACTGCGCACCCGCGCCGTGGGGCGCCGGGGCACGGCGGCCCGGCCGTGACCGCGATCCAGAACGTCAGCCTGGTGCGCGAGGAATCCACCGCCGACGTCCATCTCGTGGTCGGCGACGTGAAGTTCAAGGTCGCGGACGACGCGGACTTCACCGCCCTCGGGCTGCGCCGCTCCCAATGCCGCACGGTGACGCCCGGTTCGCTGCAGCGGTTCCAGGAGCGTCCACTGCGCCCGGGGCCCGCGACGCTCCCCTCCGACGTGTACACCTACGAGTCCGGCTGCCGCGCCACGTACGACGCGGCCGACGGCCGCTACTACAGCAACTGCGTCAGCCTCGCGTTCACCGCACGCCGCCACGTCCTGGTCGCGGGCTGGCTCCGCGAGGGCCATCCGTACGCCAACCGGTTGCCGCACGGCCTGGAGGACGTGCACTACGACATCGATCTCGACCCGGTCTTCCTGGAGCGCATGTACGGCTACGACGGGGTGAGCGAGGCGCTCGTGGACGCGTACTGGCCGGGGCACCTGCTGGAGAACGACAAGGACCGCCCCGCCCCGGTCCCCCTGCGGATCGCCACGCTGCGGCCGCCCACGGGCAGCGCGCAGCAGCGGCGCGTGCCCTTCTCGTCGTGGATCATGCCGGGCGTGAACGTGCCGTGGATCCATCCGGAGCTGGAGGCCTGGCACGTAAACGATCAACCACCCTTCGAATTCGGCCAGTTGAGGGCCCACTCGCAGGGGCGCGGCCCCGCTCCCGCGGGTTGGCGGCCCCTCGCGAACGACGACAACTCCTGGTTCCCCTTCCCGCCGGTCAACCCGGAGGGTGCTGCCCGGTCGTTGCAGGCCGGTGACTACGTGGTGCTGCGCGGCTCGCTCTGGCAGGACCACCACCACGGCATGCCGGGGCCGTGGGCCCGCGGCAACACCCTGGGCCACAGCGACTGGACCCTGGAGATGCATCCGCCGGACTGGATCTGCCGCACCCGGTCGCCGGGGTCCGACGCCCGGGTCAGCGTGGGCACCCTGGACATCTGCACGCCGGAGACGACGGGCCCCGAGATGGCCGCCACGGTCACGGTGACACCGGAGTTCGCCCCGTCCTCGTCGCAGCGCACCCTGCGGCTGCGGCGCGGCTGGGCCGAGATCGACGTGAACTGTACGGATGGCTCGACCATCCTCAGGTACGGCCTGACGACCTCTCCGGAGGGCGTGGTCGGGCGCTTCTCGGTGGAGCCGACCGCGGGCCGGCAGGGCCGGATGAAGGGTGCCGTCTTCGCGGCGTGGGCGGAGACGGACGTTCGGGACGAGGTGTGGATCGAGGACGCGCTGCCGGCCGGGGCGACTGCGGCGGCCGACGGCGGGGACACGTGGGAGTGGACGGACGCCGCTCCGTTCCCGTTCACCGGCGCCCTGGCGCACCGGTCGGCGTTCGCCTCGGGCGAGCACCAGCACTACTTCTCCAACGCCGCCCCGGCGATGGCCGTGGCCGCGGGAGACCAGTTGTTCACGATGGTCCAGCTGGATCCGGAACGACCGCCGGACGAGGTGATGGTGCAGTTCTACGCGGACGGCTGGGAGCACCGCGCCTTCTGGGGCGACGACCTCATCCCCTGGGGCACCCCCGACACCCCGGGCCGCGCCAGGATCGGAGACCTGCCGACGAGCGGCGAGTGGGTGCGCCTCGAGGCGGACGCGGGGGCGCTCGGCCTCGTCGGCGCCGCCGTGACCGGGGCGGCCTTCACTCTGTACGGCGGCTCCGCCCTGTGGGACCGCACCGGCGTGCGGCGGGGCGTGCCGTGGCAGGACATGGGCCCGGCCCCGCAGCTCCGGGGGCTCGCCCACCTGGGCGGCAGGCTGTACGGCGTCACCGCGCAGGACGAGTTGGCGACCAAGGACCTGACGGGCGTCGGCACCCCGGCCGGGTGGTGGACGGTCGGCCCGGGCGGCGGCTGCACCACGCTGGCCGCCACCACGCTCGGCCCCGCGCACCGCCGCGTCCTGTTCGGCACCCGCCCCGACCAGTCCCTCTGGTTCCGCAAGACCGCCCCCTGGCCCGACGACGACGAGCAGCCGGAGTGGACGAGGGCCGGGCACGCCAACGACGTGACCGCGCTCGCCGCCCGCGGCGACCGCCTCTACTGCACCGACCGCGGCAACCGGCTGTGGTGGCGCACCGCGTCCCTCACCGACCGGGAGTGGACGCCGGTCGGCCACGCCGACGCGGTGGTCGCGCTCACGGTCACCGCCACGCACCTGTACGGCGTGACGGGCGACGGGCGGCTGTGGCGGCGCCTCCAGACGGACGCGGACCGGACCTGGGACCTGGTGGGCTCGTCGCCACCGGGCGGCACCGCTATCGGGCTCGCCGCCGACGGGACGTGGCTGTGGGCGACGAACGCCACCAACCGCCTGTACCGGCTGCCCCTATGACTTCCCCTCGCGTATCGGCGACGCATCGGCACGGACGGCGCTCCCTCATAATCACCGGCATGGGAAAGACGTACGAACGCATAGACGGCCGGCTGCGCACCTTCATCGAGGCGCAGCCGATGTTCTTCACGGCGACGGCTCCGCTCGCGGGCGACGGCACGGTCAATCTGTCGCCCAAGGGGCTCAAGGGATCCTTCGTGGTCATCGACGAAGTGACCGTCGCCTACCTGGACTTCGCGGGGTCCAACGCGGAGACCGTCGCGCACCTGCGGGAGAACGGCCGGATCACGCTCATGTGGTGTGCCTTCCAGGGGCCACCGAGCATCGTGCGGGTGCACGGCCGCGGCGAGCCCGTCTTCCGCGACGACCCGCGCTTCGCCGAGCTGCTCGCACACTTCGACGACATCGATCCGAGCCGCAACGGGCTGCGCGCCATCATCGTCGTGCACGCCGAACTCGTCCGTGACACCTGCGGATACGCGGTGCCCTTCATGACGTACGACGAGGACCGCACCCTGCACGGGGACTTCTTCGCCCGCAAGGACGACGACGCGCTCGACGCGTACTTCCAGAAGAAGGAGCACATCGGGCAGAGCCTGGACGGGCTACCGGGGCTGCCTCTGCCGCTGCCGCCCGCTACGTTTTGACCCATGCGTCCTTTACGAGCAGGCCGAGCAAGTCGAGCAGGTCGAGCAGGTCGAGCAGGTCGAGCCGGTATCGCCAGTGCTGTTGCCGTGTGTGCCGTGCTCGGCGCCGCGGCGCCCGGTTCGGCCGGGTCAGCCGGTTCGACCGCCGTCCCGCTGCCCGCGCGGATGGCGGACACGGGTGGCGGGAGCCAGTTGATCACCGCGGAGGCGCCCAGGGCGTCCTCGACGAGCGGCACCGTGACCTGGTGGGACCGGCGGGCCGACGGCCGCTGGGTGAAGGCCGGTTCGGCTCCGGCCAGGTTCGGGGCGAAGGGCCTGGTCGAGGGGGCGAAGCGGAAGCAGAGCACGAACACCACGCCCGCCGGCCTGTACGACCTGCCGTTCGCGTTCGGCAACGCGGCGGCGCCGCGCGGCACTTCGGTGCCGTACCGCACCGTGCACCGCACGTCCTGGTGGTGCCAGGACAACGACTCCCGCGCCTACAACCGCTGGACCGAGCCGCGCCCGCGCGACTGCCGCGCCTCCGAGTCCGAGCACCTCGCCGACTACGCCACGCAGTACGCGCACGCGCTCGTGGTCGGCTTCAACTACCACCGGCCCGTGCACGGCCGCGGCGCCGGGATCTTCCTGCACGTGAACGGGCGGGCGGCGACGGCCGGTTGCGTGTCCGTGCCGAAGGACGCGATGCGGCGGATCGTGCAGTGGGTCCGGCCGCAGCGGGCGCCGCACATCGCGATCGGGACGTCGGGCGGGGCCACGGCCATCACCCGGTACTGACATCCATGTAGCGACCACATACCGAGACGGGGTTGCATGCCCCTTCCACGGCGGCGTTGCATCGCCCGGTGCGAAGCGAAACCGAACAGACGACCAAGCCCACCCCCGATGCGGGCGCGACGAGCGGGACGAGCGGAACGAGCGGGACGAGCGCCACGGACAAGGACACCGACCGGGCGGCCCGGCTCGCGGTCACCGTGTTTCCCGTACTCGTGCTCGCCGCGGGCGCGTTGGGGCTGCTGCTGCCGGACACGTTCTCGGACTTCAAGACCGATGTGCCCTACCTCTTGGGCATCGTCATGTTCTGCATGGGTCTCACCATGACTGTGCAGGACTTCAAGGGCGTCGCCCAGCGACCGTGGGCCGTCGGGCTCGGGCTCGTCGCGCACTACGTGATCATGCCGGGGCTCGGCTGGCTGATCGCCAACGCCCTTGATCTGTCGCCCCAGTTGGCGGCCGGTGTGATCCTCGTCGGGTGCGCGCCCAGCGGCACGGCGTCGAACGTCGTCACCTTCCTCGCGCGCGGCGACGTGGCCCTGTCCGTCTCCGTCGCGACCGTGTCCACGGTGCTCGCGCCGCTCGTGACCCCGCCGCTGACGCTGCTGCTCGCCGGGGAGTACCTGCCCGTCGACGCGGCCTCGATGATGACCGACATCCTGAAGACCGTGCTCCTTCCTGTGATCGGCGGGCTCGTGGTCCGGCTGTTCTTCGGGCGCTACGTGGACCGGGTGCTCAGCGTCCTGCCGTGGCTGTCGGCGCTGACCGTCGCCGTCATCGTGGCCGTCGTGGTGGCGGGCAGCGCCGCCGCGATCAAGTCGGCGGCCGCTCTGGTGCTGCTCGCCGTCGTCCTGCACAACGGGCTCGGGCTCGCCCTCGGCTACGGCGCCGGAAAGGTCGCCCGGCTCGGCCCGCCCGCCTCCCGCGCCATGGCGTTCGAGGTCGGCATGCAGAACTCCGGACTCGCCGCCTCCCTCGCCACCGCCCATTTCAGCCCGCTGGCCGCCCTGCCCGCCGCCGTCTTCTCGGTGTGGCACAACGTGTCGGGCGCGATCGTCGCCGCATGGATGTCGTACCGGGCCCGGGCCACGGCCTCTGCCTCCGCCGTCACCTCCGCCTCCGCCACGGCCGCCCAGGACTGACGCACCTCGGCGTGAACGGTCCCGGCCGGCTCGTCGCGATCGTCGTGGGCGGTGGGCTCTACGCCCGCCGATGGCCATGGACAGGACCGCCGACTCCCGAGTCCTGCTTGCCGGGAACGTCATCGCCGCCCCGTACCGGAACGTGCGGGTCTGCTTCGATCCGGCACCCCTGGTCGCGGACATTCCTGGAGGGGCGGAACTTCTCGCGGACCGGCGGAACAAGCACTCAGTGCTCGTTCTGCGCCAGCCTCAGCAGATGTTCCGCCAGCGCCTGGCCCCCCGCCGGGTCCCTGCTGATCAGCATCAGGGTGTCGTCGCCGGCGATCGTGCCGAGGATGACGTGCAGTTCGGCCTGGTCGATGGCCGAGGCGAGGAACTGGGCCGCGCCCGGGGGCGTACGGAGCACGACGAGGTTCGCCGAGGCCTCGGCGGAGATGAGCAGTTCACCGGCGAGGCGGCGCATGCGCTCCTCCTTCGCCGATTCGCCGAGCGGGGCCTGCGGGGTGCGGAAACCGCCCTCGCTGGGCACGGCGTAGATCAGCTCGCCGCCGGTGTTGCGGATCTTGACCGCGCCCAGCTCGTCCAGGTCACGGGAGAGCGTGGCCTGGGTGACGGTGAGGCCGTCGTCGGAGAGCAGCTTCGCCAACTGGCTCTGCGAGCGCACCGGTTGCCGGTTGAGGATGTCCACGATCCGGCGGTGGCGGGCGGTGCGCGTCTGCGGCACGGCGGGGCCGTGCGGGTGGTGGGCGAGTGCCGCGTTCCTCGCGGCCCGCTCGTCTCTCTCCGCCTTCTCCGCGTTGCTGCTCATCGTCGTCGTCCCATTTCCTCAGGTCCTTAAGGTCGTGCTTCCCCGTCGGCCGCGGCCGCGTCCAGTACGGCGGGCAGCGCCGCGAGGAACGCGTCCGCCTCTTCGTCGGTCAGGTTCAGCGGGGGCATGAGCCGGACGACGTCGGGTGCGGGCGCGTTCACCAGGAAGCCCGCGTCCTGGGCCGCCTGCTGCACCTGGGGTGCGCGCGGCCCGGTGAGCACGATACCCAGCAGAAGGCCCGCGCCCCGGACATGGCCGATCAGCGGGTGGCTGCCAATCCCTTCGGGGTCTTCGATTCCGGCCGTGAGCTTCTCGCCGATGCGCTTGGTGTTCTCCAGGAGGCCCTCGCCGGCGATGGTGTCGAGGACGGCGAGTCCGGCGGCGCAGACGACCGGGTTGCCGCCGAACGTCGTACCGTGCTGGCCGGGCCGCAGCAGCTTCGCCGCCTCGCCGAACGCGACGGTCGCGCCGAGCGGCAGGCCGCCGCCGAGGCCCTTGGCGAGCGTGACGACGTCGGGCTCGATGCCGTCGTCCGCCTGGTACGCGAACCAGTGTCCGGTCCGGCCGATGCCGGTCTGCACCTCGTCCAGGACCAGCAGGGTGCCGGTGGCGCGGGTGATCTCCCGGGCGGCCTTGAGGTAGCCGGGGTAGCCGGAGGGCGGCACCACCACACCGTTCTCGCCCTGGATGGGCTCGATGATGACGAACGCCGTGTCCTCGGTGACGGCCGCCCGCAGCGCGTCCACGTCTCCGTACGGGACGTGCGTGACGTCGCCGGGCAGCGGCGTGAAGCCGTCCTGCTTGCCGGGCTGGCCGGTCAGGGCGAGGGCGCCCATGGTCCGGCCGTGGAAGCCGCCGGTCGTGGCGACCATGTGGCGCCGCCCGGTGAGCCGGCCGATCTTGAAGGCGCCTTCGTTGGCCTCGGCGCCCGAGTTGCAGAAGTAGACGGAGCCGTCCCGGCCGAAGAGCTGGAGCAGCCGCTCGGCGAGGGCGACGGGCGGCTCGGCGATGAACAGGTTCGAGACGTGACCGAGGGCGCCGATCTGCGCGGAGACGGCCTCGACGATTGCCGGGTGGGCATGGCCGAGCGCGTTGACCGCGATGCCGCCGACGAAGTCCAGGTACTCCTTGCCGTCGGCGTCCCACAGCTTGGCGCCGGCGCCCTTGGCGAGGGCCAGTCGCGGGGTGCCGTAGTTGTTCATGAGGGCGCCCTGCCAGCGCGTCGTCAACTCTGCGTTCGTGGCGTGCTCGCTCATGAGTTGGTGTCCCCCTCCGCGTCGGGCACGACCATCGTGCCGATGCCTTCGTCCGTGAAGATCTCCAGCAGGATCGAGTGCTGGACCCGCCCGTCGATGACGCGGGCGGTGTGCACTCCGTTGCGCACAGCGTGCAGGCAGCCCTCCATCTTCGGGACCATGCCGCTCGCCAGCTCGGGGAGCAGCTTTTCGAGTTCGGTGGCGGTGAGCCGGCTGATGACCTCGTCCGAGTTCGGCCAGTCCTCGTAGAGGCCTTCGACGTCGGTCAGCACCATCAGCGTCTCGGCGTCCAGCGCAGCAGCGAGTGCCGCAGCCGCCGTATCAGCATTGACGTTGTAGACATGCGCATCGTCCTGGGAACGGGCGATCGAGGAGACGACCGGGATCCGGCCGTCGGCGAGCAGGGCCTCGATGGCGCCGGTGTCGATCGCGGTGATCTCGCCGACGCGGCCGATGTCGACCAACTCGCCCTCGATGCGGGGCTGGTGCTTGGTGGCGGTGATGGTGTGCGCGTCCTCACCGGTGAGGCCGACGGCGAGCGGGCCGTGCTGGTTGAGCAGGCCGACGAGCTCGCGCTGCACCTGTCCGGCGAGCACCATCCGTACGACGTCCATGGCGTCCTCGGTGGTGACCCTGAGGCCCGCCTTGAACTCGCTGACGATGCCGTGCCGGTCGAGGGCCTTGCTGATCTGCGGGCCGCCGCCGTGCACGACGACCGGCTTGAGTCCGGCGTGGTGCAGGAAGACGACGTCCTGCGCGAACGCGGCCTTCAACTCCTCGTCGATCATGGCGTTTCCGCCGAACTTGATGACGACGGTCTTGCCGTGGTGCCGGGTCAGCCAGGGCAGCGCCTCGATGAGGATCTGGGCCTTGGGGAGCGCGGTGTGCTTGCGCGCGGTGGGCTGCTGGGACTCTGCCGTCTCGCTCATGAGGAGTACGCGCTGTTCTCGTGGACGTAGTCGGCGGTCAGGTCGTTGGTCCAGATCGTCGCGGTCTCGGCGCCCGCGGCGAGGTCGGCGACGATGTGGACCTCCCGGTAGCGCATGTCGACCTTGTCGCGGTCCTCGCCCACTCCCCCGTTCTTACAGACCCATACGCCGTTGATCGCGACGTTCAGCCGGTCCGGCTCGAAGGCGGCGGACGTCGTGCCGATGGCGGAGAGCACCCGGCCCCAGTTGGGGTCCTCGCCGTGCAGGGCGCACTTGAGGAGGTTGTTCCGGGCGATGGAGCGGCCGACCTCGACGGCGTCGGCCTCGGTCTCCGCGTTGACGACCTCGACCTTGATGTCCTTGCTGGCGCCCTCGGCGTCACCGATGAGCTGCCGGCCGAGGTCGTCGCACACGACCCGTACGGCGTTCGCGAACTCGGCGTATTCGGGCGTCACTTGGGAGGCGCCCGACGCGAGGAGGAGCACCGTGTCGTTCGTCGACATGCAGCCGTCGGAGTCGACCCGGTCGAAGGTGACGCGGGTGGCGTCGCGCAGGGCCTTGTCCAGGACGTCGCTGTCGAGGTCGGCGTCGGTGGTGAGGACGACGAGCATGGTGGCGAGGCCGGGCGCGAGCATGCCGGCCCCCTTGGCCATGCCGCCGACCGTCCATCCGTCGCCCTCGTACACCGCGGTCTTGTGCACGGTGTCGGTGGTCTTGATGGCGATGGCGGCCTTCTCGCCCCCGTGGTCGGACAGCTGGGCGGCGGCGGTCTCGACGCCGGGCAGCAGCTTGTCCATCGGAAGCAGGACGCCGATGAGGCCGGTGGACGCGACGGCGACCTCGCCGGCGCTCAGGTCGAGGACCTCGGCGACCTTCTCGGCGGTGGCGTGCGCGTCCTGGAAGCCCTTGGGTCCCGTGCAGGCGTTGGCCCCACCGGAGTTGAGGACGACCGCGGAGACGAGCCCGCCCTTGAGGACCTGCTCGGACCACAGGACCGGGGCGGCCTTGACGCGGTTCGAGGTGAAGACGCCCGCGGCTGCCTGACGGGGGCCGCGGTTGACCACGAGGGCCAGGTCCGCGTTCCCGCTCTCCTTGATTCCGGCGGCGATGCCCGCGGCCTGGAATCCCTTGGCTGCCGTCACACTCACGGCGCGACTCCGATCGTCGAGAGCCCGGTGGTCTCGTCGAGACCCAGGGCGATGTTCATGGACTGCAGGGCGCCGCCGGCGGTGCCCTTGGTGAGGTTGTCGATGGCGCTGATGACGATGACGCGGCCCGTGTCGGACGCGGACTCGTCGTACGCGACCTGGATCTGCACCGCGTTCGACCCGTACACGGAGGCGGTGGCGGGCCACTGGCCCTCGGGCAGGAGGTGCACGAACGGCTCGTCGGCGAACGCCTTCTCGTACGCGGCCCGCACGGACTCGGCCGTGGTGCCGGGCTTCGCCTTGGCGCTGCACGTGGCGAGGATGCCGCGCGGCATGGGGGCGAGGGTCGGCGTGAAGGAGACGGAGACCCGCTCGCCTGCCGCCGCGCTGAGGTTCTGGATCATCTCGGGGGTGTGCCGGTGGCCGCCGCCCACGCCGTACGGCGACATGTTCCCCATCACCTCGCTGCCGAGGAGGTGGGGCTTGGCGGCCTTGCCCGCGCCGGAGGTGCCGGACGCGGCGACGATCACGGCTTCGCTGTCCACGAGCCCGGCCACGTACGCCGGGAAGAGGGCGAGCGAGACCGCCGTCGGGTAGCAACCGGGCACCGCGATGCGCTTGGACCCCTCCAACGCGGCGCGACCACCCGGCAGTTCGGGCAGGCCGTACGGCCAGGTGCCCGCGTGCGCGCTCCCGTAGAACGCCTCCCAGTCGGCGGCGTCCTTCAGCCGGAAGTCCGCCCCCATGTCGACCACGAGCACGTCGGGACCGAGCTGCTCGGCGACCGCGGCGGACTGGCCGTGGGGCAGGGCGAGAAAGACGACGTCGTGCCCCGCGAGCACGTCCGCGGTGGTCTCCTGCAGGACGCGGTCGGCGAGCGGAAGCAGATGCGGCTGCAGCGCACCGAGCGGCTGTCCCGCGTTCGCATGGCCCGTCAGGGCACCGATCTCCACCTCGGGGTGGGCGAGCAACAGGCGCAGCAGCTCGCCGCCCGCATACCCACTCGCTCCCGCCACTGCTGCGCGTACCGCCATGGAACCCTCCTCCTGGATGGCATGACTATACGTCGTGCTGCACGTTTATGCAATCGGTTGGATCAGGCGGCCGGGTCGTGGCCGGTGGCCACGGTCCGGCCCTGCCAGGCTATGCAGCGGAACTCGACGCCCAGCAGTGCCGCCCCCGACATAGGGTCGCGGGCATGGCACTGCGACCTGTCAGCGTGAACATCAAGGCCCTGGACGACGCGCTGGTCGGTGGGTTCTGGGCGGCGGCGCTCGGGTGGGGCGCGTCCAGCGAGCGCCCCGGAGTGACCAACGTCGAACCCGGTGTCGGATTCGTCAGGCCCGACGCGGCCGCCGTCGTCATCGACGTCGTCAGCGTCCCGGAGCCGAAGACCGCGGCGAAGAACCGTGTGCACCTCGATCTCGCGACCACCTCCGAGACCCACCAGGCGGAGTTGGCCGAGCGGCTGCGGGCGCTCGGTGCGACGCCCGTCGACATCGGTCAGGGCGGGGTGCCGTGGACGGTGCTCGCCGACCCGGAGGGCAACGAGTTCTGCGTGCTGGAGCCGCGGGACAGGTACCGGGACACCGGGCCGGTCGCCGCGATCGTGGTCGACTGCCTCGACCCGCGGGACATGGCCCGCTTCTGGGGCGGAGCCACGGACTGGATCGTCCACGAAGTGGACGACGACTACGCGGTGTTGCGCTCCTCCAAGAAAATCGGCCCCTATCTCGAGTTCCTCCGGCGGTCCGAGGGCAGAACCGTGCCGGACCGGGTGCACGTCGACCTGATGCCGTACGCCGGTGACGACCGGGCGGCCGAGGTGGACCGGCTGCGGGCCCTCGGCGCCACCTGTCTCGACCTCGGCCAGGGCGATACCGCGTGGACGTGCCTGTCCGACCCGGAGGGCCACGAGTTCTGCGTCCTCGCCCCGCGCTGACCGTCACACAGACTCAGGCGGCCTTCTCGGCCAACTGGTTCGTGGACAGATTCGTGGACAGATTCGTGGACAGATTCATGGACATGGGGACGACCGCAGGCACGCCTTGCGGCTCGGGCATACAATGTTGCGTATGACGCAAGACAATGGCGACCTCGACAGCCTCGTGCGTAAACGCGTCCGCGCCCTGCGGGTGGCCCAGGGCTGGTCACTGGAGGAGCTGGCCTCCCGCGCGCAGGTCAGCCAGTCCACGCTCAGCCGGATCGAGAACGGGCAGCGGCGCCTGGCCCTGGACCAGCTCGTCACGCTGGCCCGCGCACTCGACACGTCCCTCGACCAGCTCGTGGAGACGGACACGGACGACGTCATCTCGAACCCGATCATCGACAGCGCCCACGGTCTGATGCGCTGGCCGCTCAAGGCGGATCCGGGCATGACCGTCGTACGGCAGCGCATGACCAACCCGCCGCCCGACAACCCCTCGCGGATGCGCGCCCACCCGGGCCGCGAATGGCTCGTCGTGCTGTCCGGCACGGCGGTCCTGCTCCTCGGGAACCGGCGGCTGCGGATCGAGACCAACCAGGCGGCGGAGTTCCCCACGATGCTCCCGCACGCGATCGGCGCCGAGGGCGGGCCGTGCGAGATCCTCGGCATCTTCGACCGGGACGCACGCCGCGGGCACCAGCGCGCCGAGGCCGCCGAGAAGGCAGCCCGCGGCAACGCCTGAGCCCGCCGCCACCTGGTGTTCCTTGCGCGCGGCGCCACCCGGGCGGCCATCGTCTTGCGCTTCCCGGAAGACACCGGGACCGGCGCCCCCGGCCCGCCTAGCTTGGAACGCATGAACCACCCTCACGCACCCCAAGAGCAGCACGAGCACCACCGGCACAACCACGGCCACAGCAACAACCACAACCCCAGCCACAGCCACAGCCACAGCCACGATCACGACCAGGCCGACATCCTCGACCTCGACGCCGACGTCCTCGCCGGGCACCTCGCCTCGCTCACCGCACGGCTCCCCGTCGAGGCCGACCCCCGCCGGATCGTGGACCTGGGCTGCGGAACCGGCGCCGGCACGCTCGCCCTGCTCGAGCGCTTCCCCGGGGCGCAGGTCACGGCCGTCGACTCCTCCCCCGCCCATCTGGAGCGGCTGCGGGAGAAGGCCGCCGCGGCCGGGGTCGCCGACCGGGTGCGGCTCGTGGAGGCCGACCTCGACGCCGCGCAGTGGCCCGCGCTCGGCACCCCGGAGCTCGTCTGGGCCTCGGCCTCCCTGCACCACATGGCCGACCCGGAGCGCACGCTGCGCCAGGTCCACGAACTCCTCGCCCCGGGCGGCCTGTTCACCGTCGTCGAGCTGGCCGGGTTCCCGCGGTTCCTGCCCGTGGACGCCCCCGAGTCGGCCCCCGGTCTCGAGGAGCGCTGCCATGCCGCCCTCGACGGGAGCAACGCCGGGCGGCTCCCCCACCGCGGCGCCGACTGGGGTCCCCTGCTGACCCGGGCGGGCTTCACCGTCGAGGCCGAGCGCACCCTCCCCGTCGACATCGCCGCGGACCACGACAACGCGGTGGGCCGCTACGCGCTGAGCAGCCTGCGGCGGATCCGTGCGGGTGTCTCGGACGTCCTGTCGGCCACCGATCTGGCGGCCCTGGACGCACTGCTCGACACCGAGGGGCCGCAGAGCGTCCTGCGCCGCGGCGATGTGGGCGTACGGACCGAACGCACGGTGTGGACCGCCCGGCGCGACCGGCCGGATTCCGTCTGAGCGGGGCATCAGCCCGGTCAGCCGCGCCGATTCCCGCCGCGAGCGACGCGCCCCGTACCTGCGGACTCACTTCCCGGGCTCGTTCACCTCTTCTTGATCCTGAGGAACGTCACCGAGTTCGGCGGGAACGTGTACGTGAAGGTGTCAGCGACCCCGGTGAACGTCGAGGTCACCGGCTTCACGGGCGTCGCGTCCGCGGTGTTCTCGGCGCCGGGCGCCGCCGTGAGCGTGGTCACGGCCGCGGTCTTCGCGACCTTGGCGCCGCCGAGGTTCACGGTCGTACGGGCCTGCGCGTCCTGGGCGTTGACGACCTTGAGGATCGTGTCGCCGGTCTTCTTGTCGCGGGTGACGACCTGGCGGAACGGCTCGGCGGGCTTGTCGTCCGTGAAAGAACCCCATTCCTGGCCGTCGAGCAGGAGCGTTACCTGGCGGCCGCGCACCTTGATGTCGATGTCGTAGGCGCGGCCGGTCTCGATCGTCCCGGGCTTGGTGACGAGCGTCGACTTGCCGCCGTTCACGGCCTGTTCGACGGCGGACTGCGTGTTGTTCCAGCCGCCCAGGTTCCACCAGTAGTAGTTCCCGGTGTCCTTGACGCCGAAGGCGACGAGGAAGCCCTCCTTGCCGGACTTCTTGGTGGCCTTCACGTGCAGGTCGTAGTCGTGCCAGCTCGGGTCGCCCGCGGTGACCAGGGTGTTCTCGGCGGCCGCGTCGGACTGGACGTAACTCCCGTCCTGGACGGCCCAGTTGCCGCTGCCCGTGCCGGTCCACTGCGCGGCGTCACCGCTGAAGTCGTCGCTCAGCAGGGCGGTGCCGTCGGCGCCGGTCACCCTGACGTCGTCGTACGCGGCACTCGTCGCCCACGTCGACAGGCCCACGGCGCCGGTGATCGGCTGCAGCGTGGACGGGGTGGCGCCGGCGGTCGACGGGACGACCTGGTCGCCGACGTTGCGCATGAACAGTTTCTGCACCTCGTAGTCGGCGGAGCCCCACGACTTCTGATCGTCGAACCAGATCATGTCGGGGCGCCACTGCACGGTGTCGGTGCGGGCGAACAGGGGCGCGTAGGAGGCGAGTTTCACGACGTCCGCATTGCGTTCGAGTCCTGTCATGTAGGAGGCCTCGGACAGGGCGTTGGCCCAGGTGTTGCCGCCGGATGCGTACTCGCCGAGGAACACCTTCGGGCCGCTGCGGTCGTAGGAGTCGTAGCGGTCGTTGTTCTGCAGGAACCACTGCGGGCTGTTGTAGTAGTGCTCGTCGACCATGTCGACGTTCGCGTCCTTGTTGAGCTTCCAGGCCTCGTCGAAGGTCGAACCGCTGTCGTCGGGACCGGAGTTGGAGATGACGGTGACGTCCGGGTACTTGGCGGCGATGGCGGTGCGGAACTGCGTGAAGCGGGCGAAGAAGTCCGCGGGCAGGTTCTCCTCGTTGCCGACTTCGAGGTGCGTGAGGTGGAACGGCTTCGGGTGGCCCATCCGTGCGCGGACCTTGCCCCACGTGCTGGTCACGGGCCCGTTCGCGAACTCGATGAGGTCGAGCGTGTCCTGGATGTGCCGCTTCAGGAGCGCGTCGTCGTCGGTGGCCCTGTTCTGGCCGCAGCCGGTGACGAGCGCCGGGACGACGGGCAGCGGCATCGCTCCGATGTCCTCGGCGAACTGGAAGTACTCGTAGTAGCCGAGGCCGTAACTCTGGTTGTAGCCCCAGAAGTTGGCGTTCGTGGCGCGCTGCTCGACCGGGCCGACCGTGTCCTTCCACTGGTAGGAGCGCTTGCGCTGGTAGCCGGACGCCTCGTCGTAGCCCTCCATGGAGCCGGTGTTGACGAGGCAGCCGCCGGGGAAGCGCACGAAGCCGGGGTGCAGGTCGGCGACCTTCTGGGCGAGGTCCTTGCGCAGGCCGTTCGGACGCCCCTTATAGGTGTCACGGGGGAACAGGGACACCATGTCGAGCGCGGCGTCCCGGGTGGTGGCGACGGAGAGGCGGCCCGTGGCGCTGGCACGGGTCGCGGTGAAAGTCGCGGAGTACTTGGCCCAACCCCCCTTGACCGCCACCTTCTTGGGGGCGGCGAGCGCACCGTCCGCGTCGGCCAGCGTGACGGTGAGGTCGGTGTCGGCGCGCGCCCACACCGAGAAGTCGTACCGCTCGCCCTTCTCGATGTTGATGCCGGTGCCGTACGACGAGTTGCTGACCGATGAACCGGCGCCCAGGGAAAGGTAGTTGCGGTTGCGCGCGTTCAGCCGGCCGGCGTCGTCGACGACCTGGGCCGTGCCGGTCGTCGTCCACGCCGTGAGCGGCGTGTACGCCTTGTTGTCCGCGGTCGAGTACTCGAAGGAGCGGTTCTGGACGAGCTCGGCGTACAGCCCTCCGTCGGCGGCCCGGTTGATGTCCTCGAAGAAGACGCCGTACATCGAGTCGTCGATGGTCGCACCCGTGCGGCTCGGGTCGACGGTGACGGTGTAGTCGGTGACGTCGGCCGCCTCCGCGGCCGACGACGGGAGGACCGCGGTCCCGGCGAGCAAGGACCCCACCGCGGCCCCGAGCCCGATTCTCCAGCGCCTGCGTCGTCCACGCGTCATACGCTTGCCTCCACCTTGCCTGTTCGGTATTTCGTACGTCGTCCTAAACTGCGAACGGCAAGATAGGAAGCAGCGGTACGCGCGTCAACGGTTCGCGCAGAGGTGTACGGGAGTGATGTGCGTGACGGGTGAACTCTGGCCGGTTTCCGACGTGTTGGCGTTCCTGACCGGGAGCTGGCGGGTGGACCGGACCGTGCGCGATCTCGCCGCCGACGCGACCGGCACGTTCACGGGCACGACGGCGTTCACGCCGCGCGAGGACGGCGGGCTGCTGCACGTCGAGTCGGGGACGTTCACCTGGCACAAAGTGACCCGCCCCGCCGAGCGCACCCTGCACTACCTGCCGGGCGAGGAGCCGGGCACGGCCGAGGTCCGCTTCGCCGACGGCCGCTTCTTCCACGGCCTCGACCTGCGCACCGGGCGGCACATCGCCGACCACCCCTGCTCGGCTGACCTCTACCGGGGCGAGTTCGAGGTGGCCGACGCCGGGCGCTGGCGGACGGTGTGGCGGGTGAAGGGGCCCGCGAAGGACCTGGTCCTCACGACGGAGTACCGCCGAGCCTGAGGTTCCAGCGGCCGGGATGCCCGGTGACGGTGGCCGTCGACAGCGGGCGCACGTCGAGGTTCCAGTACGTCGACGGCGGCGCCTTCAGGGCGTAGACGACGGCGGCCCGCACCACGGACGGCTCGGCGATCGCGACCATCCGCGTGCCGTCGTCGGCGGGCCGGGTGTCCAGCCAGGCGCCGATCCGCGAGATGAAGGCGAGCAGCGACTCACCGCCGTGCGGCGCCGAGCGCGGGTCGCCCAGCCAGTGGTCGACGGCGCGCGGTTCGACGGCCGTGACCTCGGCGAGCGTACGTCCGCGCCAGCGGCCCATGTCGCAGTCGCGCAGGGCGGGCTGGGCCAGCGGGGCGAGCCCGAGGGCATCGCCGGTGGCGCGGCTGCGCGGGGTCGGTGAGCAGTAACGCAGCTCGGCGGCGGCCAGCGGGCCGAGGCCCGGCGCCGCGCGCTGCACCTCGTACCAGCCCGCGTCGTCGAGCGGCCGGTCGTCGTCGAAGCGCTCGGCGAGCAGGGAGGAGCTGCGCGCGGCGGCGAGGAGCGTGACGCTGAGCTGCATGGCGGTGATCGTGTAACTCACCGGTAGCCCAGGTCAAGGGTTTGCCCTCAGTGAGAATCCCCGTGAGAATCCCGGCAGGAACCTCAGCGGGAATCCGCGGGGACTCCGGGCCGCAGGGACTGGTCGAAGTACAGGACCATCCACTGGTCGGGGCCGGGCAGCGGCTCGAAGCCGACCTGCGCGTACACGCCGTGCGCGTCCCGGGTCGCCAGCAGGATCCGGCGGATGCCGAGCGGCTCCAGGTGGTCGCGGACCGCGGCGACGAGGCGGGTGCCGAGCCCCTTGCCGCGCACGGCCGGATCCACATAGACGTCGCACAGCCAGGCGAACGTCGCGTGGTCCGTCACCACGCGCGCGTACGCCACCTGCTCGCCCGAAGTCCCGTCGTACACACCGAAGTTGAGCGATCCGTCGATCGCCACGTCCTGCTTTTCGCGGGGTCGCCCGCGGGCCCAGTAGGCGTCGTCCGAGAGCCAGCGGTGGACGCGTGCGGCGTCGATCCGGGCGCGGTCGTGGGAGATCTCGTAGCCGTCGTCAAGGGTGTCGGTCATCCCGTGATCGTTACAGGCCGGGGGCGGCGGCGTCGAACCCATATCCGCGCGACGCCGTCGCGAGGCGGCGCACCCCTTCGGCGATCTCCGACGTCCCCGCGACCGCGACGAAGCTCAGCCGGACGTACGGGGCGGGCGGCTCGGCCGCGAAGTACGGGCGGCCCGGTGCCACGGCCACGCCCTCGCGCAGGGCGCCCGCGACGAGGCCGCGCTCGTCCGTGCCGTCGGGCAGCCGGGCCCACAGGTGGTAGCCGCCGACCGGGACGTACGGCACGGAGAGCGCGGGCAGGTGCAGGGCCAGGGCGGCGGCCAGGGCGTCCCTGCGGTTCCGCAACTCGCCCGCCACCGTGCGCAGATGGCGCGGCCAGGCCGGGGAACCGACGAGTTCGAGCGTGGCCTCCTGCAAGGGGCGGGGCACGAAGAGCTGGTCGACGACCTGGATGGCGCGCAGCCGCTCCAGGACGGGGCCGCGGGCGGCGAGGCAGCCGATGCGCAGGCTCGGCGAGGTCGCCTTGGTCAGCGAACAGACGTGGACGACCACGCCGTCCGCGTCGTCGGTGGCCAGGGGCCTGGGCAGCGGGCCCGCGTCGTCGTGCACGAGGCGCCGCACGAAGTCGTCCTCGATGACGAAGGCGCCGGCCTCGCGGGCGATGCGCAGCACCTCGGGGCGCCGCTCGGCGCTGAGCACGGCGCCGGTCGGGTTCTGGAACAGCGGCTGGCACACGAAGAGGCGGGCGCCGGTCGCGCGGAAGGCCTGCGCGAGGAGTTCAGGGCGCACGCCGTCCCGGTCGACGGGCACCGGCACGGGACGCAGGCCCGCGGCGCGCGCGATCGCCAACATGCCCGGATAGGTGGGCGATTCGACGAGGACGGGCGCGCCGGGCGGGGCGAGCGCGCGCAGCGCCGTGGCGAGCGCCGACTGGCCGCCGGAGGTGATCAGCACCTCGGCGTCGGTGACGGCGCCGCCGATGCCGCGGGCGAACCAGGCGCGCAGCTCGGGCAGTCCCTCGACGGGCGGCCGGTCCCAGGCGCCGGGGCGGCGGCCCGCGCGGGCGAGGGCGGCGGCCAACGCGGCGGTGGGCTGCAGGACTTGGTGCAGATAGCCGCCGTTGAACTCGATCACCCCGGGCGGCGACGCGGCGAGCGTCACGAGGACCCCGGAGGCGTCGACGGCGCGGGGCACGAGATCGGTGGCGGCGTCGGCGCTGAGCGCGACCTCCTGCCAGGAGGTGTCGCCGACGGGCGCGGCCGTACGCGGTGCGGCCTTGAAGGCGCCCGCGCCCGGCCGGGTCACGACGAGGCCCTCCGAAGCGAGCTGCGCAAGCGCCCGCGACACGGTGACCGGGCTGACCCGGAACCGGTCGACGAGCGCCCGGCTCGACGGCAGCTTCTCACCTTCCGAGTAGCGGTCCAGCTCACTCTTCAACTGTTTCGCCAAGTCACCTACGCTGCTACGCTCTTGCATGAGAACAGAGAATAGCGCTACCGACCAGACCGCGATAGCGGTTGCCGGGCCCACCGCGGACCCGAGGCACCCGGCGGACCTCGCGACCCGTCCGCCGGGCACCGCGTCCGGGACCCTGCTCGCCGCGCTCGGCGTCACCGCCTTCTCGCTCACCTTCCCCTCCACCGCCTGGGGTCTCGAAGGCTTCGGCCCGTGGTCCCTGGTGAGCGTGCGCAGCGTGCTCGCGGCCGTGATCGCGGGTGCCTGTCTACTGACCCTGCGCGTGCCCGTCCCGCAGCGCCGCCACTGGGCGGGCCTCGCGGTCGTCGCGGCCGGTGTGGTGCTCGGCTTCCCGATGCTCACCACGCTCGCGCTGCAGACGGCGACGACCGCGCACTCGGCGGTGGTCGTGGGCCTGCTGCCGCTGACCACGGCCGTGTTCGCGTCGCTGCGCACCGGGGCCCGCCCCTCGCGCACCTTCTGGATCGCGGCGTGCGCGGGCGCCGCGGCCGTCATCGGCTTCACGGTGCAGCAGAGCGGCGGCGCCCTCACCCGCGCCGACCTCTACCTCTTCGGCGCGCTGCTGATCTGCGCCGCCGGTTACACCGAGGGCGGCCGGCTCGCCAAGGTCATGCCGGGCTGGCAGGTCATCGCCTGGGCGCTGGTGCTGTGTCTGCCGATCGCCGTCGTGGGGGCGGGTGTCGCGCTCTCGTACGAGCCCGTGCACCTCACCGGGCACGCGGTGACGGGCCTGCTGTGGGTGTCGGTGGTGTCGCAGTTCCTCGGCCTGGTCGTCTGGTACAAGGGCATGGGCCTGATCGGCGTACCGAAGGCCAGCCAACTCCAGCTCGCCCAGCCGCTGTTGACCCTGGTCTGGTCCGTGTTCCTGCTGGGCGAGACGCTGCCGGTCGCGGCGCCGCTCACCGCCGTGGCGGTCCTGGTGTGCATCGCGGTCACCCAGCGCGCCCGCAGCTAGGGTCAACTCCCGTGGTGAGCCGTAGACTTGGCGCAATTCACGGGCACGTAGAGGTACGACTGGGGGGTCACACCCGATGCGCGCAACCGTAGGCGACCAGCTCCTGGTGCACGGCCGGATCGTCGGGCAGCACGACCGGGTCGCGCAGATCATCGAAGTGCTCGGTGCGGACGGCGGTCCGCCGTACCGGGTCCGCTTCGAGGACGGCCACGAGGCGATCATGTCGCCGGGGCCCGACTCGGTCGTACGCCACGGCGAGGTCCCTCAGGAGTAGGGCCACTCAGGCGCAGGGTCCCTCAGGGGTAGTGGTCCGCGACGACGCGGGCCATCGCCCCGATCCGGTCCTGCCCGACCTCCCTGGCCGAGAAGAAGACGTGCCCGCCGACCTCGCGGAAGGCGGCCGCGTAGGTGAGGTGCCGGGACAGTTCGGCGGGGTCCTGCCAGGCGGCGGGCTGCGCCGGATCGCCCGCCTTGTAGAGGGCCTCGCCGACGTACAGGCGTACGTCCGTGCCGTGCACCGCGTCGGCCCACCACGGCACGAGCTTCGCGTAGTCGGCGGCGGCGAACCCGATGTTCCAGTACACCTGCGGGCAGATGTAGTCGATCCATCCCTCGCGCACCCACTTCCGGGTGTCCGCGTGCAGGTCGTCGTAGGTCTGCACCCCGGCCGTGGTGTCGGACCCCTCGGGGTCGGTCGCCCTGTTGCGCCACACCCCGAACGGGCTGATCCCGAACCGCACGCGAGGCCTGGTCCGGCGGATCCCGCGCGCCGTCTCCCGTACCAGACGGTCGATGTTGTCGCGCCGCCAGGCGGCCCGGTCGGGGAAGCCGCCGCCGTACGTGACGTACGCGGCGTCGTCGTCGAAGGTCTGGCCCGCGACCGGATACGGGTAGAAGTAGTCGTCGAAGTGCACGGCGTCGACGGCGTACTTCTCCACCGCGTCGAGCATCGCGCCCTCGACGAAGCGCCTGACCTCCGGCAGACCGGGGTTGTAGTAGAGCTTCCCGCCGTACGGGACGACCCAGTCGGGGTGCAGCCGCGCCGGGTGCGTGGGGATCAGCCGGCTCGGGTCGGTGTGGTTCGCGACGCGGTAGGGGTTGAACCAGGCGTGCAGCTCGAGGCCGCGCCGGTGCGCCTCCCGCACCGCGGTGCCGAGCGGGTCCCAGCCCGGGTCCTCGCCCTGGGTCCCGGTGAGCACCGCGGACCACGGCTCGTACGGGGACGGCCACAGGGCGTCGGCGGTGGGCCGCACCTGGAAGATCACCGCGGTCAGCCGGCGGCGCACCGCCGTGTCGAGGTGGGCGATCAGCTCCGCCCGCTGTTCGGCGGCGGTCAGGCCCGCGCGCGAGGGCCAGTCACGATTCGCGACGGTGGCCAGCCACATGCCCCGCATCTCGCGCCTTTTGCCCGACATGCTCCGATTGTCCTGTGCCGACTCAGGTGTGGCGACGGCGTCCCCGGCCGTCAGTCCGGCCAGCGCCACCGCGGCGCCCGCCGCGAAGGCACGGCGTGAGATACGTCCCATGGTTCCCCCCGTTTTCCTGTGCCACGGTATTGCCCGGATGAACAGGCGTTAACCCGGGCTCCACCCCTCCTCTGTCCACGGGGTAACGTGCAGATCCGAAAGACCCTGCTGGACCCGCAACAAATCTGAGAATCCTGCTGCCGGTGACCCCGGGCGATCAGCGAAAGGCACGAGGTGACGGACCCCTTGACTGACATCACACGCGTCGGAGTGGTGGGCTGTGGCCAGATGGGCGCCGGCATCGCGGAGGTCTGCGCCCGCAGCGGTCTCGACGTGATGGTGGCCGAGACCACCGGGGAGGCCCTGGAGATCGGGCGCACCCGACTGCTCAACTCCCTCGCGAAGGCCGCCGCGCGCGGCAAGATCAGCGAGGAGGAGCTGGCGGAGACGCAGTCGCGCCTCACCTTCACCACGGACCTCGGCGAGTTCGCCGACCGTGACCTCGTCATCGAGGCCGTCGTGGAGAACGAGCAGGTCAAGACGGAGATCTTCCAGGTCCTCGACCAGGTCGTGACCCGCTCCGACGCGATCCTCGCCTCGAACACGTCGTCCATCCCGCTGGTGAAGCTGGCCGTGGCGACGTCCCGCCCGGACCACGTCATCGGCATCCACTTCTTCAACCCGGCCCCGGTGCAGAAGCTCGTCGAGCTGATCCCGGCGCTCACCACCTCCGAGGGCACCATCAGCCGTGCCCAGGCCCTGGTGGAGAAGATCCTCGGCAAGCACGCGATCCGCGCCCAGGACCGCTCGGGCTTCGTGGTCAACGCGCTGCTCGTGCCCTACCTGCTCTCCTCCATCCGGATGTTCGAGTCGGGCATCGCCAGCCGCGAGGACATCGACAACGGCATGGAGCTGGGCTGCGCCCACCCGATGGGCCCGCTCAAGCTCTCGGACCTGATCGGCCTCGACACGATCGCCTCCATCGCGGACTCGATGTACGCCGAGTACAAGGAGCCGCTGTACGCCGCTCCGCCGCTGCTGCAGCGGATGGTCGACGCGGGCCGGCTCGGCCGCAAGTCGGGCTCGGGCTTCTACACGTACGTCTGACGATGAGGACGTGCGCCTGATCAAGGGCACGTACACCTGATCACACTCCGTGCTCGACGACGGGCCCGGTGTTCTTCGGAACACCGGGCCCGTTTCGTTCGCACGGGGCACGCGCGAGTGACCCGCATATGCCCTCCGCACACGCTCCCGCCGTGTCCACCAGGCGAGTTGACTTCCGGTGCGCACAACAGGGATGTGACGACTACGGAAAGGAGCGGACTCGTGACCACCGACCCGGAGCATCCCGTGGTCCCTGAAGAACTCGCAGAGTTACGCCGCGTCTTCGAGGTAGGACTGACCCGTATCGACGGCCAACTGGCTTTGCTCGCTCACCGCGACGACCAGACCGCCAAGGATCACGACGACCTGAGCGCGCGGATCGCCGCGCTGGAGCACACGCGCTGGCCCCTGCCCGCGGTCGCGGCACTGACCGCGGTCGGGGCACTGGCCATCGCCGTGTGGCAGGCGCTCGGCCGTTAGCGCGTGCGGGAGGCGTGCTAACCCAGCCGGAGATGGTGCAGCAACAGCAGCGCGGCCGCCATGTTGGCGGCCGGGACCTCTCCGCGAGCGATCATGTCGGGGACGAGTTTGAGGTGGACCCATTCCCTGCGGTCCGACTCGAAGTCGTCCTGGGGGTGGCCGATGTACGTTGCTTCGTCGGTCCAGTAGATGTGGTGTCGGGCGTCCGTGAGGCCGTTGGACGGTTCGACGCTCAACAGATGCCGCAGTGGTCCCGGCCGCCAGCCGGTCTCCTCCTCCAGTTCTCGGGCGGCCGCGCACGCGATGTCCTCGCCGTCCTCGACGACGCCTGCCGCCAGCTCCCAGCCCCAGCTGTCGGTGATGAAGCGGTGCCGCCACAGCAGCAGCACCTCGTTCGCCTCATTCACGACCGTGGCCACCGCCACGGGCCGCATGCGTATCAGGAAGTGGTCGAGGTGTCGGCCGTCAGGCAGTTCGACGTCGGCCAGATTGACGCTGAACCACCTGTTTTCATACACAGTTTGTTCGTTCTGTTTCGTCCACTGCACGGTTCTGCCACCTTCCGCCGAGTTGATGGCAATATCGCAGCAGTGGCGTCTCCGGTCGCCCTTCGAAAGGGCTCAAGGGCTCAGAGCGGTACGCGCAGCGCCCCGTCGATCAGTTCGGCGGCTTCCGCCGTGCCGGCACAGCCGCTGCGCACCAGGTGTTCGCGTACCGCCCGGAGTCTGTCGCGCAGGCGCTGGGACTCCATCCCCCGCGCCGTCTCCGCCATCTCGACGGCGCTGGCCACGGCCGCCTCGGCGTTGCCCTGTCTGAGCTGGATCTGGCTCAGCACGGCGAGCCGGTGCACCCGGCCGCGGTCGTGCGCCGGGGTGTGCACGGCCTCCTGCGCGTGCTCCTTCGCCGCCGCGTAGTCGCCGAGGCTCAACAGGGCCTCCGCCACCTGGACGTTGACGAACCCGGGCTGCACATAGCCCGTCTCGTCCGGTTCGTGTCCGCGCCGGATGCGGTCGGCGGCGGACTCGGCACGCCGGATGCACTCGAGCGCGCTCGTACCGTCGCCGAGGTGCGCGTACGCCTTCGCCTGCATCGCGTACAGGTCGGAGGCGAGCGCCGGAGTGATGTGCCGGCCCGCGGCGCGCAGCGCGGCCTCCGCGAAGGCGACGGCCTGCCGGAACTCGCGCATGTGCAGCGACTGATTGACCAGGAGCGCTATCACGTACGCCCCGAGTCCCCTGTCCCCACTGGCCTTTGCGAGCCGGAGGGCCTGATGGAAGTAGCGCTGGGCGAGACCGTGGGCGTCCGAGTCGTAAGCGCAGATGCCGGCGATGGCCACCAACCCGCCGGTGGCCCGGTGCAGTTGACGGCCCGTCGCGTCGGTGTAGCTGCCGCGAAGGAGCGGCGCCGCCTCGGTGTTGAGGAACCCGACGATCCGGCTGCGCGTCGCGATGCCGCCCGCCTTGCGGTACATCTGCTCGTAGTGCGCGCGGGCCGAACGCATCATCTCGATGTCGGCGAGCGACACCAGGACGCGTCCGCCGCGCGAGACGTCGGTGTCCTCCGGCGGGTTCTCCCACTCCCACACGGGCATCACGGCGGGGGTGCCGGTGACGGCCGGGGCGTCGAGGATGTGCCGCCGCTGCTGCTCGTCGGAGCGCCACAGCGCGGTGGCCCGCTCCACGAACCCGGACAGGCCCGAGGCGGTCGGACCGTGCGCGCCCGACGGTTCGCCGGGGATGCCGAGGCCGATGTCGTCGAGCGTGACGTGGCGCTGCAGCCGGCCGGCGAGGACCTCGCAGATGAGATCGGGGACCTGGCCGCGCGGGCGCTGGCCCTTCAACCACCGTGCCACGGCGGTGTGTTCGTAGCGCAGGGCGAGGCCGCGCGCCTTGCCCGCGTGGTTCACGTGGGCGGCGAGACCCGCGTGGGAGATCCCGGCTTCGTCGAGGATCGCGTCGAGCAGGGTGTTGGGCTGCATGGTGCCCTCCGTTGGCTCGGTCCTGGCAGCCTAGTCCGGCTGCCTTCACACGGGGTGTGATCGGAATGCCCAACTCCGGGAGGTGTGCACTCTGTTGCGGCCGATTTCCACCCGCTTGACTGAACTGCCTCGCAAGAGGCCGGCCGGGCCGTCGGCTCCCCCTCGTACAGATCGACGGCCCGATCCCGCGTCGTCCGCCCGCTCGCCTGCCCGACAACTCCGCGGCGGGCGGACGACGCCCCCTGGAGGGACATGACTGCGGGGTCAGAGAACCTTGTGGACCGGGCGGACGACGGGCTCGCCGTGCTGGACGGGCACCCGCCTGCGGTCGTTGCGCAGCACCAGCAGGGCCGCGTCGTCGCTGGGCGGTCCCCCGATGTGGGCGAGCAGCCTGGTGTACACGGCGTGGATCACGGCCTTCGGCACGACCGTGGGGCAGCGCAGGGTCTCGGCGAGAGCGGCCTGCAGGGGAAAGAACCGGCCATGAGCGTCGCGGGCGTCCTCGATGCCGTCGGTGTGCAGCAGGAGCCCCTCCCCCGGCAGGATCCGCCCGCACCGCACGGGCTCGAGCTCGGCGGGCAGCGGGAACGGGCCGAGCGGCGGCATCGGATCGCCCCCGCTCATCGTCTCGACGCGGCGCGCCGATCCCGGCCGCAGCAGATACGGCCAGGGGTGACCGCAGTTGAGCGCGTACACCGCGCCGTCCTGCCGGATCTCCAGGAGCAGCACCGTGACGAACTCCTCGGCGAGCGGGGCCTCGGGCTCGCCGCCCCCGAAGGCGGGATGTTCGTCGCGGGAGCGCTGGCGCAGGTGCCGGGCGTGCGCGCGCTCCAGCCTCCGCAGGACGCGGCCGAGTTCGTCCTCGTCGTGGGCGGCCTCTCGGAAGCTGCCGAGGACGGCGCCGACGGTGGCGAGCGCGCCGAGCCCGTGTCCGCGGACGTCTCCCATGACGAGCCGTACGCCGTGGTCGGTGGCGACGACGTCGTACAGGTCGCCGCCGATGCTGGCGCCCCGGTCGGCGGAGAGCTGTCCCGCGGCGAGGGCGAGCCCGTCCAGGCGCGGCGGCAGCGGCCGCAGGAGCACGGACTGGGCGGCGCCGGCGACGGCGCGGACGTCGCGCAACTCCCGCATCAGGCCGTGGCGTACGTGGAGTATCAACCCGGTCCCCACGACGAAGAACACGGCACTGCTGACGATCCGCGCACCCAGGCCGTTCTGCTGGGCGAGCGGGCAGATCAGCTTGTACGTGATGGCGACCGCTCCCCAGACCGTGGGCAGCCCCAGCATCAACGCCCGCCGGATTCCCTGGGGTTCGACGCGGACTGCCTTGATCAGGCGGGTGCGGAGCGAGGTGCGGAGGGAGGTGCGGACGGTACGGGTGGGCGCCCTGGTCTTGGTACGAAACATGCCGCCGGCCCCCTAGGCCCTGTTCAGCGCGCTCGCCGGTCGGCCCGGCGGCCGGATCGATTCTTACGATCGGCTGCCCCGATCGGGCCAGATCAACAGGAATCCTCACCCGAACGAGTGAGTGGGGGCACCTCCCACGCCCTTGAGGCAGTGAGGGGCGCATCCGGTGGTCCGGATGCGCCCCTCACGTGGGACTCTCTGCGCCGTTACGCGCCGCGCAGCACCGCGCCCGCGCTCTCGGCGGCCTGGGCGACCGCGGCGTCGCGGGCGGCGCTGGCCTCCTCGACCGTCAGGGTGCGGTCGGCGGCACGGAACCGGAGCGCGTACGCGAGGGACTTCTTGTCCTCGCCGAGCTGCTCCGCGTTCTCGTACACGTCGAACAGCCGGATGGACTCGAGGAGTTCACCGGCGCCGAGGCGCAGGTAGTGCTCCACGGCCGCGGCCGGGACGCTCTTGTCGACGACGAGGGCGACGTCCTGGGTGGCCACGGGGAACGTCGAGATCCGCGGCGCCCGCAGGGCACCCTCGCTCGCCTGCTCCACGAGGTCCAGGTTCAGCTCCATGGCGCAGGTGCGGGCCGGCAGGCCGAGCGCCTTGACGACGCGCGGGTGCAGCTCACCGGCGTGCCCGACGAGGGTCTTGACGCCGTCGATCGCGACGTACAGCGCGGCGCACCGGCCGGGGTGCCACGGCCCGTACTGGCCCTGGTCCACGGCGAGTTCGGTGCCCGCCTCGTGCGCGACGACCCGCGCGGCCTCCACCGCGTCGGCCCAGGTCGCCGGGTGGCCCTTGCCCCACCAGCCGGCCTGCTCGCGGGCGCCCGCGAGGACGACCGCGACGTGCCGGGGCTGGTTCGGGAGCGCGGCCGTCAGGGTCGCGAGCTCCTCGTCGGTGGGCCGCCGGTCGACGGGCAGCCGCGTCGCGATGCGCGCCTCGTCCTGCGCCAGGAAGACCAGGCCGGTCTCGAACAGCGCCAGGTCGTGGCTGCCGCGCCCGTCGTTGCGGCGCAGCGCGGACAGCAGGCCCGGCAGCAGCGTCGTACGGAGGGCGGGCTCCTCGTCGGAGAGCGGGTTGACGAGGGTGACGACGCGGCGGGCCGGGTCGTCCTGCTCCAGGCCGAGCTGGTCGAAGACGCCTTCGCCGATGAACGGGTAGCTCAGCGACTCGACGTATCCGGCGCCGGCGAGGGCGCGGCCGACGCGGCGGTGCGTGCGCTGCCGCTCGGTCAGGCCACGTCCGGCCGGGGGCTTCGGCAGGGTCGAGGGCAGGTTCTCGTAGCCCTCGAGCCGGATGACCTCTTCGGCCAGGTCGTTCGGGTCCGTCAGGTCGGGCCGCCACGACGGCACGGTGACGGTCAGGTCGTCCTGCCCGTAGACGTCACAGCCGACTTCCTGCAGCCGGCGTACGACGGTCTCGCGGCCGTACGCCACGCCCGCGACCTTGTCCGGGTGGTCGGCCGGGATCGTGATGGTGCGCGGGGCGCCCGGGGCGATGACCTCGGTGACGCCCTCCTCCGCCGTGCCACCGGCGAGCAGCACGAGGAGGTCGACGACGCGCTGGGCGGCGGCGGACGCGGCCTGCGGGTCGACGCCGCGCTCGTAGCGCTTGGCCGCCTCGGAGGACAGCTTGTGGCGGCGCGAGGTGCGGGCGATGGTGATCGCGTCGAAGTGCGCGGCCTCGATGACGACGTCGGTGGTACCGGCGCCCTCGGCGTCGTCGGGGTGATCCGCGATCTCCGTGTTGGCGCCACCCATGACACCGGCGAGGCCGATCGGGCCGCGCTCGTCGGTGATGACGAGGTCCTCGGCGTCGAGCGTGCGCTCGGTGCCGTCGAGGGTCTTGAGCTTCTCGCCCTGCTGCGCGCGGCGGACGCCGATGGCGCCCTGGACCGAGGAGCGGTCGTAGGCGTGCAGCGGCTGGCCGAGCTCCAGCATCACGTAGTTCGTGACGTCGACGGCGAGCGAGATCGGGCGCATGCCGGCCTTCTGCAGACGGCGCTGCAGCCAGATCGGCGAGCGGGCCTCGGGGCTCAGCCCGGTGACGGTGCGCGCGGTGAAGCGGTCGCAGCCGATCGGGTCGGAGACCTGGACCGGGTAACCGAACGCGTTCGGCGCCGGGACGTCGAGGAGCGCCGGGTCGCGCAGCGGAAGCCCGTACGCGATGGCGGTCTCGCGGGCGATGCCGCGCATCGACAGGCAGTAGCCGCGGTCGGGCGTGACGGCGATGTCGAGGACCTCGTCGACGAGTTCGAGCAGCTCGATCGCGTCCGTGCCCGCCTCGTGCTCGGGCGGCAGCACGATGATGCCGTGCGTGCCGTCGTCGCCCATGCCGAGTTCGTCGGTGGAGCAGATCATGCCGTGCGAGGTCTTGCCGTACGTCTTGCGCGCGGCGATCGCGAAGCCGCCGGGCAGCTCGGCGCCGGGCAGCACGACGACGACCTTGTCGCCCACCGCGAAGTTCCGGGCGCCGCAGACGATCTCCTGCGGCGCGCCTGAGCCGTTGGCGGTGCCGACGTCGACGGTGCAGAAGCGGATCGGCTTCTTGAAGCCCTCGAGCTCCTCGATGGTCAGCACCTTGCCGACGACGAGGGGGCCCTTGAGGTCGGCGCCGAGCTGCTCGACGGTCTCGACCTCAAGTCCTACGCCGACGAGCTTGGCCTGCACGTCGCGGCCGGTCTCAGTGGCGGGGAGGTCGACGTACTCCCGCAGCCAGGAAAGCGGGACCCGCATCAGATCTCCATCCCGAAGGGCCGGGTGAACCGGACGTCACCCTCGACCATGTCTCGCATGTCTTCGACGTTGTGGCGGAACATCAGCATCCGCTCGATGCCGAACCCGAAGGCGAATCCGCTGTACTTCTCGGGGTCCACACCGCACGCGGTCAGCACGCGCGGGTTGACCATGCCGCAGCCGCCGAGCTCGATCCAGCCCTCGCTGCCGCAGGTGCGGCAGGGACGGTCCGGGTTGCCGACGGACTCGCCGCGGCACACGTAGCAGACCATGTCCATCTCGGCGGACGGCTCGGTGAACGGGAAGTAGTTGGGGCGCAGGCGCGTCTTCATGTCGTCGCCGAAGAGCGCCTTGACCATGTGGTCAAGGGTGCCCTTCAGGTCGGCCATGGTGAGGCCCTCGTCCACGGCGAGCAGCTCGATCTGGTGGAAGACCGGGGTGTGCGTGGCGTCGAGCTCGTCGGTGCGGAAGACGCGGCCGGGGCAGACGACGTACACGGGCGGCTCGCGGTCGAGCAGCGTGCGGGCCTGCACGGGAGAGGTGTGCGTGCGCAGCACGACACCGGATTCGTCGCCCGCCCCCTTCTTTTCGCCCTTCGGGCCCTGGACGAAGAAGGTGTCCTGCATCTGCCGGGCCGGGTGGTCGGGCGTGAAGTTCAGGGCGTCGAAGTTGAACCACTCCGCCTCGACCTCGGGGCCCTCCGCGATCTCGTATCCCATCGATACGAAGACGTCGGCGACGCGCTCCATCATGGTCGTCAGCGGGTGGCGGGCACCGGCCGGCGTGCGGTCGTAGGGCAGCGTGACGTCCACGGCCTCCTCGACCAGGACGCGGGTGTCGCGCTCGGCCTCCAGCTCGGCCTGGCGGGCGGCGAGGCCCCGGCCGACGGCGGCGCGGGCCTGCCCGACGAGCTTGCCCGCGGCGGCCTTGGCCTGCGGCGGCAGCGCGCCGATCTCGCGGTTGGCGAGCGACAGCGGCGAGGTGCCGCCGGTGTGCGCGACCTTGGCTGCCTGAAGCGCTTCGAGCGAGTCCGCGGCGGCGAAGGCGGCGAGCGCCTCGTCCCGCACGCGCTCGATCTCTTCCGGTTTCAGTGCCTCGACCTCAACAGGGTCGTACGACTTGTTCGGTGCCGACATCTCTTCCCGTGCTTCCGATTGGCTGGCGGATGGCCCCGTCCACGACTCGTTGACGAACCGTCCCGGACATGGAGACGCAATGTGCCAAAGGACGAGTCTAACGGGGGTGAGGTGTGCGAATGCGCCCGTGGGGCCCGGTCACTCAGCTGGTGAGATACGCCGGTGCCGCCACGGGCAACGTAAATCGGAACTCGGCGCCGCCACCGGGCGCCCGTCCGACCGTGATCGTGCCGCCGTGGGCTTCGACGATGCCCTTGACGATGTACAGGCCGAGCCCGGTGCCGCCGCGCTTGCTGCCCCGCCAGAAGCGGGTGAAGACGCGGTTCATGGACTCCTCCGGGATGCCGGGGCCCTCGTCGCTGACGGTGACCGAGGTCGATTCCTTGGCCGTCGTGGAGGGCTCGACGTCAATGGTGACGGTTCCCTCGCCGTGCCGCACCGCGTTTTCCAGGAGGTTGCTCAGGACCTGGTCGACCTTGTCGGGGTCGGCCCACAGGTCGGGCAGCGGCTGCTGGACGCGGAGCAGGAACCGCTCGGCCAACTGGCCGGAGGCGACGTGGGCCTGGATGTGCCGGGAGACGGCGGCGGCGATGTCGACGGGCTGGCGGCGCACTTCGAGGCGCCCGGAGTCGATGCGGGAGATGTCGAGGAGCTCGGCGATCAGCCGCGTGACCCGGTTCGCGTCGGCGTCGACGGTCTCCAGCATCAGCCGCTTCTGCTCGTCGGTGAACCGCTCCCACTTGGCCAGCAGGGTCGCGGTGAAGCCCTTCACCGAGGTCAGCGGGGAGCGCAGTTCGTGGGCGACGGTGGCGATCAGCTCGGCATGGCTGCGCTCGGTGCGGCGCCTGGCCTCGGTGTCGCGGATCGAGACGACGACGCGGCGCACGGGCCCGGTCGGCCGGGTGCGCACGTAGCGGGCGGTCACCAGGACCTCGCGCCCGCCCGGCAGCAGCAGGTTGCGCTCGGGCTGTCCGACGCGGGTGGCGAGTCCGCCGTAGGGATCGGTCAGCTGCCACCAGCGGCGGCCTTCGAGGTCCTCCAACGGCAGGGCGCGCTCCAGCGCGGTGCCGAGGGCGCTGGTGGCGGGGACGGCGGTGATGCGCTCCGCCGCGGCGTTGAAACAGACGACGCGGCCGCTCTCGTCGGCGACGACGAGTCCGTCGGGCAGGTCGTCGGGGTGCACGCCGAGCGCGGTGGGATCGCCCTGGCCACGGCGGGGCGCGGCCGGGCCGAGCCGACCCTGCGCACCTCGCGAGCTGCTCGTGCCGACGACGCTCATCTCCCCGTATCCCACCTCTCGGTCCGCTGGTCCGAGGTGGTCACCCTACTAGCTGGGGGTGACGGAGCGGCACCCTCCGGGGGCGCGCTGTGCACGAGCGGAGGCGTACAGGCACACGGCGGCGGCCGTCGCGAGATTGAGGCTCTCGGCCTTGCCGTGGATGGGCACGCGCACGACGGCGTCCGCGAGCGCGCGGGTCTCCTCCGGGAGCCCCCACGCCTCGTTGCCGAACACCCAGGCGCTCGGGGTGCCCATGGTGCCCTTGTCGAGTTCGTCGTCGAGGTCGTCGTCGCCCGCCCCGTCGGCGGCGAGGATCCGTACGCCCGCGGCCTTCAGCCCGGCGACGGCCTCCTCGACGGGTACGCCCACGGCGACCGGCAGGTGGAACAGGGACCCGACGGAGGCGCGCACGGCCTTCGGGTTGTACAGGTCGACGGACGCGTCGGTCAGCACGACGGCCTCGGCCCCGGCGGCGTCCGCGCACCGCAGCACGGTCCCGGCGTTCCCGGGGTCCCGCACGTGCGCCAGGACGGCGACCAGCTTGGGCCGCGCCGCGAGGATCTCCTCGAAGGGCGTGTCCAGGAACCGGCAGACGCCGACAAGTCCCTGCGGCGTCACGGTGGTGGAGATGTCGGCGATGACGCTCTCGTCGGCGAGGTGCACCCGGGCTCCGGCCGCACGGGCCTCGCCCACGATGTCGGCGTACCGCTCCGCGGCCTCCACGGTCGCGAACATCTCCACGAGTCCCCCGTGTGCGGCGGCCTCCCGCACGGCCTGCGGCCCCTCGGCGAGGAACAGCCGCTCCTTGCTCCGAAAGCTCCGCTTGCCGAGCCGCCGGGCGGCGGAGACGCGGGAGGACTTGGGAGAGATCAGCTCCGGGGCGGCAACCATCACAACTCACCTTGGTACATAGGGGGCGCGGGGAACTGCGCGAGCAACCCGCCACTACGGGTCGGACCGGAAACAACAGAAGACGGCAGACGCAGTCGGACCCGCAGGCCAACAGGCCCGCGGGTCCGAAACACGGCTCAACGCACGTTTCAGGCGGCAGCCTTGGGGGCGTTGACGTCAGCCGGAAGCGCCTTCTGCGCAACCTCGACCAGCGCGGCGAACGCGTTGGCGTCGTTGACGGCCAGCTCGGCGAGGATCTTGCGGTCCACCTCGATGTTGGCGGCCTTCAGACCCTGGATGAGGCGGTTGTACGTCATGCCGTTCTGGCGGGCAGCGGCGTTGATGCGCTGGATCCACAGCTGACGGAAGTCGCCCTTGCGCTTCTTGCGGTCGTTGTAGTTGTAGACCAGGGAGTGGGTGACCTGCTCCTTGGCCTTGCGGTACAGACGCGAACGCTGACCGCGGTAACCGCTGGCCTGCTCGAGGATCGCCCGACGCTTCTTGTGCGCGTTCACCGCGCGCTTGACGCGTGCCACTTTGTAACTCCTTGTAGCGGGGCCGGGGTTGTGTTCACCCGACCCGAATTCGAATAGGTCCCGGTCAGTCGATGCTCAGGGTGCGGGGCACCCGAGCATCACTTGCCGAGAAGCTTCTTGATCTTCTTGGCGTCGCCCGGGGCCATCTCGGCGTTGCCGGTGAGGCGACGCGTCAGGCGCGACGACTTGTGCTCGAGCAGGTGGCGCTTGCCGGCACGCTCACGGAGCACCTTGCCGGAGCCGGTGATCTTGAAGCGCTTGCTGGCACCGCTGTGCGACTTGTTCTTCGGCATAGCGCCGTTCTCTCCTCGTCAGTGGCGTTCCCGGCCGGTCCGTGCACGAGGCGCGAACCGGCCGCGGGGGAACGTCAGTTGTGTCAGTTGGTATCCGTGGGCGCACAGGCTGTGCGCCGCTGGATCATGCCTCGGCCGGAGCCTCGGCGGGGGCCTCGGCCGGAGCCTCGGCAATTTCCTCGGCAACGTCCTCGGAAGACTGGTCCTCGGCGGCGTTCTGCGACTTGCCGGGGTTGGCCTTCGCGTCGGCCTTGCGGGCGGCCTGCGCCTCGCGGGCCTCGGCCATGGCCTCGGTCTTCTTCTTGTGCGGGCCGAGAACCATGATCATGTTCCGGCCGTCCTGCTTCGGGTTCGACTCGACGAAACCGAGGTCCTCGACGTCGTTCGCAAGGCGCTGGAGCAGTCGGTAGCCGAGCTCCGGCCGGGACTGCTCACGACCACGGAACATGATCGTGATCTTGACCTTGTCACCCTGCTTGAGGAACCGGACGACGTGACCCTTCTTGGTGTCATAGTCGTGCGGGTCGATCTTCGGCCGGAGCTTCATCTCCTTGATGACCGTGTGCGCCTGGTTCTTGCGCGCCTCACGGGCCTTCATGGCCGACTCGTACTTGAACTTCCCGTAGTCCATGAGCTTGCAGACGGGCGGACGGGCTGTCGCCGCCACCTCGACCAGGTCGAGGTCGTACTCCTGAGCAAGCTCAAGGGCCTTGGCAAGCGGAACAATCCCGACCTGCTCGCCGCTGGGACCGACAAGTCGCACTTCGGGAACGCGAATCCGGTCGTTGATGCGGGGCTCGGCGCTGATGGATCCTCCTCGGTAGCACCACACGACGGTCTGGCGGACCGCCGCGTATGTCTGTTTCCTAAGTACCAACCGCGCCGAAGCACAAAAAATGCCCCGGACGGTACACATGGGGGGCTCCAAGAACTACCGGAGCACCACCACGGGAACCGCGGGGCGCATCTCGGACGGTTCCATCGTCCGTACGGAACGATGGGGACCGTCTGACCGGTGACCCGCCGCCCCGGAAGGCGGTCAGGTGGGAGATCGGAGCCTCCACTTGTGGGCCGGTCACTCAGTCTGGGACGTGCGTGTCCGGCCGGTCGTTACACAAGGTTAGCAGCACTTGGGGGGTGCGCCCAACCGGGTGTGAGGGCGGCCTATCGTATGGGGCATGAGTGACGCCACCCCTTCTGTTGAAACCCCCGACTACGACGCGCTGACCCGCGACATCGCCGAGGTCCCCGCCGTCGAGGTCATCGTGACGGTCGCCGTGAACCTGATGAGCGCCGCCGCGGTCAAGCTGGGCCTGACCGAGGAGGGTGACGCCCACAAGGACCTCGACGAGGCGCGGAAGCTGATCCACGCCCTCGCCGGTCTGCTCGACGGCAGCGCGACCGAGATCAGCTCCTTCCACGCGGCGCCGCTGCGTGACGGCCTGAAGTCGCTGCAGCTCGCGTTCCGCGAGGCCTCGATCGTGCCGGACGAGCCGGGCCAGGGCCCGGGCGAGAAGTACACGGGCGCGATCTACGGCTGACGCGATCTACGGCTGATCAGTCGCGTCCGCATCAGTCGCGTACGTATCAGTCGCGTACGTAGAAGGGCTCGCCCGGAAGCGTGGCGTCGGCCGGCATCAGTGCCAGGTCGAGGCCGTGCGCCAGGCGGGCCCTCAGTGTTTCGTCGGCGGCCAGCCGCCGGGCGACCGCGTGCACGCCGGCCTCCGGAGGCATCCCCTGGTCGAGCACCAGCGCCAGCGTGCCGTCCCCCTGACCAGGGCCGAGGTACGCGCGCCGTACCGCACCCACACCGGCGACCGCGGCACGCACCGCGTCGGTGACGGCCGGGTCCGCGAGCGGGTCGGTCGTGGTGCGCCCCTCCGCGAGGGCATAGAGCGCGGCGCCCGTGATCTCGTACGGGACCGGGCCCGCGAGGTCGAGGACGACGGTGTCGGCCTTCTCGTGGGCGGCGGCCTGGAGCGCCTGGTGGAGCGGGACGGCGACCGGCCGGGCCTCGGGGTCCCACAGGGCCAGGGACGCGGTGGACGTGAAGGCGGGGAGCGCGGTGCGGCTGCCCGCCTTCAGCGTCGGGACCGCCATGTCCGAGGTCTTCTCGCGGCGCAGGCCGTTCTCGTCCGTCTCCACCTCGCCGAGTACCGCGACGACGGGGACCAGGAGACGGGCCCCCTTCAGGGCCTCCAGGACCGGGGCGTGCGCCGTGCGGTCCGTCGACCAGGCCGTCAGGGCCTCGGTCAGGCGGGGGTCCGCGGTGCCGTCGTCGTCGGAGAAGCCGGGGTCGGGAATGTTCTTGTTCGCCACGTTCACCGACCCTACCGAGCGCGCGGGCCCGGTTTCTCAGCGGACCCTGGGCCTGGGCTCATGGTCCGCACAGGGCGGCGGCGAAGCATCGCCGCATGGCCTCTGGTTCCCGTCGCCGGCGCTCCCGCAGACGTCCCGTCCTGTACGCGGCCGTGGCCTCTGTGGTGCTTGTCACCGGCACTGCCGCCACTACCGTCTACGTCAAGGCGCAGGCGCACGACGCGACTGCCCTCGTGTCGAAGGCCGCCGAGACGAAAGGGGGCGCCGTGTCCGCCGCGTCGCCTTCTCCCTCTCCCTCTCCCTCTCCCGGTGTGGACCGGGACGCCCTGCTCGCGAAGGCCGTGCGGGCTGTCGCCGACGGGCACGACGGACGGGTCTCGGTGGCCGTGCTCGACGTGACGGGCGGGACGGGTGCGGCGTATGCGAGCGGCGAGGGGACGTACGACACCGCGAGCATCGTGAAGGTCGACGTCCTGGCCGCGTTGCTGCTGCAGGCGCAGGACGACGGGCGGGCGCTGACCGCACAGGAGAAGACGTACGCCACCGCGATGATCGAGAACAGCGACAACGCCGCGACGACCGCACTGTGGGACGCCATCGGCCGGGCGGACGGGCTCGGCGCGGCGAACGAGCGGCTCGGGCTGAGCGGCACGACGGGCGGCGACGGGCCGCTGTGGGGGCTCACGCAGACGACGGCGGCCGACCAACTCACCCTGCTGCGGCAGGTGTTCGGGGTCGGGGACAGTGAATTGAGCGCGGCCTCGCGGGCGTACGTCCAGGAGTTGATGGGGAACGTCGAGAGCGATCAGGCGTGGGGGGTGTCGGCCGCCGGGTCGCCGGGGGCCGCGCTCAAGAACGGGTGGCTGCAGCGGAGCACCACCGGCCTGTGGGACATCAACAGCGTCGGCCGGGTGACCGCCGACGGCAGGCAGTACCTGGTGGCCGTGGTGTCCGACGGGAGCGCGACCAAGGACGCCGGGATCTCGCTCGTGGAGGCCGTGGCGAACGCCGCGGTGGCGGTGGTCAGCGACGCCGGCTGAGGCGGTGGCCGCGCCAGAGCCAGCCGGCCGCGACGATCAGCAGGGCGCCGAGCGTGTAGGAGACGGGGGCGACCCAGGCGGCCTGACCGTCGTCGTCGGGGTCGTCGGGGCCCGTGCCGAAGTACTTCTCGCCGTACGCCGTCGAGGTCAGGCCCTGCGGCTTGAGGTCCTTCGCCGCTTCGATGGCGGCCGCCGGATCGACCAGGCCGTAGCCGCGCGAGTCGTCGTGGCCGCCGGCCGGCGGGTCCTGCGCGGTCTGCTCGAGGAGCTGCTTGATCTGGGCGGGGCTCAGGCCCGGGTGGGCGGCGCGGACCAGGGCGACGGCGCCGGAGACGAACGCGGAGGCCGCGCTGGTGCCCCACGCCGAGTAGTACGTGCCGTCGGGGTCGGGGGTGACGATGCCGCGGCCGGGGGCGGCGACGGTGGCGTACCAGCGGCGGGTGGAGAAGTAGGAGCGGCTGCCGTTGGCGTCGACGGCGGTGGCCGTGATGACGCCGGGGTAGGCCGCCGGGTAGGAGATGTGGTCGCCCTTCTTGCCGCCGTTGCCCGCGGAGGCGACGACGGAGACGCCCTTCTTCAGCGCGTACTGGACGGCCTCGTCCTCGCTCGCCTCGGCGTGCGCGGTCGGGGAGTCGTCACCCAGGGAGAGGTTGATGACGTCGGCGCCGTGGTCGGCGGCCCAGCGGATACCGTCCGCCAGCGCGTTCCCCCGGGTCTCGCGGGCCTTGGCGCGGGCCGGGTCGCCGTCCTCCAGGATCACGCGGACCGGCAGGATCCTGGCCTCGGGTGCGATGCCGATGACGCCGTCGGCGCCGCCCGTGCCGTGTCCGTGGCCCGCGATGATGCCGGCGATGGCGGTGCCGTGGTGGGCCCAGGAGGCGTCGCCGCGCCGCGCGCCGAAGCCGATGAGGTCCTTGCCCGGCAGGATGTTGCCCTTGAGGTCGCGGTGCCGGTCGTCGACGCCGGTGTCCAGGACGGCGACCGTGATGCCCTTGCCCTTCGTGGTGCGCCAGGCCTCCTGCGTGTGGATCGCGGCGAGGCCCCACTGCTGGGCGCGGACCGAGTCGGCGTGCGCGGCGGCCGACGGGAGCAGGGCGAGCGACGCGGCGGCGGTGCAGGCGGCGAGCGCCCGGCGGATGTGGCGACGGTTCACGAGGGCTGCTCCGTGGACTTCTGTACGGCTTTGCGCAGGCCCCGTTCGACGCGGTCGGCGATGCCCTGGGCCTCGTGGCCGAGGCCCGCCTGGGCGGGGGCCGTGGTGGCGCCCGCCTTCATGGCGTCGGCGGCGGGCTGCGGCTCGGTGACGGTGCGGCCGTCGGCGAAGCCGCTGACGGCGTAGACGACGACCGGGGCGTCGGTCAGGACGTCGATCGTCCACGACGCGCGCTGCGGGTCGTCGAAGTCCGCGGCGGCGGTGCCCTTGACCGCGTACGGCCGTGGCATCAGGTCGCTGCGCCGGTCGAGGCCCTCTTCGGTGAAGCGGGTGCGCAGGGACTTGGTCGCCTCGGCGTCGGCGCGCGTGAACAGCAGGCCGACGGTGGTGACGCTGCTCTGCGTGGCGTCGGTGTACGTGGCCCGCAGCAGGCGCAGGCAGCCCGCTGGGCGCAGCGCCTTGTCCAGGAGCGGGTCGAAGGCGTCCTTGCAGCCGCTGTCGGGGGCGACGGCGACCCGGGTCCAGGTGCGGTCGGCGCCGCCGGGCCCCGCGCCCTCGCCCTTGAGGGTGGGCGGGAAGAGCGTGTCGACGGGGATGCCGTGCCAGAGTTCGGCGGCGTCGCGGTAGGCGCTCTGCGCGGAGACGGTGCCCTCGCTGCCGTCGCTGGTCAGCAGGGTGCCGGTGGCTGCGCCGCCGATGACGCCGAGGCCGAGCACGAGGCAGGCCGCCGCCGCGGCCGCGCGGGGCTTCAGGCGGGCGCCGATGGGGCGCAGGCGGGTCGTGCTGTCGTCGTAGTGCTCGGGGCGGGCGAACCGCACGAACGGCCTGCCGGCCGTACCCGGGATCGGGGTGAGGTCGACCGTGCCTACTGCCCTTCGGGGGGCGGGAGTTCTCGGTGGGGCCGGGGGGATGGGGCGTAGGCGGGTCGTCGTCTCGGTGGGGCGCTCGGGGTTTGTGTTGGGGTGCGCCTGTTCGCCATGGGGCTTCCGATTCGATGCGACTGCCGCGCCGTCGTGGTTGCTCGCGCCGTTCCCCGCGCCCCTTACGGGGCCCGTCGGCGGCGGGGTGTCCGGGAAGCGGGCCGATGCCACCGGTGGGGGCGGCGTCTTGGGCAACGGGGGCGCGTCGGCCGGGAGTTCGGGGGTGGGGCGGGGCGGGACCGCGGGCGGGGGTGGGGTCGTGGGACGTGGAGGGACACGTCGGGCTTCCGTGCTCATGCCTCCCCGTTTCCTCAGCCTGCGTCCGCGTCACTCTAACGGGCCCGCCCGTGCGGAGGGTGAATCAGTACGCGGCCGTGGCCGATGTGCCCGGATCGTCCCTCTACCCAGGGGTAATGCGGTCTGGCAGGCTTCGGTCATGACACCGCGCGCCGCCGACCGGGCCCGCTACGACCGGGCCACCGCACATCTCGACGCCCCTGTGGCGATCGTCGACCTGGAGGCCTTCGACGCCAACGCCGACGATCTCGTCCGGCGGGCGGGCGGCAAGCCGATCCGCGTCGCCAGCAAGTCCGTGCGGTGCCGGGCCCTGTTGGAGCGGGTGCTCGCGCGGGACGGGTTCGCCGGGATCATGTCGTTCACGCTGGCGGAGTCGGTGTGGCTCGCGCGGTCCGGGTTCGAGGACGTGCTGCTCGCCTATCCGTCCGCCGACCGGGCCGGTTTCGCCGAGCTCGCCCACGACCCCAAGCTGGCCGCGGCCGTGACCGTGATGGTCGACGACCCGGCCCAGTTGCGCCTCATCGACGAAGCGCGCGACGGCGGGCAGGAGGAGATCCGGGTCTGCCTCGAACTCGACACCTCGTGGCAGGTGCTCGGCGGGCGCGTCAGGATCGGCGCCCTGCGCTCTCCGCTGCGTACGCCGTCCCAATTGGCGGACATGGCACGGGCGGTGGCCCGGCGTCCCGGGTTCCGGCTCGTCGGGATCATGGCGTACGAGGGTCATGTGGCGGGCGTGGGCGACGCCGTCGCGGGGCGGCCCGTGCGGTCGCGGGCGATCCGGCTGATGCAGGCGGCCGCGCGCAAGGAGCTGGCGGTGCGCCGCGCCGAAGTGGTGCGCGCGGTGCGGGCGGTGGCGCCGGACCTGGAGTTCGTGAACGGGGGCGGCACGGGCAGCGTGCAGCACACCGCCGCGGAGGACGCCGTGACCGAGATCGCCGCCGGTTCGGGCCTTTACGTGCCGCGGCTCTTCGACAACTACACGTCCTTCACCGGGCGCCCGGCCGCGCTGTTCGCCCAGCCGGTGGTGCGCCGCCCGGGCGTGGGTGTGGTGACCGTGCTCGGTGGCGGGTACCCGGCGTCCGGCGCCGCGGGACCCGACCGGCTGCCGGTGCCGCATCTGCCGGAGGGGCTGCGCTACGACCCGCAGGAGGGGCCGGGCGAGGTGCAGACGCCGCTGCTCGGTGCGGCCGCCGACGATCTGCTCATCGGGGACAAGGTGTGGTTCCGGCACGCGAAGGCCGGTGAACTGTGCGAGCGGTTCGAGGTGTTGCACCTCGTGTCCGGGGACGCCGTGACGGAGACGGTGCCCACGTATCGCGGCGAGGGCTACACGTTCCTGTAGCCCTTCACGGACTTCACGGACTTCACGGGCTCCACGGGCTTCACGGGCTTCACGGGCTTCACGGAGTCGGGCCTACGCTGCTGCCCACTCCCCCGTCGCCACCCTCGGCGCCCACCGGCCTGATCCCCTTCACGATCGTGTCGAAGTCGGTGAGCGGCGGCGACGCGTCGACGGCGTCGAGCGTGAGCCGGACCGCGACGGGCGCCTCGGAGCCGACGCTGGAGGGGAACACCACGGACTGCACATAGCCGCCCGGGCCCTCGGCCGTCGTGACCTGCCAGCGCACGAGGTAACCCGCGCGTCCGGCGACCGCGACCTGCCGCGAGGCGACGACCTTGTGGGAGGTCATCCCGCCGAAGGGGCGCTGCCCGACGGCATTGGTGTCGTAGGCGCGGTCGGCGGCGTCGGAGACGTCCTTCTCGGCGAGGGTCCGCGGGCTGGTGCCCGCGGCGACGTTGGTCACGGTGTGCGTGGCGACGGTGCCGTGGCGGCACAGGCCGTCGTCGTAGGGGCAGATGTAGGTGCCAGGGGTGGTGAGCAGGACGTCCTCGTCGGCGACGTTCTCGGCCTTCTGCCAGCCGTCGATCACGGGCAGCGTGATGCCGTTGAGCTGGTCGGTGACGCGGGAGGCGTCCTCGCTCGGGGAGGGCGGTGCCGGGGCCGCGCTGCCGGTGGCCGGGGAGGCCGAAGTGGCCTGCTCCGTCGGCCCGTTGTCCGCGGTGGAGCCGGTGGAGCCGTCGTCGTCCTCGAGGACCACGACGGCTCCGACGGCGATCGCGGCGACGAGCGCGATGCCCACCGCGACCACGGCGACGACCTTGCCGCGGCCGCCGCCGCCCGGCTTCTGCACCACGGGGGCGACCGGCATCGGTACCGGACCCGGTACCTGCACCGGCACCGGTACCGGCTGTCTGCGGACCTGCGTCCACGCCGCGCCGTCCCACCAGCGTTCGACGGACGGGTCGCGCGGGTCCGGGTACCAGCCGGGCGGAGGGGCCGATGGACTGCTCATCCCGGCACTGTAGGCCGGGCCCGGAAGCTCAGTACACCGAGTCCCGCTGATCGGGCACGAGGGAGCCGTCGTCCCTGAGCAGCGGCCCGAAACCGCCTTCGGGCTTGTTGTACGCAGCCGTCGAGCAGGGGTACGTCCCGGTCTTCCGCGGCAGCGGCTCGATGAACATGGGGTTGGCGACCCAGCGCCCGTCGGCGTTGTCGTAGGCGCGGCACATGAGCTCGTTCTTGTTCCGGTTGAGCACGAGGTGCGCGCCGGTCGCGTCGCCGACGAACGTCACGTCGGTGTCGGCGTCGCCGCCGCCGAGCGCGATGCGCTTGCCCCAACGCTGCTTGTGCCAGGCCGACTTGCCGTGCACGCCGTAGATCTCCTGGTTGATCCAGCAGCGCTTGCCGTCGATGTAGGGGATGGCCTCGCCCTGGGTGCGGCCGACGCCGCCGCAGCCTTCGTTGTACGTGGTGATGCGGCCCCGGGAGTCCAGGACGGACCGGATGGCGACCGTGTGCGCGCGGTCGATGCCCACTCCCTTCGACCACACCTCGGTGACCGGTTCGGAGCCCGCCGACACGATGTAGACGTCGAACCCGGCCCTCTGCAACGTACGGATCAGATCGCGCTGTTGGTCGTAGTAGCGGACGTAGCCGGGGATGGTGTGCGTGCCCAGCGTCCGGGTCGAGCCGACGGGTGCGGCGAGGGCCTCCTTGCGGGCGGCGGCCGCGTACGACTGGAGCTCGGGGACGGTGTGGCCCGCGAACAGCTGGGGCACCCAGGCGTACTGGGGCACGGTCCGGCGGTGGTTCCAGTCGCCCGCGAAGGCCGCGGCGCCGCTCATGGTCCTGCCGGACTCGCGGATGTTGAAGATCTCGTCCGTGCAGTCGGTGTCGGTGGAGGTGGGCAGCGGGGCGCCGACGGGGACGGCGGTGCCGCAGGCGGCGGTGAGCGCCTTGTCGGCGTCGTCGGTCAGCCACTTGCTGGTCTTCTTCCAGCTCGCGGGCCGCAGGATCTTGTCGTGCTCGAGCGACCAGGCGATGGTGGCGTCGGTGACGTCGTTCTTGGAGACGGTGTTGTCCCAGTCGAACGCGGCGACGGGGCGCGGGCCGTGGTGGCCGTCGCAGGTGCCTCGTTCGTCGATCATCCGCTGGAGCCGATCCCGGTTCTGTCCGTACCAGGGCAGCTTCTTCGACAGCTGCGGGCACTTCTCCGAACCGGTGGGCGCGGACGTGGCGGCGGCCGCAGGAGAGACGAGAGCCGTGGCCACCAGAGCGGTGACCACGGCTGAAGTCCACGCGGCAACATGACTGTTACGCATGTGAGGGGACCGTACACCTACCGGGCGCGCTCCCTACAGAGGCGTGACGTACGCGCCGGAAATCCCGCCGTCCACAAGGAAGTCGGTGGCGTTGACGAAGGACGAGTCGTCGCTGGCGAGGAAGGCGACGGCGGCCGCGATCTCGTCGGCCTCGGCGAAGCGGCCCACCGGGATGTGCACGAGGCGGCGTGCCGCGCGCTCCGGGTCCTTGGCGAACAGCTCCTGCAGGAGCGGGGTGTTGACCGGGCCGGGACACAGGGCGTTGACGCGGATGCCCTCGCGGGCGAACTGCACGCCGAGCTCGCGGGACATGGCGAGGACGCCGCCCTTGGACGCGGTGTACGAGATCTGGGAGGTGGCGGCGCCCATGCGGGCCACGAACGACGCCGTGTTGATGATGGAGCCCCTGCCCTGCTGCCGCATGTACGGGATGGCGGCCTTGCAACACAGGTACACGGACGTGAGGTTGACCTCCTGGACGCGCTTCCAGGCCTCGAGGCCGGTGTCCAGGATGGAGTCGTCGTCGGGCGGCGAGATGCCCGCGTTGTTGAAGGCGATGTCGACCGAGCCGTAGGTGTCGTACGCCGTCTTGAACAGCGCCTCGACCTGCTCGGCGTCGGTGACGTCGACCTTCACGAAGGTCCCGCCGACGGCGTCGGCCGCCTTCTTGCCCGCGGTCTCGTCGATGTCGCCGCAGACGACGTGCGCGCCCTCGGAGGCGAGCCGGTGCGCGGTGGCGAGGCCGATGCCGCTGCCGGCGCCGGTGATGACGGCGGTGCGGCCGACGAGCCGGCGGCAGGTGTTCTCTTGAGCCTGGGTCACTGGGAAGGGCCCTCCGTGCTTTCTGCGCTGATGAAGACGTTCTTGGTCTCGGTGAAGGCGGTGAGGGCGTCGGGGCCGAGTTCGCGGCCGACGCCGGACTGCTTGTAGCCGCCGAACGGGGTCCAATAGCGCACGCTGGAGTGCGAGTTGACGGACAGGTTCCCGGCGCGGACGGCTCCCGACACGCGCAGGGCGCGGCCGAGGTCCCGGGTCCAGATCGAGCCGGAGAGGCCGTACGGGGTGGCGTTGGCGAGGCGGATCGCGTCCTGCTCGTCGGTGAACGGCAGGAGCACGGCGACGGGTCCGAAGATCTCCTCGGTGGCCGCGGTGGAGTCGGCGGCCTCGCCCGTCAGGACGGTCGGCGGGAACCAGAAGCCGGGCCCGGTCGGCGCGCCGCCCCGGATGCCGGGAGCGTCGGAGGGCACCAAGTGCCTTACACGATCGAGTTGTTGACGGGAGATCAGCGGGCCCATCTGCGTCTTCTCGTCGAGCGGGTCGCCGACCACGACCGCTTGCAGGGCCTGCGTGAGCAGCGCCGCGCACTCCTCGTACACGGACTCCTGGACGAGGATGCGGGTGCGGGCACAGCAGTCCTGCCCGGAGTTGTCGAGGAACGAGAAGGGGTCGAGGGCCTTCGCCAGGTCCGCGTCGGCGAACACGACGTTGGGGCTCTTGCCGCCGAGTTCGAGGGTGACCGGCTTGACCTGGGCGGCGCAGCGCTCCATGACCTCGCGGCCGGTGCGGGTCGAGCCGGTGAAGACGATCTTCGCGACGCCGGGGTGGTCGACGAGGGCGCGGCCCGCGACGCCGCCGTGTCCGGGCAGGACCTGGAACAGGTCCTCGGGAAGGCCTGCCTCCAGGGCGAGTTCGGCCAGCCGCAGGGCGGTCAGCGGGGTCGTCTCCGCGGGCTTGAGGACGACCGCGTTGCCGGCCGCGAGCGCGGGGGCCGAGCCCCAGGCGGCGATCGGCATCGGGAAGTTCCAGGGGGCGATGACGCCGACGACGCCGAGCGGCTCGTGGAAGGTGACGTTCCAGCCGCCGGGTGCGGGGATCTGTGCCCCGTTGAGCCGCTCGGCGCCGCCTGCCGCGTACAGCAGCAGGTCGCGTACGTTGCCCGCTTCCCAGCGGGCGTTGCCGAGGAGGTGTCCGGCCTCGCGGACCTCCAACCGGGCGAGTTCTTCGAGGTGTTGGTCGACGGTGTCGGCGAAGCGGCGCAGCAGCCGCGCGCGGTCGGCGGGGGCGGCGGCCGCCCATCCCCGCTGGGCGCGTGCGGCGCGTACGACAGCCGTGTCGACGTCCTCGGCCGTGGCGGCGGGGACGGTGGCGACGAGCTCTTCGGTCGCCGGGTTCAGTACGTGGAGTTCTGCCAGCAAGTCCGGTCCCTCACATGCGTTCGAAGGAGCGGCGCAGCTCCCAGTCGGTGACCGCGGCGTCGAACGCGTCGAGTTCGACCCGCGCCATGTTGCGGTAGTGGGCGACGACCTCGTCCCCGAAGGCGGCCTTGGCGATGGGGCTGTTCTCCCAGAGCTCGGCGGCCTCGCGCAGGGTGGTGGGGACGTGCTCGTACTCGGCGCTGTAGGCGTTTCCCGCGCAGGCGTCGGGGAGTTCGAGCTTGTGCTCGACGCCGTACAGTCCGGCCGCGACCAGGCCCGCGACGGCGAGGTGCGGGTTGACGTCGCCGCCGGGGAGCCGGTTCTCGAAGCGCAGCGAGCGTCCGTGGCCGACGACGCGCAGGGCGCAGGTGCGGTTGTCGTGGCCCCAGGCGACGGCGGTCGGGGCGAAGGAGCCGGGCTGGAAGCGCTTGTACGAGTTGATGTTCGGCGCGTAGAGGAGCGAGAAGTCGCGCAGGGCGGCGAGCTGTCCGGCGAGGAAGTGGCGCATGAGCTCGGACATTCCGTCGGGCCCTGCCATCACGTTCGTACCGTCGGGGTCGGTGAGCGAGAGGTGGATGTGACAGGAGTTGCCCTCGCGTTCGTTGTACTTCGCCATGAAGGTGAGGGCGCTGCCCTCCTGTGCGGCGATCTCCTTGGCGCCCGTCTTGTAGATCGCGTGCTGGTCGCAGGTGACGAGGGCCTCGTCGTAGCGGAACACGATCTCGTGCTGCCCGGGGTTGCACTCGCCCTTGGCGGACTCGACGGTGAGGCCCGCGCCCGCCATCTCGTTGCGGATGCGGCGCAGCAGGGGCTCGATGCGGCCCGTGCCGAGGACGGAGTAGTCGATGTTGTACTGGTTGGCGGGGGTCAGGCCGCGGTAGTTCGCGTCCCAGGCCTGCTCGTAGGTGTCCTTGAAGACGATGAATTCGAGCTCCGTGCCGACCTGGGCGGTGAGGCCGCGCGCGGCGAGGCGCTCCAGCTGGCGGCGCAGGATCTGCCGGGGCGCGGCGACGACGGGCGAGCCGTCCTCCCAGGCGAGGTCGGCGACGAGCATCGCCGTGCCCTCGTTCCAGGGGACGCGGCGCAGGGTGGACAGGTCGGGGTGCATGGCGAAGTCGCCGTAGCCGCGGTCCCAGGACGACATCGCGTAGCCGTCGACAGTGTTCATCTCCGTGTCGACCGCGAGCAGGTAGTTGCAGCCCTCGGTGCCGTGGTGGAGGACCTCGTCGAGGAAGAACCGGGCGGCGAACCGCTTGCCCTGGAGCCGCCCCTGCATGTCGGGGAAGGCCAGGACGACCGTGTCGATCTCTCCGCCCGCCACGAGGGCGTGCAGTTCCTCCACGGCGAGCGGGGGTGTGCGGTCTGCCACGGGAAAGCCTCCTGGGGATGCTTCTGGTCGGCCGAGAGCCATAAGGTATTGCTCAGAACCATTGCTTGGGAAGGGGGTCGGGCCTCATGTCGCGCACGGATGCGGACAGGTATCACGGGGGTGGCCTCGCGACGGTGCTGCGCCCGGTGCGGGCGGGCAACGGGTTCGAGGAGGCGCTGGAGCAGATCCTCCAGGTGGTCCGGCTCGGCCTGGTCCCGGGGGGCGAACGGCTGCCGTCGGAGCGGGAGTTGGCGGACCGGCTCGGCATCAGCCGGGTGACGCTGCGCGAGGTCCTGAAGGTGCTGCAGGACCAGGGGCTCGTCGAGTCCCGGCGCGGGCGCTACGGCGGGACGTTCGTGCTGCCGCGCCCCGAGGCGGCGGGCGAGGACGAGCTGCGGCGCCGGATCAGGGGCGTGGACGTGGAGGACGTCCTGCGCTTCCGGGAGGTCCTGGAGACGGGGGCGGCCGGTCTCTGCGCGGGGCACGGCCTCGACGAGGCGCGGGCGGGGCGGCTGCGCACGGCCCTCGCCGGCACCCATGACGCGCCGCTCGCCGACTACCGCCGCCGGGACACCCTGTTCCACCTCACGCTCGCCGAACTGTCCGGCTCCGCCTCGCTCGCCGCGCAGTACGCGGCCGTGCGCGCGACGGTGAACGAGCTGCTCGACTGCATTCCGCTCCTGGTACGGAACCTGGAGCATTCGCAGCGCCAGCACACCGCACTGGTGGAGGCGGTGCTCGACGGGGACGCGGACGGTGCGCGGGAGATGATGCGCGAGCACTGCGGCGGCACGGCGGCGCTGCTGCGGGGCTTTCTCACGTGACGCCCCACGCGTAAAGGTCTGGGTTCACGCCATTGCCCCATGGCGCCGTTCCCACATGCTGAACGGCACGGTGGGCGGCGCAACGATCTCGTACGCTCCGGTCTTCGAGCGATGTCCGACCTGAACGACCGACCGACCTGAACGTCCGACCTGAACGTCCGACCTGAACGGGGAGCACGGCACCATGGTGAGCAGGCCGCTGATCGGCATCAGCACCTACCTGGAGAAGAAGGCCGCCTGGGGCGTGTGGGAGCTGCCCGCCGCCCTGCTCCCGGTCGGCTATCCGCGGCTCGTTCAGGCCTCCGGCGGGTTCGCCACGATGCTGCCGCCGGACGACCCGCGGCACGCGCCGTCGATGGTGGCCCGACTCGACGGCGTGATCGTCGCGGGCGGCCCCGACGTGGACCCCCAGCGGTACGGGGCCGAGCGCGATCCCCGTACGGGACCCGCCGCGACCGAGCGGGACGCGTGGGAACTCGCCCTGATCCGGGCCGCGTTGACGTCCGGGACGCCACTGCTCGGCATCTGCCGGGGCATGCAGCTGCTGAACGTGGCGCTCGGCGGCACGCTGACGCAGCACCTCGACGGCCACGTGACGGAGGTCGGGGTGTTCGGGCGGCACACGGTGAGCCCGGTGCCCGGGACCCGCTACGGCGACCTGGTCCCGGGCGACACGGACGTACCGACGTACCACCACCAGGCCGTGGACCGGCTCGGCAAGGGGCTCGTGGCGTCGGCGCACGCCGCGGACGGCACCGTCGAGGCGGTCGAACTGCCGGGCATGTCCTGGGTGATGGGCGTGCAGTGGCACCCCGAGATGGGCGAGGACACGCGCGTCACCGAAGGTCTCGTACGAGCCGCTGCGGCACCGCACGGTTTCTGAGCCGCCGCCGCAGCCAGGCCAACGCCGCGTCCCCCTGGGCCCGTTGGAACGGGCGCAGGGTCGGCAGGCCCGGCGGGGCCGGGCGCGCCGCGTGCTCCAGGAAGTACCCGGCGAGGGCCGTCAGCGCCCGGGTCACGCCCTCCGGGTCGGCGGCGCGGCCGAGGGGGTGGGCGGTGAACACGTCCTCGGGGTCGGGGCCGCCCTGCGCGTACACGCACGGCAGCATGATCAGCAGGTCGAGCCAGGGTGCACCCCGCAGGACGTGCGGCCAGTCGACGAAGACGACGCGTTCCGGGGTGAGCAGGATGTTGTCGGCGCGGAGGTCGCCGTGGGCCAGGGTGTCGCCGTCGACGAAGTCGGCCCAGGGGGCGGCGAGTTCGGCGAGGGCGGCGGCGTTGCGGGTGGCCCAGTCGTCGAGGCCTGCGTGGTGCAGCCGGTCGCCCTCCCCGAGCCTGCGCCAGCCGTCGAAGGTCCGGGCGAGGGCCTCGCTCGCGCGGGGTGCCGCGAGCGGCGCGGGGGTGAGCGTGCGGGCCAGTTCCTCGACGGCGTCGAGCACCCGGGTCAACTCGCCCTGGTTCCACGGCACTTCGGGCTGCTTCCCGGCGACGTCCTCGAACGCCAGGGCCACCCAGGTGCCGTCGTCGTAGGCGGCGAGGAGGCGTGGGGCGGGGACGTCCGACGGCAGGGCGGCGGCGTTCTTCGCCTCGGCGCGGTGCAGCGCGGGGCTGTGCGGGTTGGTCTCCGCGCTGACGGCCTTGACGAAGGCGCGGCGGCCGTCGGCGAGCCGGACGCGGGCGGCGACACCGGGCGAGAAGCCGCCGGGCTGGGTGACGGCCTCCTCGACGGGTGCGCCGAGGGCGTCGGCCAGGGCGCTCTTGACCCGGTCGGGGAGGGCGGTCCACAGGGTGCGGGCGCCGGTGGCGGGCGGGGCGGTTCTGGACACCGGGGGCATGGCTCGATCCTGGGGGACGGCGACAGGGGGAGGCCAGCGAATTTCAGGGCCTGGCGTTTGGGGCGGCGCTCGGGTCCCTGAGGCCTGGGGCCTGGGGCCTGTCAGTCGGTCGACCGGGTCAGGCCCAGGAGGTCCCGCGCCGGGCCCACCGGGCGGTGCCCCGTGGGCCAGACCGCCTTGAGGTCCCGGGTGAGGGTGGCGCCCTCCAGCGGGATCCGGATCAGGCGACGGGCGGAGAGTTCCTCGCCCAGGGCCAGTTCGCTGAGGACCGCGGGGCCCGCGCCGCTCACCGCCGCCGCCTTCACGGCGGTCGTGGAGGACAGCTCGATCAGGGGGCGGGCGAGGCCGCCGAGGGCCGCGTCCAGGACCTGGCGGGTGCCCGAGCCCTGTTCGCGCAGGATGAGCGGCGTGGCCGCCAGTTCCTGTGCCGCGAGCGGGCGGCGCCTGCGGGACCAGGGGTGGCCAGGCGCCGTCACCACGATCAGGCGGTCGTGCGCGATGACCGTCGAGTCCAGGCCCGCGGGGACCGAGAGTCCCTCGACGAAACCCAGGTCCGCCTCACCGGACAGCAGCCGCTCGGCGACCGACGTGGAGTTGCCCGCGAGGAGCGACACCGCCGTGTCGGGGCGCGCGGCCCGCAGCGCGATGAGCCAGCGCGGCAGCAGGTACTCGGCGATCGTCATGCTGGCCGCCACCCGCAGCCGCGAGTCCCGCCGGTCGCGCAGCGCCGACGCCCCCGCGTCGAACTCCTCCGCCGCCTCCACGACCCGCCGCGCCCAGTCCGTGACCAGGGCGCCGGTGTCGGTCAGGCGCGAGCCGCGCGGGGAGCGGTCGACCAGGGCCAGACCCAGCTGCCGCTCCATCGACCGGATCCGGCTGCTGGCCGCGGGCTGCGTGATGCCGAGCTCCCGTGCGGCCGCGCCGAGACTGCCGAGGCGGGCCACGGCGAGCAGCAGCTCGAGCGCGCCGAGGTCGGGGACGCGGTGCGCGAGCATGCCGGGCGGTGCCGCGTCGGGGCCGTCCGCCGGGTTCGTGTGCTCTGTGCGCTCCCTGCTCATAAAGCAAGCTTATGTCCCCATAGCGACAACATCGCTGGTGGGGGCCCCGCAGGCGCGAGACCTTGGAGTCATGGTCACCGTCGTCCACCCCAGCACCGTCCCCGGCACCCGTGTCGCCGCCGTCCGCCACCTCGGCCCCAACTGGTACGCCTCCGTCATGGGCACCGCGATCATCGCGAACGCCGGAGCGACGCTGCCGGTGCAGTTCACCGGGTTGCGTACGGCCTGCACGGCGATGTGGGCGCTCTCGTTCGCGGCGCTCCTCGTGCTGCTCACCGCGCGGGCCCTGCACTGGACGCACCACCGTGACCAGGCCCGTGCCCATCTCCTCGACCCGGCGGTGGCCCCCTTCTACGGCTGCCTGTCGATGGCGCTGCTCGCGGTCGGCGGCGGCACCCTCCTGGTGGGCCGGGACTGGATCGGCCTGAACGCCGCGATCGCCGTCGACGCGGTGCTGTTCGTCGCGGGTACGGCCATCGGGCTCGCCGCGGCCGTCGCGGTCCCGTACCTGATGGTGGCCCGGCACCGCATCGAGCCGGGCCAGGCCTCCCCCGTGTGGCTGCTGCCCGTCGTCGCGCCGATGGTGTCCGCGGCCCTCGGCCCGCTGCTCGTACTGCACCTGCCCGCCGGGCAGTGGCAGGAGACCTTCCTCCTGGCCTGTTACGGCATGTTCGGCCTGAGCCTGCTGGCGACCCTCGTCATGCTCCCGGTGATCTTCGCGCGCCTCGTCACCGCGGGGCCCCTCCCCCTGGCGCTGACGCCCACCCTGTTCCTGGTCCTCGGCCCGCTGGGCCAGTCGACCACCGCGGCCAACAAGTTCGCCGACGTCGCGCCCGGCGTGCTCCCCGCCTCGTACGCCCAGGGCTTCACGGCGTTCGCGATCCTCTACGGCGTCCCCGTGATGGGCTTCGCCCTGATGTGGCTGGCGCTCGCCGTGGCGCTGGTGGTGCGGGCCCGCCGCAAGGGCATGGGGTTCGCGATGACGTGGTGGGCGTTCACCTTCCCCGTGGGCACCTGCGTCACGGGCGCGGAGGGCCTGGGCAAGCACACGGGCCTGGCCGCGTTCGACGCCCTGGCCGTCGTGCTCTACGTCGCCCTGGTCGCGGCGTGGGCGGTCGCCGCGGTCCACACGACCCGCGGCCTGCTCGACGGACGCCTGCTGGCACCCCCCGCACGCGGCTGACCACCGGGCCGCCGATCCGTCCCCGGTCCCCGCTCACCGCCCCAGCGCCGTCGCCAGCACCCCTGCCGCTTCCCCCAACGACGGCCCGTACCAGGTGAGATGGCGCCCGCTGACCAGCACCGCGGGCGCCTCGAACGCCTCCGGGCCGTCGTCGGGCGTGAAGCGGTACGGCTCGTCGGGCAGCACCACCAGATCCGGTCGGGTCCCTCTCAACTCGTCGAGGGGGACCCTCGGGTAGCGCTCGGCGTGGTCCGCGTACACGTTGTCCACGCCGAGGCGGGCCAGCAGGTCGCCGGCGAACGTGGCGCGGCCGAGGACCATCCACGGGCGCCGCCAGATCGGTACGACGGCCCGCAACCGGCCCTGAAGGGGCGGCAACCGCAGCCACGCCGTCTCGGCCTCGTCGAGCCAGCGGGGCCGCGCCGACGCCCCGCACGCGCGCAGGGCGCGGTCCAACTCCCTTATGGCCTGCGGCAGTTCGCGTACTTCGGTGACGAGGACCTCGATGCCCGCGGCGCGCAGGGCCGCCAGGTCGGGGGCGCGGTTCTCCTCCTCGTTGGCGAGGACGAGGTCGGGGCGCAGCGCGACGATCGCGGGCACGTCGGGGTTCTTCGTGCCGCCGATGCGGGCCACGTCCAGGCCCGCGGGGTGGGTGCACCACTCCGTCGCGCCGACCAGGACGCCCGGCAGCGTGACGGCGACGGCCTCCGTGAGGGACGGGACCAGGGACACGACCCGCACGGCGGTGGGCCTACTTCGGTCCGGGCTCGTCGACCGCGTCGATGTGCTCGGCGACCGCCACCACGAGGACCCGCGCCTCGGGCACGGTGGCCCGCCACCGGTGCCGTACGCCACCGGTCAGATACAGCGTGTCGCCGCGCACCAGGCGGTACGCGCGGCCCTCCGCCTCCACCTCGACGGCGCCCTCGGTGACGTGCATCAGCACGTCGTTGCGCAGCTGGAACTCGCGGCCCGGGTCGTGGTCGCCCACGAACTCCTGGGCGTGCATCTGGTGGTGCCCGCGCACCAGGGACCGTACGACGAAGCCCTCGCCGCCAGGGCCCGGGGTGTCCTCGACGTCGGTGTCGTCGGCGCGGACGAGGTCCACGGTGCGGGCGGGGTCGGCGGCGGCCAGCAGTTCGACGGCGGTGGTGCCGAGCGCGTCGGCGACCTTCTCCAGGGAGCGGTGGCTGGGCCGGGCCCGCTCGTTCTCCACCTGGCTGAGGAACGGCACCGACAGGCCGCTGCGCGCGGCGACGGCGGAGAGGGTCAGCTCCAGGGAGCGGCGCCGGCGCCGCACGGCCGCGCCCACGCGCAGTGTGTCCTTGTGTTCGTCCACGACTTCCGCTCCCTCCCGCCGTTTGCCTGTTCGTTTGAATGCACCCTACGCATGTTCGCCGGACAGTTTCCTGCGAGCGCGAGAAGCCGTGCGCCCGGATCGGGTCGTGCGCTACAGCTCCCGCCAGTACACGAGCTGCCCCGCCTCCCCCCGCGCCGCGCCCTCCGCGGGGATGAACAGGCTTACCAGCAGTGCGCGGTGACCGCCAGGGTCCGTGAGGACGGTCGCCGAGGGGTTCGCGAAGGACGTCGAGCCGCCCCGGGTGCGCAAGGCCACCCGGTCCGCTCGGCCGGACGCGGGATCGTAAGCGTAGGTGGACCAACTCGAGAAGTCCTCGCGCAGGCGCTGCCCCTCGATGAGCACGAGCGGCCGCCCGGCGAGCCGCAGCGGGGCGCGGTCCCCTATGTTGCCGGTGTTGCCGTACGCCTCTATCGCCCGGTCGAGCCGGTGGTCGGGCGTGGCGTGCCAGGTGGTGAAGTCCCGCAGGGTGGCGGTGAGTTGGCGGTCGGTGTCGCAGTCCGCGCGGTAGTGGCCGGTCAGCTCGACGGTGTCGCCGTGCACGGCGGTGATCGCGGGGGTGCCCTCGGCGCACCTCGACAGGGTGCGGGGCGCGTCGAAGGAGCGGGCGGCCCGCCCCGCGAGCAGGGCACGCAGACCGGCGTATCCGCGTACCGCGATGTGGTTGTCCGGATCCTTCTCGTACGCGAGGACGTAGCCGCCGCGGCCGTCGGCGGCGAGGGCGGGCTGGCTCGACCCGGGGCCGAAGTCGTGGCGGCGCTGCCAGTGCACGAGGTCGGCCGAGGTGGCGACGGCCGCGTGGAAGCGGCCGTCGGGGAGCATCGTGTGGTACACGGCCAGATACGTTCCGTGGCCGCCCTCGGCCGACTGCACGATCTGCGCGGCGTCCATGGTGCGGCCGGTGTCGTCCGTGACTCCGTAGCGGTGCCCGTCCGCCTCGGTGACACTCGCGGCAAGTGCCGCAAAACGGGCAGTCGCCGTCGAGGCCGGGTCGGCGTCGGCGGCGATCAGCTGCGTCAGGGGCAGCAGGGCGGCGAGCGCGGTGGCGGCGAGGGCGCGGAGCCGGGCGGCGGTCACGGTGCCCCCGAGCGTACGAACGCGGGGCCCGCGGACGGAACGGCACGAGGGGTGGGTTCGCTCACAGCCGTGGCTGCGAGCGGACCCACCCCTCGTTCAGGACGCGTCGGTCAGGAAGCAGTCATCCGCTTCTCGACCTCCGGGTGCGTCTCGAGCCAGGAGGCGACTGCGTCCTCCTCGTGGCCCTGACCGCCCTTCTTGATCTCGGCCTCCAGGGTGCCCAGCTCGTCCTCGCTCATCTTGAAGTCCTTGAACCACTTCGTGAGCTGCGGGTACTTGGCCGGGAAGTCCTTGTTGGTGATGGTCCGGATCGTGTTGCCCTCGCCGAACTTCTTCTTCGGGTCGGCCAGCTTGGTCAGGTCGTACTCGCTGTACGCCCAGTGCGGCGACCAGAGCACGACCGCGATCGGCTCCTTCTTCGCATAGGCGCGCTTCAGCTCGGCCAGCATCGCCGGCGTGGAACCGTCGACGACCTTGTACTCCTTGTCCAGGCCGTAGCCGGGCAGGACGTCCTTCTTCAGGAGGTTCATCTCGCCGGTGCCCGGCTCGATGCCGATGATCTTCCCGTCGAAGGTCTTGCCCTTGCCCTTCAGGTCCGCGAGGGACTTGACGTCCTTCACGTAGGACGGAACGGCGATCTCCAGCGAGGTCGGGCTGTACCAACTGCCCAGGTCCTTCAGGTTCGCCTTGTTCGCGTTCCAGTAGTTGCTCTGCGCGTACGGCAGCCAGGCGTCGAAGTTGACGTCGAGGTCACCGCTGCCGAGGCCGGTGTAGACCGGGCCGACGTCCATCTGCTTGAGGTTCAGCTTGTAGCCGCGCTTCTCCAGCACGTTCTTCCACAGGTACGTGACCGCGATGTCCTCGTCCCAGGCGAACCAGGCGACGTTCACGGGGTCCTTGGAGTCGGACCCGGTGCCCTGCTTCTTCTGCACCGGCGCCAGCTTGTCGACGACGCCCGGGTTCTTCTTCAGCCACGCCTTGACGGCGTCCTGCTGCTTGCCCTTGGCCGCCTTGTTGATCTCGGCCTCGAGACTCGTGAGCTGCGACTCGCTCATCTTGAAGTCCTTGAGCCACTTGGCGACCTCGGGGTTGTCGTCGCCGAAGCCCTTGCGGGACAGCGTGTGCACGCCGTCGCCCTTGCCCCAGACGCCCTTCGGGTCCTTGAGCTTCTTCAGGTCGTAGTCGTTGTACGCCCAGTGCGGCGACCAGAGCGGGACGACGATCGGCTGCTTCTTGGCGTACGCGCGCTTCAGCTCGGCCAGCATCGCCGGCGTGGAGCTGTCGACGACCTTGTACTCCTTGTCGAGGCCGTACGCCTTGAGGACCTTGCTCTTGAGCAGCGACGTCTCACCGGCGCTCGCCTCGATGCCGGTGATCTTGCCGCCGAACTTGGCGCCCTGGCCCTTGAGGTCCTCGAGCGAGTCGATGCCCTTCATGTAGGCGGGCACCGTCAGCTCGAGGGACGTCTCGCCGTACCAGGCGCCGAGGTCGTCGAGGTCCTTGCCGTACTTCTTCCAGTACTGCGCGTGCGTGGTCGGCAGCCAGGAGTCGGTCTCGAAGTCGACGCTGCCCTGGGCGAGCGACGTGTACAGCGGGCCCGCGTCGAACTGCTTCGCCTCGACCTGGAATCCGCGCTGTTCGAGGATCTCCTTCCACAGGAAGGTGGAGGCGACGCCCTCGTCCCACGGGATGTAGCCGATGGTGACCTTCTTGCCCTGGCCGACGTTCGTGGCGTCGTCCGCTGCGCTCGTCGACGACGAACCGCCGAAGACGCCCATGCCGCCCGCGACGAGCGCGAGGACCACGACACCGACCACGGCGACGGCCGGACGGGGACGGTACGACCAGATCTTCAGGCCCTGCGTGGCGCGCAGCTTGTGCAGCGCGCGGCGGCCGAGCGGCGAGACCTGCTGACCCAGCGAGCTGGTCATCCGGTCCAGGTAGATCGCCAGGATGACGATCGCGATGCCGGACTCGGCGCCGAGGCCGACGTTCAGCTGGCCGATCGCCTGGTTGACGTCGGCACCGAGGCCCTCGGTGCCGACCATGCCCGCGATGGCGGCCATGGACAGACCGAGCATGATGACCTGGTTGACACCGGCCATGATCGTCGGCAGGGCGAGCGGCAGCTGTACGCGCAGCAGGGTGTTGCCCGGCGTCGTGCCGAACGCGGCGGCCGCCTCGACCAGTTCCTCGTCGACCTGCCGGATGCCCAGCTCGGTCATGCGGACGCCCGGGGGCACCGCGAAGATCAGGGTCGCGACGATGCCCGCGGGGGCGCCGGAGCCGAAGAACAGGATGGCCGGGATCAGGTAGACCATCGCCGGCAGCGTCTGCATCAGGTCGAGCACCGGCTTGAACAGGCCGCTGACCCGGTCCGAGCGGGCCGCCCAGATGCCGAGCGGGACACCGATGACGAGCGCGATCAGCGTCGAGACGAGGACCAGCGCCAGCGTCTGCATCGCGTGGTCCCACAGTTCCAGGTTCTCGATGAACCAGAAACCGACGAAGGTGAGGACACCCGCGACCGTGCCGCGCAGCCAGAAGGCGATGACGGCGAAGATGCCCGCGAGGAGCAGGGGTTCGGGGGCCTGCAGCACGTCGACGATGGTGTTGTAGATGCCGTCGAAGCAGGTCTTGAGGAAGTCGAAGAGCCAGCCCATGTGGTCGAGCATCCAGTCGACCACGCTGTTGACCCAGTCACCGAAGGGAATCCTAGGCACCGGCGTTCACCTTCTCGACCGGTCCGTCGCCCTCGCCGCGAGGCGTCGGGACGGCGTCCTTCGGTCCGTTCTTGACGAGACTCCTGGCCTCGCCGTCGCTCTCCACGGTCTTCATGGGCTCGCCGAGCACGGCGAGCAGGCGGGCCCGCGGGACGACCCCGACGAGCTCGCCCTGCTCGTCGACCACGGACACCGCGACACCGCTGGTGGAGCACGGCGTGAACAGGTCGATGATCGGGGTGTCCGTGGTGACCGTCGCCGGTGCCGCGGACTTGTCGTAACCCTTCTCGGGCGCGCCCATGATCGCGCCCGCGGTCAGCACGCGGGAGCGGTCGACGTCCTGGGTGAAGGACGCGACGTAGTCGTTGGCGGGGGTGACGAGGATGTCCTCGGCGGTGCCGATCTGGACGATGCGGCCGTCGCGCATGACGGCAATGTTGTCGCCCAGGCGCATGGCCTCGTTCAGGTCGTGGGTGATGAAGACGATGGTCTTCTTCAGGGTCTTCTGCAGTTCGAGCAGCTGGTCCTGCATGTCGCGCCGGATCAGCGGGTCGAGCGCGCTGAACGACTCGTCCATCAGCAGCAGGTCGGCGTCGGTGGCGAGCGCCCGGGCCAGGCCCACGCGCTGCTGCATACCGCCGGACAGCTCGTCGGGGAAGGACTTCTCCCAGCCCTCGAGCCCGGCGAGGCGCAGCGCCTCCGTGGCCCGTTCGTTGCGCTCGGCGCGCGGCACGCCCTGGACCTCGAGGCCGTACGCCGCGTTCTCCAGGACGGAGCGGTGCGGGAACAGCGCGAAGTGCTGGAAGACCATGCTGATCTTCGTCGAGCGGACCTCGCGCAGCTCACGGGGCGACAGCTGCGTCAGGTCCTGGCCGTCGAAGCGGACGTGTCCCGCGGTGGGCTCCAACAGTCCGTTCAGCATGCGCAGAAGGGTGGACTTGCCGGATCCCGACAGACCCATGACGACGAAGATCTGGCCGGGCTCGACGGTGAAGGACGCGTCGATCACGGCGGCAGTGGTGCCGTCGGCGCGCAGTTCCTCACGGTCGGCTCCGCGGCGGAGCTTCTCCACCGCCTCATCGGGTCGTCTGCCGAACACCTTGTACAGGTCTTCGGCTTCAAGCCTGGACACATACACCTCTCGGGTCGAACCAAGACGGCCCGCCTCCCCCGCCGGCGGGCCGTGGAGCAACGCGGGGTCGGCCCGCCTGGACCCGATCGGCCGTTCAATAGTTGAACGTGCGACCGGGTTCGCTCCGGGTCGGCGCCTGCCCGGGCTTATGCCGATCAAACAGAAGAGTGGTCCAGTTCACACGGCGTTCACGGTTGCACACGAGTCCCGCACAGCCCGTGACTGTCAGTGCCGTGCGGCATGATGCGGGGCGTGACCCAGGAAACCTCGGCCCAGCAGCGCCTGATGCTGCTCGACACCGCGTCCCTGTACTTCCGGGCCTACTTCGGGGTGCCGGACTCCGTGAAGGCCCCTGACGGCACCCCGGTCAACGCGGTGCGCGGGCTGCTCGAATTCATCACCCGGCTCGTCCACGACCACCACCCCACGCACCTGGTGGCGTGCATGGACGCGGACTGGCGTCCGCAGTGGCGCGTCGACCTCATCCCCTCGTACAAGGCGCACCGCGTCGCCGAGGAGACGGCGGACGGGACGCCGGACGGTTCCAGTACCGAGGAGATCCCCGACACGCTCTCCCCGCAGGTGCCGGTCATCGAGGCCGTGCTCGACGCGGTGGGCATCGCACGCGTGGGCGTGGCGGGGTACGAGGCGGACGACGTGATCGGCACGTTCACCGGCCGGGCGAGCGGCCCGGTCGACATCGTCACCGGCGACCGCGACCTGTTCCAGCTCGTCGACGACAAACTGGAGCGCCGCGTCCTCTATCCGGTCAAGGGCGTCGGCACGCTGCAGATCACGGACGAGGACCTGCTGCGCGAGAAGTACGGGGTGGACGGCTCCGGTTACGCGGACATGGCGCTGCTGCGCGGCGACCCGAGCGACGGCCTGCCGGGCGTGCCCGGCATCGGCGAGAAGACGGCCGCGAAGCTGCTCGCGCAGTACGGCGACCTCGCCGGGATCATGGCCGCCGTCGACGACCCGAAGTCCAAGCTGACGCCGACGCAGCGCAAGCGGCTCGACGAGTCGCGGCCGTATCTGGCGGTGGCGCCGAAGGTGGTCCAGGTCGCGGGCGACGTACCGCTGCCGGACGTCGACACGGCACTGCCGCGGGCGCCTCACGACCCGGCCGCGGTCGAGGAGTTGGGCGCCCGCTGGGGCTTGGGCGGATCTTTGCACCGGCTCCTCGCCACGCTCGCGGAGTGAGGTGTTAACTTAGGTTTACCTAAGTAGCCAGTGTTGGATCGAGGGAGACCGCCCATGGCCGAGCGCCCCGCACGCAAGCCCCGCAAGGCCCGCTCCGCGCAGGTCGTGCGCACCGAGCGGCTCACCCCGCACATGCAGCGGGTGGTGCTCGGCGGGGACGGGCTCGCGGACTTCCCCGAGCTCGAACACACCGACCACTATGTGAAGTTGCTCTTCGCCCCGGCCGGGGTGACCTACGCCGAGCCGTTCGACGTGGAGCGGATCCGGGAGGAGCTGCCGCGCGAGCAGTGGCCCGTGACGCGTACGTACACGGTGCGCGCCTGGGACCCGGCCGCGCGGGAGCTGACCCTCGACTTCGTGATCCACGGGGACGAGGGCCTGGCCGGACCGTGGGCGGCGTCCGTCGCGCCGGGCGAGACGGTGCACTTCATGGGCCCGGGCGGCGCGTACAGCCCCGATGCCTCGGCGGACTGGCACCTGCTCGTCGGCGACGAGAGCGCGCTGCCGGCCGTGGCCGCGGCCGTGGAGGCGCTGCCCGAGGGCGCGCGGGCCCATGTCTTCCTGGAGGTCGAGGGCCCCGAGGAGGAGCAGAAGATCGACTCCTCCGTCGAGGTCACCTGGCTGCACCGCTCGGGCCGCCCGTCCGGCCAGGCCCTGATCGCTGCGGTCACCCAACTCGACTTCCCCGAGGGCCGGTTGCACGCGTTCGTACACGGCGAGGCGGGCTTCGTGAAGGAGCTGCGCCGCCATCTGCGGATCGACCGCGGTGTCGCCCGGGAGGACCTGTCGATCTCCGGGTACTGGCGGCTCGGTCACAACGAGGACGGCTGGCAGGCCTCGAAGCGGGACTGGAACGCACAGGTGGAGGCCGAGCAGGAGCCTCCGGCGGCATAGAGGCTGTCTCAACTGGCCTGATCGTTAGGGTGGCGGTCGTGATCGCGATGGGGGAACGTCTGGTGCCGGACGGCGTGTGGGAGCTGTTCCACCAAGTGGTGCCAGCCGCCCCGATACGTCCTCAAGGCGGAGGCCGACGCTGGCATGGAGACCGGCAGGTACTGACGGCCATCGTGTTCGTGGCCACGACGGGTTGCACATGGCGCCAACTGCCGTCTGGCTTCGGCCCTTCTGGGTCGACCGCACACCGACGATTCACCGAGTGGAGCAAGGCCCGGGTCTGAGGAAAGCTCCACCCCGCATCGCCCGCAGAGGAGTTGATAGGTCCGAACGACTGGGCCGTCATCGTTGGACCGTGGAACGGACGGTGGCGTGGCTGGCGGGCTGTCGGCGTCTTCACCGTCGGTACGAGCGCGAAGCCGAACACTTCCTGGCCTTCGTCGGGATCGCGGCCACCTTGATCTGCTAACGCAGGCTCAGCCTGTCATCTGGTCTTTCATTGGCGCTTACGGACCACGGCTGTTCCCGCGTCCAGGTCGATCCCCATCTTCGGCGGAGCGCCGTCGAGTGTGTCGTCTCGCAGGACAAGTTGCTCCTGTCGTCGCTCAAGCTGCACACGTTTGTTGGCGTTCAAGAACGCATGTAGTTCATCGGTGACTGTGGCGCCGACACCCAACCCGCTGGCGGGTGTTCGGGCCCTCAAAAGGCGACACAGCCACTTGGGGCGCCCGATCCGCACCAGTACATGCCGGATCGACGCCAGCATGAACGGGACAAGCACTAACACCGCCATGGTCAGTAGCCCCGACATCATCATGCTGATTCAACGTCTTGATCATGCGCCCGGTTCCAACGAGCGCAGCTGCCTCTCTGCATATACGGCTGCCCAAAAGCCGGGCCAGATGCACCAGTTGAGATGACCTCTTAGCCGTTTCGGGTGGCGCCCCGCGGCGGGGCCGCGTATCGACACGACCCCGCGCCCCTGCCGGGTCACACCTTCCGCTGGTACGACCTGAACGTCCGGGTCGACGCCCGCACCGCCACGGTCGCGAGAGCGAGCGGCGCGCCGCCCCGCGACCACACGTCCCCCAGACGGGATCCGCCGCCATCGCCGAACGGACCGCCATCATCGCCCAGTTGAGCGGGTTGAAGTCGGCGACGTCCCGCATCCAGTCCAGCATCTGCGAGGGCGCCATGAACGCCGAGGACAGGATGATCAGCGGCAACAGGAACGTGTTGACGACTGTGTGCCAACACAGTCCCTCTCACACGTGTCGCCGGCCTCCTCCTGCACCTCATCCAGACGCGAATCGAGGTCGACGGACACGTCCATCGAGGGAAGCTGGTACGCAGGCGCCAACAGGGTTCCTGTGTAGGCCCCCAGACTCAGGATCGCCTGCGCCCAGATGCCGTTCTTCAGCCAAGCAGTCGCGTTGTTGTAGACGGTCTGCCAGCGTCCGAACTGCTCTGATGGAAGCTCGTTCCAGCAGATCCCATTACGGAGCTTGTAAAGCGTGGCATCCATCACCAAGCGACGATCCACTGCACGCCCACGAGCCTTCCGAGGAGGGAAGAATTCTTCCATCTGCTCCCACTGCCCGTCTGTAATGGCGTCTGGGATGGTCAGGCTCTGCTCCTCAAACCAGGCCTCGAACGGACAACCGCCAGGACGCACTTGTCCAGGCACATCGCTGATGATATCGATTCGGACATCGAGCATTTCGAAGAGTTCAAGTTTGTCAGCGAAGGGGAAGTCTTCATCCTGGAGGTTCATCTTCTTCGCCAGGCTGATGATGTCGCGCACGCGAGCCTCTTGGCGCTCCGTCTCCACCAACCGCTTCAGCGTGTCCTCTCGGAGGGACTGGAGCTGGTTCTCCTTTTCTTCGAGTGCATTCCTCAGGTCTTCGACAGCCCTCCCGTCAACTTCGCCATCTCCGTCCTCTTCGAGGGCGTCGACAAGGAGCACGAGCCTGGTCTGGCGCGACTTACGCTTTTTCTCGATTTGCGCATCGAGTTCAGCGAGCCTCTCACGGTAGACAGTGGCGTGGGCGGGAAGAGCGCCAAGCCACGCTTCTGCAAGCGCCTGAAAATTTTTGTGATTTCCCACTCGTGCGGCAACTGCTGCCCATACAGCCTTGTCGAGAATCGGGGCGTCGATCTCCTTGCAGTTGCACTTGCCTTCAGCGTCGTCGTCGTAGATGCGACCGGTGCACTGGTAGCGAACGAGGTCCCGGTTCTTCCGATACGAACCAACGTAGTGATGCCCACAGACTCCATACAGGGAGCCGCTCACGAGGTACTCGCGACTGTCCGACTTCGAGAAGGATCTGCGGGCGAGAGCGGCACGAACGGCTTTTGCTCGTTCCGGCGTGAGTCCACATGGCACGGGGATCCGCACTGTCTCGCCGTAGAGGGGGTTTCCTTTCTCATCGAGGCGGACACCTCTCTTTCCGCCTCGCTCGGTGTTGCGGTAGATGACGTACCCGTCGAGCGCTGTTGCGTAGTACTTCTGAATCAGGTTGCCGCCCGTCCAGGGCTTGCCGCTCCGTGTAAACATTCTTCGCGCGTTGAGCTTTTCGGCTGCCTCATCTCCGCTGCATTTTTCATCGACGATGAACACAGCACCCTGTTCCAGGATGCCTGCCTCGACGTCACAGACCACGGGAAACTTCTCGCCTGGCTTTCCTTCGAGCTTCGTACCGTAGGGTGCGGGGCCTCCAGGCCATCCTCCGTCTCCCAGCCTCCGCTCGCGGCCACCCATGGTTCGTTCGAGGATGAGTGTGTGCTCGGTCTCTGCCATGTAGGCGAGCAGGCCGAGTTGGATCCCGAACATGTCGTCTTCGGAGTCAATCCGGCCGTCCGCAGTGGCTACGCGTACGCCCGACTTGGTGGTGTGGTAGACCCAGAGGTGGATGTCGCTCATCGCGCGGCCGATGCGGTCAAGTTTGCCGAAGACCACGAGGTCGTACTGACCGTCGTTGATTGCCTCGTTGAGGATGTCGAAGTTCGGGCGCGACGCCAGCTTCCCGCTTACGCCACCGTCGCTGTAGACCTTGATGACGGTGTACCAGCCCTTGCCAATCTTGTAGTCCAGCCAGGCGTGGCACTGCTCTTCCTGCGCCCGAAGTCCGTACCCCTTGACCTGTTTTGCGGTTGAGACTCGCAGGTAAATCGCAACCCTGAGCGGGCCGATGGGCCTGCTACGTCCAGGCGCGACGGTACGCTTACCCATGTCAGTCCCTCCAGACTGGCCAGACCCCGGGGTTATGCCGACCGCCGGGGTCACCCATGCGCATACCGGGCATCGTATGCCAACCCCCTCTCGTTCACAGTGAGTTGCGGTTAAGCCGCCTCGCCTGCGTCAAGCTGCGACTCAAGGGAGCGGAGCAGGATCTCGGCAAGACTGCTCCGCTCGTCTGAAGTCCAGCCTCTCGAGCATCGAGTACTCCTGGGTGGGCACGGCCAGCAGGTCGGACAGCCACTCGACGACCTCCTCGCGACCCACCTCCGTGATGCCCTGCGGGTCGGTCAATACGCGATGCATCGCGAGAAGGCCCTGCGGGCCGGAGTGAGGACTTGGGCGCCGCCTCGACATGGCCGCGTCATGCGGAGGAAACGGGCCGCCCCTAATTTCTGTCGCCCGACAGGAACTCTTTCGGCTCCTCCTGCTCCTCCTGCTCCCCCGGCCCTGAAGGCAGGTGCACCCGTGACCACCCTCGCCCCGTCCGACGACCACCCTTCGCCCCCAACCTCCGACGACCCCCTGCTCACGGAGTTCGGCTACCGGCAGGAGCTGCACCGCAGCCTCGGCCGGTACGCCTCCTTCGCCGCGGGCTTCTCCTTCATCTCCGTCCTGACGACCGTCTTCCAGTTCTTCGCCGTGGGCTTCGGGTTCGGCGGCCCCGTCTTCTTCTGGACCTGGCCCGCCGTACTCGTCGGGCAGCTCCTGGTCGCGGCCTGCTTCGCCGAGCTCGCCGCGCGCTACCCGCTCTCGGGGGCGATCTACCAGTGGTCGTCCCGTCTCGCGACCCCGGCGTTCGGCTGGTTCGCGGGCTGGATCATGGTGATCGGGCAGATCGTGGTCGTCGCCGCGGCCGCGCTCGCGCTGCAGATGGTGCTGCCGCCGCTGTGGTCCGGCTTCCAGCTGCTCGGCGGCGACCCGGCGCCCACCTCACCGAGCGGCGCGGCGAACGCGGCGGTCCTCGGCGTGCTCCTGCTGGCGCTGACGACCCTGGTGAACCTCCTCGACAACCGGGTGATGTCGCTGATCAACCGGGTCGGCGTCACCGCCGAGATCATCGGCGCCGTCCTCATCGTCGTGCTGCTCCTGACCCATGCCGAGCGCTCCCCCGGCATCACGCTGCACACGGGCTCCGCGGGCCAATCCGGGCTCCTGGCCGCGCTGTTGACGGGTTCGCTCACCGCCGCGTACGTCCTGATCGGCTTCGACAGCGCGGGCGAGATGAGCGAGGAGACGCGCGATCCGCGCCGCACGTCGCCGCGCACGATCCTCACCGCGCTCGGTGCCGCAGGCCTGCTCGGCGGGCTCCTGGTGCTCGGCGGCATCCTCGCCGCGCCGAGCCTGACCGACGGGCGCCTCGCGACGGACGGCCTGAGTTACGTCCTGACCAGCAGCCTCGGCGACGGCATCGGCCGCGCGCTGCTCGCGGACGTCGCGATCGCCATCGCCGTGGCGACCCTCGCGATCCAGACGGCGGCGTGCCGCATGCTGTTCTCGATGGCGCGCGACGGGGTGCTGCCGGGGTCCCGGCAGCTGTCCCGGGTCAGCCCCCGCACCGGCATGCCGACCGGCCCCGCCCTGGTCGTCGGCGCGCTCGCGGCGCTGCTGCTCCTGCTCAACTTCGCCTCACCCGACGCGTTCCTGGCGATCGGCACGACGTGCATCGTGCTGCTGTACCTGGCGTACGCGATGGTGACCGGCCCGATGCTGCTGCGCCGGCTGCGCGGCCAGTACGCCGGCGCCGGGGCGGACGGCACCGACGAGGCGGGCCGCCCCCTGTTCTCCCTGGGCCGCTGGGGACTGCCGGTCAACGCGCTCGCCCTGCTCTACGGCCTGGTCATGACGGTCAACCTCGCCTGGCCGCGCGCCACGGTGTACGACCCGGCGGGCGGGCACTGGTACTTCCAGTGGTTCACGGTGTTGTTCCTGGCCGGGACGGTGGCGGCGGGCGCCGGGTACCGCCGGTGGCGGCAGCCGCGCGGGACTTCCGCGGCGGAACAGGTGACGAAGGCCCCTTCCCCGGCCGCGTGAAAGCGCGATGAAGTGGACGGCACCGCCCTCGACCCGAAAGAAGCACTGTGGACGACATCGGCGCCTCCGTGGTGCTGCGCCTCCTGGGCACGCTCACGTCGTGGGTGCAGACCGTCATCGAACTGCTCGACTTCCGCGACTGGCTCAGGAAGCGGCGCAAGCGATCCCGGCGCGGCACACGCCGTACCACCTGACGCCCCTCCCCGGACCGCGGCGCCCGTACTGTGGCACTCGATGAGACGCAAGCCCCGCACCCCGCCCTCCCCCCTCCCCCAGCGCGACGGGGTCGATCCCGTGCGGGTGCGGATGCCCGTCGACGGGGAGTGGGCGACCGTGCGGGACCACCTGGTGGGGCGCATGTCGGCGGGGGACGGGGTGATCGACGCCATGATCGCCGCGGAGCGCATCGTGCGGGCGGACGGCGGCCCCGTGCGCGCCGACACCCCGTACGAGCCGGGCGGGTACGTGTGGTTCCACCGGGACCTCCCGGCGGAGACGCGGGTCCCCTTCGTGGTGGACGTCGTGTACCGCGACGAGCACATCGTCGTCGCCGACAAGCCGCACTTCCTGGCGACGACGCCGCGCGGCAGCCACGTCACCGAGACCGTCCTGGCGCGGCTGCGCCGGGAGTTGGACCTGCCGGCCATCGGGCCCGCCCACCGGCTCGACCGGCTCACAGCCGGGCTCGTGCTGTTCGTCGTACGCCCCGAGGAGCGCGGCCGGTACCAGACCCTGTTCCGGGACCGGCTCGTGGCCAAGGAGTACGAGGCCGTCGCCGCCCATGACCCGGGGGTCCCGCTGCCGGTCACGGTGCGCAGCAGGATCGAGAAGGAGCGCGGGGTGCTCACCGCCCAGGAGATCCCGGGCGGCGAGCCCAACGCCGAAAGCCATGTCCAACTGGCCGGGACGAAGGGCGAGTTGGGGCTCTATCGGCTGACACCGCACACCGGGCGGACCCATCAGTTGCGGGTCCACATGAACCGCATCGGGCTGCCGATCCTGGGCGATCCGCTCTATCCGGTCGTCGCGGACCCCGTCGCACCCGACGACTTCCGCAGGCCCCTGCAACTCCTCGCCCGCTCCCTGGAGTTCAGGGATCCGGTGACCGGTCGCGAGCACCGGTTCGTGAGCGGGCGGGAGCTGGGGGCCTGGGTGTCGTACGCGACCTGGGACCAGTAGACGAGTAGAGCGGCAGAGGCGCTGTCAGTACCCGCGCCACCAGCGCAGGAACCGCTGCCAGGCGCCGAGCCGCGGCTGCACCGGGGCGGCCGGGGCGGCGGCAGGTGCCGGAGCCGGGGTTTCGGCCACAGGAGCCGGCGTCTGCACCGGTGCGCCGGACGAGACCTGCCAGTCGGGGCGCGGCGGCGGCACGATGCTCGGCTTGGAGATGACGTCCTGCGGCGGGCGCGGCGTGAACGACACCGGAAGCGCCACGAGGTGCTTGGACAGGATCGTCGAGCGCCACCGCAACTCGCTCTCCGGGATGGAGAGTTCAGCGTCGGGCAACCGCATCAGGAACGCGTCGACCCCGATGTCGGCGATGGCGCGCCCGACGTCCTGGCCCGGGCACTCGTGCGGACCGCCGCCGAACGCGAGGTGCGAGCGGTTGCCGAGCATGTGGGCGGTCGGGTCGGGGCGGACCGCCGGGTCGACGTTGCCCGGCTGGATGCCGAAGATCAGGCCGTCCCCGGCGCGGATGCGCTGCCCGCCGAGTTCGGTGTCGACCTTGGCGAAGTAGCCGACCATGGCGCTGAACGGCGGCTCGTCCCACAGCGACTGCTCGACCGCCTCGGGCACGGTCATCTGCCCGCCGTTGAGCTGGGCGCGGAAGCGCGGGTCGGTGAGCACGACGCGCAGCACGTTGGCGATGAGGTTGGCCGTGCCCTCGTAGGCCGCGATGAGGATGAGCCGCAGGTGCTGGCCGACCTCGTCGTCGGTCAGGCCCGCCGGGTCGGCGATGAGGCCGCTGGTGAAGTCGTCGTCGAGGGGGTTGGCCCGGCGCCGCGCCGTGAGCTCCATGAGGACGCCCATGATGAACTCGTTGCTGGCGATGGCCGTTTCGGTGCCCTTGATCATGTCGCGGGCCGCCTGCACGAAGCGCTCGCTGTACGCCTCGGGGGCGCCGAGGATCGACAGCATCACCATCATCGGCAGGTGCTCGGCGAACTCGCTGACGATGTCGCACTCGCCGCGCTGCGAGAACCGGTTGATGATCTCCTGCGTCGCCTTGTTGATCGTCCGGCGCAGGGTGCGGTGCTCGATGGTCTCCATGGCCGCGGTGACCGCGCCGCGCAGCCGCCGGTGCTCCGTGCCCTCCGTCATGGAGCAGATCGGCTGGTAGCTGAAGACGGGGACGAGCGGGTGGGTCGGCTTGACCGTGCCGTTCTTCAGGGCGGTCCAGCCCCGCGCGTCGCGGTTGTACTGGGAGGTGCTGCGCACCATGTGCAGGTTCTCGCTGTGGCCGAGCACCGCCCACATGCGGACGTCGTCGTGGATCAACACCGGGGCCACCGTGCCGTGTTCGGCGCGCAGCTTCTCGTAGACGGCCGCGATGTCCGTGTCGGCCTCGGGTCCGTAGAGCCGGCGCAGGCCGTCCGGGCCCAGGGCGTGCGCGGGGCAGCCGGGCGGCGGGGCGAGCGAGGGGTCGGCGAGGCCGTCGAGGGCGTCGTATCCGGCGGATGACTGGGAGGGCTGCTGGGAGGGAGGCGCCACGGTGATCGCTCCGGTGGTGTGGTCAACTGGTGTTAGAAGGTGGGGAGTTGAGGGTCAGGCGCGGTGCAGCGCCATCTCGTGCAGATAGCGCATCAGGGTCATCAGGACGTCGCGGCTGGAGGCCCGGCGGCGCGCGTCGCACTCGATGATCGGGACCTGCGGGTCCAGGTCGAGGGCGTTGCGCAGCTCCTCGGTGGGATAGCGCGGGCCGTCCGGGAAGGCGTTGTTGGCGATGACGAACGGCACGCCGCGCTCCTCCAGGCGTCCGATCACGTCGAAGCTGACCTCGAGGCGGCGGCTGTCGATGAGCACGACCGCGCCGAGGGCGCCCTCGAACAGCCCGTTCCACAGGAACCAGAAGCGCTCCTGGCCCGGGGTGCCGAACAGGTAGAGGACGAGTTCCTCGGTGATGCTGATGCGGCCGAAGTCCATGGCCACGGTGGTGGCGGTCTTCGTCTCGGAGCCGTAGTTGTCGTCGACGCCGATGCCCGCCTGCGTCATCGTCTCCTCGGTGGTGAGCGGGCGGATCTCGCTCACGGAGCCGACCATGGTGGTCTTGCCGACGCCGAAGCCGCCGACGATGACGATCTTCACGGCCGAGGTGACCGTCTCGGGCATCCGGTCCTCGGCCCGCGGTCCCGGGATGTGCACACTGCCGAGGGCGACCTCGGTGGCGGCCGTGTTCTCAGAGCTTCTGTAGTCCATGCATCACCGCTTCGAGGAGGGAACGGTCGGCGACGGCGCTCCGGATGACGGGGGCCCGCGCCTGGACCAGTTCGGCCGCGAGGAGTTCGCCGAGCAGCACGGTGACCACGCTGAACGGCAGGTTGAGGTAGGCCGAGATCTCGGCCGTGGACAGCGGCGTGCGGCACATGCGCAACACGGCGCCCTGTTCGGGCGGCACCGCGGGCGGCGGGTCGGCGTGCGCCACGATCAGGGTGACCAGATCGAGGGGTGCGCGGTCGGCGCCGTCGGTGCCGCCGGTGATGACGTAGAGCCGCTCGGGATCCCTGGGACCCTGCTGCGGGCGTCGCTCGCGCTGCGGTGGCGGTTCTCGGAACGGTGGTTCGGGAGGGCGGGGGCTCATACAGTCTGGCCGTTGCGTCGGGGCGGGCTGGTCAGGTGGGCGCCGATGCGGATCACGAGGTCGCGCATCTGGTGGCTGATGAGGCCCGCGTCGACGTACGGGTCGGCGAGGACGGCGAGATACGCGCCCTTGCCCGCGGCCATCAGATAGAAGAAGCCGCCGTCGACCTCGATGATGACCATGTTCATCTTGCCGTTGCTCTCCGGGATCTCGGAGGCGACCGCGGAGGCGAGGGACTGGAGTCCCGCACAGGCGGCGGCGATCCGGTCGGCCCCGTCGGGGTCGCCGCCGTAGCGTGCGATGCGCAGACCGTCCGCGGAGAGCACCACCACCTGGCGCACATTGGGCACGCCGTCGGCGAGCTCCTTGAGCATCCAGTCGAAATTGGCGCGTTGCTGGATCACTGGCGGTCTCCCTCGTCGACCTGCTGGTTGTACGCGTCGTCGTGCGGCTTGTCGGCGCCCTCCGGCGCCTCGAAGCCCTCACCCGGGTCCGACCCGTCGGGCTTCAGCCCGTTCATGAACGCCTCGACCCACAGGCCGGGTTCGGGCTGCGCGGGCCTGTCGTGCTCCGGCTCCACGGAGGGCGCGGGGACGCCGGGTGCCGCAGCCGCGGGCGGCGGCGCGGACAGGTCGGGGTTGCGGGGCGTGACGATGATCTGGTTCTCGATGATCTTCGTGTCGTGCTTCCTGCGGCGCTGCGGCAGCCCGTTGGCCCGCCACTCGGTGACCACGGGGACGTCGTCCTCCATCGCGGCGACGAGCGGGGCGGAGGGGCGCGGGCCCGTGGTGGGGCGGCGCGTCTTCTTCAGCCGCGGCTCTTCCTTGATCGGTACGCCGTTGTGGTCGACGCGGGGCACTGCGGTGGCGCCGATGCCGTGGGCGAGTCCCGGAGCGGGCTCGGAACTCATCATCTCGCGCGGCACGACGAGGACCGCGCGGACGCCGCCGTACGCGGACTGGCGCAGGGAGATCTGCATGTTGTACATCGAGCAGAGCCGGCCGACGATGGCGAGGCCCAGGCGCGGGTTCTCGCCCAGGTCGTTGAGGTCGACGCCCGCCTTGGCCTTGTCGAGCATCCGCTCGGCCTTGAGGCGCTGTTCCTCGCCGAGGCTGACGCCGCCGTCCTCGATCTCGATGGCGATGCCGGTCTGCACCTCGACGGCGGTGACGTGGACGCGGGTCTGCGGCGGCGAGTAGCGCGTGGCGTTGTCGAGGAGTTCGGCGCAGGCGTGGATGAGGGGCTCGACGGAGATGCCCGTGATGGCCACGTCACAGATGGCATGCAGGTCGATGCGCGGGTATTCGAGGATGCGCGACATGGCGCCGCGCAGCACGCTGTAGAGCTTGACGGGCCGCGGCCACTGGCGTCCGGGGCGTGCGCCGCCGAGGACGGTGACGGAGTCGGCGAGGCGGCCGATCAGCGCGGTGCCGTGGTCGATGCGCAGGAGGTCGTCGAAGACCTCGGGGTTGCGGCCGTGGTCCTCCTCCATCTCGCGCAGTTCCTGGGCCTGTTTGTGCACGATGGCCTGGACGCGGCGGGCGATGGAGACGAAGGCGCGCTGGGCCGCGTCGCTCTCGGCGTCCCCGCGGTCGATCTCCCTGAGGCAGCGGCGCAGCAGTTCGCGCTCGCCCTGGCTGATGTCGCGGAAGGCGGGGTCGGAGTCGCAGGTGTTCTGGACGGCGTCCTTGGGGTTGTCGCCGGTGCGCATCCGGTAGAGGGCGTGCGGCAGCACTTCCTTGGCGACTCGCATCGTGCGGTGTTCCTGGGCGCCGATGCGGCCTTCCAACTCGGCGACGTGGTGCGCGTATTGGGTGCGCTGGCCCTTGATGACGCGGCCGCGCCGGACGGCCTCGGCCGCGACGGCGACCACCAGGACCGTGCCGAGTGCGCCGCACAGGGCGACGGCGAGACGTGCGGGCTGCGTGACCAGTGCGACGGCCGCTCCGGTGGCGGCGGCCATGACCATGGCGGGCAGCAACAGGACACGTGTGTAGGGGACTTCTCGGCCACCGGGAGGCGATTGAACACTCACCATGTATGCCCTCTGAACGGTCGGGTCGGGGAAGTTTGCGATGGTTCGCCACACTTGGCTACGGGGATCAACGCGAACCATCGCCGCATAGGGGAACAAGCGCCCGAATCCATCTCAACTCGGTGCGCTGCGGGCGAGCTTAGTCCGACCGGATCATCGCCGAGTCATATTCGGCAAGGCCCTGAAATGCCCCGCCGAGAGGAATACACTCGCTCCCATTTGCACGCTCAGCTCTTGTTCGCACACATGGAGTGAGGGCGTCCGGCTGTCCGAGCCCGCGCGGGGTCGCCGATCGGCTCAGATGCCGGCGATGCGCAGCGCGGCGTCCGCCGTGGCCTCGGCAAACGCCGTGACGGGCCGCTCGGGGTCGGACCGGTGGACGAGGATCACGCCTTCGATGAGGCCGAACAACAGGTCGGTCCGCAGAGCGAGTTCACCCTTGCCGAGGGTGGATCCGGCGCTCGTGTCGGCGAGCAACTGCCGGTACGCGTCCTTCAGTTCGGCGCGCACGGCATGGAACCCGGCGAAGCGTTCGGCGCGCACCTCGGGCAGCAGATACAGGCCGCCGAGGTTGTGCGGGCCGCCGCAGAGCAGCTCGACGTCGCTGCGGCACAGCTCCCACAGCCGGTCCTTCGCCGGGCGCTCCGCCTCGGCGAGCAGCGCGCGGGCCAGCGCGAGCGAGGGTGTGACGGTCGACTCCAGGAGGGCGGCGAGCAGCTCCTCCTTGCCGGAGACGTAGTGGTACATCGTCGCCTGCCGCATCCCGGCACGCTCGGCGACGGCCCGGGTGGTGGTGGCCGCGTACCCCTTCGTCGTGAACAACTCGGCGGCGGCCTCCAGGAGTTCGGCGCGCGGAGCGAGTCCGCTGTCCGGCCGGGCGGCGGCCCGCGGGCGACCGACGCGGCGCGCTCCTGAAGTGCTCATGCGCCCGATCGTCGCACATCGGCCCGGTTCGGCCCGGACGGGCCTGACGCGTCGAGCGCGGTGAGATCCAGGTAACGCCACCGACACGGCCGGGCAACGCGGCAGAAGCGACCGCTGCCTAATTTCTGTCGCACGACAGAAACATGAGTCCCCAGCAACCCGACGCCGAGCCGGAAGGTCCCGCCATGGCGACAGCGACCACCCACGGAGCCCGCGACCACGCCCGCGCCCAACAGGGCACCCGCACCGACGCCATGCCGGTGGTCCCCGCCCGCGACTGGCCCCAACCCCCGTGCGAGGCGGGCCACTTGGTGTGGGCGGAGACGGTGGCGGGCGGCAACTACACGCACCGCGTCCTGGCCCGCGGCACCGAGCTGCGCCTGACCGACCGCACGGGCGACGCCTGCGCGCACCTCCTCCTTTACGTCGACGGCCGCCCCTGGGAGCGGCTGAACGTCGCCGACACGGTGAAGGTGCAGTGGAACGCCTACCTCGGCGAGGGCCGTCTCCTCCTGTCCGACCAGGGCCGCGTCCTCGCGTCCGTCGTCGCGGACACCACGGGCGGCCGGCACGACGCGCTGTGCGGCACCTCCACCCGCGTACGGAACGAACGGCGCTACGGCGCCGGTACCCCCGAGTCGCCCTCGCCCGCCGGGCGGGAGCTGTTCAAACTGGCCGCCGCGAAGAACGGCCTCACGCCGCGCGACATCCCGCCGTCCCTCTCCTTCTTCCAGGGCGTCGAGTTCGCGGAGGACGGGGCCGTCCGGTTCACCGGTTCGGCGGGGCCCGGCGCGAGCGTGACGCTCCGCGCCGAGCAGGACGTCACGGTGCTGCTCGTGAACGTGCCGCATCCGTCGGACCCGCGCGAGACCTACGTGACCGGCCCGCTGGAGGTCCTGGCGTGGCGGGCCGAACCGACGTCCGCGGGCGACCCCTTGTGGGACGCCACGCCCGAGGGCCGCCGCGCCTTCCTCAACACCGCCGACTTCCTCGCCTCCAGGGGGCTCAAGTGACCACCGCCTCCACCGACACGGCCGTCTCCACCGTGGCCGCCCGCGCCGCCTGGTCCGCCCTCCTGCGCGGGGGCGACACCCTCACCCTCACCGACCTGCGCGGCAACCAGGCCGTCGACTTCCTCGTGTACGCCGCCGATGACACGGCCGTGCGCTACAGCGCGCCCGACACGATCCACGCGCAGGGCAACCTCTTCCTGACGACGGGCAGCGTGCTGCTCAGCAACGAACACACGCCGCTGATGACGGTCGTCTCCGACGACGTGGGCCGGCACGACACGGTCGGCGGCGCCTGCTCGAAGGAGTCCAACACCCTGCGCTACGGCCACCACACCTGGGCCCAGCACGCCTGCGTCGACAACTTCCTTGCAGAGGGCGCCCGTTGGGGTCTCGGCAAGCGGGACCTCGTCTCGAACGTCAACTGGTACATGAACGTGCCCGTGGAGAAGGACGGCACCCTCGGCATCGTCGACGGCCTGTCCGCACCCGGCCTCGAGGTGACCCTGCGCGCGGAGTGCGACGTGATCGTCCTCGTCTCCAACTGCCCGCAGATCAACAACCCGTGCAACGGCTTCGAACCGACCCCGGTGGCGCTGACGATCGGGGCGGGCGTGACGATCGGGGCGGGCGCATGACCTTCGACACCCTGCTCGTCGCCAACCGCGGCGAGATCGCCGCCCGCATCATCCGCAGCGCACGGGAACTGGGCCTGCGCACCGTGGCCGTGTACTCCGACGCGGACCGCGGCGCCCCGCACGTCCGCCTCGCCGACGAGGCCGTCCGCCTCGGCCCGGCGCCCGCGAAGGAGTCGTACCTCGACGCCGACCTGGTCCTGAAGGCGGCGAAGGACACCGGGTCCCGGGCGATCCACCCGGGCTACGGATTCCTGTCCGAGGACGCCGCGTTCGCGCGCCGCTGCGAGGACGCGGGCATCGTGTTCGTCGGCCCGACCCCGCACCAGCTGGAGCTGTTCGGCGCCAAGCACACGGCACGCGCGGCAGCCGAGGCCGCGAGCGTCCCGCTGGCCCCCGGCACCGGACTGCTCCCCGACGCCGACGCGGCTCTGGCCGCGGCGGACCGCATCGGCTACCCGGTGATGCTCAAGGCCACCGGCGGCGGAGGCGGCATCGGCATGGCGGCCTGCCGCACCCCGGACGCCCTGCGCGAGGCCTGGGACCGCGTCCAGCGCACGGCGGCGGCCTCCTTCACGTCGGCGGGCGTCTTCCTGGAGCGCCTCGTCGAGCACGCCCGGCACGTGGAGGTCCAGGTCTTCGGCGACGGACGGGGCAGGGTCGTCACGTTCGGCGACCGCGACTGCTCGCTGCAGCGCCGCAACCAGAAGGTGGTGGAGGAGGCCCCGGCACCGAACCTTCCCGAGCACGTACGCGACCAACTGGCCATCGCGGCAAGAGACTTGTGCGCATCGGTCGACTACCGTTCCGCCGGCACGGTCGAGTTCGTGTACGACGCCGCGCGCGAGGAGGCGTACTTCCTCGAGGTCAACACCCGCCTCCAGGTGGAGCATCCGGTCACCGAGGAGGTCTACGGCGTCGACCTCGTCGCCTGGATGCTGCGCCTGGCACGCGGCGAGACCACGGTCGTACGCGACCCGGGGCCACCCCGCGGCCACGCCGTCGAGGCACGCCTGTACGCGGAGGACCCGAGCCGTGAACATCGCCCGAGCGCGGGCCTGTTGACCCGGGTCCAGTTCCCCGATGGAGTGCGCGTCGACGGCTGGATCGAGACCGGCAGCGAGGTCTCCACGGCGTACGACCCGATGCTGGCGAAGGTGATCGCGTACGGCAGCGACCGCGCCGAGGCCCTGGACCGCCTCGACGCGGCTCTCGCCGCCACCCGCGTGGACGGCATCGAGACCAATCTGGGTCTGGTCCGCTCGGCCCTGACCGCGCCGGACTTCCGCTCGGCCACCCACTCGACGGCGACCCTCGCGCACGTCACCGACCCGACGCCGCGCATCGAGGTGACCGCGGGCGGCACGCTCACCACCGTGCAGGACTGGCCGGGCCGCATCGGGCACTGGCAGGTCGGCGTGCCGCCGTGCGGCCCGATGGACGACCGCTCGTTCCGCCTCGGCAACCTCGCCCTCGGCAACGGCGAGGGCGCTCCCGGACTGGAATGCACGCTCCAAGGACCGGAGTTGAGGTTCACGCACCCGACGACGGTGTGCGTGACCGGCGCCCCGGCCCCCGTCACGGTGGACGGCGTACCGGTCCCGCAGTGGGAGCCGGTGACGGTCCCCGCGGGCGGCACCCTCACCGTGGGCGCACCGAGCGAGCACGGCCTGCGGACGTACGTCCTCTTCGCGGGCGGCGGCCTGGACGTCCCGCCGTTCCTGGGCAGCGCGGCCACGTTCACGCTCGGCGGGTTCGGCGGCCACGGCGGCCGGGCGCTGCGCACGGGCGACGTCCTGCACGGCGGCGCCACGGCGACCGGCGAGACGGTGCCCGGGACCGACCGGCCCGCGTTCACCGCCACCTGGCACATCGGCGCGCTCGAAGGCCCGCACGCCGCACCGGAGTTCTTCACCGAGCAGGACGTCCACGACTTCTACGCGGCCGACTGGAAGGTCCACTTCAACTCGGCCCGCACCGGCGTCCGGCTCGTCGGCCCGAAGCCGCGCTGGTCCCGCACGGACGGCGGCGAGGCGGGCCTGCACCCGTCCAACATCCACGACACCCCGTACTCGGTCGGCGCCGTCGACTACACGGGCGACATGCCGGTCCTGCTCGGCCCGGACGGCCCGTCCCTCGGCGGCTTCGTCTGCCCGGCCACGGTGGTCACGACCGAACGCTGGAAGCTGGGCCAGCTCCGCCCCGGCGACACGGTCCGCTTCGCGCCGGTCGCGGCGGACGGCACGCCGCGCCCCGCGATCGTCGACGGCGGCGTCCTGGCCCGCGACGGCGACATCACGTACCGCCGCAGCGGCGACGACAACCTCCTCGTGGAGTTCGGCCCGATGCAGCTCGACCTGGCGCTGCGGATGCGGGTGCACGCGCTGATGGAGGCGGTGGCGGGCGCCGCCCTGACGGGCGTACGTGACCTGACGCCCGGCATCCGGTCGCTGCAGATCCAGGTGGACCCTCGGGTGCTCGCGCAGGACGAACTCCTGGTATCAGTAAGGCGATTGGCGACCGCGTTGCCTCCGTCGGACGCACTCACGGTCCCCTCCCGCACGGTCCACCTCCCCCTGTCCTGGGACGACCCGGCGACCCGCGAGGCCATCGCCCGGTACATGGCGGGCGTACGCGACGACGCGCCCTGGTGCCCGTGGAACATCGAGTTCATCCGCCGCGTCAACGGCCTCGGCTCCGTCGACGACGTGTACGCGACGGTCTTCGACGCGGAGTACCTGGTGCTCGGCCTCGGCGACGTCTACCTCGGCGCCCCGGTCGCCACCCCGCTCGACCCGCGCCACCGCCTGGTGACGACGAAGTACAACCCGGCCCGCACCTGGACCGCGGAGAACTCGGTCGGCATCGGCGGCGCGTACCTGTGCGTCTACGGGATGGAGGGACCCGGCGGCTATCAGTTCGTGGGGCGTACGACCCAGGTCTGGTCGGGCTGGCAGCAGCGCGGCGCGTTCGAGGCGGGGTCCCCGTGGCTGCTGCGCTTCTTCGACCGGATCAAGTGGTACCCGGTGTCGCCGGAGGAACTCCTCGAGCTGCGGGCGGACATCACCTCGGGCCGCTTCGTGCCGCGCATCGAGGAGGGCGAGTTCTCGCTCGCCGCGCATCAGGAGTTCCTGGATCGGAACGCCACGTCGATCGAGACGTTCCGGGCCGGTCAGAGTGCCGCGTTCACCGCGGAGCGGGACGCGTGGGAGGCGGCCGGCGAGTTCGCGCGCGCCGAGGCCGCGAGCGCCCCGGCACCGCCCGCCGACGATCTGAGCCTGCCCACGGGCGGCATTGTGGTCGAGGCCGAATTCGCCGCCTGCGTCTGGCAGTTGAACGTCTCGGAGGGCGATGTGGTGGAACCCGGACAGCAGCTCGTGGCCCTGGAGGCGATGAAGATGGAGTCCCCGGTACGGGCCGCGTCGCCGGCCCGCGTCCACCAGATCCTCACCGAGCCGGGCGCCCAGGTGGACCCGGGCACACCTCTGCTGATCCTCGTCCCGGCCTGACCCCGCCGAGCAACCACTGGAGCCCTCATGCCCTCAGCCGTGACCCGCGTCCGTGCCGCCCACGCCCGGATCGCCGCGGTGGACCGCCCCGAGATCTGGATCGATCTGCGCCCCGAGGCGGACGTCGCGGCGGAGGCGGCCGCCCTCGACGCCCGCACGGCGAGGGGCGAACAACTCCCCCTGGCGGGACGCCTGTTGGCGGTCAAGGGCAATATCGACGTCGCGGGCCTGCCCACCACCGCGGGCTGCCCCGCGTACGCGTACACGCCCGTCGAGGACTCCCCCGCGGTGGCCCGGCTGCGCGCGGCGGGCGCGCTCGTCCTCGGCACCACGAACCTGGACCAGTTCGCCACCGGCCTGGTCGGCACCCGCTCCCCCTACGGCGCGGTCCGCGGCGCCGTCGACCCCACCCGGATCAGCGGCGGCTCCAGCTCGGGCTCCGCCGTGGCGGTGGCCCTGGGCATCGCCGATCTCGCCCTCGGTACCGACACGGCGGGCTCGGGCCGCGTCCCGGCCGCCCTCAACGGCATCGTCGGCCTGAAACCCACCTACGGCCTGGTCCCCACCGCGGGTGTCGTCCCGGCCTGCGCCTCGCTCGACTGCGTCACCGTCTTCGCCCGTACGCTGCCGGAGGCGGAGCGCGCCCTGTCCTTCATGACGGACCCCGCGCCCGCGCCCCCGGCCCGCGCTCCCGGGCCGTGGCGCGTGGCGGTCCCGCACACGGGGCACCTGGGCGGACTGGCGCCCGGCTGGGCCGCGGCGTACGAGTCTGCCGCTCGCCAACTGGCGGACGCGGGAGCCGAGTTGAGAGAGATCGACCTGACGCCGTTCACCGCGGCGGCGGCCCTGCTGTACGAGGGCGCGTTCGTCGCCGAGCGGTACACGGCGGTCGGCGCCTTCATCGACAAAACCCTTATCGACAAGACGACGGCCGACCCGGCCCTCGACCCCACCGTGCGGGACATCATCACCCGGGCCCGCGACATCCCCGCCCACCGCCTCTTCGCCGACCAGGCCCGCCTGGCAGCCCTGCGCACCGCGGCGTTCGCCCAACTGGCCGACGCGGACGCCCTGTTGCTGCCCACCACCACCGAGCACCCCACCCTCGACGAGGTCGCCGCCGACCCCCTCGGGGTCAACGCCCGCCTCGGCCGCTTCACCAACTCCACGAACCTGTTCGGCCTGTGCGCCACCGCCGTCCCCGCGGGCACGGCCGACGGGCTCCCGTTCGGGGTGATGCTGATCGGCCGGGCCCACACGGACGACCGGGTGTCCCGCATCGCCGGGCTGCTGACGACGCCGCCCGCCCGGATCGCGGTGGTCGGGGCCCACCTCACAGGACAGCCACTGAACGGCCAACTCCTCGCCCTGGGCGCTGAGTTCGAGTGCTCGACGACCACGGCTGCCACGTACCGGCTGCATGCTCTGCCCACCCGTCCTGCCAAGCCGGGCCTGGTGCGCGTGGGTCCGGCCGAGGGCGCGGCGATCGAGGCGGAGGTGTGGCGCATCCCGGCGGCGGGCCTGGGGCAACTCCTCACGACGCTCCCCCGTCCCATGACCCTGGGCAGCGTCACCCTCGCCGACGGCACCGAGGTCCCCGGCTTCCTCTGCGAACCCTCGGCCCTGGCCGCCGACGCCCCCGACATCACCCACCACGGCGGCTGGCGCGCCTACTTGGCGGCACGAGGACGTGGTTGACGTTTCACGCGTCCGCCTGTTCAACTGACGGCATGCGCCCTCAGCTGCGGCTGGTCACCCGCGACCACATCGACTTCGGTCGAGTGTGGTCGGCGGCGTGTTGCGCCTGACGACGATCCGACGTCCAGGCCCAGCACATCCGACCCCGCACCGCGAAAGAGGCGTACCACCATGCCCGTAGAGTTCCTCGGCATCGCCGCGACCAACGAAGGCTCCGAAGTGACGGCCCGCTCGGGCCCCTCCTTCGACAAGGACTACACGCTCCGTCTCGCCCGCGCCCACGAGGAGTACGGCTGGGACCGCATCCTCTTCGCGTACGGCTCCGGCTCCCCGGACCCGTCCCCGGCCGCCGCCTACATCGCGGCCCGCACGGAGAAGATCCAGATCCTGGTCGCGCACCGCCCGAACGTCTCGTACCCGACCTTCGCGGCCAAGACCTTCGCGACGCTCGACCGCATCAGCGACGGCCGCCTCGCCGTGCACTTCATCACCGGTGGCAACGACCACGAGCAGCAGCGCGAGGGCGACTTCCTCACCAAGGACGAGCGGTACGCCCGTACCCGCGAGGCCATCCAGATCATCAAGAAGGCCTGGACGTCGCACGACCCGTTCGACCACGAGGGCACGCACTACCGCTTCAAGGACTTCGTGAGCGACACCTTCCCCGTCCAACTGCCGCACCCGCCGGTCTCGTTCGGCGGCTCGTCCCCCGCGGCGTACGCGGCGGGCGGCGCCGAGGCAGACATCTACTGCCTGTGGGGCGAGCCGCTGGCGCAGACCGCCGAGCAGATCGAGTCGGTCAAGGCGGCGGCGAAGGCGGCGGGCCGCACGGACGTGCCCCGCATCCAGGTGGCGTTCCGCCCGATCATCGCGCCGACCGAGGAACTGGCCTGGGAGAAGGCCCACGCGACGCTGGCCCGCATCCGGGCCCGTAAGGCGGGCACCCCGCTCTCCCGCCGCCACCCGTCGACGAACCCGGAGAACGCGGGCTCCCAGCGCCTCCTCGCGGCGGCGGCCCGGGGCGAGCGCCACGACCGCGCGCTGTGGACCCCGACGGCGGCGGAGACGGGCGGCGCGGGCAACTCGACGGCCCTGGTCGGCACCCCCGAGACGGTCGCCCAAGCCCTCCTGGACTACTACGACTTGGGCGTCGACATCCTCTCGGCCCGCGGCTACGACCTGCTCGACGACGCGATCGACTTCGGCCGCCACGTGATCCCGATCGTCCGCGAGGAGGTTGCGAAGAGGGACGCGGCTCGCACGGCGGCCTGACCACCCGCCCCCCACACGCACACAGCAGAGGAGCCCCTGCCGGCAAAGCAGGGGCTCCTCACTCACACAGGCTGCACAGGGCAGCGGCCGGGTCTAGCCCACCGACGAGTAGGCGACGACCCCGCGCAACACCGCATCCACGGCCTTGCGCGCGTTCCGGCCCACGGTGGAACCGGAGGGCGCCGCGGCCGCGATCTGCCCGAGCACGTCGATGACCTGCTTGCACCACCGCACGAAGTCCCCGGCCGGCATGTCCGCCTCCCGCAGCACCTCGTCGAGCCCCTTGCCGGAGGCCCACTCGTACGCGGCCCAGGCGAAGCCGAGATCCGGTTCGCGCTGGCCCACGCCCTCGGCCTGGTTGATCCGGAACTCCTCCTCGAGGGCGTCGAGCCGCCCCCAGATCCGCACCATCTCGCCGAGCGCGGCCTTCGCCTTGCCGGAGGGCACCTTCGGCGCGAGCGCGTCGTCGGCCTGCCTGGCCTCGAACACCAACGCCGAGACGCACGCGGCCAGTTCGGCCGGGTTCAGGTCCTCCCAGACCCCGTCGCGCAGGCACTCGCTGGCCAGCAGATCGAGCTCGCCGTACAGCCGGGCGAGGCGCTTGCCGTGCTCGGTGACCTCGTCGCCGCGCAGATAGTCCATCTCGGTCAGCAGCTTGACGATGCGGTCGAAGGTGCGCGCGATGGTGTTCGTGCGGCCCTCGATGCGCCGCTCCAGCTGCACGGTGTCACGCCGCAGCCGGTAGTAGCGCTCGGCCCAGCGGGCGTGGTCCTCGCGCTCGTCGCAGCCATGGCAGGGGTGCGCCCGCAGCGCGGCCCGCAGCCGCGTGATCTCCCGGTCGTCGGCGGCCTGGGAGCGGCCCTTCCTGTGCCGGTCGGGCACGATGTGCCCGGCCTTGGTCCGCAGGGCGGACGCGAGGTCCCGCCGCGACTGCGGCGACCGGGGGTTGAAGGACTTGGGGATCCGCATCCGCTCCAGCGCCTCGACCGGCACGGGGAAGTCGATGGACGCGAGCCGCTTGACCTGCCGCTCGGCGGTCAGCACCAACGGCCTTGGCCCGTCGTGGTGTTCGAACCCCCGGTGCCCGTTGGACCGCCCCGCCGGCAGCCCTGGATCGAGGACCAGGGCGAGACCCGCGAACTTGCCCGTCGGCACGTGGATGACGTCGCCCGGCTTGAGCTTCTCCAGTGCGGCGGCGGCCTGCACCCGGCGCTGGGCCGCGCCCTGCTTGGCCAGCTCGGTCTCGCGGTCCTTCAGGTCACGGCGCAGTCGCGCGTACTCCTCGAAGTCCCCGAGGTGGCAGGTCATGGACTCCTTGTAGCCCTCGAGCCCCTCCTCGTTCTTCTGGACCTGCCGCGAGATCCCGACGACGGACTTGTCGGCCTGGAACTGCGCGAAGGACGTCTCGAGCAGCTCCCTGGACCGGTGCCGCCCGAACTGCTCGACCAGATTGACCGCCATGTTGTACGACGGCTTGAAGCTGGACTTGAGCGGGTACGTGCGCGTGCCCGCGAGTCCGGCCAGGTGCTCGGGGCTGAAGCCGCGCTGCCACAGCACGACCGCATGCCCCTCGACATCGATGCCACGGCGGCCGGCGCGCCCGGTCAGCTGGGTGTACTCGCCCGGGGTGATGTCGGCGTGCTGCTCCCCGTTCCACTTGACCAGCTTCTCCAACACCACTGATCTGGCAGGCATGTTGATACCGAGGGCGAGTGTCTCCGTGGCGAACACGGCCTTCACCAGGCCCCGTACGAACAGCTCCTCCACGACCTCCTTGAAGGTCGGCAGCATGCCCGCGTGGTGCGCGGCGATGCCCCGCTCGAGACCCTCGAGCCACTCGTAGTACCCCAGGACGTGCAGGTCCTCGTCCGGGATCGAGGCGGTCCGCTCCTCGACGATCTCCCGCACCCTGGCCCGCGCCGCGTCGTCGTTCAGCCGCAGCCCGGCGAACAGGCACTGCTGGACGGCCGCCTCGCAGGCGGCGCGGCTGAAGATGAAGGTGATGGCGGGCAGCAGGCCCTCGGAGTCGAGCCGCTCGATGACCTCGGGACGGCCGGGCGTCCAGATCCGGGACCGCTGTCTGCGCTCGCGCTCCCGGTCCGCCTCGCGCATGTGCCGCCCGCGCCGCCGGTCCTGGTACGAGGGACGGCTCGCCTCCATGCGCGCCATCCGCGTGAGGTCGGGGTTGACGGCCTTCTTCTGGCCCTCGCCCTCCTCGAAGAGGTCGTACATCCGGCGCCCGGCGAGCACGTGCTGGAACAGCGGCACGGGACGGTGCTCGGAGACGATCACCTCGGTGTCGCCGCGCACGGTGTCGAGCCAGTCGCCGAACTCCTCCGCGTTCGACACCGTGGCCGACAGCGATACGAGCGTCACGGACTCCTGGAGGTGGATGATCACCTCTTCCCAGACGGCGCCCCGGAAGCGGTCGGAGAGGTAGTGCACCTCGTCCATGACCACGTAGCCGAGATTGATCAGCGACTGCGAGCCCGCATACAGCATGTTCCGCAGCACCTCGGTGGTCATGACGACCACCGGCGCATCACTGTTCACACTGTTGTCGCCGGTCAGCAGGCCGACCTTGTCGGAGCCGTAACGCTTGGCGAGGTCCTGGTACTTCTGGTTCGACAGCGCCTTGATGGGTGTCGTGTAGAAGCACTTCTTGCCCTGCTGGAGGGCGAGGTGCACGGCGAATTCGCCGACGATCGTCTTGCCGGAGCCGGTGGGCGCGGCCACCAGAACGCCCTTGCCCGCCTCGAGTGCCTGACACGCCTCGATCTGGAAGGGGTCGAGGCCGAAGTCGTACATCTCGCGGAAGGAAGCGAGCGCGGTGGCCTGCTCGGCGGCCCGCTGACGGGCTGCCGCGTACCGCTCGGCCGGTGAGAGGTCCTCTGTCATCGTGCTTTCGAGCCTACCGGCCCCCACTGACATCGGACGATCATTATCCGGTAAGGCCCTCCCCGGTGAGGACCCGCACGGCCCCCGGCACACACTCCGCGACCAGCGGCAGCGGCCCCACCGGCTCCCCGTCCGCGTATCCCGTGATGTCCTCGGCCATGAGCTCGACGCGCGCCGCCCGGTACACGCTCACCTTCGGATGGGTGAGATGCGTGCCCTTGTAGACGCGCGGGAACACCCGCAGCAGCGTCGTACGCGAGCAGTCCCCCACCACGGTCACGTCGAAGAGGCCGTCGCTCATGTCGGCGTCGGCGCAGATCCGCATCCCGCCCCCGTACGACGTGCCGTTGCCGACGGCGACGAGGGTCGCGGCGATCTCGCGTACGGAACCGTCGTCGAGCGTCAGCCGGAACGGCACCGGCTTGAAGGCGGCCAGTTCGGCCACGATCGCCAGGTCGTACTTGAACCGGCCGAGCGGCAGCCGCATCCGGTTGCCCCGGTCGTTGACCCGCGAGTCGAACCCGGAGGCGAGCACCGTGCCGAACCAGTGGTCGCCGATCCGCCCCAGGTCGATGTCCCGGATCAGCGAGCCCTTGAGCGCCTCGGCGACCAGCGCGCCCGCGACAGCCGGCTCGCGCACGGGAAGCCCCAGGGAGCGCGCGAAGTCGTTGCCCGTGCCGACCGCGACCACCCCGAGCGGGGTGCGGGTCCCGGCGACGGCCTGCAGCGCGAGGTTCACCAGGCCGTCCCCGCCGACGGCCACCAGGGCACCGGTTCCCTCGGACACCGCGGCACGCGCGCGTACCAGGGCGTCGGCGGCGTCCTCGCCGATGACGGTCCGCACGGAGAAGCCGGCCGCCCGCAACGCAGAAGCGGCCGGCTGCGCAGCACCTGCGCCCCGGCCGCGTCCCGCGGTGGGATTGACGAAGAGGGTGATCTCACTGCTCACGGGCCGGACCCTAACAAGTGGCCTGTCGCGAACAGGAGTTGCCTCAGGTCACATCGTCGTAACCGTTGATCCGGTCGCTCTCGCCGGTCGACTGCTCGGGCACCCGCCCGGCCGACACCGACTCGACGTCGCCGATGTCCTCGGGCGTGAGGTCGAGGTCGGAGGCCTCGTCGTCGGCGGGACCCTCGGCGTCACGGCGCTTCCTGCGGCGGTCGTTCAGCAGGGAGAAGGCCGTCGCCGCGAAGTACAGGACCCAGATGGGGGCAGCGAGGGCCAGCATGGTCAGCGGGTCGGTGCTGGGCGTGGCGACGGCCGCGAACACCGTGATGCCCATGATCATCGCGCGCCACCAGCCGAGCATCCGCTTACCGGTGATGGCCCCGATGAGGTTCAGGAAGACCAGCAGGAGCGGCAGCTCGAAGGAGAGGCCGAAGACCAGCACCATGCGCAGGACGAGGTCGAGCAGGTCGTCCAGCGGCAACAGGTTGGAGGTGTTGTCCGGGGTGAACCCTATGAGGACCTTCGCCGTGGTCGGCAGCACCGTGTAGGCGAAGTAGGCACCGCACAGGAAGAGCGGCACGCCCGTACCCACGAAGGAGTAGGCGTACTTCTTCTCGTGCTTGTGCAGGCCCGGCGCGATGAAGCCCCACAGCTGGTACAGCCACACCGGCGAGGCGAACACCACACCGGCCATCAACGACACCTTCAGGGCCAGCGTGAAGGGCGTCAGCAGACCGTTGACCGTGATCTGCGCGCAGTGCGCGTCCTTGACCTTCGCCAGCTCCGAGAAGTTGTGCTCGCAGCCGATCGAGTCGAGGATCGGCCGCGTGATCAAGTTGATGATGTCGTTGTAGTAGAAGGCGGCGACGACCGTGATGGCGACGATGGCCAGCAGCGCCTTCGCGAGCCGGTTGCGCAACTCACGCAGGTGATCCGCGAGCGGCATCCGCCCCTCGGGGTCCTTCTCCTGCTTGCGGGCAGACTTGGGCAACCCACGTCCTCATCTCGTGCGGCAGGCCGCCGCGACGGGGGACGGCCTTAGAGTCAGCGCTTGATCAGCTCTTCGTGGTGTTGGTCGGCTCGGTCACCGGACGCGAGCTCGACACGTCGCCGGGGGCGGCCTGGATGGTGCGCTGGGCCGGGGGCGTGGTGTTGTCCTGCGGCTCTGCCGGGGCGGCCGAGGTGTCGTTGCCCTCGTTCTTCATCGCCTTGGCCTCGCTCTTGAGGATGCGGGCGGACTTGCCCAGCGAGCGCGCCATGTCCGGAAGCTTCTTCGCGCCGAACAGCAGGATGATCACGACGAGGATCAGGATGATCTCGGGTGCGCCGAGCTTTCCGAACATATCCGTTTACCTTCTCACTGAGGCGGCAGGGGCGGGACTGCCGGTACCGGTCGAACTTCGGACTGTTGTCCGACCACCGTGCTGGCAGCGATCGTATCCCGTGGGGGTAAACACGGGGCAATCCCTGTGCGTACTCCCAGTTGCGGCCCGCGCCTCACTCCCAGGCCGCACACAGGAGCGTACCCGGCGAACCTGGCACACCGACAGGCCACAGCGGTAAAGCGCTTTCCATCAAGTCCCGGAAAACACAGGTCAGAGGTCAGCGGACCTCGCCACCGGCCTTCGCCACGCTCACTGCGGCCTGCTCCAGCTCCTCGGCCGCGCGGTTGATCTGCCGTGTGGTGTCGGCGACTTGGCGCCCGAGGCGCTGCGCCTCCACGAACACCTTGATCGCGAGGACGGCCAGCACAGCAAGTCCTACGAAACCCACAGCCACGGCCAGCATCGCCCAGAACATGCGCCGAGCCTAGACGGTCTGGTGGAGGCGGAGCGTACGCACCCCGCCACCGGTGAGGAGTTCGACGATGCGCTCGCCGGCGGGCTTGCGGACCGCGGCCTCGCACTCGGGGCAGGTGAACGAGTAGAAGGTGGTGCGGCTGCTGGCCCCGATCACCAACCGGAGCGCGGACGCGCCCAGTTCGAAGCGGGCACGGCAGTCCGGGCAGGCGGCCTTGAAGACGACGGGCGCCGGTGCGGCGACCGTGGCGGACAGTCCGGCGGCATCAGCGAAACCGGTGGCACCAGTCATTTCGAGCACCTTGTACCTTTCGTCCGTTCTGCGCCATACGTTCCCGGGGCCGGCCGGGGCGTGCCCAACTGCCTCACGCCGCCCCGTCGTACGCGGCCAGTGCCTCCCGCGCCGCGTCCCGCGCGCTCGTGGCGAGCGCGGCCGGGGCGACGATGTGCCCGTCCCGGCCCAGGCGCAGCGCGAGCCGCCGCAGGGAGGAGGGGTCGGGCGTACGCAACGTGATCCGCAGACCACCGTCCGCCAACTCCTCGGCGCTGTCGTGCGGGTAGTACTCGGCGACCCAGCGCCCGCCGGGTCCGACCTCGACGACGACCTCGGGGTCCTCGGCGGCGGGCTGCACAAGTCCCTCGGAAAGATCACGCAGTTCGATCTCGGGAGGCGCGGACGACTCCTCCAGGACCTTGATCTCGGCGACCCGGTCGAGCCGGAACGTACGCCGCGCCTCGGACCTGCGACACCACGCCTCTACGTAGGTGTGGCCGACGGAGACGAGCCGGATCGGGTCGATCTCCCGCTCGGTGACCTCGTCGCGTGCGGGCGAGTAGTAGCGGATCCACAGCCGGCGCCGCTCGGAGATCGCCCGGTCGACGTCGGCGAAGACACCGCCCTCGGACTCGAACGTGACGTTCAGGCGTGCACTCGCCCCGGCCACCTCGCCGGCCGCCGCCTCCAGCTTCGCGGTCGCCCGCAGCAGCGCGAGCCGGTCGCTCTCGCGCAGCCCGGGCAGGGTGGCCACGGCACGCGCCGCGACCAGCAGCGCGGTCGCCTCGTCGGCGGCGATCCGCAGCGGCTCGGCGACGTCGTCCGGGTTGTGCCACCAGATGCGGTCGCCGTCGGTGTCGATGTCGAGGAGGTCACCGCCGCGGAAGCTCGTCCCGCACAGCGGCAGCACGTCCAGGTCGGAGATCAGCTCGTCCTGGGTGATCCCGAAGGCCCGGGCCACGTCCTCCACGCGCGCGCCGGGGCGCTCGCGCAGGTACGTGACCAGGGACAGCATCCGCCGGGTCTGGTCGATGGCGTTCGAGGCCATGTCTGTCGGTGTCCCCTCAGCCCTTGGCCACGGCACGCAGCCGGTCCACGACGTCGGCCCGCAGCTCCGCGGGCTCGAGCACGACCACGTCGGGGCCGAACTCCACGAGCCAGGCGTCGAGCCCGTGCCCGTACGGAATCTCCAACTCGTCCCAGCCGTCGCCCAGTTCACGTACGGAAACGGCCTTGGCGCGCAGCGGATACCCGGAGCCCGTCCGCAGCCGGATCAACGCGGAGCGCGTGGCCATCTCCCCCGCCCAGCTCGCGACGGTCTCCCGCACGGTCACCACGTCCGGCACCTGTGCCTTGAACTGCCCGGCGCGCGAGCGCACCTTCCCGGTGATCCGCGACAGCCGGAAGACGCGCTCGGCCTCCCGGTCGCGGTCCCAGCCCGCCAGGTACCAGTGGCCGCGCCAGCACTCCAGGGCCCACGGCTCGACGTGCCGGGGTTCGGGCCTGGCGGCCGTCGCCTTGCGGTAGTCGAAGACGACGGGGCGCCGGTCGCGACAGGCCAGCATCAGCGGTTCGAAGGACGCCTCGTGCACGGGGATCCGGGGTTCGAGCGCACCGTGGCTCTCGTACGGGTCCACGTCCTCGGGCATCCCGGCGGCGCGCAGCTTCTGCAGGGCGCCGCTCGCGGCACCGGCGAGCCGGGCCTGCTGCCACACCTTCGCCGCGAGGCCGAGGGCCGCGGCCTCCTCCCCGTCGAGCGTGACGGGCGGCAGGCGGTTGCTGTCCCGGCGGGCCAGATAGCCGACCTCGCCGTCCAGGTTCTCCACGGTCTCGATGACCAGGCCGAGCTCGCGCAGGTCGTCCTTGTCGCGCTCGAACATCCGGTTGAAGGAGTCGTCGCTGCCCGCTTCCAGGTAGGCCTCGATGGACCCCCGCAGCTCGCGCTTGCTGAGCGGACGCCGCGTCCCGAGCAGACACAGCGCCAGATTCATCAGCCGCTCGGCCTTGGCAATCGCCATCGACACCCTTCCCCTACAAAGCTCCCGACGGATGACCGTACCGCCCCGGCGTGTACGGGCAAAAGCCAGGGGCAAGGCGAAGGGCCCATGCCAGCAGGCATGGGCCCTCGTGCGACCGCTTGTGGTCGCGGCGCGACCGAATCAGACAGCGACCAGGTCACACACGAAGATCAGCGTCTCGCCGGGGGCGATGACACCGCCGCCGGCGCCGCGCTCACCGTACGCGAGGTGCGAGGGGATGATCAGCTGGCGACGGCCGCCGACCTTCATGCCCTGCACGCCCTTGTCCCAGCCCTGGATGACCTGGCCGGCGCCGAGCTGGAACTCCAGCGGGTTGCCGCGGTTCCAGGAAGCGTCGAACTCCTCGCCGGTGGAGAAGGCCACACCCACGTAGTGGACCTTGACGTAGTCGCCGGCCTTGGCCTCGGCGCCGTCGCCGACCCAGATGTCCTTGATCTCGAGGTCCGCCGGGGGCTCGCCGCCCGGGAAGTCGATCTCGGGCTTGTCGATGCTCACGTGAATTGCTCCTGCTTGTTGGCTGTTGGACAACCGGGACAGTCTGCCATCTCCTGGACGGCGTACCGAAGGACCCTCGGCAGGACGCTCAGTGCGCGGAGAGGATGTCGACCACGAACACCAGCGTCGAGTTCGCCGGCAGGGAGTCGCCCTGAGCCTGCTTGCCGTAGCCCTGGTCCGGCGGGATCACCAGCAGGACCCGGTCGCCGACGTGCTTGCCGACGATGCCCTTGTCCCAGCCCGGGATGACCTGGCCCTGGCCGATGGCCGTCGTGAACGGCTGGCCGCCGCGCTTCCAGGAGGAGTCGAACAGCTCGGCCTTCGCCTTGCCCGCGTTCTCCTTCCACACCGCACCGCTGTACTGCATGCTGACCGTCTGGCCGCTCTTGATCTCGGCGCCCTTGCCCTTGATCAGGACCTGGTCGACGAGCTTCGTCGGCGCGGCGCCCTTCGGCACGGAGATCGTGGCCGCCTCTTCCTTGTCGGCCTTGATCTGCGGCAGGTTCGAGGGGATCGCGGCCTGCGTGCCCTCGACCTTCTTCGGGACGACCTTGCCGACGTCGACGGCGAAGACGAGCGTGTCCGTGCCGGAGATGCCGACCTGCGGATTGCCCTGGCTGCCGTAGGCCGCGGCCGGCGGCGCCACGACGAGGACGCGGCTGCCCTCCTTCTGCCCGAGCACCGCCTGCGAGAACGCCGGAAGCTGGCCCTCCGCACCCGCGGTCACCATCTGGGGGCTGCCCTTCCCGTCGTACGTGGACCCGAGGTCCTTGGCACCCTTCCAGAGCTTGGCCGTGAAGTTCATCGTCACCAGGTCGTTCTTCTTGACCTCGGCGCCGTCGCCCTTGGACAGGGTGTGCACGACGAACTTGTCGCTCGGGTCGCCCTTGGGCAGCGTGATCGTGGCCTTCTTGCCGTACGCGCCCCCGGCCGTCGGCATCGGATCGGCACTGTCCACGGACTTGGGCACCGAGGCCGCCTGCGGCGACGCGGACGACGAGGAGGACGAGTCCGCCTTGTCCGCCGAATCCTTCTTGCCGTCGTCGCTGCCGCAGGCCGCCGCGGTCAGCGCCAGTGCCGGCACGATCAGTAGAGCTGCAAGTCGGCGTCGCACAGGAATCCTCAAGTCGCTCGAATACGGTCCGGCCACTCTAGGCCCTCGCACAGCTTTTCCAAGGGCGCGGATAGGGCCCCGTACGAATGATTCGTACGGGGCCCTTGGCCGGATTGGTCGAGCTCGCGCCCGTGTGACCTACATCCCGGCGATCAGCTTCTCCACCCGGTCGTCCACGCTCCGGAACGGGTCCTTGCACAGCACCGTGCGCTGCGCCTGGTCGTTCAGCTTCAGGTGCACCCAGTCGACCGTGAAATCACGGCGCTGCTCCTGGGCGCGGCGGATGAAGTCACCGCGCAGGCGCGCGCGCGTGGTCTGCGGCGGCACGGACTTGCCCTCGAAGATCTTCAGGTCGTTGCAGATCCTCGTCGCCTGGCCCTTCTTCTCCAGGAGGTAGTAGAGGCCACGACGGCGGTGGATGTCGTGGTACGCGAGGTCTATCTGCGCGACCCGCGGGTGCGACATGGTCATGTTGTGCTTGGCCCGGTACCGCTCGATGAGCTTGTACTTCATGACCCAGTCGATCTCTGTGCCGATGGCGTCGAGGTCCTCGGACTCGATCGAGTCGAGCGTGCGGCCCCACAGCTCGAGGACCTGGTCGACGGTGCCGGTGCGGATGCCCCGGCGCTCCACGAAGTCCACGGCCTTCTCGTAGTACTCGCGCTGCACCTCGAGGGCGGAGGCCTCGCGGCCGCTGGCCAGGCGCACCTTGCGCCGGCCCGTGATGTCGTGGCTGACCTCGCGGATCGCCCGGATCGGGTTCTCCAGGGTCAGGTCGCGCATCACCGTGCCCGCCTCGATCATGCGCAGCACGAGGTCGGTGGCACCGACCTTCAGGAGCATGGTCGTCTCGGACATGTTCGAGTCGCCGACGATGACGTGCAGCCTGCGGTAGCGCTCGGCGTCCGCGTGCGGCTCGTCGCGGGTGTTGATGATCGGCCGGGAGCGCGTCGTCGCGGAGCTGACGCCCTCCCAGATGTGCTCGGCGCGCTGGCTCACGCAGTACACGGCACCGCGCGGAGTCTGCAGCACCTTGCCCGCGCCGCACAGCAGCTGACGCGTGACCAGGAAGGGGATGAGGATGTCCGCGAGCCGCGAGAACTCCCCGTGCCGCGCCACCAGGTAATTCTCATGGCAGCCGTAGGAGTTTCCAGCCGAGTCGGTGTTGTTCTTGAACAGGTATACGTCGCCTGCGATTCCCTCCTCGTGCAGGCGGCGTTCGGCGTCGACGAGCAGGCCTTCCAGAATGCGCTCGCCCGCTTTGTCGTGGGTGACCAGCTCGGTCACGTTGTCACATTCCGGTGTTGCGTATTCCGGATGCGAACCCACGTCCAGATAGAGGCGGGCGCCGTTCCGCAGAAAGACATTGCTGCTGCGGCCCCATGACACGACACGGCGGAAGAGGTACCGCGCCACCTCGTCAGGTGACAGGCGGCGCTGTCCCCTAAACGTACATGTGACGCCGTACTCGTTCTCCAGCCCGAAAATGCGGCGGTCCATGACTGAACATTACGCCCGATCCCCCGAGCTGAAACGGGGTTCGACAGCACGGTTTGGATCATTTTCCGATGAGAGCGCGACACGCCCGGAGGTGCGAGGCTCCGTCAGCACCCGGCCCGTGGCCAGCAGCACGAGCAGCGCGACGGCGCCCGTGACGGCCGGCACGGCGAAGCCCCAGCGCGTGCCGCCCCACTCGACGACCGGGCCCGCCACGGCCGTTCCGACGCTCGCCCCGACCGTGAACGTGGTCACGAGCCACGAGAACGCCTCGGTCACGGTGCCCTGCGGCGCGTGCCGGTCGACGACGATGAACGCGCAGGCGATGCACGGCGCGAGGAACACCCCGGCGACCGCCGTGAGCGCCACCATCGCCACCGGCCCCGGCATGAGCGTCAACGGCACGTAGAACAGCGCCAGTAGAGCCACCAGCCACCGAAGTCGCGCCTCCGGAGGCCCACTCCACTGCCGCGCCCCGTACACCGTGCCGCCCACGAGGGCGCCGAGCCCGAGCGCCGCCATCATCCAGCCGTACACCGCGTTCGTCTCGGAGCCGCCGTTCCCGTCCGCGTACGACACCCCGGCCACCGTGATCGAACCGAGCGCGAGCCCGATGAACAGGAAGGCACCGAGCAGCACGAGCAGCCCCGGCGAGCGCAGCGCACCCAGCCAGTGCGCCTCGCGCGGCGCGGAACGCCACTCCCGCGACGGCTTCGACACCACGACCGACAGCGCGCCGAGGACACCGACCACGTTCAGAACGACGAGCGCGGCCTGCGCCGACCACAGCGACACGCACACCGTCACCAGCAACGGGCCGACGGTGAACATGACTTCCTGCGCGATCGCGTCCATCGCGTACGCCGTGTGCACCTGCTCCTCGCGCGGCAGCACGTTCGGCCACAGCGCACGCAGGCCGCCCTCGAGCGGCGGCGTGAACAGCCCGGCCGCGGCCACGGCCACGTACGACAGGGCGAGCGCGTCCGTGCCCGCGAACGCGAAGCCGGTCATCGCGAGCGCCGAGGCGATCGCCGCGGGCAGCTGCACCTTCGGCTGGCCCCGCAGGTCGACGAGGCGGCCGAGGACCGGCTGTCCGATCGCGTTCGCCACGCCGTACACCGCGGCGAGCGCACCCGCCAGGCTGTACGTGCCGCCCTGGTCCCGGATGAACAGCACGATGGCGATCGCCGCCGTGGCATTGGGCAGCCTGCCCACCAGCGTCCCCGTGAGCAGCCGCATCGCGTGCCGCGCCCTGAGGATCTCCGCATACCCCGCGGCCATCGCCCCACCCTGTCCATGGAAGTTTTACGTATAACGTCGCGGGGTTATACGTACCACGTACGCTGCAGTCAGGGCCACCCGATAACGTCGACCACCCCGGGCCCCGGGACGAAACACACGGAGGCAGCAGTGACCAGCGGTACGGACGGGACGGCGACCGGCCGCCCCACCAGCCGGGACGTGGCCCGTGCCGCGGGCGTCTCCCAGGCCGCCGTCTCCCTCGTCATGGGCGACAAGTGGCGTGGCCGCGTCTCCCCCGCCACCGCCGAACGCGTCCGCACCGCAGCACGCCGCCTCGGCTACCGCCCCAACCTCGCCGCTCGCAACCTCCGCCTCGGCCGCACCCGCACCGCGCTCCTCGTCGTCCCCGAACTCACCAACGAGTTCTTCGCAGGCGTCTACACGGGGGCCGCCCGCGTCGCCGCGCAGCACGACTTCGGCGTCGTCCTCTACCCCTCCCCCGCAGGCATCGGCCCCGCCCGCGACCCCTTCCCCTCCGCCCGCGCCGCGCTCGACGGCATCCTCGCCTCCTCGATGGCCGCCGACGCCCTCACGGCGCTGCGCGGCGACGACCTGCCCCTCGTCATGCTCGACAGCGACCCGGCCGGCAGCCACGGCGCCACCACGGTCAACCTCGACCTCACCGACGGCACCCGCCAGCTCACCGACCACCTGCTGGGCCTCGGCCACCGCCACTTCCTGCACCTCGCCTCGGCCGTCGACTCCTGGACCTTCGACGTACGCGCCGCCGAACTGGCCGCCCGCACCGCCCAGGTGCCCGGCACCACCGTCCGCACCGTGCGCTCCGCCCTCACCGTCGAAGCCGCCCTCGCCGCCACCGAACGAGCCCTCTACACCTCCGGCCTCACCCCGCCCACCGTCCTCGTCTGCGACGACGACAAGCTCGCCACCGGCGCCTACAAGGCCGCCCGCCGCATGGGCCTGCGCATCCCCGAGCAGCTCTCCGTGACCGGCTTCGACGACCTCTCCCTGGCCACCGCCGTCGAACCCGAACTCACCACCGTGCGCCTGCCCGCCGAGGAATTCGGCGAACGCGGCATGGCCGCCCTCATCGCCGTCCTCGAAGGCCGCGAGCCCGAAACCGCCCCGCTCCCCGTCAAGTTGATCGTCCGCGGCTCCACGGCACCACCACCGCGCACCGAGTCCTGACATGCGTGTGCCCCGGCCGGTTCGCGAACCGGCCGGGGCACACGCACAAGGACGACGAACGCTCCGCGGACTACCGCTAGTCGTCCTCGGACGAACTCTCGTCGGACACGGCCTCCGAAGCGGCCTTCGAGACCTCGGCCGCCCCCTCCGCCGTCAGCAGACGCGACAACTGCCGCCCCGCGATCCGCTTGAACTTCCGCTGCTGCGGCCGCGTACGGTCGAGCACCGCCACTTCGAGACGCTCCGCGGGGATCTCCCGCTCCGTCCCGTTCGTATCCCTCGACAGCGCCTGGACCGCCAGCTTCAGCGCCTCCGACAGCGACATGCCGTCCTGGTGCCGCTGGTCCAGGTAACCGCTGATCTGCTCCGCGTTGCCACCGACCGCCACCGAGCCGTGCTCGTCGACGATCGACCCGTCGTGCGGCAGCCGGTAGATCTGGTCGCCCTCGGGCGACTCACCGACCTCCGCCACGACGAGCTCCACCTCGTACGGCTTCTCACCGGCGCTGGAGAAGATCGTGCCCAGCGTCTGCGCGTACACGTTCGCCAGACCACGCGCGGTCACGTCGTCACGGTCGTACGTGTAGCCCCGCAGATCCGCGTAACGGACGCCGCCGATACGGAGGTTCTCGTACTCGTTGTACTTGCCGGCGGCCGCGAAGCCGATCCGGTCGTAGATCTCGCTGAACTTGTGAAGAGCACGGGACGGGTTCTCGCCGACGAACACGATGCCGTCGGCGTACTGCAGCACAACCAGGCTGCGACCGCGGGCGATGCCCTTGCGCGCGTACTCCGCGCGGTCGGCCATGGCCTGCTGGGGTGAGACATAGAACGGCGTCGACACCGGCTATCCGTCCCTTTCTGTCAGTAACAACTCAGTGGGGAACCAGAGGCTGAGGAGCAGTCAACTCACAGCAGTGCGGCCCGCGGGCCGTCCGGCTGCTCCATACGCCGATCCAGGATCGAGCGGGCGATCGCCGACGACTCGTCGTCCGTGAGCCGCCGGAAGCCCTCGTCCGTGATCACGGTGACGATCGGGAAGATCCGGCGCGCCATGTCCGGACCGCCCGTCGCCGAGTCGTCGTCCGCCGCGTCGTACAGCGCCTGCACGACCAGCGTCGTCGCCTCCTCCTCCGACAGATCCGCACGGTAGAGCTTCTTCATCGCCCCCCGCGCGAACACCGAACCGGAACCGGTGGCGGCGTACCCCGTCTCCTCGCTGCGCCCGCCCGTGACGTCGTACGAGAAGATCCGCCCCTTCTCGCGATCGACGTCGTACCCGGCGAACAACGGCACAACGGCCAGGCCCTGCATGGCCATGCCCAGGTTCGACCGGATCATCGTCGAGAGCCGGTTCGCCTTGCCCTCCAGCGACAGCTGGGCGCCTTCGACCTTCTCGAAGTGCTCGAGCTCCAGCTGGAAGAGCTTGACCATCTCGACGGCCAGACCGGCGGTGCCGGCGATGCCGACGGCCGAGTACTCGTCCGCCGGGAAGACCTTCTCGATGTCGCGCTGCGCGATGACATTGCCCATCGTGGCCCGACGGTCACCGGCGAGCACGACGCCGCCGGGGAACGTGACGGAGACGATGGTCGTGCCGTGCGGGGCCTCGATGACGCCCTGCGTGGGCGGCAACTGCCGCTTGCCGGGCAGCATTTCGGGCTGGTGCTCGGACAAGAAGTCCATGAAGGACGACGATCCAGGCGTCAGGAAGGCTGCCGGCAGACGCCCGGTGCTACGAGGGTTGGCTTCCACGCGTTTCCTTCCACGTAAATGCAGTTGAAGCTCGGTACGCCACGGACCCTACCCGTCTCGCGGCTGTGATCCACATGAGCTGCCGGAACCTTGAAGGCTTCTGCGGTGCTGCTGCGTGACCGAGCGGGAAGCGCCCTCTGGCGGGCACTCCTCGATCACGCAGCACACACCGACTTCCTCCGCCGGCTCACCTTCAGTTCAAAGAAGCAAGCGCCTTACTGGCCACCCTTTTGAACGAAGGAACGCACGAAGTCCTCGGCGTTCTCCTCGAGGACGTCGTCGATCTCGTCCAGAACCGAGTCGACATCGTCACTCAGCTTCTCCTGGCGCTCCTTGAGGTCGTCGGTCGCCTGCGCGTCCTGCGCCTGCTCCTCGACCTCCTCGGTGTTGCGCGTCGCCTTCTGCTGTCCGCCGCCGGTGTCCTTGGTTGCCATGTCCAGCTCACCCCGCTCGGTTCGACATTCACGTCGTTCAGGCCGTTCGTGATCAGAACCCTACAAGTCGGGTCTGACATCGGCCCCGCACTTTGTGCAACGTGCGGGGCCCACCTCTGTGATTCCCCTGCCGCCGACTTTTCAGCCGCCGATCAGCCGCCGGACAGGACCCGGACCAGATCTTCGGCCGTGCGGCACCGGTCAAGGAGCTCTTTCACGTGATTTCGCGTTCCGCGAAGGGGCTCGAGGGTTGGGACGCGCTGGAGCGAGTCCCGGCCGGGCAGGTCGAAGATCACCGAGTCCCAGGAGGCCGCGGCGACGTCGTCCGCGTACTGCTCGAGGCAGCGGCCGCGGAAGTAGGCGCGGGTGTCCTCCGGAGGCTTCGTACGGGCCCTTTCGACCTCGGACTCGTCCAGGAGGCGCTTCATCTTGCCGCGTGCCGCCAGACGGTTGTACAGGCCCTTCTCGGCCCGTACGTCGGCGTACTGGAGGTCGACGAGGTGCAGCCGCGCGGCGTCCCAGTCCAGGTCGTCACGGCGGCGGTAGCCCTCCATGAGCTCCCGCTTGGCGACCCAGTCCAGCTCGCCGGACAGGCTCATGGGGTCGGACTCCAGACGCCCGAGGACGTCCTCCCAGCGGGTGAGCACGTCCCTGGTCTGGTCGTCCGCGTCGGCGCCGAAGCGCTCCTCGACGTACTTCCTGGCGAGTTCGTAGTACTCCATCTGGAGCTGGACCGCGGTCAGTGTGCGGCCGCTGCGCAGCGTGATCAGGTGCTGGAGGGTCGGGTCGTGGGAGACCTGGTGGAGGGTGCGGACGGGCTGGTCCACGGCCAGGTCGACCGCGATGAAGCCGTCCTCGATCATGGAGAGGACCAGCGCCGTCGTGCCGAGTTTCAGGTAGGTCGAGATCTCGGAGAGGTTGGCGTCGCCGATGATCACGTGGAGCCTGCGGTACTTCTCCGCGTCGGAGTGCGGCTCGTCCCGCGTGTTGATGATCGGGCGCTTGAGCGTGGTCTCGAGGCCGACCTCGACCTCGAAGTAGTCCGCGCGCTGGCTGAGCTGGAAGCCGTGCTCGTGTCCGTCCTGGCCGATGCCGACGCGGCCCGCTCCGGTGACGACCTGACGGGACACGAAGAAGGGCGTGAGGTGGCGCACGATGTCCGAGAAGGGGGTCTCCCGCTTCATCAGGTAGTTCTCGTGCGTCCCGTAGGAGGCGCCCTTGTTGTCGGTGTTGTTCTTGTAGAGGTGGATCGGCTGGGCACCGGGGAGCTGGGCGGCCCGCTCGGCGGCCTCGGCCATGATGCGCTCGCCGGCCTTGTCCCACAGGACGGCGTCCCAGGGGTTGGTGACCTCGGGTGAGCTGTATTCGGGGTGTGCGTGGTCGACGTAGAGGCGCGCGCCGTTGGTGAGGATGACGTTGGCCAGGCCGATGTCCTCGTCGGTGAGCTGGCTGGAGTCGGCGGCCTCCCGGGCGAGGTCGAAGCCTCGCGCGTCGCGCAGCGGGTTCTCCTCCTCGAAGTCCCAGCGGGCGCGGCGGGCCCGGTGCATCGCCGCCGCGTACGCGTTGACGATCTGGGACGAGGTGAGCATGGCATTGGCATTGGGGTGGCCGGGGACGGAGATTCCATACTCCGTCTCGATGCCCATTACTCGCCGTACGGTCATGCGGCCCTCCTTGCCCGGCGGCGCCCTCGGTCGGGGGCGGCGCTCAAGTACCGCTGGTTCTCCGGTGCGTGTGCGGTGCCCGTCCCCGCACGGCGCGACTCGGCGGCATGGAAGAGCCTAGAACGCCTTTGCGCTGGTGGGGAGATCATTTGCGTCATTGCTTCGCTCCGACGTCGAGCAGGTGATCGCGTGGTCGTTCGCGGTTAGTTGCCTGGAAAAACAGTGGGCTGCGGGTACCCGTGTCCGGGCACCCGCAGCCACCCTGTCTTTTACAGGTACTGACCGGTGTTCGCCACCGTGTCGATGGAGCGTCCGGTGTCTGCGCCCTGCTTTCCGGTGACGAGCGTGCGGATGTAGACGATCCGCTCGCCCTTCTTTCCGGAGATCCGGGCCCAGTCGTCCGGGTTCGTGGTGTTGGGCAGGTCCTCGTTCTCCTTGAACTCGTCGATGCAAGCCTGGAGGAGGTGAGCGACCCTGAGGCCCTTCTGGTTCTGGTCGAGGAAGGCCTTGATGGCCATCTTCTTGGCGCGGCCGACGATGTTTTCGATCATTGCGCCGGAGTTGAAGTCCTTGAAGTACAGGACTTCCTTGTCGCCATTGGCGTACGTGACTTCCAGGAAGCGGTTTTCCTCGGATTCCGCGTACATGTGCTCCACGGCCGTCTGGATCATGGCGTGGACCGTGGCGGCCTTGTCGCTGCCGTGCTCGGTGAGGTCGTCACCGTGGAGCGGGAGCCGCTCGGTGAGGTACTTGCCGAAGATGTCCTTGGCCGCTTCGGCGTCCGGGCGCTCGATCTTGATCTTCACGTCGAGTCGGCCGGGTCGCAGGATGGCGGGGTCGATCATGTCCTCGCGGTTCGAGGCACCGATCACCACCACGTTCTGCAGGCCCTCGACGCCGTCGATCTCGGCGAGCAGCTGCGGGACGATGGTGTTCTCCACGTCCGAGCTGACACCGGAGCCACGGGTGCGGAACAGGGACTCCATCTCGTCGAAGAAGACGATGACGGGCGTGCCCTCGCTGGCCTTCTCGCGAGCCCGCTGGAAGACGAGGCGGATCTGCCGCTCGGTCTCACCGACGTACTTGTTGAGAAGCTCGGGACCCTTGATGTTGAGGAAGAAGCTCTTGCCCTGGCCCTGTCCGGTCACTTCCGCGACCTTCTTGGCGAGGGAGTTGGCGACGGCCTTGGCGATCAGGGTCTTGCCGCATCCGGGGGGCCCGTAGAGCAGTACGCCCTTGGGCGGCCGCAGTTCGTGCTCCTTGTAGAGGTCCGGGTAGAGGTAGGGCAGTTCGACCGCGTCGCGGATCAGCTCGATCTGGTTGCCCAGGCCGCCGATCTGCTCGTAGCCGATGTCCGGGACCTCTTCGAGGACCAGCTCTTCCACTTCGCTCTTGGGTACGACTTCGTAGACGTAGCCGGATCGGGGTTCGAGAAGGAGGGCGTCGCCGGGGCGGATGGTGACGTCCAGGAGAGGCTCGGCGAGCCTCACCACCCGCTCCTCGTCGGTGTGCCCGGTCACGAGGGCACGCTCGCCGTCCTCGAGGATCTCCTTGAGGGTGACGATGTCGCCGACGCTCTCGTACTCCATGGCCTCGACCACGTTGAGCGCTTCGTTGAGCATTACTTCCTGGCCGCGCCGGAGCTCTTCGAGCTCGACGCTCGGGCTCACGTTCACACGGAGTTTGCGGCCGCCGGTGAAGATGTCGGCGGTACCGTCCTCATTCGCCGTGAGGAAGACTCCGAAGCCGGCCGGCGGCTGTGCGAGCCGGTCGACTTCTTCCTTGAGGGCCACGATCTGGTCGCGGGCCTCGCGGAGTGTGTTGGCGAGCCGTTCGTTCTGGGCGGACACTCCGGCCAGGTTGGTCTGCAACTCGACGATCCGCTCTTCGAGAATCCTCGTATGACGCGGAGAGTCGGCGAGCTTGCGCCGCAGGACGGCGATTTCCTGCTCGAGATAGGCAATCTGCCCGGCCGGGTCGTCGGACCCTCGTCCCGGGCGGATGCCGCGGTTGATGTCGTCGTCGTGGGCTGCCACGGTCCTCACCTCCTCCAAGGGGAGCTGGACGCTTCCAGACCCTACCTGGGCGGGTGTCGATTGAAACCCCTAGATCACAAAGACAATGGGGGTGTGTCCGATCTTCACCCTTGCGCTCTCCCTCACGCCAGGGGAATACCCACCCAACAACATCGGAAAGCGGGCGGTTGTAGGGTCGAAGTGTTCAACACCCGTCAGGCCTGGCCCGACTTGCTCCTGTGAAGTCGGAATTCCGGGGCCACGACGCAGGAAACGGCAGGAGAGCATGACCGTGCAGCAAGAGGCCGGATCCGGCATCGACACCGGCGTTCCGCTGGAGGTGTGGATCGACCAGGACCTGTGCACCGGCGACGGGATCTGTGCCCAGTACGCGCCCGAGGTGTTCGAGCTGGACATCGACGGGCTCGCATATGTGAAGAGCCCGGACGACGAGCTGTTGCAGGACCCCGGTGCCTCAACGCCCGTACCGCTTCCGCTCCTCACGGATGTGGTGGCGTCCGCGAAGGAGTGCCCGGGCGACTGCATCCACGTACGTCGGGTTTCGGACAGCGTCGAGGTGTTCGGTCCGGACGCGGAGTGAGCGTGAGGTGACCGTCCGTGCGGACGGTGAAGGGCCCCGCCCGCCGGTGTGAACCGGTGGGCGGGGCCCTTCGCGTGAGGTCAGACGCTGCTTGCCGCGGCGGGGGTGGAGCGGACGAACGCCCCGTTCTGCCACTGCCACTTGGCCTTGTCGTGGACGTCGGGGCGGTAGCGCGGCACGTCGGGGCTCGAGTAGCCCTCGAGCGTGGCTGTGACGGCTCCGGCCCGTACGTCGAGCGCGGTGACGGTGAAGTTGTCCTTCGGGGCGATGAGGGTGGCGACGATCCGGGGTCCGGCTCCGTCGGGCCGGGTGAGGACGTACAGCCCGTTGGGCGGGGTGCCTGAGCCTGCGTCGCAGCGGACCGCGGCGACCGTCTCGGGTCTGCCGTCGCCGTCGAGGTCGCCGGAGGCCTTTTTCTGGACGACGACCTTCACGGGCCCGCAGTTGATCGGGAAGTGGACCGCCGCCGGGTCGGGCGGGGCGACGGCGTGCGCCTTGGTGGTGGCCGTCTTGGCGTCGGCCTGGGCCGCGGTGGCGGAGTCCGGCTGGAGGAAGCCGGAGGCCGCGACGACGGCGGCGAGGGCGGCCGCGGTGGCCAGCCAGTGGATGGGGCGGGTGGTGGTGTGCGCCAGTTCCGGGATCGACTGCCGGGGGGGCTGCTGCACTAGGAGCGTCTCCTGTGAGGGCTGTGCCGGTGGGGGTGGCCAGCATCGTGCCATACGTCACAGGGGAGAGGAACGGCGGGGGGTATCGATGATTCCGCTGATTCCGCGTATCCGCGGTGGCGCGTGGGGCGGGGTGCTGCCGGTGTGTCACCCGGGTCAACGGACGGGCGCCGCCGCCGAGTTCCCGTACGAGGTGGGGAACTCGGCGGCGGCGCCGGTGCGTTGTGGAGTTGTACGTGCCCAGGTGTGGCCCTGGTGTTACCCGGTGCGGGTCAGCGGCCTCGGTTGCCGCCGTCGGCGTTCGGGCCGTCGTAGTCCTCGCCGTAGGCACCCTTGGCGGGGCGGCGGCGGCGCATGGGCGGCTCGACGCCGTCCGCGAGGCGGCGGGCGGTGAGCAGGAAGCCGGTGTGGCCGATCATCCGGTGGTCGGGGCGGACGGCGAGGCCCTCCACGTGCCAGTTGCGGATCATCGACTCCCAGGAGGTCGGCTCGTTGAAGCAGCCGATCTCGCGGATGGACTCGACGGTGCGGGCGAGCTGCGTGGTGGTGGCCACGTAGCAGCACAGGATGCCGCCGGGGACGAGCGCCTTCTTGACGACGTCCAGGCACTCCCAGGGGGCGAGCATGTCGAGGATGACGCGGTCGACGTCACCGTCGGACAGGTTGTCCTGGAGGTCGCCGACGGTGAGCTGCCAGGCGGGGTGCGGGCCGCCGAAGTAGCGCTCGACGTTGCCCTTGGCGATCTCGGCGAAGTCCTCGCGGCGCTCGTAGGAGTGCAGCATGCCCTCGTCGCCGATGGCGCGCAGCAGGAAGCTGCTGAGGGAGCCGGAGCCCACGCCCGCCTCGACGACGCGGGCGCCGGGGAAGATGTCGGCGAAGGCCAGGATCTGCCCCGCGTCCTTGGGGTAGACCACGGCGGCGCCGCGGGGCATGGACAGGACGTAGTCGGGGAGCAGGGGGCGCAGCGCGAGGTAGGCGACGTTTCCGGTGGTGCGGACAACGCTGCCCTCGGGTGCGCCGATCAGCTCGTCGTGCGGGAAGGAACCCTTGTGGGTGTGGAAGTTCTTTCCCTCTTCGAGCGTGAACGTGTAGTGGCGGCCCTTGGGGTCGGTCAGCTGAACCTGGTCCCCGACCTTGAAGGGCCCGCGTCGGCGGGCGGCACCGGTCGGTTCGGACATGTGACCAGCCTACCGGCCCTGGCGCGGGGCGCCGACCACGGTGCCGCGCGGTGCCCGTGGGAGTGAACCCGTGCCGGTACGCGCGTACGGGGCCGGGCTGCTGCAGGCTCGCCGCAAGCGCCCGATGACCCGCGCGATCGTCAAGCAGGGTGTCGAGCTGTCGGGACTGCTCCCCCAGGACAGCGATGCGCGGGAGACGCTTGCGCGGCATATCGACGCGATGGTCCGCAGGATCGCGAGGACGAGGACCAACGGTCGCGTGACCACGTCGTGGCGGCGCCTGGTGGTGGCTGCGTCCGCCGGCGGCGTTCGTCGGGCTGCTCGGTGCGGTCGGGCTCGGGCAGGATGCCGTGCCGCGGCGGCGGGACGCCGGGGGCGGCCGCTGCAGGTCAGGAGGGCCGGGCCATCGCCTTCACGAATGCGCGTTCCACGTCGGCCGCGGAGAGGACTCCGTAGATGGCTCCGTTGTCCTCGACCACCAGGTATTCCGTGGCCGGGGTCGCGCGGAGGGTGTCGAGGAGGTCTTCGCCCGCGAGTTCCACGGAGACGCGCATGCCGTCCGTGAGGTCCTGGGCGAGGCCGCTGACGGGGACCCAGGGGCGGCGGTGTTCGGGGACGCCGACGATGGCGGCCTCGCGGACCAGGGAGCGGGGTTCTCCGTCGGCGTCGACGACGACGAGGGCACGGGCGCCCGCTTCGTTGGCGCGGCGCAGGGCTTCGGAGAGCGGGGTCGCGGGTTCCACCGGGACGGCGCGGCGGGTGAGGGTGCGGGCGCGCAGTTCCGGGAGGTGTTCGCGCAGGCGGGCCATGCGCAGGCTGTTGCCGGCGCCGGTCCAGATGATCGCGGCGAGGATGGCGGCCAGGAGCGCGTCCGTGACGGTGTCCATGCCGCTGACGTCCTCGGCGCTCTGGCCGAGTGCGCCGGACTGGGTGAGCAGCGGCAGGCCGATGAGGACCGTGACGGCGAGGGCGCGGCCGACCCAGGCGGCGGCGATGGTGCCGCTCATGGGCTTGCCGGTGATCTTCCAGACGACGGCGCGGAGCATGCGGCCGCCGTCGAGGGGCAGGCCCGGCAGGAGGTTGAACGCGGCGACGATGAGGTTCGAGACCATCAGGCCCGCGAGGAGGACGCCGGGAACGGTGCCGGCTTCCACGGCCATCATGCAGAGGTAGAAGACGCCGGACAGGACGAGGGAGAGCAGCGGTCCGACGAAGGCGAGGACGAATTCGCGGCCCGGGGTCTCGGACTCCTTCTCGATCTCCGAGACGCCGCCGAAGAACTGCAGCTGGATCCGGCGGACCGGCAGCTTGAAGCGCAGGGCGGCGACGGTGTGCGCGAGTTCGTGGACGAGCACGGACGCGTAGAAGGCGACGGCGAAGAAGAGGGCGACCAGGTAGCGGGCCGCGCCGAGTTCGGGCAGGACGCGGTCGAGCTGGCCGCCGAACACCCAGGTGATCAGGGCGGCGACGAGGAACCAGCTGGGCGCGACGTAGACGGGGACGCCGAACGGACGGCCCATGAGGATGCCGCCGCGGGGTTCGGGGGTCTTGGCCGGGCCCTTGCGGTTGCCCGAGGTGGCGGCGGCGCGCTCGGGGTGGCGGTCGTGTGCGTGGTTCTCGCGGGCGGACCGGGCGGGGGGTACGTCCTGCGTCGCGTCCTGCGCCGGGCGCGGGTCCGGTTCGGGCGCGTCCTGCGCGGCCGGGTCCGCGTCGCGGCCGGTCGCGTCCCGGGCCGGTGCGGGATCCTGCTCGCCGGAGGGGCTCGCGGCCTCGGCGGAATCGCGCCCGGTCGAGGAGGTGTCCTCCGGCGGGGTCCGCTCCGCCGTGCCGGGGTTCGGCAAGGCCGTGGGCGGGGTCGCCTCGCCGGTGCCGGACTGCGGCTGGCCGCTCTCGTCCACGGTGATCCCTCGGTCCCCTCGTTCGAAGCGATTCCCGCCGCCGGGCGGGACGTTCTGGCGTCGATGGTATGCGGACGGTGTCCGGTGGCCCCCGGCGACTCCCCCGGGGCCACGCTACGCAAGACGCGGGGAACGCGCAGGTGCCTGACTGTCAGTGGCGGGCCGTATCGTCGTGGGGCATGGAGACCAGTACCGAGACGGGCCCCGAGAGCACGCCCGAGAGCGGCCCCGCGAAGCCCGCCGCCGCGCCGGCGTCGCTCTCGCCGTCGCGCGCGAGCGATTTCATGCAGTGCCCGTTGCTGTACAGGTTCCGGGTGATCGACAAGCTGCCGGAGAAGCCGAGCGAGGCGGCGACGCGGGGCACGCTGGTCCATGCCGTGCTGGAGAGACTGTTCGACGCGCCGGCCGGGGAGCGGACGGCGCCGCGGGCCAAGTCGCTGATCCCCGGGCAGTGGGACCGGCTGCGGGAGGCCAGGCCCGAGCTGGGCGAGCTGTTCGCCGATGCCGACGAGGACGCGGCGGGCGAGCGGATGACCCGGTGGCTCGGCGAGGCGGAGGCGCTGGTCGAGCGGTGGTTCACGCTGGAGGATCCGACGCGGCTGGAGCCGGCGGAGCGGGAGCTGTTCGTCGAGGCCGAGCTGGAGTCGGGGCTCAGGCTGCGCGGGATCATCGACCGGGTCGACGTGGCGCCGACCGGCGAGGTACGGATCGTCGACTACAAGACGGGCAAGGCGCCCCGCCCCGAGTACGCCGAGGGCGCGCTGTTCCAGATGAAGTTCTACGCCCTGGTGGTGTGGCGGCTGAAGGGTGTCGTGCCGCGGCGGCTGCAGCTGGTGTATCTGGGCAGCGGGGACGTGCTGACGTACGACCCGGTGATCGCGGACCTGGAGCGGGTCGAGCGCAAGCTGCACGCGCTGTGGGACGCGATCCGGCAGGCCACGGAGACGGGCGAGTGGCGGCCGCGGCCGACGAAGCTGTGCGGTTGGTGCGACCACCAGGCCGTTTGTCCGGAATTCGGCGGGACTCCCCCGCCGTATCCGTTGCAGGTAAGGGCGCCCGGGTCCGGTGAGGGCTAGCAGGGCAGAATGGGGCCGGACTATCGAAGGAGAGTTTCGTGGCCATCCGCGTCCTACTGGTCGATGACCAGCCGCTGCTGCGTACGGGCTTCCGCATGATCTTGGAGGCCGAGCAGGACCTCGCGGTCGTCGGCGAGGCCGGCGACGGCCTGCAGGCTCTCGATCAGGTGCGGGCGCTGCAGCCCGATGTGGTGCTCATGGACATCCGGATGCCGCGGATGGACGGGGTCGAGGCGACCCGGCAGATCACCGGGCCCGGTCGGGACGGTCCGGCGAAGGTGCTGGTCCTGACGACCTTCGATCTCGACGAGTACGTGGTGGAGGCGTTGAAGGCGGGCGCCAGCGGCTTCCTCCTGAAGGACGCCCCGGCCAATGAGCTGGTGCAGGCGATCCGGGTGGTGGCGGGTGGGGAGGCGATGCTCGCGCCGAGCATCACGCGTCGGCTGCTCGACAAGTACGCGGACCATCTGCCGTCGGGCGACGAGCCGGTGCCGGACACGCTGCACACGCTGACCGAGCGTGAGGTCGAGGTGCTGAAGCTGGTGGCGCGCGGCCTGTCGAACGCGGAGATCGCCGCCGACCTGTTCGTGAGCGAGACGACCGTGAAGACCCATGTCGGCCATGTCCTGACGAAGTTGGGGCTGCGCGACCGGGTGCAGGCGGCCGTGTACGCGTACGAGAGCGGGCTCGTCCGCCCCGGCGCGCAGTAGCCGGACCCGGTCGGACAGGACGACGAAGGCGGCGGTCACCCGGAGGTGGCCGCCGCCTTCGCGTGTGCGCGTGGCGCCGGGGATCAGCCCTTGCTGATCTCCCAGAACCGGAAGACGGTCGATGCGTCGAGGCAGTTCTCCAGGCCGTAGACGCCGTCGCGCACGACCGCGTACTGCTTGGCCTGCCACACGGGCAGGATCGGCAGCTGGTCGGCGACGATGTTCTGCAGCTGGTCGTACTGCTTGGTGGTGGTGGAGCGGTCGCTCTGGGCGCCGGTGTCCGGGATGATCGTGTCGGTGATCGTCTTGTTGGTGTAGCCGTTGCCGAGGACGTTGCCCTCGCCGAAGAACGGCTGGGTGAAGTTGTCCGGGTCCGGGTAGTCGGGCACCCAGCCCTTGACGTAGACGCCGTACTTGCCGGACTTGATGTCCCGCTCGTACTGGGCGAATTCGACGGACTTCACGTCGGCGTCGAACAGGCCGCTCGCGTTGAGCTGCTTGGCGATCGCCTTCAACTCGGCGTCGGTGGCCGGGCCGTAGCGGGACGGCGTGGACCAGAGGGTGAGCTTGACCTTGCCGGTGAGGCCGTCGCCGCGCAGCGCGGCCTCGGCCTTCTCCTTCGAGGGGCGTGCGCCGTACGTGTCGAAGAACGCGGTGTTGTGACCGGTGATGCCCGCCGGGATGATCGAGTACAGCGAGGTCGCGGTGTTGTCGTAGACCTCGTCGATGAGGGCGTCGCGGTCGATCAGGTAGGCCATCGCCTTGCGCACGGCGAGCTTGCCGGCGACCGGGTCCTTCACGTTGAAGACCAGGTGCTGGACCTCGGCGCTGGTGCCCTCGACGACGTCGATGTCCTTGTTGTTCGAGGCCTCGATGTCGGCGACGTCCTTGGCGGCCAGACCGCGGTAGGCGAGGTCGACGTCACCGGCGAGCAGCGACGTCTTCAGGCCTGCCTGGTCGCCGTGGAAGAACTTCATGGTGACGCCGGAGTTCTTCACCTTGGCGGTGCCGCGGTAGCTGCCGTTGACGGAGAAGTCCGCCTCGTCCTTGCCGAACGAGTCGAGCTTGTAGGGGCCCGAGCCGTCGGCCTTGCCGTCGGTGCGCAGCTTGTCCGCGGGGTACGCGGTGTGGTCGACGATCGAGCCGGCACCGGAGGCGATCTTGCTGGGGAAGGTCGCGTCGGCGTACTTGAGCTTGAAGACGACGGTCTTGGCGTCCGGCGTCTCGACCTTGTCCAGCATCGGGAACATGATCGCGGGACCGGCGTCGTCGTTGATCTTCATCATGCGGTCGAAGGAGAACTTGACGTCCTTCGACGTGAGCTCGTTGCCGTTGCTGAACTTCAGGCCCGAGCGCAGCGTGCACGAGTAGACCTTGGTGGCCGAGTCGCTGAAGTGGCACTCGTCGGCGGCCTCCGGCTCCGGCTCGGTGCCTCCGTTGGGGAAGCTGAGCAGGGACTGGAAGACGTTGTTGAACAGCAGCCACGAGCCCGGGTCGTAGCCGGACGCCGGGTCGGTGGCCTGGATGTCGTCGGACATCCCCATGACCACGGAGTCACCGGTGGCGCCGGCGCCGCCCGAGTCCGAGCCACAGCCGGTCAGCAGGGCCGCGGCCAGGCCCACGCCGAGGGGCGGGACGAGCCACTGGTTGCGCATTCTCACGTACGTGCCTTGTCGTCAGTCGTGCGGTAAGTCGTGCGGTGCGTCAGGGGTATGGGGCTCAGCCGCTGACGCCGCGGCCCAGCTCCCACAGCTGGAGGACCGAGGAGGAGGACAGCGCCCACTCCACTCCGGTGATGTCGTCGCGGGCGGCGACGTACTGCTTGCCCTGCCACAGCGGGAGGACGGGCACGTCGTCGGCGACGGTGTTCTGGATCTGCTGGAGGCTCTTGGACGCGGTGAGCCGGTCGGCCTCGCGGCGCTCGGCCGGGATCAGCTCGCCCCGGATGGTGCTGTTGGCGTACGGCGACGCGAGGAAGTTGTCCTTGTCGAGGAACGGCGCGAGGAAGTTGTCGGCGTCCGGGAAGTCGGGGAACCAGCCGAGGCCGTACACGTCGTACTCGCCCTTGAGCTGGGCGTCGCGGTAGGTGTCCCAGACGTCGCCCTTGATGTCGACGTCGAACAGGCCGCTGGCGTTCAACTGCTTCTGCAGGACCTCGAATTCCTTCTTGGTGCCCGAGCCGTAGTGATCGGTCGTGTAGTGCAGGGTGAGCTTGACCGGCGTCGTGATGTTCGCCTTGCTCAGCGTGGACGCGGCCTTGGCCTTGTCCGGGTCGCCGTACTTGTTGAAGAACGAGTTCTGGTGACCGGTGATGCCCGCGGGCACCAGCGAGTACAGCGGTTCGGCGCTGGTGCCGTAGACACTCGAGGCGAGCGCGCCGCGGTCCACGACCTGGGCCATGGCCTGGCGGACGGCCTTGCTCTTGACGCTGGGCGCCACGGTGTTGAAACCGAGGTAGCGGATCTCCATGCCCGGCATCTCGACCAGGTTGATGTTCTCCGGCGGGTTGGTGGAGTACGTGTTGATCTGCTCCGGCGACATGGTGCGCGTCATCATGTCGATGTCGCCCTTCTCCAGCGCCTTGCCCATGGCGTCGGCGCTGTCGAAGGAGACCAGCTCCACCTTGTCGTTCTTCGGCTTCAACTGCCCCTTGTAGTGGGGGTTCTTGGTGAAGACGGTCTTGACGACGGTGTTGCCCTTGACCTCGGCCTTCATCGTGTACGGGCCGGAGCCGTCCACGTCGAAGCCGTCGCGCAGCTTCTTCTTGTCGTAGTCGTCGGGGTTGACGATGCCGGCGGTCGGGGTGGCCAGCTTGTACGGGAAGGTCGCGTCCGGGGTGTTGAGGTGGAAGATCACCTTGCGGTCGCCCTGCGTCTCGATCGTGTCGATCGTGGAGAGCAGACCGTACGAGGCACTGCTGCTGTGGATGGCGCGGACGCGGTCGATGGAGTACTTGACGTCGGCGGCCGTGACGGCGCTGCCGTCGGCGAACGTCAGGTCCTTGCGCAGGGTGCACGCGTACCGCTCGCTGCCGCTGTCCGAGAAGATGCAGCTCTCGGCGGCCTCGGGGACCGGGTCACCACTGCCACTGCGGGGCATCGCCATCAGGGTCTGCACGGTCTGGCGCAGCACGTTCCAGGACCCGGCGTCATAGGCGTACGCGGGGTCGAACGGCGCGGGGACCTTGCCGGAGGCGATGAACCGGTCGGTGGTGCCCACGGCGATCGCGTCGCCGCCCCCGCTCCCGCCGTCGGACCCGCCGCAGGCGGCGAGGACGGGGGCAAGCAGGCCGACGACGGCCGGCAGCACCAAAGTCTTGCGGTTCATGCTCGACGTTCTCCAGAGCTGTTGATCCCGCGGACCGGAGGCGGGGGTGGTGCGCACGGGTCACGGGAGGGGTACGGCGATGTTCTCGCGACGACATTAATGGGCTCGCCGTCACGGTCCGCAGGCACTGGAGGGGGGTGCCCATCACGCAGCGGAACCGGGCGTGGACGCACCGAAAACACCTCAGGAGGAAGGTTCGGCGCAGGGGGCTACCAATCGGGACACAAGGTCACGGCCGAGCGCGCGCGGAACGGGCGCGCAGCACGGCGGGGTGAACCTGTCGACCCCCCGTGGAGTGGGAAAGGTCACACGTTCAACTGCGTTGGTGGAGGCGGTAATTCAGCCACGGCCGGGCCGTCAGGGCGTCATCAGGCCATGCAGGAAAGGCAGGTTGACGTGTTCGAGGGAGGGGACGACGGTGCGCCGGTGTGCGGGCTCGATGGGCGCGACGGACGGCACGGCGACGACGTGGCAGCCCGCGGCCTCGGCGGCGGCGACGCCCGTCGCGGTGTCCTCGATGACGGCGCAGCGCGCGGGTTCGGCGCCGAGCCCCGAGGCGGCGAGCAGATAGGGGTCGGGGTGCGGCTTGGTGCGGGAGACCTCGTCGCCGGCGACGGTGAGCCGGAAGTGGTGGGCGCCGAGCGAGTGCAGGACGCGGTCGATGATGCGCCGGTGGGAGGCGGAGACGAGGGCGGTCGGGACGTCGTGCGTGGCGAGCTCGGCGAGGAGTCTCGCGGCGCCCGGCATCAGCGGCAGTGACTGGCTGATGCGCCGCTCGAAGCCGTCGTTGAGGAGCACGGTCAGCTCGGGCAGCGTGATGTCGGCGCCGGTCGCCTCGATGAGGAATCCGGCGCTGCGGGTCATCGGGCCGCCGACGACGACCTGCCGCCAGGTGTCGTCGAGGGTGTGGCCGAGTGCGGCGAAGACGGCCACTTCGGCGTCCCACCAGAAGCCCTCGGTGTCGACGAGGGTTCCGTCCATGTCGAGGAGCACGGCCTGCAGGGTGGAGCCTTCGGCCGTTCGGGTACCGAGTGCGGGGACCGTACTGGTCATCCGGGCACACCTCCATGAGGGACGAGAAGGCCGGTCCCCCTCCTTGAGCGGGAGGGCGACCGGCCTGCGCTGGACCGACCAGTGTACGACCAGGCGGAATTACCGCGCGTTGAAGTACTTCGCCTCGGGGTGGTGGATGACGATCGCATCGGTGGACTGCTCGGGGTGCAGCTGGAACTCCTCGCTGAGGTGGACGCCGATCCGCTCGGGCTCGAGCAGCTCGGCGATCTTGGCGCGGTCCTCCAGGTTCGGGCAGGCGCCGTAGCCGAGGGAGAAGCGGGCACCCCGGTACTTCAGGGCGAACATGTCCTCCATCGCGGACGGGTCCTCCCCGGAGAAGCCGAGCTCGGCGCGGACGCGCGCGTGCCAGTACTCGGCGAGGGCCTCGGCCAACTGGACGGACAGGCCGTGCAGTTCGAGGTAGTCGCGGTAGGAGTCGGAGGCGAACAGCTCTGCCGTGGCTTCACCGATCTTCGAGCCGACCGTGACCACTTGGAGACCGACGACGTCGATCTCGCCGGACTCCTCGGGGCGGAAGAAGTCCGCCAGGCACAGGTGCCGGCCGCGCCGCTGGCGGGGGAAGGAGAACCGGGTCCGCTCGTTGCCCGCGTCGTCCAGGATGATCAGGTCGTCGCCCTTGGACACGCACGGGAAGTAGCCGTGCACGACGGCCGCCTCGAGCATGTTCTTGGTGTGCAGCTCGTCGAGCCAGCCGCGCAGGCGCGGGCGGCCCTCGCTCTCCACCAGCTCCTCGTACGAGGGTCCGTCGCCGGTCCGCGCCTGCTTCAGGCCCCACTGGCCCTTGAACAGGGCGCCCTCGTCGAGCCAGGAGGCGTACTCCTTGAGCTGGATGCCCTTGATGACGCGGGTGCCCCAGAACGGCGGCGCCGGGATCGGGTTGTCGACGGCGA
>NZ_JBITJZ010000014.1:0-188123 GCF_044460595.1 Streptomyces sp. NPDC050085 | reverse complement strand
TACTCACCCTCTCGGGCTTTCCTCCGGGCGCTTCCCTTCGGTATTTCGTGTTTCCGACTCTATCAGACCGTTTCACCGGCCGATTTCCTCGGGGTTTTGCATCGCTTTCAGGATTTCCGCTTTTCGGCGGTTCCTTTCCGGCGAGATCGAACTCTACCAGCCTTTTCTCGACCTTCTGACCACCCGGCCTGCGGACATGCAGAACCTGATCAGAGATAGGGTTCGACTCGATAGATGCCGCCGGGATCGAGGACGCTCTCGGCGTCGGCGCTCCCAGGCAGGAGTACGACAGTACATGGGGGCCGGGGCGCGGCGCAAATCGTTTGCCGGGCACCCCTACGTCAGCCAACCGGTACCTCTCGTGCGGAACCGGGACTTTTTATGACTTACGCTTCTGAACAGTACGTCGTCGTCCAGGACAGGTAGTGACGACGACCATGAAATCTCCGCCCCCTGGGAGGCTTGCCATGACCAGTGTGACGTCCCCTCTTGTAGGACGCGCCATCGGGCTCTCCGCCGTTCCTGACCCGGTCTTCTCCGGTGCGATGGTCGGCCCCGGCACCGCCATCGACCCCGTCCGCGAGCCCTCTGAGGCCGTCGCTCCCGTCGGCGGGATCGTTGTGTCCCTGCACCCGCACGCCTTCGTCGTGGTCGACGAGGAAGGGCACGGGGTTCTGACGCACCTGGGCATCGACACCGTTCAGCTCAACGGTGAGGGCTTCGAGCTGCTCGTCAACAAGGGTGACACCGTTCAGCGTGGCCAGGCCGTCGTGCGCTGGGACCCGGCTGCGGTCGAGGCCGCCGGCAAGTCGCCGGTGTGCCCCGTCGTCGCGCTGGAGGCCAGCGCCGAATCGCTGTCCGACGTTGTCGACAGCGGCGACCTCAAGGCCGGCGACGCGCTCTTCGGCTGGAAGTGACGGGACGCCGTCACTGACGGCTCGGCAGGACAATCATCGCGGCGGCTGGGCCCGCCGCATTATCGGAGACGGGTGAGATGGAGACAACGCTTCGAGGCGTCGGCGTGAGCCATGGCGTGGCGATCGGCGAGGTTCGGCACATGGGGACCGCGGTGCTCGAGCCGCCGGCCAAGCAGATTCCGGCGGAGGAGGCCGAGCGTGAACAGGGGCGCGCTCGCCAGGCCGTGGAAGCTGTCGCGGCGGACCTGATTGCTCGCGGCAATCTGGCCGGTGGCGAGGCGCAGGCGGTGCTCGAGGCGCAGGCCATGATCGCCCAGGACCCTGAGCTGATCGCCGATGTCGACCGTCGTATCGCCGTCGGCAGCACGGCCGAGCGCGGGATCTACGACGCTTTCTCGCACTACCGCGAACTCCTCGCGGGCGCCGGTGAGTACATGGCCGGCCGTGTCGCCGACCTCGACGACGTGCGGAACCGCATCGTGGCCCGCCTGCTCGGCGTGCCGATGCCCGGCGTCCCGGACAGCGACGAGCCGTACGTACTCATCGCCCGTGACCTGGCCCCGGCGGACACCGCGCTGCTCGACCCCGCGCTGGTCCTCGGCTTCGTGACCGAGGAAGGCGGGCCGACGAGCCACAGTGCGATCCTGGCCCGTGCCCTCGGGGTGCCGGCTGTTGTCGCGCTGCCGGGCGCCGGTGAGCTTGCGGAAGGCACCGTCGTCGCTGTCGACGGCAGCACGGGTGAGATCTTCGTGGACCCGACTCCGGAGAAGCGGGCGGCCCTCGAGGCGTCGGCGGCCGAGCGGAAGGCGGCGCTGGCCGCCTCGACCGGTCCGGGTGCGACGTCGGACGGCCACAAGGTGCCCCTGCTGGCCAACATCGGTGGGCCGGCGGACGTGCCGGCCGCCGTCGAGGCGGGTGCCGAGGGTGTCGGTCTGTTCCGTACCGAGTTCCTCTTCCTCGACGACAGCAAGAAGGCTCCGTCGGAGGACAAGCAGGTCGAGGCGTACCGCCAGGTGCTCGTGGCGTTCCCCGAGGGGCGTGTCGTCGTGCGGGTGCTGGACGCCGGTGCCGACAAGCCGCTGGACTTCCTGACGCCAGCCGACGAGCCCAACCCGGCTCTGGGCGTGCGCGGTCTGCGGTCCCTGCTGGACCACCCGGAGGTGCTGCGTACGCAGCTGACCGCGCTGGCCAAGGCCTCTGAGGGGCTGCCGGTCTACCTCGAGGTCATGGCGCCGATGGTCGCCGACCGCGCCGACGCCAAGGCGTTCGCCGACGCCTGCCGTGAGGCGGGTCTGCAGGCCAAGTTCGGTGCGATGGTCGAGATTCCGTCGGCCGCGCTGCGCGCACGCTCGGTGCTGCAGGAGGTCGAGTTCCTTTCGATCGGCACCAACGACCTTGCGCAGTACACGTTCGCGGCGGACCGTCAGGTCGGTGCCGTGTCGCGTCTGCAGGACCCGTGGCAGCCCGCGCTGCTGGACCTGGTCGCGCTGTCCGCCGATGCGGCCAGGGCCGAGGGCAAGAGCTGCGGCGTGTGCGGTGAAGCGGCGTCCGACCCGCTGCTGGCCTGTGTGCTGACCGGTCTCGGTGTCACCTCCCTTTCCATGGGTGCTGCGTCGATCCCCTACGTGCGCGCGACGCTGGGCAAGTACACGCTGGCTCAGTGCGAGCGTGCCGCTGCCGCCGCGCGTGCCGCGGACTCCGCCGAAGAGGCTCGTACGGCCGCTCAGGCCGTGCTGTCCGGCGAGTAGGCGAGTAGTCGACGGGCTCTGCCTTTCGGAGGGCGCTCCACCTTTGGGTGGAGCGCCCTCCGCGCTTTCGGCGAGGGATCAGTGGCAGTGACGGCCTTCGGGACCGGTGTCCTCCACCTCGGGTGCGGTGCAGTACTCGACGCCGGGTTCCGGTGCTGTCAGTTCGCCGGAGGTGTCGGTGCAGTACGCGTCGAAGACCTGCGCCGCGGTGAGTTGCCGGAGGGTCTCGTCCTTGAGGCGCCAGCCGTAGACGCGGTCGCTGCCGTCTCCCGTGGTGCGCAGGACGAGGGCGCAGTGGCCATGGGTGGCAACGGCCAGGGCCAGTACGGTCGTGAGCTCCATCGCCGCGCTTTCGTCGAGCCGCACCGTGTCGCTCGTCGTCGCGTCGACATGGAGGACCGCCATCAGCGTCTGGTCTCCCGCCGGCAGGCTGCACACCCAGTGGTGGAGGCCGTGGCCGATGGTGTCGATCACCCGTGCCACCAGGTACGAGGCCCGGGCGAAGGCGATCCGGCCGATGTCGACCCCGCAAGCCGCGCAGGGGCCGATGCGGGCAAGGACTGTGGAGGCGTACTCCCAGGTGGCTTGGCGGACGGCTTCCTCGACCAGTTCGGGGACGAGATCGGCCAGGGGCTGGCCCTCGTACGGGATCGACGGCCCGATCGCGGCCAGCTCAGCGGTGAAGCGTGTGCGGCTCGTCGGCATGTCCGGTTCGAGCCCTGTCTCCGCGCAGAACTCCGCGAAGTCCTCCGGATCGAAGAGCGCGACCGTGGTGTGTCCCCCGGCCGCGGCGAGGGATTTGAGGAGTCCTTCCACCTGTCGGAGATAGGCCTTGTGGTCGTCGAAGGTGAAGCTGCGGTAGCGCCGCATCTCCGTGAAGTCCTGCTCGTCGGCCAACAGGCCGATGGTGCCTGCGATTTCGCGGCGCAGGATGTGTCGCGAGCTGGTCGTCCGGCCGTGCTGGATATGCGCCATGATTCCCCCTGAGTGTGCTTGTCGATCAATGCTCACTCAGAGTAACCATCTGCACTGACAACGCCTCTGACGTTGCGCGCGGCCGGACGGAGCCCGGGTCGTCAGGCTCGCTTGCGGGCGATCTCCTCGTAGAACCTGAGCAGTTCGAGGTTGTCGATGGAGCCGGGGTTGACCGCCTTCTCCAGCGGGGTGCCCTGCAGCAGGCGCTTCACCGGGACCTCGATGCGCTTGCCGGTGAGGGTGTGGGGGACGCCGGGGGCTTCGATGATCTCGTCGGGGACGTGGCGCGGGGAGAGCTGTTCGCGGATCGTGCGCTTGATGCGCGTACGCAGGTCGTCGTCGAGAACGGCGCCGGGGGCGAGGTGGACGAACAGGGGCATCCAGTAGCCGCCGTCGGGTTGTTCGAGCCCGATGACGAGGGACTCGCGGATCTCGGGGAGGCGCTCCACCGCCTCGTAGATGTCGGCGGAGCCCATGCGGACGCCCTGCCGGTTGAGGGTGGAGTCGGAGCGGCCGTGGATGACGACGGAACCGCGGGAGGTGAGCGTGATCCAGTCGCCGTGGCGCCAGACTCCGGGATAGGTGTCGAAGTAGCTGTCGTGGTAGCGGCTGCCGTCGGGGTCGTTCCAGAAGCGGATCGGCATGGACGGCATGGGGTTGGTGACGACGAGTTCGCCGACCTCGTCGATGAGGGGCTCTCCCTGGGGGTCCCAGGCCTGCAGGTCCGTGCCGAGGCCGGGGGCCTGGAGTTCGCCGATGAAGACGGGCAGGGTGGCCACGGCGCCGGCGAAGCAGGAGCAGACGTCGGTGCCGCCGCTCACCGAGGCGATCCACAGGTCGGCGCGGACCTCGTCGTGGAGCCAGCGGAAGCCGTCGGGCGGGAGGGGGGAGCCCGTTGTGGCCACGCACTTCACGCGGGACAGGTCGTGGTCGCGGGCGGGGTGCACGCCTGCTTTGCGGCAGGCCATGACGTATGCGGCGGAGGTGCCGTACAGGGTCGCGCCGGTGCGTTCGGCGATGGCCCATTGGGCGCCGGTGTCGGGGTGGCCGGGGCTTCCGTCGTACGTGACGATCGTGGTGCCCGTGAGGAGGCCGGAGACGAGGAAGTTCCACATCATCCAGCCGGTGGACGTGTACCAGAAGAAGCGGTCGTCCGGGCCGAGGTCGCAGTGCAGGCCGAGTTGTTTGAGGTGCTCGACGAGGATGCCGCCCTGTGACTGGACGATGGCCTTGGGGAGGCCGGTCGTGCCCGAGGAGTAGAGCACCCACAGGGGGTGGTCGAAAGGAACCTCTTCGTAGACGGGTGCTACGTCGGCCGACGTGAGGGCGGCCCATTCCAGGGCGCCTTCGGGAGCATCGGTTCCCAGGAGCGGGATGTGCACCACTGCGCGCAGGGAGGGCAGTTCGGAGCGGAGTTCCGTGACGGTGTCGCGGCGGTCGTGTTCCTTGCCTCCGTAGCGGTAGCCGTCGACGGTGAACAGGACGACGGGCTCCACCTGTTGGAAGCGGTCGAGGACGCTGCGGGCGCCGAAGTCCGGGGCGCACGAGGTCCACACGGCGCCGACGGCCGCGGTGGCGAGCAGGGCGACGACGGCTTCGGGGATGTTGGGCAGGTAGCCGCTGATGCGGTCGCCCGGGCGCACCCCGAGGTTGCGCAGTTCGGCGGCGAGCGAGCCGACCTGGCGGCGCAGGGCGGACCAGGTGACGGGGCGCGGCTCGTGCGTCTCGTCCACGTGGAGGATGGCAGGGCTGTCCGCGCGCGCGGGGTCGTCGGCGGTGCGCAGTGCGTGTGCCGCGTAGTTGAGGGTGGCCCCGGGGAACCATTCGGCGCCGGGCATGGCGCGGCTGCCGAGCACGCGCGCGTAGCGGTGGGTGAAGCGCACGTCGAACCAGTCGGTGACGGCTTTCCAGAACGTGTCGAGCTCGGTGACCGACCAGCGGTGCAGTGCCTCGTAGCCGCCCTCGGCGGGTGCTCCGTACCGCTCGGCGGCCCAGGCTTGGAACCGTGTGACCTGCGCGTCGGCGATCTGCTGCTGGTCGGGCCGCCAGAGCGGCGAGGGGTTCGCTGTGGTCATGGGGCGGCTCCCGGAATGTACGCGGTGTGTGCGTCCTCGGCGCGCACGGGCTGGGGTGTGCGCGTGACGCGGCTGACAGGACGATGCCACGTGATCGACTTCGGCACCAGGGTGTCCCGCACATAGTCGGCCTCGTGAAGATGTGCCCGGACCACGGGTGAACGGCAGTTGAACGCGGCACGCGCGCGTGGGCCCGAGTGGCAGGGTGAGCAGCATGAACGGTCGTGACCTGGTGCGCTCGGTGAAGGCGGTCTCCTTGGTGGGGCCGGCCCAGGGGCTGCGTGCCGTACGGGCCTCGTGGCGGCACCGGCGGTCGGACTCCGCCGGGCTCGCGCGGCGGGGTCCCGAGCGGGCACGGGTCCCCGGTGCGGTGGTCGGTGCGGACCCCGAGCCGGGTGGGGGCGTGGTGCGCTTCGCGCGGGCCAGGCTGCGGATCACGGTCACGGTGAGCGGGGCCGTGTTCTGGGGGTGGGACGGGGCCGAGCCGCTGCCCTCGTACGGTGTCGCCGCCTGCCCGGAGGCGGATCCGCGGGCCGGCCTGGAGCCGGACAAGGACGGCGGTTGGCGGGTGGTCGCCGAGCGCGTGACGGTGGTGGTGTCGCGGCACGGTGCGGTCGAGGTGTGCACGCCGGGCGGCGTGCTGCTGCGCCGGGATCTGCCGCCGCGCTGGTGGGAGCCCGAGGGCGGCGGTGAGGCCCGGTGGGTCCAGCGGTCCGAGCTGCCCGCCGACTCGCGGTGCTTCGGTCTCGGGGGGCGGGCCGCGGGGCCGCGGCTGCACGACGGTACGTATGCCTTGTGGAACACCGATCCCGGAGGCTCGTTCGGCCCGGGCGACGACCCTTTGTCGATCACGATGCCAGTGGTGATGGTGGTCTCCGACGCGGGGACGCACCTCGTGTTCCACGACAGCACCTGGGACGGTGCGGTGAGTGTCCGGCAGGGCCATGAGGGCGCCGGTTCGGGGCACGACCGGCCGGGGTCGTGCGAACTGCGCATGGAGGGCGGCCCGTTGCGGTGCTGGGTCGTGGTCGGCACGCCCGCGCGCGTGCTGCACACGTGGTCACAGTTGACGGGGGCCGCGGCCGTGCCGCCGTCCTGGGCGCTGGGGCACCACCATGCGCGATGGGGTTTCGGCAGCGAGCAGGAGGTGCGCAGGGTCGTCGCGGGCTACAAGGAGCGCGATCTGCCTCTGGACGCCGTGCATCTGGACATCGACCATCTTGCGGCGCGGCAGGTCTTCACCGTCGACCGGGAGCGCTTTCCGTCGTTGCCGCGGCTCGCCGAGGAACTGCGGGGTGACGGCATGCGGCTGGTGTCCATCGTCGATCCCGCGGTCAAGGCGGAGCGCGGCAACGCGGTGTTCGACGGTGGGCGGGCCGTCGACGCCTTTGTGCGGGACGCGGCGGACAGGCCCGTGCGCGGCGTCGTGTGGCCCGGTGAGTCGGTGTATCCGGACTTCACGGCTGAGGGGGTGCGCAAGTGGTGGGGCGGGCTGTACGAGGAGCGGCTCGCCCAGGGCTTCTCGGGGTTCTGGCACGACATGAACGAGCCGGTGTCGTTCGCGGCCTTCGGTGATCCCTCGCTGCCCCGGTCGGCCCGGCACGCTCTGGAGGGGCGGGGCGGAGACCATCGGGAGGCGCACAACGTGTACGGCCTGTGCATGGCGCGGGCGGGCTATGAGGGCCTGCGTGAACTGCAGCCCCAGGAGCGGCCGTTCGTGTTCTCGCGGTCCGGCTGGGTGGGCTTGCAGCGCTACGGAGGCACGTGGTCGGGGGACGTGGCGACCGGGTGGCCCGGGTTGCGTGCCTCGCTGTCGCTCGTGATCGGGCTCGGGTTGTGCGGCGTGCCGTACTCGGGGCCGGACGTGGGCGGGTTCGACGGGGCCCCCTCCCCCGAGCTGTACTTGCGCTGGTTTCAACTGGGCGCCTACATGCCGCTGTTCCGGACGCATGCGGCGCTGCGGGCGAGCCGGCGGGAGCCGTGGACCTTCGGCGACGAGGTGCTCGGGCACGCGCGCGTGGTGCTTCATGAGCGGCGGCGCCTTCTTCCGTACTTCATGACGCTCGCCCATCTCGCACGGCGGACGGGTGCTCCGTATGTGCGTCCTGTGTGGTGGGGCGCTCCGGAGGATCGTGGTCTGCGCGACTGTGAGGACGCCTTCTTGTTGGGCGACTGTCTGCTGGTGGCACCCGTGCTGGAGGCGGGAGTCGTGCGCAGGGTGGTGCGGCTGCCTCGGGGGCGGTGGTACGACACGGCGACCGGTGCGGCCTACGAAGGGCCGGGATCGGTGATGGTCGATGCCCCCTTGTCGCGGATTCCGGTGCTGGCACGCGCCGGGTCGCTGTTCCCCGTAAGGGGAGAGAACGGGGACGTCGTCCTGGAGGTGTGGGCTCCCGAGCCGGGGCGCACCGGCGGGGGCGTGGTGGTGCCGGACGCGGGCGACGGGTGGGAGGAGCCCGAGGTCGAGCGGTACAGGGTGCGCTGGGACGGCGCGCGCGTGGTGGTGGAGGCAGACGGCGACAACGGTGGCGGTGCGCCGCCCTATGCGGTGCGCGTCCGCGGCCTCTGACGCGCTTGTGCCGCTGCGTCGGGGCGTGCACGCAACTCAGCGTGCACGCGCCTCAGATGTAGCGGCCCTCGAACCACGCCCTCACGGCCAAGGTGTGCAGCGGGAAGGCCAGTTCGGCCGGGCGGCGCAGCAGGTGCCAGCCGTCCGTCTCGTCCGTGGGGGCGCTGGCGGGCAGTTGGGCCGCCGATCGCTCGGGCAGCAGGCCGAAGAGCAGGAGGTGGCCGTCCGGGGCGCTCATGGCGTCGACGAGGCGTACGTCGCGGGCGGCCGCGTCGATGCCCGTCTCCTCCCTCAGTTCGCGTACGACGGCCTGCCGCCAGTCCTCCCGGTCGTCGATGAATCCGCCGGGCAGTGCCGCCTCCCCGCGCGCGGGCGCGATGGTGCGGGTGATGACGACCAGTGCCGTGCCGGACGTGTCGTACACGGGCTGCAGGGCGATCGCGACGGGCAACGGATTGCGGTAGGCGACGGCTTCGCAGGCCGGACAGGTGCGCGGCCAGCCGTGCACGTCGCTCCCGTAGGCGGTTCCGCAGCTCGAACAGTGGGAATCCGGAACGGGGTTGATGCTGGAGTGGATTGATGCGGACACGGCGCGGACTGTATCCGATCACCGGAAGCCGGTCTTCCCCGGAGGGGGCGAAGCCTGATAGACGCAGGTGCCATGACTCGAACCGCCACCGCTCTGCGGAAAATCATCGGCATGACGGCAGCCGCGCTGCTCGCTGTCGCCGCGGCCCCCTCGGTCGCCCGGGCGACGCCGGACCCCAAGGCTCCCAAGGACTTCGTGGCGCTGCGCGACGTCGATCCCACGATCATCCAGGAGATGCGCTACTACACGGAGCACGACTTCGTGGGTGAGCGGATCGACGGCTACAAGGCGCCGATGTGCATCCTCACGAGACCGGCCGCGAAGGCACTCCACAAGGCGCAGACCGGGCTCCTGAAGCGGGGCTACTCCTTGAAGGTGTACGACTGTTACCGGCCGCAGCGCGCCGTGGACCACTTCGTGCGGTGGGCCAAGGATCTCGGCGACCAGAGGATGAAGGCGGAGTTCTACCCGCAGGTCGACAAGACGCGACTGTTCGCGGACGGCTACATCGCGGAGAAGTCGGGGCACAGCCGAGGCTCGACGGTCGATCTGACGGTGGTGAAACTGCCGGCGCTGCCCACCCGTCCCTATGTGCCCGGTGAGCGGCTCGCTGCGTGTTACGGGCCCAAGAAGGACCGGTTCCCCGACAACTCCGTGGACATGGGCACCGGGTTCGACTGCTTCGACACGCTCGCGCACACGGATGATCCCCGCATCCAGGGTGCGCAGCGAGCCAACCGGGACCTGTTGCGCGACGCGCTCTCGGGCCAGGGGTTCGTCAACCTGCCCGAGGAGTGGTGGCACTACACCTACAAGCCGGAGCTCTTCCCCGACACCTACTTCGACTTCCCCATCTCCAGGAGGTCGCTGACGGGCCGGTGACGGAGGAGGGCGCGACCGGGACCACCCCCGTGGGTCCCGGTCGTGCCCTCACCTCATAGACGGACGCACACAGGACGCACATGGTTCTGCCGGACCCCTGACGTCAACAGGTTGCCCATGGCACACTTCTGACGTTCCGTCAGATTCATTGCCTGGGAGGGACTGTGGCGCGTACGCGTACACCTGTCGTGGCCGGTTGGTTCGCCGGGGACACCGAGGGAGGGGACGACTTCCGGCTGCTCGGGACGCGCTGTTCGGCGTGTGCGTCGGTGTTCTTTCCGCGCGAGGACGCGCTGTGCCGCAACCCGGGATGTGCGGGCGGTGACCTGGTCGAGGTTCCGCTGTCGCGGCGCGGGCGGATCTGGTCGTACACCGACGCCCGGTACCGGTCGCCGGAACCCTATGTGTCCGACCGGGAACTTCCCTGGCAGCCCTACGCGTTGATCGCTGTGGAGCTCGCGGCAGAGCGATTGGTGGTGCTCGGGCAGGGAGCTCCCGGGGTGTCCGTGTCGGACCTGGAGGTCGGCATGGAGGTGGAGGTCGTGCCGGGTGTGCTGAGCGAGGACGGGGACGAGGCGACCGGCACGACGTGGACGACATGGCATTGGCGGCCGACGGGGGTGGCGGCATGACGGGGGACGTGGCGGTACTGGGTGCGGGCATGCATCCGTGGGGCAAGTGGGGGCGCAGTTTCGTCGAGTACGGGACGGCCGCGGCGCGGACCGCGCTCGCTGACGCGGGCCTGGACTGGCGGGACATCGGGTCGATCGTCGGGGCCGACACCGTGCGCGGCGGCTATCCGGGGTATGTCGCGGGGGCGACGTTCGCGAAGGCGCTGGGGTGGCAGGGAGCCCGGGTGGCCAGCGTGTACGCGGCGTGCGCGTCCGGCGCGCAGGCGATCAACACGGCGCGGGCGCAGATCCTTGCGGGCATGGCGGACGTGGTGCTCGTGGTGGGCGCCGACGCCGCGCCCAAGGGCTTCTTCCGGCCCGCGGGCGGCGACCGGCCCGACGACCCGGACTGGCTGCGCTTCCGGGTGCTCGGGGCGACGAACCCCACGTACTTCGGCCTCTACGCACGCCGTCGCATGGCGCTGCACGGCGACACCCTGGAGGACTTCGCCCAGGTCAAGGTGAAGAACGCGGCAGCGGGAGCGCTGAACCCGAACGCGCGCTACCGGAAGGTGGTGACGGCCGAGGAGGTCGCCGGTTCCGCCGTCGTCGCCGATCCGCTGCGGTTGCTCGACATCTGCGCGACCTCGGACGGCGGCGCGGCGCTCGTGCTCTCCAGCATGGACTTCGCGCGACGGCACGGCGCCGCGGATCCGGTGCGCATACGGGCGGTGTCGACGGTGACACCGACGTATCCGAACACGGTGCTCGACCTGCCGGACATCGCCACGGACTCGGCCGCGGGCGTCGAGCCGGACGGGCCGGCCTTCCGGGCCTCCATCGCCCGCGCCACGTACGAGGAGGCGGCCATCGGACCTGAGGACCTGTCGCTCGCGGAGGTCTACGACCTGTCGACCGCCCTGGAGTTGCAGTGGTACGAGGATCTCGGGCTGTGCGGGGAGGGAGAGGGGGCGAAGCTGCTGCGCGAGGGCGCGACCGCGCCCGGCGGGCGCATACCGGTGAACGCCAGCGGCGGGCTCGCCTCCTTCGGTGAGGCGGTGCCGGCCCAGGCGATCGCCCAGGTCTGCGAGGTGACGTGGCAGCTGCGGGGCACGGCCGGTGCGCGGCAGGTGGCCGGGGCCCGCGTGGGGATCACCGCCAACCAGGGGCTGTTCGGGCACGGTTCATCGGTCGTCGCCGTCCGCTGACCGCCGCGTCCGCACCGTCGGGGGCCGCCTCGGAATGCTGCGTGAACAGCGTGTGAACTGGGCCTGGGGGTGCCCAGGTGACGCCATCATGCTGCCGTGCGCTCCTGGACGGACACTCTCCGCTTCGCCTTCCAGCCCGTGGTCAATCTGGCCACCGGAGCCGTGGCGGCGCTGGAGATACTCGCCCGCCCGGAGGCCGGTGACGTACTGGCGCGAGCCCGTCGGGAACCCGAACTCGACGGGCGCCTGGCGGCGTTGGCCCTGCGCGAGGCGGCCCGCCGCGAGACGCTGCTGCCACTGCATGTGAACGTGTTCGCGGGCACGCTCGCCGATCTGGGCGGGCTGCGCGGTCTGCGGGACGCGGTCCGAGCGGCGGGGCGGCTGCCCTGGGAGGTGACGGTCGACGTGGGCCCGCCCTTCACGCACGTACCGCACCGTGCGCTCCTCGAAGGGGTGGCGGCGCTGCGCGACGACGGCTTCCGGATCTGTGCGGACGGCGTCGGCGACGGGGACGTACCGCTGCGCCTGCTCGACGAGTTGGCGCCCGACCTGGTCAAGCTGGACGCGTCGCTGCTGGCCCGGACGGCGACGGTGCGGGCCATGCGGACGCTGTGCGAGGAGTCGGGCGCGCTGCTCGCGGTGGAGGGCGTGGAGACCGAGCGGCAGTGCGCCGCCGCCCGGGACGCCGGGGCCCAGCTGGCCCAGGGTGATCTGTTCGCCCCGCCGGCCCGGCTGCCGGTCGCGGAGGTCTACGTGCCCGAACTGCCGGGCGCCGTACGGTCGGTGCGGCCCGCCGGTCCTTCGGTGCGGGAGTTCGTGCGGCCGGCCGCGCTGCTGCCGGAGTCGGCGTCGGCCGAGCAGGTGCGCCGGCTGCTCACCGGGGAGCCGGAGGTCTCCGGGGTGCTCCTGGTGGACGGGGACGGGGTGCCGGTGAGGTCGGTGCAGCGCGACCGGTTCCTGCTGTCGCTGTCGGCGCGGTACGGGCACGCCCTGTACGCCGACCGGCCGGCCGCGCGGCTCGGGGACCGGCCGCGGACCGTGGGCGTCACGGCGACCGCCTGGCAGGTCCTGGACGTCGTCGCGGACGGCGAGCACCGGCGCACGGCCGACGACGTCGCCGTGGTGGACGACGCCGGGCGCTGCGTCGGGGTGGTGCGTCTGACGGACCTCGTGCGGGCACTCGCCGAGAGCCGGGTCGAGGAGGCGGCGGGCCTCAATCCGCTGACGCGGCTGCCCGGTTCGGACGCGCTGACCGGGGAGGTCGACCGGTGGGTGGCCCAGGGCCGGGGTTTCGCGCTGAGCTGGCTGGACATCGACGGGTTCAAGCAGGTCAACGACGGGGCGGGGTTCGCGGCGGGCGACGCCCTGATCCGGTCGGTGGGCCAGGCCCTGGCGCGTACGGAGTCGGAGGCCGTGCGGGTCGGGCACATCGGGGGCGACGACTTCCTGGTCCTGGCCGAACCGGAGCGGCTCGATCCGCTCGCCGCCGCCGTCCTGGACGCGCCTTGGTCGGCGGGCGGACGCACCGTGACCCTGTCGCTCGCGACCGTGGTGTGCCCGCCGGGCAGTGTGCCCGATCACCGTCGGGCGGCCGCGGAGCTCGCCCCGCTCAAGCAGGCCGCGAAGGCGCTGTCCGGGGCGAGTTGGGTGTGCGGGCGGGCCGGGCACGAGGGGTTCGAAGTGCGGCGCGGGCCGGGGCGCACCGCCGGCGCACCTCCTCAGGAGCCGCCTCGGGCCACGTAGAGGTGACTCAAAAGGCTTGCAGGGAGGGGCTGTTGGAGGAGGGTCCACCCCCGGTCAACCGTTGCGGTCCGCGACCTTGACGCTCCACTACGGCCGGTGAACACTTCCGGGTGTCAGTCGGCATCCATGCATGTCGGCCCACCGTCCACTCGGGGTCCTTGCCTGCCCCTGGGGCGCATCCTGCCGGGTTGTGCCAGGTCGGGGCCGCACCCCCAGGCGCGATCGCCGGCTGTGCGGGCACGCTCGTCACGGACGCCGGGCGGGGCGCGGGACTCCCCTGCCGTCGGCTGAAGTCACCAGAACCAGCCATGGGATACGCACCCTGCACGGAGGACCGGGGCGGACTGCCCCGGGCGAGGGCCAAGGAGCCGCCATGAGCAACTCGGACATCTTCGTCGGTGAGGTCATCGGCACCGCCATTCTGATCCTGTTCGGCGCGGGCGTGTGCGCCGCCGTCACCCTGAAACACTCCAAGGCGCGGGCCTCCGGGTGGATCGTCATCGCGTTCGGCTGGGGCTTCGGGGTCCTCGCCGGTGCGTACACGGCAGCGCCGCTGTCGGGCGGTCACCTCAACCCCGCCGTCACCATCGGCATCGCCGTCGACACCGGCAAGTGGGACAAGGTCTGGATCTATCTGTGCGGCCAGATGGTCGGCGCGATGCTGGGCGCCGTCCTCGCGTACCTGGTGTACCTCGCACAGTTCAACGCGAACGTCGCCTCGGGCGTCCAGAGCGCGGACAAGGCCGCCGATGAGGACGGTCCGCTGCCGACGCTGGGGATCTTCTCCACGATCCCCGAGATCCGGAACCCCGTCGCGAACCTCATCACCGAGGTCATCGCGACGATGGGCCTGGTGCTGCCCATCCTGGCCTTCGGCCTGACCAAGGGGCTCGGCGAGTCGGGCACGACGGTGCTGATCGTGGCGATGCTCGTGGTCGGCATCGGGCTCTCGCTCGGCGGGCCGACGGGGTACGCGATCAACCCCGCCCGTGACCTGGGCCCGCGCATCGTCCACCAGTTCCTGCCCATCCCCAACAAGGGCACCTCCGACTGGGGTTACGCCCTCGTGCCGGTCGTCGGGCCGCTGATCGGCGGCGCGCTGGCGGGGGTCATCTACAACGCCGCGTTCTAGGTCGCGGCCCCTCAGTACACGCTCGGCAGCTCTCTCCCGTACGACCGTCAGGACCGTAACGACCGTCTTCTCACGAAGGGGTAGCCATGCCCGGCACTTCCGTGAAGTACGTCGCCGCCATCGACCAGGGCACCACCTCGAGCCGCTGCATCATCTTCGACCAGGACGGCGCGATCGTCGCCGTCGACCAGCGCGAGCACCGCCAGATCTTCCCCAAGCCCGGCTGGGTGGAGCACGACGCCACCGAGATCTGGTCCAAGGTGCAGGCCGTCGTCGCCGGCGCGATCGCCAAGGCGGGCCTGCGCGCCGACCAGCTGAGCGCGCTCGGCATCACCAACCAGCGCGAGACGACGGTCCTTTGGGACCGCGCGACCGGCAAGCCGGTGCACAACGCCATCGTCTGGCAGGACACCCGGACCTCCGCGCTCTGCAACGAACTGGGCGGCTCGGACGGGCAGGACCGTTTCCGCGAGCAGACGGGTCTGCCGCTGGCCAGCTACTTCTCCGGGCCAAAGGCGGCCTGGCTGCTCGACAACGTGCCGGGGCTGCGGGCGCGGGCCGAGCGCGGCGAGATCGCGTTCGGCACCATCGACTCGTGGCTGATCTGGAACCTGACCGGCGGCACCGACGGCGGCGTCCACGTCACGGACGTCACCAACGCCGGGCGCACCATGCTGATGAACCTGGAGACCCTGCAGTGGGACTCCTCGATCCTGTCGGCGATGAACGTGCCGGAGGCGGTCCTCCCGGAGATCCGTTCCTCGGCCGAGGTCTACGGCACGGCGGTCGGCCAGCTCTCCGGTGTGCCGGTCGCCTCCGCGCTCGGCGACCAGCAGGCCGCGATCTTCGGGCAGGCCTGCTACGACACGGGCACGGCGAAGAACACGTACGGAACGGGCAGCTTCCTGCTGCTCAACACCGGTACGCGGCCGGTGCCTTCGAAGAGCGGGCTGCTCACCACCATGGGGTACAAGATCGGCTCCGAGGCGCCCGTGTACTGCCTCGAGGGGTCGATCGCGATCACCGGCGCGCTGGTGCAGTGGTTCCGCGACCAGCTCGGCATCATCAAGACCGCCGACGAGATCGAGACGCTGGCGGCGAGCGTGGACGACAACGGCGGGGCGTACATCGTGCCCGCGTTCTCCGGACTGTTCGCGCCGTACTGGCGCTCCGACGCGCGCGGTGTGATCACCGGCCTGACCCGGTACGTCACCAAGGCGCATCTGGCCCGTGCCGTCCTGGAGGCGACGAGCTGGCAGACCCGTGAGGTCGTCGACGCCATGTACCAGGACTCCGGGGTGCAGATCACGACCCTCAAGGTCGACGGCGGCATGACGAAGAACAACCTCCTGATGCAGCACCAGGCGGATGTGCTCGGGGTGCCCGTGATCCGGCCGAAGGTCTCCGAGACGACGTGTCTGGGGGCCGCGTACGCCGCCGGGCTCGCGACGGGCGTGTGGAACGACCTGGACGAGCTCAAGGCCCATTGGCAGCGGGACGTGGAGTGGTCGCCGTCGATGGACGCGCAGACCCGTGACCGCGAGTACCACAACTGGCGCAAGGCGGTGGAGAAGAGCTTCGGCTGGCACGAGGAGGAAGGGGCCTAGGCGCCTTCCCGTACCAGATCCCGTACGAGATGCGCGCACGAACATTCCGTACGGACATCTCGTACGAGATGCGCGCACGAACATTCCGTACGGACATCTCGTACAGACAGGCACGCGCGCGTAGTGGCGAAAAACGCCGTACGCGCGCGTGCGGTCACGTCACCGCGGGCTGCCTGCGCCGCGCGGCGGCCGCCGCAGCATGCTCGACGACGTCGATGAGGACGTCCTTCACGGAGTCCTTCTCCCGCGCGTCGCACAGGACGACGGGAACCGCGGGGTCCAGGTCGAGCGCCTGGCGTACCGAGTCGGCGGGGTAACGCGCCGCCCCGTCGAAGCAGTTGACGCCGACGACGAAGGGGATGGAGCGCCGCTCGAAGTAGTCGACGGCGGCGAAGCAGTCCTCCAGGCGGCGCGTGTCCGCGAGGACGACGGCGCCCAGCGCACCGGTGGCCAGTTCGTCCCACAGGAACCAGAAACGGTCCTGGCCCGGGGTGCCGAACAGGTACAGGACCAGGTCGTTGCGCACGGTGATCCGGCCGAAGTCCATGGCCACGGTGGTGGTGTGCTTGCCCTCGACGCCCTGGGTGTCGTCGACGGGGCGGCCCGCCTCGCTGAGCAGTTCCTCGGTGCGCAGCGGCCGGATCTCGCTGACCGCGCCGACGAGGGTGGTCTTGCCCACGCCGAAGCCTCCGGCCACCAGGATCTTGAGCGTGACGGGCTCGACGGGGACCTTCGCACGCGCGGTACGCCCAAGGATCATGGGTGTCTCTCCTGCCTCACTTGCTCACTGACTCACTTGCTCACTGACACACTGACTCGCTGAGGTCACGGGGCTCTTCAGAGGGCCCTGAGGCCGTCGATGACGTCGCGCAGGATGCTCTCGTCCGGCAGTTCGGCGGGCGGTACCGGACGGGTCACATGGACCAGTTCGTCGTCCACCAGGTCACCTATGAGGACGCGGACCACGCCTATGGGGAGGTCGAGTTCCGCGGCGAGTTCGGCGACCGACTGCGGGCTGTCACGGCACAGTTCGACGATGTCGACGTGTTCCGGCGACAGGGTCTGGTCGGCCACCGGGTCGGCGCCGCCGCGGACCTGGGCGACGACGACCGCGATCAGGTCGAGCCGGTGCTGGGCCGCGCTGCTGGTGCGGCCGCGCGTCATGGCGTACGGACGGACCACCGGCCCGGCGTCGTCGTCGAACCAGTGGTGCGTCTCCTGCGTCTGCTCCCCGTCTGCGCTCATGCCGACCCACTACCCCCCGGCGGGCAGGTCCGTGCGCGGAGCCGTCCCCAGATGTGCGCCCACCCGCTTGACCAGCAGGGTCATCTCGTAGGCGACGAGGCCGACATCGGAGTCCGCGTCGGACAGGACCGCGAGGCAGCTGCCGTCCCCCGCCGCGGTGACGAACAGGAAGGCGTCGTCGAGTTCGACGACGGTCTGCCGCACTCCGCCCGCGTCGAAGTGCCGGCCGACCCCCTTGGCGAGGCTGTGGAACCCGGAGGCGACGGCGGCGAGGTGCTCGCTGTCCTCCCGGCTGAGGTCCTGCGAGACCCCCGTCGGCAGTCCGTCGCCGGAGAGCACGATCGCCTTGCGGATGCTGGCGACACGCTCGACCAGGTCGTCCAGGAGCCAGTTCAGCTCCCCGGAACCGCCGTTCGTGGTGTGCGCGCCGGCCTTCGGTGCGGTCATCGACCGTCCCCCTCAGAAGTCGTTCCCTGTGCTGTGCCGTCGGCGCTCTGGTCACTCTCGGCGCTCGCCGTGCTCTCTTCGTTCTCCGCGTTCTCCGCGCGGCCGCGCTGCCAACCGCGCTGGAGCGAGGCCATCCGGCTGCGCACCTCGTCGGCGTCCCGGTCGGCGGGCGATGCGGAGACTGTCTCGTCGCGGCCCGTCGCGCGGTCGCCGCGCAGATCGGGTCCGTCCTTCAACTGCGGTGCCAGATTGGCCTGTCGTACGCGCTTGGGCAGGCCCTCGGCAGGCGCGTCCGGCCGCTCGGTCCCGGCGGGGACGCCGGGCGCGGCAGGCGCTGCGGGTGCCGTGCCCCGGGCCCGCCGCCTCGGCAGGTCGGCCAGGGGCGTCGGCGGTGTCGCGCGCAGCCCGTCGGCGCCGTCGCGGTCGTGCTGCTCGCCCGGTTCCCCGACGCCTCGGTCGAGCGGCACCGCCCGGGTCCGGGTGACGGGTCGGCCGTGGGAGCTGACGAGCTTGGGGGCACGCCTGCGCGGCAGCGGCACGAGTCCGTCCGGCGTCGTGGCGCGCTCCCCGCCGTGGCCGCCGTCGGCGTCGACCGCGTCGTCGGCCTGCGCGTGCTGCTCGCCGGGGATTCCGGCGACCGGGCGGCGCGGGCGGAACAGGTCGCCGCGCTCGCTGTCCTCGTCGCCGAGAGCGCCCGGGAACGCGGTCATGTCGGACGTGGTCAGCGGCGCTTCCAGCTCGACGGGGCCGTCGAGCACGGAGGCCGGCAGGCCGGGCAGACCCGGCAGTCCGTCGGACGTGGCGAGCCCGGCAGGCTTGGCGCGCAGCACGGCGTCGGGCCGGTCGAGGCGGAACCCCGCGCCCTCGGTGTCGGGCGCGTCCGTGAGCAGCGCGTCCGGAAGGAAGACGACGGCGGTCGTGCCCCCGTACGGAGACGGCTGCAGGGAGACGCGGACGCTCTGCCGCTGGGCGAGGCGGCTGACGACGAAGAGGCCGAGCCGGTCGGTGTCGGACAGTTCGAACTCGGGAGTCTCCGCGAGCCGCAGATTGGCGTCCAGGAGGGCGTCCGCCGCCATGCCGAGGCCGCGGTCGTGGATCTCCAGGGTGAAGCCGTTGGCGACGCGTTCGCCGAGGACCTGGACCGCGGTGTGCGGCGGCGAGAACACCGTGGCGTTCTCCAGGAGTTCGGCCACGAGGTGGGTGAGGTCGGCGACGGCGGGCCCGGTGACGGCGATCCGCGGCAGGCGGCGCACCTCGATGCGCTCGTAGTCCTCGACCTCGGCGACGGAGGCCCGCACGATGTCCATGAGCTGCACGGGCTTGCGCCACTGCCGGGAGGGGGCGGCCCCGGAGAGGATCACGAGACCCTCCGCGTGCCGGCGCATGCGGGTGGTCAGATGGTCGAGGCGGAAGAGGTCGGCGAGTTCGTCGGTGTCCTCGGTCCTGCGCTCCATGGTGTCGAGCAGGGTGAGCTGCTTGTGCAGCAGGACCTGGCTGCGACGGGCGAGGTTGACGAACACCTCGGAGACGCCGCGGCGCAACTCGGCCTGTTTCACGGCCGCTTCGACGGCGGACCGCTGCAGCGTGTTGAGGGCCTGGCCGACCTGCCCGATCTCGTCCTTGTCGTACTCGAGGCGCGGGGCCTCGGTCTCCACGTCGACCTCCTCGCCCGCGGCGAGGCGGCGCATCACGCCCGGCAGCCGGACGCCGGAGGCCTCGTGGGCCTCCATGCGCAGGCGTCGCAGGTCGCGGACGAGGCTCCGGCCGATGCGCATCGACATGAACAGGGAGACGAGCAGCGCGAGCAGACCGAGGACCCCGGCGATGCCGGCCCTGACGAACACCTGGACGGCGACGGGCCTGGCCCGGTCCTGGTAGCGCTCGGCGGCATCGGTGTTGCGGTCGACGAGTTGATCGAGCACGTGTCCCGCGGCCTTGTCCCAGCTCGCGGACGTGACGCCCTTGGGGGTGCCCGGCGAGGCGCTCACCACGGCGTTCTCGGCGATGCGCAGCGGGGTGGTGTCGGGGCCGCGCCAGTACCGCTCGAAGCGCAGGCGCTCGTTCTCCGGCAGCAGCGCGAGGCTGGTGTCGTACAGGATGCTCCGCTGGGCGACGAGGTCGGAGGCCTGGCGCAGCTCGTCCTTGTCCAGACTGCCGGTGAGGAGGCCGGAGCCGACCAACGCGTCTTCCTGGGAAAGGAGTTCGCGCGCCTTGATGACGCCGACGATCGCCCGGCCCTGCCGCTCGACCTTGGCGTCGTCGAGTGCGGTCAGCTCGAGGAGGAAGTCGTACGTCGGCTGGATCAGCCGGGTGTAGTCGGTCAGGGCCTGCACGCGGCTGACGGTGCCGTCGTCGACGTTGCGGCGCAGCGACTCGATGCCCTCGAACCCCTCGACGGCGGAGTCGAGCGCGGAGCGCGCGTCGCTGTCCAACTCGTCGCGGACGTCGCCGTTTTGAGCCTTCTGCTTGATGCGCGACATCTGCTCGTCGGCGGCGGAGCGCCGGGTCCGCAGGGTCGACTGGGCGTCGGAGGCGCGCGGATCGGCGAGATAGACGAGGGTCTGCCGGCGCTCGGCCTGCAGGGCGCGTCCCGCGTCGACCAGCGGATAGCCGATCGCGTCGGCAGCCCGGCCTGCGTCGAGCAGCTGTACGGCGGCGCGGCCTGTGATCACCGAGGCGAAGGCCCAGATCGCTGTGAGCGACAAGAGCGGCACGAGCAGCAACGCCACGATCTTCCGGCGGATGGACTTCCCGCGAAAGCGCATGGCCTCCCCCAGATCGGCCCCGTGCGGACAGGGGCACACATGTGCGTCAACAAACGGCGTGAGCCTACTACTGAGACAGGAGCAACTCGAAGGGCTGTCCGGATGCCGTTCGACTCAACACCGGTGAGGACGTCATGAGTTGTCCGGGCATGAGGGGAGATTGCATCCCGGGAATTCCGTACCGTGAGACGCTCACAATCGGACACTCCCACCGTGCAGTTGGCCGGAAATATTCGCTCTCTCCTTCCCATCCGGGGCAGTTGCCCGATTCTGGGAATCTTTCCCGGTTCCCGTTCGTCCTCATGACAGGTCGACCTCACCGTGGCGTAAAGCAGAGCAAACCGGGCAGTCACTGTGCAGGCCAGTGCAGGGGCATCGAGGCGAGGGCCCGGGAGCGGTGGGGAGTGACGTGGCGATGAGTACGGCGGAGCGGCGGGAGCTGTGGGTCGAGGAGCCGGCGAAGCGGCGCCGGATGCCCGACCCTGTGCGGACGGCGGCAGTGCGGGCCGTCCTCATCGTCGCGCTCACCCTGATACAGGCGATGGTCGCGTTCCTGTGCACGCTCGCCGACTCCTGGCTGGCGTTCCCCATGGTGCTCAGCAGCGTGGGCAGCACGGTGGTGGCGACGTGGGCCGTGCTGGACGTCTGGGTGACGCGCCAGGTGTGGAACCAGCGGAACGGGGTCGTCTCAGTCCCGGCGAGCACGGCCCGGCGACTGCGCAAGGAGCGGCGCCAGGCCCGCCGGGCGGCGCGACGGGCGCCGGAGAGCATACGGAGGCCGGGCGGGACCGGGCAGTTGACGCACGGCTGACCTTCGTACGGGGCTCGCCGGTACGGCTGCGCGGCCGCACGGGGCTCGCCGGTGCAGCTACGCGGCCGCACGGGGACGGGTCGTACGGCCACGCGGACGTACAGAGACGGGTCGTACGGCCCGCGGCCGTAAAGGGACGGGGCGTACGGCTACGCGGCGCTGCCCTCCTCGGCGGTCGCCGGATGGACATGGATCACGCCGTCCTCGACGGTGACCCGGTGCGTGCGCACGGGACGGCGGGCCGGCAGGCAGACCGGCTGCCCGGTGCGGAGATCGAATGAAGCCGCGTGGAGCGGGCATTCGACCTGACAGCCCTCCAGCCAGCCGTCGGACAGCGACGCGTCCTGGTGGGTGCAGGTGTCGTCGATGGCGTACAACTCCCCGTCCTCCGCGTGGAAGACGGCGATGGGCGGGACGGCGTCGATGCGGGCGGACTCACCGACGGGGAGGTCTTCGAGGCGGCAGACGGGAATCACGGGCCCCCTCCGGGTCCAGGACTCTTCGGTAACATGATGTTTCACATGGCGCTCGAAGTAGCGCTATGCGCAACAGAATCCGGTCGGGCGGCCGTCGCGTCAAGGGCTTCTCGAAGATGCGGCCTGCCCACGGGCCGCCAGGTGGTGAGAGTTGAGCTATGACCCGCAAGCAACTGCAGGTTGAGCCGGGCGCATCGGATCCGAAGGGCGTGGCGGGCGCGGACAGACCGGCCAAGGGCGGGGTCGGCGCCGTCCAGTCGGTGGACCGTGCCGTGAGCGTCCTCGAGTCCCTCGCGCGGCACGGGGAGGCCGGAGTCACCGAGATAGCCGACGAGTTGGGCGTGCACAAGTCCACCGCGTTCCGCCTGCTCGGCGTGTTGGAGAACCGGGGCCTGGTCGGGCAGGCCAAGGACCGCGGCAAGTACTACCTGGGCGCGGGGATGCTGCGCCTGGCCGGGGCGGCGGCGGTGCGCCTGGACATCTCGCAGGAGGGCGCGCCCGTCTGTCGTGAACTGGCGGACGAGCTGGGCGAGACGGTGAACATCGCGGTGCTCGACGAGGACATGGCGGTCAACATCATGCAGGCGCGGGGCGCCGCGTCCGTGACCGCGCAGAACTGGCTGGGCCGCCGCACCCCGCTGCACGCCACCTCCAGCGGCAAGGTGCTGCTCGCGCACCAGCCGCAGGTGCTGCGGGAGGGGCTGCTCGCGCGCACGCTGCCGCGTTTCACCGAGCACACGGTCACCGGCACGAGCGCGCTGCGCACCGAGCTGGACGCGGTGCGGGAGCAGGGATTCGCCGTGGCCGTCGAGGAGTTGGAGCGCGGTCTCGCCGCGGTCGCCGCGCCCGCCCGGGCGCACGACGGCAAGGTCGTCGGGGCGATCAGCGTGTCCGGCCCCGCCTTCCGACTGACCGAGGACAGCCTGCCCGCGCTGGCCAAGCGCACCGTGGCGGCGGCGGCCGAGCTGTCCCGTCGGATGGGGCACAGCCTCTGACGCCTTCGCGCCCATGGCGCCCTTCGCGCACGCGGAGCCGACCGGTTCAGGATTCGGGGCGGCTCCGCGTGCGCGCGTTTCGGGCGCGTTTCATGGCGCCGCCCCGTTTTGCCAAGGCTTAACTCCCGCCCCTTGACGGCGTCTTGATGGCGTTCCCACTATGTCTCCCATCGTCTCTCATCACGCAATGGCTCCCGCGATACGCAACAGCCGCTCATGTCATGGAGACTCAGGAGGGGCATGACCAGCGCACCGCAGTCCGACTCCCCCAAGGTCGTCGTCATCGGCGCCGGCATCGTCGGATGCTCGCTCGCCGACGAGCTCACCGCGCGCGGCCTGCACGACGTCACCGTCCTCGAACAGGGTCCGCTCCCCGCCCCCGGCGGCTCGACCTCGCACGCCCCGGGGCTGGTCTTCCAGACCAATCCGTCCAGGACGCTGACCGCGTTCGCCCGGTACACCGTGGAGAAGTTCTCCGCGCTCGAAGCGGACGGCCGCTCCTGCTTCACCCCGGTCGGCGGCCTGGAGCTCGCGACCACCCCCGGACGCTGGGCCGACCTGCACCGCAAGGCGGGCTGGGCAGCCTCCTGGGGCGTACGCGGGGAACTGGTCACGCCCGCCCGCTGCAAGGAACTGTGGCCACTTGTCGATGAATCGATGATTCTCGGCGGCTTCCACACCCCCAACGACGGCCTGGCTCACGCCGTACCCGCCGCCCTCGCCCAACTGCGGCGCGCACAGGGCCGAGGCGCCCGCTTCCTCGACCGCCACACCGTCACCGGCATCGAGCAGCAGGACGGCCGGGTCACCGCTGTGGTCACGGACCGCGGCACGTTCCCCGCCACCCACGTCGTGTCCGCGGCCGGTTTCTGGGGCCCGGTCATCGGCCGCATGGCGGGCGTCGAGGTCCCGCTCCTCCCGCTCGCCCACCAGTACGCGCGGACCGGACCGCTGCCGGAACTCGCCGCCGCGAACGGCCCCCGCATCGAGGCCTCGAAGCCGATCCTCCGCTTCCAGGACCGCGATCTGTACTTCCGCGAGCACAACGACCGCCTGGGCATCGGCAGTTACGCCCACCGGCCGTTGCCCGTCGACCCGTTCGCCGTGCTCCCCTACGACGAGGCGCGCGCCCGGGACCTGGACATGCCGTCGTCGTTCCCGTTCACCGAAGAGGACTGGGCGCCCAGCTGGGAGGATGCCCGGTCCCTGATGCCCGCCCTGCGTGACGCCGCCGTCGACGACGGCTTCAACGGCGTCTTCTCCTTCACGCCCGACGGCATGCCGGTCCTCGGCGAGTCCCGCGCGCTGCGCGGCTTCTGGCTCGCGGAAGCGGTGTGGGTGACGCACTCGGCAGGCGTCGCGCGCGCGGTCGCCGAGTCGATCGTCGACGGCCACGCAAGCCTCGACCTGCACGAATGCGACGTACACCGCTTCGAGGAGGCGCAGCGCTCGCCGGCGTACGTGCACGACCGCGGGGCGCAGCAGTTCATCGAGGTGTACGACGTCCTGCACCCGCTGCAGCCGATGGAGCAGCCGCGGCCGCTGCGCGTCAGCCCGTTCCACGCCCGCCAGCAGGAACTCGGCGCGTACTTCCTGGAGGGCGGCGGCTGGGAGCGCCCGCACTGGTACGAGGCGAACGCCCCGCTGGTCGGCGAGAACAGCGAGTCCACCAAGGTCCCCGCGCGCGATGCCTGGTCGGCCCGGTACTGGTCCCCCGTCGTCGCCGCGGAGGCCAGGGCCACGCGCGAGCGGGTCGCCCTGTACGACATGACGCCGCTGCGCCGCCTGGAGGTCACGGGGCCGGGCGCGCCCGCGTTCCTGCAGCACATGACGACCAACAACGTCGCGAAGAAGCCGGGCGCGGTGACGTACACCCTGCTCCTCGACGAGAAGGGCGGCGTCCGCTCGGACCTGACGGTGGCCCGGCTCGCGCCCGAGCGGTTCCAGGTGGGCGCCAACTCCCCGGCCGATCAGGTGTGGTTGGAGCGTCACGCGCCCGACGACGTCCACATCCGCGACATCACCTCCGGCACCTGCTGCATCGGCGTGTGGGGCCCGCTCGCCCGCGCCCTCGTCCAACCGCTGACCCGGGACGACTTCTCGCACGAGGCCTTCGGCTACTTCCGCGCCAAGGAGACGTACATCGGGCACGTCCCGGTCACCGCGCTGCGCGTCAGTTACGTGGGCGAGCTCGGCTGGGAGCTGTACACCACCGCCGATCTGGGGCTGCGGCTGTGGGACACGCTGTGGGCCGCGGGGCAGGAGCTCGGCGTGGTCGCGGCCGGGCGGTCGGCGTTCAACAGCCTGCGCCTGGAGAAGGGCTATCGCGCGTGGGGCGTCGACATGACCGAGGAGCACAGCCCGTACGAGGCGGGGCTCGGTTTCGCCGTCCGGCTCGACCGGGGTGACTTCCTCGGCCGTGCGGCCCTCGAACAACTTCCGCCCGTGGCACGCCGGTTGACGCCGCTGCTGCTCGACGACCCGGCGGCCGTGGTCCTCGGGAAGGAGCCGGTGTACGTGGGCGGGGTGCCCTCGGGATACGTGACCAGCGCCGCGTACGGGTACACGCTCGGCCGCTGCGTCGCGTACGCCTGGCTGCCGCCGCTGCCGGCCGGGACCGACGTTGAGGTCGAGTACTTCGGCGAGAAGGTCCCGGCGACCGTCGCCGAAGAGCCCCTGTTCGACCCGAAGATGACCCGCATCCGCCGCTGAACGCCCCACTGCCTCGGGAGGCCCGGGACATGTCCCCCACCTACGACGTGATCGTGATCGGCCTCGGCGGCATGGGCAGTGCCGCCGCGCACCACCTGTCCGCGCGCGGGGCGCGCGTGCTCGGTCTGGAGAAGTTCGGACCGGTGCACAACCGCGGCTCCAGCCACGGCGGTTCACGCGTGACGCGCCAGTCGTACTTCGAGGATCCTGCGTACGTCCCGCTGCTGCTGCGCGCCTACGAGCTGTACGAGGACCTGGAGCGGGCCACCGGCCGTGACATCGCGACGCTGTGCGGCGGCGTCATGGTCGGCCGGCCCGACTCGCGCACGGTCGCGGGTTCGCTGCGCTCGGCCGAAAAGTGGGACCTGCCGCACGAGTTGCTCGACGCGACCGAGCTCCGGCGCCGCTTCCCGACGCTGGCGCCGCAGGACGACGAGATCGCCCTGTACGAGGAGAAGGCCGGGCTCGTCCGCCCGGAGAACATGGTCGCCGCCCACCTCCAGCTCGCCGCGCGGGCCGGCGCCGAGCTGCGGTTCGAGGAGCCGATGACCCGCTGGGAGCCCTGCGCGGGCGGCGGCGTGCGGGTCCACACAGCCGAGAACACATACACGGCAGGGCAGTTGGTGATCTGCCCGGGCGCCTGGGCGCCGCAGCTGCTCACCGACCTCGGGGTCCCGTTCACCATCGAGCGGCAGGTCATGTACTGGTTCCAGCCGAGCACCGGGGTGGGCCCGTTCGTGCCCGAGAAGCATCCGATCTACGTGTGGGAGGACGCGGCCGGCGTGCAGGTCTACGGGTTCCCCGCCATCGACGGGCCCGCCCTCGGCGCCAAGGTGGCCTTCTTCCGCAACGGCGCGGAGTGCACCCCTGAGACCATCGACCGCACGGTCCACGACGACGAGGTCCGGGCCATGGCGGACCACATGGCGGGCTGCATACCGGCCCTGCCCGGCACCTTCCTCAAGGCCGCGACCTGTATGTATTCCAATACGCCCGACGAGCACTTCGTCATCGCCCGACATCCCGCGCACCCGGATTCGGTGACCGTGGCCTGCGGGTTCTCCGGGCACGGCTTCAAGTTCGTGCCCGTCGTCGGGGAGATCGTCGCCGATCTGGCGCTGACCGGCACCACCGAGCACCCCATCGAGCTGTTCGACCCGCGCCGGCCGACCGCCGCGCCCGCCGTCTGAGGAGTCCGCCGTGCCGACGCTCCCCCTGCCACCGAGCCTGGTGGCCACGCTTCCCGGCCGCTACTACACCGACCCCGGGCTCTTCCGCACCGAGCAGGAGCGGATCTTCGAGCGCATGTGGTTCTGCGCCGTGCGCAGCGCCGATCTCGACCGGCCGGGCGCGTTCCGCACGGTCCAGGTCGGCCGCGAGAACGTCCTCGTCACGCGCTCCCGCTCCGGCGCCCTCAGCGCGTTCCTCAACGTCTGCCGGCACCGCGGCGCCCGGCTGTGCACCGAGGAGCAGGGGCAGGTGCGGCGCGCGCTGCAGTGCCCGTACCACGCGTGGACGTACGACCTCGAAGGGAAGCTGATCGCGGCGCCGAACCTCGTGACGATGCCGGACGTCGACCGCGCCGCGTACGGCCTGGTCAAGGTCGCGCTGCGGGAGTGGCTCGGGTACGCGTGGGTGTGCCTGGCCGACGAACCGCCGTCGTTCGAGGAGACGGTGCTCGGCGCGGCGGTCGAGCGGCTCGGCAGCGTGGCCGCGATCGACCACTACGGCACCGACCGGCTCGCCCTGGGCAAGCGGATCACGTACGACGTGCGCGCCAACTGGAAGCTGATCGTCGAGAACTTCATGGAGTGCTACCACTGCGCGACGATCCACCCCGAACTCACCGATGTCCTGCCGGAGTTCGCACAGGGTTACGCCGCGCAGTACTACGTCGGGCACGGCGCCGCGTTCGGGGACGGCGTCAAGGGGTTCACGGTCGACGGCAGCGAGGGCTTCGCCGCGCTGCCCGAGGTCGCCGATGACCAGGACCGCCGCTATTACGCGATCACCGTGAAGCCAACGGTCTTCGTGAACCTGGTGCCGGACCACGTGATCCTGCACCGCATGTTCCCGCTGGCCGAGGACCGTACCGTCGTCGAGTGCGACTGGCTGTACGCACCCGACGTCGTGGCGTCCGGCGCCGACGTGTCGAAGTCGGTCGAGCTGTTCCACCGCGTGAACGCCCAGGACTTCGCCGCGTGCGAACGCACCCAGCCCGCCATGGCGTCACGCGCGTACCGCGACGGCGGCGTCCTGGTCCCGAGCGAGCACCACATCGGGACCTTCCACGCGTGGGTCCGCGAGCGGATCGGTTAGACCTCGTCGCCCTCAGGGTCGTCCGCGGGCCGCTTGAACATCCGGGTCGCCGTGATCTCACCGTGCACCGTCTCCCCAGCCCCGTCTGCGTACTGCTGCGGCAGGCCCGGGCGCAGATGCTCCTCCACGCTGATGTACTTCAGGCCCGCGCGCAGGTCCGCGTCGTTGCGCAGCCGGATCACGAGCGGGAACTCGGCGAGCGCCGTCGTGTCGAACAGGCCCGTGGTGTACAGGAGTTGGACGCCGAGCGCGTCGGACACGGCGCGCTGGAGCTCAAGGAGGTACGTGGCGTTGGCGCGGCCGATGGGGTTGTCGAGGAAGAGCGTGCCCGCGTGGCGGTGCTTGTCGCGTCCCCGGTCGTTCGACCGCAGCGCGGCCATCGTGCAGTACAGGGCGATGGCCGCGGTGAGCAACTGCCCTCCGGAGAACACGTCGCCCATCTGCCCGACGGGGACGCGCTCGGCGCGCAGCACCGCGTCCGGCTTGAGGATCTCGACGGCGACGCCCTTGGGCTCCAGGGCGGCGCCGACGCCGCGCAGCAGCAGGGACATGCCGTCGCGCCGCAGGTCGGAGTTCTTCTTCACGGCCGCGCGGGTCGCCTCGTCGATGACCTCGCCGAGCCGCTCGGTGAGGGTGGCCTGGTCGGGCTCCTCGAAGCGGATCCGCAGGAACTCCTGGCCCGACCACTCGCCGAGCCCTTCGGGAAGCCGGGACAACCGCTGGGCGGAGCGGAGGGTGGCGAGCGAGGACTCCACGAGCCCCCGCAGCCGGTCCACGATCGAGTCCCTGTTCCGCTCCAGCTGCGCCAACTCGTCCGTCAGCACCCGCAGTCGGGGCGCGAACGCGTCCGCCCACTTCTGCGCGTGCTCCGGCAGCGCGGCTGCGGGCAGCTCACGGATCTGCTGGCGCGCGGGCGTGCGCACCTGCTCGTAGCGCGTGGAGTTCGCATGCCGTACGAGGATGTCGCTCGCCTCGCGGACCGCTGCCTCGGCGGCGGACAGGTCGGCGGAACAGCCGCGCAGGGAGCGGCGGGTCTCGGCGGCGGCCGTGCGGGCCTCTTCCAGGGTGCCCGTGTGCGGCTCGGGCTGGTCCTGCTCCTCGCTCTCGGCGGTGTGGTCGCGCAGCAGGTCGCGCAGGAGCGCCGCGGTCTCGTCGAAGCCGCCCGCCCCGTCCTCGGCGGCCCGGTGGGCGTCGAGCAGCTCGCTGTGCGCGGCGCGTGCGGTGCTCAACGCGTCGGTGCGCACGGCGAGTTCGGTGGTGGCGGTGCGCAGCAGGGCCTGCGCGTGCTCGGTGTCGCGCGGGACGAGCTCCTCGGGCAGGTCGGTGTGGGCCTCGCCGTCCTCGGGCGCGTGCCGCTCGGCCTCGCCGCGCAGTCGGCCGAGCTGCTCGCTGGCCGTGGAGGCGCGGGTCTCCAGGAGCTGGACGTGCTCGTCGGCGCGGGCCGCGGCGGCCTGCCGGGACGGGCCGTCGGCTCCTTCGGGTGACTCGAGGAGAGCGGCGGCGCGCGTACGCACCTTGTTGCTGAGCCGGGTCAACTCGGCGAGCGCGGCGGACTCGTCGCTCTCCGCGCGGGCCTGCTCGGCCCTCAGGTCGGCGCCGACGCCGACCTTTTCGTACACCTGGGAGGCGGCGCGGTAGGCCTCGCGGAGCGCGGGCAGCGACGCCTTGGGAGCGTCCCCTTCGGGTACGTCGTCGGGGGCGCCGGCGATCTCGGCGCGCTCGGCGCGCAGGGTCCGGGCGGTGCGGTGGGCGTCGTCGGCGGCGCGCTGGGCGGCGCGCCGGTCCTCGTCGGCGGCGCGGGCGTGCTCCAGGCAGGACTGGGCGCGAGCCTCCGACTCGACGGCCTCGTCGGCGAGTTCGCGGACCTTGGCCTGCCAGGCGGCGCGCTCGCGGAGGCGGAAGGCGAGGCCCGCGAGCGCGTCGGCGGCGCGGCGCGCCTTCTGGGCCGCTTCCTGCCGCTCGTCGCGGACGCGGGTCGCCTCGGCGGCGGACTCGTCGGCCTCGGCGCGCACGGTGCGGGCCTCGGCCAGCTCGGCCTCGGCCTCCTCGGCGAACGTGCGGGCTTCCCGTGCCGCTGCGGCCAGTTCGGCGAGGCGGCCCGCCGGGCAGCCGGAGCGCCAGGAGCCGATCCGGGCGGTCAGCTCGCGGTCCTTGGCGAGGCGTCCGGCGAGGGTGCGGATGTCCTCGTCGCGCTGGGCCGCACGCGCGCGTAGTGCCTGTCGCTCTTCGTCGGCTGCGTGTTCGTCGTGCATCGCCGGGTTCGGCGGGACGAGGAAGACGGCTGTGTCCTCGGTGGACGACCTGTTCTCCGCCGGGGTGGGGGCGAGCAGCGCGGCGGCGGTGCCGACGGCGACGGCGGAGCGGGGCAGCAGGGCGGCACCGGCGAGGGCTTCGCGGGCCCGGACGTGGGAGTCGGGGTCGGTGATGACGACGCCGTCGACCAGCTCGGGCCGGGCGGCGAGCACGCGCGCGTGGTCGGCCGGGTCGACGGACTGCGCGAGGTAGCGCCAGCCCGGCAGGGCCGGGATGCCCTGCTCGCCGAGGAACTCGACGGTGGCCGTCACGTCACGGCCCGGCGGTAGCAGTCCGCCGTCGCCGAGGGCGCCGAGGATGCGGGAGTCGTCGGCGGCGGCCGTGCGCAGCTCGAACAGTTGCCGCTCGGCGGAGGCGACGGAGTCGTCGAGCAGGGTCTTGAGGTCGTCGGCGGCCCGGTCGAGGTCCTCGGCGGTGAGCGGGGCGTCGGCGGCCTCGGCGCGGGCACGCACGGCGCCGGGGAAGCCCGCGCTCTCCGGAGTGCTCAACGGGCCGTCCACGCCGAGCAGTTCGGCCAGGCGCTCCTCGGCGGCGAGGGAGGCGGCGGCCCGCTCGTCGGCGCGGTACGCGTGCTCCGCGGCGCTCGCGGCGTCGGCGGCGCGGGCCGCGGTCAGCTCGGCGCGCGCCTCCGCGGCGGCGGCCTCGCGCGCGTGCTCGGTGGCCCGTCGGGCTGCCTCACGGGCGGTGTCCCAGGCGGCGACGGTGGACTTCTCCGCGTCGGACGCGGCGAGCGCGGCGCGGGCCGGGTCGGCGTCGGGCGCGCTGTCGTCGAGCCAGCCGGCGCGGACGGCCTCGGCGGTCTCCTGCTCGACCTCGGCGAGGCGCTGGCGCAGGTGGCCGAGCTCGCTGCGGGCGCGCTGGGCCTCGGTGGCGGCGGCGGTCGCGTCGCGGTGCGCGGTCTCGCCCGCCTCCTGGAGGACGGCGGAGCGCTCCTCGCCCTCGTTCGCGTGCTGCTCGGCCTTCTCGGCGGCGCTGTGCAGGGCCCGGACGAGTTCGGAGGCGGCCTTGGCGCGGGCGGCGAGCGCGGGGGCGGCGTCGCGCTCGGCCTCGCGGATGGCGACGGCCACGCGCGCGGAGCGGTCGGCGGCGGCACGGTGGCGAAGGACGGCCTCGGCGGCCTGCCAGGCGGCGTGCAGGGTGCGGGCGTCGGCCAGCTCGCGCTTCTGCGCGGCCGCGGCCTTCTCGGCGCCCGCGAGGGCCAACGAGGCGTGCCGATAAGCCAGTTCGGCGGCGATCAGGGAGCTGCGGTCGCGCGCGGACTCGGCCTCGGTGACGGTGTGCCCGGCGGCGGTGACCTGCTGGGCGAGGTCTCCGGCGCGGCCGCGCTCGACGGCGGCGCGGGCGGAGAGCCGCTTCGCGAGTGTCCGCGTACGGCGCTCGGCCGCGGTGTGGATGTCCCGCGCGCGTGCCCGGGTGTCGGCGGCTTCGACGATGCGGGTGAGCAGGTCGACGGAGCCGGCGGTGAAGTCGCGCTCGGCGATCAGCTCGGCGCGCCTTCCCAGCTTGTTCCCGAACCCGCTGACCAGGTCGGCGAGGCCGTCCGTGTCGCGGGTGTCGGTGACGGCGCGCAGCAGCAGGTCGGTGAAGTCGGAGTCCTTCTTGACCGCGAAGAGTCCCGCGGCCTCGCCCTCGTCCGCGTTCATCTCCCGCTGGTAGCGGAAGAGTTCGGGGTCGAGACCGAGGTCACCGAGGTGTTCGTTCCACCGGTCGTGGATCTCTTCCCAGTGCACTTCCAGGTGGGGGTACGCCTTGACGGCCTCGGTGAGCGCGTCCCGGAAGCCCTTCATGGTGCGGCGCCGCCCCTGTGCGCCGGAGGCGCCCTCGGCGGAGGGGCGCACGGCCGTCGACTCGGCGACGGGCAGGGAGTCCAGGCTCAGGCCCGGGCCGGGCCGGAACGAGTACCAGGCCTCGGCGAACTTCCGCGGGTCGTTGGAGACTTGACGCCCCCGCCACTCGCTCACCTTGCCGACCACGACGCATTCACCGGTGAGCGTGTGCTGCCACTCCAGGGCGACGTGTCCGCAGTCGTCGGCGAGCAGGAACTTGCGCAGCACACCGGAGCTGGCACCGCCCAGCGTGTTCCGGTGGCCGGGCAGCATCACGGAGAAGATCAGCTTGAGCAGGACCGACTTGCCGCCGCCGTTCTCCAGGAAGAGCACGCCGGCGGGCGCCGGGCGACGCGGCGGGCCGACCGGCTCGTCCGCGAAGAACTCCGCCTGGGTGGGGGCCGGGTCGGGCACGGGCGCGCCGACGCCCCGCAGGTCGAGCACGGTGTCGGCATAGCGCGCACCGGCAGGACCGATGGAGTAGAGGCGAACCCGGGACAGCTCGTACATGGCGGACTCTCGTGGTAGGTACGGAACGTGAGACGACTGGGGTGACTGGGGTGACTGGGGTGGCTACGCGTGGAACGGCAGGCCCGCGTCGGCGACGAGCTCGCCCGCGTCCTCCTCCATCGGCGGCACCAGGCTGGCCGACCCGTCGGTGACGGGGACGACGCCGAGCTCGAGCAGTTCGCCCATGGCGGCGGTACCGGCCATGTCGCGGACCTGCAGCTGATAGCGGGCGGTGGTGCGGTACGTGCCGCCGCCGTCGTCGCCGGTTCTCTGCAGGAACCCGGAGTCGGTCAGGAACGCGAGGGCCTTGCCGACGATGCCGGTGGTGGAGCTGGCGAGGCGGCGGGTGTCCTTGGTCGCGCCGGTGGAGCTGCGCCGGGCCCAGATCCGCCAGGCCGCTTCGAGGCCGGGGGCGTCGGTGGCCGGGTCGGTGTTCTCCCCCGTCTCCTCGGCGCGCTCCTCCAGCCTGCGGCAGGCCTGGCGGACGAACGCGTCCACCCCGTTGACACTGACCCGCCCGATGTAGCCGTCGTCGGCGAGGTCCTCGGGGCGCGGGAAGGCGAGCGCGGCGACGGCGAGGTGGGCGAGGCCGTGCAGGAAGCGGTCGGTCGAGTCGGTGGCCGCCTTGCGTGCGTAGTCGCCCATGCGGACCGCGAACACGGAGTCCTCGGCGGCGGTGACGGCCATCCCCGCGCGCGGGGACACCTCCAGGACGACGAGGCCGAGCCCGGAGGCGACGGCGTCGGCGAGCCGGGCGAACGCCGGGTCCTCCCGGTAGCGCCGCAGCAGCTCCTGGTACTCCTGGTCACGGGACGGCTGGAGCTTGGGCTGCAGGCCGAAGGCGACGAGCCGGGCCGCGTCGGCGGCGTCGGCGGGCGTGACGGGAGCGGCGGTCTTCACCGAGCCCGAGCCGGCGGCCTCGGGCTCGCCCCACTCGGCGTGCTCTTCGGGGTGCTCGGTCACGGGCGGTGCTCCTTGATCATTTCTGGGTACGTCACGCCGCCTCCGTCCGGTCCGCGGCCATCCCGACGGCGTCGAGCAGCGCGGTGCCCACGATGAGGTCGGCGCCGCCGAACTCGGGGTCGTCCAGTTCGGTGCCGTCGTCGACGGCGAACAGCAGCTTCTCCTCGCCCTGCCGGTAGGCGGTGCCGACCGCGGGACTCGCCGCGTGGACCGACAACAGGGCTACCAGGTACGGCAGTTCGGGGTCGCGCCTACGGGCGTCGGCGAGCAGTCCCGACAGTCGGCGCGGGGCGTCGGCGGGCAGGTCGAGCAGCTCCTTGGCGTGCGCGAGCTGCTCCTCGCTGAAGCGGCTGTCGTCCGGGGTCGCGATGAGGTCGGGCTCGGGCATCTCGGCGCCGAGGTGCTCACGCTCCATGGGCGGCGTCAGCAGTATGTCGACGAGGTCGCCGACGCGTACGGACACGGGCGTGCGCAGCCCGGTGCCGTGGGCGAAGAAGGTGTCGGTCACCTTGAGCGCGCTCTCCACGGGCAGCGGCAGCAGCGGGGCGACCAGCTGCCCGTACAGATCGAGGCCCGCGCGCGCGGTGGGCGCGGCGAAGGCCTGCCGGTCCTGCTCGGCACGGAACAGCGGCCCGGCCTCGAGCAGGCGCGACTGCAGCTGCGTGTGGCGACGGATGCAGTCCTTGACGATGTCCACGAGCTCGGCGGCGCGGCGCTTCTGCTCGGGGTCCTCGGACTCGTCGCGCGCCTTGCGGATGTTCGTCAGGATCGCGTTCTCGTGGCGGTAGCGGTCGGCGACGTGGTCGAGGGCCTCGGCGATCATGTCGGGCACGGCCCGCAGCCAGTCGACGGCTCGCACATTGCGGCGCGTGGCGTCCAGCGCCTTGCGCAGCGTCTCCGAGTACTGCACGGTCCGGTAGCGGGCCTGCTCGGCGGCGAGCTGGGCGTCCGCGAGGCGGCCGCGGCTGATCAGGACCTCCAGCTTCACCTCGGCGGCGATCTGCGCGCTGGTGACGTCGGTGTCGAGCGCGCCGACGAGGACGTTCACCGCTTCGTCGGTGGTGCGGAGGTAGACGCCGCCCCCGTAGCCCGGGACCTCCTCGATCAGCTTGAAGTCGTAGTCACGGCGCACATAGGAGCCGTCCGTCGCGAACGTGCCGTACACGGCGCGGAATCCGCGGTCCACGCTGCCGACGTTGATCAGGTTCTCCAGGACCCAGCGGGCGACGCGCTCGTGCTCGGCGGTGGGGCGCTGGGGGGCCTGCGCGGCGATGCGGGGCACCAGGCGAGCCACTATCTGGTCGTGGTCGGCGCCCGTGTCGAAGTCCATGTTCAGTGTGACGAGGTCGATCGCGGAGAGGGCCACCTCGGCCATCCCGTACGTCGAGTACTCGCCCGCGAGATTGGCCTTGCGCACGTCGAGGTCGTGCAGCGGCGCGGTGCAGGCGAGCGCGCGGAGCCGCCGCGCGAGTCCTTCGTCGGCGGCCGGCCCCGGTGCGGGGCGCGGCCCCGCGCTGAGCTGGGGCGGAACGGATTCCGTGGTGGCAGGCGAAGTCACGGAGCACAGACTAGGCGCTGGGTCTGACAACGGTCGAAACGACGCAGATGCGACGGTGGCTCCCGGACGACGAAGGGACGGCGACGGGACGGCGACCGATCGACTGCCGATCGACTGCCGGTCGGCCACCAGCCGGACCTCGGTCGGCAAACGGCCGGGCCTCGGTCGGCTATCGATCGGCCGGTACCCGGTGCCCGTACGCCTGGACGAGACCGTCGCGGGAGTCGTCGAGGTACTGCGCGAGGAGTGCCTCCGCCTCGTCCCGTCGGCCGGCCTGCAGCGCTTCGACGATCGCGAGGTTCCGTGCGAGGTAGGGCTCGTGCAGGCCGCGCGGATCGTCCACGACGTGGAAGGCGAGCCGCAGTTCGGCCAGGACGCTGCGCATCAGTTCGTCGGTGCGCTCGCTGCCCGCGAGGGCGACGAGCTCCCGGTGGAAGTGGATGTTGGCGGTCGAGACGCCCTTCCACTCGCGCGCCTTGGCCGCGCGCTGCCCGTCGGCGACGGCGGCGGCGACCCGGTCGAGGGCGTACGGGGGCGTGCCGAGGGAGCGCACGACGGAGCACTCGATCATGCGCCGGGTCCGGTAGATGTCCTTGACGTCGTCGACGCTCAGGACGCGCACGAAGACGCCCCGGTTGAGCCGGTGCTCGAGAAGACGCTCGTGCGTGAGCAGCCGGAAGGCCTCGCGCAGGGTGTTGCGGGACACCCCAAGGGCGCCGCCGATGCTGTCCTCCGACAGGCGGGTGCCCGGCGGGAAGAACCCGTCGGCGATCCGGCTCCTGAGGATGTCCGCGACGCGCTCGGCGGTGCTGGTGCGGCCCAGCAGCGCGCGGTCGTCGGCGAGTGCGTTCAGATCTTCGGTGGCCACGGCCGAATTCAAGCGCACCGGGAAGAACGAAACAACGTAGGTATTGAGGGATTGTTCAACGATCCTCTACCTTGGCCTTCCGGGCAGACCCGGCACCGGGCCCCTTCTGTCCGTCCCGCGCTCACCGGCTCCATGGGAGGAACTCCTGTGCCCCGTACGGAAGAACGCACCGCCACCTGGTCCCCGTCCCGCGCCCGCACCCACTTCCGCGCGGGAGCGAGCACCCCGACCGCGGGCTGGTCGCGCGGACACACGCAGGCGAACCTGATCGCCGTACCGGCCGACTGGGCCTACGACATGCTGCTGTTCTGCCAGCGCAACCCGAAGCCGTGCCCCGTCCTGGACGTCACCGACGCCGGTTCCTGGACGACGGTGCTCGCGCCTGGCGCCGATCTGCGCACGGATCTGCCGCGCTACCGGGTCTGGCGGGACGGCGAATTGGTGGCCGAGCCGACCGACATCGCCGAACACTGGCGCGGCGACCTGGTGTCGTTCCTGATCGGCTGCAGCTTCACCTTCGAGTGGGCCCTTGCCGGGGCCGGGGTCCCGCTGCGCCACATCGAGCAGGACAAGAACGTGCCGATGTACGTCACCACGCGCGCGTGCCGACCCGCCGGCCGCCTGCACGGGCCGCTGGTGGTGTCGATGCGGCCGGTGCCGCCGCAGTCGCTGGACGCCGCGGTGCGGGAGAGTTCGCTGATGCCCGCGGTGCACGGCAGCCCGGTGCACCTCGGCGCCCCGGACCAGCTGGGCATCGTCGACCTCGGCTCGCCCGACTTCGGCGACGCGGTGGACCTCGAGCCGGGCGACGTCCCCGTGTTCTGGGCCTGCGGCGTGACACCACAGGCGGCCGTGATGGCGTCCCGGCCGCCGTTCGCGATCACGCACGCGCCGGGGCACATGTTCGTCACGGACACGCGCGACGCCCAGCACCGCGTCTTCTAGGGGGTGTCTTCAAACTCCCTCCCCCAGCCTTCGGCCGGGGGGACCCCCACGCCCGGAGGGCGGCCTTGCGGCGTCTGGTGCGTGCTCTGGGGGTCCCCCCGGCCGAAGGCTGGGGGAGTGCCGGGTGCCGACCCTCGTACTGGATGTACTTGGGTCTGCGCCCGGTGCGGCGAGAGTGCGTGCCAGGCGTCGTGAGGCTGGGGGCACCTCCCAGCGTTAGCTGGGGGAGGGAGTTTGAAGACACGCCCTAGGGCGTCGACAGGGCCGAGAGCGCCGCGGCAACCCCGCTGGACGCCCGCAGATCGAGCCGGGCGCTGGTGCCGCGCAGTCCGTGCCGCACCTCGTCGGCCGCGAGTGCCAGCAGCTGCGGCAGCAGGTCGGTGCAGCGCCGGGCCACCCAACCGGTACCCGCGGTGGCCAACCACCAGAAACCGGCCGTACGGGTCGGTGCGGGCGACTCCGGTTCGGTGCTGGGCGCCGGGCCGCGGGCCGCCCCCGAGGCGGTCAGTTCGGCATGGAAGCGGGCGGCGAGCAGCCGGTGTCCCGGCTCCCCCGGGTGGAGCCGGTCCGCGCTCCACATGGCGCGGTCGGCGACCCAGTCGCCCTCCGCGGCGTGCACATGGACCGCTCCGTGCCGTTCGGAGAGGGCGTGGACCACGGAGTTGACCGCGCGCTGGCGACGCGCGAGCGGGCGGGCCAGGGCCCCCGGCAGGCCCAGCATCGCGCCGGGGTCGGGCAGGCACGCGGTGAGGACGACCGCGCCCCGCTCGGCGAACGCGCCGTAGACCGCGTCGAGATGGGCGGCCACGGTGTGGATGTCGAAGGTGCAGCGCAGGGTGTCGTTGACGCCGACGACGACGGAGACGATGTCGGGCGCGAACGCGAGCGCATCCGGCAACTGGCGCCCGCGCACGTCGGAGGTCTGTGCGCCGCTGACCGCGAAGTTCCGGAACTCCACGGGGACTTCGGCGGGCGCGAGCCCTTCGGAGAGCAGTGCGGCCCAGCCCCGCCACCCGCCGTCGACCGGATCGCCGATCCCTTCGGTGAGGGAGTCACCGAGCGCCGCGAACCTGAGCGCCTTCATGCCGTGCCCCTTTCCCGCACCCGCACGGGCGCCTCGTGAGCCGCGAGGAACGCCTCCACGGCGGTGCCCCACCCGAAACACTCGGCACGCGCGCGTGCCGCTTCCCTGCGCTGCCGCGTGGGCCGCGCCAGCACCTCCCGCACCGCGTCCGCGAAGGCCGCACCGCTGTCGCCCGCCACGGCACCCGCCGCGCCGACGACCTCGGGCAGCGCCGACGACGCGCTCACCACGACCGGGGTGCCGCAGGCCAGCGCCTCCAGCGCGGCGAGCCCGAACGTCTCGGCGGGCCCCGGCGCCAGGCACACGTCGGCGGCGGCCTGCAGCGCGGCGAGCGCGTCCCGGTCGACGACGTGGCCGAGGAAGTCGACGGGCAACCGCCGTGTCCGTGCCCGCTGTTCGAGGCGCGTGCGCAGCGGCCCGTCCCCCGCGACGACCAGCCGCACCGGCACACCGCGCCTGCGCAGCTCGGCCACCGCGCCGAGCCCGGTACCGGGCCGCTTCTCCACGGACAGGCGCGTGCACATGACGAGCAGAATCTCGTCCACGCGCGCGTGCCGCCCTCGTACGCCGCTGTCGGCGGCCCCGGGACGACAGCGCTCGAGGTCGGCCCCGAGCGGCGCCCGGACGACGTTGCGCGCGCCGATGCGGACGAACTCCCGCTCGGCCCACTCCGTGGTGCACACCACGCGCGCGTAGGCGTGTGCGGTACGGGAGTTGAGCACGTCGGCGGCGCGCCGTGCGGCGCCCTCGGGCAGGCCCCAGGTGCGCAGGACGCCGTGCGCGGTCTCGTGGGAGACCATCACCGCGGGCACCCGGGCGCGGCGCGCCCACTCGCCCGTCCAGCGCAGGGTCGTGCGGTCCGAGACCTCCAGGCGGTCGGGCCGCAGCTCCTCCAACAGCCGTGCCAGACGCCTGCGTTCGGTGAGCACGCGGTACCCGCCGCTGCCCGGGAGCAGGGCCCCGGGCAGCGAGAGGACACGCCCCTGTGCGCTGTCCGCGTCCGAGAACCGCTCCCCGGGCACGATCAGCACCGGCTCGTGCCCGGCGGCGCGGTAGCCGGTCCCCAACTCCCGCAGGGCGGTGCGCAGTCCGCCGGAGGCGGGCGCGACGAAGTTCGCGAGCCGGACGATGCGCAGCCCCGCGCTCATGCCGCCACCGCCGTCCGTGCGTGCAGGACGTCGGCGTAGTGCTCGACGAGCTGGTCCCCGACGGCCTCCCAGGTCCGCCCGGCGACGGCTGCCCGCCCGGCCGCTCCGTAGGCCGCCCGCAGCCCCGGGTCGGCGGCCAGCGACCACACGGCGTCGCGCACGGCATCGGCGTCTCCCGGTGGCACGAGCAGCCCGGTCCTGCCGTGCGCGACGAGGTCGAGCGGCCCGCCCGCGGCCGGGGCGATCACCGGGACGCCGCTGGCCATGGCCTCCTGCACGGTCTGGCAGAAGGTCTCGAACGGCCCCGTGTGCACGAACACGTCCAACGAGGCGAAGATCCGGGCGAGTTCGTCGCCGGTGCGCCGCCCGAGGAACACGGCGCCGGGCAGGGCGCCGCGCAGCGACGTCTCGCTCGGCCCGTCGCCCACGACGACTACGCGTACTCCGCTCAGCCCACACGCGCGGGCGAGCAGTTCCACCTGCTTCTCGGGCGCGAGCCGCCCCACGTAGCCGACGAGGAGCTCGCCGCCGGGGGCGAGTTCGGCCCGCAGCAGGTCGTCGCGCCGCTCGGGCCGGAAGCGCAGGGCGTCGACCCCGCGCGGCCACAGGCGGACCCGGGGCACCCCGTGCGCCTCCAGGTCGAGCAGAGCGGCGGTGGACGGGGCGAGGGTGCGGTCGGCGGCGGCGTGCACGCCCCGGATCCGCCGCCACGCCGCGGCCTCGCCCGCCCCCATGTACGTACGGGCGTAGCCGGCCAGGTCGGTCTGGTAGACGGCGACGGCGGGGATCCCTTGCCGCGCGGCGGCCGCCATGCCGCGCACGCCGAGCACGAACGGGCTGGCCAGATGGACGAGTTGGGCCCGGTGCGCGGCGACGGCCTGCGCGACGCGGCGGCTGGGCAGGGCGACGCGGACCTGCGGATAGCCGGGCAGCGGCAGGGACGGTACGCGGACGACCGGGCAGGGTGCGCCCGCGTCCGCCTCGGGCCCGGCGGCGGTGGCCGGGGCGACGACGAGGGGGTCGTGACCGCGGGCGGCGAGGTGCCGCGCGGTCTGCAGGGCGCAGTGCGCCACACCGTTGATGTCGGGCGGGAAGGACTCGGTCACGATGACGACTCGCATACGGGAGTTCTCGCCGCGCCGGACGTGGCCACGTCAACGTGGATCTTTCCTGGCGAGGAACGTCCCATGAGCGTTGCCCCGCCCGGGAAAACAAGGGGCAACGAGGGCGAACAACGGGAGGCGGCCCCTGACCGACGGGCCGCCTCCCGTACACGAACCGGCTACGTCAGCCGGTCACATCGGCTGGTCACGCCCACCGGTCGCATCTGCTGGTCGCGTCCGCCGGTCACAAGGCCGTCGTCGGGTCGGATCCGATCCTGGCGCGGACGGCGGTCTGCACCTCGGCCTCCTCGGCCGGATCGGCGGCGAGCCTGCGCAATTGGTCGACGACCCGGGCGTCACCGGTCTCGGCGTGCCGTGCGGCGATCTCGCGGGTGGATTCCTCGCAGTCCCACAGGCACTCGACCGCGAAGCCCGCGGGGAAGGAGGCGTCGGTGGCGGCGAGGGCGCGGGCGGCCTGCCCGCGCAGATGGGACGAGGCGGTCTCGCGGTAGACGTGGCGCAGTACGGGCGCGGCGCCCGCGATGCCGAGGCGTCCGGCGCCGTCCACGAGGGGCCAGAGGGTGGGGGCGTCGGGCCCGTCGCCCCGGACGGCTTCGCGCAGGGCCCAGAGCACGAGGTCGCTGTCCTGGGCACCGCCGCGGCAGGCGAGCACCCGGCCGGCCGCGGCCCCGAGCGCGTCGGGCCGGGGGGCCCAGCGTCGGGCGCGCTCCACGGAGGCGACGCTGCGCATCCGCTCGAAGGCGTCGAGCGCGGCGTCCACGACGAGGCGTGAGGGTGATTCGACGGCGGCCTCGATGAGATCGAGCACGTCGGGATCGTGGGCGTCGGAGAGGTAGCGCAGGGCGGTGCAGCGCGCCCCGTCCGTGCCGTCCTGCGCGGCCCGCAGGATCTGCGCACGGTCCTCGGGTCCGGCGACCGCGGACAGGCAGCGGGCAGCGGGCACGTACAGCACGGCGCCGCGCTCGAAGCCTTCCTGCGCCCAGTCGAAGACGGCCTGCACGCTCCACTCGGGGCGCGGCCCCGACGGCCGCATCTGTCGCTGCCAGCGGTCGAAGGAGCCGCCCTCCTGTGCGGCACGCACGCGTGCGCCCACATGGGGCCGCGGATCCTCGGCCCACAGCCGCCAGGGCCGTGGCTCGAAGGCGTCGCGGACGGCGGCGACGAGGTCGGCCTCGGCGTCCGCGGGGAATCTGGCGAGGATCGGCTCGGCGAGGGCGCGCAGGCCCGCGTCGTCGTCGCGCAGGGCCAGCTCGTCGAGAGCCCAGGCCCAGTTGCCGCCGAACGCCGCGTACCTGCGCAGCAGCTCGAGAGCGTCCCGCCTGCCGTACGAGGCGAGGTGGCCGAGGACCGCGAGCGCGAGCCCGGTGCGGGACTCGTCGGTGTCGAGGACGTCCTCGGGATCGAAGAGGTGCCGCTCGATCTCCCCGAGCTCGCCGTGGAGGTCGAGGTAGAGACGGGCGTAGTACAGAGAGCGGTTCTCCACCTGCCAGTCGTGGCGGGGGTCGCTCAGGACACAGTGGTTCAGAGCCGCGAGAGCCTCGTCCCGCGGCGCCGTCAGCGCGTGCAGGGTGCCGTCGCCGCGGCCCCTCTGCAGCAGGCCGAGCAGCGTACCGCTGGGCGCTATGAACGGTTCGAACATGGGAAACAGCCTCACATCAAGCGTCGACGCAACCGGGAACCTGCAACTACCTGGCCACGCGACAACACGTCGGAGCGCCCGCCGTCTTTTGCTTGCTGTAAGCCATCTCTCTGCCTCTCGTCCAAGGCCCGAATCCGGGCCGCTTACGGCCCACGCGGCACGTGGGCACCACCTGCCCCGCCGTCGCGTCCGTAAATCACGCCGTCATCATGACCCAGCGGTTCCGCCCGCCGCGACCACATTTCCCGCACCCCCGTTTTGCCTGGTCAGAGCCGGTGCTTCAGGAAGCTCCGAAGAGCTCCAGGAGCTCGGCCTTGCCGAACATCCGAGCCGTGTCGAGCGCCGACGGCGTCCCTGCGGTCGGATCGGCTCCCCCGTCGAGCAGCGCCCGGATCACGCCCTCCTCGCCCTTGAAGACCGCCCCGGCGAGCGGGGTCTGGCCCTTGTCGTTGGCGCGGTTGGCGTCGGCTCCGCGCGCGAGGAGCTCGCGCACGGCCTCCGAGTGCCCGTGGTAGGCGGCGAGCATGACGAGCGTGTCACCGCGGTCGTTCGTGAGGTTGGCCGGAACGCCCGCGTCCACGTACCCCACGAGCGCCTCCGTCTCGCCCCTGCGGGCGAGGTCGAAGATCTTGGTGGCCAGCTCCACGACCTCCGGGTCGGGGGCTTCGCTCATCGGCCGAACCGCCTTTCGCATGCGTGCTGGTACGACCGTGCGGCCGTACGAGTGAATCGCCAGAGTACTGCCCGCCGGGGCACATGAGCCGACCCCGCCGAGGCAAAGATCACCAGCAGTGCGGACGACCGTCCGGCAGCACGCCCGGGTGGCTCACCAGCCGCCTGCCGATTGGGTGAAATCTCTAAAAATCCACCCATTTGCACCTTTTATCGTATAGATACATGCTGTGAGCCTGGAAGAACTCATGGTGACTGTCCCCATCAACCAGGAGAACCCTCATGATCCTGTCCATCTCGGGCGTCGTGCTGCTCGGCATCATCGTCTTCCTGTTCTTCCGCAAGGACGGCCTCAAGGCTTCGCACGCCCTGGTCTGCGCCCTCTTCGGCTTCTATCTGGCGGGCACGGCCATCGCCCCGAGCATCAAGGCGGGCGGCGCGAGCCTGGCCAGCCTGCTCGGCGGGATCAAGTTCTGACGGACCACTCACCCGCACACACCTTCAGGAGACCGACGTGGCCAGGCGTCCACTTCCCCGCATTCTGAGCACCGGCAGCGCCCCCATCGCCCGAGGCCGGGAAGTGGCTACCCGTAGCCGGGAAATGGCCCGGACGGCCGCCGACGGCGCCACCGACGTCCTCCACCCCCTCATCACGATCACCCGCGGACTGCGCCGCCTCGCCTCGGCAGGACGGCGCAAGTGGGCGGGCACCCCCAAGGACCGACGCGGACCGCTGCTGTTCCTGGTGGCCGCCGTGGTCCTGGTCGTGGTGTTCCTTCCGTACGGGCCGCTGCTGGCGCTCATCACCCTGATGGCGGCGGCCGCATGGAAGGGACGCGACCCCAAGCAGCCGGAGCCGACCGGCCCCGACGAGTCGCAGGTCCAGCGGCTGTCCTCGCTCTACGAAGCACTTGTCCCGTATTTCTCCGTGCCCGAGGACCCGAGCCCCCTGTACGCACACGGGGGCGAGTGGGAGAAGGCCTTCGAGACGTACGACTTCGACGGCGACGGCCGCTTCGACCGGCTGTCCATCCGCTACCCCGCCTACTTCACCGACGGCGAGGCCGAGTCCCGCGCCCGCATCGAGCAGTTGCTCCACGCGAAGCTCGGCCGGGGCCGCGAGTACCACTTCCTGTGGGACGAGGAGGGCAACCACCTGACCGTGACGGTCCTCGATCCGCTGCCCACGGACATCGCCGCCCAGCGGTTCGTGACCTCCCCCGGCGAGACCGTCCTCGGCTTCACGGACGAGACCGGCGTACAGCGCACGTTGCCGGTCATGGACGGTGAGGAGCAGCGGGACGTGCCGCCCGTCGTGTGGCGCACCGGCATCCGCTCCACCGAGCCCCATCTGCTGATCGTCGGCCAGCCAGGCAGCGGGACGACGTCCCTCGTCCGCTCGATCGCGCTCCAGGCCCTGCAGCACGGTGACGTCCTCGTCGTCGAGGGCAGCGGCACCGGCGACTTCGCGTGCCTGGTCGGGCGCGACGGGGTTCTGGCCGTCGAGTGCGGTCTCGCGGGCGCGCTCGCCAGTCTCGAATGGGCCGCGCACGAGACCGAGCGCCGGCTGATCGCGGCGAACCGGGCCCGCCAGGCCGGGCACCCCGCCCCGGACGACATCAAGCGCCCGCTGTGGATCCTGCTCGACCGTCCCAGCGCCCTCGGGCACCTGGCGGCGGCGGACGGGCGCAAGGACCCGCAGACGCTGCTCCAGGTACCGCTGCGGCACGGCCGGGCGGCCGGCGTGACGGTGGTCGTGGCCGAGCAGTTCGACAGCCTCGACGGCCTGATCGAGCCGGTCCGGCAGCACACCCGCGCGCGCGTGGTGCTCGGTCCGGCCACGCCGGAGGAGCTGCACGACGTCCTCGGCACCCTGCCCCAGACGACGCCGACCGCCGACGTCCCGCCGGGTCGCGGCTATGCGCGTCTGGGTGCCGGACCGGTGCACCGCCTCCAGGTGCCGGCCACGCCCGACCCGTACGACGAGGCGACGAGCGAGGCCCATCGGCAGGCCGTGACGGCCCTGCTGCCGCGGCGCGCGACCCCCGCCGACGCGACCGGGACCGAAGCCGTCCCCGAAGAGGCCGAGGCGCTCGCGGAACGCTAGGCGATCAGGGTGCGCGGCACGTCCCCGCCCGCACCCTGGCCCACGCCGACCTGCCGGGCCGCCGCCGCGAGCCGCAGAGCCGCCTCGTCCGCGACGGCACCGCCCACGGTGAACGGCAGGCGCACATAGCCCTCGAAGGCGCCGTCGACACCGAACCGCGGGCCGGACGGCACCCGCACCCCCACCCGCTCGCCGACCTCGGCCAGGCGTGAGCCCGACAGGCCACCCGCCTTCACCCACAGGGTCAGCCCGCCGTCGGGGACGTCGAACTCCCAGTCGGGCAGCTCCCGGCGCACCGCGGAGACCAGGGCGTCCCGGTTCTCCCTGGCCTGGCCGCGGCGCAGCTCCACGGCCTCCTCCCAACCACCCGTGCTCAGCAGCCAGTTCACGGCCAGCTGTTCCAGGACGGGCGTGCCCAGATCGGCGTACGCGCGCGCGGCGACCAGGCTGCGGATCACGTCGGGGGCGGCCCGCACCCAGCCGATCCGCATGCCCGCCCAGAACGCCTTGCTCGCCGAACCGACGGTGATCACCGTGGACCCCGCGGGGTCGAACGCGCAGACGCGGCGCGGCATGGCGAAGTCCGCGTCGAAGTACAGCTCGGTCATCGTCTCGTCGACCACGAGCACCGTGCCCGCCGAACGCGCGGCGTCCACCAGCGAGCGGCGCTGCTCCTCGTCGGCGAGCGCCCCGGTCGGGTTGTGGAAGTCGGCGACCACGTACGCGAGCCGGGGCGCGGCCTCGCGCAGGACCTGCCGCCAACGGTCGAGGTCCCAGCCCGTCAGGCCGTCGGCCATGGCCACGGGCACGAGCCGCAGGCCCGCCTCGCGCATCAGCTGCAGGATGTTGGCGTACGACGGCGACTCGACGGCCACCCGCTCGCCGCGGCCTGCGAACAGGTGGCAGATCGCGTCGATGGCGCCCATCGCGCCGGTCGTCACCATGATCTGCTCGGGCATCGTCGGGATGCCGTGCGCGGTGTAGCGCTCGGCGATCATCGTGCGCAGCGCGGGCAGGCCCGCCGGATAGTCGCCGTGCGTGTGGGCGTACGGCGGAAGCTCTTCGAGAGCGCCCTGGACGGCGCGGGTCAGCCACGGTTCGGGGGCGGGCAGGGCGGCCGTGCCGAGGTCGATCATCGAGCCGAGGGCCTCGGGCGGCAGGGGCTCGAGGCCGCGCGCCGGGAGCGGGTTCCCGGCCGGGACGGCGGTCCAACTGCCCGCTCCCCTGCGGGACTCCAGGAAGCCCTCGCCGCGCAGCGCCTCGTAGGCGGCCGCGACGGTCGTGCGGCTCACCGAGAGTGCCAGCGCCAGTTCGCGCTCGGCAGGCAGCCGCGTGGCCACCGGGACGCGGCCTTCCAGGACGAGCAGCCGGATGCCGTCGGCCAGGGCACGGTAGGCGGGCGGGCGGCGGGTGCCGGGACCCGCCGGGCGCGGCTGCTGCGAGGTGAGCAGCCGGGCGAGCTGGGTCGAGCCGATCGCCGAAGTCCACTGGGCCATGCAGACCAGTCCACCTTCCCCGAATTGGCCATGGTTGGCATCCGATTCCGAGCCACAGAGTGTCATGAGTCAGGCCACTACCACTACAGGGGGACCTCTTGTCCACGTCGCAGCCCAGCCCGCCCGGCCCGTCCGGCCCACCCGGTCCCCTCCCGCGTCGCCTCGTCCAGCTCTACGTGGGTCTGGTCCTGTACGGCGTGAGTTCCGCGCTGATCGTGGAGGCGGGACTCGGCCTCGAGCCGTGGGACGTGCTGCACCAGGGGCTCGGCGAGCTGACGGGCCTGTCCATCGGGGTCGTGTCGATCGTCGTCGGCGCGATCGTGCTGCTCCTGTGGATCCCGCTGCGCCAGCGGCCCGGACTCGGCACGGTCTCCAACGTCTTCCTCGTCGGCCTCTCCATGGACGGCACCCTCGCCGTCGTCCCGGACGTGCACGCCTACGGGGCGCGCATTCCGCTGCTGGCCGCCGGGATCGTGCTCAACGGGATCGCGACCGGCCTCTACATCGCGGCCAGGTTCGGCCCCGGGCCGCGGGACGGCCTGATGACCGGACTGCACCGGCGCACCGGCCGCTCGATCCGGCTGATGCGGACGAGCATCGAGGTCGCCGTGGTGGTCGCCGGGTTCCTGCTCGGCGGCTCGATCGGCGTGGGCACGGTCGCCTACGCGCTGGCGATCGGCCCGCTCGCCCAGTTCTTCCTGCGGGTCTTCGCCGTCCCCGCGCCGTCCACCGGCTCGACCGTGGTCGCCGGGGCGTCACCGCGGCGGGCGATACTGCGACGGTGACCGAGCCCGTACGCCACCCCTACCTCGACCATCCCGGGCCGCTCGCCCTCGCCCATCGCGGCGGCGCGGCGGACGGCCTGGAGAACACTGTCGCCGCGTTCCGCCGTGCCGTCGGACTCGGCTACCGGTACATCGAGACGGACGTGCACGCCACGGCCGACGCCCGTCTCGTCGCCTTCCACGACGAGACGCTCGACAGGGTCACCGACGGCAGCGGCCTGATCGCCGATCTGCCCTGGGACGACGTGCGGCACGCGCGCGTGGCGGGCAGCGAACCGGTGCCGCTCTTCGAGGAGTTGCTGGAGACGTTCCCCGACGTGCGCTGGAACGTGGACGTCAAGGCGGAACCCGCGCTGCTCCCCCTCCTCGATCTGCTCGAGCGCACGCGCGCGTGGGACCGCGTCTGCGTCGGCTCGTTCTCGGAGGAGCGCGTCGCCCGGGCCCAGCGGCTCGCGGGCCCGCGCCTCGCCACGTCGTACGGCACCAAGGGCGTGCTCGGCCTTCGCCTGCGCTCGTACGGGATACCGGCCGGGCTGCGCCGCTCCGCGGTGTGCGCCCAGGTGCCCGTGGCCCAGTACGGCGTGCGCGTGGTCGACGAGCGCTTCGTGCGGGCCGCCCACGCGCGCGGGCTGCAGGTCCACGTCTGGACGGTCAACGAAGAGGACGAGATGAGACGCCTTCTCGACCTCGGGGTCGATGGCATAGTTTCCGATCACATCGAGACGCTGCGCGACGTCCTCAAGGACCGGGGAAGCTGGATCTGAGCCCCGCTCGCGGCGTCGCACCACGGGGACGGCAAGGGGACACGGGTGGGCACCGACACCGTGCGGGAGACGGCGACCGGGGCCACCGCCCTCGCCGACCGCAAGCGCGAACAGCGCGGCTGGTACTTCTACGACTGGGCCTGCTCGGTCTATTCGACGAGCGTCCTGACCGTGTTCCTCGGCCCCTATCTCACCTCGGTGGCCAAGGCGGCGGCCGACGCGGACGGCTTCGTGCACCCGCTGGGCATCCCGGTGCGCGCGGGCTCCTTCTTCGCCTACACCGTGTCGCTTTCTGTCATCCTGTCGATCTTCGTGATGCCGCTCGCGGGCGCAGCCGCCGACCGTACGGGCCGCAAGAAGCCGCTGCTCGCGATCGCCGCCTACGTGGGCGCGGCCGCCACGACAGGCATGTTCTTCCTGGACGGTGAGCGCTATCTGCTCGGCGGCGCTCTTCTGGTGGTCGCGAATTCCGCGCTCGCCGTCTCGATGGTGCTCTACAACTCCTACTTGCCGCAGATCGCGTCCCCGGAGGAGCGCGACGCGGTCTCCTCGCGCGGCTGGGCCTTCGGCTACGCGTCGGGCGCCCTCGTGCTCGTCGCGAACCTGGTGCTGTATTCGTCCCACGACACCTTCGGTGTCTCCGAGGCGACGGCGGTGCGGATCTGTCTGGCGTCGGCGGGCGTGTGGTGGGGCGCATTCACGTTGGTGCCGCTACGCCGCCTGCGCGACCGGCGCTCGACGCGCGCGCCGGGTGGTGCGACGCCCGGACTGCGCCAACTGACGGCCACGGTGAAGGACATGCGCCGCCATCCGCTGACGCTCTCCTTCCTCCTCGCCTACCTCGTCTACAACGACGGCGTGCAGACCGTGATCTCCCAGGCGTCGGTGTACGGCTCGGAAGAACTGCGCCTCGGGCAGTCGACGCTGATCGTGGCGGTGCTCCTCGTCCAGGTCCTGGCGGTGGCCGGGGCCCTGGCGATGGGCCGCCTCGCGCGCACGTACGGCGCCAAACGCACGATCCTCGGTTCACTGGTGGCCTGGACCGTGACGATCGGGGCGGGCTACTTCCTGCCCGCGAAGGCACCCACGTGGTTCTTCGTCCTCGCCGTGGGCATCGGCCTCGTCCTCGGGGGCACCCAGGCCCTGTCGCGGTCGCTGTTCTCGCACCTCGTACCGGCCGGCAAGGAAGCCGAGTACTTCTCCGCGTACGAGATGAGCGACCGGGGCATGAGCTGGCTGGGGCCCCTGGTGTTCGGGCTCGCCTACCAGCTGACCGGGAGCTACCGGGACGCGATCGTGTCCCTGGTGGCGTTCTTCCTGATCGGTTTCGCCCTGCTGGCGCGGGTACCCGTCCGGCAGGCGGTGCGCGACGCGGGAAATTCTGTACCCACCCGGATTTAGCACCTGAAGCCAAAGGCCGGTAGTGTACGCGGTTGGCCTGCCAGGCGTACCGTTACTGCACGTCAAGAATGTGAAGCGCCAGGTGACATCTGGTGTCAGATGTGACAAACCGGGCGTTGGTGGGTACAACAAGGGGCGGCTACGACGGCGACGCATGACCCGGAACGGGAATCTTTACCGCCGACCGGACGTTGACCGGATGACGACGACAGCGACACCTGTCCTGTGGGCGACAAGCCCGGGAGGCACGATTCATGAGTGAGCGAGCTCTTCGCGGCACGCGCCTCGTAGTGACCAGCTACGAGACGGACCGCGGCATCGACCTGGCCCCGCGCCAGGCCGTGGAGTACGCATGCGAGAAGGGCCATCGTTTTGAGATGCCCTTCTCGGTGGAGGCCGAAATTCCGCCGGAGTGGGAGTGCAAGGTCTGCGGGGCCCAGGCACTTCTCGTGGACGGTGACGGCCCTGAGGAGAAGAAGGCGAAGCCTGCCCGTACGCATTGGGACATGCTGATGGAGCGACGCACCCGCGAGGAGCTCGAAGAGGTCCTCGAGGAGCGTCTGGCGGTCCTGCGGTCGGGCGCGATGAACATCGCGGTCCACCCGAGGGACAGCCGCAAGTCGGCCTGACCCTGCGGGGCTGGAGAAGTACGCAGAACGGCCGGGGGCCGGACACACATCGTGTGTCCGGCCCCCGGCCGTTCGTCATGACAGCCGTTCGTCATGACGGCCGTTCGTTCGTCATCACCGCTAGGGCATGAGCGGCGGGCGCGGGTCCGTGTCGTCCCGGTCGTCCCGGTCGTCCCGGCGCACGTACTCGTCGTCGCGGATCACTTCGCCCTGGATGACGGTGCCGTCGGGGTGGTGCATGCGCGCCTGCTGGAACGCGCTGCCCAACGAGCCCGGGGTGGCCACGCTCATCTTCTTCTCCAGCGTCCGCTCCGTGTAGCGGCTCAGGGCTGTGCGCAGCGGCGGGACGAGCAGGAGGAGGCCCAGCGCGTCCGAGATCAGCCCGGGGATCATCAGGAGGAGCCCGGCGAGCAGCAGCAGTCCATTGCCCTGCCGGCGCTGTTCTCCGGCCTCCACGATGCCCTGCTGCTGGCGGCGCAGCGTCTCGTTCAGGTTCTGGAAGGCCCGGCGGCCCGCCGCCTTGATGACGACGGCGCCGAGGACGATGCCTGCCAGCAGGAGCAGGAAGAGCGTGAAGCCGCCGACCGCTCCCGCCACCACCGTGAGCAGCCAGATCTCCAGGACCACCCACGCGGCGACGCCGAGCGGCAGGAGCGTGCGGACCCGGGAGCGCCGGGCTCCGGCGGGCCGGTTGCGGGACGGGGTACCTGTGGTCATGTCCCCAGTGTGCCTGGGGACACGTCCGAGTGGCGTAAGCGGAGGATCAAGATCCCTTGGGGGCCGCGGGGCCGCGGCCGAGGATCTTGCCGACCCGCTCCCCCACGCCCCAGGTCGTGACCCGCCACAGGGCCTCCACGACGATGTCCTTGCTCATCTTCGAGTCACCGAGCTCGCGCTCGACGAAGGTGATCGGGACCTCGACCACGTGGTACCCGGCCTTCACGGCCCGGCGGGCCAGGTCGACCTGGAAGCAGTAGCCCTGCGAGGCGACCTCGCCGAGGCCGAGGCCCTCGAGGGTCTCGCGGCGGAAGGCACGGAAGCCGCCGGTGACGTCCCTGATCGGGACGTCCAGCATCAGGCGCGAGTACGTGGAGCCGCCGCGGGAGAGGTACTCGCGGGACTTGGGCCAGTTCACGACGCGGCCGCCGGGCACCCAGCGCGAGCCGAGCACGAGGTCGGCGCCCTTGAGGGCGGTGAGCAGCCGGGGCAGTTCCTCCGGCTGGTGGGAGCCGTCGGCGTCCATCTCGATCAGGACGCCGTAGTCGTGCTCCATGCCCCAGCCGAAGCCCGCGAGGTACGCGGCGCCCAGGCCTTCCTTGCCCGTGCGGTGCAGGACGTGGACCTGGTCGTCGGCCGCGGCCAGCTCGTCGGCGAGCTTGCCCGTGCCGTCGGGGCTGTTGTCGTCGGCGACCAGGACGTGCGCCTCGGACACCGCCGCGCGGACACGACCGACGATGGTCGTGATGTTCTCGGCCTCGTTGTAGGTCGGGATGATCACCAAGGCCGTACCCAGAGGGCCGAACTTGCGCCCGCCGCCGTCGTTCACAGCTTCCCCTTAGAACTTCCGTGCACAGGGGACCACCATAGCGAGCGCCGCAGGTCGGGCCGACACTGCGGATCGGGGCCGGACGTCCTTCGGGCCGACCAGGGGCCCGCTGGCTGCGGGTCGACCGAAAGCCGTTGTCTACTGAACGCCCGGGCCCCACCCGGGTCGCACCTCGCCGACCGGCCGGAACGTTCCGGCGCCCCGTGGCGCGGGCGCCGGCCTGCGTTCTACGACTGCGTGGGCCTGCCCGGTCGCGCGAAAGGTGGTGGACCCGGCCGAACCTACCCGCCGACCGCGGAGGTCTGTCAACAGCCGTTTGACCTGGGCCTCTTCGCGAACTCGCCTGGTCAGGGCCGAGGATGCGCAGGTCGCGTGGGACGGCGCGGGGCCGGGATCCGGTGCGCGCCGCCCCGGTACATCACTCGTCCGGCCGTACGAAGACCGTCTGTCCGAACACGACCGTCCGCAGGCAGACCGGGAGGGCGGCGCCGGGCGTCAGGTCGGGCAGGCCCGGGGTGCCGGAGCGCGGGTCGGTGGACCAGCGGGCCACCCGGTCGTCGGGCGCCTGGACGATCAGCTCGTCGGTGCGCCACACGGCGTAGTCCGCGGGGGCGCCGGGCACCAGGACGCCCGCGTCGTCGCGGCCCACGGCGCGCCAGCCGCCGCGGGTGTGGGCGGTGAAGGCGGCGCGTACGGAGACCCGGTGCTCGGGCGTGCGGTGGAAGGCGGCCGCGCGGACGGTGCCCCACGGGTCGAGCGGGGTGACCGGGGCGTCCGAGCCGAAGGCGAGCGGGACGCCGGCGCGCAGCAGGGCAGCGAAGGGGTTGAGGGTGCGTGCCCGGTCGGCGCCGAGGCGGTCGGCGTACATGCCCTCCTCGCCGCCCCACAGCGCGTCGAAGGCGGGCTGCACGGACGCGGTGAGCCCCAACTCGGCGAAGGCCGCGACCGATTCGGGCGTCAGCATCTCGGCGTGCTCGACGCGGTGCCGGGCGGCGCGCACGCGGGCCAGGCCGACCTTCTCGGCGGCGGCGCGCATCCCGTCCACCACGGCGGTGACGGCGGCGTCCCCGATGGCGTGGAAGCCCGCCTGGAGGCCCGCCTCGGTGCAGGCGGCCACGTGGGCGGCGACGTCCTCGGCGGTCAGGTAGGCGGTCCCCGTGTGGGCCGCGTCGGCGTACGGGGCGTGCAGGCAGGCCGTGTGCGAACCGAGGGCGCCGTCCACGAAGAGGTCGCCCGCCGCGCCGAGCGCACCGAGGGCCCTGGCCCGCTCGATGTCTCGGTCGGCCCAGTAGCCGACGACGCGGGGGCCCGGCTCCGAGCGGGCGAGGTCGAGCAGGCCCGTGAAGTCGTCCTCGGAGGAGATGTCGGGGCCGCCGCACTCGTGGACGGACCCGATGCCGAGCGAGGCGGCGTGACGCAGGGCCGCGCGCTGGGCCTCCGTGCGCTGCTGGGGTCCCACGGCGCCGAGGGCGGCGGCGCGCACGGCGTGGTGTGCGTCGCGGGTGAGGGGTGCGTCGGGCTCGTACCCGGCGCGGTCGGTGATGCCGGGGACCAGGTCGAGCAGGGCCGTGCTCGCGACGGCGGAGTGCACGTCGATCCGCGACAGGTACAGGGGGCGGCCGCCGGTGGCCTCGTCGAGTTCGGCGCGCGAGGGCGGGCGGCCGTCGGGCCAGCGGGCGGCGTCCCAGCCGTGGCCGAGGAGGACCTTGTCCGTGGGGTGGGCCGCGGCGTGTTCCCGTACGAGGGTCAGGGCCTCGGCGCGCGAGCGTGCGGCCGTGAGGTCGAGCCCGGTGAGTGCGAGGCCGGTCGACGTCGTGTGGACGTGGGCGTCGGTGAACGCCGGGGTGACGAGGGCTCCGTCGAGGTCGACGACCTCGTCCACGCCGTCCGCGAACGCGTCCGCCGCGCCTTCCGAGCCGACCCAGGCGACGTGTCCTGCCTCCACGACCATCGCGGTGGCGAACGGGTCTGCGGGGCTGTGGACCTCGCCTCGGCGCAGAAGGACGGTGCGGGTGTTGGGGGGCGTGCTCATGGGGGACAGTTTCGCGTGCTGTCCGGGGGCGTTCCGACGCGGGGTCCCATTTGTCGCCGAGCCGCGTCGAGGTGCGGGCCGAGGAAACGCTCGCCCCGCGCCGGGGGCCGTCTAGATGCGCGGAGGCCTCGCCTCGTACGGGGTCGAGAGGACCACCGTCGTGCGGGTCGAGACTCCGGCCAGGGAGCGGACCCGGGCCAGGAGGTTCTCCAGTTCGTGCGGGGTTTCCACCCGCACCTTCAGGATGTAGTTCTCGTCGCCCGCGACGCTGTGGCACGCCTCGATCTCGGGGACGCCCGCGAGGCGTTCCGCGATGTCGTCAGGGGCGCTCGGGTCGAACGGCTTCACCGAGATGAACGCGGTGAGCGGCAGGCCGACCGCCTCGGGGTCGACGACCGCGGCGTAGCCACGGATCACGCCGCGCTGCTCCAGGCGGCGCACCCGCTGGTGCACGGCAGACGTGGACAGGCCCGTGGCCTTGCCCAGGTCGGTGTAGCTCATCCGCCCGTCCTTGACGAGCAGCTGCACGATCTGTCGGTCGAGCTCCTCCATGCGGCAGAACCTACAGGGCGGGTGATCGACCCGGATACCTGAGTGACGTCGGCAGAGGACCACCGCCCCGTGAGAACACGGCCGATCGGCCGGTGCCCCGGCCCGTGGAGAGGCGCACGATGGAAGGCATGAGGCACGTCGTGCATGAGATCTCCGCCCACCGGGCCACCGCGCTGGCCCTCGTCCTCTTCCTCGGCTGCGTGGCGTTCATCGCCTTCTGCGCCGTGCAGTACGCGCGGGCCGCCGGAGGGATCTGAGCCGGCCGGGGCGGCCGTTACGCCTACCTCCTCACCGGCACCTGCAATCGGCATGTGACGAAGACCACACCCTTCGAACAGTGTCCTGGCGCATGGCGCGATTACCCCGCGGACGGGGCGGGAAGTGCTTGCTGTGGCCGAGGCCGCGACTCATGGACAACCGCGCCGGCCCACCCGAGGGGGAGATTCCCATGCAGAGTGTGAAGCGTCCCGGACGCCCTGCCACGCGAAGTCGCAAGCAGACGGTCGTGGAGCCCCAGCCGGAGGGCGTCGAACCCGACGTCTTCGACGAGGACGAGACCGACGCGTACGACACCTTCGAGATGTACCGGGTGATCTGCCCGGACTGCGCCCAGCCCATCGCGCTCCTGGCGGACGAGGACGTCCTGCCCGAGCACGCGCTGTGCGCCTCGCCCTGGAACCCGTTCGGGCTCACCGTCTGCGCGGGCACCGGCCGTGCCGCCGCCGACGCGCGGCCCGCCGACGAGCAGACGGGCACTCAGGAGCAGGACACGTCCCTGCTGTTGACGCTGCCGCAGGGGCTCGACTGGCGCACCCAGCCGTTCTCGCACGTGGGCGGACCCGGCTCGCGCCCCATCCGGGTGCCGGGCCAGGCCTCGCGCCGCGCCGCCTGACCTACCTCAGGCCGACAGCCCCTCCCAGTAGCTGCCCTGCACCATGGCCCGCAGGCTGTCGTGGTGCAGGATCAGTGTGTCCGGGTCCGCGGGCACGGCGACCTCGCCGAAGTGGGCCTGGCGGTAGGCGACCCGCAGCATCACGACGGCGTGCCGCAGTGCCGCGTAGAGCGTGTAGAAGTCCATGTCGCGCGGGGTGTGGCCGGTGAGTTCGGCATAGCGCGCCTCCACCCGGTCACGGCGCAGGAAGTCCGGCAGGCCGCTCTGCCCGAAGCTCTCGGTGAGGTCCTGGAAGAACCGGTGCAGGTAGATCGTCCAGCCGAGGTCGACCTCGCGCGGGGCGAGCGCGGCCATCTCCCAGTCGAGGACCGCGGCGGGTTCGAAGCCGTCGTAGATGATGTTTCCGATGCGGGCGTCGCCCCAGTTGAGGACGGCGTCCCCGTCGTCCTTCGGCCACAGGGACTCGAGGCGTTCGAAGGCGGTCTCGATGAGCGGTGAGGGTGCCAGGCCGCCCACCACCCAGGCGTAGTACGCGCGTTGGGAGTCGACGTGGCGGCGCAGGGCGCTGCCCTCGCCCGGAAGCGTCAGGAAGTCCGCCTCGGCCGCCGGCACGCCGTCGTGCAGCCGGGCCAGCAACCGCAGGCTCGCGCCCTCCAGCCGTGCGCGCTCGCCGTCCGTCGCCGCGTGCAGCCAATTCCCCTCGTACGTATAGGGCATGACGTCGGGCGGGACGCGTCCTTCGACCCGCTCCATCACGAAGAAGGGCGCGCCGAGCGGGCCCGGGTCCTCCTCCAGCCACAGCACGCGCGGCACCGGAAGGCCCGTGCGCTCGGCCGCGAGACGCATCGTGCGGTACTGCCGCGGCATGTCGTACACCGGGAAGATCGTGTACGCCGACGGGTCCGCGGCGAGTCTCAACGCACAGGCCCTGACGGGTGGTTCGGGGTGTTCGATGTCAAAGAGGAGGGTCTCGCTCGACATGCCGTTGGACTCGGGGACGGTGACGTTCACCGCCTTCGCGCCGGGCAGCCTGCGCGCGAGCCACGCGGTGAGGCGGCGGGCGATCTCCTCGGGCTCGCGGGTGGACGTGCGGGGGCGCGGTGCGCTCGCCATGGCCGAACTCCCTTGGTGTGACGGGTGGTTACGGGCGCGCCGGCGCCACTGAATCGAATCCGGTGAATCCGCTCGGTTCGTGCCGCCCGAAGCTGCCGTGCTCGAAGATGCCGTGGCCGACCTGCCCGTCGAGGGTGAAGCGGGCCGCGTGGTCGATCACGCCGTAGGCGGCCAGGGGGTGCGCCGTGGGGTCGGAGAGGTCGTAGGCGCGGCGGTCGGTCCAGCCGCGCCCCTGCCAGGTGCCGTGCTGCCAGTCGTCGGCGGGCGGATAGCCGGCGCCGACGGCGAGCGGGGAGGAGGCGAGGATCTCGACGCCGACCTCGAGCGGCTTGCGGTCGACGGGGTCCACCAGGTGGATGACCGCGCTCTGCGGGTGGCGGGTGCCCGGGCGGTAGGTGATGTCGGTCCGGGGCCAGCCGAGTTGGCGGTCGCGGTGCCCTTCGCGGACGAGCGTCGCGTCGTTCAGGCTGCGGTACCCGTCGGCGTCCTCCTGCGTGATGACCATCAGGAAGCGGTCGTCGAAGCGGACCGGTGCCCAGATCCAGTGGAAGCCCTCGGTCGGGTGCTCCTCGGCGAGCCAGCCGCCCTCCTCACCGGGGACGGGCCGCACGCCCCAGCTGCGGTCGCGGGTCCCCGTCCAGCCGCGCACCTCGATCTCGCGTCCACCGATGCGCAGCCGCCCCTCGCACCGCCCGGCCTGTACGAACCGCCTGCCCTCCAGGGTGAGCCGGGCGCCGCGGCGCTGGGTGTGGTGCGGCTCCCACAGGGCCGGGAAGTCGGCGTGCCAGGTGATGTCGTACGAGAGTCCGTCGGGGTCGTCGGGGTCCGCCGCGCACGTCAGGACGAACTCCTTCAGCGGGCGCTCGACCTTGATCCGCAGGGGGCCGACCTCCATCCGCGTACGGCTCTCGTCGGTCAGCGCGTCCGAGGCGCGGGCGGCGTGCAGGGTGTCGCCGACGCGCAGGGTGGCGTAGGCGTCGATCACGCCGAGGTTCGGGTAGACGCCGAGTCCCAGGATGAGCAGGAACCGGCCGGTGGGGTCCACGAGATGGAAGATGCAGCGGTCGTAGGCGTTGCGGTCGCTCGTGGCGACGTGCTTCATCGACAGCGGCACCTGATGGATCGGGTACTCGTCGAACCCCACGGGTCGGTCGGCGGTCTCGTCTTCGGCCACGGCAAGTCTCCTTGGGCGCACGGCAGTTGACGTCGCCCGGAGGGGGTACGGCCCGCCCGGCGGCGGAGTTGACGGTACGTCAGCTAGCAGGCGCTGAACAGATGTTGACCGGACGTTCGACCTTCGACGGCCCGCGCGCACGGTTATGCCGCGAACTGACGCTCGATTGCGTCAATCGGTGACCTCTCCTGTCCCCCACACGTTGAGCTGGCATGACCCCGACGCAGACCACCGACCCTGCGCCCACCGGCCGACGCAGGCGCGTCCTCGTTCCCGTCTCCGCAGAATCGGTTCATCAGGCGCCCCACCAGGCGCACGAGTCACACCAGACGCACGCCTCGCACACGTCACACACCACTTCGCATGCCCCACATACCCCACACGCCTCGCATGCCGCGCACGGGTCACATGCGGCCCAACCGCTCCAGGACCCACCCATCTACCACGCCCTGATGACCTCCTGGGCCGACCGCGGCAGGACGCTGCCGGGGCACTACGACCCCGAGTGGGTGCGGCTCGTGGCACCCACCGTGCGCGCCGGGCAGTTCAGCGGGACTCAGGTCCCGCGAGGTGACGGGCGATGACCATGCGCTGGATCTGATTGGTGCCCTCGACGATCTGCAGCACCTTGGCCTCGCGCATCAGGCGCTCGACCGGGAAGTCGGCGGTGTAGCCATAGCCGCCGAGGACCTGCACCGCGTCCGTGGTCACCTTCATCGCGGCGTCGGTGCACAGCAGCTTCGCCATGGCCGCCTGCTTGGAGAACGGCCGGCCCGCGTCCCGCAGCCGGGCCGCGGACAGATACAGGGCGCGGCCCGCCTCGATCTGCGTCGCCATGTCGGCCAGCATGAACCTCAGGCCCTGGAAGTCGGCGATGGGCCGCCCGAACTGGGACCGGTCCGTCGCGTACGACACGGCCTCGTCCAGCGCCGCCTGCGCCACGCCGATCGCGCACGCCGCGATCCCGAGCCGGCCCGAGTCGAGGGCCGACAGGGCGATCTGGAAGCCCTGCCCCTCGTCCCCGATGCGGCGCGCGTCGCTCACCCGCACCCCGTCGAAGTGGACCTGGGCGGTGGGCGAGCCCTTCATCCCCATCTTCTTCTCGGGCACCGCCGCGCTCAGCCCCTCGGCGTCACCGGGGACCAGGAACGCGGTGATGCCGTGCGCACCGTCGCCGCCGGTGCGGGCGAGCACCGTGTAGAAGTCGGCGACGCCGCCGTGGGTGATCCAGGCCTTCGTCCCGGTGAGCACCCAGTCGTCACCGTCGCGCACTGCCTTCGTACGCAGGGAGGCGGCGTCCGAGCCGGACGCGGGCTCCGAGAGGCAGTAGGCGCCGAGCAGTCCGCCGCCGAGCATGTCGGCCAGCCACTCGGAGCGCTGCTGCTTCGTACCGAAGTTGGCGAGTGCATGGCAGGCGAGCGAGTGCACGCTGACGCCGAGGCCGACGGTCAGGCGCGCCGCGGCGAGCTCCTCGAGTACCTGGAGATAGACCTCGTAGGGCTGGTCGCCGCCGCCGAACTCCGCGTCGTACGGAAGGCCGAGCAGTCCGGACCCGGAGAGCAGGGTGAACGTCTCGCGCGGGAAGCGGCCCGCGTCCTCCTCCTCGGCCGCGCGCGGCGCGATCTCGCGCTGCGCGATGTCACGGACGAGCCGCAGCAGATCCTGCGCTTCGTCCGTCGGCAGCTGACGCTCGACTCCTGGCTCCGGCATGGCGACGCTCTCCTCCCTGGGCGGGCCCTGCGGCGACACGCGTGGGGTCGAGCGGCGCCGCCTGGTGATCACTACCGAGCCGGTGCCGCCCCTCCGGGTCACGGAAGAGCTGGTCAGCGGGTTCGGCGTGTTGAGTATTCCCGATATGGGGGCGCGCGTCACTAGTTAACGACCGCTTACTCCAGGTTTTTCGAGCGAGGGTCGAGCAGGGCGGGGAGCAGAAGTCGAGCGGGCCGCTCCGCGGCGATCGAGCGGACCTTTGCGCGGAGATCGTTCGAGGCGCCCGGCGGAGATCGAATGACCCGCGAAATTGGTTCGGACCATTGACCTCACTGGTCTAGTCCTCCTACTGTTCCGCTCAACGTCTTAACGCGTTCATGTCAGATCGTCGGACGGGCGCGCGATGACGGCTCCACTCAGGTCCACAGCACCACTTCCCCCCATGTTTCCCTCCCCCACGAGGAGACACGATGCTCAGACCGCACCTTCCCCGCGCGCGCTTCAAGGCGCTCGCCGCTGCCGCGTGTTGCGCCGTCCTCGGCGCCGGGCTGCTCGCTTCCGCGGGCACCGCCACCGCGCAGCCCGAAGTCAACTCCACGCAGGCGGCGGCCGGTTCGAAGGTCGTCGGATACTTCACGGAGTGGGGTGTCTACGACCGGAACTACCACGTCAAGAACGTCGAGACGTCCGGCTCCGCGGACCGGCTGACCCACATCAACTACGCCTTCGGCAACGTCCAGGGCGGCAAGTGCACGATGGGCGACTCGTACGCCGCGACCGACAAGGCGTACACCGCCGACCAGGCCGTGGACGGCGTCGCCGACACCTGGGACCAGCCGCTGCGCGGCAACTTCAACCAGCTGCTCAAGCTGAAGAAGAAGCACCCGAACCTCAAGGTCCTCTGGTCGTTCGGCGGCTGGACCTGGTCGGGCGGCTTCACGCAGGCCGCGCAGGACCCGGCCGGCTTCGCCCAGTCCTGCTACGACCTCGTCAACGACCCCAAGTGGGCCGGTGTCTTCGACGGCATCGACATCGACTGGGAGTACCCCAACGCCTGCGGCCTGTCCTGCGACACCAGCGGGCGCGAGGCGTACAAGAACCTGATGGGGGCGCTGCGTTCGAAGTTCGGCAGCAGCGCGCTCGTCACCTCCGCGATCCCGGCCGACGCCTCCGCGGGCGGCAAGCTGGACGCCACCGACTACGCGGGCGCCGCCCAGTACGTGGACTGGTACAACCCGATGACGTACGACTACTTCGGCGCGTGGGACGCACAGGGGCCGACCGCCCCGCACTCGCCGCTGACCGCGTACAGCGGGATCCCGAAGGACGGGTACAACACCGACGCCACCATCACCAAGCTCAAGGGCATGGGCGTCCCGGCGTCCAAGCTGCTGCTCGGCGTCGGCTTCTACGGGCGCGGCTGGACCGGCGTCACCCAGGCGGCGCCCGGCGGCACGGCCACCGGTCCGGCGGCCGGCAAGTACGAGCAGGGCATCGACGACTACAAGGAGCTCAAGACCAAGTGCCCGTCGACGGGCACGGTCGGCGGCACCGCGTACGCGTACTGCGGGAACAACTGGTGGAGCTACGACACCCCGGCGACCATCGCGGGGAAGATGGACTACAAGAACCAGCAGGGACTGGGCGGCACCTTCCTGTGGGAGCTGTCCGGTGACACCGCGAACGGCGAGCTGATCCACGCGATCAACTAGCCGGTTCCGTACGGCACTTGGGGCGGGGTCCGGGACACCGGGCGCCGCCCCTCGGCGCGGATCAGGGGCGTGGCGGCGCCGGGTAGGACGGTTCGAACTCCTCGATGACCTGCAGGGTCTCGCGGAGCGTGCGCACCAACAGGGCCCGCACCGTGTCCCGTTCGAGCGCGTGGTGGCCGATCCAGTCGAGCGTGACGCCCTCGACGCTGCACAGCCAGCCGAGCAGCGCCATCCGGACCAGCGGGGGCAACTCCGGTTTGCCGTAGGCCCCTTGGGCGATGGTCGCGATCATCGCCTCGCGCACGCCGTCCCGTATGGCCTGCACCTCGGTGTCGAAGCCGACGCCGCCGGTGATGATCGTGCGGTACGCGGCCTGGTGGTGGTCGGCGTAGCGCAGGTAGCCGTCGACGGTGCGGTGGACGCGGTCGGCGGGGGCCAGGTCCGAGACGGTGCTCGCCCGTTCGACGAGGTCGCCGACGGACTCCTCGATGATCGCGAGGTAGTAGCCGCGCTTGGACTTGAAGTAGTAGTAGATCAGCCCCTTGGCGACGCCCGCGTGCTGGGCGATGTCGTCCATGGACAGCGCGTCGTAGGACGTGTCGGCGAACAACTTCCGTCCGATGGCGATGAGTTCGGCACGGCGGGCGACCGAGCGGTCGGTGCCGCGCGCCCGCTGTTGACTATTATTCAATTCCGGCCCTAGTCTCCAACTCCCTGCGGATTCCGCAGTATGGCACCTTCCCGCACCTGCACTTCCCCCTGCGCACCTCACCGTCATCCGGGAGGACGACATGAGCGAAGGCAGAACCAACTGGAGGAAGACGGCCGTCGTGGCCCTGCCGGCCGTGCTCGCCGTCGGCGTGATGACCTCCGTGATGGCACAGGGCGTGCTGGCCGCGTCCTTCGCCGTATCCGGCACCAGCTTCCAGGTGTCGTCGGGCAATCTGAGCAGCAAGGGACTCGCGTCGTACGTCCAGACGGACCGGTCCGTCGACGGGCGCGGGCATCCCGTCGCGCTGCTCGGCATCGGCGACGCGACGCTCTCCGACATCTGCCAGTCCGCCGAGGTCAAGACCCCGGTCGGCACGGTGGTGTTCAAACTGACCGCGGGCGGCGCCGCGGGCGAGGTCACGGCCAGCGACCTCGTCATCGACGGCGAGGACCTGGTGGGCGACGCCCGGTTCGGGACCGCGCAGATCGGGCGGGACGCCTCGACGCTCGACTCGGTGCCCGGAGTCCGGGGCGAGAAGGGGAAGTTCGGGCTGCAGGCCGGGGACATCGAGGTGTCGGGGGTGCGCTCGCACGCCTGGTCGGCGACCGGCGGCAACTTCCGCCTGAAAGGGATGAAGGTCGACGTCAGCATCGGCGGCAAGAAGTGCTTCTGATCCGGCGGGGATGGCTCGACGAGCGGCTGCCGCTGCCCGACGCCCGCCGGGTGGTGCGCCGCTGGCGCCGGACCCGGCCGTTCTGGGCCGGGCTGCTGCTGGTCCTCGGCGGCGCCGAGCTGCTGCTCGTGCCGCTGTCGCCGCTGACCGTGCTGGTGAGTCTGGGGCTCGGCGGGATCGCCGCGATCGGCATCGGGCTCGCGCTGATCGTGGCAGGTCTGTTCCTGTGGTTCCTGCCGCACACCCGGCAGTACGTGAGCATCAACGCCCTTATTCTCTCGGTCCTTTCGTTCGCGGCGACGAATCTGGGCGGGTTCCTGGTCGGCATGGTCCTGGGCATCGCGGGCAGTGCGATGGGGTTCGGCTGGACGCCCGACGAGAGCCGCGGCGGGCGGACCCGGGTCCGCGATCACCAGGGGACGCGCACCCTGACGGTGCTGCTGCCGGTGCTGATCGCGGGCGCGTCGCTGCGCGGCGGCCCGGCGCGCGCGGCGGCCGCGGACGGCGCGGATCAGGTGGTCGCCCCGCGCGTACCGCCCACCGTGACGACGACGCGGTTCTCGCCGAAGGGCTTCCTGTTCGCGGGCGTACGCGAACTGCCCACTGCCGACGGGCCGTTGAAGGTGATGGTGCTGCACATGGATGCCGCCTCGCTCACCGACTACCGGCTGCACACCCGGGACGGCTCGCGCGAACTGGCCCTGGGCGCCGACACGTTGGACCTCAGCGGACGGGTGACCCTGTACCTCACAAGGTTCAGCGGGTGCCTGGAGGGCGTGCTGTGCCTGACGTTCACGCCGGACCGGCTGCCGGTGCCGCCCGTCGTGCCGCCGTTCGTGTACATGACGCAGGTGGACGCCGAGCAGGCCCTGGTGACCTCGGACTCCATCGTCGCGGGCGGGCTCACCCTGGGGGCGACGCCGTGATCGAGATCCAGGCGGCCCTGTTCTGGGCGTACGGCGCGGGCGCCACGTTCGCCCTCGCGGCCGGGCGGCAGCTCCAGCTGTGGGAGCGGATCAACGCGGGCGAGGGGCCGCGCACCCGCAGCCGCGCCGCCAATCCGTATCTGACGCTGACGATCCTGTTCGCGAGCGTGCTGATGGTGCCGACCGGCCTGTTCCTGCTGTGGCAGAACCCGTCGTGGGCCACGATGCACGTCGCGGACGGGCACCGGGGCGTATGGGCGGGCTTCGTGCTGCTGTACGCGGGCGGGATCCCGGTCGCGGCGATCCTCGGGTTCCTCGCGGCGCAGGCCCTGGTGCTCGTGGGCGCGGGCTACTGGGCGTACTTGCAGTGCGTCGGCGGATACTTCCTGCTGTTCGGGACGCTGATCCACGGCTGGGACGGGCGCGGGTACGAGCGGTTCCTGTCCCCGGGGTCCGGCGACTTCGCGCGCTGGGCGCACGACAGCGTCGTCAATCACGTACTGGACTTCCTGACGTCCGGGACGTTCCTGGCGCTGTTCCTGTTCGGGGCCGTCGTCATCGGCACGATGCTGATGACGGAGATCGGCTGGCTGATGGAGGGCTGGACGCTGCCCGGCGCGGACCGGGACCGGAAGGTGCCGCGCGTCGTCGCCGTCGGGATCGCGGCAGCAGGGGTGTACGGGCTGCCGTTCGCGGGCGCCCTGTGCGCGAGCGGCCTGGTGCGGCTGCTCGGCGGGTGGCTCGGGCTGCCGCTGTTCGCGGTCCTGGCCGGATTCGTGCTGCTGGCCCGGCGCTCACCGGTGCGGTGGCTGTACGGGCTCGTCGGCGTGCCCGACCGGCACTGGCGGGTGGAGCCCGAGGCCGAGTCGGCGGTCGTGGCTCAGGTCACATCCAGCCGACCTGAGTGACGAACATCGCGAGCACCACCACGAAGGTCCAGCCCAGGACGTGCTCGAGGATCTTCGGGCCGTCGTCCTTCGGGCCGCCGGTGCGGGCGCGCGAGCCGACGGGTGCGGAGCTGGTGGCAGAGCTTGCGGTCATGGGTGTCTCGCTCGGTTCGTGGGCGTGGTGCTGACTCCCCCGGTGCGCCCGGGTCCCCTCCGGCGCTCACTCCACCATGCCATCGGAACGGCTCGCCGCGGCCGAGACCTTGGTCACGCACAACCGGGCCACAGTGCCGTGCGTCCCACACTGCGACGCGTTCCGTCCGACAGGAAGGTGCACGATCCACGATGAGCACGCACCGGACGCCCCGCCGCAGAACCCGGCTCGCCCTCGCCGCGGCCGTCACCGTCACCGCCGCGCTGATCGGGCCGGCCGCGGTCTCGCGGGCCGACGCCACGCAGTCCGACGCCACGCAGGCCGCCGACGAGACGCCGACGCCGGGCGCCGCCGGTCTCGGTGACCCGATGTTCCCGCTCGACGGCAACGGCGGCTACACGGTCCGCCACTACACGCTCGACTTCGACTGGCAGGCGCCGCGGACCCCGTTCGCCGCGCAGACGACGATCAGAGCGACGGCAACGCAGGCGCTGTCCCGCTTCGACCTGGACTTCGCGGGCAACGAGCTGCGCTCGGTCACCGTGAACGGCCGTGCGGCGCAGACCAGGCGCGACGGCGACGAGCTGATCATCACGCCCACGTCCCCTCTCCACAAAGGCAGTTCCTTCACGGTGAAGGTGGCGTACACCGCGGATCCGACCCAGCTGCGCCACCGCGACGACGCGATCGAGGACTACGGCTGGATACCGACGCCCGACGGCACGGTCCTGTACCCGCAGCCCAACGGCGCCAAGATGATCTTCCCGGCCGATGACCACCCCGGCCGGCGCGCCCCGATCACCTTCCGCGTCACCACGCCCGCCGGTCTGACGGCGGTCGCGAACGGCAGGCTCGTCGACCGGTCCGCGCGGCCCGACGGCCGGGTCCGCTGGACGTACGACTCGGAGCAACCGGTGGCCACGCAACTCGTCCAACTGGCCATAGGGAAGTTCCGGTTGATCGACGGCAAGGACCCGGGCGGGTTACCGCTGCGCGACGTCGTCCCGGACGCACTGGTGGCGCCGACCCAGCAGTACCGCGACCTGACGCCTGATCACCTGGCCTGGTTGCAGGCGCGGTTGGGCCCGTACCCCTTCGACCGGTACGGCGTCCTCGTCGGCGACACCGACCTGGGCGTGGCCCTGGAGACCCAGACCCTGTCCCTCGTCCCGAAGGCCGACCTGCTCGGCACGAAGGTCGACGCGGAGCGCAACCTGGTGCACGAACTGACCCACCAGTGGTTCGGCGACAGCGTGTCCATCGCCACGTGGTCCGACCTGTGGCTCAGCGAGGGCCACGCCCGCTTCTACGAGCGCCTGTACTCCGAGGCGCACGGCGGCGACAGCTTCGAGACCGCGATGAAGACGGCGTACGCGGCCCACGACCAGTGGCGCCACGACTACGGCGCCCCCGCCGAGCCCACCGAGCCGAACCTCTTCAAGCGCATGCGCTACGACGGCTCGGCGCTCGTTCTGTACGCGCTGCGCGAGCAGGTCGGCGCGGACACGTTCCAGCGGATCGAGCGGGCCTGGCTCACGCAGTACCGGGGCAGGGCGGCCTCGACGGCGGACTACATCGCGCTGGCCTCGCAGGTCGCGGGCCACGACCTGTCGGGCTTCCTGCGGCCGTGGCTGTACGGGGCCAAGACCCCGCCGATGCCGGGGCATCCTGACTGGGTGGTGACGCCGGTGGCGACGGGCTGATCGACGGTCCTATTCTCCTGCCGTGGCGAACTGGCGGCGTTCTCTGGCGAGGTGGTTCTGGGCCGCGGACCGGGCTCTCGGCGGTCTGCGGCCACCTACGCGGTCGCAGAAGTGGGCGGCCCGGCATCCGATCGGCGTCGGTCTGTGCATGGCCGTTCCCTTCGCACTCTTCTTCTTGGCGCTGTCGAGTGACGGGGAAGCGGCCGATCCCGTGGGCGCCGTGGTCGGTGGCCTGCTGATCGGACTCGTCTTCGGCCTCACGGCCTTCAGCGAGCGACTCAGGCAGAGGCGGCTTCGGCGCCTGGGCGTATGGGACGGATCCTGACGGCCAGGCGCCGACGTCACGTCACGTCAGCGGATGCCCACGGCCGCCAGTGCCTTGCGCTGCTTCGGGGTCGGGCGGGCCGGGAAGTACAGGTAGCAGACGCCGCCCGTGCCGGAGACGACCTTGCCGGTCGCGTTGTAGCGCTTGGTGCGCAGCCAGATCGTCTCCCACTCCGAACGCTTGTAGACGCGGCGCACCGCCGGGTCGCTCGGTGAGGCCGGGTCGTTGGCGATGACGTCGCCGTCGGCGGTGAAGCCGATGACCGTCATGAGGTGCCCGGACGTGCCGTAGCCCGCGCCGGTCAGCTCCGTCTTGAGGAACGACTGGGACGTTATGGCCGGGATGCCGGCCGCGATCAGGGTCTCCAGGTCGGTCAGCGAGGACAGCCGGGTGACGACGCCCTGGAGGTCCTTGTACGTCGCCGCGTACGCCGCGTTGAAGGGCCAGTTGCCGCAGCCCTCGTACTGGTAGTCGTACGTGAAGCGGGCGGCGTTGCAGACCTGCGGATCGGTGTAGGAAGGGTCGACCCAGGACAGCTGGTCGGCGCTCGGCCTGCGGCCCCAGTACTCGATGATCATCTGCGAGGAGGTGGGGCTGCACCAGGCCTCGCCGCCGTTGTCGTACTCGGGGTACTGGCCGTCGTGGATGCTCTGCGAGTAGCGCGGGACCGCGAGCTCCTTGGCCAGGTGCGGCGTGGACGCCGGGACCGTGAAGCGGTCCGGGACGTCCGAGCCCATGGCGCCGAGCCGCCAGACCGTCGGCGCGGCCTTCGACCCCGGGGTGCGCAGCAGGGTCAGCCGCAGCCGGTACGAGACGAGCCGCAGCCCGGAGGCCGCGTCGTCGATCGAGAAGGTGTCCGTCCAGATGCTCGACCTGCCGTCGCTCTGGTCGTCGACGGACGTGCGGCGGATGTCGACGTCCTTGTCGTCCCCCGCGGTCCAGCGCCCCATCACGTACCAGGGTGTCTGTGTCCCGTCCGTGTAGGTGCCCTGGAGCTCGATCTGGATCCAGGTGCCGGCCGGGGTGTGCGCGTTCCACGAGGCGATGACCTCGGTGGCGGGGACGCTCAGCCGGTGCAGCGGCGAGAGCCACTGCGCGTACTCCCACTCGGCGGTCCGGTTCAGGTGCGGATCGGTGTACGTCGTCGTGCCGGCGGCCCTGGCGATGCTCACGCCGGGGCGGGCGCCGGCCACGACGTGGATCCCCTCGCCCGCGCCGGAGTGCCAGTCGGCGTACGTCGTCCAGGCGCGGTTGTCCACGAGGCGTGCGGGGTCTTTCTTGTGCGTCGTCGTCGCTTGTGCGGTGCCCGTGGCCGCCGTCGTGGTGGCGAGTGCGACGCCTGCGGCCGCGGCGAGGACGGTTCTGCGGGAGGGGCGGGAGGCCGGATCGGGTCGGGTCATCGGGTGGATCCCCCAGTCGACGAGTGGGACGGACGGAGCGAGAAGGGTGTTGAGGGTGGAGCGTGCGGCCGGGGCAGCTGCGGGGCCTGGTGGAACAGTGCGCCAACTATGGCCGCAGGAGCGGGATTTCCACCAGCGTTTCGAGGGCTGTCACACGGACCAATATTGGTATCGACCACTGGCATGACCTGCGGCGGCGTGCGCCAAACCTGCGGCGCCCGCCGACGTACGCTTGCCGCTGTGAGCTATCAGCGCGTCCCCCTCGCCCCGTACGCCGACCGGCTGCGCCGGCTGCCGCCCTCCGTCGGTCCCGTGCGCCTCGTCGGCATCGACGGGCACGCGGGCTCCGGGAAGTCCACCTTCGCGACCCGGCTGGCCGAGGCGCTCGGCGGGGCGCCGGTGCTGCGCCTCGACGACATCGCGAGCCACGACGCCCTGTTCGCGTGGACGGACCGGCTGCGGACGCAGGTTCTCGCCCCCCTCGCGCAGGGCGAGAGCGCACGCTACGAGACGTACGACTGGCACGCCCGCGGCTTCGACGGCGTACGTCAACTCCCGCCCGCGGACGTGGTCCTGGTCGAGGGCGTCGGTGCGGGTCGGCGTGCGCTGCGGCCGCATCTCGCGCGGCTGCTGTGGATGGAACTGGCGCCCGAGGCGTCGTGGGCGCGCGGGCGGGCCCGGGACGGTGCGGCACAGGAAGCCTTCTGGGACGGCTGGATCCCCGCGGAACGCAAACACTTCACCGAGGACCCCTCCCGGCCCTTCGCCGAGGAATTGGTAAGAGAGTGCCCCGAGGGATACGAGATGCGCGAGGGGCCCGGTGGGACCAGGTCGGCCCGTTGGAATGTCACTCAGGGTGAGGGACCGCCAGCGGTGCGCTGAACCCCTCGAATCGGCCTTCCGCCAGTTTCTCCGAGTGCCCCAACTCTGCTTGACCGAGGGGCCGTACAGGACTTACGTTCTCAATGTGCGGCCTTCGGGACCGCCCGCAGACGCGAAGCCCCCGGTTGTTCCCCCGTGATCGGGGGCTTCGTTCTGCCCGCAATGCCCTTTCCCGCACGCGCCCGGGCACGCTTCGTTCACCCTGGGTTACCATCGGGCACCGCGCTCACCTGCATGAAATCCCCGCTGTGCGCCCGCCGTTGCACCGATCCGACGCCGCCGCGCCCTACGGCCGATCAGGCCCCCGCAGGTACGATGCCTTCGGTGCGGCCTACGGACGGCTTGCTGTCCGCACCGTGGCAACTCCCGTCCATGACAGAGCGGTTCATCGGGGGCACGGTTTGTGGGGGACGTGATGGACTTCGGCACTGGTGCGCCGACGGGCCCGGCCGACCTCGCCTGGCTGCGGGGCGTCGACGCCTACACCATGGGCGCGTATCCGCAGGCGGAGGAGGAGTTCCGGGCCGCCGTGCGGATGGACCCCGGGATGGCCGACGGCTGGCTCGGGCTGCACGCCCTGCGCATCGACACGACGACGGCGCTGCTGCGGATGTTCCGGCACCGCGACCGGTTCGGCGAGCAGCGCACCCGGCACCGGCGCACCCTCAACTCCTGGTACTGGCTGGGCTGGTGGGTGCAGCCGGTGCTCGAGCATCCGCGGGACCTGTTATTGGCGCACGCCTCGCACTGGCTCGACGGGCGTCATGTCCCGGAGCTGGACCAGGCGTTGGCCACCCTGCCGCCGGTCGAGGCCGATCCGCAGGTGCGGTTCCTGCACGCGTGCCGGGCCTATCTGGTCAAGGACTGGGAGCAGTTGGTCCGGCACACGGAGTCCCTGATCGACGACGCGATGCTCGGCATCGAGGCCGGGCTCTTCGGCGGGATGGCGCGGGTGCGCCTGGAGATGTACGGGCAGGCGGAGCCGCTGCTCTCCTCGGCCCTGATGCGCTGCCGCAGCGAGCAGCCGCAGCGCAAGGAACTGCGCTACTGGCTGGCCAGGGCGCACGAGGGCACGGGCCGCAGCGCGGCCGCGCTGCCCCTGTACCGGGCGGTGCACCGGGTCGACCCGGCGTTCATGGACACCTCGGCGCGGCTCGCGGCCATCGCCGAGGCGGACGGGTACGGGGACTTCGGGGACGGCCCCGACCTCGCCCCGCTGACCCTGACGGGATATCAGGACGGCCTGGACGGTGGGGAGTCGGTCGATCCGCTGTACGCGAGCGACGGGCGCGACCTGAAGGTCACCGAGCCCGACCTGCCGCCGCCCGCGGAGGACGCGGAGCCGGACATGGTGCGGGAGAAGGCCGTCGTCCCGGTGTCGGCGCCGCTGCCCGCGGGTCCGGCCGATCCGGCGCTCCTGGAGGAGGCTCTGTCGGAACTGGAGCTGATGGTGGGCCTGGAGCCGGTGAAGCGCCAAGTGAAGGCGCTCTCCGCCCAGTTGAACATGGCGCGGCTGCGCGCCGGACAGGGCCTGCCCGTACAGCCGCCCAAGCGCCACTTCGTCTTCTCCGGCCCCTCGGGCACCGGAAAGACGACCGTCGCCCGGATCCTCGGCCGGGTCTTCTACGCGCTCGGCCTGCTCGGCGGCGACCATCTCGTGGAGGCGCAGCGCGCGGACCTGGTGGGCGAGTACCTCGGCCAGACCGCCGTGAAGGCGAACGAGCTGATCGACTCGGCGATGGGCGGGGTCCTCTTCGTCGACGAGGCGTACGCGCTGTCCAACTCCGGCTACGGCAAGGGCGATGCGTACGGCGACGAGGCGCTGCAGGTGCTCCTGAAGCGGGCCGAGGACAACCGGGACCACCTCGTGGTGATCCTGGCCGGCTACCCCGAGGGCATGGACCGGCTGCTCGCGGCGAACCCCGGCCTTTCGTCGCGCTTCACGACGCGGGTCGACTTCCCCTCGTACCGACCGCTCGAACTCACCTCCATCGGCGAGGTGTTGGCGGCGGAGAACGGGGACGCCTGGGACGAGGAGGCGCTGGAGGAGCTGCGCTCGATCGCCGGGCACGTGGTGGAGCAGGGCTGGATCGACGAGCTCGGCAACGGCCGGTTCCTGCGGACGCTGTACGAGAAGTCCTGTGCGTACCGGGACTTGAGGCTCACGGGCTATCTGACCGATCCGTCCCGCGACGACCTGGCCACGCTCAGGCTGCCGGATCTGATGCAGGCGTACGGAGAGGTGCTCAGCGGGCGGGGGCCGCAGGATCCCGCGGGGCCCTGACCGGTGGGCTCCCGCACCCTTAGGGTGTCCGCATGCTGACCGGTACCGCCGCGCGTCAATGGTCCACCACGCTGGACCGCTCGTTCCTCGACGTGATCGAGGCGTACGGCCTGGTGGCGCAGCCGGACTCGCGGGCGTTCGGCGCCCACGTGGAGAAGGCCGTCAAGGACAGCTGGGAGGACCTGTGCGGCCAGTGGCGGGCCGACCCGCTGCCGGAGCCGGGGCGCCGGTCCATCTATGACGCCGGGTTCCGCGCGGCGGGTGAACTGGTGGGCGTCGACTTCAAGTCCAAGGACCTGGCCGAGGGCCGGTACTCCGACGGCGGGGTGTGCAGCGTCGGGAACCTGCTGCGCTTCTACGCGGACGGCGCCAACTACTTCATCACCGAGTTCGGCTACGCGCTGACGGGCCGGACCGCCCGGTTCTCGTACGTGCGGACCGCGCCCTTCCACGTGCTCCCCGCCTCGATGTACCGCATCGAGAACCTGGGCACGGGCCAGGTCCGTCTGAACGGGACGCTGGAGAGCTGTTGGGGCGACATCGAGTGGGACAGACCCCTCGCGGGCTTCCTCGACCTCTTCCTGGAGCTCGCGGAGGCCCACTACGACCGCGTCGCCCGGGCCGCACAGGCCCGGGCGACGACACTGGCCCGCTACCGGGCCTCGGGCTACACGGCCCTCGGGCGGTTCTGAGCCCTGCCTCTCAGGAGGCCTGGCTCAGGGCGGGACCCGCCTGCCGGGCCGGCGGTACCGGGGCCTCGTCGCGGTGCGCCGGGTCCCTGACCTCCCCCACCAGCAGTTCCAGTACGTCCTCCAGCGCCACGAGGCCGAGCACGCGGCCCGAGGCGTCGGCGACCTGGGCCAGGTGCGTGGCCGCCCGGCGCATCACCGTGAGGGCGTCGTCCAGCGGAAGCTCCGCGCGCAGGGTCGTCATCGGCCGCCAGATCTGCTGGGGGACGGCGCGGTCCGTGTCGGGGCCGTCGATCAGGTCGAGGACGTCCTTGACGTGGAGGTAGCCCATGAAGGCGCCGGACTCCGCGCTGACGGGGAAGCGGGAGTAGCCGGTGCGGCCGGTGAGTTCGATGATCTCCGCCGGGGTGACCGAGGGGCCCACGGTGATCAGGGACGCCCGGTCGAGGAGCACGTCCGTGACCGGGCGCGAGCCCAGCTCCAGCGCGTCCTCGAGGCGCTCCTGCTCCTCGGGGCCGAGGAGTCCCGCCTGTCCCGAGTCCTCCACGAGGCGGTTCAGCTGCTCGCTGGTGAAGACCGCCTCGACCTCGTCCTTCGGTTCCACGCGGAACAGTTTCAGGACGAGGCGGGCGCAGGCGCCGAGGGCGATCGTGACCGGCCGGCACAGACGGGCGAAGGCGACGAGCCCCGGGCTGAACCACAGCGCGGTCTTCTCGGGAGCGGCCATCGCCAGGTTCTTCGGCACCATCTCGCCGATCACCAGGTGCAGGGAGACCACCGCCGCGAGGGCCACCACGTAACCCAGCGGGTGGATCATGCCGTGCGGCAGGTGGACCGCCTCGAAGACGGGTTCCAGGAGGTGGGCCACCGTCGGCTCGGCCACCGCGCCCAGGGTCAACGAGCAGACGGTGATGCCGAATTGGGCCGCCGCCATCATCTGCGGCAGGTGCTCGAGCCCGTACAGGACCTGCTTGGCCCGCTTGCCGGGGACGGGCTCGATCTGACTGCGGCGTACGGAGACGAGAGCGAACTCCGCGCCCACGAAGAAGCCGTTGGCGAGGACCAGCAGGACGGCGAAGACGAGTTGCAGGGCGCTCATCGGGCCGCCTCCAGGACGGGCTCGGCGGCGTCCGTCGTACGGACGATGCGGACGCGTTCGGCGCGGTAGTGGTCGACCTGGCGGACCGCGAGGCGCCAGCCCGGCAGCTCGGCCCTGTCGCCGGGGGCCGGGATCCGGCCCAGGAGGTCGGCGACCAGGCCCGCGACGGTCTCGTACGGGCCCTCGGGGACGTCGAGTCCTATGCGGCGCAGGATGTCGACGCGGCAGCTGCCGTCGGCGTCCCAGGCGGGCCTGCCGTCCTCGGGCGGCGCCGCGGCGAGTTCGGGCAGGTCGAGCCGGTCGTGCTCGTCGCGGACCTCGCCGACGAGCTCTTCCACGATGTCCTCCAGGGTGACGACGCCGGCCGTGCCGCCGTACTCGTCGACGACGACCGCCATGGGCTGCTCGCTGCGCAGGCGGGCGAGGAGCGGCTGCACGGGGAGGGTCTCGGGGACGAGCAGCGGGGGCTGCGCTATCCGCCCGACCGGGGTGCGCAGTCTCTCGTGCGCGGGCATCGCCAGGGCGTCCTTGAGGTGGACCATGCCGATGACCTCGTCGATCCGCTCCCGGTAGACGGGGAAGCGGGACAGGCCGGTGGCGCGGGTCAGGTTGATCACGTCCTCGGCGGTGGCCGACGCCTGCAGGGCGCTCACCTTCACGCGCGGCGTCATCACGTGCTGCGCGGTCAGCTCGGCGAGCGAGAGGGTGCGCACGAACAGGTCGGCCGTGTCCTGCTCCAGGGCGCCCGCCTGTGCGGAGTGCCGGGCGAGGGAAACCAGTTCGCCCGGGGTGCGGGCGGAGGCCAGTTCGTCGGCGGGTTCGACGCCGAGGGTGCGCACGAGGCGGTTGGCGACGGTGTTCAGCAGGGAGATCACCGGGCGGAACAGGCGGGCGAAGACCGTCTGGGGGCCGGCGACGAAGCGGGCCACCTGGAGCGGCTTGGACACCGCCCAGTTCTTCGGGACGAGTTCGCCGATCACCATCTGCACGGCGGACGCGAGCAGCATGCCGACGACGACGGAGACGCCGCCGACGGCGCCCTCGGGGATGCCGATGGCCGTGAAGGGGCCGCGCAGCAGCTCGGCGAGGGCCGGTTCGGCGAGCATGCCGACGACCAGGGAGGTGATGGTGATGCCGAGTTGGGTGCCGGAGAGCTGGAAGGAGAGTTCCTTCAGGGCGCTCACGACGGTACGGGCGCGCTTGTCGCCCGCGGCCGCCGCCTGTTGGGCGTCCTGGCGTTCGACGGTGACGAGCCCGAACTCGGCCGCCACGAAGAATCCGTTGGCGAGGATCAGGAGGAAGGCAGCCGCAAGGAGCAGCAACGGGATGGTCATGCCGCCGCCTCCGTGGACGTACGCGAACGGGTCGCGCTATGTCGGGAGGGGGCGGCGCAGGTACTACCGGACGATCCGTCCATCGCTGGAGGGAGTCACTCCTCGGTCAGTAGGATCCCCCGGCCGCCCGTCCGGGCGCGTCGGGGGCGGGGCGGCGCACGATGCATGCCCCGCCACCAGATTAATCAAGTCGGGGCGTTGTACGTCAGGGCGTACACCCCTGAGTCAGCCCTGAAGTCCAGGACGTCAGCTCTGAAGTCCCGTGTGGGCGGCTTCTGTCAGGGCTCGTAGGGCTTTCGCGTCGCGGATCGCCGTCTGCTTGGCGATGCCGGGCTGGATGCCCATCGCCGCGAGGCTCGTGCCGTCGGTGAGGTTGAGGAACACCCAGGGGTCGCCGGGCCGCAGGTTGACCTGGACGATCTCCGCCCAGGCCAGGCGGCGGCTGCGGGCCACGTTGACGACGGTGACGCCCCGGTCGTCGGCGACGACCTTGGGGCGTGCGAGCAGCCCGAGGACGCCCCAGAACAGGGCCGCGGTGAAGACGAAGCTGGTCTTCTCCCCCGGGCTCAGCCCCTTGAGCAGCAGCGCGATCACGGTGATCACGACGAAGCACGCGGCGCCGAGCCCGTGCAGGATCGCCCGGGTGCGGCCGGGCCGGAAGGTGACGGGCAGCCCGGGAAGTTCGGTCGGGTCAGACATGGCGGAACGTCCTCAGAGGCGGCAGGCGTGGATGGCCGTGGTGAGGATGGCCCGCGCGCCCAGGGCGTACAGGTCGTCCATGATGCGCTGCGCGTCCTTGGCGGGGACCATGGCGCGCACGGCGACCCAGCCCTCGTTGTGCAGCGGCGACACGGTCGGCGACTCGAGGCCCGGGGTGAGGGCGACGGCCTTCTCCAGGTGCTCGGCGCGGCAGTCGTAGTCCATCATCACGTACGTACGGGCGACGAGGACGCCCTGGAGGCGGCGCAGGAACTGCTGCACCTTCGGGTCGTCGGCCGTGGCGCCCTTGCGCCGGACGACGCACGCCTCGGACTTCATGATCGGCTCGCCGAAGACCTCGAGCCCGGCGTTGCGCAGCGAGGTGCCGGTCTCGACGACGTCGGCGATGGCCTCGGCGACGCCCAGCTCGATCGCGGTCTCGACGGCGCCGTCGAGGTGGACCACGGAGGCGTCGACGCCGTGCTCGGCGAGGTACTTGCCGACGATGCCCTCGTACGAGGTGGCGATCGTGCGGCCCGCCAGGTCCGCGAGGTCCTTGACCGCGCCGGGGCGGGAGGCGAAGCGGAACGTGGAGCGGGCGAAGCCGAGCGGCAGGATCGCCTCGGCGTTGGCGCCCGAGTCGATCAGCAGGTCCTCGCCGGTGATGCCGATGTCGAGCTTGCCGGAGGACACGTAGATCGCGATGTCCTTGGGGCGCAGGTAGAAGAACTCGACCTCGTTGTCCGGGTCGACCGTGACGAGTTCCTTGGACTCCTTGCGCTGGCGGTATCCGGCCTCATGGAGCATCGCCGACGCAGGTCCGGACAGTGAACCCTTGTTGGGGACGGCGATGCGCAGCATGAGGTCGGATTCCTTTGCGAAATGAGGGAGTTGGGTCAGGAACGGGCGGTACGGCTCAGAGGTGGGCGTACACGTCGTCGAGGGAGATGCCGCGGGCGACCATCATCACCTGGACGTGGTACAGCAGCTGCGAGATCTCCTCGGCGGCGGCTTCCTTGCCCTCGTACTCGGCGGCCATCCAGACTTCGGCGGCCTCCTCGACGACCTTCTTGCCGATGGCATGGACGCCCTTGCCGACCAGCTCTGCGGTGCGGGAAGTGGCGGGGTCGCCGGTGGCGGCCTTCTGCTGGAGCTCGGTGAAGAGCTCCTCGAACGTCTTATTGGACATGGTGGCCCCTACTTTACGCGGCTCTCCCGTGCCCTTAACGCCAGGGTTCCGAGACCGTACGCAGCGTGGTCGCGGTGGCGACGGCCGCGGTGACCGCTTCGTGCCCCTTGTCCTCGTTCGAGCCCTCGATGCCCGCACGGTCCAGGGCCTGCTCCTCGGTGTCGCAGGTCAGCACGCCGAAGCCGATGGGGACGCCGGTGTCGACGGAGACCTGGGTGAGTCCGTTCGTGACGCCCTGGCACACGTACTCGAAGTGCGGGGTGCCGCCGCGGATGACCACGCCGAGCGCGACGATCGCGTCGTAGCCGCGGCCCGCGAGGACCTTGGCGACGACCGGCAGCTCGAAGCTGCCGGGGACGCGCAGCAGCGTCGGCTCGTCGATGCCGAGCTCGTGCAGGGCGCGCAGGGCGCCGTCGACCAGGCCGTCCATGACCTTCTCGTGCCACTGGGCGGCGATGACGGCCACGCGCAGGTCGCCGCAGTTCTTCACGCTCAGTTCGGGTGCACCCTTGCCGCTCACGCGCTTCTCCTCGTACGTACGTAGATGAACAGTCGGTCGGTGGACTACTGGTTGTTGCAGGCGGACGTCTGGGGGGCGTCGAGCCAGGGCAGGTCGTGGCCCATCCGGTCCCGCTTGGTGCGCAGGTAGCGGAGGTTGTGCTCGCCCGCCGTGATCGGCATGGGCTCGCGGGCGGTGACCTCGAGGCCGTGCCGGGTGAGGGCGTCGACCTTGTCGGGGTTGTTGGTCATCAGGCGCACGCTGCGTACGCCCAGGTCGGTGAGGATCTGGGCGCCGGCCGCGTAGTCGCGGGCGTCGGCGGGCAGGCCGAGCTCCAGGTTGGCGTCGAGGGTGTCGCGGCCCTGCTCCTGGAGCTCGTAGGCGCGCAGCTTGGACAGCAGGCCGATGCCGCGGCCCTCGTGTCCGCGCAGGTAGACGACGACGCCCCGGCCGCCCTCGACGATGCGGCGCATCGACTCCTCCAGCTGGGGGCCGCAGTCGCAGCGCTGGGAGTGGAAGACGTCGCCGGTCAGGCACTCGGAGTGGATGCGGGCCAGCACGTCGTCGCCGTCGCCGATCTCGCCGTGCACGAGGGCGACGTGCTCGACGCCGTCGACGGTGGAGCGGTAGCCGTACGCCGTGAACTCGCCGAAGGCGGTGGGCAGTTGGACGGTCGCCTCACGCTTGACGGTCGGCTCGGCGGAGCGCCGGTACGCGATCAGGTCCTCGATGGAGATGATCGTCAGGCCGTGCTTGCGGGCGAACGGGATCAGGTCGGGCAGGCGCAGCATGACGCCGTCCTCGCCCGCGATCTCGACGATGGCGCCGGCCGGGCGCAGGCCCGCGAGGCGGGCCAGGTCGACGGCGGCCTCGGTGTGGCCGTTGCGCACGAGCACGCCGCCGGGCTTGGCGCGCAGCGGGAAGATGTGGCCGGGGCGGACGAAGTCGCCCGCCTCGGCCGTACCCGACGCGAGCAGCCGCAGCGTGGTGGCGCGGTCGGACGCCGAGATCCCGGTGGTGACGCCGTGGGCACCGGAGGCGTCGACGGAGACGGTGAAGGCGGTCTTCATCGACTCCGTGTTGTTGCCGACCATCTGCGGCAGGTCGAGCCGATCCAGCTCGTCGCCCTCCATGGGCGCGCAGATCAGGCCGCGGCACTCGCTCATCATGAAGGCGACGATCTCGGGCGTGATCTTCTCGGCGGCGACGATCAGGTCGCCCTCGTTCTCCCGGTCCTCGTCGTCGACGACCACGACGGGGCGGCCCGCGGCGATGTCACGAATGGCCTGCTCGACCGGGTCCAGGGAGAGGTCCTCGACCTCGTACAGAACGGTTGCCGTGCTCATGCGTGGGCTCCTTCGAGCGCAGGGGCGGAGGCCGCGGCCGCGCGGGACCGCAGCCACCAGTCGCGCATGCCCCACAGGACGAGCGCGCCGTAGATGACGTAGACGAAGCCGGAGAAGGCGAAGCCGTTGGCGAAGTTCAGCGGGACGCCGACGGCGTCGACCAGGAGCCAGGCGAACCAGAACTCGACCATGCCGCGCGCCTGGGCGTACATCGCGACGACCGTGCCGACGAAGATGTACGCGTCCGGCCACGGGTCCCAGGACAACGACGGGTACGCGGTGAACAGGCCGCCCACGGCGAGCGTGCCGACGGCCGCGGCGCCGATCAGGGCGCCGCGCTCGCGCCAGGTGGCGAACCGGACGGCGATGGAGCCGTCCTGCGCCGTGCCCTTGCCGCGGTTCCACTGCCACCAGCCGAAGAGGGCGACGACGATGACGACGAGCTGCTTGCCTGCGCTGCCCGACAGGTGGGCCGTCGCGAAGGCGGTCAGCAGGATCGCGCCGGAGATCAGCTGGGCGGGCCAGGTCCAGATGGAGCGGCGCCAGCCGAGCGCGAGGGCGATCAGGCCGATGATGTTGCCGATCATGTCGGACCAGAGGATGTGCTGGTCGAAGATCGTGAACGCTTCGGAGTTGAGCCAGTTCACTTCGTGTCCCCCGGGGTGCTGCCGTGGCCGAGCATGCGCTCGACGTACTTCGCGATGACGTCGACCTCGAGGTTGACCGGGTCGCCGGGCTGCTTGAGGCCGAGCGTGGTCAGCGCGAGCGTGGTCGGGATGAGGCTGATGGTGAAGTAGTCGACGGCGGCCTCGACGACGGTCAGGCTGACGCCGTCGACCGTGATCGAGCCCTTCTCGACGACGTACCGGGACAGCTCGGCCGGGAGCGAGACCTTGACGATCTCCCAGTGCTCGGAGGGCAGTCGCTCGATGATCGTGCCGGTGCCGTCGACGTGGCCCTGCACGATGTGTCCGCCGAAGCGGCCGTCGGCGACCATCGGGCGTTCGAGGTTGACGCGGGAGCCCGTGGCGAGCGCGCCGAGGCTGGAGCGCTTGAGGGTCTCGGCCATGACGTCGGCGGTGAAGGCGTCGGCCTCGTGCTCGACGACCGTGAGGCACACGCCGTTGACCGCGATGGAGTCACCGTGCTTGGCGCCTTCGGTGACGACGGGGCCGCGGACGCGGAAGCGACATGCGTCGACCGGGCTGCCGAGCATCTCGACGGCGGTGATCTCGCCCAGCTCTTCGACGATTCCGGTGAACACTTCCCGAGTCCTCCCTCATAGGGCACGGACTCCGGGGCACTGTCGTACGACGACGACAGAACGTACGGACGACGACACCGGGAGCGACAACGCCGAACGCAGGGCACCTGTGGGGTGCCCGGAACAGACGGCGACGCGCACACTGGGTGCCCGCCCGCCGCGCACTGCCTCCCATCCGGACTTTAACCGTCGGTCCAGGAATTTCACCTGGTCAACCGGTCACTGGAAGTGACCGGGTCGCGGACTGTAACCGCCGGTTCGGACTTTCACCGACCCCGGAGTGCGCTGCTTCTGGTACACGGCCAGTGTGCCACGTCCGATCGATGTGCATGCATGCGATCCCTGTGGGCTGACTCACAGGGCGTGGCGCTGGTTTTCGCGAGCTGCCGGGAATACGGCGCCAACTTGCCTGGTGGGTGCGGTGGTTGAGAGTTGATCGAGATTGGTACAGACCTATTGACGCGCTGGTCTAGTCCTCTTAAGTTCCTCGCAACCTGCTCGAGCACCACCGCTCCCTCTCCCCAGGAGGAACCGCCGTGCCGTTCTCCCGTCCCCACAGACGCCCGCGCTCCGTACTGCTGGCCGGAGCCGCCGCCGTCGCGGGGCTGTTGCTCGCCTCGCTGCCCGCGACGGCGTCCCGGGCCGACGCCTCCGACAACCAGGAGTCCTGTCGCCCCGACGGCCTCTACGAGACGCCCGGCGTCTCCGTCCCGTACTGCTCGGTCTACGACAGCGACGGCCGCGAGAAGATGGGCGCCGACCACCAGCGCCGGGTCATCGGCTACTTCACCGGCTGGCGCACCGGCAAGGACGGCACGCCCGCCTATCTCGCCTCCGACATCCCGTGGGACAAGGTCACCCACCTCAACTACGCCTTCGCACACGTCGATTCGGGCAACAGGATCTCGGTGGGCTCCGACGGCGCGACGAACGCCGCGACGGGTATGACGTGGCCGGGGGTCGCGGGCGCGGAGATGGACCCGGACCTGCCGTACAAGGGCCACTTCAACCTGCTCACCAAGTTCAAGAAGCAGCACCCGAACGTCAAGACCCTGATCTCCGTGGGCGGTTGGGCCGAGACCGGAGGCTACTTCGGGGACGACGGCAAGCGCGTCGACTCCGGCGGCTTCTACGCGATGGCCACGAACGCGGACGGCAGCGTCAACCAGACGGGCATCGACACGTTCGCCGACTCGGCCGTCGCGTTCATCCAGAAGTACGGCTTCAACGGCGTCGACATCGACTACGAGTACCCGACGACGATGAAGGACGCGGGCAACCCGCTCGACTGGTCGCTCTCGAACGCCCGCAGGGCCGGACTGGTCAAGGGCTACGCGGCCCTGATGAAGTCCCTGCGCGAGAAGCTCGACCGCGCGGGCGCCGCCGACGGCAAGCACTACCTGCTCTCCGTCGCCGCCCCCTCCTCCGGGTACCTGCTGCGCGGCATGGAGACCTTCCAGGTCCAGAAGTACCTGGACTACGTCAACATCATGTCCTACGACCTGCACGGCGCCTGGAACGAGTACGTCGGCCCGAACGCCTCGCTGTTCGACGACGGCAAGGACGCCGAACTCACCGCCGCGGGCGTGTACTCGACGTCCCAGTACGGCGGCACCGGCTACCTCAACACCGACTGGGCGTACCACTACTTCCGCGGCTCGATGCCCGCGGGCCGGATCAACATCGGACTGCCGTACTACACGCGGGGGTTCAAGAACGTACAGGGCGGGACGGACGGGCTGTGGGGCAGGGCCGCGTCGACCGACTGCCCCGCGGGTGCGGGCCTGACCAAGTGCGGTGACGGGGCCGTCGGGATCGACAACCTCTGGCACGACCTCGACACCAACGGCAAGGAGGCGCCCGCCGGTTCGAACCCGATGTGGCACGCCAAGAACCTGGAGAAGGGCATCCTCGGGGACTACGTCACGAAGTACGGCTTCCCCGCCGACACCAGGCTGACCGGTACGTACAAGCGGAACTACGACTCGACGCTCGTCGCGCCGTGGCTGTGGAACGCCGACAAGAAGGTCTTCCTGTCGACCGAGGACGAGCAGTCGGTCGCGGCCAAGGCCTCCTACGTCGCGGACAAGGGCATCGGCGGCGCGATGATCTGGGAGCTGGCCGGCGACTACGGGTGGAACGCGGCGAAGGGCCAGTACGAGCCGGGCGACACCCTGACGTCCACGCTCTACGACGCCTTCAAGTCGGCGACGCCGTACGGTGCGAAGCGGTCCACGATCGACCTGCCGAGCGAGGCGCTCGACATCGACGTGAACTTCGGGGAGTTCCCGCTCGGCGACTCCAACTACCCGATCTCGCCCAAGGTGCGGATCACGAACAACACGACCGCGACGCTGCCGGGCGGCACGGAGTTCCAGTTCGACTACGGGACCTCGGCGCCCGCCAACGCCAAGGACCAGTCCGGGTTCGGCACCACGATCGTGCGCAGCGACCACAGCGGCAGCAACGCGGGCGGCCTGAAGGGCGACTACAACCGGGTCTCGCTCAAGCTCCCGGGCTGGCAGTCGGTGGCGCCGGGCGCCTCCGTGACGGTGGACTTCGTGTACTACCTGCCGGTGTCGACGCCCTCCAACTGGACGGTCACGTTCGGCGGGAAGACGTACGCGCTCGCCGGTGATCTGGCGCGCGGCACGAGCGTCGTGCAGCCGGGGCCGGGGTCGACGTCCTCGCCGTCGCCGTCGCCCACGCCGACTCCCACGTCCGGCGGCGCGACCTGCACGGCGGCCGAGTGGAGCGCGACGTCCGAGTACGGCACGGGCACCGTCGTTGCGCACGGCGGGCACTCCTGGAAGGCGAAGTGGTGGACGAAGGGCGAGGAGCCCGGGACCACCGGCGAGTGGGGGGTGTGGCAGGACCAGGGTCCCTGTTGACCTCGACGGACGCTCTGGCACGCTGGGGGGCGTGACGACTGCTGTTGACCCTGATCCGACCGTCGAGTTCGAGAGCCTGCGCCCGCGGATGTTCGGGCTCGCCTACCGGATGCTCGGGTCCGCCGAGGAGGCACAGGACACGGTGCAGGACGCGTACCTGCGCTTCCGGGCCACCGAACCCGGGGCGATCGAGCACCTGGGTGCCTGGCTCGCCAAGGTCGTCACGAACCTCTGCCTCAACCGCCTCGCCTCGGCCCGCGTACAGCGAGAGCAGTACGCGGGCCCCTGGCTGCCCGAGCCCGTCGTCACCTCGGACGGCGCGCTCGGGCCACTGGAGTACGCCGAGCGGCGCGACGCGGTGTCCTGCGCGCTGCTGCTGCTCCTGGAGCGCCTCACGCCGACGGAGCGGGCGGTGTACGTGCTGCGGGAGGCGTTCGCGTACGGCTATCGGGAGATCGCCGACGTGCTCGGCCTCGGCGAGGCCAACTGCCGTCAGCTGTACCGGCGTTCGGTCGCCCGCATGCACGCGGACGAGTCGCGCTTCGAGGCCGCCGAGCCGGTGCGGCGCGAGCTCGTGGAGGCGTTCGTGCAGGCGGCCCGGGAGGGCGATCTGGCGGGCCTGGAGAAGTTCCTCGCCGCCGACGTGACCTGGCGCAGCGACGGCGGCGGCAAGGTGTCGTCCGCACTGCGGCCCATCGAGGGGCGCGACAAGGTGCTGCGGTTCCTGGCCGGCATCGTGGAGAAGTACGCGGCGGGCTGGGACATGGCGATCGCCGAGGTCAACGGGGCGCCCGCGGTGGTCGCGCGGTCCGGCGACGCGATCGTCGGCGTCACCTCGTTCGAGATGCGGGACGGTGTCGTCCTGGCCGGGCACACAGTGATGAACCCGGACAAGCTGGGGTTCGTGAGCCGTCAGCTGGCCGGCTCCTGACATTCGATCCCCGCCGCTGTCACATTCGCGGCGGCTCGTCGGTTCTCAGCTGACGACGGGCGCTCCGCACGGGAGCGCCCCGGGCACAGAGGGACTGATGCACGATGACCACGATCCTGGTGACCGGCGGGACCGGAACGCTCGGCCGGCACGTCACCGAGCGGCTGCGCGCCGGCGGGCACGAGGTGCGGGTGCTGAGCCGGCACGCCGAGCCGTACGCCGTGGACCTGCGCGAGGGCGGGCCCGCACTCGACCGGGCCGTCCGGGACGTGGACGTGATCGTGCACTGCGCGTCGACGCCGCGCGGCGGTGACGAGCGGGCCGCGCGGAACCTGATCGAGGCCGCGCGCGCCGCGCAGGTGCCGCACCTCGTCTACATCTCGATCGTCGGCGTGGACGAGGTGCCGTACGGCTACTACCGGGCGAAGCACGCGGTGGAGAAGCTGGTCGAGGAGTCGGGGCTCGGCTGGACGGTCCTGCGCACCACCCAGTTCCACGATCTGGTGGTCCAGGTCCTGGACGCCTTCGCGAAGCTGCCGGTGCTGCTGCTTCCGGCGGGCGTCAGCGACCAGCCGCTGGACGTGACCGAAGTCGCCGACCGGCTGGCCGAGTTGGCGCTCGGCTCGCCCGCCGGGCGCGTGCCCGACATGGGCGGACCCGAGGTCCGGGCGTTCGACGACCTGGCCCGCGCGTATCTGCGGGCGACGGGGCGGCGGCGGCCCGTGGTGAACGTGCGGCTCGCGGGGAAGGCGTACGGGGCGTTCCGTGCGGGCGGACATCTCGCTCCGGAGCGGGCCGTGGGGACGGGGACGTTCGAGGAGCACCTGGCTCGGCGCGGCGGGGTCTGAACCTGAACCCGGCCTCCGCCGGCCGCGTCGCCGGGTGCGGCTCCGGCGGGGCTTCTCGCGCAGTTCCCCGCGCCCCTGGAGATGCGCACTTCGTGCGTGATCTCCACCGGGAAGGCAGCGGCCTTCAGGGGGAAGGCGCGGCGAAGCCGCAGCTTTCAGGGGCGCGGGGAACTGCGCGAGAAGCCCACCCGAGCCGCACCCGACGACCAACACGGCCCCGCCGCGTCTAGGGCCTGTCTCTCAGATCCCTCCGTCCGCCCGGAGGGCGGGCCCTGCGGCGTCTGGTGCGTGCTCTCGGCTTGCCGGGGGCCGACCCTCGTACTGGATGTACTTGGGTCTGCGCCCGGTGAGGCGAGAGTGCGTGCCAGGCGTCGCGGGGCAGGAGGGATCTGAGAGACAGGCCCTAGCCCGCCCCGAACACGTCCTCCTGCGCCGCGCCCCGCGCCATGAGCAGCGCTCCGCGCAGCACCGCTCCCCCGCCGAGCTCGCCCGCCCGTACCTGCGTCGCCAGCGGGGACATCACGGTCAGGCGGTCCGCGACCCGGCGGGCCAGGTCGTCGCCGCCGGCCCGGCCGACCTCCCCGGCGAGAACGACGCAGCCGGGGTCAAGGACGGCCACCACCGCGGCGACGCCGAGGACCACCCGGTCGGCCAGGGCGTCAAGGAAGCCCGCCGCGCCGGAGGTCACCGCATCCCGTACCACCTCCGCGGCCCGCTCCACCGGCTCCCCGGGCTCCACCAGGCCGTGCGCGACGGCGAGTTGGAGGATCGCGCCCGAGCCTGCCAGGGAGTGGTAGCCGCCGCCGCAGTCCGTGGCGGAGGGCAGGCTGTCCGTGCCGGGGACCGGGAGGAAGCCGACCTCCCCGGTCCCGCCGGACGCGCCGCGGCGCAGTCTGCGGTCCAGGACGACCGCCGCGCCGATGCCGAGTCCGAGCCAGAGCAGGACGAAGGTGTCCCGGTCGCGGGTGGCGCCGTCGCGCTGCTCGGCGAGGGCCGCGAGGTTCGTCTCGTTCTCCACCAGCACCCGGGCCGGGAGCCGCTCCTGGAGCGCGGCGACGAGGCGGCGGTGCCACTCGGGCAGGCCGGACGAGTCGCGCAGTTCGCCCGACGCCGGGTCGATCAGGCCGGGGGCGCCGACGCCGACGGTGTGCAGCCGCTCGGCCCCGGCCTCCTTCGCCGTACGTTCCAGGAGGGCGACCGCGCGGTCGACGGCGGCGCCCGTCTGCTCGCCCGGTTCGATCGGCAGCGCGGCCTGTGCGAGGACCTTGCCGAGCAGGTCGGCGACGACGAGCCGGACGCCCTCGGTGCGCACGTCGAGCGCCGCGAGGTGCGCGCGGTCGGCGACGATCCCGTAGAGCTTGGCGTTCGGGCCGCGCCGCTGGGCACCCGCCTCCCCGACGACCGCGACGAGCCCGGAGGCGGTGAGGCGCTCGACGAGGTCGGCGACGGTGGGCCTGGACAGGCCGGTGAGGTCCTTCAACTGCCCCGCCGTCAGCGGCCCTTCCTCCTGGAGGAAGCGCAGCGCGAGCCGGTCGTTGATGGCCCGGGCGGTGCTCGGTGATGCGGGCATGGCGAGATCCTACGCCGAAACGGGTTAACTATCAGGCAGGGTTCCTGATAGTTTACGGCCGCGGCCTGGGGACGGGTATGGGGCGGCACAAGGGGACGTACCGGGAGGGACCCATCGGATGAGTGAAGTGACGTACGCGCTGAGGGACTTGAAGCGGGCGCGCTATGCCGTCGCGGCCGTCTTCTGCGTCCATGGCGCAGTGACCGGTTCCTTCGCGACCCGGGTGCCGTGGATCCAGGACCACGCGGGCGTGAGCGCGGGCCAGCTCGGTCTCGCGCTCGCCTTCCCGGCGATCGGCGCCTCCGTGGCGATGCCGCTGGCCGGCAGCGTGAGCCACCGGTTCGGGGCGCGCACGGCGCTGCGCGGGCTGCTCGCCCTGTGGACGCTGGCGCTGACCCTGCCCTCGCTCGCCCCGAACCTGCTCACGCTCTGCGCGGTGCTCTTCGTCTACGGCGCGACGGCCGGCATGTCGGACGTGGCGATGAACGCGCTGGGCGTCGAGATCGAGACCCGCCTCGACAAGTCGATCATGTCGGGGCTGCACGGCATGTGGAGCGCCGGTGCGCTGATCGGCTCGGCCGGCGGCACGCTCGCCGCGCACATCGGCGCGGACGCCCGGCTGCACCATCTGCTGGCCGCCGCGGTGCTGACCGTCGTCGGGTTCGCGGCCTGCCAGTGGGTGCTCGACCTGCGGCCGACCGCGGACGAGGAGCCGCCGCCGCGGTTCGCCCTGCCGCCCAAGTCCGCGCTGCTGATCGGCGCGGTCGGCTTCTGCGCCGTCTTCGCCGAGGGCGCGAGCCTGGACTGGTCGGCGGTGTACCTGCGGGACGTGCTCGACACCTCGGCCGGTCTCGCGGCGGCCTGCACCACGGCGTTCACGCTCACCATGGCCGTCGCCCGGATCGCGGGCGACGCGGTGGTCGACCGGTTCGGCGCGGTGCGCACCGTGCGGGTGAGCGGCGTGATGGCCACGTGCGGCGCGCTGCTCGTCGTCGTGGCCCCGAACCCGCCCGTGGCGATGGCCGGATTCGGACTGCTCGGCCTCGGCATCGCGGTCGTCGTGCCGCTCGCCTTCGCGGCGGCCGGGCGCAGCGGCCCGAACCCGAGCCAGGCCATCGCCGGCGTCGCCACGATCACGTACACCTCGGGCCTCATCGCCCCGTCGGCGATCGGCACGGTCGCGGACGCGACGAGCCTGGTGGTGTCGTTCGGTCTGGTGACGGCACTGACCTGCGGGCTGATGCTGTTCGCGGGCGTCCTGCGCGGCGGCGACCGCACGCCCACGGCTGCCCGGAAGGCCCAGGACCCCTCGCCCGCCCGCACGAACTGACCGTCCCCGGGCGGGGATTCAAAGACAGACGCTCAGGGGCGCCGGGACACCCGGCGCCCCTGTCGGCATCCGGTATCACCCCGCGATCGAGTCCAGTTGCTCGGCCGCGGGCCGCAGCGCCCACAGGTCACCGCCGGGCGGCGTCTCCAGCTGCGCGACCGCCCTGCGCGCGGCCTTGTCGCCCGCGTCGGCCGCCGCGTGCACGACGTCGCTCGCCGCGAACCGCTTGAACTCCAGCTCCGGATGCGGCCAGGCCGCCTGCCCCGTCGCCGCGGGCAGCAGGTAGTCCACGGCCTTGAACAGGCTCTGCCCGTCAGGACCTCGGTACGCCCACAGGTCGACGCCGACGTGCTTGCCGATGGCGGCGAGCCGCGTGTACGCGACCAGGTCGAAGGTCGAGTAGTGCCAGCTTCGGGTGCGCGCGAGCTCCTGCGGCTGGGTGCCGTCGCCCGCGATCTGCGCGTCGATGCGCCCGGCCCGGGCGTCGAGGACCGTGCGGCGCGCGAGGTCCGTGTCGCCGGTCGCGTACGCGAGGGCGGCGACCTGCATGTCATAGAACGTGCCGTGGTTGTTGTCCGCGGCGCCCTCCTGCTTGCCGAAGTCGCTGTTCACCAGCCAGTCGAGGAAGTCCTCGTTCCACTGGCCCATGCCCGCGCGGTCGGCCTTCGACCAGCCGGGGGCGCCGTTCGCGAGGAGTGCGACCGCGTCGACGACGCTCGTGTACGACTGCGAGAAGTCGATGATGCCGATGGCGCGGCCGTCGTACTTGCACGGGATGAACTGGGCGTGGTTCAGGTTCGGGTTCATCTTCGTGTCGGCGTCGAGGAACCAGGTGCGCAGGACCTGTCCGGCCTTCTCCGCGTAACGCCGTTTGCCCGTGTAGTACCAGGCGAGCGCGAGGTCGTAGGTGGAGTCGAAGACCTTCTCGACGTCCTGCCGGTCGGTGCCGGTGTCGACCTCTGGATTGCGCTGTCCGTCCTTCTGAACGTACGGGCAGCCCCACGGATTGTCGGCGGTAGGGGCGGTGGACGGCCACCAGTAGGGGGCCTGGCTCAGATAGTCGTGGACGTCGCCGCCGGGCGCGGGCTTCGGCTTGTCGACGACGGTCCAGGGGCCCTGGTCGAGCCAGGCGTCGGCGCGGGCCGTCAAGTTCCTTACCGAGCGCTCGAGTTGGTGGTCTCCATGGGCGATCCGCTCCTTGGTCTGCTGAAGGCGCTTGCCGTCGAGCACGGCGGTTCGGGGAGCGGAATCGCGGGCGGCGGCGTCCGCGGTCGGTACGAGGACGGCTGCCAGAGCGGCCGCGGCCGCGACGAGAGCGCCGAGGCGCATCCGAGGTCTTGCACGCATCACACGGCTCCATTCAGACATATATCTGAACGATGTTCACGAATAAGTGCATGCGAGCGTAGACCTCGGACCACTCCTCAACAAGAAGCGCGTCAGGTCTCGTGCCGTTCTCCGTAGATGTGGAACTCGGTCATCTCGAACACGTTGCGGACGATGCCGTAGAGCACGTCGGGCAGGGGTTCGAGCATCTGGACCTTCACGTAGCGGAATGCGGCGTCCCGCAGAGCGGGGTCGACGTCGAGCGTGTTGAAGTCCTGGGTGAAGCTGGTCACGCCCGGGGTGAGCCGGGTCCATGTCGTGCCGTCGTTCGAGCCGTAGACGGCGGAGTTCGCGAGCCGGTCCGCGAAGATGTTGCTCTGGAATCCGAAGCGGGTCGCCGAGACCCGGAAGCCGGGACCGAAGTCGAAGGTGTGGGAGAGGTCGACCGCCTGGGAGTACACGGTTCCCGACTGGTTGTCGCCGTCGACGAGATTGCCGATGTTGGCCCCGGCCGTGGAGGAGGCCACGAGTGAGGGGTAGTCGAGGCTGCCGTCCACGTCCGTGCGCGGGGAGAGGAGGGCGAGACCGTCGACCGCCGTCACGAGGCGGGCCAGCGCCGTGAGGTACGTGTCGTCCGTTCCTTCGGCACGCGCGGCCTCGGCAGCGGTGAGCGCCTGGTCGTAGGCGGCCTCGGTGTGGGAGACGTACGCGGCGTCGGCGTCGTGACCCTGCTGGGCGAGTGTGAGCGCGGCGGTGCGGTTGCGGGCGGCGGCGAGCTCGACCGGGTGGCTCGCCACGGTGGTGCCGTCGGAGACGGTCACGGTGCTGACGGTGGAACCGGCCGTGTCGGGCCCCCACGTCAGTTGGCCGGTGGCCGAGTTGAGGGTTGCACCGGCGGGCAGTCCATGGGCTGTGTAGGTGAGGGTGCCCGAGCCGTTGTAGTGCGCGGACAGGTCGGCGTTGGCGGTCGCGCCCCTCCAGGCGACGATGCGCTGGGGGGACGTGTCGTCGAAGCTCGGGGGTGTCAGCTCACCTGCGGCGTTGGTGTTGACGTGGTCGATGTCGATCGTGCCGCTGCCGGTGGCCCGGATGAAGAGGATGTCGCCCATGGAGTGGGGGTACATGACGTAGCGCCATGCGCCGCCGGTGTCCGGCACGAGGATCGTGCGGTCGTCGTGGCGGTCGAGGCGCAGCCGGACCTCACCGTCGGTGCGGACCCGGAAGGCGAGGAGCTGCTTGCTGGTCGAGCCGCTGAGGTAGGCGATCTCGGAGCCCCGGCCCGCGGTCGGCATCCGCACGTAGCCGGTGTCACCGTCGGTTCTCCGCTCGACGTCACCGGAGAGAGCGGTGTACTTGTTCTCGACCTCGAGGATCGTCGGGCTCGCCTGCGGCGGCGGGACGGTCTGCCCGGCCGCGGAGGCGGGCGCGAAGAGCCAGGAGTCGCCGCCGCCGTCCACGTTGTCCCACGCGTTGCTGAGGGTGCCGTTGTAGGAGAACAGGGGGCCGTTGCGCTTGGCGTACGCCTCGGCGAAGTACGGCGCGAGCTTCTTGACGTCCTCGCCGCGGGTGAACGCGTAGTAGTAGTAAATGTCCCAGAAGCTCGCGGTGTTGTAGCGCCCTCGGTAGTTGTACGAGATGTGGTTGTAGGTGTCTCGGATGGTGCCGTCGGGCGAGATGGCGTAGGCCATCGGGGTCCACGGGGTGTCGTGGCCGAGCATGTAGCGCCAGAAGTAGTCGGCGGCGGCGAGGATCCGGTTGTCGAGGAACTCGTAGGGGCCGACCGCGTTCGAGGCCTCGGAGACGGTGCCCGCGACGGGGTCGACCTTGGTGTGCTGCGCCATGAGGATGCGGGAGATGATCGCCGCATTGGTGAGGTCGCCCCCGCCGTGCGCCTGGTCGCGCCCCATCTCGGCGTGCTGCACGTGCGGGTTCTTGATCGGTTTGCCGGTGGCGTCGTCGGTGTCGACCCAGCGGAACAGCCGCGCGACCGAGCCGTTGAAGCCCTGGTCCTTCGCTGTGGCGTTGACCGTGAACCATTCGACCGAGCGCTGATAGAGGGCGGTGTCGTCCATGAAGACGGCTCCGGCCATCGCCCCCATGAGCGGGTAACTGTGCTGGTTCATGAAGTGGTTGTTGTCGTCCTGGAAGGTCTTGACGACCGGGACGACGAGGTTGCTGGTGAACGCCCGCGTGTCCGCCTCGGTCCAGGGGTACGCCTCGTCGGCGCACGAGGTGTAGCGCAGCAGCTCCGCGGCGGAGACCATGCGGTTGAGGGGGATGCCGGTGTGGATGTGCGCGTCGGTGAAGTACGCGTACTTGGCCGGGTCCATCTGCTCCCAGATACGGATGATGTCCAGGGCGTTCTTGCGGTAGACCTCCTCACCGGTGAGCACGTAAAGGAGCGCCTGCGTATAGGACTTGAGACCGTCGGCGATGAAACGGCCGTTGAATCCCTGGCTGTTGAACGCGTCGGACGCGGGCTTGGTCGGGTCGGCGCTGCTCCGGTTCGACGATGTCACCCCCGTTCCGGCCGCTGACGACTTCTGCATCGCGCGGAAGGACGACGTCCAGGGTTCGGCGCCCGCGGCGATCTGCCGGCGGGCGTTCTGAAGGATCGGCTCGGTCAGGCCGACGCCGGGGTGGACGAACTTCTGTGCGCTGACCGTGGATTGGAACGTCACGGCACATGTGCCGGACTCCTGCGCGCCGGCGGTTCGGGGCACCGCGAGGAGGAGTGCGGTGACGAGCAGGAGCACCGCGCCGAACGCGCCGAGTCTTCGGACGCGGGCGTCCGCGGCGACGGGAGTCGGATTCAGGGTGAGCACCTTGAGAGCACCTTCTTCCTTGACCGGGGAATTCAGATGACAGGTTCCGGTGGCGATCAGGAACCCCGTGCCGGCACGCGCCTAGGGCGTGTCTTCAAACTCCCGTCGTCGCCCGCAGGGCGGCCGCGCGGCGTCTGGTGCGTGCTCTCGGCGTGCCGGGTGCCGACCCTCGTACTGGATGTACTTGGGTCTGCGCCCGGTGCGGCGAGAGTGCGTGCCAGGCGTCGTGAGGCAGACGGGAGTTTGAAGACACGCCCTAGGTCACTTGAGGCTGCCGAGCGTGACTCCCGTACGCCAGTAGCGCTGCATGGAGATCATCAGGAGCACCATCGGGATGAGCGAGATCATCGAACCGACCACGACCATGCCGGTGAGGTCGACGGAGGAGTCGACCTTGATCTTGAGCCACGAGTAGAGGCCGACCATTACCGTCCACTTCTCCGGCGTACGCAGGAACACCAGTGGGCCGAAGAACGAGTTCCAGGAGCCGACGAACCCGAGCAGGAAGATGGTCGCCGCGCCCGTGGACATCAGCCGGGCGCCGATCTGGAAGAAGATCCGGTACTCGCCGGCGCCGTCGATGCGGGCGGCTTCCAGGAGTTCGGCGGGGATCGCTCCCTCGGCGTACACCTTCGCCAGGTAGACCGAGAAGGCGTTGAAGAAGCCCGGCACGATGATCGCCCACGGTGTGTCGACGATCTGCAGGTCGGTGTAGAGGAGGAAGGACGGGATGGTGAGCAGCGCGTGCGGGACGAGGAACGAGCCGATGATGCAGCCCATGAGGACGCTCTGGCCCCGGAAGCGGTACATGGCGAGGCCGTAGCCGCAGGCGACGCAGATCAGGGTCATGCCGAGCGTGGAGACCACACCGTAGAAGACGGTGTTCCACATCCACTTGAGGAAGATGCCGTCCTGATAGGTGAAGAGTCCCTTGAGGTTGTCCCCCAGGTGCATGTCCGCGAACCAGAGGCCGTTGGTGGTGTAGAGGTCGCTCTGGCTCTTGGTGGCGGAGACGATGAGCCACCAGATCGGGGCCAGCGAGTAGACGGTGAAGAAGACCAGGCCGCCGACGACCAGGGACTTCGTCCGTCGGCTGTGCCGCACCTGGCCATCCGTACGCGGCGTGACGCGCGGTCGCTTGGCCGGGGCGGGCGGGGTTGCCGACGGGGGCCCGTCGAGAGTTGCGGTCATGATGTGGGCGCCTTGTTCGTGAACCGGTAGAAGAGGGCCGAGGCGGTGCCGACTACCAGGGCGAGGATGATCGACAGGGCGGCCGCGTAATTGAAGTTGCCCTGTTGGAAGGCCCAGTCGTAGATCGCCATGATCGGTGTGAAGTCGCGCGTGATCGTCTGTGGCGTCATCGACTTGAACAGCATCGTGTCGCTGAAGATCTGCAGCGTCCCGATGATGGAGAGCACCGTGGTCAGCACGAGTGAGCGGCGTACCAACGGCACCTTGATCGACCATGCGATACGCCACTCGGAGGCACCGTCGATACGGGCCGCCTGGTAGACGTCGGGATCGACCGAGCGCAGCGCGGCGTACACGATCAGCATGTTGAAGCCGATGCCGCTCCAGGCCATCAGATTGCCGATCGACACCCAGAGCAGGCTGCTGCCGTAGAAGTTCGCGTCGATGCCGAAGAGGCCGAAGAACCCGGTGAGGGGGCCGACGGTCGGGCTGTAGAGGTAGATCCAGATCAGCGTGGCGACGATCCCGGGGATCATGTACGGCACGAGGAGCGGCAGCCGGAAGCGGTCGGCCAGCTTCTGCGACGCGGCGTCGAGGAGGAGGGCGAGTCCGACGCTGAGGAACTGGATGAGGGGGATGCTGATCACGGCGAAGAGGCCGACGCGCAGCATCGAGGACCAGAACCTGCCGTCACCGAACCCGTCGAGGAAGTTGTCCACACCGACGAACTCGACCGTCTTGGCCCCGAATCCGAGCCCCGAGCCCATTTCCGCGTACAAGCTCTCCTTGAGTGCCAACACCATCGGTACGACGGTGAACAGGGTGAACCCGAGGAAGAACGGGACGGTGAAGGAAGCCCCCTTGAGGGCCATCATGCGCTGCCGGCCGAGACGCGGGGCCTCGGCCGACGGGCGGGTGGAGGCGCTCATCGATCAGCCCTCGACGTTGATGTTCTTCGACTTCAGATCCCGGACCGTGAACTCCTGCATGTGCTGGAGTGCGGCCTTGACCGTGATCTTCTTGGTGACGATCTTGGCCCACTGGTCCTGGAGTTCGGCGAAGACGCCGGTGTAGTTGGGGCCGACGGTCCAGGAGTCCTTGGCGTGCTCGAACGCCTTGAGGATGACGCCGCGGGCCTCGGACTTGTGCGGGCCGAAGAGCTTCTCCGGCACCACCGAGTCCACCCAGGGGGTGACGTCCTTGACCGCGCCCGGCCACTCGTACTGCTTGGTGTCCTTCCGATAGGTCGCGTTGATCGCTTCCTTGTCGGTCTTCATCCACACGCCGGCCTCGACGGCCTCCTTGACGTGGGCGCAGCCCTTGGGCACGAGCAGGCCGGCGTTGGCGAGGTGGGCCGGGGTGGTGAAGTCGGCCCCGGCGAACTGCGGCAGGTCGACGGGCTGCCAGTCCCCCAGGGACTTCTTGTTGTTGATCTCGTAGTTGGCCAACTGCCAGGTCTGGGTGGGCAGCGAGACCATCTTGCCGGAGTCGAAGTATTTGATCAGCGCGGGACGGTCCTGGTACGTCTGGTTGGCGACGAGGCCGTTGTCGACGAGCTGCTGGACGACGTCGGCGGCTTTGAGGGACTCGGGCGAGAGGAAGTCGACCTTCCAGGTGTCGCCCTGCTCCTTGTACCAGGTGCCTCCGGCCTGCTGGACGAGGTTGACCAGGGTGGACGGATCCTCCCCGGCGAGGTTCATGATCTGGACACCGTGCTGCTTCAGCTTCTTTCCGGCGGTGATGACGTCGTCCCAGGTCTTCGGGACGGCAACGCCGTACTGGTCGTACACCTTGCGGTTGATCATGAAGAAGGTCGGGTTGAAGCCGGTCGGGATGGCGTAGTACGCGCCACCCGCCCGGACCGACGGCGGCGCGACCGGGTTGAACTCCTTGAGGTGGGGCTCCAGTTCCTTGGTGATGTCGGTGAGCAGACCCTCGCCTGCCAGGCCCGGCACCTCACCGAAGTTCTTGACCAGGCAGGGCACGCCCTTGCCCGAGGCGACCACGTTGCGCACGTTCTGCCCGGCGCCGACGCTGTCGGTCTGCTTGACCAGCTTGATCTTGACGTCGTCGTGGGTGGAGTTGAACTTGTCGACGACCGGCTGGATCGTCTTTGCCTCGTCCCAGCTCCACCACTCGATGGTGACGGGACCGTCGGCCTTGCCCTCGCCGTCGGAGCCGCAGCCCGCGAGGATGACGGACAGAGTGACGGTGGAGGCCACGGCGGCCATTCTGCGGTGACGCGTACGCATGCGGGCTCCTGGAATGAGAGCGGCAAAGGGAGGGTGGACCGTTCACTCGCAGCTTGGGGGCGCGTGCCCGAACTCGGCGTAGAAATCGGTCTCTACGGAAGCTAGGGCCACGTCGCGAGCCGGGCAAGGTGTCTGCACGGGAAAAGTTTGATTACGTCGGTTCTTGTGACCTTCGGTCGAGATCTCGGACGGCCTGATTCAGAAATCGGTCTCCATCCAGACCCCGCTGGAGCGATGAAGACCGGTATCGGAGCGTGTGCGGGTCCGTCGGCTATGCCCTCGACGGCCGCTTACGGGCAGCCCCGGGGGCGCGGACGGAGTCCCTGATGACCACGTGGGTACCGAAGACCTTGTGCTGACGCCCGGCCAACTCGTCGCGGTGCAGGGCGAGTCGCACGGCGTCGCGCCCCATCTCCTCGAGCGGCACGGCGACGGTCGTCAGTGCGGGATAGATGTCCATGGCGAAGGGGATGTCGTCGTAGCCCGCGACCGACACGTCCTCCGGTACGCGCACTCCCGCCTCGCGGAATGCCTGGATCACGCCCGCGGCGACCATGTCGGTCCCCGCGAAGACAGCAGTGAACTTGGCTTTCGCGGCGAGGAGTTCCTTCGCAGCGCGATAGCCGAACGACCGCGTGAACTCCCCCGGCACCATCAGTCCCGGATCGGGTTCCACCCCGAGCATCTCGTGCGCACGCCGGAAGCCGGCCACCCGCTCCGTGCTGGTGGAAAGACCCGGCACGGCGCCGAGATAGGCCACCCGCCGGTGCCCCGAGGTGAGCAGGTGCGTCGTCATGGCGAAGGCGCCGCCCTCGTTGTCGTACTCCACGACGGTGGCCGGCACGCCCTCCCCCAGGGGTGGCCTTCCCACCAGGACGAGACGGGAGCCCGCACGGTCGAGCGCGGTCGCGAAATGGGTCATCCGCTCCTGGTAGGCCCGGTCTTCCAGGGCCCCGCCCACCACGATCACGGCGTCGGCCCGCTGCTCCCGCATCGTCTCGACGACGGCGATCACCCGCTGCGGGTCTCCGTGGGTCGTGCAGAGCATGCAGAGCCTGCCCTCGGCCGACGCCTGCTCCTCCACACCGCGCGCGATGTGCGCGTAGAACGCACCGGTCACGTCGTTGACCACGAAGGCCACCGTCTTGTTGCTGGCCCCGCCGAGCACCCGGGCATGGGCGTTGACGACGTAGTCCAGCTCCCGCATGGCCTTGAGGACCTTCGCCCGGGTGGTCTTCGCCACCGGATAGGTGCCGCCGATGACCCGGGAGACGGTCGCCGGTGAGACGCCGGCCAGCCGGGCGACATCCCTGACGGTCGAGGCGTCCGCCGTGGACCCGCCCCCCGTGCTGCTGCTCACTGTGCCCCTGTCCCCTCGGCCTGTTCCACCACTGTGCCTGCGGTGACGCTCACGATAGTGGAGGCGACGGGCGGGGGATCCGCACGATCACCGCGGAGACCGGATGGGCGAGCCCCACCCGCAGCCCCTCGGGAGTCGGATCGAGGCGCACGGGCACGGACGCGTACAGACAGTGGATGCCCTCCGCCTGTCTTTCGGGCTGCCCTTCGGGCTGTCTTTCGGGCTGTCTTTCGGTCTGCCCTTCGGTCTGCCCTTCGGGCTGCCTTTCGGGCATGGGGATCAGGCAATCCCCTGGACCACCGCGCCGCCAGACGGCCATGAGCGTCGCCTCGTCCGTGGTCAGGGCGAGTGCGAGCCAGTCGTCGCGCCAGCCGGGCAGTCCGAGCGGCCAGCTCGGCACCGCGCGGGCCAACTCGCGCCGATAGGTCTTGTAGACGTCGAGCGCAGCGGACACCAGGCCGATCTGCCGGTCGTCCAGCAGGTCGATCCGGCCGCTGAGATGGACCCGGCCCAGCAGTGCCGAGACCATCGAGAACCCGATCTCCGCGTCCGTCATGCCCGGCTGCGGGTATGCCCACACAGCGCCCTGCTCCGGGGGCACCGCCGCCGGTGCGGCTGCGGCGACCGCCGCGATCAGCCGCTCGTCCTGCTGGTCGGTGAGCGACTGGACGGGCACCCGGGCCAGCGTGGCGTGGTCGACGCGCATCCCACCGGCCGCGCATCCCTCGACCACCAGGCCGGGGTGACGCTCCATCACGGACTCCAGCCAGGCCAGAGTGGCCCGGTTGTGGGCCAACAGGCCGTGGCCGGGCCCGTGGGGAGCGGCGTCGGTGCCGACGCCTATGTCGATGTTGTGGTCGAACTTGAAGTAGCCGATGCCGTACTCCCTGACGAGCCGGTCGACCGTCTCGTCGAGGTGGGCGAGAGCAGCGGGATGCATCAGGTCGAGCTGGTGCCGCCCCCACTCGGTGATCCGGACACCGTCGCGCCGGAAGAACGCTTCGTCCGGCAGCATCCTGGCGATCGGGCTGCGCACGCCGACGACTTCGGGCTCCAGCCACAGCCCGGGGATCATCCCCGCTGCCTTCACGGCGTCGGTGACCTCGGCGAGACCGCCGGGGAAACGGCTCGCGGCCGGGCGCCACTCGCCGATGGCGTCCCACCAGCCGGGCACGCCTCCCACGCCGTCGGGGCCCCGTTCGTCGTCGAACCAGCCGGCGTCGACGCAGAAGTACTCCGCACCCGCCGTCGCCGCCGCCCGGACCAGCGGCAGCAGCTTGTCCGTCGTGGGGTCGCCCATCAGACAGTTCATGAAGTCGTTGAAGACGACGGGGAGTTCGGTGCTGTCCGGGTGCGGTCGCCGCCGCGCACGCCGGTGTCCGGTGAGAGCGGCCAGGGCCCCCTCCCGCTCGTCGGCCACCGCGACCGTCGCCGCGACGGTGGTGAACGTGTCTCCCGGGGCGAGCAGCACGGACCACTGGTGCTCGCGCTGCCCGGGCCCGGACAGGAGCAGGTACAACTCGTCGAAGCGGTCGGCGACTTCGGCGTGCCAGGAACCGTTGTGCTCGATCTGCCAGGCCAGCACCCCGGCCGGGCCCTCCAGCCAGCCCATCGGCAGCTTCTCGGAGGAGGGCCAGGCACCCGAACTGGTCAGCGCGGCCCGGTTCTTCGAGCCGGTCTGCCCGAAGCGGGTCATGCCCACGTCGACAAGGCCCGCCTCGCCGAGCGGCACTCCCTTCCAGCGGTACTCGCCGCTCCACGGGTTGTCGCCGGACCACAGCAGAACGTCGTTCTCCCACCGCCCGGCAGCGCCGAGCGCTCCGGCGACGCCGGCCAGGACGAACGACGTGACCTGCTCGATCCGTACCTCGCGCGCCCCGGCCGTCACCTCGGCCCAGGCGGTCACGACCGGCAGGCCCGGGGTCAGGCGGTAGTGGGCGGCGACCCGCAGATCCGTCGCCTGGTCCCTCATCCGTACGGTGAGCAGGTCCTCCCCCGCCTCATGACTCTCGTACCGCAGTCGTCGGGAAGCCAGGGAGTCGACGTGCCGCTTGCCGGAGGTGCCACTGCGGCCGTGGCCGGTGACTTCGATCTCCACCAACGGCAGTGCCGCCGCCCCGGCCGAGGCGGTGTTGAGGCCGAGCAGGCGGGGCGGGGCGTCGGGGCCGTGGGCGAAGTGGAGGGTCAGGGCTTCATGGCCCCAGTTGTCGATCATCGAGAAGCCTTCGGTGCGGGGAATCGGCAGCGTGCGCGAACGGGCCTGCTCACGCCGCCCGTTCGAGGACGGAGGGGTCGACACGGTGCAGCAGTGGGACACCCGACACCAGTCGCTCCAGCTCGGCGATGGCATACAGGCCGAGACGCCGTACTTCGTTGCCGTGCGAGCCGGCCAGATGAGGGGTCAGAAACGCGCCGGGCAGGTCGAACAGCGGCGAGTCGCTCGGCAGTGGCTCGGGCTCCGTGACGTCGAGGACCGCCGCCAGCCGGTCCGTCCGCAGTTCCGCGATGAGCGCGTCGTGATCGACGAGGCTGCCGCGCGCCGTGTTGATCAGCACGGTTCCGTCGCGCATCGCCGCGAGCTCGGCCCGTCCGATGAGTCGGTCCGTCTCGAAGGTCGCCGGAGCGTGCAGGCTCACGATGTCGGATGCCCGCAGCAGCGCGTCGAGGGACACCAGACGGACACCGAGCCCCGAGGCCTGTGCCTCGTCGACGTACGGATCGGCGAGCAGGACCTCGAAGTCGAACGGCCGCAGCAGCTCGATGACCCGGCGGCCGATGCGGGAGGCGCCCACGATGCCGATCCTGCGTCCGAAGTTGCCGATGTCCGGCTGGATCTCGGCGAGGGTGAAGCCGCGGCGGGCCCGGTAGCGCTCGCGCGCCGCGATCACGTCCTTGCCCGCCAGAAGGATCACGCCGAGGGTGTACTCCGCGACGGGCAGGGCGTTGGCGTCGGCGGACGAGGAGACGACCAGGCCGCGGTCCCACCATCCTGGGGCCATGATCCCCTTCACGGAACCGGCGGCGTGCAGCACGGCCCTGAGCCGGGGTGCTGCGTCGAGGACGCCGGCGTCGACAATCGGGCTGCCCCAGCCCGTGAGGAGGATCTCCGTCTCCGCGAGGGCGGCGCGAACCCGTGGGCCGGTGAAGTCGCGGACGAGCAGTGCCGGGTCGACGTCCACGGTGCGCCCCAGTCGGTCCAGGAGATCGGGCGGATAGACGGCGGCCAGCGTCTCGGCGCTCATGGCGAGCAATGCCTTCGGACGGTCGGACACTGAGGGGCCTCCGGTGGGATGACGAGAAGGGACATGAGAGGGGCTGAGAGGCTGAGAGGACTGCGAGGGCTGCGCAGGACCGCGAAGGCTGCGAAGGCAGCCAAGAGAGAAATCGGTCTCTGTCGAGGGCGAGAGTCTCTGTCGAGTACGAGACGAGGTACGGCCGGTGGCTACGAGCACACCCGTTCGTCGCGGCCCGTCACCTGTCCCTGAGTTCGAAGTGATCGAAGAACGCCGGCTTGCGCGTCCCGCCCAGGTCCTGGGCGCACAGGCCGACGAACGCGCCGGTGAAGCGGAGCGCGTCCCCGTAGTCGTCGGAGAGCCTGCTCGCGTCCAGGACGGGGCCGACGTCCCGCCAGTCAAGGCCGTCGGGCGAGGCCGACAGGCGCAGGTCCGCCTCGTCGAAGCGGGCGCGGAGGTGGATCGCGGGCCAGTCGTCGACGTCGGTCTCGGTGGCCGGCTGTTCGCGGTAGGTGCCGGCGTCGTTCTCGACGAGGCCGAGGATCCGGCCGCGGGTCTCCTCGTGGGTGACGCGCAGGTAGAAGTACGTGCTGGTGTCGTACCAGCAGATGAGCCCGGCGGCCTGGGTGAAGTGATCGGGGCGGAAGTCCACGACGGTGGCCGCCTCGCACCGCACCGAGCGCAGGCGCCGGGCGACCAGGCTCTGCTCGAAGCGCGAGTGCAGACTCTGGCGGCCGCTGAGGCGCAGCTGCCCGGGCCGGTCGGTGAGGCTCAGCCATGACGGGTCGGCGGGCACCCGGAGGGTGCACCAGGAGGCGTCCAGGGTCGTTGCGTCGAAGTCGTCCCGCTCGGGTGCGACGACGGCTGCGGCGGTGGCGGCCGAGGGCGGGCCCGGCACCGTGACCCGGGGTTCCGTACCGCCGTGCGCCAGTCCCGGCCAGCCGTCGTCCGTCCACACGATCTGCTCGACGCAGGTCTCCCGGCCGAGGACCGAGCGCGGCCCGCCCTTGGTGTCCACGGGTCGTGAGGCGAGGTGGGCGATGTACCACTCCCCCTCGGGTGTCCGGACGAGCTCGCCGTGACCGGCCTTGAGCAGCGGCGCCTTCCAGGTGTGACGGGTCGTCATCAGGTCGCCGCCCGGGGCGAGTTCGTACGGTCCGGCGAGCGATCGGGACCTGGCCATGAGGATGCCGTGGTTCCAGCCGGTCCCCCCGTGCGCGAGCATCAGGTAGTACCAGCCCTCGCGCCGGTACAGGTTCGGGCCCTCGACCAGGTCCTCGTGGGTGAGGATCGTGCGGGGCCGCCCGGTCAGCCGTCGCTGCTCGCGGTCGTACTCCTGGAGCAGGATGCCCGCGAACGACGGGCGCCCCTCGCGTGCGTCCCACTGGATGTTGAGCAGCCAGGTCCTGCCGTCCTCGTCATGGAAGAGCGACGGGTCGAAGCCCGACGAGTTGAGGAAGACCGGCGCCGACCACGGGCCCTCGATCGAGGGCGCGGTGATCAGGTAGTTGTCGACGTCCTTGAACGGGTTCCCGGTGGTGCGCACGATGCTGTACGCGAGCCAGAACAGGCCGTCGTGGTGGGAGAGCGACGGGGCCCACACGCCCGCCGAGTCCGCGACGCCCCGCAGGTCCACGAGGTCGGGCCGGTCGAGGATGTGGCCGGCGGGCTCCCAGTGCGCGAGGTCGGTGGAGCGGTGGACGGGGACACCCGGCAGCCACTCGAACGTGGAGTTGACCACGTAATAGGTGTCGCAGACACGGACGATGCTCGGGTCCGGGTGGAAGCCGGGAAGTACGGGATTGCGGATCAGGCCCGCGGGCATGCGGCGGTTTCCCTTCGGCAGAGGCAGGTCCGGCAGGTCTCTGGCACCGTGAGGAGTCGACCCCACTTTAGAAACCGATTTCCATGGGGTCAATGGTCATGGTGTGCGAAGCCCGGCCTCGCTCTCGGTTCCGGTCAGGGCCCGACGGCGACGACCGTGCCGGCCTTGGCATCCACCGAGATCCGCTCGCACCAGTCCATGACCAGCGTGCGCCGGTCGGGGAAGGACAGCGGCAGCCACACGTGACGCGAGTCGTTGACCGGGGCGCCCCAGTTCGCCGCCCACCGGTCGCCCAGGTACAGGTACGACGAGTCGTCGGCGCCGTGCACGGCGAGTGCGTATGCGGTCTGCGAGTCGTACGTGGTCGCGTCGCCCGCGTCGCGAAGCTCGCTCCACGGGCCCGTGAGGGAGTCGGCGGTGGCGTACTGCTGCTGATTGGGAGCCCAGCCGGTGCAGCCCGACGTGAGCAGGAAGTAGACGCCGTCCCGCTTGAACACGGCGGGGGCTTCACGGGACTTGCCCACCCACAGCTTCGCGACCAGTTCCTCGGCCGACAGGTAGTCGGGGCTCAGCCGGTAGACGTGCAGGTCCTCGTTCTCGTTGGCGGCGGAGACGAGGTATCCGGTCCCGTCGTCGTCACGGAAGAGGGTCAGGTCACGGGACATGTGGCCGAGCGGTCGCAGGCTGCCCTGATAGGCGTAGGCCCCGTCAGGGGTGTCGCACACGGCGACCGCGGCGCGGGCCTCCCCGTAGTGACCGACCGCCTCTTTGTGCATCCACAGGACGAAGGCGCCGGTGCGGGGGTTGTGGAGCACCTTGGGGCGCTCGATGTTCGCCGCGGCCAGCTCGGGATGGGACGCCTGCGTGAGCACGTGCCCCCTGAACTCCCAGTTCACGAGGTCCGCGGAACGGTAGGCGGCGACACCGCGGAAGGTGTTGTCGGGATGACGGTCCTCCCCGAACCAGTAGAAGAATCCGTCGACTTCGACCATCCCCCCGCCATGGGTGTGGAGCGGACTGCCGTCGGTGTCGGAGAACTGTGTGCCGTTCACCAACTGGTGCATGGATCGCGTCCCTTCCTCAGCGCAGCAGTTCGACCGAGACCAAATAGAAATCGGTCTCTACGGAAGAGTGCTGGGTGAGCGGGAGCAGGTCAAGATGTCGGCGAGGAGATCGAGTGCGTTCCGGGCGGAATCGAAGCCGTACGACGGACGACGGCCGTCCCGCGGCACCCTGCTGGGTGCCGCGGGACGGCCTTCCGGACGAGATGGGCGTACTCCCTGTTCGCCTTCAGCGGTGGTCGCTCGTCAGCTCAAGGGGGTCGCGGTGAGCCAACTGGTGTCCTGGGCCCACGAGTTCGTGGAGTCCCAGGCGTTGGAGCCGCCGTTGGCGGCGATGTAGGACGAGTATTTGTAGTGGCGTACGTATTTCGTCGGGTAGTTGACGGATGTGAAGGAGGTGCCGGATCCGCTGTTGCCCGCGGTGGGGCAGAAGGTGGCGTCCTGGGCGAACGAACCTCCGCCGTCGTCGGTGTTCACGTAGAGCCGGAGGTTGCGGTGGCGCAGGAACTGGCCGGGCTTGCCGGCGGACTCGAAGGAGAGGCAGGAGGTGTTGGCCAGTCCGGCCCGGACGACCCAGGTGGCGTCCGCTCTGTCGGCGGCCGGGCTCGACGAGTTGACCGCGGAGATGCCGACCGTGCTGTCGGCGGCGTTGCGGTGGAGGTAGTGCGAGGTGCAGCAGGGCGCGGTGGTGGCTTTCAGGGAGGTCCGGGAGCCGGGGGTGAGGGTGCCGGTGTTGGTGGTGGCGCTGCTGTAGCCGGCGGCGGTGATGTTGGCCTGGACGGCGTTCTCGGTGGCGTCCGAGGGGTAGCCCGAGGTCATGACGCCTTCGTAGAAGGTGCCTTGGCCGGTGTTGCTGTTGTCGCCGCCGATGCCGAGGATGATCGCGCCTTGCTTCTTCATCGGGTTGTAGCCGGAAGCGTTGGGGCGTACGCCGTTGTAGTAGGTGGACAGGCTGCCCGACTGGGCGTTGCCGCCGCGGATGGACCACTGGTTGGGGCCGCCCTTGAGCAGGGCGGTCTGGAAGCGGTTGTTGACGCTGGGGTCACCCGCGTTGTAGCCGCGGTTGACCCCGGAGAACAGGCCGTTCTCCAGGTCGGCCATGACCCAGGGGCCGTTGCCGCTGCCCCAGCCCCAGCCTTTGCTGTTGCCGAAGTAGAGGGCCTCCATGGTGCCGTTGCCGTCGTCGTTGCCGGTCGTCTCGGCGTTGCCGTAGTCGAAGCAGCAGCCCCCGTTGAAGTGGGTGCCGTCGAGGATGGCGTACATGCCCTCGGGCTGGTCGCCGGTGGCGATGCCGTGGGTGTTGTTGTTGCGGTAGCCGGTGCCGGGGGCGACGTGGACGCCGTACGCGGTGTGGCCGCCGACGGTGACCGGTGCCTCGAAGGCGTTGGCCAGGTTGTCGTTGCCGCCTTCGGCCGGTCCTGGCCAGTGGCCCTTGAGCGCCCGGGTGAGCTTGTTGCCCTTGCCGGACTGGTCGTAGATGACGGAGATGACACAACTGGTCTTCGCGCAGAAGGAGTCCTGCGCTGCGGCGTCGGCGTATCCGCCGACGCTCAACGGGCCGATGTCCTTGGTCGCGTTGTCGGAGGCGCGCATGACCTGGTACAGGGGGCCGTTGTACGTCCCGTACAGGGCGCGGGTGGTGCTGTGCGCGGCGACGCAGGGGGTGCCGCCCGCGGCGTAGATGTCGCACGGCCCTTGGGCTGCGGCCTGCGAGGTGGTGCTCGTGGCGGTGAGCAGGCCGCCGGTGAGCACGGCTGTGGCGACCGCCGCGAGGAGGGCGCGGGTGGCACGGCGGAGCAGCCGTGGCGTGACCATGAAGTACTCCTTCACCTGAGGTGGGGGGCTGAACCGGGCGGTCAGGGAACGGACTTGAGGCAGGGCCGCCCGGACGGGACCCTCCTGCTGGCTTCGGCCGCGGGTCAGTTCGTCACGCGGGAGGCAGCCGCTCGGCCGGTGTCGGGCCAGCGGGCGAGGACACGGCTCTCCTCAGCGGCCGTCAGGGACATGATCGAGCCGTGGCGTTTCGGGGTGCCGCCCATGTCGTAGCTCGGCGGATCCTGGAGCCGGTAGGAGCTGACGTCGAACGGGTCGGTCATCAGGATCGGCCTGTATTCGCGTACACCGTTCGGGGCGTTGTAGTCGATGTAGAGGGCCCACTCGTCGCGGTCCTTGAACTTCATCCAGGCCGGGCCCTCGACCACATTGCCGGTGAGACCGATGCTGGAGAGGTCGCCGAGGTCGGTCCACGTCCCCAGGAGCGAGTGGGCGCCCTCGACCGTGTTCCGGCCGTCTCCGGAGACCCGCACGTAGCGGTAGTCGCCGGCGCCCGGGGGCACCTCGGTGATCTGGGTGTCGACGACCGGCGTGGTGCCCGGTGGGTCGATGTAGACCTGCGGGGTGGTGAGGGAGCGGAAGTCCTTGGTGCGGGCGTAGTAGATGCGGTACTTCAGCACGCCGTTCAGCGTCGCGTTCGTCGCCCAGTACAGGACGTAGTCGTTGGTCTCCGGATTCCACATGGCCTCGGGCGCCCAGGCGTTGCGCCCGTCGGGGATCGCGCCCGCGACGTTGAGCAGCCGCGGCTGCGACCAGGTGACCAGGTTCGTCGACTCCCACACGACGAGGCTGGGGCTGCCCTTTTCGTACGTGGAGCCGCAGCGGATGCACAGGTCGGTCGCGATGATCCAGTACCGGCGCCCGTCGGGAGAGCGGATCAGCGCAGGGTCGCGCACCCCGCGCGTTCCCACGGTGGAGCGCAGCACCGGCGCTCCACCGTTGAGGTCGTTCCAGTGCAGGCCGTCCGCGCTGTGCGCGAGGTACAGCGTCTGGCCGGTCGCGGAGTCGCCGGTGAAGTGCACCATCAAGTAGCCGGGTTCGGCGGCGGCGGCTCGCTCGGGCGAGCCGTGAATGTGGAACGTGAAGAGCAGACCGACGGCGACGACGACCGCCGCCAGCCGGGAGAGAAGCGCGGACATGCTCATCTCCTGCCTCGTACAAGGGGAAAGGGGAATGGTGGGGCGGCGCCTAGTTCCGCACGATGCGCCAGCGGTTGTCGGCCGAGCCGTCGTCCGGGGCCTGCACCGCGAACGCGCCCACAGCCGTGGAGTTGCCGGCGATGGCGAGCAGCTTGCCGCTGTGCTCGTTGCGGATCTTGTAGGTGCCGTCTCCCTGGTCGAGCAGCGTCCACCTGTGGTCGGCGGTGCCGTTGTCCGACCACTGCAGGACGGTCGCGTCGTTTGCCGTGGACATGTTCAGGACGCCGAGCACCTTGCCGCTGTGGGCGTTGCGGAAGCGGACCGCGCTACCGTCCGGGACCACTTCCCAGTCATGGTCGGCGGTGCCCGTGTCGCCCCACTGCAGCGCGCGGCCGCCGTCGGCCGTGGACATGTCCTGGATGCCGAGGACCAGACCGCTGCCCGCGTTGGCGAGCCGGACGGTGCCGCTGGTGTTCCAGTACACGGTGTAGTTGTGGCCGTGCGCGTCGTGGAACGGGCCCAGGTTGACGGTGGATCCGTTGGCGGTGGCGGTGAAGGCGAGCGAACCGCTGTCGGTCCGTTTGATGGAGGACGTGTTCAGGGAAGGGAGGGCGCTCAGCGCGACGTCGCCGTAGTCGCCGGACAGGACGACCGGGCCGTGGGTGATCGCCGCGACGTTCGGGTTGTCGTTGGCCGCGCGCATGATGATCCGCATGGGCAGGCGGACGGTGACGGTGTCGCCCGAGGTCCATGAGCGGCTCAGGGTGGCGTAACTGCCGGGGGTGGTGGTGATGGTCTGGGCGACGCCGTTGACGCTGATGGTGGCGCCGGTGGTCCAGCTCGGGATGCGGATGCGCATCGCCCAGGTTCCGCTGACGCTGCCGGTGACCTTCAGGGTCGTGGTGTCGCTGACGGGGTATGCGGTGGTCTGGGTGACCGTGATGCCGCGCTCCGACCAGGTGAGCACCGAGGGCACGAACAGGTTCACGATCAGGGTGTTGTCACGGTGGAAGTAGATGGAGTCCATCAGCCTGGTGTGCATCTCCAGGCCCGTGCCCTGGCAGCACCAGAAGGTGCCGTAGTCGGTGCTCCAGGTGCCTCCGCCCCATGCCGGGCCGACGCCGCGTCGGCCTCCCGGGTTGAGCGGGGTGAAGTAGGTGACGTGGCCGTGGTCGTCGGCCGGGTTCTGCTGGCCGATCATCTGGTTGAGCCAGGCCCGCTCGTAGTAGTCGAACAGTGCGGCCCGGTCCGGGTCCAGCTCGAAGAGTTCCCGGGTGAGGGTGAGCATGTTGACGGTGTTGCAGCTCTCGCAGGTGTCCTTGGCCAGGTAACCGGCGATGGCGTTCGGGGCGCGGAAATGCTCCGCCTGGCTGTTGCCGCCGATGGCATACGTGTGTGTGCCGACGCAGATGTCCCAGGCGTGGGTGGCGATGTCGCGGTAGCGGGTCGTACCGGTGGCCTTGTACTCCCGGGCGGCACCGATCCACTTGGGCACCTGGGTGTTGGCGTGCAGTCCGGCGAGCTGGTCCTGGTTCGCCGCCAGCGGGTCGAACACCGCGGCGTGGTCGAACCGTTGGGCGACGGTGAGCCAGCGCGCGTCGCCCGTCTGCTGGTGGAGATCGGTCAGCACGGCGTTCATGCCGCCGAACTCGGTCCCCAGCATGGCCTGCATCTGCTGGGTGCTCAGCCTGCCGGTGCGCCGGTCGACCCATCCCGCCAGGGCGAGCAGGACGTCCCGCGCCTGCGTACTGCCGAGGTGGCGCCATACGTCGAGGAGGCCGGCGAGGGTTTTGTGGATCGTGTAGTACGGCACGTTGCCGTTGGTCAGGGTCCCCTGCTCGAGGGCGGTGAAGTCGGACTCGGGGTAGCCGGAGAGGTACCCGGCACCGAAACCGGCAGCACTGTTGTTGGCCTGGCACTTGGCCAACTCCGCGACCATGTGCGTCGCCTTGTCCCGGCAGACGCTGTCGCCGGTCACGGCGTACAACTGCGCCCACGCGGTGAGGAAGTGTCCTTGGACGTGGCTGCGGAAAGGGAAGGTCGGCGCGTCCCAACCGCCGTTGGCGGCCGCGCCGTTGGTGGACAGCCGGTGGTTGGCGCGGAAGGTGTACAGCAGCCGGTCGACATCGACGAACCGCAGGTAGTTCCGCGTCCGGTTCTGGTTGTCCAGCCACCGGCTCGCGGTGAGCTGGACCTGGCCGAGCGCGAAGGGCTGCGCCAGGACCCCGACGGCGGCCCGCGGCGAGGAGACCGCTGCGCGGGCGGCGGAAGTGCCGATGGAGGAACCGGTGGCGGAGGCCGCCGCGGTGGCCCCGGCCATGTGCAGGAGGCGCCGTCTGCTGACTGAGGAGGACATCTTGCACCTTTCGGTGACGGGAGCGTGCTTGCCTGGTCGTTGCTGTGCCTGCTCTTCGAGGCCGGTGGGACTCCCCGGCCTCGTCCCACAGGGCCCCTAGCCGGTGACGCGCGGGAAGGCCCATCGCTGGTTGGAGCTGCCGACGTCGCGGTACTGGATCAACGCGGCACCGTCGGCCGTACTGCCTCCCCTGACGTCGAGCACCTTGCCGCTGTTGCGGTTGACCAGGACGAATGCGCCACCGGCCGCCGGGTTCAAGCGCCACTGCTGACTCGTCCGGCCGTCGGCCGTCGCCTGCACGACCGGTGCCCCGTCCGCCAGGGACGATCCCGCCACGTCGAGCACCTTGCCGCTGGGGACACAGGTGAGGGTGTGGTAGCCGTCCCCCGTTGACTGGAAGGTCCAGTGCTGGTTCGATCCGCCGATGTCGGGCCACTGGATCACGGGGGCACCATCGGTGTCGGAGGCGCCGGACACCTCGAGGACTTTGCCGCTGCGTGCACTGACACACGTATGGGCCCTGGTGGGTGCGATGACGTACTGCACCGAGTCGATGTCGACGTAGCCGGTGCCGTTCGGGTTGTGGGTGAACAGGCCGATCCGGTCACCGCGGTAGCCGCCCCAGGTGAGTTGATAGGTGCCACCGAACGTGGTGAAGGTGCTCCCGTCGAGGCTGTAGGAGAACCGGCTGACTCCGTTCACGTCCCAAGTGGTGCGCAGCCACAGGGAGTTCTGGGTCACGACGGGGCCATGGGTCAGGGTGCCGCCGGCGTTGTGCGCGAGCGTGGTGGTGGTCCCGGAGCGCCGGACACCCAACCCGGCGTAGGTGGCGGCGTAGTGGCACAGTCCCGCGTGCTGGCCGTCGGCGAGACCGTCCAGTTCGAGGCGGACGGTCACCCTCGCGCCGCCCGCCGTGCGCAGCACCCGTTGAGTGAGCGTGTTCCCCGCTTTGGTCAGGTTGTCGGCCGCCAGCGGCGCGAACGCCTTCAACCGCAGGTGGCCGGGGCGTTCGGTCAACGACCAGTGGTCCGCGCGTGGTTGGTAGTTCCACTCCCACTGCGGCTTGAGGCGGGTGTCGGTGAAGAGGTCGCTGGTCACGACGGCGGGCAGCGCGTCGACGGGCAGCCCCGGCGCGCCCCCCGCGGGCACCTGGCCCGTCCAGACCATGGAGCCGATGCCGTCCGCGCCCACCGCGCCCAGGATCGGCCAGCCGTCCACCCAGGTCACCGGCAGCAGGGACAACGGACGCCCCTCCCAGTCGCCGTGGCCGTGATGGGTCACGAAGTACCAGGAGCCGTCCGGAGTCTGCACCAGACCGCCCTGGTTGGGCTCGCGGTCCACCGAGGCGTCGACGTGCTCCAACTGCCGCGTCTCGAACGGGCCGTAGAGGCTGGGGCCGCGGTTCATCATGAGCACACGGCCCTCCGGCTTCACCTCGCTGTAGAGGTGGTAGTAGAGACCGTTGATCTTGTACAGCTTGTTGGCCTCGCTGCCCGGCGACCGGTGGATGACCGTGGACGGGCCGACCAGCGACTTCCCGTCCGCGGACAGCTTGAACAGGTGGATCTTGTAGCTGTCGGCGTAGTGCGTGGCGACCAGGTAGCCCTGGCCGTCGTCGTCCCAGAACGGGCACGGGTCGTCCCAGCCCGAGGTCCGCCACACCGCTGTCAACGGCTCCCAGGGCCCGGCCGGTGACGGGGCCGACGTCATGAAGAAGCCTTCGTCGGGGGTGTTGAAGTACACCCGGTACCGCCCCGCGTGGTGGCGGATGGCCCCGGCCCACACCCCGCGGCCGTAGCGGTTCATGCGGTCCCAGTTCAACTCGGGCCCGACGGCGGTGAGTTCGTCGACCGCGCCGCCGAGCGTCCGCCAGTTGACCAGGTCCTTCGAGTGCAGGACGGCCACGCCGGGCGCGTACCCGAACGTGCTGGTGATGCCGTAGTAGTCGGCGCCGACCCGGATGCAGTCCCAGTCGCTGAAGTCGCCCGGGAGGACGGGGTTGGCGTAGCTGCCGTCGCCCTGGTCGCCCCACGTCCCGGGGGGAGGTGCGGCTGCCGCCACCGCCCTGCTGGACGGCATCGGGCCAGGCAGGAGGAGGGACCCGGTGCCGACCGCGGCGAGTCGGGCGAGCTGTCGTCTGCTGATGTCCACGACCTGTCCTTCGTCGGAAGTCATCGTGTGGGGGCCGTTCTTCGACGCGGAACGCGCAGCGTGCGCAGATGCCGGGAGCGGTCGCTCCGGCACTGCCGTTGACCGATATTTCGAACAGCGATCGGCTTGTCGGACGTGGTCGGCGCCGAACGTAAACGTGGTCAAGGCCGGAAGTCAACGCCTGTCACAGGGCGGCTTCTTCGTCCGCACGCCAACAGGAAGCGCGCCGGAGGAAATCCGTCGGAAACATTGACGGAACCACGACTCGAACCTATTTTTTGCGCGCAGCGCGGCACCCGGCGTCGCCCGCACACCGCGCGGCACGCCTACACCTGCCGCAACGTCGACCTGCCGCCGGGACCGTCCGGATCGAGAACGCCGACGCCCTGCATCGTGGACGCCCAGGGAAACACGCCCCCCGCGTCGAAGTCGCTCCTACACCGAGAGACCGGCTCCGCAGTGCCACGGCCCGCCACGAAATCGGCACCAACTACGCCAAAAAAGACGGGAAGTTCACGAACACCACACGCATTGACCCCCACCTCCCCCGGTGCCACAATCGGGGGCTTCGACCAGCCATACAGCGTCCGGTATTTCGAACCCATGGGTGTCGTGTCTGCGCACGCGCACGGCCAAGGGCAAAGCCCGGCCGAGCGGGGCTCCTCGCCCGAGCGGCGCGGAACACCGGAAACAGCTGGTCCCTTGGTCACCCCCCCCCACCCCGCTCACCGGAGTCACGTCCATGCTCATCCCCCCACGTCGCCCGCCCACTGCCGAGGAACCCGCCGGTCGCCGCTTCTCCCGCCGCGCCGCGCCGTCGGCCATCCTGGGGATCCTGGCCTCGCTGACGCCGTGGCACAGCGCGTACGCGGCGGGCGGCAGCGGCGACATCACCGCCGAGATCCTGGCGGGCCGGGACGTGACGCTGACCGGGGACGCCACGGTGCGTGTGCCGCCGGGCACCACCACGTACGAGGGTGTCATCGGCGGCGAGGGCACGCTGCGGATCGGCGGCAGCGGCACCCTGATCCTCACCAGGGACAGTGACTTCACCCTGCCCTCAGCGCGGCGGCGGCAGTCGGTGCAGGTCCAGGGCGGGAACCATCCGTACGTCACCGTCAGCCGTCCCGACCCGCCCGCCATCACTGTCGAGCGGGGTGCCACGCTGCAGTACGGGACGGGCGGCGGCACCGGACTGATCGGCCACTTCCCGTACAACACCCCTGGCTTCGCACTCAATCAGGACAACATCCGTGTCGACGGCACCCTGCGTCTGTCGCTGACGCGGACCTTCAACCTGGGCACCCTCAGCGGCGCGGGCCTGATCACCCAGCCCCGCGGCATGTGGGGCAAGCTCCAGCTCGCCGGGACCCATCCGTTCTCCGGCGTGATCGACAACGGTACGCAGATGGACGCCGGAGCACCCGAGTTCCCGGTGTCGCTGCCGAACGCGCGCGCCGTCCTCAACCAGGGCACCTGGACCGTCGACACCCCGCTGAACCACACCGTCACCCTGCGCCAGAACTTCTACCAGCGCGAGTACGGCAGCGACATCAACGTCCAGTCCCGGCCCGGCAGCAAGGTGATCCTGACGGGCCAGTACAGCCACACCGACCGGGGCGGCGACACCGACCCCGGCCTCAGCGACCCGGGCATCAACTGGCGTCCGGTACCGAAGAACGTGAACAAGCGCGGCACCAACATCAAGGGCGCGAACGTCCAGTGGGGAGACGGCACCACCGACAGGATCTTCATGCCCGGCACCGCGCAGACCGTGTACATCAACCTGCTGGCGGCCAGGGCCCGCTCCACGCTCGCCTTCGCCTACAACGGCCCGGTGACGCTCGGCGCCCCGATCGGCGGTGGCAGGTTCCACGACACACTCTCCGCCCCGGGCCAGGGCGACATCGTCATCAAGGGCGTACGCGGAAACGACGTCACCTTCGCGGCCGCCCAGTACTACAACGGCTCCACGACGATCGAGAAGGGCGCAACCCTCCGACTCGGCAGCGGGAAGGAGGGCGAGGACGGCGCTCTGCTGACGGACACGCCCCTGTACCGGGTCGTCGACAACGGCTCCCTGATGTCCCAGAACGCCGCCAAGGCCCTTTCCCTGTCGAAGATCAGCGGCCGAGGCTCCTTCACCCAGGCCGGAGCGGCCACCACCACACTGACCGGAACGCTCTCCTACACCGGGCCGACCAAGGTCACCAAGGGCACCCTCGCCGTCACCGGCCCCGGAAGCACCTTGAAGTCGAGCAGTGCGGTCCTGCTGACCGCGGCAGGCACCGCGCTGGACCTCACCGGGGCCGGGGACCAGACACTGCGGAACGTAGGACTGGTGAAGGGTGCCACCATCCGTTACGGGAACAAGGCGACGCTGACCGTTTCCGGCACCGCCGCAGCCGGCGACCTCTCGGGCTCCTTCCAGGGCGGCGAGTTGCGGGCCACCGGAAGCATGGAAGGGGCCTTCACCGTCAAGGGCGACTACACCCAGACCCGCGAGGCGCGGCTCACCGCCCGAGCCGACGGCAAGCCGCTCCACGTCACCGGAAAGGTGACACTCGGCGGACGCCTGCTCATCGACCCGAAGGCGAAGCCGCCCACCGGCGGCACCGAGACCGTACTCGTCTCCAACTCCGGCTCCGACAAGATCTCCGGCACGTTCACCGGACTCGAAGAAGGCACGGAGCTCACCGTGCACGGCACCGAGTACGCCCTCACGTACAAGGGCGGTGACGGCAACGACGTGGCCCTGTCCCGCGCCAAGTCCTCCGGGACACCCGCCGGCGCCGCCGAGGGAGCACCTCGCACCACCGGCAACTCCGGCAGCTCCTCAGGAGGCACGTCCTTCCCCTGGCTCACCACCGCCCTGGCCTCCACCCTCGTCCTCGCGGCGCTCGCCCTGCGTTTCGCCGTCCGCCGCCACCGGGGCCGTCCTCGCGGCAGCCACCGGGCCCCCTGACAGCCGGGCCACGGGTCTCCCCCACGACCCCTTTCCCTGAGCCCGGACACCAGCACCCTCCACCCCCACACACATAGGAGGCGTTACATGGGCCACCACAACACACACCGCGTGAGCCGCCGCAGGATCCTGCAGATGGCCGGAGGTCTGGCGGCGGCCGGGGCCGTGGGCGGCGGGGTCGCCGCGTACGCCGCGCCGGACACCTTCACGCATCCCGGGATGCTGCACAACGAGGGCGATCTGAACCGTGCCCGCGTCCGGGTGGCCGCGGGCGACGACCCGTGGCTGGCCGGCTGGAACCGGCTGACCGCCAACGCGCACTCCGCGTCGGGCTGGGTACCCAACCCCCAGGAGACGATCATCCGCGGCGGCAGCGAAGGGCAGAACTACGGGATCCTCTACAACGACATCCACGCGGCGTATCAGAACGCGCTGCGCTGGAAGATCACCGGCGACACCGCCCACGCCGACACCGCACGGGACATCTGCAACGCCTGGTCCACGACCCTGAAGACCATCGATCCCACCTACTCGGACTCACGGCTCGCGTCGGGCATCTACGGCTACCAGTTCGCCAACGCGGCCGAACTCATCCGCGACTACGAGGGGTTCGACCTGCCACGTTTCCAGACCCTGATGAAGGAGGTCTTCTACCCGCTGAACAGCGACTTCCTCGTCCGGCACAACGGCACCTGCGACACCCACTACTGGGCCAACTGGGACCTGTGCAACATGGCCTCGATCCTCGCCATCGGGATCCTCTGCGACGACAAGGCGAAGTTCGACGAGGCGGTGAACTACTTCCAGAGCGGCAAGGGCACCGGCGCGCTCAAGAACGCGGTCCCCTTCGTGTACGCCGACGCGGGCCTGGCCCAGTGGCAGGAGTCCGGCCGCGACCAGGGCCACACCATCATGGGCATCGGCCTGATGGGCGCGATCTGCGAGATGGCCTGGAACCAGGGCGTCGACCTCTACGGCGCGGACGGCAACCGGTTCATGAAGGCCGCCCAGTACGTGGCCGAGTACAACCTCGGCCAGGACGTCCCGTACACCACCTACAACAACTGCGACAACGTGAACCAGACCGTCATCGGCTCCGGCAGCCGCGGCCAGGAGCGCCCGGTGTGGGACATCCTCCACTACCACTACAACCGGCGCCGCGGACTGTCCGTTCCGTACATCACCGCGATGGCCGAGAAGGTCCGCCCCGAGGGTGGCGGCGGAGACTACGGCCCCAACAGCGGCGGCTACGACCAGCTCGGCTTCGGCACCCTGCTGTACGCGAAGTAGCCGGCTGCCGTGGTCACGGGGCGGGTGTGGTCTCGACGTCGTAGTCGGTGGTACCGCCGTCCAGGAGCGGCGGCTGGGATGTGCCCGCGGCCCGGGAGAGCCACCGCAGGGCGTGGTACCCGGTGAGGACGATCAGAGTGCCCAGGGCAATGCCGGACAGTTCGAAGTTGTCGGTGAACTTCAGCGAGACCCCGCCGATGCCGACGATGACGCCGGCCGCGGCCGGGACGAGATTGAGGGGCTGGGTGAAGTCGACCTTGTTGCGGATCCAGATCTGCGCGCCCAGGAGCCCGATCATGCCGTACAGGATCACCGTGATCCCGCCGAGCACCCCGCCCGGGATCGCGGCCACCAGCGCGCCGAACTTCGGACACAGCCCGAACAGCAGCGCGAACCAGGCTGCCGCCGTGTACGCGGCCGTGGAGTAGACGCGGGTCGCGGCCATCACCCCGATGTTCTCCGCATAGGTGGTGGTCGCCGGCCCGCCCACCGCAGTCGACAGCACCGTCGCCGCGCCGTCCGCCACGATCGCCCTGCCCATCTGGTCATCCAGCGCATCGCCCGTCATCTCCCCCACCGCCTTGACGTGCCCGGCGTTCTCGGCGATCAACGCCACCAGCACCGGGAGGGCGACCAGGACCGCCGAGGCGGAGAAGTTCGGGGCGTGCAGGGACGGGAAGCCGATCCAATCGGCGGCCGAGACGCCGGAGAAGTCGATCCGCCGGTGCTCGGTGACCTTTCCCGCCCCGTTCGCGGAATGGATCATCCCGGCTGTGTGGTCCAGGACCCAGGACAGCACATAGCCGAAGAGCAGCCCCAGGAAGATCGCGATGCGGGACCAGAAGCCGCGCAGGACCACCAGCGCGAGGCCGGTGAACAGCATCACCGCCAGCGCCGTCCACTGATCCTGCGGCCAGTACGTGGACGCGGTCACCGGTGCCAGGTTGAAGCCGATCAGCATCACCACCGCTCCGGTCACCGCCGGCGGCAGCACCGCGTGAATGACCCGCGCGCCCAGCACATGAATGGCCAGCCCGCAGCCCGCCAGGCAGGCGCCGACCACCAGCATCGCCCCGGTCAGCGTGCCCGCGTCCCCGCCCTGCGAGGCGATGACCGCCGAGACTCCGACGAAGGACAGTGACGATCCCAGATAGGACGGGATACGGCCCCGCGTCACCAGCAGGAAGAGGATCGTCGCGACGCCGGAGGCCATCAGCGCCAGGCTCGGGTCCAAGCCCATCAAGACCGGGGCCACGAAGCATGCGCCGATCATCGACACCACATGCTGTGCGCCCAGACCGATCGTGCGCGGCCAGCTCAACCGCTCCGACGGCCTGACCACCTCCCCCGGCCTCAGGTCCCTGCCGTCACCGTGCAGCGTCCACCCGAATCTCGCCATGCCCATGCCTCTCGCTCCGGTACGCCCCGCGCACCGCAGAGCCGACGTGATCTTCAGTTGAACACCCCCGCCGGGGCAAGCCGAGCCCAGGAGGGTATCCGAGTGGATTCGGGCACGTCGGCGTACGACCAGTCCGGGAAGAACGAGGACGAGGACGAGGCCGAGGACGAGGACGAGGATCAGTCGGCCAACTCATACGCGTAGTCGGGGGTGAACGTCCCCGGCGAGCCCTTGCAGCCGTCGGACTCCCCCGGCAGTTTCACCCACAGGTAGGCGTCGATCCCGGCCTCACCGGTCCGCAGGGTCGGCGCCTGCCCCAGTTTCCGGCCGTCGGGGTCGCACCAGGCGCCGTCCGCCGGGGCTCCGTTGCCGTTGCGGCTGGTGTCGATGACGGCGCCGAGACCGCTCGCTCCGCCCATCGCGGCGAGGACCCTGCGGGCGTACGCGATCTCGTCCGAGGTCCGGTTGAAGTTCGAGACGTTGGTGAAGATGCCGTCGGAGGACGCGGCCGACGCCGCACCCGCCGCGCGCAGCCGGGCGGCCTGCGTCCCGGCCGGGTTCCAGTCGGAGTGCCCGGCGTCGTAGTACACGCGCGCCCGCGGGTTCGCGGCCTTCAGGACGCGGCCCGCGCGGGCCAACGCCGCGTACCTGTCCGCCCGTTGGCCCTCGCTCAGGCACTCCGTCTGCGACAGCGCGTCGGGCTCCAGGACCACGATCACCTCGCGCGAGCCCAGCCCCGCGGCGAACCGGTCGATCCAGTCGCCGTACGCCCCGACGTCCGGGGCCCCGCCGCTCGAGGCGCCGCCGCAGTCGCGCTCGGGTATCGCGTACGGCACGACCACCGGCACCTGCCCGGACCGCGCCGCGCCCGACGTCACGGCGCGCACCCGGGACGTGATCGTGTCCGGCGTGAAGTCGGCGAACCACACGGCGGCGGGCCGGTCCGCGATCCGGGCCTCGATCAGGGGGCGCCGCGGATCGGAGCGATGGGCCCGCACCCAGTCGAGGACCTGCGAGTCGGCGTGCCGGTACAGGCCGGTCGGCGCGGGGGCTGCCGGAGCCTCGCTCGACGGCTTGGGCTTGGCAGGAGAGGACTTCCGCTCCGCGGGCTTCGGTGAACTGTGCGCAGGAGAGGGCGAGTTCGTGTGCGCGCTCGGGCTCGGCACCGCGGGCAGCGGCCGCAGACTCGGCGCCCCGCTCACGGTGGGCCGCGCCTCGTCGCCGCCGTCAGGACCGCTGTCGTGTGCGGACACCAGGCCCGCGACGGTCCCCACGGCCACCACGGCCGAGGCCGCCGCGACCAGCACGCCGCGCCCCGCCGCCCGTCGCCGCGCCCTGCGCCGCTCGGCGAGCCGCCGCGCGCGTAACCCCGACACCGCGCCCTCCCCCTCGTATCCGTCGGCCGTTCGCTCGTTCTGGGGAAGCCCCCGGCCAGCCGACGCCCGCGTCAGCCTACGACTGGGACCCTTCGTCCATGGCGCAGTTGGAACGGATCGCAGTGACCCACGTCCCCGCCCAGGGGGTCGCCCCGGTGCTCGCACGGATGCGCGCGCTCGCCGCGGAGCTGCCGCCGCGGGACGGTGTGGCGGTCTTCAACCGGGTCTATCTGTCCGTCACGGAAGCGGTCGACCGGGCCATCGGGTCGGGCGCCGCAGCGGGCTTCGGGGACCGGAGAGCCGCGATCACGCTGGACGTCCGCTTCGCCGAGCGCTATCTCACGGCCGTCGACGCGGCGGCGCGCGGGGTCCGCGGCCCCGCCTGCTGGCGCCCGCTGCTGCAGTTCCGCCGCCATCCCGGCGTACGTCCGCTGCAGTTCGCGCTCGCGGGCATCAATGCGCACATCGGCCACGATCTGGCGCTGGCCGTCGTGGACTCCTGTCGTACGCTCGACTGCGAACCCGGCGCCCTGGAGGACGAGTTCGACCGCGTGGGCGACCTCCTCGTCGCGCTGGAGGAGCACATCCGCGAAGAGCTGATGCCGGGTCCCGATCTCCTCCAGGTCGCCGATCCGCTCACCCATCTGCTCGGCTCCTGGAGCCTCGAGCGGGCGCGCGACGGGGCGTGGGCGGCGGCCCGGACCCTGTGGGCGCTGCGCGAACTGCCGGGCATGGCGGCCGAGTTCGCACACCGCCTCGACACCTCGGTGGGCCTGGTGGGCCGCATACTGCTCACCCCGCTCCCCGACTGAATCCGGCCACCTGTGCCCCGGAACTCCCGTGCGATCTCTGTACGTTGAAAGGCGTGCGACACCCGATACGCACCGATACGCACGCGACGAAGGAGCACCGCATGGCGACCCGACTGGGCCTGAGCCTGCCGCAGATGAAGCAGTACGACATAGGCCGCGACATCCCCGACGTGGCGCGTGCCGCGGAAGCGGTGGGGTTCGAGAGCCTGTGGGTCTTCGAGCGGATCCTGTTCCCCGAGCCCGCCACACAGGGCCTTTACGGGATCCCGGGGCTGCCCTGGCCCGAGCAGTACCGCTCGGTCGCGGACCCGCTGGTGTCGCTCACGCTCGCCGCGGCTGCCACGTCCCGCGCCCGGCTCGGCACCAGCGTGCTCGTGGCACCGCTGCACGTCCCGTTCCAACTGGCGCGCTCTCTCGCCTCGTTGGACGCGGCGAGCGGCGGCCGCGTCGTCGCCGGCCTCGGCACGGGCTGGTCGCACGACGAGTACGCGGCGGCGGCCGTGGCCCCCTTCGAGCGGCGCGGCAAGGTCCTGGACGAGCTGATCGACGTGTGCCGTGCGGTGTGGGGCCCGGACCCGGTCGCGTACGAGGGCGAGCTGACCACGATCGCCCCGTCCGAGGTGGGCCCGAAGCCGGCCGGGCCGATCCCGATCCTGCTCCCGGCGAACAGCCCGAAGGCGCTGCGCCGCCTGGTCGACCGGGCGGACGGCTGGATGCCCGTCGGCATGGGAGCCGAGCAGCTCAAGCAGCAGTGGGCGGACCTGCAGGCCCTGGCCGAGGAGCGGGGCCGCACGGCACCGCTGCAGAGCGTGCTGCGGGTGAACACGGTCTATACGCGGGACACGTACACCGGCGACGACCGCAAGCCGTTCCAGGGCAGCGTCGACCAGATCGTCGAGGACCTGGTCGCACACGACGAGGTGGGCCTGGAGGAGATCCTCATCGACCTCCAGGGCCTGGTCCGTGACGCGCAGGAGCTCAAGGACGTGGCATCGGAGGTCTACGAGAAGGCGCGGGCCGCGGGCGTCTAGCGCTCCGCGGCCCCAACTGCCTCTAGTCCTCGGGCAGTTCGACCGGCGCGATCGACTCGTACAGGTCCCCGGGACCCGGGTTGGTCGCGTCGGTGGCCCCGCCCAGGTGGTGCATGACGCCCCACACCGCGTTCAGCGCGGTCTGTACGGCGCCCTCGGCCCAGCCCGCCGTCCAGGAGATGTCGTCACCGGCGAGGAAGATGCCGCGCCGGTCCTCGGGCAGGCCCTCCTGCATGAAGTGGGTGAACAGGCGCCGCTGGTAGCGGTAGTGGCCGGGCAGGTTCGCCTTGAAGGCGCCCATGAAGTACGGCTCGTTCTCCCAGGACACGGTCACCGGATTGCCGATGATGTGCTTGCGGATGTCGACCTTGGGATAGATCTCGCCGAGCGACTTCAGCATGACTTCGAGCCGCTCGTTCGCGGACAGCGGCAGCCACTTCAGGCTGTCGTCGCACCACGTGTAGGAGAGGCAGATGACGGCGGGCTTGTCGGGCCCGTCGTCGAGCAGGTACGTGCCGCGCGTCATCCGGTCGGTGAGCGTCATCGACATGACGTCGCGGCCGGTCGGGTTTCCCTTGTCGTCGACGGCCTTGTCGAGCCAGAACGGCCGGTCCACCGGCACGAACAGCTTGCTGGACTCCATGTAGTGCGTGCGCTCGATCGCCGTCCAGTGGTCGATCGGGAACAGCGCGTCGTCGCACGCCACCTTCGACAGCAGCATCCAGGACTGGGCGGTGAAGATCGCCGCCTTGTAGGTGCGGATGTCGCCGGACGCGTCGGTGACGGTGATGTGGTTCCCGGCGGTGCGCGCCAGCCGGGTCACGGCCGGGCGCGGCGTGCCGTCCGTGTGCAGCGACGCGAGCGAGGTGCCCTGCGCCCAGTGCACGATCTTCTGCGGCTCGCGCTCCCACAGCCGCACCGGCAGCTGCTGGGAGCCGCCGACGATGCCGCGGTGGTGGTCGTCGGCCTCGGTGTAGACGACGCGCAGGATCTCCAGGATGGAGTTGGGGAAGTCGGTGTCCCAGCCGCCCGTGCCGAACCCGACCTGCCCGAAGATCTCCCGGTGCCGGAACGACTTGAACGCCTCGGACTCGCACAGGAACCCGTAGAAGGTCTGGTTGTCGAGCTTCTCCACGAGCTTCGACCAGATCTCGCGGATGCGCGGCACGTCCCGCTCGCGCATCGCCTGGTTCATGTCGGAGAAGTCGGCGCCCTCGTCGAGGCACTTGTTCCACGCGGCGGCGACGTCGCGGTACACCTGCGGCAGGTCGTCGATCGTCTCGGCGTAGTGGCTCTCGCCCTTGAGGTCGACGACGGTCGACGGGGTCGCGGGCGACAGCGGGTTCGGGAAGGCCCGGGTCTCGAGCCCGACCAGGTCGATGTAGTGCTGCAGCGCCGTCGAGGACGGCGGGAAGCGCATCGCGCCCATCTCCGCGGTCAGCCCGGCCGCGTCCGGCGGCGTCCCCTCGAACCCGACCGTGCGCAGCCGGCCGCCGATCTCGTCGGCCTCGTACACGACGGGCTTGAGGCCCATCTTCATCAGCTCGTACGCGGCGACGATCCCGGAGAGTCCCCCGCCGATGACCGCGATCTCGGTCCCGTGCTCGGTCGCCGGTATCTGCCCCAGGCCCGCCGGGTGCGCGAGGAAGTCGTCGTACGCGTACGGGAAGTCCGGTCCGAACATGGTGATCGGCGGCTGGGCGTCGGTGTGCTGGACGGCGGTGGGCACCGTGGACGTCATGGGGTGCGAACTCCTTGCGGATACAGCCCGGTCGAGGCAGGGGGCAGCTCGGGAAGAGCAGCGGGGCAAGAGGGGAGGGGGTCCACAAGGACCGCTACGACGGTACGTTTCCGCAGGTCGGCGGGACAAGACGGGACTGTTGCGTCTGGTCGTGCGATCCGTTGCGCAGCGGGGACCTGTTCCGGCGATTCGTTGCGCGCCCGGGTGACCCCGTGGTCGCAGTCCGTACGGACCTGCCTCCCCCGCGCGGCGGAGGCAGGTCCCGACCGGGGCAGGACGTGCCTGAGGTCACCGTCGCGGGATCGTGATCACGCCCGGACGGACCGGGCGGCACGGCGCACACCAAGGGGATCCCCATGGCTCACCTCAACATCCGCATCATGGCTGCCGCGGCGGCGGTCCTGATCCTCGCGACCGGCGGTACGGCGGCGGCCACCGCCGACCACGGCCACCGGCCGGCGCCCCGCGAGGCGGCGGCGCTGACCGGTTCGGCCAAGCTGTACCGGCCGCTGGGCGACGACATCACGTTCACGTTCGACGCGCATCTGGCGATGAAGAACACCATGGAGCCGGAGAAGGCGTACGGCACCTTCTCCTTCAGCCACTACCTCGGCGGCAAGGGCGGCTGGGCGAAGGGGAAGGTCGACTGCCTGGTGACGGGCGGGAGGACGGCGGTGCTGACGGGCATCGTCACGGACTCGGACACCCCGTTCAAGGGCAAGCGGGTCGGCATCACCGTCACCGACGACGGGAAGCACGACCGGCTCGGCTACAGCTGGGCCACTCCGGACGAGGACGTGCCGGTCCCCCGGTGCCTGAGCGGCGCGCCCTTCGAGACGGTCAAGAAGGGCAGCGGCGACTTCACGGTGCTGCCGTGGCAGCCGGTGTTCCCCACGGAGTAGGGGTTATGCGGGCGAGCCGGACGTGAAGCGGCGCATCAGCGGGGAGAGCACGAGCACCGACTTGGTCCGCTCGACGAACGGCTCCCCCGCGATCCGCTCCAGGACCCGCTCGAAGTGCCGCATGTCGGAGGCGAAGACCTGGACGAGCGCGTCCGCCTCACCGGTGACGGTGGAGGCGGCCGCGACCTCGGGGTAGCGCTCCAGGCCTCGCCGGATCGCGTCCGGCGAGGTGTTGCGGCGGCAGTAGATCTCGATGAACCCCTCGGTCTCCCAGCCGAGCGCGGCCGGGTCGACCCGCACGGTGAACCCGGTGATCGCCCCGGTGGCCCGCAGCCGGTCGACGCGCCGCTTCACGGCGGGCGCGGACAGGCCGACGAGCTGGCCGATGTCGGCGTAGGAGCGGCGGGCGTCCTCGGCGAGGGCGTGCACGATGCTTTCGTCGAGTTCGTTCAGCACGGCAGGAGGTTCACTTTTCTGCGTCTACGAAGACGCCGTCGAGGCGTCGTCGAGGGCGTCTTCACGGGCCAGTCGGGAGCGACGCATCCCGTAACAGAAGTAGATCACGAGCCCGACGGCCATCCAGACTCCGAAGACCGTCCAGGTGATCGCGGACAGGCTGCCCATCATCCAGACGCACAGCGCGAACCCGATCACCGGCAGCACCGGGGACAGCGGCACCCGGAAGGTGCGCGGCATGTCGGGCCGCCTGCGGCGCAGCACGATCACGGCGATGTTGACCAGGGCGAACGCGAAGAGCGTGCCGATGCTGGTGGCGTCGGCGAGCTGGCCGAGCGGGATCGCGGCGGCGAGCACCCCGCAGAACAGGGAGACGAGGACCGTGTTGGCGCGCGGCGTCCCGGTCTTCGGGTGGACCTTCGCGAAGGTCTTGGGCACGAGTCCGTCCCTGGCCATCGCGAACAGGATGCGGGTCTGCCCGTAGAGCACCGTGAGCACGACCGACGCGATGGCGATGACGGCGCCCGCGGCGAGCACCGTCCCCCACACGGACTGGCCCGTGACGTCCTTCATGATCCCGGCGAGGGCGGCCTCGGAGTCGCTGAACTGCTTCCAGGGCCGCGCCCCGACGGCGACCGCGGCGACGAGGACGTACAGCGCGGTGACGATGACGAGGGAGAGCATGATGGCGCGCGGCAGGTCGCGCTGTGCGTTCTTCGCCTCCTCACCGGCGGTGGAGGCGGCGTCGAATCCGATGTACGAGAAGAAGAGGGTGGCCCCGGCGGCGCTCACGCCCGCCATGCCGAGCGGCATGAAGTGCTCGTAGTTGCCGGACTGGAAGCCCTTGATGCCGATGGCGCAGAAGAGCAGCAGCGAGGCGATCTTCACCACGACCATGATCGTGTTGGCGCGGGCCGACTCACGGGCGCCGCCGAGCAGGAACACCATGGCGAGCAGCACCACGATCAGCGCGGGCAGGTTGAAGATGCCGCCGTCGCCGGGCGGCGCGGAGAGCGCGTCCGGGATGGTGACGCCGATGGTGCCGTCGAGCAGCTCGTTGAGGTACTCGCCCCAGCCGACGGCGACGGCCGCGACGGAGACCCCGTACTCGAGGACCAGGCACCAGCCGCAGACCCAGGCGATCAACTCACCCATCGTTGCGTATGCGTACGAGTAGGAGGACCCGGCGACGGGGATGGTGCCGGCCAGCTCGGCGTACGAGAGGGCCGAGAAGAGGGCCGTCAGACCGGCGATCACGAACGACAGCGTGACGGCGGGACCCGCCTTGGGCACGGCCTCGCCGAGGACCACGAAGATGCCGGTGCCGAGCGTCGCACCGATGCTGATCATGGTCAGCTGCCAGAGCCCGAGCGAGCGCCGCAGTGAGCCGCCCTCGCCCTGGCCGCCCTCCGCGACCAGGCGTTCCACCGGCTTGCGCCGCATGAGTTTGGCGCCGAGGCCCGTGGGGGCACTCTCGGCCGGGGTGGTGCGCGGGGGTGCGCCGTGATCGAGCACGGGCTGGCTCCTTCATCGCTGCCGGTCGGGCGGCGAGAAACGCGACAGCCCCCACCCTGACCGGGGACCGCCGTGCAGGCCGTCCCCCGCCACGCCACGTACAGCGGATGACTCTAGAGGACGTACGTTCCCGGCTGTAATGCAGCAACCTTGCGCACCCTCGCAAGATCGTTGCGCATACGCCGGGGGGACAGGTGTTCATTGCGTCGCTCGTTCCGCTTGATGCGTGCGGTGTGTTCGGGACCACACCGCATGCACGGGAGTGAAGCCGCGCGACAGGGGTATCCGGAACCGCTGCCCCTACCGTTGGCCTGCGAAGACGGCGACACGTCAACCCGGCCCCCGGCGGGGGCAGTTCGGCCCGCGCATCCCGTGCGGGGTACACACGTCCGGCGAAAACGATGAGAGAGGGGCTTGTGAGTACCAGCGACACCGAGATCCGTGCCCTGTTGCTCGAGGCACTGCGGGACCAGGAGGAGCGGATCGCCGAGCGGTGGACCACGCTCCAGCTGGAGCAGGCCGCACTCGGCACCGACATGACCGAGAGTGAGCTGCGCGACGAGGCCCACACCCTCATCGACGCGCTCACCGACGCGCTGGCCAGCGACACCCCCGTCGAGCGCCTGGTGGCCTCGCACCACAACCTGCGCACGACGGTGACCGAACTGTCGCTGCGCCGGGTCCGGGCGGGCGCCACCCCGACCGACACCTCCCTCGCGGTCCTCAGCCTGAAGGAGGCACTGCTCGCGGCCGTGCAGCACACGACCCGCGACATGGGCGAACTGTTCGCGACGGCGATCTTCGTGAACCGGATGCTGGACGCGGCCGGCGCACTCTCCTTCGAGACGTACGTCGAGGGCCGCGAGGAGATCATCCAGCGGCAGAGCCGGCAGCTGATGGAACTGTCCACGCCCGTCGTGCGGTTGTGGAAGCACGTGCTCGCCGTGCCGCTGATCGGCACGCTCGACACGGCCCGCACCCAGATCGTCATGGAGTCCCTGCTCCAGGCGATCCAGGACGACGAGGCCAAGATCGCCATCATCGACATCACCGGGGTGCTGACCGTCGACACCGCGGTCGCCCAGCACCTCATGCACACCGTCAACGCGGTCCGGCTGATGGGCGCGGACTGTGTCATCAGCGGCATCCGTCCGCCCATCGCCCAGACCATCGCCCAGTTGGGAATCGACCTGTCCACCATCCTGACCCGCGCGACCCTGGCGGACGCGCTGGCCGACTCGATCAAACTCACGGACCGGCCCGCCGTCGGCCTCGCCGTCGCCGAGTCGGCAGCACGGTGACCGAGCGGCGCCCGCAGGGCGTTCCCATTCTGCGGCTCGGCGACGTCCTGGTGACGGGGCTGCTCAACGAGCTGGACGACCGTTCCGCCCTGACGTTCACGGACGAGCTGACCGAGCGGATCGCGTCCGACGGGGCCCGCGGGGTGCTCATCGACATCTCCCGGCTGGAGATCATCGACTCGTTCGTGGCCCGTACGCTGATGGAACTGACCACGATGGCACGGTTGTTGGGCGCCCGGGTGATCGTCGCCGGGATGCGGCCCGCCGTCGCCATCACCCTGGTCGAACTCGGTATCCGGCTCACGGGCGTGGAGACCGCGCTCAACGCGGAGCAGGGCCTGACCGCACTCGGCTGGCAGCGGACCCCGGAGGCCTCCGGCCATGACCATGTCGGATGAACACGCCGCGCCCGCGCTCCACCCGCCGGGCCCGCAGGTGACCGTGCAGCGCTCGTACGAAGTCCGCTCGGAGGACGATCTGTTGACGGTGCGTCACGCCGTCCGCGCGGCCACGGTCGAGTGCGGCTTCGGTCTGGTCGACCAGACCAGGGTGGTGACCGCCGCCAGCGAACTGGCCCGTAACGCCTACGTCCACGGCAAGGGCGGCACCCTCACCGTCGAACTCCTCGCGCGCACCGGGGCGAACGGCATCCGCCTGGTGATACGGGACGAGGGCCCCGGCATCCCCGATCTCGGGGCGGCACTGACCGACGGCTTCACCACCGGCGGCGGCCTCGGCCACGGCCTGGGCGGCGCCCGCCGTCTGATGGAGGAGTTCCGGGTCGACACCCGGCCCGGGGCCGGCACGACGGTGACCGTGGCGCGCTGGACGCCGCGATGACCGCGCAGCCGCACGACGACGCCGTGACCGCACAGGTCGTCGTCGACCACGCCAGCGCCGTGCACCACGCGGCCACCCTGGTCCGGCGGACGGCGCGCGCCGGCGGGCTCGACGACACCGCCGCCGAGCGCGCCGCGGTGCTCACCACCGAGCTCGCCGGGAACCTGCTGCGGCACGCGGTGGGCGGCGCCGTCTACGTACAGCGCCATCCGGCGGGCGGCGGGCTCGACGTCGTCGCCGTGGACCGGGGGCCCGGCATGGCCCGCCCCGATCACGCCATGGTCGACGGGTTCAGCACCACCGGGACGCTCGGCTCCGGCATGGGCGCGGCCCGCCGCCTGGCCGACGAGCTGACGCTGCGCACCCTGCCCGGGGTCGGCACGCTGATCTGCGCCCGGTTCCACGCCCCCGGCATCCGTCCGGCGCGCACCGACCTCGGCCTGGTGTGCCTGCCGGTCCGCGGCGAGCGGGCGTGCGGGGACAGCGCGGCCGTGGTCGACGCCCCGGGCGGGCGCACCGCGGTCGTGGTGGACGGGCTCGGGCACGGGGATGAGGCCGCGCAGGCGAGCGCCGCGGCCGTGGCGGTCTTCCGCTCCGCACCCGACCGCCCGCTGCCCGAACTCCTGGCGAGCATGGACCGGGCGCTGCGCTCGGGGCGCGGCGCCGCGGTCTCCCTGGTCCGGCTGCGGCCCGGCTCGGTGGAGCACTGCGGCATCGGCAACGTCCGCCTGCTCCTCGTCGCCCAGGACGGCGTACGGTCCCGGGCACTCGGCCAGCCGGGCGTGGTCGGCTGGAACATGCCGACGCCGCAGACCCGCACCCGGCCGATGCCCGAGGAGTGCGCGGCGGTCGTGCACAGCGACGGCATCTCACCGCGCTGGGCGGACACGGCCACGCCGTTCCTGCTCGGGCTGCCGCCCCGGCTGTTCGCCGCCGCACTCGGCCACGGCCACCGCAGCGCACGCGACGACGCGACCGCCCTGGTCTCCGGGGCGGCAAGGAGGAGCTCATGACCGACCAGGCGGCCGCACCCCACCGTACGAAGCACCACTCCCTGCCCGAACTGCGGTCGGCAGTGCGGGCGTTGGCCGCTCAGCTGCGTCTGCCGGCCGAGCTGCGCACCCGCCTGACCCTGTCCGTGTCCCGGGTCGCGGAGCCCGAGCTGCGCGCGGGACGCCTCGTCACGCTTGAAGCCGTGCCCGAACAGGCCGTCGCCGAGCGGCAGTTGACCCTGCGCCTGCGGGCTCCGACGGCGGCCGCCGTGGAAAGCCTGCCCCTGCCCGCCGGGCGCGAGCAGGGCAGCACGGTGTGGCGCATCCCGCTGCCCGCGCAGCCGTCCGCCTCCCCCGCCGCGCCGCGCTCCACCGTGGAGCTCCTGGAGGAGGAGCTGCGGGCGGCCCTGGCCCGGGCCGAGACCCTGGAGGCCGACCGGCGCAGCCTCACGCACGAGCTCGACGAGACGAACAGCGGAGTCCTCGCGCTGTACGTCCAGTTGGAGGAGCGGGACGAGCAACTGCGGCGCGCCCACGGCCAGATGCTGCGCGAGCTGGAGGACGCCCTGCGCCCGGCCCCAATAAAGGTCGACGGCCTGGAACTGGCCATCCACTACGCTCCGGCCGGCACCGACGCCCCCACCGGAGGCGACCTGTACGACTGGTTCCAACTCCCCGACGGGACCGTGCACATCACGGTCGTCGACGCGCTCGGGCACGGCGTCGCCAGCACGCGCAGCGCCCTGGACGTGACGCACGCGGTGCGCACCCTCACTCTGGAGGGCCACTCCCTGGAGACGATCGTCGGCCGCACGGACGAGATCCTGCTGCCCTACGACCGGGAGCTGATGGCGACGGTCCAGCTGGTCCGCATCGACCCCGTCTCCGGCCGGCTCTCCGTCGCCAACGGCAGCCATCCGCCGCCCCTGTTGGTGGGCGAGGACGGCAGCGCCCGCTTCCTGGAGGTGCGCGGGCGGGGCATCGGCTATCCGCTGGCGGGCAGCGAGGGCCTCCTGCACGAGCGGCTCGGCCCCGACGACCTGCTGGTCCTGTACACGGACGGCCTGACCGAGAGCCGCCGCGACCCCTACGAGGGAGAGCGCCGGCTGACCGCGGCGGCGGTCCGCCACCGGCACCGCCCCACCGATGAGATCCCCGGCGCCCTCGCGGAGGAGATGCACACCGTGATCCTGCACCCGGACGACACCCTCGCCCTGACCGTACGGAGAAGCCGATGAGCGCCACCGCCGCCGGGCCGATACCCGACGACCCGTCCCACCAGCTGTCCCTGGACACGGCACCGGGCCCGCACGGTCCGGTCGTCGCGCTGACCGGCGACCTCGACTACGAGAGCGCGCCGCTGCTGCTCGACGCCCTGCCGCGGATCGACGTGACCGCAGGCGGCACGGTGACCCTCGACCTGGCCGCCGTGCGGTTCTTCGACTCGGGCGGCATCAACGCGCTGCTGCGGGCCCGCACCGCGCTCCAGGAGCGGGGGGCCGGCCTGACGGTGCGCAGGCTCTCCCCGGTGGTGGAGCGCATCTTCCGGATCACGGGGCTCGACACGGTGCTCGTCCCCGAAACCGATTCCGATACCGACGCGGTGGCGGGGTAGCCGTACCGCATGGAGATCGTGATGGACGGTCCCCTGACGGGGGCACAGGCCCGGAGCACCGCTGCCCGGTTTCTCGCCGAGCACTGTCCGTGGGCCGATGCCGACGCGGTGCTGCTCGTCGTGTCGGAGCTGGTCACCAACGCGGCACGGCACACGGGCGCTCTGGCGCGGCTTCGGCTGCGCCTGGACGCGGGCGAGTTGGCGGTGTGCGCGGAGGACGCCGATCCGCGCACACCCGTGCCCCGCACACCCGACCTGGGCGGCGGCGGTGGCTTCGGCTGGCACATGGTGGAGCACCTGGCGGAGCGGCTCGCGGTGTTCGAGGCCCCGGACGGCAAACGCATCGAGGCCGCGTGGGCCGCGCCGTCCCCGGCGTGACCACGCGGCCTCGACGACCGATAAGTGACTAGCTCCAGCTGGCGTGCAGCGGCTTGCCCTCGGCGTAGCCCGCGGCGGACTGGATGCCGACGGTGGCCTTCTCCTCGAACTCGGCCAGCGAGTTGGCACCGGCGTAGGTGCAGGAGGAGCGGACGCCCGCGATGATCGAGTCGATCAGGTCCTCGACGCCCGGACGCTGCGGGTCGAGGAACATGCGCGAGGTGGAGATGCCCTCCTCGAAGAGCGCCTTGCGAGCCCGGTCGTACGCGGACTCGTCGGAGGTCCGGTTCTTCACGGCGCGGGCCGACGCCATGCCGAAGGACTCCTTGTACGCGCGGCCCTGGGCGTCGTGCTGCAGGTCGCCCGGGGACTCGTAGGTACCGGCGAACCACGAGCCGATCATCACGTTCGACGCACCGGCCGCGAGCGCCATGGCGACGTCGCGCGGGTGCCGGACACCGCCGTCGGCCCAGACGTGCTTGCCGTACTTCTTCGCCTCGGCGGCGCACTCCAGGACGGCGGAGAACTGCGGCCGGCCGACGCCGGTCATCATGCGGGTGGTGCACATGGCGCCGGGTCCGACGCCGACCTTGATGATGTCGGCACCGGCCTCGATGAGGTCCTTGACGCCCTCGGCGGCGACGATGTTGCCCGCCACGATCGGGACCTGCGGGTCGAGCGCGCGCACGGTCCTGATCGCGGAGATCATCGACTCCTGGTGCCCGTGGGCGGTGTCGATGACGAGCGTGTCGACGCCCGCGTCGAGGAGCTGCTTGGCCTTGCCCGCCACGTCGCCGTTGATCCCGACGGCGGCGGCGATGCGCAGCTTGCCCTCGGCGTCGGTGGCCGGGGAGTAGAGCGTGGCGCGCAGCGCGCCGGTGCGGGTCAGGATGCCGGCGAGCTTGCCGTCCTTGTCGACGGCCGGGGCGTAGCGGCGGTTGGCGCCGTCCAGCTTGTTGAAGGCGTCGCGCGGGTCGATGTCCGCGTCGAGCAGCAGCAGGTCCTTGGACATGACCTCGGACAGCTGCGTGAAGCGGTCGACGCCGCTGAGGTCCTGGTCGGTGACGACACCGACGGGCCGCTGCTCGTCGTCGACGACCACTCCGGCGTTGTGCGCGCGCTTGGGCAGCAGCGCCAGGGCGTCGGCGACGGTCTGCGTCGGCGCGAGGACGATCGGGGTGTCGAGCACGAGGTGGCGGGTCTTCACCCAGGAGATGACCTCGGTGATGACCTCGATCGGGATGTCCTGGGGAATGACGACGAGCCCGCCCCGGCGGGCGACCGTCTCGGCCATGCGGCGGCCGGCGATCGCGGTCATGTTGGCCACGACCAGCGGGATCGTGGTGCCCGTGCCGTCCGGCGACGAAAGGTCCACGGCCTGACGGGAGCCGACGGCGCTCCGGCTCGGCACCATGAAGACGTCGTCGTACGTCAGGTCGTACGCGGGCTTGATGTCATTGAGGAAACGCACGTGCGCAGGTCCCGATCGCTAGAAGGGAGCCCCGGAAGGATGCCGCCGGGGCACAAAGCACGTACTTCATTTTCCCATGGACCACGCGAACCCGTCTCCGGGCCGAACGTCCCAAGGTCAGCGGTACCGGCTTGGATGATCACCCAATCTTCGGGCCCGGTCCGGGGCGCTTGCCGGACCGGGCCCGCGCGCCTACGTTCCGAGCCACCATCACGGATGGAAACGGATGGACGGGGGTCCAACCATGAAAGACGACGCACAGACCCGACTGGCCGATGCCGAGCGGCGCCTGACCGAGCTGCGCACGGAGGCCGAGGCGCTGCTCAAGGAAGTCGAGCAGCTCCAGCACACCGACGAGACGGCCCGGGCGGAATCGGAGGCCGCGCCCCGCGCCAACGGCCAGCCGGTCATCCAGGGCGGCTTCAACAACGCCACGTCCCTGACCTACCTGTCCGCGACCCAGGGCGACCCGTCGGCGCTCTACCTGGTCGGCAACCTGCGGGGCCTGGTCTCCCTCGGGCAGCAGAGCGACGGCGTGTTCGGCTTCAGCCCGGGCCAGTCCGGGGTCGTCGGCACCTCGTCCAACGGCACCGGCGTCCGGGCCGTCAGCCAGACCGGCACCGCCCTGGCGGCAGGCAGCACGGCCGGTACGGGCGCGGCGGTGTCCGGGAACGGGGTCGGGCTCGTCGCCGACAACAACGGGCAGTACGGCGGCTACGGCGTGATCGCCCTCGGCCAGGTGAAGGGGATCGGCCTCTACGCCTCCGGGGAGCGGGCCGCGGTCCGCCTCGGCCAGGCCCCGTACGCAGGACCGCCCACCGCGGACTACCACGATGTGGGGGAACTGGTCCTGGACGCGAAGGCCGACCTGTACCTGTGCCGCAAGGCGGGCACACCCGGCAGCTGGGCCAAGCTCAACTGAGGGCGAGCACCACGGTGAGGGCGGCGCCGGCCTCCCGGCGCTGCTCCACCGCCTCGGCGAACACCTCCCGCGCGGTCTCCCACACCTCGGGACGCCGCGCGCCGAACTCCTCCCACCCGCGCACGACGACCACGAGCCCGTGCTCGCCCTGCGGACCCACGCCGGGGTCGCTCAGGCAGTCGGCCAGCGCGTCCCAGTTCCGCCCGAACCACGCGGGCAGCTCCAGTGCGGCGGCGCAGCGGTCCATGAACGCGGCCTTGCCCTCGGCCCCTTCGAGGTCGACGACGCGCACCGCCCACCCGGCCCCGGCGAGGGCGTCAAAAGGCCCGGCTTGCCCAGCCCCGCTCATCGCAGCACCGCCTTGAACGACTCGTAGTGGTCATCGGTGTAGTACGTCTCCCCGCCCCGCCCGGTGACGATCCGCCGGGCACCGCGGTCGCGCTCGCCCGGGGTGCGCACGGTGTACTCCCGGTAGTAGCCGCGCTTCTGCCGGGGCAGCTCCCGCTCGAAGTTCCCGAAGACGGTCCCGTCCTTGGCGTACGGGAACGGCCCGCCCTTGTCGATGAGCTCCAGGGTCCGCCGCGCCTCGGCAGGCAACCGCGAGGCCTGCACCGTGGCCATGCCGTCGGCCCAGGCAGGCGTGGAGACGGAACTGTCAGGGGTGCCGACGCCGGTGCCACTGGACCCGCACCCGGCGACAAGCACACCCAGACAGACAAGAACAACACCGACAAGCCGCGCAACCATGCTCTGATGGTGCCTCACTCAGGCACATCAAGCCCCTCCGGCGTGTGAGGAGCGGGGTCAGTCGTCGGGATCGGCCCGCTGAAGCGCAGGCCGAGGCGTAGACCCGGCGGTCAACAGGAAATCAGCCGCCGCCGTATCAGTGACCAGGCTGGTCACCAGCCCCGACCGCAGCACCGCATCAATGGCAGCAGCCTTGCGCTGCCCACCCGCGATGGCCACGACTTCCGGTATCCGCCGGAGGCGATCCGCCTCGACGGTGATGCACCGCTCCCCCAGATCCCGCCCCACCCGACGCCCCTGCGCGTCGAAGAGATGGGCCGACATCTCGGCCGCGACACCGAGGGACGCATAGTGCGCGCGCTCCTCGTCGCTGAGCATGTCGTGCACGGTCGAGATGCCGGGCTCCCACGAGCCGATCGACACGCACGCCACGGTGACCTTGTCGAAGTACTCGAAGGCACGGGCGATCCCGGTCTGGTTGCGCAGCGCGGCCGCGGTGGCCTCGTCCGGCAGCAGCATCGGCGCGTAGATCGGGTGGGCGTCGCCGCCGGAGACCTGCGCGGCACGCCGCACGGCCTCGACGGATCCGCGCTCCGCGGTCCCGGCGTCGTACACACCGGTCAACTGCACGACGGTGCACGGCGGGAGCCGGTCGAGGGCAGCGGCCATGTGAATGGTGGAGCGGCCCCACGCGAGGCCGAGCACATCGCCTTCGGTGACGAGTTCACCGAGCAGATCGGCGGCGACCTCGCCGAGGTTCTCGGGGTCGGGCGACTCCTCGGCCTCGGCCGGCGACTCGACGACCACCGCGTGCCGCAGGCCGTAGCGGGCGCGCAGCGCGTCGGAGCGCTCGGCGTCCAGCTCGGCCGGGACCCGGATCTCGATGCGCACGAGATCTCGTTCCAGGGCGGTCTCGAGGACCCGGGCCACCTTGAAGCGGCTCACGCCGAACTCCTCGGCGATCTGGATCTTGGACTTGCCCTCGAGGTAGAAGCGGCGGGCCATGGCCGCCGCCTGCACCAGCTCCGCGGGTCCCATCCGCAGGGCTGCCCGTCCCGCCGATGATGCGGACACGGCGATCTCCTCACTGCTCTTCTTCACGACTCACACGACACACACGACAGACTGACGTTCACAACCTGGATTCGCCGTTCATCCTTGCAGATCCGGCGGCGTTGATCAGCCCTGATGAACGGCGTTCACGTATCCGTGGCTCAGTGGTCGCATGCCCAGGCGGCGGACGCGGTCGCGCTCTCGGCCTGCGTGCGCAGTGCACGTACCGCCTCGACCGGGTCCTTCGCGCCGTATACCGCCGAACCGGCGACGAAGACGTCCGCGCCCGCCTCGGCGCAGCGCTCGATCGTCGACGCGGAGACGCCGCCGTCGACCTGCAGCCACAGCTCGAGGCCGTGCTTGGCGATCAGCTCACGGGTCCGGCGGATCTTCGGCAGCATGATGTCGAGGAACGACTGCCCGCCGAAGCCGGGCTCCACGGTCATGATCAGCAGCATGTCGAGCTCGGGGAGCAAATCCTCGTACGGCTCGATCGGGGTGGCCGGCTTGAGGGCCATGGAGGCACGGGCGCCCTTGGCGCGGATCTCGCGCGCCAGACGCACCGGCGCGTGCGCGGCCTCGGCGTGGAAGGTGACGGACCCGGCCCCCGCTTCGACGTACTGCGGAGCCCAGCGATCGGGGTCCTCGATCATCAGATGGCAGTCCAGCGGGGTGTCCGTCGCGCGCGCCAACGACTCTACGACCGGAACCCCCAGGGTGAGGTTCGGGACGAAGTGGTTGTCCATGACGTCGACATGGAGCCAGTCGGCGCCTTCGACGGCCCTGGCCTCGTCGGCGAGGCGGGCGAAGTCCGCGGACAGGATGCTGGGGTTGATCTGAGCCATGCCCCAAGCCTGCCATGCCCGGCGCCCGTCGCCCGCCTCGGTCTGGACCAGTACGCGATACCGATGCCGAGCCGTGCCCTCCCGTGCCATTCTTGGCGGCCCACAGCGGGCCCACAGCGGGTCACGGCTGGCCGACAGCAACACCGCGCACGACGCAGCGGGGGGCGCCATGGCGGACGTACGGACCGATGTCCGGACCACTGAACCGGGCCGGGGTCGCGGGGTGGCGCGGCTGGTGTGCGGGCGGCGCAGCAAGTGGCTGGTGCTGCTGCTGTGGTTGGTGATCCTGGTGGGAGCGGCGCCACTCGCCCAGAAGCTCACGGACGCGCAGGACAACGACGCGCAGTCCTGGCTGCCGGGATCGGCCGAGTCGACCCAAGTCCTCGACGTGTCCAAGGACTTCAGGCCGGAGACCATCCCCGCGATCGTGATCTACGCGCGCGAGGGCGGCCTGACCGCGGCGGACCGGGCCCGGATCACCGCGGACGTGGCGGAGATCAAGCAGCTCAGCGAGCACGGTCTGCGCGGCAAGGAGACGCGTGGGCCCGACTTCGACAAGGCGGACCGGCCGTCGGCGGCGCAGATCTACGTACCGGTGACGATGGACGCCAAGGGCTGGGAGCAGATCGCGCCCGCGGTCGACTCGATCCGGGACCGGACGGGCAGGTCCGCGGACGGGCTTTCCGTCCACATCACCGGCCCCGGCGGCACGTCCGCCGACTTCTCCAAGGCGTTCGAGGGCATCGACTCCACCCTGTTGCTGTCCGCGCTCGGCATCGTGATCGTGATCCTGCTGTTCACGTACCGCAGTCCTACGCTGCTGCTGGTGCCGGTGCTGAGCGTGGTGGCCGCGCTGTTCACCGCGCAGGCGCTGATCTATCTGCTGGCCAGGCACGCGGGCCTGACGGTGAACGGGCAGAGCGCGGGAATCCTGACCGTCCTCGTGTTCGGCGCGGGGACGGACTACGCCCTGCTGCTGGTCGCCCGCTACCGGGAGGAGCTGCGCCGGCACGAGGACCGGCACGAGGCGATGGCGCTCGCCCTGCACCGGGCGGGCCCCGCGGTCCTGGCGTCCGGCGCGACCGTGGTGCTCAGCATGCTGGTGCTGCTCACCGCCGACATGAACTCGACGCGGGGGCTCGGCCCGGTCGCCGCCATCGGCGTCGCGATCGGCCTGCTCGCCATGGTGACGCTGTTCCCGGCCCTCCTGGTGGTCTTCGGGCGCTGGATCTTCTGGCCGGTGATCCCGCACATGGGCTCGCCCGAACCGACCGAGCGCGGCGTCTGGGCACGCACAGGCCGCCGCATCGCGCGCCGCCCGCGGCTGGTGTGGGGCGTGACGGCGGTGGCGCTCGCGGCGTTCTCCCTCGGCCTGATGCAGCTGCGCGCGGAGGGCATCAGCAACGCCGACTCGTTCACGGGCAAGCCGGACTCGATCGCCGGGCAGGAGGTCTCGGCGAAGTACTTCCCGGCGGGCTCCGGCGACCCGCTCGTCATCGTCGCGAACCGGGCGCAGGGCGCGAGGGTCAAGGACGCGGTCGCCGCGACCGACGGCGTCGTGCGGCAGGGCATCGGCACCCCGCCGGGCACGGCCGCCGAGCACGACGGTCAGGTCCTGATCGAGGCGACGACCACCGCCCCGTCCGACAGCCAGGCGGCGCGCGACACGGTGCAACGGGTGCGCGACGCGGTGCACGCGGTGCCGGGCGCGGACGCCGCGGTGGGCGGCGGGCCCGCGGTCCTCCTCGACATGGACCGGGCGACGGCGCACGACAACAAGCTGGTGATCCCGCTCGTCCTGGTCGTCGTCCTGCTGATCCTGGGGCTGCTGCTGCGCTCCCTGATCGCGCCCCTGCTGCTGATCGGGACGGTCGTCCTGTCGTTCGCGGCGGCGCTCGGCGTGAGCGCGCTCGCCTTCCGCCATCTCTTCGACTACGCGGGCGAGTCGACGGACTTCCCGCTGTTCGTCTTCGTGTTCCTGGTGGCGCTCGGCATCGACTACAACATCTTCCTGACGACCCGCATCCGCGAGGAGGCCGCCCGGCAGGGCACCCGGCCGGGTGTCGTCACGGGTCTGGCCGCGACCGGTGCGGTGATCACGTCGGCGGGTCTGGTCCTGGCGGGCACGTTCGCGGCGCTCGGCACGCTGCCGATGGTGGCGTTCGCGGAGCTCGGCTTCGCGGTGGGGCTCGGCGTGCTCCTGGACACGTTCATCGTGCGCTCGGTGCTGGTGACCGCGCTGTTCCTGGACGTGGGACCGCGTGTCTGGTGGCCCGGCGCCCTGGCCGCACGGCCGGAGCCGCCCGCCGAGTGAGTACCGCAACCCCCTTGTGGCCAGCGGTAGTTGAGGGTGGGGGGCTGCCCCATGATCGATCAGGGGGGCAGCCCCAATGCCCCGGCGGGCCCCGCACGGGCAGAGTCCCTTCATGACCTTGAAGCGGTTACCCACACGACTCACCGCGGCCGGCGCCCTCGCCCTGGCGTGCGCCGCGACCGTACTGACCGGCACGGGGCACGCCGACGCCCCGCACACCCTCACCGGGTCCGTCGCCAACCCCGCCACGGCCCGCGGCTCGGTGGTCTCGGCGACGCAGGTCGCCGACCTGTCGGCGCGCGACGTCGCGGCACTCCTCCAACAGGCGGGCATCGAGCCGTACGCGGGCCAGGTGCGGCACGGCGTACGCGCTCATCGCATCGTCTATCGCACGGTCGACCCGCAGGGCCGCCCGACGACCGCCAGCGCCCTGGTGGCCGTGCCCGAGAACAGCGCGCGCACCCTGCGCGCGGTGTCCTGGCTGCACGGCACGGAGGTGTTCCGCGGCGAGGTGGCCTCCGTCAACGACGCGTCGGCCGACCGCGCGACGGCCCTGCTGTTCGCCTCGTCGGGCTTCGCGGTGTCGGCCCCCGACTACCTCGGCCTGGGCACCGGCCCGGGACTCCACCCGTACGGGGACCCGGGCGCGACGGTCACCGCCTCGGTGGACGCGCTGCGGGCCACGCGCGCGTTCGTCCGCGGCGAGGGCCGCGCGCTGCGCCCGGACGTGGCCGTCGCCGGGTTCTCGCAGGGCGGGCCCGCGACGATGCTGGTGGGCCGGGCGCTCCAGGAGGGCGCCGACCCGTTCTTCCGCCCGGCGGCCCTGACCACCGTCGCGGGACCCTTCCACCTGAGCGCCTTCGAGGCCGCCGCGGCGGCCGACCGCCTCGACCGCTCGCCGCTCTACCTGGCCTACTTCACGACCGCGTGGAACCGCCTGTACGGCCTCTACGACAGCCCCGAGCAGGCGTTCCGGGCCCCGTACGCCGACCGGATCGAGACGCTCTTCGACGGCAACCACACGGGCGCCCAGATCGCCGAGGCGCTGCCCGCGACGTCGAAGGAGCTGTTCACCGAGGAGTTCCTCCGGTCGGTGCGCCACCCCACGGGTGAACTGCGGCGCAGGCTGAGGGCGTTGGACACCGCCTGCGACTGGCGCCCCGACGTCCCCGTGCACCTCTTCCACGCCACCGGCGACCGGGACGTCCCGGTCGCGCACTCCGCCTACTGCGGGAGCCGGCTGGCCGCGGCAGGGGCCACGTACCGGCTCACCGACGTCGGGAAGGACGCCGACCACAGCACGACGGTGCTCAGGGCGCTGCCGGACGTGGTCCGCGAGTTCCACGCCCTGGGCTGACGGTTGGTCAGGCGGTACGCCGGATCAGCGCCAGGTACATCGCGTCCGTACCGTGCAGATGGGGCCACAGCTGTACGTCGGGGCCGTCGCCGAGCGCCGGGACGCCCTCCAACAGCGGGCGCGCGTCGATGAGTTCGGCCCCGTCGTGCCCCTTGAGCACGTCGTCGACGACGGCCCGGGTCTCGGCCAGGTGCGGGGAGCACGTCGCGTATCCGACGACGCCGCCGACGCGCACGGACTCAAGTGCCCTGCGCAGCAAGGTCCGTTGGAGCGGGGCGAAGCCGTCCAGGTCCTCGGGTCGGCGCCGCCAGCGGGCCTCGGGACGACGGCGCAGGGCGCCAAGTCCCGTACAGGGCACGTCCATCAGGATCCGGTCGAAGGTGCCGGGCCGCCACGGCGGACGCGTCCCGTCCGCGGCGATCACCTGGTAAGGACCGGGGTTCCCGTCGAGCGCCTTGGCGACGAGCCCGGCGCGGTGCGGCTGCTTCTCGGAGGCGAGGAGCGTCGCGCCGCGCTGGGCGGCGAGCCCGGCCAGCATCGCGGCCTTGCCGCCGGGGCCGGCGCACCCGTCGAGCCACTTCGTGTCGGATCCCTCGACCGGAGCGTTCGCAAGCGCAAGGGCAACCAGCTGGCTGCCTTCGTCCTGCACGCCGGCGCGCCCCGACTTCACGACGTCGAAGGACCCCGGCTCCCCGCCCTCCGCAAGCCGGACCGCGTACGGGGACCAGCGCCCGGGCAGCCCGGACTCCTCGCCGACCTCGGCCAGTACGGCGTCCGCCGTGGTCCGCCCGGGGCGCGCCACGAGCGTCACCTCGGGCCGCTCGTTGTCGGCCTCGAGCAGGTCCTCGATCCCGGCACGGCCCCCGCCGAGCGAGTCCCAGAGCGCCGACACGACCCATCGCGGATGCGAATGCACGACGGCCAGGTGATCCTCGGGGTCCTCGTCGTACGGCGGCGCGACCTTCTCCACCCAGGTGTCGAGATCGGCTTGCGAGACCTTGCGCAGCACGGCGTTGACGAACTTGGCCCGCCCGTCGCCGAGCACGACCCGCGCCAGCTCCACCGACGCGGAGACGGCGGCGTGCGTCGGGATCCGGGTGCCGAGCAGCTGGTGGACACCGAGGTTGAGCACGTCGAGCACCGGCGGATCGACCTCGCGCAGCGGCCGGTCGATGCAGGCCGCCACGATCGCGTCGTACGTGCCCTGGCGGCGCAGCGTCCCGTAGACGAGTTCGGTCGCGAGCGCGGCGTCACGCCCGTCGAAGTCGCCCTTCTCACGGGCCTTGCGCAGCAGCGGCGGCAGCACGAGGTTCGCGTACGCGTCCCGCTCGTCGACCGCGCGCAGCGCCTGGAAGGCGAGGATGCGGACGGGGTCCTTCTGCGGACGGCGATGGGGCTTGCCCGGCTTACGGGGGCGACGGTTGGACTGCGACGGGGCCGGCTGGTCGTTCAAAGGTGCTCCGCTGGTGGGATCGTACGGGCGCTACGCACAGGTCGTACGCCGAGGTGAACCCTCCCAGCGTACGACCCCGCCCCCGTACGGGCCGACCCAGGCTCTCAGCCCAGGCGCTCGCCGGACGCGATCCGCACGCCGCGCGCCCAGTCGGCGGCGGCCATCGGCTTCTTGCCCTGGGCCTGGACCCACAGCAGCTCCACGGCGTGCGAGCCCGTGCCGACGTACAGGTTCTTCTTGCCGACGCCCAGCTCGCCCGGCGCCAGGTCCGTGCGGTCCGGCGCGAGCACGGCCGTGCGCACCTTCAGGCGCTCGCCGCGGAACTCGGTCCACGCGCCGGGCGCGGGCGTGCAGCCGCGGACCACGCGGTCGACGCGCAGCGCGGGCGCCGACCAGTCGATCCGGGCGTCCTCGACCTGGATCTTCGGGGCGAGCGAGACCCCGTCGGCGGGCTGCGGCACGGCCTGCAGGGAGCCGTCCTCGATCCCGTCCATCGTGGCGACGAGCAGCCCCGCACCCGCGAACGCGAGCCGGGTCAGCAGGTCACCGCTGGTGTCGGTGGACCGCACGGCCTCGGTGACGGTGCCGTACACCGGGCCCGAGTCCAGCCCCTCCTCGATGAGGAAGGTGGAGGCACCGGTGATCTCGTCCCCCGCCATGACCGCGTGCTGCACGGGAGCGGCCCCGCGCCAGGCGGGCAGCAGTGAGAAGTGCAGATTGACCCAGCCGCGGGCCGGCACGTCGAGCGCGACCTTGGGCAGCAGTGCTCCGTAGGCGACGACCGGGCAGCAGTCCGGGCCGATCTCCCGCAGCCGGGCGAGGAACTCCTCGTCACGCGGCTTGGCGGGCTTCAGCACCTCGATGCCGGCCTCCTCGGCCCGCTCCGCGACCGGGCTCGCGACGAGGCGGCGGCCGCGCCCCGCGGGGGCATCGGGCCGGGTGACGACCGCGGCGACCTCGTGCTTGTCGGAGGCGATCAGGGCGTCCAGAGCGGGTACGGCGACCTCGGGGGTGCCGGCGAAGACGAGCTTCATCAGTGGCTAACGGCCTCTCGGGGCAGGGTCACGGGCAGCGCACCAGTCTATGGCGCCCCGCTGTCGGGCACGCATGTCGGGCACACATCGACAGGCGTCGGGCCTGCATGGGGCGCACGCTTCAACGCGCGCCCTGCGCATATGCGGATACGCCCGAACAGCGTGACCCCTCACTGAATGGCGCGTTGGTCAAGAAAGAGTTGACCAGTCAACGGGCCGCAATCACCCGACCGCCCCCGGCGGTTGTCACTTGACGCGAGCGCGGCCCCATCCTTTTCATCGCCGGTTCGAGAGGCTTGTACATGGCCGACCACGCAACCCACGACGCCCAGGCACGGGCCAGTCTGCACCTTCTGGTGCGGGACATCGAGCGGGTCCGGCGGCAGGTGGACGCACTGCGCACCCTCACCGCACAGCTCGGCAATGTCTACCGTCCGCGCCGCTCCGGTCCCTCCGCGGGGTTCGTCGTCTACGGCAGGGCGCCCGCCCCGACCGTCCGTCTCGCCCAGGAGCTGCGGGACAGCGTCGAGACCCTGGTGACCGCCGCCGTGGACTTCGATCGTTCGCTGGGTTTCTCGTGGGACGCGGTGGGTTCCGCGCTCGGGGTGACCAAGCAGGCGGTGCACCGCCGGTACGGGGCCCGCAGGGCGGCCGCGCAGGCGGCGGCCGACGCCGAGCGCGCCACCGACACCGCTTCCACGCCCCTGCCCGCGCCGGCGCGCCCGCCCGTCCCGCTCGGTGCGGGTCCGCTGCCGTCGGTGCCCGCGGCCCGCTCCATGCCGACCCAGCCGACCGCGGGCAGCCCCGGCCTGCGCGACGAGGCACGCCCCGGCGCCTTCCCCGGCCCGCGCAACGGCTGAGCCCGTCACCCCGTCCGCTGCCTCCCCGTACGTCATGTACGGGGAGGCAGCGGCTTGATGTACGGGCAGGCAGCGGCATGTTGACGCTCCGCCGTCAGACTGGGCTGACCCCGGGTCACCCGATGTCGAGCGGATCCACCCGAACACGCACCGGCTCGTTCCCCCCGCGCGCCATGCGTGCGGCCTGCGCCTGCTTCAGGGCACCCGCCAGCGCCGCGCCACTGCCCGGGGGCACGCGCACCAGCACCCGCTCCCACTGCTCACCGGGCGGGGCCGCCGACGCCCGCCGCCCTGCCCCCGGCACGGCATCGGGCACCGGAACCGGGCCCAACACCTCGGCGTCCGCGGGCAGTTGGACCGCACCGAGGAAACCGCTGAGCGCCTCCGGGGCCCCGCTCACCGACGCCATCCGGGAGACCGGGGGGAAACCCAACTCGGCCCGGTCCGCGAGCTCGCGCACCGCGTGCCCCACCGGGTCCCAGCGCACCAGCGCCTGTACGGGTCGCAGCGTCGGCTCGGCCATGATGACCACGGTGCCGCCCGCCTCCTGGGGCCGCACCAGGGCGGCCGCGCCGATCCAGCGGCGCAGCGCGTCCTCGCCCGCCCGCAGGTCGGGCCGCCCGAGCATGGCCCAGCCGTCGAGCAGCAGTGCGGCCGCGTACCCGCCCTCGGCGACGGGCTCGGCGCCGGGCGTGCTCACGACGAGCGCGGGCGCACCGGAGACGGTGTCGAGCACCTGCTCACGCCCGGAGGTCCGCACCGGCACGGCGGGAAAGGCCCGCCCCAACTCCTCGGCGGTGCGCCGCGCCCCGACGACCTGGGCCCGCAGCCGCACCCCTCCGCACGTACCGCACTGCCAGTGGGCCTCTTGCACCCCGCACCAGCCACAGGCCAGCACGCCGGTGGCTTCCCGGGCCTCGAGCGGCCCGGCGCACTGCCGGCAGCGGGCGGGCTCCCGGCACTGCTGACAGGCCAGCCTCGGCACGTACCCGCGCCGCGGCACCTGGACCAGCACGGGCCCGTCGCGCAGCGCGGTCCGCGCCACGTCCCAGGCGATGCTCGGCAGCCGGGCGGCGCGGGCGGCCTCGTCCCGTGCGACATCGAGATCCCCCACGGTCCGCACGAGCGGAGCGGCCCGCCGCACCCCGTCCCGCGGCGCGGCGACAGCGGCGGCCCACCCACTGCGCACCAGCTGCGCGGCCTCGACCGTGCAGCTCCAACTCCCCAGCAGAAAGCCGCACTTGTCCCGAGCGGCCCGCAGCTCGAGCACCTCCCGCACATGCGGGAACGGCGCATTGTCATCACTGTGGTGCGCGTCCCCGTCGTCCCACACCACGACGAGTCCCAGATCCCGTACGGGAGCGAACATGGCGGCCCGCGTCCCCACCACGGCCCGCACGGCCCCCCGCCGCACGGCGAGCCACTCCGAGTACCGCCGCTGCTGCCCGGCATCGGCGGTCAGCAGCGCGTGCTGCCCGTCCCCGAGCACCCGCCGGAAGGCTTCGTCGACCCGCGCCGCGAGCCGCACGGTCGGCACGACGACCAGCGCCCCGCGCCCCGACGCCAGGGTCGCCTGCACGGCCAGCGCGAGCTCCTCGGCCCACTCGGGCCCGGGCAACGCGGTCCACACGGCACGCGGCGCCCCGCCGGACGCCAACGAGGCCACGAAATCGGCCCCGCGCTCATATCTGCGCCACGACCCGGGATCGGGCACGGCAGGCGGCGCGGGCGGCGCCGGGAACTCCCGCTCCTCGGCCTTCGCGTGCCGCGGCGGAACGGCCAGCTGCAACACGTCCGCGAGACTCCCCGCATACCGATCGGCAACGGCCCGGGTCAGCCCCAGCAACTCCCCGTCGAGCACCACCTCGGGCGACACGACCTGCGCGATCGCGGCCAACGGCCCCTGATACTCGGCCTCGGCGACCCGCTCGACGAGAAACCCGTCGATCAGCCCACCACCCTCGCGCCGCCCGTCCCGCACATTCTTGCTCCCGGCCCCGAACCGCACCCGCACGCGCACCCCGGGCCGGGCGACGTCATCCAACTCCTCCGGCACCGCGTACTCGAAGTACCGGTCGAGATGCAGCACGCCCTTGTCGACAAGCACCCGCGCGACCGGCAACTCCTTGGCCAGCGGCGCCCCCCGCCACGTCCGCGGCTTGGCCCGCGGCACCTTCGCCCTGCGCACACTCTCCCGAATCAACGCAAGCTGTTCCGGCTCGCCACCACCGGGCGACTCGGCGTCGTCGTTCTCGCTGCTCACAGGTGCATTCCTACCAGAGGGGACTGACAACGGGGCGGGAGTGAGATCACCGCACCCGGCGGCCTCACCACGCGTCCTCCGCCGTCGCAACACCGCCCGTCCAGCCAAATCCGCCCATGATCCGGACGCCGCGCGATGCGCGGGCAGCGCGTCGTGCCCCGGCCCGGTATCTCAACTGGAAACGGGAAACACCGGCCGCGGCCTTGCTCGTGTCATCGCCGGAGCCGACGCTGGCTGGCAACGACAGACACCCGGGAGCGCACGGCCGGTGTCGGGCATGAGGGGGGACCATGCTGGAGCAGGCACCTGGGTTCGGGGCCGAACTGCGCCGATTACGCCTGGCCGCGGGGCGGACGCTCACGGACTTCTCCGCTTCGGTGCACTACAGCAAGAGCCAGATCAGCAAGGTCGAGACGGGGCGGAAGCGGGCCACCGCCGAGTTCGCGAGGCTCTGCGACGCAGCCCTCGGCGCGGGCGGGCGCCTGAGTGCGCTGGTGCCGGTCGAGCCGCCCCCGTCCCGACGCGGAGTCCTCACCATTGGCGCGGCTTCCGCCCTTTCCTTCGCCACAGCGCCCCTGGCGTCCGGCGCGCCCGGTCCGGACGACCTGCCGTCCCCGGCGTCGCTCCCGGAGATCATGCTCTCGCTCCTTGCGGACTTCCGGCGCATGGGGCAGGTGGTGCCGCCCGCGGTGCTGCTCTCCCCGCTCGCCGAACAGACGCGGTCCGTGACGACACTGGCGCTCGGCGGAAAGGGCCGCACGAGACAGGAACTCTTCCGGGCAGCTGCGCGATTCGCCGAGTTCACCGGCTGGATGGCCCAGGAAGCCGGGGACGACGATGCCGCCCTCCGCTGGACGGAGCATGCCGTGGAACTCGCCTCGGCGGGCGACGACCACGACCTGGCTGCCTACGCACTCGTACGCCGTGCCCTGATCACGTACTACCGAGGAGAGGCAAAAGACACCGTTGCTCTCGTCCGGCAGGCACGAGACGGTCGCCTTCCTCCGAGGATTCGCGGTCTGGCCGCCCAACGGGCCGCGCAGGGACACGCCTTGGCCGGTGACCACAGCGCCTGCATGCGCGACCTGGACACGGCCCACTCTCTGCTGGCCGTCGAGGCCGCTCAATCGGTCGGCCATGCCTCCGCCACGCTCCTCGGCACCTCCCATCTTGCCGATCCCGCCTCCATGATCACAGGGTGGTGCCTGCTCGATCTCGGGCAACCGCGAGCCGCCGCCCGCGTACTGGATCGCGAGCTCGCCCTGGTGCCCGCGTCAGCGCTGCGCACCCTCGCCCGTTACGGCGCACGTCGTGCCCTGGCCCACGCTCTGGCGGGCGACATCGATGCGGCCTGCGCGTACACGGCCTCGCTCCTGCCGTCCGTGTCCGCCGTCCAGTCCGCCACCGTCGCGCTGGACGTGCACCGGCTGAAGCGAACGCTGTCCCGGTACCACCGCCACCCCGCCCACCGTGCGATCGCACCACAACTCGCCGCGGCGGCTCCCGCCGATCCTCTCTGACGAACCCCTGACGCACACCACCCCGGCGCCGTCCGTGCGACGGGTCCGACTCCCCCACGCCCAGAAGGAGATTGGGTCATGCACGACATCTTCATCAACTACCGCACCGGTGACGGGGAACAGTTCTCCGCCACCCTCGAGAGCGCTCTGTCGGCCAGGTTCGGCGCCGACCGGGTCTTCCGCGCGAGCAAGGACATCGCGCCAGGTGCGCGTTTCGACACGTCCCTCCTCGAAGGAGTTCGGCGCAGCGGTGTCCTCCTGGCTCTCATCGGCCCGGGTTGGGCCGACGACCCCCGGCTGCAGAACCCCTCCGACTGGGTGCGCAAAGAGATACTCGAGGCCTTCGAATGCGGCATCCGCGTTCTCCCCATCCTGCTCGGACGCAAGACGGAACGGCCGTCCCGGGACCAGCTTCCGGCCCCGATGGCCCATCTGACCGACTGCCAGACACTGCGGTACGACCACCAGTCCAACGCGCATGACCTCAAGCGCATCGGGGACGCGCTGGCCACCCTTGTCCCGCAACTCGCAGCGTGCGACGCGGATCGGACGAAGTCCGAGTCGCCCGCCCCCGGAAGCACCACGAACACGATCACGGGAGACAACAGCGGGTCGCAGATCCAGGCAGGCTCAGTGAACGGCGACCTCAACAGCAACAGCCCCCACCACAACGGCATCCACATCGGACCTGCTCACCGCACCGTCAACCAGTCCGGTGACGGCGCGAGTTACGCCGAGGGTGACAACACCAACCACCACACCTTCGGCCGCAAGGACGACGACCGTCGATGAGCGGCGACACGTACAACACGTTCTTCCCCTCCTCCCCCGCCTACTTCTCCTCATCGCTGTTGGGACCGTCTGCCGCCACGCCCCGCCGCGTGGCTGAGGACCAACTCGAGCGTCTGAGGCAACAGTTCGCACGCCCCAAGGGGATGAACGCCGCCTACGACACCCTCGCGTCGCAGCGCACGGTGTTCCTGGACGGCCCACCGGGCTGCGGCCGCAGCGCCGCCGCACGCGTCCTGCTCTGCGAACTCCCGTCGGACCGTGGGACATATCACGAACTCAGCCCAGAGGTCGGCGAGGGACCCTGCCTGTCCACCGCTCTCATCGGCATCAGGGACCGCATGCTGCTCGACCTGTCGACCGCCGACGAGCACCTCTGGCAGGCCGTACGCCATGAGCTGTCCGGCTTCCGCCACGAACTCCTGCACAAGTACGCGTTCCTGGCCGTCGTGCTTCCCCAGAACATCGCGTACGACCTTCCCAGCGAGTTCGTCAGGACCACCATCGACCGCCCTGACGAGAAGGAGGCGCTCTTCCGGCATCTGCGCAGCCGCGGCCTCGACGACAGCCTGTGGACGCCGCTGTCGGAGCAGACGCAGGCGTACCTGGACCTGCACCCTGCGATGGAGGACCTGGCTCGGCTCGCCGGCCGGATTGCCGAGGCCCGGGCTGCCAGGTCCGGCTCCGGCACGTTCGACGACTGGCTGCGGGCCGCACTCGCGACCCAGGGGGACCACAGAGCCGAACTCGACCGTCTGGTACCCGGCCTGCAAGAAGGGCGGCAGCGTGCCCTCCTCCTGGCCACGGCACTCCTCGATGACGCCCCGGCCCAAGCAGTTCACGGGGCAGCGACGCTCCTGCTGCGCAGGGTCGGCTCGGCCGACGACAGCCGCCCCGTACTGGAGCAGGCGGGACTGACCGAGCGCCTGGAGCCACTGCATGCGCGACTGACGCCCGAGGGCCGTGTGCGATTCGAGCAACGCGACTTCGCCGAGGCCACGTTGCGATACTTCTGGGCCAACCTTCCGCACTTCCGGGAGCCCCTGCGCGAGTGGATCTGCGCCACGCTCCGGAGCCCGGCCCTGACCGCCGAGGTCCGTGCTCGGATGGTCGGCCGCTTCACCGCGCTCCACCTGTCCACCGGCGAGACCAAGGTGATCATCCGGCAGATCGAGCGGTGGACCGCAGACGGAGCCCCCCGCACGACCGACGTCACGGCAGCGGCCGAGTCCCTCAAGCACTGCGTCCTCGACGAAGAGCACGGCCGGGCGTTCCAACACCATATGTACCTGTGGAGCCTGGGCCACCCGACGGATCTGCTGCGCGAGGTCCTGGTCGAGGTCTGCGAGAAGGTCCTGTCGATCCACCACCCCGACGCAGCGCTCGTCCGGCTGCACCACCTCGCCCGCAGGGAGCCGAATCCGCCGGGGGTCGCGACGCGGGGCCTCTTGCGCTTCGTCGACCAGGACGCGGGGGTCCAGCGCCGCTTCCTCTTCCGGCTGGCCACCAGCCGGAACTCCGAACACCACCGTCCCGACGCTCGCCTGTTCCTCCAACTCCCGGAACTGCCGACGGGCTTCCTGACGCAGCGCTCTCCCCGGGAGTGGTTGACCACGTGCTGGCAGCGGGTGTTCGAACTGCCGGACCCCCAGGAATGGGCACCGGCAGCACGCGCCTGGCTGCTCCGTGCAGACGACGCCCAGAACACCCGCCTCACCGACGCCGCGCTGAAGATCCTCGTCGACGCGTCGGTGTCGCGGTATCCGGTCGTCTCCCGTCTGTACGCGGAGTCCCGGCGAGCCACGTCCCCTGCTCTCGCCGCGCGGCTGCTGCGTGCGATCAACGAGGCCCAGAGCGCGGCATTCTCCGCACGGGCCCGCGAACCGGAGGTGTCGCCCACATGAGTTCAGGTCAGAAGACCGTGTCCGTATTCTTCAGCGTCATCGGCGCCTTGCTCGTGCTCATCCTCGGCCTCTGGTTCCGCTGGCCGGTGTGGACGTGGATCGGGGCCATGGCGGTGCTGCTCGCCGCCGGAGCGACGACGGTGGCCCTCACCCGGCGATCGGCACTGCGAGAACCGTTCCCCGACCACATGTTGCCGCAGCGCCCGACGCCCCCGGTCGAGCGCCGCGAGGTCCGCATCCAGCGCGTCCCGTTGCAGAGCAACACCCCCGACTACGACTTCCAGTTCACCGCCAATGTCCGCTGGTGCCCTGCGGATCCCTCAGCGGGAGCCGTCCTCATCAACCCCAGCGCCCTGGCCGTGGAAGCGGTCCTGCAGCGGGCCTCCACGATCACGGCCACCATGGAGCCGCACCGTGCCCCACTGGCACAGCACGAACTCAGCGGCTTCCTCGCCTTGATGGAACCCGTTCGCGAGGGACATGTCCTCGCCATGGCCATCGACGTCGAACTCACGCTCTCCGAGGCCGACCAACTGCGCCTCGACCAGCTGGCCGCCATCCGCAAGGACGAAGCGGTCTGGGAACACCAACGCAAGTACGAACAGAACAAGCGCGCCTACCTCGGGGGCGACGTCCTGCAGAGCACCGGCAGTGCGGTCGTGTGGTGGCTCGCCAAGAACGACGACCACGTGGAGAAAACCGTCAAGGACATCGGCCTGCTGGCCAAACTGGCCTCGGCGGCCAACGACACCGACGTGGACGAGCACTTCCGCTACTTGGTGCCCGAGGCCTTCGCACCGACCTACGTGCCTGACCCCGACGTGCCGGTCGAACCCGAACCCGAGCCGCCCGAGCCGTCACCGGCCGACGTGTTCGCGCACTTCCTCCGGCGCAGCGGCTTCGCGCCCAGCGACGAGGACGTGCCCTTGCTGGTCGACCTGGTGGCCCAGGCCGTCGAGTCCAAGGACGCCGTGGCCGCGGACGACATCCGCCGCCGCTTCGGGGGCTCACCGTTCGGCGCCCACCCCAACGGTGCTCCCTCGGCCGCGGGGCCCGAGGACCTCTGAAACGCGCAGGCCCGGCCCTCCCTCAGGAGAACCGGGCCCAACAAGCACCACCAAGCGCGGACTTACAGGCCCGCAGCCTTCCGCAGCGCGTCCACGCGGTCCGTCTTCTCCCACGTGAAGTCGGGCAGCGCGCGCCCGAAGTGGCCGTAGGCGGCCGTCTGGGAGTAGATCGGGCGGAGCAGGTCGAGGTCGCGGATGATCGCGGCCGGGCGGAGGTCGAAGACCTCGGAGATCGCGGCCTCGATCTTGTCGGTGTCGACCGTGTTCGTACCGAAGGTCTCGACGAACAGACCCACCGGCTCGGCCTTGCCGATCGCGTAGGCGACCTGGACCTCGCAGCGCGCCGCCAGGCCCGCCGCGACGACGTTCTTGGCGACCCAGCGCATCGCGTACGCGGCCGAGCGGTCGACCTTCGACGGGTCCTTGCCCGAGAAGGCGCCGCCGCCGTGCCGGGCGTAGCCACCGTACGTGTCGATGATGATCTTGCGGCCGGTCAGGCCCGCGTCACCCATCGGGCCGCCGATCTCGAAGCGACCGGTCGGGTTGACCAGCAGGCGGTAGCCCTCGGTCTCCAGCTTGATGCCGTCGTCGAGGAGCGCCTTCAGCTCGGGCTCGACCACGAACTCCCGGATGTCGGGGGCGAGGAGCGAGTCCAGGTCGATGTCCGAGGCGTGCTGGGACGAGACCACGACCGTGTCCAGGCGGACCGCCTTGTCACCGTCGTACTCGATGGTGACCTGGGTCTTACCGTCCGGGCGGAGGTAAGGGATCGTGCCGTTCTTGCGGACCTCGGACAGGCGGCGCGACAGGCGGTGCGCGAGGTGGATCGGGAGCGGCATGAGCTCCGGGGTCTCGTCGCACGCGTAGCCGAACATCAGGCCCTGGTCGCCCGCGCCCTGCTTGTCGAGCTCGTCCCCTTCGTCTCCGCGGGAGGCACCCTCGACGCGCTTCTCGTACGCCGTGTCGACGCCCTGAGCGATGTCGGGGGACTGCGAGCCGATGGAGACCGAGACGCCACAAGAAGCGCCGTCGAATCCCTTCTTCGACGAGTCGTAGCCGATCTCGAGGATCTTCTCGCGCACGAGCTGCGCGATCGGCGCGTACGCCTTCGTGGTGACCTCGCCGGCCACGTGCACGAGGCCCGTGGTGATCAGCGTCTCGACGGCGACGCGGGACGTCGGGTCCTCGCGAAGCAGCGCGTCGAGAATGGTGTCGCTGATCTGGTCAGCGATCTTGTCGGGGTGGCCCTCGGTCACGGACTCCGAGGTGAACAGGCGACGGGACACAACGCTCCCTGTGGTTGCAGCGGCTGCTGGCTGATCATTGACGGACGGGACGGGGGCTGCGCCCGACGACATCCAAGAACAGTTTATCGGTCGTGCTCGGCCGCCGGACCACGCGTCTCGCCACTTGGGAGCGCTGTGACCTGCGACACCGCATTCTCCGATACGACGATCGGTCTTCGGAAGGGGCCCGAGCGCCCGAAATTCCCAAGTTTTCGGGGATTCGGGGCACCCGAAGGGGCGAACGTGGAATTTCACTCGGTGACGCGGCGCACGACCTCGTCCCAGATCCGGTCGGCGAGTGCCTCCTTCGGGCCGTACGGGATCGGCGTCTCGCTGCCGTCGGCGCCCAGGATCACGGCCTCGTTCTCCTCCGCGCCGAACGTCTTGCGCTCCCCCACCTCGTTGACGACGAGCAGGTCACAGCCCTTGCGGGCGAGTTTGGCGCGGCCGTTGGCGAGCACGTCGTCGGTCTCGGCGGCGAAGCCGACGACGATCTGCCCTGCGCGCGGCCGGTCCCCGGAGATCTCGGCGAGGATGTCCGGGTTGCGGACGAGCGCGACCGGCGCCGGGTCCTGCCCGTCCTTCTTCTTGATCTTTCCGGTCGCGTACGTCTCGGGCCGGAAGTCGGCCACCGCCGCGGCCATCACGACCGCGTCGGCGTCGGCCGCGGCCTTGAGGACCGCCTCGCGCAGCTGCACGGCCGTGCCGACGTGGACGACGTCGACGCCCGCCGGGTCGGGCAACGCCGCGTTCGCGGACAACAGCGTGACGCGCGCGCCGCGGGCCGCCGCCGTGCGGGCCAGTGCGTAGCCCTGCTTGCCGGAGGAGCGGTTGCCGAGGAAGCGGACCGGGTCGAGGGGCTCGCGGGTGCCGCCGGCGCTGACCACGACGTGCCGGCCCGCGAGATCGGGCTCCACGGAGCCGCGCGCGAGGACCCGACGGACGTACTCGAAGATCTCGACCGGGTCCGGGAAGCGGCCCTTGCCGGTGTCGACGCCCGTGAGGCGGCCGACCGCAGGCTCGATGACGAGGGCGCCGCGGTGGCGCAGCGTCGCGACGTTCTCCTGCGTCGCCGGGTGTTCCCACATCTCGGTGTGCATCGCGGGTGCGAAGACGACGGGACAGCGGGCGGTGAGGAGGGTGTTCGTGAGGAGGTCGTCGGCGAGGCCGTGGGCCGCCTTCGCGAGCATGTCGGCGGTGGCCGGGGCGACGACCACGACGTCCGCGTGCTGGCCGATGCGGACGTGCGGGACCTCGTGGACGGAGTCCCAGACCTCGGTGGAGACCGGGTTGCCGGACAGCGCGGACCAGGTCGCGGCGCCGACGAAGTGCAGCGCCGAGTCCGTGGGGACGACGCGGACGTCGTGGCCCGACTCGGTCAGCCGCCGCAGCAGTTCGCACGCCTTGTAGGCGGCGATCCCACCGCTGACTCCCAGTACGACCTTGGGCTTCGACGACACCGGCTCTCCCCTGATTCGAAAACGTACGACCAGAAAACGTACGACTCCATGACACACCACAGGCCCGGCAGCAGCACTGCCGGGCCTGTGGTGACGTGTACTTCAGTGATACGACGAGTGTTACTGCGCCGGGCCCTCGATGGCCTCGGACGTCAGCAGACCCGCGTTGATCTCACGAAGGGCGATCGAGAGCGGCTTCTCGTGGACGTGCGTGTCCACCAGCGGGCCGACGTACTCGAGCAGGCCCTCACCGAGCTGCGAGTAGTACGCGTTGATCTGACGCGCGCGCTTGGCGGCGTAGATGACCAGGCTGTACTTCGAGTCGGTGGCTTCGAGCAGCTCATCAATCGGCGGGTTGATGATGCCCTCGGGCGCGGTGATGGAAGAGGACACTCTCTGCCTTCCGATGGGGGCCGGGACCGGGACCGGTTCCGACTGGGGTAAAGATCAAAAAAGGGTGAAGATCAAAGAACCTTCATCAAGGCTAGCAGCTCACGCGCCACGTCCTCGACGGAGGTATTGACCAGGGTCGTGTCGAACTCGGACTCGGCCGCCAGTTCCACCTTGGCCGCGTCGAGCCTGCGCTCGATGACCTCGGGGGCCTCGGTGCCGCGCCCGGTGAGCCGGCGGACCAGCTCGTCCCAGCTCGGCGGTGCGAGGAAGACCAGCTGAGCCTCGGGCATCGACTCGCGGACCAGGCGAGCACCCTGGAGGTCGATCTCGAGGAGCACGGGCTCGCCCCGGTCGAGGCGCTCCAGCACGGCGCGGCGCGGGGTGCCGTAGCGGTTTCCCGCGAACTCGGCCCACTCGAGCAGCTCGCCGTTGGCGATCAGCTTGTCCATCTCCTCGTCGGTGACGAAGAAGTACTGGACTCCGTGCTTCTCGCCCGGGCGCGGCTTGCGGGTCGTCGCCGACACCGAGAGCCAGACCTCGGGGTGTTCCTTGCGCATATGAGCGACGACCGTGCTCTTGCCGACTCCAGAGGGGCCGGAGAGCACGGTCAGCCGCGGACGTTCACTCATGCAGCGATTATTCCAGTTGTTCCGGAGTGCCCGGACCAGCCCTCGGGCCGGTCAGTGGCGCTCAGGCTCCGGTGCTGCCGAACTCGCGCTCCAGGGAGGCGATCTGGTTGGAACCAAGACCGCGCACCCGGCGGGATTCGGAGATCCCGAGGCGCTCCATGATCTGCTTGGCGCGGACCTTGCCCACGCCCGGCAGGGACTCGAGGAGGGCGGAGACCTTCATCTTTCCGATGACGTCGTTCTCCTGGCCCTGCTTGATGACCTCGTGAAGGGAGGCGCCGGAGTGCTTGAGTCGATTCTTGACCTCGGCCCGCTCCCGGCGAGCCGCGGCGGCCTTTTCGAGCGCGGCTGCGCGCTGTTCAGGGGTAAGGGGCGGAAGAGCCACGCCTACGTCACCTCGGATGTCGAACTGTCGGATACGGACCGGTGAGGAACCTAGTCGCCCCACACCTGGTGAGCAACGAGCAACGCGCTTGCCTGCGTTCACCCGTTGGCTCTCGACGGAGACTAGCGGCCAAGGGCCTCTGAGTCAGCGAGAACAGCGGAAAAGTCCTGGTCAGCCTCTGTCGAGCCATACATTACGGACAAAACGACCGCTAAATCGGTCAGGATTCGGACGCGGGGCCCAAGGTCGGCACGGAGTGCCACCCCTGGGCGGCACTTCTCACGCGTCAGCGACTGCCTCACGGACCTCGTCCGCGAACCGCACGGCGGCGTCCTTGAGCGCGGAGACGGACGGACCCGCCTTCAGGACGCCGCGGCTCACGTTCGGTACGACGTTGCGCACGGCCGCGCCGAACACCGACGGGAGATCGGCGGCCGTGGCGCCCTGCGCGCCGATGCCGGGCGCGAGGAGCGGACCGTTGATGTCGAGCTCGTACGAGGAGAGGTCACCGAGGGTCGCGCCGACGACCGCGCCGAAGGAGCCCATCGGGGTCTCCCCCGCGTTCTCGGCCGCCAGGTGCGCCAGCATCGTCGCGCCGATGTTCTTCCCGTCCTCGCGCACCGCGTGTTGCACCTCGCCGCCCTCGGGGTTGGAGGTGAGCGCGAGCACGAAGAGGCCGGCGCCGGACTCGCGGGCGAGGTCCACGGCGGGCTTCAGCGATCCGTAGCCGAGGTACGGCGACACGGTCAGCGCGTCCGAGAACAGCGGGGAGTCCTTGTGCAGGAAGGTCTCCGCGTACGCGGCCATGGTCGAGCCGATGTCGCCGCGCTTGGCGTCCATGACGACGAGGGTGCCCGCGGCGCGCAGATCGGCGACGGCCTGCTCCAGGACGGCGATGCCGCGCGAGCCGAAGCGCTCGAAGAACGCCGACTGGGGCTTCACCACGGCGACGGTGTCGGCCAGGGCCTCGACCGTCGTGCGCGTGAAGGACTCCAGGCCGGCGATGTCGTCGTTCAGGCCCCAGGAGGACAGCAGGGCGGCGTGCGGGTCGATGCCGACGCAGAGCGGGCCGCGCTCGTCCATGACGCGGCGCAGGCGGGCACCGAAGGGTTCGAGGACAGTCATGCGGCGTTGGCCTTCTTCCTGACGTCGGCGCCGATCGCGTCGGCGAGGGTGGCGTACGGGCTCGTACGGAGACGGGCGGCGAGCCCCTTGTGGATCGCGCGGGCGTAGAACGGGCCCTCGTAGATGAAGGCCGAGTAGCCCTGGATGAGCGTGGCGCCGGCGAGGATGCGCTGCCAGGCGTCCTCGGCGTTCTCGATGCCGCCGACGCCCACGAGGGTGATCTGGTCCCCCACGCGCGCGTAGAGGCGCCTGAGGACCTCCAGGGAGCGTTCCTTGAGGGGCGCGCCGGACAAGCCACCGGTCTCGTTCACGACGTCGCCGCGCGTCGTCAGACCCTCGCGGGAGATCGTCGTGTTCGTGGCGATGATGCCGTCCAGGCCGAGCTCGACGGCCAGGTCGGCGACCGCGTCGATGTCCTCGTCGGCGAGGTCGGGCGCGATCTTCACGAGGAGCGGGACGCGGCGGGAGCGCACGGTGCGGTCGGCGGCCTCGCGCACCGCGGTGAGCAGCGGGCGCAGCGCCTCCGTGGCCTGGAGGTTGCGCAGGCCCGGCGTGTTCGGCGAGGAGACGTTCACCACGAGGTAGTCCGCGAAGGCGGCGAGGCGCTCGGTGGACTTCACGTAGTCCCCGACGGCTTCCGCCTCGGGCACGACCTTGGTCTTGCCGATGTTCACGCCGACCGTGGTCCTGATGACGGGGTTGCGGGAGGCCAGGCGCGCGGCGACGGCCAGCGAGCCCTCGTTGTTGAAGCCCATGCGGTTGATCAGGGCGCGGTCCGGGACGAGCCGGAAGAGGCGCTTCTTCGGGTTGCCGGGCTGCGGCTCGCCCGTGACGGTGCCGATCTCGATGTGGTCGAAGCCGAGCATCGCCATGCCGTCGATCGCGATGGCGTTCTTGTCGAAGCCGGCGGCGAGACCGAAGGGACCGTGCATACGGAGACCGAGGGCTTCCGTACGCAGCTCCTTGTAGCGCGGCGCGAGAGCGGCCGCCACGAAGGTGCGCAGGACGGGGGTGCGGGCCGCGAGGCGGATCCAGCGGAAGGCCAGGTAGTGGGCCTTCTCGGGGTCCATGCGCTTGAAGACGAGGTTGAAGAACAGCTTGTACATGGTGGGTGCCCTCTTGATGAGCCTCATGAAGAGGGGGACACCGTTTCCGATGTCCCCCTCTTGGGTTGCTAGTCGCGGGCCGCGGTCAGGTGTTCCGCGTGTTCCTGCAGTGAACTGACGCCCACGTCACCGTGGTTGAGGGCGTCGATGCCCTGGACGGCGGCAGCAAGGGCCTGGACCGTCGTCAGGCAGGGCACGGAGCGGGCCACTGCCGCCGTGCGGATCTCGTAGCCGTCGAGGCGGCCGCCGGTGCCGTACGGGGTGTTGACGATGAGGTCGACCTCCCCGTCGTGGATCAGCTGGACGATGGTCTTCTCGCCGTTCGGGCCCTCGCCCTCGGACAGCTTGCGCACGACGGTGGCGTTGATGCCGTTGCGCTTGAGGACCTCGGCGGTGCCCGAGGTGGCCATCAGCTCGAAGCCGTGGGCGACCAGCTCGCGCGCCGGGAAGATCATCGAGCGCTTGTCGCGGTTGGCGACCGAGATGAAGGCGCGTCCCTTGGTCGGCAGCGGCCCGTAGGCACCCGCCTGCGACTTGGCGTACGCCGTGCCGAAGACGGAGTCGATGCCCATGACCTCGCCGGTGGAGCGCATCTCCGGGCCGAGGACCGTGTCGACGCCGCGGCCGTGGATGTCGCGGAAGCGCGACCACGGCATGACGGCCTCCTTGACGGAGATCGGCGCGTCGAGCGGCAGCGTGCCGCCGTCGCCGGTCTTCGGGAGCAGGCCCTCGGCGCGCAGCCCGGCGACCGTGGCGCCCAGCGAGATGCGGGCGGCGGCCTTCGCGAGCGGCACCGCGGTCGCCTTCGAGGTGAAGGGGACGGTGCGCGAGGCGCGCGGGTTGGCCTCCAGGACGTAGAGGATGTCACCCGCCATCGCGAACTGGATGTTGATCAGGCCGCGGACGCCGACGCCCTTGGCGATGGCCTCGGTCGAGGCGCGCAGGCGCTTGATGTCGTAGCCGCCGAGGGTGATCGGGGGCAGGGCGCACGCCGAGTCGCCGGAGTGGATGCCGGCCTCCTCGATGTGCTCCATGACGCCGCCGAGGTAGAGCTCCTCGCCGTCGTAGAGCGCGTCCACGTCGATCTCGATGGCGTCGTCCAGGAAGCGGTCCACCAGGACCGGCCGGGACGGGCTGATCTCGGTCGACTCCTCGATGTACGAGGACAGGCGGGTCTCGTCGTAGACGATCTCCATGCCGCGGCCGCCGAGCACGTACGACGGACGGACGAGGACGGGGTAGCCGATCTCGTCGGCGATGGCCTTCGCTTCCGCGAACGTGGTGGCGGTGCCGTGCTTCGGGGCCGGGAGGCCGGCCTCGGCGAGGACACGGCCGAAGGCGCCGCGGTCCTCGGCGGCGTGGATCGCCTCGGGCGGGGTGCCCACGACCGGCACGCCGTTGTCCTTGAGCGCCTGGGCGAGGCCCAGCGGGGTCTGCCCGCCGAGCTGCACGACGACGCCCGCGATCGGGCCCGCGAGGGACTCGGCGTGCACGATCTCCAGCACGTCCTCGAGCGTCAGCGGCTCGAAGTACAGGCGGTCGGAGGTGTCGTAGTCCGTGGAGACGGTCTCCGGGTTGCAGTTGACCATCACGGTCTCGTAGCCCGCGTCGCTGAGCGCGAAGGAGGCGTGGACGCAGGAGTAGTCGAACTCGATGCCCTGGCCGATGCGGTTCGGGCCCGAGCCCAGGATGATCACCGCGGGCTTGGTCCGGGGCGCGACCTCGGACTCCTCGTCGTACGAGGAGTAGAAGTACGGCGTCTTGGCGGCGAACTCGGCGGCGCAGGTGTCGACCGTCTTGTAGACCGGGCGGACCCCGAGCGCGTGCCGGACCTCGCGGACGACGTCCTCGCGCAGGCCGCGGATCTCGGCGATCTGCTGGTCCGAGAAGCCGTGGCGCTTGGCCTCGGCGAGCAGCTCGGCGTCCAGGCGCTCGGCGCCGGCCAGCTCGTCCGCGACCTCCTTGATCAGGAAGAGCTGGTCCACGAACCACGGGTCGATCTTCGTGTAGTCGAAGATCTCCTGGGGCGTGGCACCGGCGCGGATCGCCTCCATGACGGTGTTGATCCGGCCGTCGGTCGGGCGCACGGCCTCTTCGAGGAGGGCGGCCTTGTCGCCGACCGGGCCCACGAAGGTGAACTGGCTGCCCTTCTTCTCCAGCGAGCGCAGCGCCTTCTGGAACGCCTCGGTGAAGTTGCGGCCGATCGCCATGGCCTCGCCCACCGACTTCATGGTGGTGGTGAGGGTGGAGTCGGCCTGCGGGAACTTCTCGAAGGCGAAGCGCGGGGCCTTCACGACCACGTAGTCGAGCGTCGGCTCGAAGGAGGCCGGCGTCTTCTCGGTGATGTCGTTCGGGATCTCGTCGAGCGTGTAGCCGACGGCCAGCTTCGCGGCGATCTTCGCGATCGGGAAGCCGGTGGCCTTCGAGGCGAGGGCCGACGAACGCGACACACGCGGGTTCATCTCGATGACGATGATGCGGCCGTCGTCGGGGTTGATCGCGAACTGGATGTTGCAGCCGCCGGTGTCCACGCCGACCTCGCGGATGATCGCGATGCCGATGTCGCGCAGGCGCTGGTACTCGCGGTCGGTCAGCGTCATCGACGGGGCGACGGTGATCGAGTCGCCGGTGTGCACGCCCATCGGGTCGAAGTTCTCGATGGAGCAGACGACCACGACGTTGTCGTTCTTGTCGCGCATCAGCTCCAGCTCGTACTCCTTCCAGCCGAGGATGGACTCCTCCAGGAGCACCTCGGTGGTCGGGGAGAGCGTCAGGCCCTGGCCGGCGATGCGGCGCAGCTCCTCCTCGTCGTGGGCGAAGCCGGAACCGGCGCCGCCCATGGTGAAGGAGGGGCGGACGACGACGGGGTAGCCGCCGAGGGTGTCGACGCCCTTGAGCACGTCGTCCATGGAGTGGCAGATGACCGAGCGGGCGGACTCGCCGTGCCCGATCTTCTTGCGGACCTCCTCGACGACGCCCTTGAAGAGGTCGCGGTCCTCGCCCTTGTTGATCGCCTCGACGTTGGCACCGATGAGCTCGACGCCGTACTTCTCGAGGACGCCCTGCTCGTGCATCGAGATGGCCGTGTTGAGGGCCGTCTGACCACCGAGGGTGGGCAGGAGCGCGTCGGGGCGCTCCTTGGCGATGATCTTCTCGACGAACTCCGGGGTGATCGGCTCGACGTACGTGGCGTCGGCGATCTCCGGGTCGGTCATGATCGTCGCCGGGTTGGAGTTGACGAGGATGACCCGCAGGCCCTCGGCGCGCAGGATGCGGCACGCCTGGGTGCCGGAGTAGTCGAACTCGGCGGCCTGGCCGATGACGATCGGGCCGGAGCCGATGACCAGGACGGACTGGATATCGGAGCGCTTAGGCACGCTGGCCCTCCATCAGGGAAACGAAGCGGTCGAACAGGTAGGCGGCGTCGTGCGGACCGGCCGCCGCCTCCGGGTGGTACTGGACGGAGAAGGCCGGCTGGTCGAGCAGCTGGAGGCCCTCGACGACCTGGTCGTTCAGGCAGACGTGGGAGACCTCGGCGCGGCCGAAGGGCGTCTCGCTCACCTTGTCGAGCGGCGCGTCGACGGCGAAGCCGTGGTTGTGCGCGGTGACCTCGACCTTGCCGGTGGTGCGGTCCTGGACCGGCTGGTTGATGCCGCGGTGGCCGTACTTCAGCTTGTACGTGCCGAAGCCGAGGGCGCGGCCGAGGATCTGGTTGCCGAAGCAGATGCCGAACAGCGGCGTCTTGCGGCCGAGGACTGCGGTCATCAGCGCGACCGGGCCCTCGGCGGTGGCCGGGTCGCCCGGGCCGTTGGAGAAGAAGACGCCGTCGGGGTCGACCGCGTACACGTCCTCCTCGGTCGCCGTGGCGGGCAGCACGTGCACCTCGATGCCGCGCTCGGCCATGCGGTGCGGGGTCATGCCCTTGATGCCGAGGTCGATCGCGGCGACGGTGAACTTCTTGGTGCCGATGGCCGGGACGACGTAGGTCTCCTTGGTGGCGACCTCCTCGTACAGGCTCAGGCCCTTCATGGCGGGCTGCGCCTGGACCTTCTCGACGAGCTCGGCGTCGGTCGGCAGCTGCGGGCCGGAGAAGATGCCGGAGCGCATGGAGCCGCGCTCGCGCAGGTGGCGGGTGAGGGCGCGGGTGTCGATCCCGGAGATGCCCACGATGTTCTGGGCGACCAGCTCGTCGTCGAGCGAGCGCTTGGCGCGCCAGTTGGAGGGGATGCGGGCGGGGTCGCGCACGACGTAGCCCGAGACCCAGATGCGGCTCGACTCGTCGTCCTCGTCGTTCCAGCCCGTGTTGCCGATCTGCGGGGCGGTGGCGACCACGATCTGGCGGTCGTACGACGGGTCGGTCAGGGTCTCCTGGTAGCCGGTCATGCCGGTGGAGAACACGGCCTCGCCGAAGGTCTCCCCCACGGCCCCGTAGGCACGGCCGCGGAACACCCGGCCGTCCTCCAGGACGAGTACGGCGGGAACCTTCGCGGTTCCCCTGGTGGAGGTGGTCATCGTGCGGCGCCTTCCGTCGTGGTGTTCGTCTTGATCATGTCGTTCAGAGCGGTGACCCAGTCGGCCTGCTCGGCGGCCAGGTCCGAGCGGAACCCGGAGTCGATCAGCTTGTCCCCGTGCGCCCAGGTGACGATCAGCAGACCGCCCTCCGTGAGGACCTTGCCGGCGATGCCCTTGTCGAGCCGGGCCTCGCGCAGTGCGTCCGCCGGGACGAAGAAGTCCGTCGCGCCCGGGCGTACGACGTCGAGGCCCGCGTCCGTGAGGGTCAGCTCGACGCGGCTGCGGGTGCCGAGGCCGTGCGCCACGATGCGGTCGAGCCACTGCCCTGCCGTGGTGGAGCCGTGGTAGCGGCCGCTCAGCTCCAGTTTCGCCGGGCCCGGCTCGCTCGGCGCGCTGAGCAGCGGTGGCAGGTCGCCCTGCAGCGTGCTGCGCCACTTCCAGCCCTGGCGCATCAGCCAGTAGACGAGCGTGATGAAGAGCAGCAGCCCGACGATCCAGCCGATCCGGTCGGGCCAGTCGGTCACGTCCGCCGACTTCTGTTCGGCGGCCAGGTACAGCTGTGGAGTCACGCGAGCTTCCCGTCGGCGAGGGTGGCCTTGCCCCGCAGCCAGGTGTGGGTGACGCGCCCCGGCAGCTCGCGGCCCTCGTACGGGGTGTTGCGGCTGCGCGAGGCGAAGCCCGCGGGGTCAACGGCTCCACGGTAGTCGGCGTCGACGAGGACGAGGTTGGCCGGCTCACCTGCCGAGACGGGGCGTCCATGGCCGGCGGCCCGGCCGATCTCGGCGGGCTTCACCGACATGCGGTCGGCGACGCCGGCCCAGTCCAGCAGCCCCGTCTCGACCATCGTCTGCTGGACGACGGACAGCGCGGTCTCCAGGCCCACCATGCCCATGGCGGCCGCGGCCCACTCGCAGTCCTTGTCCTCGTGCGGGTGCGGGGCGTGGTCGGTGGCGACGATGTCGATCGTGCCGTCGGCCAGCGCCTCGCGCAGCGCCATGACGTCCTTCTCGGTGCGCAGCGGCGGGTTCACCTTGTAGACCGGGTTGTACGAGCGCACCAGCTCGTCGGTGAGGAGCAGGTGGTGCGGGGTCACCTCGGCGGTGACGTCGATGCCGCGGGACTTGGCCCAGCGCACGATCTCCACCGAGCCGGCGGTCGACAGGTGGCAGATGTGCACCCGCGAGCCGACGTGCTCGGCGAGCAGCACGTCACGGGCGATGATCGACTCCTCGGCGACGGCCGGCCAGCCGCCCAGGCCCAGCTCTGCGGAGACGACGCCCTCGTTCATCTGGGCGCCCTCGGTGAGGCGGGGCTCCTGCGCGTGCTGGGCGACGACGCCGCCGAAGGCCTTCACGTACTCCAGGGCGCGGCGCATGATCACGGCGTCGTGGACGCACTTGCCGTCGTCGGAGAAGACGGTGACGCCGGCGGCGGACTCGTGCATGGCACCGAGCTCGGCGAGCTTCTGCCCCTCCAGGCCGACGGTCACGGCACCGATGGGCTGCACGTCGCAGTAGCCGTGCTCCTGGCCGAGCCGGTAGACCTGCTCGACGACGCCGGCGGTGTCGGCGACCGGGAAGGTGTTGGCCATGGCGAACACGGCGGTGTAGCCGCCGGAGGCGGCGGCCTGCGTACCGGTCAGGACGGTCTCGGAGTCCTCGCGGCCCGGCTCGCGCAGGTGGGTGTGCAGGTCCACGAGGCCCGGCAGGAGCACCTTGCCCTCGGCCTCGACGACCTCGTCGACGCCCTCGGCGGACAGGCCGGTGCCGACCTCTGCGATGACGGCCCCGTCGATCAGGACGTCCTGCGGCTCGCCGCCGAGCACCTTCGCACCACGGATCAGGATCTTGCTCATGGTCTTACTTCTCCTCGGTACGAGAGTGGGTGACGGCGGGTTCGTTGCCGCCGAGCAGCAGATAGAGGACGGCCATGCGCGTGTGCACGCCGTTGGCGACCTGTTCGACGACCGTGCAGCGCTCGGAGTCGGCGACCTCGGCGGAGATCTCCATGCCGCGGACCATCGGGCCGGGGTGCATCACGATGGCGTGCTCGGGCATCTTCGCCATGCGGTCGCCGTCGAGGCCGTAGCGACGCGAGTACTCGCGCTCGGTCGGGAAGAAGGCGGCGTTCATCCGCTCCCGCTGCACGCGCAGCATCATCACGGCGTCGGACTTCGGCAGGGTCGCGTCCAGGTCGTAACTGACCTCGCACGGCCAGGTCTCGACGCCGACGGGCAGCAGGGTGGGCGGCGCGACGAGGGTCACCTCGGCGCCGAGGGTGTGCAGCAGGTCGACGTTCGAGCGGGCGACGCGGCTGTGCAGGACGTCACCGACGAGCGTGACGCGCTTGCCGTCGAGACCCTTGCCGAGCCCCTCGTCGGCGCCGACGAGGCGGCGGCGCATGGTGAACGCGTCGAGCAGCGCCTGCGTGGGGTGCTGGTGGGTGCCGTCGCCCGCGTTGATGACGGGGGCGTCGATCCAGCCGGAGTTCGCGAGCCGGTAGGGGGCGCCGGAGGCGCTGTGCCGGATGACGACGGCGTCGACGCCCATCGCCTCCAGGGTCTGCGCGGTGTCCTTCAGGGACTCGCCCTTGGAGACGCTGGAGCCCTTGGCGGCGAAGTTGATGACGTCGGCGGACAGGCGCTTCTCGGCGGCCTCGAAGGAGATCCGGGTCCGGGTCGAGTCCTCGAAGAAGAGGTTGCAGATCGTGCGGCCGCGCAGTGCGGGCAGCTTCTTGATGGGCCGGTCGGCGACGCGGACCATCTCCTCGGTGGTGTCGAGGATGAGGACGGCGTCGTCGCGGGTGAGGTCGGCGGCCGAGATGAGGTGTCGCATCATCGGGGGTGCTCCGTAAGGAAGTTCAGAACATTCAGGGCATACGGGCGCGCGTGAGCACACCTGTCGGGCCGTACGGGAATCACGTACGGCGGGAGGTGGCTACTGCTCGGCCGCCTTGGCGTCCCGCTTGGCACCCAGCAGCACGGCGTCGCGGCCGTCCTCCTCGGCGAGCTGGACCTTGACCGTCTCCCGCAGCGACGTGGGGAGGTTCTTGCCCACGTAGTCGGCGCGGATCGGGAGTTCGCGGTGACCGCGGTCGACGAGCACCGCGAGCTGCACGGCGCGCGGGCGCCCGATGTCGTTCAGGGCGTCGAGTGCGGCCCGGATGGTGCGGCCGGAGAACAGCACGTCGTCGACGAGGATCACGAGGCGGCCGTCGATGCCGTCGGCGGGGATCGCGGTGCGGGCGAGCGCGCGCGGCGGGTGCATGCGCAGGTCGTCGCGGTACATCGTGATGTCGAGCGAGCCGACGGGAACGGCGCGGCCGGTGATCTCTTCGAGCTTCTCGGCCAGGCGGCGGGCGAGGAAGACGCCCCGCGTGGGAATGCCCAGGAGGACCACGTCCTCGGCGCCCTTGGCGCGCTCGACGATCTCGTGGGCGATGCGGGTCAGTACCCGCGCGATGTCAGGGCCTTCGAGAACAGACCTGGCATCGGAATTCTGCGTGTCCATACGAAACGGACCCCCTTCTCCGCCTCACGGGACGGATCTTAAAGGACGTCGGAATTGCGCCATCCAGACTACCAGCCCCTCAACATCGCTGATCACCCCCCTGGAGGTGCGAGAACGCCGGTTTCGGGAGAAGGTCGGTACGGACCATTCGGCTTGACGCGGCCAAGTAACGCTGCGTAACCTCACAGTGAGTTACCAGCCACGCGGCGCAGCCGCTAAGTGATGCAGTGTCCGGGGAGCTATATGTCCAGCGAATACGCCAAACAGCTCGGGGCCAAGCTCCGCGCGATCCGTACCCAGCAGGGCCTTTCCCTCCACGGCGTCGAGGAGAAGTCCCAGGGACGCTGGAAGGCGGTCGTGGTCGGGTCGTACGAGCGCGGTGACCGTGCCGTGACCGTGCAGCGCCTTGCCGAGCTGGCGGACTTCTACGGAGTGCCGGTGCAGGAGCTGCTGCCGGGGACCACCCCGGGCGGCGCCGCCGAGCCCCCGCCGAAGCTGGTCCTGGACCTGGAGCGCCTGGCCCACGTGCCGCCGGAGAAGGCCGGTCCGCTGCAGCGCTATGCCGCCACGATCCAGTCGCAGCGCGGTGACTACAACGGCAAGGTGCTGTCGATCCGCCAGGACGACCTGCGCACGCTCGCCGTCATCTACGACCAGTCGCCCTCGGTCCTGACCGAGCAGCTGATCAGCTGGGGCGTCCTGGACGCGGACGCGCGTCGTGCGGTGGCGCACGAAGAAGCCTGAGCGAAGGCCGCTTGGCAAGAACACCGCAGAAACGTCACATCCCAAGGGGCGGAGCCGGTCGGCTCCGCCCCTTGGTGCATTCCGGTCAGACCTGGTAGAGCCGCCCGATGACCTCGGGCAGCAGCCGCTCGCCGAGCCGTGGGGGCAGCGCCTGCAGGACGGCCAGTACCGGCGCCATCCGCTCGGGGAGCCGGCCGCCCTCCCCCACGCCCGCCAGAGCGAGCGCCGCCTCGACCTCCTGCGGGGTCAGCGCCTGCGGGTCCAGCGCGGCGGCGGCCTCGACGATCGCCGGGTCGACCCGCACGGGCCCGGCCGCGCGCGCCCGCCCCACCGCCTTCTCCACCTCGCCGAGCAGCAGCTCCACGGTCTCTTCGCCGGCCACGGCCGCGGTCACCGTCAGGTGCAGATTGGCCGGTGACGCCCCGAACGCCGGCTGGGGCTGCAGGTACCAGCCGCTGCCCCGGATCTCGTCCGCCACCACGAAGACGTCCAGACCCGGGTCGTCCGATGCCACGGCGAGCAGGGACGCCTCGGGCCGCGCGAGCAGCCGCAGCCCCTCGATCCGCCCGATGCCCTCGGCGAGCGCCCGGGTGGCGCGGTGTACGCGCGTCGACAACTGGGCGTAACCCTCGGTCCCGACGCGCTCGGTGACGGCCCAGGCCGCGGCGAGCGGTCCGGCCGACTTGGTGCCCTGCAGCGTGGAGTTGACGACGGGATAGCCGGGCCAGGAGGCGTGCGCGAACCAGCCATGGCGGCGCAGTTCGGCATCCCGGAAGAGGAGCAGCGAGGCGCCCTTCGCCGTGTACGCGTACTTGTGGAGGTCCACCGAGAGGGATGTCACACCGGGCACGGACAGGTCGAACTCCGGTATTTCCGGCGCGTCTTGGACAAAGGCACCGGAGCGTACGGCCTCCCTGAGATGCCCGAGGTACCAGCCGCCGATGCAGGCGTCGACGTGGCAGAGGACGCCGCGCCGCGCCGCCTCGGCCGCCACCTCCGTGACCGGATCGATGACGCCGTGCGCGTACGAGGGCGCGGAGACGACGACCAGGGCGGTGCGTTCGGTGAGCGCCGCCGCCACGTCGCCGGGGTGCACCCGGAAGGTCGACGGATCGACGGGCACGCTCACCACCCGCAGTCCGAAGAGTTCGGCGGCCTTGTGGAACGCGGCGTGCGCCGTCTCCGGTAGCACCAGCTCGGGTTCCGTCACGCCCCGCACGCGCCGGGCGTGCTGACGTGCCGTCAGGACGGCGAGCAGGCAGCTCTCGGTGCCACCGCTGGTGAAGGTGCCCGCGCTGCCGCCGAGGAGTGCGGTGGCCCGGCGCACCAGGTCGTTCTCCAGCTCCACGACGCTCGGGAAGGCCGTCATGTCGAGCCCGTTGACCCCGGCGAAGGCGGCCTGTGCGGCGTTCGCCAGTTCCTCGAGCCCGTCGAGCCCCGAGTCGTAGACGTAAGCCATGGTGCGTCCGCCGCGCACGGGCAGATCACCTGCGCGCAGGGCGGCGAGCCGGGTCAGGAGGGGATCGGACGTCATGCGTACTCCTCGTCGTGCGGGGTCGATCCGGCGCGCAGCCGGGTCAGTTCGGCCTCGGTCAGGCGGTAGCGGGACAGCAGGGGAAGGCTGAGCAGCAGCAGTGCGGCGGGCAGGACGCCGAAGCCGACGACGATCGCGGTGAGCGCGGAGTCGGGCTGGGCGACGCGGTGGTCGGCGTCGGACGAGACGAAGCCGCCGAGGGCGAGCACGAGCCCGAACAACCCTGGTCCGAGGGCGAGTCCGAGTGTCTCGCCTGCGGTCCACAGGCCGGTGAAGACCCCGGCCCTGCGCTTGCCGCTGCGGTACGCGTCGGCGGCGATCGCGTCCCCGAGCATCGCCATGGGGAGCATCTGCATGCCGGCGTATCCGACGCCGCCCAGGGCCACGGCGACGTAGATCAAGGAGGTCGGCAGCTCGCGTCCGGCAGCGGCGCCGACGGCTCCCAGGAGGAAGCACAGGGAGGCGCCGATCGCCGCGTTCCGCTTGCCGGTGCGGCGGCCGACGGCCAGCCAGAGCGGCATCGCGAGCAGCGACGGGACGATGAGGCACGCGAAGAGGAGCGTCGTGGCGCCCGGCCGGTCGAGGATGTACGTCGCGAAGTACTGGGTGCCCGCCAGCATCAGCCCGGTCGCGGCGGCCTGGACGACGAAGGCGCCGAGCAGCCGGGCGAAGGGCGCGTTCGAGCGGGCGGCGCGCAGCTGGGCGCGCAGGCCCGGCTCGGCCGTCGTACGGATGACGCTCCCGGTGCCGGCCGTCGCGGCGACGGCGGCCAGCATCCCGGCCGCGAGCAGGGCGCCGACGACCGCGCCCATCAGACGGTAGCCGCCCGCGCTCCCCCGGTCGTCGCCCGAGGCGCCCGCGAGCAGCGGGGCGACCGCGCCGGACAGCAGGATCGCGACGGCGAGGAACGCCACGCGCCAGGACATGACGCGGGCCCGCTCGTCCGGATCTGCGGTGAGCTCCGCGGGCAGCGCGACGTACGGCACCTGGAAGCAGGCGTACGCGGAGGCGGTGAGCAGGAAGAGCACGGCGACGTACGCGGCGGCCGGGCCGCCCTCGAGTCCGCCGGGCGCGGCGAACATGGCCGCGAAGCACAGTGGCAGGGTGATCGCGCCGAGCAGCATCCAGGAGCGGCGCGGGCCGAGGCGGGAGCGGGTGCTGCGGTCGGAGAGGCTGCCGATCCACGGGTTGAGCAGCACGTCCCACGCCTTGGGCAGGAAGACGAGCAGCCCGGCGAGGCCCGCGCCGACCCCCAGGACGTCGGTGAGGTAGTAGAGCAGGAGCAGGCCGGGGACGGTGCCGAAGGTGCCGGTGGCGAAGGAGCCGAGGCCGTAGCCGACGCGCACCCTGGCCGGGAGAGCCGGGAGAGCCGGGCGGGCCGGGAGGGCCGGCGGACCTGTTGGGGTCATGGCCAGAACGTAATGACCGGTCCGGGAACGCACCAGGCCCGAAGCAGAACATTGTTCAAGTTCTGCTTCGGGCCTGCGGAGGTACGGAACGCTCTGCGGCGATCTGGCGGTTATGCCTCGTCGCGTCGGAGCGTCGGCTTCAGGTCCTTGAAGCGGGCCAGAAGTCCGTTGATGAACGCCGGGGAGTCGTCCGTGGAGAACTCCTTGGCGAGGCCCACGGCCTCGTCGAGGACCACGGCGTCCGGCGTTCCGTCGACCCAGATGAGCTCGTACGCGCCGAGCCGCAGGATGTTGCGGTCGACGACCGGCATCCGGTCGAGCGTCCAGTCGACGGAGTACTGCGAGATCAGCTCGTCGATGCGGCGGGCCTTGGGGGCGTACCCCTCGACCAGCTCCATCGTGTACTCGCTGACGGGCGGCTGCTGGGGGTCGCTGTGCGAGTTCTTGACCCAGTCCGCGAGGACCGTCACGACGTCGGCGCCGCGCTGGTCGGCCTCGAAGAGGATCTGGAAGGCTCGCTTGCGGGCCGTGTTACGGGCAGCCACGGTTAGCTGTTCACCCGGCCGAGGTAGCCGCTGTCGCGGGTGTCGACCTTGATCTTCTCGCCCGTGGTGATGAAGAGCGGGACCTGGATCTGGTGGCCGGTCTCCAGGGTGGCGGGCTTGGTGCCACCGGTGGAGCGGTCGCCCTGGACACCCGGCTCGGTCTCCTGGATGGTCAGCTCGACGGCGGCCGGCAGCTCGACGAAGAGCACCTCGCCCTCGTGCTGCGCGACCGTGGCGGTGAAGCCCTCGATCAGGAAGTTGGCGGCGTCACCGACGGCCTTGCGGTCGACGTGCAGCTGGTCGTAGGTCTCCATGTCCATGAAGACGAAGTAGTCGCCGTCCATGTAAGAGAACTGCATGTCGCGCTTGTCGATCGTGGCCGTCTCGACCTTGACGCCGGCGTTGAACGTCTTGTCGACGACCTTGCCGGAGAGCACGTTCTTGAGCTTGGTGCGCACGAAGGCCGGGCCCTTGCCGGGCTTGACGTGCTGGAACTCGACGACGGACCAGAGCTGGCCGCCTTCGAGCTTGAGCACAAGGCCGTTCTTGAGGTCGTTCGTGGAAGCCACGGTTGCGGAATCTCCTGGACTGACGTGGACGACCCCGGGGCACAGCGCGTAGCCGACGGCTACAGCGCGAGCAGCTCCTTGGTCGTGATGGTGAGTAGCTCGGGTCCGCCGTCCGCCTCGGGGCGGACGACGAGCGTGTCATCGATCCGGACGCCGCCCCGGCCCGGGAGGTGGACCCCCGGTTCGACGGTGACCGGCACACAAGCGTCAAGTTTACCCATGGCGGCGGGGGCCAACTGCGGGTCCTCGTCGATTTCGAGTCCCACCCCGTGTCCGGTCAGCGCAGCAAGCCCGTCACCATACCCCGCCGAGTCCAGTACGTGCCGGGCGGCCCGGTCCACTTCGCGGTACTCGGCACCGGGCACGAGGGACTCCCGTCCGGCCCGCTGAGCGGCGAAGACGACGTCGTAGAGCTCGATCTGCCAGTCGGCGGGCGAGGTCCCGATGACGAAGGTCCGGCCGATCTCGCAGCGGTATCCGCGGTAGGTGGCGCCCAGGCACACGGACAGGAAGTCGCCCTCCTCGACGCGGCGGTCGCTGGGCCGGTGGCCACCGCGCCCCGAGTTCGGGCCGGTACCGACCGACGTGGGGAAGGCGGGCCCGTCGGCGCCGTGGTCGACAAGTCGACGTTCCAGTTCCAGGGCGAGATGCCGTTCCGTGCGCCCCACGAGGATGGATTCGAGCAGCTCCCCCAGTGCCTGGTCGGCGATCTCCGCGGCGATCCGCAGACAGGAGATCTCCTCCTCGTCCTTGACGAGCCGCAGCTGCTCGACGGCCTTGTTCAGGTCGGCGAGGCGGAGCCGGGGCGCGACGGAGGCGAGCGCCCGGTGCCGCACGACCGTCAGGTGGTGCTCCTCCACGGCGAGCGAGTCGGCGCCCTGCGCGGCGGCGACATCGGCCGCGGCGACGGCCGGGTCCGCGGCGGGCGCGGCCAGGACCTGCACCCGCAGCTCCTCGTCGGCCCGGCCCTCGGTGGGCTGTCCGCTGGGCGGCCGCGCGCACAGCATGACGTCGCCGCTGCCGCCGGGGTCCCGGCCGAGCAGCAGGACGGCGCCGAGCGGGGCCGCTCCGGCGAGATAGCGGACGTTGGCGGGGCGCGACACGAGAGCGGCTGCGCTGCCGCCCGCTGTGGCGCGCTCTCTGAGCCGGTCCCGACGGGCCGCGTACACCTCTGACATGAGGCCGAGCGTACGAGCGGGCGCGCCGGGCGGCCGGTTCAGCGCGTCCGGACGGGCGGCGGCCCTTCCGGTCCCCGGGATGTCGTCACCATTGGGGCGGACTGGCGATGGCCCGGGCGAGCACCTCGTCCAGGACCTGGGCCGTGCCGGCCACGTCGAGCTGCGAGTTGTCGATGATGGGCAGTCCCGAGCCGTACCAGCCGGCCATGCGGCCGTGGATCCGGGCGACTTCCTCGTCCGTCAGGCGGCGGTTTCCACTGCGCCGGGCATTGCGCTCCAGGACGATCTCGAGGCCCGGCAGCAGGACGACCGGCAGCAGGCCCGGGCCCACGTGCCGCTTCCAGCCGCCGAGGCCCACGACGGGCCGGTCGGGGAAGACGGCGTCGTCGAGGATGCAGGAGATCCCGTTCGCCAGGAAGTTCCGCGCGGCGAAGCCGCAGGTGCGGCGGGCCAGGCGGTACTGCGCCTCACTGTTGTCGTTCCACCCGGTCTGCGGGTCGGCGAATCCGGAGCGCACCCATTCCCGTACGTCGTCCAGGCTGATGTGCGCGGTCGGGACGCGGCGCCGCTCCGCCCAGAGCTTGGCGACGCTGGTCTTGCCCGCGCCGGCGGGACCGATCAGCAGCACGGCGAGGGTGGTCGCCGACGGGTCGACGGGGGCCTGCGCGGGCGGCGGGCTCGGCACGGCGAAGGGGCCGCCCGGCGGGAGCTGCACATGGCCCGTCGTGTCGCGCTGCGGCGGCGCGGGCGGGCGCGGGGCCGCGGGCGCCTGGGGGTGCGGTGGCCGCTGCGGATGGTGCTGCGGGACGCCGGTGAAGCCGGGGGCGCCGTGCGGCTGCTGCGCCTGGTGCGTCTGCGGCACCACCGGCCAGGGGCCGGCCGGTCCATGCCCCGGCCGAGGGGGCGGTGGCAGCGGAGACCCCACTGCGTCCTGCATCCGGTGCCACTCCATCTCGTACAACCGTCGTCTGGGCGCCGGCGGACCGGGCGCTACCGAACGGTACCGTCCCCGGCCGCCGTTGTGTGAACGGCCGGGGACGCCACAAAGTGCCCGTAGCTGAACGAGCAGTGCTATTCGGCCACTTCACCGTACGCGGCGAGGAGGACGGCGGGGTCGGGTCCCTCGAGCACGGTGGGCTTGCCCTGGCCGTCCAGGACGATGAAGCGCAGCAGGTCACCGCGGGACTTCTTGTCGACCTTCATCGTCTCGAGGAGCTTGGGCCACTGGTCGTGGCGGTAGGTCAGCGGCAGGCCGACGGACGCCAGGACGGTGCGGTGCCGGTCGGCCGTCGCGTCGTCCAACCGACCGCCCAGGCGCCCGAGTTCGGCGGCGAAGAGCATGCCGACGGAGACGGCTGCGCCGTGGCGCCACTTGTAGCGCTCGTTCTTCTCGATGGCGTGCGCGAGCGTGTGCCCGTAGTTGAGGATCTCGCGCAGCCCCGACTCCTTGAGGTCGCTGGAGACGACCTCGGCCTTGACCTTGATGGCGCGCTCGATCAGCTCGGACGTGTGCGGCCCCTGTGGCGTACGAGCCGCCTCCGGGTCCTCCTCGACGAGCTCGAGGATCCGCTCGTCCGCGATGAACCCGGCCTTGATGATCTCGGCCAGGCCCGACACGTAGTCGTTCACCGGCAGCGAGTCGAGCGCGGCCAGGTCGCACAGCACGCCGACCGGCGGGTGGAACGCACCCACCAGGTTCTTGCCCTCGGCGGTGTTGATGCCGGTCTTGCCGCCGACCGCCGCGTCCACCATGGCGAGGACGGTGGTGGGGATGGCGATCCAGCGCACTCCGCGCAGCCAGGTCGCGGCCACGAACCCGGCGAGGTCCGTCGTCGCGCCGCCGCCCACGCCCACGATGACGTCGGTGCGGGTGAAGTTCGACTGACCGAGCGCCTTCCAGCAGTAGGCGGCGACCTCGGCGGTCTTGGCCTCCTCCGCGTTCGGCACCTGGACCACGATCGCCTCGAAGCCCTGCTCCGCCAGGTCGGCGCGCAGCGCCTCACCGGTCTCGGCCAGCGCCTCCGGGTGCACGACGGCCACCCGCTTCGCCTGCTCCCCGATCAACGAGCTCAGCTCGCCCAGGAGTTGACGGCCCACCAGCACCTCGTACGGCTCGGTACCGGCCGTGCCGCCGACCTGGATACGGGTCACTTCGTCACTCATGCCTGCTTCAACTCCAGTGCGTCGAGGACCGCTTCGGCGACCTCGTCGGGACTACGGCCGTCGGTGGCCACGACCACCCCGGCCACCTCGGTGTACAGATGGCGGCGCGCCTCCATCAACTCCCGCCACTGCTTGCGCGGGTTGACGGCCAGCAGCGGCCGCGCGACGTTCAGACCGGTCCGCCTGACGGCCTCCTCGACGTCCATCGAGAGATAGACGACGCGGTGCCCGGCGAGCAGCGCGCGGGTGTCGGTGTCGAGGATCGCGCCGCCGCCGAGGGAGAGGACCCCGTCGTGCTCGTCCAGCGCCGTCGCGACGGCGGCCTTCTCCAGCGCGCGGAAGTACTCCTCGCCCTCGTCGACGAAGATGTCCGCGATCTCCCGGCCCTGCCCGGCCACGATGTCGGCGTCGGTGTCCCGGTACCCGCAGCCGAGGCGCTGCGCGAGCAGCTCGCCCACGGTCGACTTGCCCACGCCCATGGGACCGACGAGAACGACCTTCGGCCCGCTCACCGGATCTGCAGGTTGTCGAGGTACGAGGTCACGTTGCGCCGCGTCTCGGGCACGCTGTCACCACCGAACTTCTCGGCCACCGCGTCCGCGAGGACCAGCGCCACCATGGCCTCGGCCACGATCCCGGCCGCGGGCACCGCGGACACGTCCGAGCGCTGGTGATGGGCCTGCGCGGCCTCACCCGTGGTCACGTCCACCGTCTGCAGAGCACGCGGCACGGTCGCGATCGGCTTCATCGCCGCCCGCACCCGCAGCAGCTCACCCGTGGACAGACCACCCTCGGTACCACCCGCACGCCCGGAAACCCGGCGAATACCCTCCGGGGTGTTCACGATCTCGTCGTGCGCCTGCGAACCCGGCACCCGGGCCAGCTCGAAACCGTCACCGATCTCGACACCCTTGATCGCCTGAATGCCCATCAACGCACCGGCCAGACGGGCATCCAGCTTGCGGTCCCAGTGCACGTGCGACCCCAGGCCCACCGGCACCCCGTACGCGAGCACCTCGACCACACCACCAAGGGTGTCGCCGTCCTTGTGGGCCTGATCGACCTCGGCGACCATCGCCTTCGACGCGTCCGCGTCCAGACAACGCAGCGGATCTTCATCCAGCCGCGCCACATCGGCCGGCGTCGGCAGCACATCGTGCGGCGCCTTCACCGAGCACAGCTCCACCACGTGCGAGACGATCTCGATCCCGGCCGTCTCCTTCAGGTACGACCGTGCGATCGCACCCAGCGCCACCCGAGCGGCGGTCTCCCGGGCGGAGGCCCGCTCCAGGATCGGCCGCGCCTCGTCGAACCCGTACTTCTGCATCCCCGCCAAGTCCGCGTGACCGGGCCGCGGCCGGGTCAACGGAGCATTGCGGGCGAGGTCCTTGAGGATCTCCGGGTCGACGGGATCGGCCGCCATGACCTGCTCCCACTTCGGCCACTCGGTGTTGCCCACCATGACCGCGATCGGGGAACCCAGGCTGAGCCCGTGCCGGACGCCGCCCAGGAACGTGACCTCGTCCCGCTCGAACTTCATCCGCGCCCCGCGCCCATAGCCGAGGCGCCGCCGAGCCAGGTGATCCGCCACCATCTCCGTGGTGACCGGAACGCCGGCGGGAAGTCCCTCCAGCGTCGCCACAAGTGCGGGTCCGTGCGACTCCCCCGCGGTCAGCCAGCGCAACCTGCTCAACGGTGCTCCTCATGCTCGCGCTCTGCGTTACGGGTCAGCAGGCGGTACCGGGCACGCGGCCGGGCCCTGCCCACCGTCCATCCCCCGATCCTCCCATGTCCCATGGCGCGTCCGTTCCGGTGTCCGCCCTCCGGACGAGCGATGAGACGGGGACCACGCCTCAGGACAGGGCCTTCAGCCCCGCCTCACGCATCACGTCGAGCACCGGCCGGGTGTCGCCGGTGAACTGCTCGAACTGGAAGACCGCCTGGTGCACGAGCAGATCGAGTCCGCTGAGCACCGGCCCGCCGCGCTCCTGCCAGGCCGCGGCGAGCGGCGTCGGCCACGGGTCGTAGACCACGTCGAAGAGCGTGCCCACCTGTCCGGGGACGTCGGACACCAGGTGGTCCGTGCCGCCCTTGGGGGTCGTGGAGATCACCAGCGGAGCGTCGAAGGCACGTACCGCGTCCGCCCAGTCGGCCGTGCGGACGCAAACCCCGAGCCGCTCGCCCCAGCCCCGCATCTCCTCGGCCCGCTGCTCACTTCGTACGTAGGCGACGACCTCACCGGTGCAGATCCGGGCGAGCGCGGCGAGCGCCGAGGAGGCGGTGGCTCCCGCGCCCAGGACGGCCGCGGAGTCGACCCGCTCCACGCCGCGCTCGCGCAGGGCGGCGACGAGCCCGGGAATGTCGGTGTTGTCTCCGACCTTGCGACCGTCCGCCCGGAACACCACCGTGTTGACGGCCTCCACCGACGCCGCCGCGTCGGTGATCTCGTCGAGCAGTGCGATGACGGCCCGCTTGAGCGGCATCGTCAGCGACAGGCCCGCCCACTCCGGCCCGAGGCCGGAGAGGAAGCCCGGCAGGGCCGCCTCGTCGATCTCGAACCGGTCGTACGTCCACTCGTCCAGACCCAGCGCCTCGTACGCCGCGTTGTGCAGCTGCGGGGAGAGGGAGTGGGCGATGGGCGACCCGAGTACGGCCGCCCTGCGCTCTATGGCCACCATCAGTCGTTGTTCCTCGACGCGTTCCACTCGTCGACCAGCTTCTGGTGTTCCGCGTTGGTCTTGGTGAACTTGCTGGTCTTGCCGTCCATGGAGATGAAGTAGTACCAGCCGTCGTGGGTCGGGTTGAGAGCGCCCTTGAGCGCTTCGTCCCCGGGGTTCCCGATCGGGCCGGGCGGCAGGCCACTGTCGTGGTACGTGTTGTACGGGTTGTCGTACTTGCGCAGCTCGGCCAGCGAGAGGTCGATCTTGCTCTGGTTCTTCACGTAGTTGTACGTGGAGTCGAACTCGAGCCTGCCGTAGGTCTGCGGGTTGCCCGGCTTGAGGCGGTTGTAGACGACCTCGGCCATCTTGCGGAAGTCGTCGTGGCTGGTGCCCTCGGCCTGCGCGAGGCTCGCCACGGTGAGCAGCTGCCACGGTCCGTCGAGGCCCAGGCCCTTGGCCTGCTTCTCGAGACCGAGCTCGTCGTACTTGTCGTTGGCCCGGGAGACCATGTCCTTGAGGACGGCCTCGGGCTTCATCCCCTTGGCCGCCGCATAGCTCGACGGATACAGGAAGCCCTCGAGCGGGTCCTTCACGTCGGCGTGGTTCATCGCCCAGTCGGGCAGGCCCAGGCTCTTGTAGTCCTTCTTCGCGACCGCCGCGGTCGTGCCCTTGTCGACCTGGAGCTTGGCGTCGATGAGCTCGTAGACCTTGGCGTTGCGCGTGCCCTCGGGGATGGTGAGGTTGGCGCGGCTCTTCGGGCTGAGCATCAGGTCGACCGCGCTCGCTCCCGACATGTGCTTCTGCAGGAGATACGCGCCGGCCTGGATCGTCCGGCCCTTGGGGTTGGCCGACTGGGCGGCGACGAAGGCGTCCACGCTCTGCACGACACCCGCCGCTTTGAGCTTCTGCCCGATGGCGTACCCGCCGGAGTTCTTGTCGATGACGACGCTGACGGTCTCCCCGTTGCCGTCGCCCTCGTAGTCGGGCGACGAGCCGAAGCGGTCTTGGTAGAACTGGTAGCCGAAGTAGCCGACGCCGCCTACGCCGCCCGCGAAGATCACGGTGAGGACGAGGCAGGCGCAGCCGCTGCGGCGCTTCTTGGGCTTCTTGCCGCCACGGCCGCGACGCCCTGACCGGCTGTCGTCCTCGTAGTCGTCGGCGTCTTCCCCGTCACCGTTGAAGAAGGCGTGCTCGCCCTGGTCGGGGCCCGCGTCCCAGTCGGTGCGCTCCGGCTCGGGCGCGCGACGGCGGCCCGGCGGCTCGGGCGGCGGATAGGCGCCCGGAGTGTTGTAGTAGTCCGGCTGCTCGCCGTTGTACGCCGCTGACTGACCCGTGTTGTAGGGGTCCATGGGGTCGGAGCCGTACGGGACCTGGCCGTGCGAGCCGGTGTTGTCCCAGCCGCCCTGGCCCTGGCCCTGCCCTTGGTTCGGCTGGCCCTGTCCGCCGTACGCCTGCTGACCGTAGCCGGGATCCTGCCCGTAGCCGGGCTGCTGCCCCGTGCCCCAGTCACCGCCGTAGCCCTGCTGCGGCTGCTGAGGGTGGTACTGCCCCTGGCCGCCGTAGGCAGGCTGGCCGTGTCCGGCCTGCTGCCCCCACCCCTGGTCCCCGTACAACGGGTCCTCGGGGTGCCACGGTTCGGAGCCTTGGCCCCGGCCATACTCAGTCATCGATCCCCTACAAGCCGCGAGGCGGGGAGGAGCCCAGTCCGGTCAGGAGGGCAACCGTTCCGCCTCTTGATGCTGTGCGGCGGCTGTTCGAACGCCACCGATCGCGCGGAACGTTACCGTATCGCGATCAGATGACCACTTCGACGCCCTCGCCGGGAGCTTTACCTGACGCCCGTTCGGACTCCAGGGCCTGCTGGAGGATGATGACGGCCGCCGCCTGATCGATGACAGAGCGGCCCTTTTTGGACTTAACGCCGCTGGCGCGCAGCCCTTGACTGGCCGTCACTGTGGTCATCCTCTCGTCCACGAGCCTCACCGGAACGGGTGCGATGCCCTGCGCCAGGACCTGTGCGAAGCCGCGGACCTTGACGGCCGCCGGACCCTCGCCCCCCTTGAGGGAGCGAGGGAGTCCGACGACGACCTCGATCGGCTCGTACTCCTCGACGATCTGCTTCAACCGCCGGTGGGCGGCCGGGACGTCACGTCCCGGGACCGTCTCCACCGGAGTCGCGAGGATCCCGTCGGGGTCGCAGGACGCGACCCCGATCCGGGCGTCGCCGACGTCGATCGCCAACCGGCGGCCTCTGCGCATCAGTTGGCCGTCTCCCCGACCAGGCGCTCGACGGCGTCGATGGCGTCGCCGATGGCGGCCGGGTTCTGGCCGCCGCCCTGGGCGACGTCCGGCTTGCCGCCGCCACCGCCGCCGAGCGTCTTGGCCGCGGTGCGGACCAGGTCGCCGGCCTTGAGGCCGCGGTCGCGGGCCGCGTCGTTCGTGGCGATGACCGTGAGCGGCTTGCCGTTGACCGTCGTGAAGAGGGCGACGACCGCGGCGCGACCGCCCTGGATGCGGCCGCGTACGTCGAGGACCAGCTTGCGCAGGTCGTCGGCCGTGGTGCCGTCCGGCACCTGGCCGGTGACGAGGGCGACGCCGCGGACGTCCTTGGCGGAGTCGGCGAGACCGCCGGCGGCCTGCAGGACCTTCTCCGCGCGGAACTTCTCGATCTCCTTCTCGGCGTCCTTGAGCTTGCCGAGCATGGCCGAGATCTTCTCGGGGAGCTCCTCGGGACGGCCCTTGACCAGTTCCTGGAGCTGGGCGACGACCGTGTGCTCCTTGGCGAGGAAGTTGTACGCGTCGACGCCGACCAGGGCCTCGATGCGGCGCACGCCGGAGCCGATGGACGACTCGCCGAGCAGCTTCACCAGGCCGAGCTGGGCGGTGTTGTGCACGTGCGTGCCGCCGCACAGCTCCTTGGAGAAGTCGCCGATGGTGACGACGCGGACGCGCTCGCCGTACTTCTCGCCGAACTCGGCGATGGCGCCCTGCTTCTTGGCCTCGTCGATCGACATGACCTCGGCCTGCACGTCGAGTTCGCGCGACAGGACCTCGTTGATCTTCTGCTCGACGTCCGTCATCACGGCCGTGGGCACGGCGGACGGCGAACCGAAGTCGAAGCGGAAGCGGCCCGGCTGGTTCTCCGAACCGGCCTGCGCGGCCGTCGGGCCGAGCGCGTCGCGCAGCGCCTGGTGCGTGAGGTGCGTGGCGGAGTGGGCGCGGGCGATCGCGCGGCGGCGGGTGACGTCGATGATCGCCTGCGCCGGAGCGCCCACCGTCACCTCGCCGACCTGGACGACGCCCTTGTGGACGTAGACGCCGGGCACCGGCTTCTGGCAGTCGCGGATCTCGACGACCGCGCCGTTGTCCAGCTTGATGCGGCCGGTGTCGCCGATCTGGCCACCGCCCTCGGCGTAGAAGGGGGTGCGGTCGAGGACGACCTCGACCTCGTCGCCCTCGGTGGCGGCCGGCGACGACGCGCCGTTCACCAGCAGGCCGACGATCGTCGACTCGCCCGTGGTCGAGGAGTAGCCGATGAAGTCCGTGGCGCCGGCGGCGTCCGCGATCTCGCGGTACGCGCCCATGTCGGCGTGGCCGGTCTTCTTGGCCTGGGCATCCGCCTTGGCGCGCTCCCGCTGCTCCTTCATCAGGCGCCGGAAGCCGTCCTCGTCCACGGTCAGGCCCTGCTCGGCGGCCATCTCGAGGGTGAGGTCGATCGGGAAGCCCCAGGTGTCGTGGAGCAGGAACGCCTTGTCGCCCGCCAGGACCGTCTTGCCCTCGGCCTTGGTCTCGGTGACGGCCGTGTCGAGGATGTTCGTGCCGCCCTTGAGGGCCTTGAGGAACGCGGCCTCCTCGGCGAGGGCGACCGTCTCGATGCGCTTGCGGTCGGTGATGAGCTCCGGGTACTGCAGGCCCATCGTGTCGATGACGACGCCGATCAGGTCGTGCACGACCGGGCCCGTGGCGCCGAGGATGCGCATGTTGCGGATGGCGCGGCGCATGATGCGGCGCAGCACGTAGCCACGGCCCTCGTTGCCGGGGGTGACGCCGTCGCCGATGAGCATCGCGGACGTACGGATGTGGTCGGCGACCACGCGCAGCGAGACGTCCGACTCGTGCTTGGCGCCGTAGGCCACGCCGGTCAGCTCGGTGGCCTTGTCCATGACGACGCGCAGGGTGTCCGTCTCGTACATGTTCTGCACGCCCTGCAGGATCATGGCGAGACGCTCGAGGCCGAGACCCGTGTCGATGTTCTTCGACGGCAGGTCGCCGAGGATCTCGAAGTCCTCCTTGCCGATGCCCTGGCCGCGCTCGTACTGCATGAAGACCAGGTTCCAGATCTCCACGTAGCGCTCGTCGTTGACGGCCGGGCCGCCCTCGACGCCGAACTCGGGGCCGCGGTCGTAGTTGATCTCGGAGCACGGACCGCAGGGGCCCGGGACGCCCATGGACCAGAAGTTGTCCTTCTTTCCGAGGCGCTGGATGCGCTCCTTCGGTACGCCGACGACCTCGTGCCAGATGCGCTCGGCCTCGTCGTCGTCCAGGTAGACCGTGATCCAGAGCTTCTCCGGCTCCAGGCCGTAGCCGCCGTCCGCCACGGAGCTGGTGAGCAGCTCCCAGGCGTACTTGATGGCGCCTTCCTTGAAGTAGTCGCCGAAGGAGAAGTTGCCGCACATCTGGAAGAACGTGCCGTGGCGGGTGGTCTTGCCGACCTCTTCGATGTCCGGCGTACGCACGCACTTCTGCACCGAAGTGGCGCGCGGCGCGGGCGGCTTGACCTCACCCAGGAAGTAGGGCTTGAACGGGACCATGCCGGCAGGGACGAGCAGCAGAGTCGGGTCGTCCGCGATGAGCGACGCCGAGGGCACGACCTTGTGGCCACGCTCCTCGAAGAAGCTCAGCCAGCGGCGGCGGATTTCAGCCGACTCCATCAGTGGTCCTCATTCCGGTTGTTGATCGAGTACCTGGTGTTCTCGAGGTACTTGGGTTGCTTGGTCTGCTTCGGGGCGGACGCGTTCTCGATGACCGTGAAGCGGCGCTGCGCGGGCAGTTCGCGGTCGACCGGCTCGTTCAGGCCGAGCGCGTCCCCGAGTTCGGCCTCGCGCTCGGCCATGTTGTCGCGGACGTCGAGGGCGAAGTCCTTGAGCTTGTGGCCCGCTTCGACCGCCTTGTTGGCGGCCTGCACGGCGAGGTGCTCAGGAGTCAGCTGCTTGATCTTGCGGTTGACCTTGGCGGTGGCCCACACGCCGGCGGCGGCGCCCGCGGTGAACCAGAACGTACGGCGGAACATCGCTGGGTCAGTCCCTCTTATTCCGGTTGGCCCGCTTGGCTCGGCGCGCTTCGGGGACCGCACGCCCCACGATCACCGTACGACGGGTCTGCTTCGCGGGCACGTCCTTGGTGCGGCCGCCGATGGCCCGGCGCACCCCGTAGCCGAACGCGGCCACCTTGACCAGCGGGCCGCCGAAGGTGGAGGCCACGGTGGAGGAGAGCGCCGACGCGTTCGACGTGACTTCCTGGACGTCCGAGGCGATGGCGTCGACCCGGTCGATCTGGGTCTGTGCGGAGCGCACCGCGGCGGAGGCGTCGGCGAGCAGCGGAACGGCCTGCTCGGTCACGTCCGCGACCAGCTTGGTGGTCGCCCTGAGCGTCTGGGCCAGCCTCGCGAGCGCCACCGCGAGGAAGGAGACCAGGATCGCCCAGAAGACAGCCACCAGGATCCCGGCCACCTCTCCACCGGACACTTGGCACCGCTCCCTTGTCGCCGATTGTTGCCGATTCACCGCTGCTGAACATCGAAAAGTCGTCCCCCGAGCCTATCGCGCCCGGCCCCGCGCTTCTTACCGCATTCCGCGCTCACGCGGGGGCACTTCGGCCGGAGCGATTGTACGGACTGCGTACGGATGAGTACGCTCCGTACCTCATGCGACGCTCTCCGCGCCCCGACGCCGTACCGGCCGGTCCCCCACGACCTGGCAACCTCCCCTACGAACTGAACCGTTTCGTCGGCCGAGCGGTCGAACTCACCGACCTGCAAAGGACCCTGGAGTCCGGGCGCCTGGTCACGGTCACCGGGGTCGGCGGGGTCGGCAAGTCCCGGTTCGCCGCCCATGCCGCGGGCCGCACCCCGGCGCGGCTGCGCCGGGACGGGGTGTGGCGGGTCGAGCTGGCCGCGGTGCGCCGGCCCGAGCTCGTCGAGTACACGGTCGTCGAGGCCCTCGGGCTCACCGACCACACGACCCGCCCGCCGCGCCAGGTGCTCGTCGACCATCTCGCCGACCGCCAACTGGTGCTCGTCGTCGACGGGTTCGAGCATCTCGTGGACGTCTGCGCCTCTCTCGTACGGGACTTGCTGCGGGCCGCTCCCGGGCTGCGGGTGATCGCGGTGGGCCGCAGGCCGCTGGCGCTGGAGGGCGAGCGCCTCTTCCCGCTGGCGCCGCTGACGGTGCAGGACGCGGCGGAGCTGTTCGCGGACCGGGCGACGGCGCTGCTGCCCGGTTTCCGCCTGGACGACGGGCACCTGTCGGACGTCACGGAGGTGTGCCGGCGCCTGGACTGTCTGCCGCTCGCGGTGGAGCTGGCGGCCGGGCGGCTGCCGGCGCTGTCGCCGACGCAGCTCCTGGAGCGGCTGGACGACCGCTTCCGGCTGCTGACCGGCGGCGGCCGGGACTCGCTGCCGCGCCACCAGACGCTGCGTACGGCGATCGGCTGGAGCCACGAGCTGTGCACGGCGCAGGAGCGGCTGCTTTGGTCGCGCCTGTCCGTCTTCTCCGGACAGTTCGACCTGGAGGCCGCGGAGTACATCTGCGGCGGCGAGGGCCTGCACGCGGAGCTGGTCCTGGACGTGCTGCACGAGCTGCTCGCGCAGTCCGTCGTGATCCGGGAGGAGTCACGGACCGGGGTGCGCTACCGGATGCTGGACACGGTGCGGGCGTACGGCGCCGAGTGGCTGGAGCACACCGGTGACGGCGGCCGGATGCGGCGGCGGCACCGCGACTGGTACATGGGCCTTGCGACCTGGTGCGAGCTGGACTGGTTCTCGCCGCGGCAGGGCGAGGTGGCTGCCCGGATCGACGCGGAGCTGCCGAATCTGCGGACGGCCCTGGAGTTCTGCCTGACCGAGCCGGGCGAGACGCATCTGGGCCAGTACCTGGCGGGCACGCTCTGGTTCTACTGGGCGGGCTGCGGGCGGCTCGCCGAGGGCCGGCACTGGCTGGACCGCAGCATCGCCCTGGACGGCGAGGCGGTCGACGAGGGCGAGCCGCTGGAGTACGGGATCTCGCGCCTCAAGGCCCTGTGGGTGCTCGGCTACGTGGCGATCCTGCAGGGCGACACCGTGCCCGCCCTGGCGGCGCTGCAGGAGTGCCAGGACGAGGCGAGGCGCGGCGACGACGCCACGGCCCTCGCGTACGCCGTGCACCGCACCGGCTGTCTGGCCCTGGTCACGGACGACATGCCGCGGGCCGAGCAGCTGCTGCGGGCGGCGCTCGCCAGCTACCGCGAGATCGGCGAGCTCAACAGCAATGTGCTGATGGGCCAGGTCGAGCTGGCGATGGCGGTGGCGTTCCAGGGGGATCTGGCGCAGGCCGTGGCGCTGTGCGAGGACGTACGGCAGGTGTGCGAGGACCACGGGGAGCGCTGGACCATGGCGTACGCCCTGTACGTCCTGGCGTACGCGGCCTGGCACGACGGGGATCCGGCGAAGGCCCGGACGCTGCTGCACGAGTGCCTGGCCATCGACCACGAGTTCCACGATCTGCTCGGCACCGTGCTCGCCGTCGAGCTGCTCGCGCTGGTCACGCTGGTGGAGGGGGACGCGGCCGAGGCCGCGGTGCTGCAGGGCGCGGCGGCCGGCATCTGGCCGTCGGTGGGGCTGCCGCTGTTCGGCTCGGCGTACTACAACGTGCCGCACGAGCTGTGCGAGACGCGGGCCCGCGAGGCGCTCGGCGACGCCCGGTTCGACGAACTGGCGCGCGCGGGCGAGCGGTTGGGGCACGACGAGGCGGTGGCCCGGGCGCTCGGCGAGCGCGAGCGGCGGATCGCGGTGGCGACCGTGCCGCGACCGGTGCGGTCGACCGCACCGGAAATGCGCGAACCCGCCGCCTCCCCCACCGCGAACGGCGGGGAGACGACGGGCTGAAACGCAGGTGGGACTACGTCCGCTCTCCGTTGCCGGAGACTCCGGTGAGGGAGATCAGCGGGCGTAGTACTCGACGACGAGCTGCTCGTCGCAGATCACGGGGATCTCCTTGCGGTTCGGGTCACGGTCCAGGCGGAAGGCCAGGGCCTTCAGGTTGACCTGGAGGTAACGCGGGGTCTCGCCCTCGGGGGCGAAGCCACCCTCACGCGCGACCTGGAACAGCGGCTTCTCGCGGCTGCGCTCGCGGACCATCACGACGTCGTCGGGACGGACACGGAACGAGGGCTTGTCGACCTTCGTGCCGTTGACCTCGATGTGGCCGTGGACGACCATCTGGCGCGACTGGTAGATCGTGCGGGCGATGCCCGAACGCAGCAGCAGCGCGTCGAGGCGACGCTCCAGCTCGATGACCAGGGCCTCGCCGGTCTTGCCTTCGGCCTTCTTGGCGCGGTCGTAGGCGCGGGCCATCTGCTTCTCGCTGATGTCGTACTGCGCGCGCAGACGCTGCTTCTCGAGCAGACGGACCTTGTAGTCCGAGTTCTGCTTGCGGCCGCGGCCGTGCTCGCCCGGCGGGTAGGGGCGGGCCTCGAAGTACTTGACGGCCTTCGGGGTCAGCGCGATGCCGAGGGCACGCGACTTCTTGACCTTGGGACGGGACTGGTTCGCCATGAACCAAACACCTCATGTTTCTGATGCGAATACGGCTTCACCAGGGTTTGGGGAGGTCGCATCCGCAGCCCGGGAAACCCGCGCCTCGCTTCGTGAGCAAGGGTGGGCAGCCGCTCCCGGATCTGGGCACATACGTGCAGCACGCGAGTGGCCCACCGACCTGTACCCGGGAACCGGGAGGGTGGTGGGCTGCCCGCGACACCTTCGAAGGTGCGCGACGCTCCTGGATCCCCTTGCCTTGCGGTGTGGGGGGTCCGGCTGGATGTCCCGCTCTGGTGATGCCCCGCTTCCCTTTCGGGAGGCCGGGCGCAGGACGCAGCACTTCGCAGAAGTCTACCGGATCGTTGCGGACCGGATTCACCGGGCTGGATTCACCGGACCGGTCTCACCGGACCGGTCTCACCGGACCGGTCTCACTTCGGGCAGGTGGCCAGCAGATCCTGCAGGGCCAGCTTCTCCGGGGCGGTGACCGTGAGCTTGTACTTGTGCTTGATCCCGGTCCAGCGGCGGCCGTACTCGCACCAGTAGGCCTGGTTCGGCGGCTTCCACTTGTCGGGGGTCTGGCTGCTCTTCTCGTAGTTCGTCGTCTTGTCCGTGGCGAGCAGCACGTCGAGGTCGTTGGCGTACGTGAGCCGCTGCTGCGGGGTCCACGCCCAGGCCCCGGCCCGCCAGGCGGCGCCGAGCGCGACGACGTGGTCGGACTGGATCTGGGAGGCGCGGCGGTAGTAGTACGGCAGTTCCTTGCCGGTGTACGGGTCGTGCAGCACCCCGGAGAGAACGACGCAGGGGTTGCGGTCGCCCTCGCGCAGGTCGCTCAGGTCGCGGCGCAGGACGTCGTCGCGGGTGTCGCACCCGTTGCGCCCGCCCGGGGCGTCGACGGCGTCGCTCCAGCCTTCGCCGAACTCGCTCCGTTTGTACGTCTCCCAGTTCTTGCCCCAGGCGACGGTCAGACCGGCCAGCTGGGAGCGGGCCTCGGCCGGGGTCGGCGGGAAGCCCTTGCTGGCCAGTGTCTGCGGGGTGGCCGTGACCGTGGGGCTCGGCTTGGGCTCGGCGGTGGCCGTCGGGCTGCGCCGGTGCTCGGCCCGGTCGAGCTGGGGCGGAGTACATGCGGCTCCGCCGAGCAGCAGGAAGAGGAGTGACCCCGCGATGGCTCTTCGCCGTGGCCTGCGCATGGGCCGAGCCTAGGTCGGGCGGGGTCGGGCTGCCCGTCGGGCGCGTCTGCCGGGTTCCGCCTTGGTCGCGGGCTGACGGCCGGTGGGGGCTGGTCGCGCCCCGCGGCGGAGCCGCTGATGACGCAGCCCCCACCGGCCCGCACCCGGCAACGCAACAGGAACCCCGCAGACGCTCACCCGTCCCCGCCCCCACCCCCGCGGAGCCGCTCCCGCACCCGCTCGACCACATCCGCGTACCGCGCCTCCGCCCCGTACCGCGTGGGCTCGTAGTACCGCCGGCCGGCAATGGCGTCCGGCGCGTACTGCTGCGCCGCGATGCCCCCGGGCACGTCGTGCGGATACACGTACCCCTGCGCGTGGCCGAGCTTGGCGGCGCCCTTGTAGTGCCCGTCGCGCAGGTGCGGTGGCACCGGTCCCGCCAGGCCGCCCCGCACGTCCGCCATGGCGGCGCCGATCGCCGTCGTCGCCGCGTTCGACTTCGGGGCCAGGGCGAGGGCGATCGTGGCGTGGCTCAGGGTGAGGGCCGCCTCGGGGAAACCGATCATGGCGACGGCCTGGGCGGCGGCGACCGCGGTGGGCAGGGCCGTCGGGTCGGCGAGGCCGATGTCCTCGCTGGCGGAGATCATGAGGCGGCGGGCGATGAAGCGCGGGTCCTCACCGGCCTCGATCATGCGGGCCAGATAGTGCAGCGCCGCGTCGACGTCCGAGCCGCGGATCGACTTGATCAGGGCGCTGGCCACGTCGTAGTGCTGGTCGCCGTCACGGTCGTACTTCACCGCCGCCTTGTTGACCGTCTCCTCGACGCTTTCGAGGGTGATGGTCTCCTCGCTCTTGGCGAGGGCGGCACCGGCCGCGGCCTCCAGGGCGGTGAGCGCGCGCCGGGCGTCTCCCCCGGCGACCCGCAGCAGGTGTTCCTCGGCATCCTCGTCGAGCGTCACCGCACCGCCGAGGCCCCGCTCCTCGGTCAGCGCCCGGGCCAGCAGACCCCGCAGGTCGTCGTCCGTGAGCGGTTCGAGAGTGAGCAGGAGGGAGCGGGACAGGAGCGGGGAGATCACCGAGAAGTACGGGTTCTCCGTGGTCGCCGCGATCAGCGTCACCCAGCGGTTCTCCACGGCGGGCAGCAGCGAGTCCTGCTGGGCCTTGCTGAAGCGGTGGATCTCGTCGAGGAAGAGGACGGTCTCCTTGCCGTGGCCGCCCATCGCGCGGCGGGCGCCCTCGATGACGGCCCGGACTTCCTTGACGCCCGCGGTGATCGCGGAGAGCTCCACGAACCGCTTGTTCGTGGCCTTCGAGACGACGTAGGCGAGGGTCGTCTTGCCGATGCCGGGCGGGCCCCACAGGATCACCGACGAGGCGCCCGCAGGACCGCCGCCGCCCTCGCCGACCAGGCGGCGCAGCGGCGAGCCCTGCTTCAAGAGGTGCTGCTGGCCGACGACTTCGTCGAGGGTGCGCGGGCGCATCCGGACGGCCAGGGGACTCGCGGACGGGTCCTTCTCCTGGCGTTCCTCGGCTGCGGCGGTGAAGAGGTCGGGTTCCACGTCCAAAACCCTAAGTCACGGCACTGACAACCCCGCGGGCGCCGGTCGGGACGGGGGTCAGGCCCAGAGCTTGTCGCCCCAGCGCGTGAAGATCAGGACGGCGATGATGCCGATGTGCACGACGGGCAGCGCCCAGGTGAAGTCCGTGAAGAACGACTTGAGCCAGCTGGGCGCCGGCAGGAAGTCGTTGCGGACGTTCGACGAGGTGACGTACCAGAACATGATGATCGTGGCGACCCACGCCAGCGAGCACCACAGGCACAGGGCGCCGATCCGGTACAGGGACTCGAACTGCAGCCAGCTCACGAAGCCCACGCCGAACAGGCAGCCCGCGTTGAACGTCAGCCAGTACCAGCGCGGGAACGTCGCCCGGGCCAGCAGCGTCATGCCGACGCAGATCACGATGCCGTAGGCGACGAGGCCCAGCATGGGGTTCGGGAAGCCGAAGACCGACGCCTGGTCGCTCTTCATGATGCTGCCGCAGGAGATGACCGGGTTGATCGAGCAGCCCGGTGTGAAGCCCGGGTCCTCGAGGAGCTTGAACTTGTCGAGCGTGATGACCCACGCGGCGAGCAGGCCGGCCGCACCGGTGATGATCAGAAGCAGCCCGAGGGCGCGGCTGCCGCCCACGGTGCGGGGAGCGCTCCGGACAGCGGAGTCGTGGGAGACGCTGTCGCTTGCTGTCGTCGTCTTGCTCATCACGCCGATCCGTAAGTGAGAGGTGGGGCCTGCGGGCAGGGCCATTGTGCCGTACGGGCCCGGGTGTCCACCGTTCGATGGACATAAGCATGTACGCCCGTAGGTCCCGGAACGTTCGGTTCGGCGGGAGCCTGCTTCGTATGACGACACAGACAGCCGGGTCCGGACTCGCGGTGGACGTACGGGGACTGCGCAAGCGGTACGGCGACGTGACCGCCGTCGACGGAATCGATCTGACGATCCGCACCGGAGAGGTCTTCGGGCTCCTCGGCCCGAACGGGGCGGGCAAGTCCACGACCGTGGAGATCCTGCAGGGCAACCGGAGCCGCGACGAGGGCACCGTGTCCGTGCTCGGCGCCGATCCGGCGGGGGCGGGGCGCGGCTGGCGCTCGCGGGTGGGGATCGTCTGGCAGGACGAGTCGGCGCCCGCGGAACTGACGGTGCGCGAGACCGTACGGCACTTCGCCCGCTACTACCCGAGGCCGCGCGACCCCGAGCGGGTCATCGACCTGGTGGGCCTCGGGAAGAAGGCGAACGCGCGGATCAAGAGCCTGTCGGGCGGGCAGCGGCGCCGCCTCGACGTGGCGCTCGGCGTGATCGGCGATCCGGAGCTGCTGCTCCTGGACGAGCCCACGACCGGTTTCGACCCGGCCGCGCGGCGCCAGTTCTGGGACCTGATCCGGATGCTCGCCGACGAGGGCACGACGATCCTGCTGACCACGCACTACCTGGAGGAGGCCGAGGCCCTTGCACAGCGCCTCGCGATCGTCTCCGCGGGCCGGGTCGTCGCCGAGGGCGCACCGTCCGAGCTGCGCCACCGCCACGGCACCGAGGCCACCGTCGAGTGGACCGAGCCCGACGGCGTCCGGCGCAGTGAACGCACGGCCACGCCCACCAGGACCGTCGCGGAGCTGATGCACCGCTTCGACGGCGAGATCCCCGGCCTGAAGGTCGGCCGCCCCACGCTCGAGGACGTGTACCTCCGGCTCACCGGACAGGAGACCCAGGCATGACGACGACCACGACAGCCACCCGCCCCCGGGACCGCGCCGCCGAACGTCTGCCCGGCGCCTGGCAGTTGGGGCTGCAGCGGGGTGCCCTGGAGATCAAGCAGTTCTTCCGGATGCGCGAGCAGGTGGTCTTCACGTTCGCGTTCCCCGTCGTCTTCCTCTTCCTGTTCGCGTCGATCTTCAGCGACGACGTGCAGGGCGCGGGCATCACCGCGTCGCAGCTGTACGTCCCGGCGATGATGGCGGCGGGCATCATGTCGACGAGTTTCCAGTCCCTGGGCACCTCGATCGCGATCGAGCGCGACGAGAAAGTGCTGCGCCGACTGCGCGGTACGCCGATGCCCCCGGCCTCGTACTTCCTCGGGAAGGTCTGGCTCGTGCTGGTCACGGGTCTGCTGGAGACGGCGGTCCTGCTCGTCGCCGGGGCAGCGTTCTACGACGTGGACCTGCCGTCGAGCGCCAGCAAGTGGCTCACGTTCGCCTGGCTGTTCCTGCTGGGCATCACGGCGTGCGCGCTGCTCGGCATCGCGATCAGCTCCGTGCCGAAGTCCGGCAAGAGCGCGACGTCCGTCGTCGTCCTGCCGTTCCTGGTGCTGCAGTTCATCTCCGGTGTCTACATATCGATCGACACGATCCCGGACTGGATGCTGAACATCGGGGCGCTCTTCCCGCTGAAGTGGCTGTGCCAGGGGCTGCGCGGGGTGTTCCTGCCGGACTCGGCGCACGTACTGGAACAGGCGGGCGGCTGGGAGCTCGGCAGGACGGCTCTGGTGCTCGGGGCCTGGTGCGTCGGAGGATTGGTGCTGTGCCTGCTGACTTTCCGGTGGAAGAACCGGCGCGACGGGTGAACGAACAGACCGGACCGCGCGGAGTGCACGTCTGGGACCGGACCTTCCGGCTCTGGGACGTGTACTTCGCGACGGTGTGGGCGGCCACGGTGGTCTTCGTGCTCGGCACGGCGGAGCCCGGGTGGCCGGTCCGCGTGGCGGCCGGCAGTCTGCTCGTGCTGCTCGTTCCCTGGTACGTGGCTCGTGGGCGGCCCGTACTCATGACGGAGGGGACGGCCGAGCGGCGCGCGATGACGTACATCGCGGGCGCCGTGCTGCTGTACCTGCCGCCGGGTGTGCTGGTCGGCGAGACCCGGCTGATGGCCTTCGCGCTCGTCCCGCAGTGCTTCATGACGCTGCGCTACCGCCGGGCGATGGCCGCGGTCACCGTCGTCAACATCGCGCCGGTGGTGGGCTGGGCACTGCTGTGGGACATCAGCGCCCAGGACGTCTTCTTCAACTCGGTGTTCGCCGTGGTGACCCTCGCCTTCTCGGCGGCGTTCGGCAACTGGACGATCCGGATCATGGACCAGAGTCAGGAACGAGCCGATCTCATCGCCGAGTTGGACGCGAGCCGCGAGGAGGTCGCCCGACTGTCCGCCGACCGCGGCGCGCTCGCCGAGCGCGAGCGGATGTCCCGCGAGATCCACGACACGCTCGCCCAGGGTTTCACCAGCGTGCTGATGCTCGTCCAGGCCGTGGACGCCGAGCTGGAGCACGATGTGCCGCAGGCCCGCCGTCACTTGGGCCTGATGGCGGACACCGCGCGGCAGAATCTGGCGGAGGCCCGGGCTCTCGTCGCGGGCGGCGCCCCGGCCGATCTGGACGGCGCCTCGCTGTCCGACGCGCTGCACCGCCTGGCCTCGCGGCACGGCGCGGAGGTCGAAGTGACGGGCACGGCACGGCCGTTGCCGCCGGGCCTCGAGGTCGTGGCGCTGCGCGGCTGCCAGGAGGCCCTGGCGAACGTACGCAAGCACGCCGGGCCCGACGCCACGGCACGGGTCGAACTCGCTTACTCCGTGGGGGCGTTGACCGTGGCGGTGCGGGACTCGGGGCCCGGTTTCGACCCCGAGGCGCCGACGGACCGGTTCGGCCTGCGGGGGCTGCGGACGCGGGCCGCGGAGGTCGGCGGCACGGCAACCGTCGACAGCGCACCCGGCGCGGGCACCACGGTCACGGTCCACCTCCCCGCACCCGAAGCACCCGCAATTCCCGTAGCCCCCGTAGTCCCCAAAGGCCCCGTAGTTCCCGAAAGGACCCGTTCGTGATCCGCATCCTGCTCGCCGACGACCACCCCGTCGTACGGGAGGGCCTGCGGGCCATGCTCGACGCCGAGCCGGACCTGGAGGTCGTCGCGGAGGCCTCGGACGGACCGCAGGCGGAGGCCCTCGCCGCTCGACTCGCCCCGGACATCGTCCTGATGGACCTGCGGATGCCGGGCGGCGACGGCGTGAACGCGATCGTCCGCATGGCGGCGGCGGGCCTGCCGTGCCGGATGGTCGTCCTGACGACGTACGAGACGGACCGGGACATCCTGCGGGCCGTGGAGGCGGGGGCCGCCGGGTATCTGCTCAAGGACATGGCGCGGGCCGAACTGGCCGGCGCGGTGCGGGCCGCCGCCCGGGGCGAGACGGTCCTGGCCCCGTCCGTCGCCGCTCGCCTCGTCGACCAGCTGCGGACGAATCCGGAGCGGCCACGGCTCTCGGAGCGGGAGACCGCGGTGCTGCGGCTGGTCTCCGACGGCTGTACGAACGCGGAGATCGGGCGGCGTCTCCATGTCGCCGAGTCGACGGTGAAGACCCATCTGCTGCGGGCGTTCGGGAAGTTGGGGGTCGATGACCGGACGGCGGCCGTGACCAGCGCGATGCGGTTCGGGCTGCTCGATTGAGAAAGCGGGGTGGGGGGGGGGGGGGGGGGGCCCCCCCCCCGCCCCCCCCCCCCCCCCCCCGGCCCCGCGCCCCCCCCGCCCCCCCCCCCCCCCCCCCCCCCCCCCCCCCCCCCCCCCCGGGCCCCCCCCCCCCCCCCCCACCACGCCCCCCAGGCACCACCCCCGGTGAAAGATTGAAATACCCA
>NZ_JBITJZ010000013.1:0-209577 GCF_044460595.1 Streptomyces sp. NPDC050085 | reverse complement strand
TCCGAACCCGGAAGCTAAGCCTTACAGCGCCGATGGTACTGCAGGGGGGACCCTGTGGGAGAGTAGGACGCCGCCGAACTATTTTTGAATGGAAAAGCCCCGGACCGGGATACGGTCCGGGGCTTTTCTGCGTTCAGAGGGTGTCCTGGGCGACCCCCTCGCTCTGGTCGGCCGGAGCTGAGGGTAAAGTCAGGGGGCATCGTTGGCTCGTTTCCCACAGGAGGCCCCCGGGTGGAGGTCCAGGAGACCCGTGTTCAGACTGACCGGGTCCTCACCATCCCGAACATCCTCAGCATGGCGCGTCTTGTTGGCGTACCGCTCTTCCTGTGGCTCATCCTCAGGCCTGAGTTCGGCGGCCCCAAGAGCGACGGTTGGGCTCTGCTGGTGCTCGCGCTGAGCGGCGTCAGTGACTATCTCGACGGCAAGCTCGCGCGCCGCTGGAATCAGATCAGCAGCCTTGGCCGGCTCCTCGACCCTGCTGCGGACCGGCTCTACATTTTGTCCACCTTGGTCGGTTTGACCTGGCGCGACATTCTTCCCATTTGGTTGACCGCCGCACTGCTGCTGCGAGAACTGGTCCTGCTGGTGATGGTGGGGATCCTCAGGCGACACGGCTATCCGCCGCCGCAGGTGAACTTCCTCGGCAAGGCAGCGACGTTCAACCTCATGTACGCGTTCCCTCTGTTGCTTCTCAGCGACGGAAGTGGATGGATCCACGAACTCGCTGCTATTTTCGGATGGGCGTTCGCCGGATGGGGTACAACGCTGTACTGGTGGGCAGGGATCCTCTACGTGGTTCAGGTCCGCCGACTTGTCAAGGCGGACTCCAAGGCCGATTGAGCTCGCCATTGGGTGTTGGGTGAGGCCAGAAGGTCCGCATCGTGACTTCTGCGAGTCATTCCGGACGGGCGAAGTCGGCTAGACCGTCGTCTCTTCAAGGAGGACGCTTCCGACATGAAGGCCGTCGTGATGGCCGGAGGCGAAGGCACACGCCTTCGCCCCATGACCTCGAGCATGCCCAAGCCGCTCCTGCCGGTGGCCAACCGGCCGATCATGGAGCATGTGCTCAGGCTGCTCAAGCGGCATGGGCTCACCGAAACCGTGGTCACCGTGCAATTCCTGGCCTCACTCGTCAGGAATTACTTCGGTGACGGCGAAGAGTTGGGGATGGAGCTCACCTATGCCAATGAGGAGAAGCCACTCGGCACTGCCGGCAGCGTGAAGAACGCCGAGGAAGCGCTGAAGGACGATGCTTTCCTCGTGATCTCCGGCGACGCCCTGACCGATTTCGACCTCACCGAGCTCATCAATTTCCACAAGGAAAAGGGTGCGCTGGTCACTGTCTGCCTGACGCGTGTACCCAACCCCCTGGAATTCGGCATCACCATTGTCGACGAGGAGGGGAAGGTCGAGCGGTTCCTCGAGAAGCCGACCTGGGGGCAGGTCTTCTCGGACACGGTGAACACGGGCATCTACGTGATGGAGCCCGAGGTCTTCGACTACGTCGAGGCCGATACGTCCGTGGACTGGTCCGGGGATGTCTTCCCGCAGCTGATGAAGGAAGGCAAGCCCATCTACGGCTTTGTGGCCGAGGGCTATTGGGAGGACGTCGGTACCCACGAGAGCTATGTGAAGGCGCAGGCCGATGTCCTGGAGGGCAAGGTCGACGTCGAGCTCGACGGGTTCGAGATCTCCCCCGGTGTGTGGGTCGCCGAGGGTGCCGAGGTGCATCCGGACGCGGTGCTGCGCGGGCCGCTGTACATCGGTGACTACGCCAAGGTCGAAGCCGATGTGGAGATTCGCGAACACACGGTCGTCGGCTCGAACGTCGTCGTGAAGAGCGGGGCCTTTCTGCACAAGGCCGTCGTGCACGACAACGTCTACATCGGACAGCACAGCAACCTGCGGGGCTGTGTCGTCGGCAAGAACACCGACATCATGCGGGCCGCCCGGATCGAGGACGGTGCGGTCATCGGCGATGAGTGCCTCGTCGGTGAGGAATCGATTGTCCAGGGCAACGTCCGGGTCTATCCCTTCAAGACGATCGAGGCCGGAGCCTTCGTCAACACGTCGGTGATCTGGGAGTCCCGCGGGCAGGCCCATCTGTTCGGGGCGCGTGGTGTCTCCGGGATCCTCAACGTCGAGATCACGCCCGAGCTCGCCGTCCGGCTGGCGGGTGCCTATGCGACGACCCTGAAGAAGGGGTCGACCGTGACCACTGCCCGTGACCACTCCCGCGGTGCGCGTGCGCTCAAACGGGCGGTCATCTCCGCCTTGCAGGCGAGCGCCATCGACGTACGGGACTTGGAGAACGTGCCGTTGCCGGTGGCTCGTCAGCAGACGGCCAGGGGCAGTGCAGGCGGGATCATGATCCGTACGACACCGGGTGTGCCGGACTCGGTCGACATCATGTTCTTCGACGAGCGCGGGGCGGATCTGTCGCAGGGCAGCCAGCGCAAACTCGATCGTGTGTATGCGCGGCAGGAGTACCGGCGGGCGTTCCCCGGGGAGATCGGGGATCTGCACTTCCCCTCCAGCGTCTTCGACTCGTACACCGGGTCACTGCTGCGGAACGTGGACACGACCGGGATCGCCGATGCCGGGCTGAAGGTGGTCGTCGACGCCTCCAACGGAAGCGCGGGGCTCGTGCTGCCCAGCCTGCTGGGGCGCCTCGGTGTCGACTCCCTGACCATCAATCCGGGACTCGACGAGTCGCGGCCCACCGAGACCGCGGATGCGCGGCGGTCCGGGCTCGTGCGGCTCGGGGAGATCGTGGCGTCGGCGCGGGCCGCGTTCGGGGTGCGGTTCGACCCGGTCGGCGAGCGGCTGTCCCTCGTGGACGAGAAGGGGCGGATCGTCGAGGACGACCGGGCCTTGCTCGTGATGCTCGACCTTGTCGCCGCCGAGCGGCGCAGCGGGCGGGTCGCCCTCCCCGTCACCACGACGCGTATCGGCGAGCAGGTGGCCGCGTATCACGGGACGCAGGTGGAGTGGACGACCACGTCGCCCGACGATCTGACCCGGGTGGGGCGTGAGGACGGCACCATCTTCGGTGGCGACGGTCGCGGCGGCTTCATCGTGCCCGAGTTCAGCAGCGTGTTCGACGGGGCTGCTGCCTTCGTGCGGCTCATCGGGCTGGTGGCCAGGACTCAGCTGACCCTGAGCCAGATCGATGCGCGCATCCCGCGGGCGCACGTCCTCAAGCGTGACCTGGCGACTCCGTGGGCCGTGAAGGGGCTCGTCATGCGGCGGGTCGTGGAGGAGGCCGGCGACCGGTCCGTGGACACGACCGACGGGGTGCGGGTCGTGGAGGCCGACGGACGCTGGGTCATGGTGCTGCCCGACCCGGCGGAGGCCGTTACCCATCTGTGGGCGGAAGGGCCCGACGACGCGTCCGCGCAGCAGCTGCTCGACGAGTGGTCGGCGGTGGTGGACAGCGCCGGACGCTGAGCCCGCTCGTGTGCCGGTCGGTGCCCGCCGTGGGCGCCGACCGGCACGCTGCCGGGGGCATTCGGAGGTAGCGGTCACGACGTGCGACGATGTGCGGCATGCCGCAGCAGCCCCCCGTTCGGAGCACCCCCGAGCGCCCCTCGCGCCCCGATGCCTCCATGTCGCTGCTGACCAATGTGATGGACCACAGCCTCGACGACGGGTACGCGGAAGCGACGGCCCGCAGGAAGGCTCTGGGGCAGAGCGGGTTGCCGAAGACGCTGCGCGCGAGGCTGGGTCTTGCGGCAGGACTCGTACTCGCCGCGTGTGTCGTGACCGTGGGGGCCGCGCAGGCCCGGGTCGCCGCACCCGTCGTGGCCAAGGAGCGCGAGGAGCTCATCGACCGCATCGACCAGGAGACCGAGTCCGCCGACAAGTTGGAGGGACAGGTCGACTCGCTGCGTACCGATGTGGGGGAGATGCAGCGCGAGGCGCTGAAGAAGCACGGCGGCGACCAGGGCGAGTTGGTGGGAGTGCTGTCGGGTGCCGTCGCCGTGCACGGGCCCGGAGTGAAGCTCGTCGTCGACGACGCCAAGTCGGCCGAGATCGGAGGCGGGAGCGGGCCGCGCGAGAGCGCCGGCTTCTCCGACACCGGGCGGGTGCGCGACCGCGACATGCAGCGCGTCGTCAACGGCCTGTGGCAGTCGGGGGCCGAGGCCGTCAGCATCAACGGGCAGCGGCTCACCGCACTGTCCGCGATCAGGGCCGCGGGTGACGCGATACTGGTCGACAACAAGCCGCTGGTGCCGCCGTACACGGTGCTCGCGGTGGGGGACGGACAGCGGCTGAGCACCCGGTTCCAGAACAGTCCTGACGGTTTGTACCTGCATGCCCTGCAGGAGAACTTCGGGATCCGGACCAGCATTTCGGCCCAGGACGACGTCAGGCTTCCTGCCGCACCCAGCGTGATCGTACGTACAGCACAGCCGAGAGCAGAGCAGAAGGGCACATCGTGATCGCCGTACTGGGCCTCGTCGTGGGAGTCGTGGTCGGTCTTTTCGTCCGGCCCGAGGTTCCGGCGGTGGTCGAGCCTTATCTTCCGATCGCCGTGGTCGCGGCGCTCGACGCGGTGTTCGGCGGGCTGCGCGCCATGCTGGACGGGATCTTCGTCGACAAGGTGTTCGTCGTGTCGTTCCTGTCGAACGTCGTGGTGGCCGCGCTCATCGTCTTCCTGGGTGACAAGTTGGGTGTCGGAGCGCAGCTGTCCACCGGGGTCGTGGTGGTGCTCGGCATCCGCATCTTCTCCAACGCGGCCGCCATCCGGCGGCACGTCTTCCGGGCGTGAGGCCGATGAACGCAGACGAACACCCCGAGGGTTCCGGCGCCGAACACAGGCTGCGCAAGGAACTGCCGGCCGAGGTCGCGCCCGCACCGGATGCCGCGGAATCCGCGCAGGACGGCCCGCCGCAGCTGACCGGACGTCAGCGGCTCGTGAAAGGCCTGTGGCCGCCTCGCGTGTCGCGCGCCCAACTCACCGTCGCTGTGCTGCTGTTCGTGTTGGGCCTCGGGCTCGCCATCCAGGTGCGGTCCAACAGTGACAACAGTGCCCTGCGCGGTGCGCGCCAGGAAGATCTCGTGCGCATCCTCGATGAACTCGATGACCGGACTCAGCGTCTGGAGGATGAGAAGCAGGGTCTCGAGGACCAGCGCACCGAGTTGGAGAACAGCTCGGACCAGGCCGAGGAGGCCCGTAAGCAGACCGTCGAGAAGGAGCGCCAACTCGGCATTCTGGCGGGCACCGTGGCCGCGCAGGGCCCCGGGATCACGATGACGGTCACGGACACGAAGGGAGCCGTCGAGGCGGACATGCTGCTCGACGCGATCCAGGAGCTGCGGGCGGCGGGCGCCGAGGCGATCCAGGTGAACGGCGTCCGCGTCGTGGCCAACACGTATCTGACGGACGCGAGTGGAGGGAAGGGGGTCAGCGTGGACGGGCAGAAGATCAGCCAGCCGTACGTCTTCAAGGTCATCGGCAAGCCACAGGACCTCGAGCCGGCCCTCAACATCCCTGGAGGTGTGGTGCAGACGCTGGAGAAGGAGCAGGCCACGGTCTCCGTGGTCCGATCCGAGAAGATCGTCGTGGACGCCTTGCGAGCGGCGAAGCGGCCTGACTACGCTCGGTCGTCCTCGCAGTGAGGCGGGGGTGCATGGGGGAAGTCGTAGGAGGGCATGAGGTTGCGGGGGGTCGGCGCACCGCAGGCGGGGTGCGTGGTGGAAACTGTTTGGCGGATGCGGACGTTGTGAGGGTGTCCGTGTCAGTGATGTACGCCGGTGTGTGCAATCAGGGTTTGTCCTGCCCCACGGGCGGGTCTGTTTCGGTCAAGGGGAATCGCCCGTGAAGTTGTTTGCGAAGTTGTTCGGCAAGAGCGCACGTGAGGACAACCGCCACCGTGCGCCGCGCCAGGGAGATGTGCCGGAGACGCAGGTGGGCGAGCGCCCGCTGTTCCGGGACCAGGTCGGCGGTGACAATTCGGGCGGACAGGGCGCGTCGTCTGTTGACCCTGCCGGTTCCGGCCGCATAGGTTTCGGGGAACCGTCAACCTCAAGTACGGGTGGAGGGTTTGGTCCCGGCCCGTACGCGTCCCATGCCCCCGCGGGGCAGCCGCGGCAGGAGGATCCGTCCATGTCGGCCCTGGTGTGTACGAGGTGCGGGAACCGGAACGGCGAGAACAGCCGGTTCTGCTCCAACTGTGGTGCGCCGCTTCGTGGCGGGGTGCCGGAGGGGCCGTCCGAGACGACGTCCACGATCTCCATCTCGGGTCTCGAGTCCTACGACCCGGAGGCCACCGGGCAGACGCAGCTGCCGGCCCTGTCGCCCGAGGCGCAGGCCGCGGTCGACGCGCTGCCGCTGGGTTCGGCGCTCCTGGTGGTGCGGCGCGGTCCGAACTCGGGCAGCCGCTTCCTCCTGGACGGCGAGCTGACCACGGCCGGGCGTCACCCGCAGAGCGACATCTTCCTGGACGACGTGACCGTGTCGCGCCGCCACGTGGAGTTCCGTCGCGTGCAGGACGGCTCGTTCACCGTCTCCGACGTCGGCAGCCTCAACGGGACGTACGTGAACCGTGAGCGCATCGACTCCGTGACGCTGAACAACGGCGACGAGGTGCAGATCGGCAAGTACCGGCTGGTGTTCTACGCGAGCCAGCGAGGTATCTGAACCGTCAGCGAACCTTCAGGAAGGTCCATGCTTCACACACCGAGGGGCGGTGCCGCGGGCGGCACCGCCACCACGGACAGTCGGCTGATGAGCATCGGCACCGTACTGAACGTGCTGCGCGAAGAGTTCCCCGAGGTCACCATCTCCAAGATCAGGTTCTTGGAGGCGGAGGGCCTCATCGAGCCACAGCGGACGCCGTCCGGGTACCGCAAGTTCAGCCCGGACGACGTCGAGCGGCTCGGCCACGTCCTGCGGATGCAGCGGGACCACTACCTGCCGCTGAAGGTCATCAAGGAGCAGCTCGAGGCGCTGGAGCGGGGCGAGTCCCTGCCGGTGCCCGCTCCCGGGCCGGCCGGCGACGCGGAAGAGGCGGAGGACGGTCCCACCGCCGCGCGTGTGGGCCGGGACGAGCTGCTCGCCGCCGCCGAGATCGACGAGGACGAGCTCGGCGAGTGGGAGTCGTACGGGCTCATCGCCCCGTTGCCGGAGGGTGGCTACGACGCGTCGGCCGTTCTCGTGGCCGAGTTGGTCGGCGAGCTCGGCCGGTTCGGGATCGAGCCGCGGCACCTGCGCGTCATGCGGGCGGCCGCGGATCGTGAGGCGGGGCTCGTGGACTCCGTCGTCGCGCCGCTCAAGGTGCACCGCAATCCGCAGACCAGGGCCCTGGCGCAGGCGCGGGCCAAGGAGCTGGCCGGCCTGACGGTGCGGCTGCACGCGGCGCTCGTACAGACCGCACTTGGGGTGCGTCTGCCCTGATTGCAGGGCGGGCGAAAGCCGTGGGCCCGGCCCTCGGCGCATGCCCGACTACCCAAACCGGCCGGGCACGTCCTAGGGTTGCTGTGTGAACGAGCTCGACGTCGTAGGTGTCCGGGTCGAAATGCCCTCCAACCAACCGATCGTGCTCCTGCGTGAAGTGGGAGGCGACCGTTACCTCCCCATCTGGATCGGACCGGGGGAGGCGACGGCGATCGCCTTTGCCCAGCAGGGCATGGCCCCCGCGCGTCCGCTGACGCACGACCTGTTCAAGGACGTGCTCGAGGCGGTCGGTCAGGAGCTCACGGAAGTACGCATCACGGACTTGCGGGAAGGCGTCTTCTATGCGGAGCTGGTGTTCGCGAGCGGCGTCGAGGTCAGCGCCCGCCCGTCCGACGCCATAGCGCTCGCGCTGCGCACCGGGACGCCGATCTTCGGCAGTGACGGGGTCCTGGACGACGCAGGGATCGCGATCCCGGACGAGCAGGAGGACGAGGTGGAGAAGTTCCGCGAGTTCCTCGACCAGATCTCGCCCGAGGACTTCGGGACCAATAGTCAGTGACCGGCAGTCCGTGACCCGAGGCGGTCGCCCCCGTGGGCGGCCGCCTCGGCACATTCGGCTAGCCTTTCCCCGCGGTCGGGTACGGGAAACCACTCCTAGGGTGATTATCACTCGGCGTGGCGAGTGTGGCGTTCGTTGACGCACCCCTTGTGACTGCCTACCGTCGAGAAGGCAGGTCAAAGAGGAGGTCGGCGTGAGAAGCAGCGGCGACGGTACGGCGACGGGCGGTCCGTACTCGTTTCACGGCAGCGCGGCCGATCACACTCCGCAGCGCCCGCAGGCGGTGTCTGCGGTGGCGGGGGAGAGCGGCGACGCGACTTCCGAGCAGATCGGATATCGGGGCCCGACCGCGTGTGCGGCGGCCGGCATCACTTATCGACAGCTCGACTACTGGGCCAGGACCGGTCTGGTCGAGCCGAGCGTGCGGCCCGCGTACGGGTCGGGGACGCAGCGCCTGTACAGCTTCCGGGACGTCGTCGTCCTGAAGGTCGTCAAGCGCTTCCTGGACACGGGCGTCTCGCTGCAGAACATCCGCACCGCGGTGCAGCATCTGCGTGAGCGCGGCTTTCGGGATCTGGAGCGGATGACGCTCATGAGCGACGGCGCGACGGTGTACGAGTGCACGTCGCCGGCCGAGGTGCACGATCTGCTCCAGGGCGGGCAGGGGATCTTCGGGATCGCCGTCGGCGTGGTCTGGCGGGACGTGGAGAGCGCCCTGTCCCAGCTGCACGGAGAGCGCGTGGACACCGGTGAGACCCTCGTCGGGCACAACCCCGCGGACGAGCTCGCGAGGCGGCGCAACCGGGCCGTGTGACGCTCGTGCGGCCCCGTTGTCAGTGGCGTAGGAGAGCATCGGAGATGTGAGAACCGCGCCGACGATTCTGCATCTCGACATGGATGCCTTCTACGCCTCTGCCGAGCAGGCGGCGAAGCCGAGCCTGCGCGGGAAGGCGGTCGTCGTGGGCGGGCTCGGGCCGCGCGGGGTCGTGGCCACGGCGTCGTACGAGGCGCGGAAGTTCGGGGTGCACTCGGCGATGCCGATGGGGCAGGCCCGGCGGCTCGCGCCCAATGCCGCATACCTCGTGCCGCGCTTCCGGCTGTACCGGGACGTCAGCGAGCAGGTGATGGGGCTGCTGCGGGAGCTTTCGCCGCTGGTGGAGCCGCTGAGTCTGGACGAGGCGTTCGTCGACCTGGAGGCCGGTGAGGTGGCCTGGGACCAGGCTTCCGCGGAGGCCGTGGGAAGGAAGCTGCGGGCGGACATCCGGCGGGTGACGGGACTGACCGGGTCCGTCGGGCTCGCCGTGTCCAAGATGCTGGCGAAGATCGCGTCGGAGGAGGCCAAGCCGGACGGGCTCGTTCTGATACCGCCGGGGACCGAGCGCGAGCTGATCGGGCCCCGGTCCGTGCGGATCCTGCCGGGGGTCGGGCCCGCGACCGGGGACCATCTGCGGCGGGCCGGGATCCTGACCGTGGCGGAGATCGCCGAGGCGGGCGAGGACGAGCTCGTACGACTCCTCGGGAAGGCGCACGGCAGTCATCTGTACGCCATGGCGCTGGCGCACGACGAGCGGCCCGTGGTCGCCGAGCGGGACTCCAAGTCGGTGTCGGTCGAGGACACGTACGACGTGGACATCCACGACCGGGTGCGGGTCCGCCTGGAGGTGCAGCGGCTTGCCGACCGGTGTGTGGAGCGGCTGCGGGCGGCCGAGCGGTCGGGGCGGACCGTGGTCCTGAAGGTGCGGAGGTACGACTTCTCGACGCTGACGCGGTCCGAGACGCTGCGGGGGCCGACAGACGATCCGACGGTGGTGCGGGAGGCCGCCGCGCGGCTGCTCGAGTCCGTGGACACGACGGGCGGGGTCCGGCTGCTCGGGGTCGGGGTGAGCGGGCTTGCCGACTTCACGCAGGAGGACCTGTTCGCGCAGGCGGCCCAGGCGGCGCTGGAAGCCGAGGAGGCCGCTGCCGAGGAGGGGCAGGAGGAGGCCGAGGCAGCGGTTCCCGATGAGCCCGAGGTCGTCGCCGCCGAGCCCGTCCAGCGGCGGTGGATGGCCGGGCACGACGTGCGGCATGCCGAGTTCGGGCCCGGATGGGTGCAGGGGAGCGGGCTCGGGCGGGTGACGGTGCGGTTCGAGACGCCCTATTCGACGGTGCCGGGGCGGGTGCGGACGTTCCGGGTGGACGATCCGGAGCTGGTGGCCGCCGACCCGTTGCCGCTGGTCGAGCCGGTGGACGAGTCAGCCGCCGAGCCGGCCGCCGAGCCAGTGGCCGAGCCCTGCGTCGGATCGGAGTAGTGCTCGGGTCAGGTCGGATCGTTCTCGGAGCCCGCGATGCGGCCGAAGGTCATGTCCGGCGACTGCTGCGGGGCCGTGACGTCGAGCCCGTAGTGGTGGTACAGCTGCAGTTCCTGCTCGGGGGAGAGGTGGCGGCCCACGCCGAAGTCCGGGGAGTCCTTGATCAGGGCGCGGTCGAAGGGGACGCGGAGCGTGCCGTCGACCAGTTCGCTGGGCTCCAGCGGGACGAAGGCGTCGCGGCTGAAGAGGCCCGTCCGTATCGCCGCCCACTCCGGGACGCCGGTGGCGTCGTCGAGGTACACCTCGTCGATCGTGCCGATCTTGGTTCCATTGCGGTCGAACGCCTTGCGGCCGATCAGGTTGCGCGGATCGACGTCGGTCTGCACGGGCCCTCCAGCTGGTCGCAACTCGTCTGTAACCACTACGAAAGAGCACATTTCACAAGGCGGCCACTCGAGCGTTCCTCCATGAATCGGGGCCGAGGGCCGCTGGTAGGCTGGCAGGCGGCTGCTGACCCCGCGCGGGAGAGTCCTCCGATCATCGTCGGAGGCGCCGAAGGAGCAACTCCTCCCCGGAATCTCTCAGGCCCCTGTACCGCGCGGACGAGGTCACTCTGGAAAGCAGGGCGGGGTGCAGTTCTCCGCCCTCACCGACGGTGAAAGCCGGTGTGTCCACGTGATCTTGCGGGGGCGGCCGGTGAAGCTCTCAGGTTGAGATGACAGAGGGGGAGGCCGTCCGGGCACCCGCGCCGTGGTGCCCCTCGCAGGTCGCAATGACCAGGAGGCCTCCGCCATGACCGCCAACCGTATTCCGCTCTCGCAGTTGGAGCAGGGAATCCCCTTCGAGCAGCGCCACATCGGTCCCGACGACGCCGCTCAGGCCAAGATGCTCGCGCAGGTCGGCTACGGCTCGCTCGACGAGCTGACGGCGGCCGCTGTGCCGGATGTGATCAAGAGTGCCGAGGCGCTGGCGCTGCCCGCCGCGCGCACCGAGGCCGAGGTGCTCGCCGAGCTCCGCTCCCTCGCCGACCGCAACCAGGTGCTCGGGTCCATGATCGGGCTCGGCTACTACGGGACCTTCACGCCGCCCGTCATCCTGCGCAACGTGATGGAGAACCCCTCCTGGTACACGGCCTACACGCCGTACCAGCCGGAGATCTCGCAGGGCCGTCTCGAGGCGCTGCTCAACTTCCAGACGATGGTTGCCGAGTTGACCGGCCTGCCGACCTCCGGCGCCTCGCTGCTCGACGAGGGCACGGCCGCCGCCGAGGCCATGGCGCTGTCGCGGCGCATCGGCAAGGTCAAGGACGGTGTGTACCTGGTCGACGCGGACGCGCTGCCGCAGACCGTCGCCGTCATTCGGACGCGGGCCGAGCCGACCGGCGTCGAGATCGTCGTCGCCGACCTGAGCGACGGGATTCCCGCCGAGGTCGCCGAGCGCGGTGTCGTGGGCGTGCTCGTGCAGTACCCGGGGGCCTCCGGTGCCGTGCGCGACATCAAGTCCGTCATCGAGCAGGCGCACGAGCTGGGCGCCATCGTCACCGTCGCCGCTGATCTTCTTGCTCTTACGCTGCTGACCTCGCCCGGCGAACTGGGTGCCGACATCGCCGTGGGCACGACGCAGCGCTTCGGCGTCCCGATGGGCTTCGGCGGTCCGCACGCCGGTTACATGGCCGTACGGGAGAAGTTCGCGCGGTCCCTGCCCGGGCGGCTCGTCGGCGTCTCCGTCGACGCCGACGGGAACAAGGCGTACCGCCTCGCCCTGCAGACGCGCGAGCAGCACATCCGCCGCGAGAAGGCGACCAGCAACATCTGTACGGCGCAGGTGCTGCTCGCCGTCATGGCCGGGATGTACGCGGTCTACCACGGTCCTGACGGGCTCAGGTCCATCGCGCAGCGCACCCACCGCTACGCCACGCTGCTGGCCGCCGGTCTGACGGCGGGCGGTGTCGAGGTCGTGCACGGCGCGTACTTCGACACGCTGACCGTGCGGGTGCCCGGCAAGGCCGCGCAGGTCGTGGCCGCGGCGCGCGAGGGCGGGGTCAACCTGCACCTCGTCGACGCCGACCAGGTCTCCCTCTCCTGCGACGAGACCACCACACGGGCCCAACTGGGCGCCGTCTGGGACGCGTTCGGCGTCGAGGCGGACATCGAGGCGCTCGACGCCGCCGCGGTGGACGCGCTTCCCGAGGCGCTGCTGCGCAGCGACGAGATCCTGACGCACCCGGTGTTCCACCAGCACCGCTCCGAGACCGCGATGCTGCGCTACCTGCGCACGCTCGCCGACCGCGACTATGCGCTCGACCGGGGCATGATCCCGCTGGGCTCCTGCACGATGAAGCTCAACGCGACCACCGAGATGGAGCCGGTCACCTGGCCCGAGTTCGGCCAGCTGCACCCCTTCGTGCCGGCCGAGCAGGCGCAGGGCTATCTGACCCTGATCAAGGAGCTCGAGGAGCGCCTCGCCGAGGTCACCGGCTACGACAAGGTGTCGCTGCAGCCGAACGCCGGGTCGCAGGGCGAGCTGGCGGGCCTGCTCGCCGTACGCGGATACCACCGGGCCAACGGCGACGAGCAGCGCACCGTCTGCCTCATCCCGTCGTCGGCGCACGGGACCAATGCCGCCAGTGCCGTGATGGCCGGGATGAAGGTCGTCGTCGTCAAGACCGCCGACGACGGTGAGGTCGACATCGCGGACCTGCGCGCCAAGATCGAGCAGTACGCCGATCAGCTGGCCGTGCTCATGATCACGTACCCGTCGACGCACGGTGTGTTCGAGGAGCACGTCGCCGACATCTGCGCCGCCGTGCACGACGCCGGCGGCCAGGTGTACGTCGACGGTGCCAACCTCAACGCCCTCGTGGGGCTTGCCAAGCCGGGGCACTTCGGGGGCGACGTCTCGCACCTGAACCTGCACAAGACGTTCTGCATCCCGCACGGCGGCGGTGGCCCCGGCGTCGGTCCGGTCGGCGTGCGCGAGCACCTCGCTCCGTACCTGCCGAACCACCCGCTGCAGCCGGCCGCCGGTCCTGAGACGGGCGTCGGTCCGATCTCGGCCGCGCCGTGGGGCTCCGCGGGCATCCTGCCGATCTCGTGGTCGTACGTGCGTCTCATGGGCGGCGAGGGGCTCAAGCGCGCGACGCAGGTCGCCGTGCTGTCGGCCAACTACATCGCCAAGCGGCTCGAGCCGCACTTCCCGGTGCTCTACACCGGTCCCGGCGGTCTCGTCGCGCACGAGTGCATCATCGATCTGCGGCCGATCAGCAAGGAGACCGGCGTCAGCGTCGACGACATCGCCAAGCGGCTCATCGACTACGGGTTCCACGCGCCGACCATGTCGTTCCCGGTCGCGGGGACGCTGATGATCGAGCCGACCGAGAGCGAGGACATCACCGAGCTCGACCGGTTCTGCGAGGCGATGATCGCCATTCGCGGCGAGATCGAGCGGGTGGCCTCCGGCGAGTGGCCCGCCGATGACAACCCGCTGCGGAACGCTCCGCACACGGCGGGGATGCTGGGCGGGGACTGGGCGCACGCGTACAGCCGGGAAGAGGCTGTCTTCCCGGCCGGGGTGGTGGCGTCCGACAAGTACTGGCCGCCGGTGCGCCGTATCGACCAGGCCTTCGGCGACCGGAACCTGGTCTGCTCGTGCCCGCCTCTGGACGCCTACGAGGCCTGAGCCGACAGTGGGTGCGCGGCCGGCCGTTCGCAGGTGGACGGCCGCGCAGTGCCCCGCGCCGCTAGGCGGCGGTCACCACCGTGCCCAAGGGGCGGTGCGGCGCGATGATCGTGCCGTTGGGCAGCAGTTCGCCGGTGTCCTCGAAGAGCAGGACTCCGTTGCACAGGAGACTCCAGCCCTGCTCCGGGTGGTGAGCCACGGGGAGCGCGGCCTCCCGGTCCGCGGAGGCTGCTGTCGGGCACGGCGGCTGGTGCTGGCACATGGATGGGATCTTTCGCTGCGAAGTGATCTCGATGACGGTGGCGTTGCTGGCAGTGCAGTCGGTGCTGGTGGTGCTGGTGGTGCTGTTCGTGCTGCGGCTTGAAGGCTTGTTCATGGCCGCCCCCCGTTTTCCAGTCGGTCCGAACCCAGTGTTGCCCTGTGGGCGCCAATCCGCAGGGATTTCGTAGCAGCGGTCCTCACTGGATTCAGACGCGTCACCCGTGCGGACGGTTCAGCCCAACTGGACTGTCCCTTCGGGTGGTTCGGAGTAGCCGGACCGGGCTAGTCCGCATGAGCACAAGCGCTCAGGGCTGTGCCCCGCGACCGGACGGCGGACGGCGCGGGGCACAGGTCTCGGTGGTCGGGCTCGGGTCAGGCCAAGAGAGGAGTGGCCCGGGCCGGCGTCAGCCGGTGGGTCAGTACCGGCAGCAGCTCCGCCACGCGGTGCGGGCGGTGGGCCGCGATGCCCGGCGGTGCGGGTGCCAGCGGGACGAGGATGTCGTCGGCCGCCGGGTGCCCGGTCGCCGCGTCGGCGGTGCAGTCGCCGTGCAGCCACAGGGTGAGCATGTAGAGCTCGGGGACCGAGAGCAGGCGCGGCTGGTAGTGCAGCGGCAGGGACTCGGCCTGACGCAGCGCGCGCTCGGTGGACGTCACGTAGGGGCCCTCGAAGAAGTGCGAGAAGGCCCACCCGTCCGGAGTGAGCATTGTGTCGGCCGCGGCCACCGCGCGGTCCCCGCAGCGGATCAGGAACCGCCAGCCGGTGAGGCGGGCCTGCGAGGGTCCGGTGGTCTCGGTGATGTGGTCCAACACGTGGACGGGCAGCGGGAGTTCGGGGCTTGCGGGTCCCTGTGCTGCGCGCAGGGAAGGGGTGCGGGCCTCGCGGACGGCGGTGGGGGAACCGAGGGCCGTGAGGACGCTGCGCAGGGCGGGCGCGGGAGCCGGAGGGACGTGCAGCGGCATGGTGGGTCGCCTCTCATTCGACAGGCACGTGGTACGAGGGCGGTGCGGGACGAGCGGACGGCGCTGTCTGCTGCTGGGGTGCGCGGGATGCGCAGCATTACGCGGGCCAGAGGGGGCGGGGGCCACTGACGAACCCGGCCACGGGCGCCGACTCTCTGTCTCGTTCGCGGAGTTTATACGACGCGTGTTCACACGGTGTTTCCCCTACCAGGGTGAGAGGGGTCTGCAAGGTGCTATTCGGCCGTCGTCCCGGCGGTGTTTTGCCGGCGGGCATCCGATTTATCTTGCGTCTTCGCCGTGTGGCCTCGTCTTTTTCCGAGTGAGCGGTCGGCCGGTTCTCGTCGGTGTTTTTCACCAGGCGTTCGTAGATGAATCTGCAGAACGCTGCATGCCTAGGGAATGTGCCGTGGGGTAAGTGGTCCGAGCGTACTGCCCCGTCGGGCCGAGCGGGGCGTTATCGATCACATTGCCTGGGCATCATCCACCGTGACACGCGGCCGGACGGTCGGGCTGCCCGGGCGAGGAGGGACGCTTCCATGGGGGAGAAGGTCGTTGCGGGCGCGGTCGATCTGGCCGACCGACGGCTCTACCGGGAGAAGCTCGCGGAGTGTCTGTCGGGGCTCGAGAGGCTCTTGGGCGAGAAGCGGTTCGACCGGCCGAAGAATCTCATGGGCCTGGAGATCGAGCTGAATCTCGCCGGGCCCGACGGGCTGCCGAGAATGATGAATGCGGAAGTACTCGAGCGAATCGCCAGCCGGGATTTCCAGACGGAACTCGCGATGTTCAATCTGGAAGTGAATATTGCGCCGCACCGGCTCGGCGGGCGTGTTCTTGATCAGCTTGCGGAGGAGCTGCGGACCGGGCTCGGTTATGCGCACCGGAAGGCCAATGAGGTCGATGCGGGAATCGTGATGATCGGTATTCTGCCGACCTTGCGCGCCGCGGATCTCGTCTCTGCGAACCTCTCGGACGTGGACCGCTACACCCTGCTCAACGACCAGATCGTGGCCGCGCGGGGCGAGGACTTCGTGCTCGACATCGACGGCGTGGAGCACCTGACCTGCACGTCCTCGTCGATAGCGCCCGAAGCGGCGTGTACGTCCGTGCAGTTGCACCTCCAGGTCACGCCGGGCCGGTTCGCCGACGTGTGGAACGCGGCGCAGGCGATCGCCGGGGTGCAGATCGCGCTGGGCGCCAACGCGCCGTTCCTCTTCGGTCGCGAGCTGTGGCGGGAGTCGCGGCCCCCGCTCTTCCAGCAGTCCACGGACACCCGGCCGCCGGAACTGCAGGCCCAGGGGGTGCGGCCGCGGACGTGGTTCGGGGAGCGGTGGATCGATTCCGCGTACGACCTCTTCGAGGAGAACCTGCGGTACTTTCCGCCGCTGCTGCCGATCCTCGACGAGGAGCACCCGCTCGACGTCCTCGACAAGGGCGGCGTCCCGAGCCTCGCCGAACTCGTCCTGCACAACGGCACGGTGTACCGCTGGAACCGGCCCGTGTACGGCATCGCGGACGGCGTTCCGCATCTGCGCGTGGAGAACCGGGTGCTGCCCGCGGGACCCACCGTCACCGACGTCATCGCCAACGTCGCCTTCTACTACGGCGTCGTACGGGCCCTGGCGGAGGACGCGCGGCCCGTGTGGTCGCGGCTCTCCTTCGAGGCGGCCGCCCGGAACTTCGACACCGCCTGCCGGTACGGGATCGACGCGCGCCTGGAGTGGCCGCGCCGGGGCCGGTTCGGCGGCACCGAGCAGGTGCCGGCCGTCACCCTCGTACGGGACGAACTGCTGCCGCTCGCGGCCGCCGGGCTCGACGCGTGGGGGGTCGAACCCGCCGACCGCGATCTGTACCTGGGCGTGATCGAGGAGCGGTGTGCGCGGCGCATGAACGGGGCGGCCTGGCAGGCGGCCACGTACCACCGCGCCCGGGAGAGCGGGCTTGCGCGCGATGCGGCGCTCGCCGCGACCACGCGCCGGTACGCCGAGCTGATGCACCTGGGCGAGCCGGTGCACAGCTGGCCCGTCGGGCTGCCGGAGCCCGCCGTGCCGCTCGGGTGACGCCGGCCGGTCAGGTTCAACTGCTCTTGGCGCCCGCCTCGATGATGGCCTTCAGGATGACCTGCTGGATGTCGGCCGGGTCACTGACCTGGTGACCCGAGCCGCCGGTGGCCGTGGCGATCTGCTCGATCTCGTCCTTGTCGGTGTCCGGGCCGACGGCGATGGCGATGAGCGGCACGGGGTGCTCGGGGTCCGTGAGGTTCTCCAGCTCCTTGATGAGGCTGCTGCGGGAGATCGATCCCGGGTCCTGGTTGACGCCGTCGGTGACCACGACCACCGCGTTGAACTTGCCGCTCTTGTACGTCGACGTGGCCTGCTTGTAGGCGGCGAGCGTCGTGTCGTACAGGCCGGTCGCCCCGCCCGGCACCGGCTGGAGGGACGTGAACGCGGCGGACAGGCGGTCCCGTTGGGTGCCGGCGCCCTCGCGGTCGCCGAGGCGGGCGGTCGGGACCAGCTTCTTGTAGTCGCGGCTGCCGTCGAGGTGGGTGGAGAACTCCCACAGGCCGATGTCGTCCTCGTCCGTGAAGGCGGTCGACAGGGCCGCAAGCATCGATGACTTCGTGACGTCCATGCGGGACTGGCCGCGGCCCGGCACCGGGTTCGCCATCGAGGCCGACGCGTCCACGACAGTGAGGATGTGGGCGCTCTGCACCGTGATCGTCCACATGCCGAGGGTCTCCTCGATCTCCTCGTCGGTCGGCGGCTGCGACGTGGGCTCCGCGTACGGCTGCGGGGCGCGCGCGCCCGCCTGGGCGGCGACCGCCTCGGGCGAGGCCGAACTGGACGTGCGGAAGCCGTGCTTCGCCAGGATCGCGCGGCCGTCGGGCGCGCCGAGCAGCGTCATGAAGCGGACGGCGGCGCGGCTCTGGTCGGTGGTCAGGGCGGGCTCGTCGACCAGGGAGAACGGGTAGTTGAGCTCGGGCGAGCCGTCCTTCGGGTAGAAGAGGTCGAGGCCGCCGTCGTCGCCCGCCTCCGCGTTGTGCGCGAAGGCGGCCTGCTCGGACAGGATCAGGGCCTGGTTGCGCCGGGGGTTGCCCTGCTCGCTGCCCGAGGTGTCGCTCGCCACGGTGTCCATCAGCTGGCCGTCGCTGTCCGAGGTGCGCTGTGAGAGGACCTTGGCCATGGCCGCGGCCTGGGTGCCGCCGTCGTCGCCGGACTTCTTCGCCTCGGCCGCCAGCTTGGTCAGCGCGAGCAGGCCGGTGGAGCTGCGGGCCGGATCGGCGGCGCCCAGGCGCACCTTGTCGTCCTGCATGGCCGCGCCGGCCAACTGCGTCCAGCTGTAGGTCTTCTTGGGCCAGCCGAAGGCCTTCGCCGCCGCCGGGACCATGCCCACGCCGATCGGCGTGGAGGCGATGTTGCCCGCTGCGGCGACCGGGGTGGCCTTCGTGTTCTGCTCGACCCGCTGGAGCCACAGGTCCGAGTCGGGCACCCACACCTGGTAGTCCGGCTTGCCCTTGCCCGCGCGCAGGTCCGTGGCGACCTTGTACGAGTCGCGCGCGGTGACGGTGACGTCCAGGCAGTTGCCGTCCGAGGTCACCTTCTGTTCGCGGGCCTGGTCCGCTGCGGCCGTCAGTGCGGGCGCCACGTCCGGGGAGGCGGCGACGTCGAGGTGGACCGTGCCGCCGCAGGAGTCGCCGAAGCCGAGCAGATCGCTGCGGACGGCGAAGGCCGTGCCCGCGGCGACGGCGAGCACGGTGGCCGTCGCGATGGCCACCGTGCGTCCCCGCGACCGGGGACGCCGGTCGGACGCGGCCGTCCCGTACTCGTCGGGCATGCTGCTGTGACGTCCCATGACGGTGGTGCCCCTCCCTGAGCCGTAAAGGCAGTTGCGATATAAGCGGTGAAGCAAGAAGGGGGAGCGGTGCGCCGGACTGCGGCGCACCGTCCCCCTCGGCCTGTCGCGCGCGATCTTCGTACCTGCATTCGAGACCCTAGCGGGGCGGCGTGAGCGATGAGGCGCGATTACTGAAGTGGAGTCAGGTGTGCAGGTGGAGGCGGGGTCGGTGGCCGGTTCTTTTCCCAACGAGGGGCTCTCACGACGATTTCTCCGGGACGAGACGCTGCTCGTTCTGGGGCTTTCGCTCGGTGCGAGTGGCGTGTCCGCCCTGATCAGCTTTGTCGGATCGGTCACCAAACCAGGTGGTCTGAAGGATCAGGCGGCGACCCTCAACGCCTCGGCGGCGCCAGGGCGTCCATGGCTTGATCTCGCTTGGCAGCTCTTCGGGATCGCGAGCGCGCTCGTGCCCGTCGCGCTCGTCGCGCACTTTCTGCTGCGCGAGGGCGAGAGCCTGCGCACGATCGGCTTCGACCGCACGCGGCCGTGGTTCGACGCAGGACGCGGCGCCGCGATCGCGGCGGTGATCGGCAGCACGGGCATCGCGTTCTATCTGGCGGCCCGCGGCCTCGGCTTCAACCTCACCGTGGTGCCGGAGGCGCTGCCCGACGTGTGGTGGAAGTACCCGGTGCTGATCCTGTCGGCGGTGCAGAACGCCGTACTGGAGGAGGTCATCGTCGTCGGGTATCTGCTGCGCAGGCTCGGGCAGTTGGGCTGGACGCCCGGCACGGCGCTCGTCGCGTCGTCCGTGCTGCGCGGCTCGTACCACCTGTACCAGGGCATCGGCGGGTTCTTCGGCAACCTCGCGATGGGCGTCGTCTTCGCCTATCTGTACCGGCGGTGGGGGCGGGTCGGGCCACTGGTCGTGGCCCATTCCCTGTTGGACATCGGGGCGTTCGTCGGGTACGCGCTGCTCGCCGGGAAGGTGGACTGGCTGCCCACCGCCTGACCGGCCCTACGCGTTGAGCTCGCCCTCGATCACGGTGACGGCGCTGCCCGTGAGGAGGGTGCGCTCACCGCGCAGTTCCACGCGGACCAGACCGCTGCGGGCCGAGGCCTGGAGACCGGTGAGTTCGGTGCGGCCCAGGCGCGGCGCCCAGAACGGGGCGAGGGCCGTGTGGGCGCTGCCCGTCACCGGGTCCTCGTCGATGCCGACGTTCGGGAAGAAGCAGCGCGAGACGAAGTCGTACCCGCGGGACGCGTCGTCGGCGCGGGCCGTGGCGATGACCCCGCGCTCCGAGAGGGCGGCCAGCGCCTTGAGGTCGGGGGTCAGGCCCCGCACCGTCTTCTCGTCGGCCAGCTCGACCACCAGATCGCCGACCGAGCGGCCCGTGTCGTGCACCGAGACGGGCTCCGCGCCGAGCGCGCCCGCGAGTCCGGCCGGGGCACGCTCCTCGGTGAGGGGAGCGGTCGGGAAGTCGAGGGTGAGGGAACCGTCGTCGTTCGGGGTGGCCACGAGGACGCCGCTGCGCGTGGCGAACCGCACGGGTCCCGAGGTGGTGCCCGTCGCGTGCAGGACATGGGCGGTGGCGAGCGTGGCATGGCCGCACATGTCGACCTCGGTGGCCGGGGTGAACCAGCGCAGCGCCCAGTCCGCGTCCCCGCCCGCGGGCAGGGGGTGCGCGAAGGCGGTCTCGGCGTGATTCACCTCGGCGGCGACGCTCTGCAGCCAGTCGTCCTCCGGGAAGGCGTCGAGGAGCAGGACGCCCGCGGGGTTGCCGGTGAACGGGCGGTCGGTGAAGGCGTCCACGATACGAATGCGCATGCCAGGGACGGTAATTGAGCTCCCTGAGGATCGGCCAAGGCCAATTCGCGATGACTGGCCCCTTTGTGGAGACGGCCGGCCTCTTGTGTGTTCAGCGGCGGGTCAGGACCGCATGGGTCGCCGCCGGGGAGCTGACGAGTTCGGTGACGCGGTAGCCGGCGACGCCGTCGGCCACGTTGTCGAGGAGGCGCTCGCCGCTGCCCGCCAGGAGCGGCACGATCACCAGGTGCAGCTCGTCGACGAGCCCGGCGCGCAGGTACTGCTGGATGGTGGCAGCGCCGCCGCCCAGGCGTACGTCGCGGCCGTCCGCCGCCTCGTGTGCGCGGCGCAGCACGGTCTCGAGCGGCTCGTCGGTGAAGTGGAAGGTCGTGCCGCCGTCCTTGGGGATCGAGGGGCGGACGTGGTGCGTGTGCACGAAGACGTCGTGGTGGTAGGGCGGGTTGTCGCCCCACCAGCCGGTCCACGACGCGTCCTGCCACGGGCCGCGCTGCGGGCCGAACATGTTGCGGCCCATGATCGTCGCGCCGACGTTCTCCTCGCTGCGCTCGATGAAGTCCACGTCGATGCCGCTCTTGCCGTCGGCGCGGTCGCGCATCGCCGCGACCATCCAGTCGTGCAGGCCCTCGACGCCGTCCCCGAAGGGCTCCTCGAGGCGCTGGTGCGGTCCCGCCGTGAAGCCGTCGAGCGTGACGGTGACGTTGTGTACGCGGAGCTTGGGCATGGCGTTCTCCCTGGTCGTGAGGGGTGCTCGTGGTTCGGGTCCCGGCATCTGTACGTCGATCGGGGCGGCCTCGGATCGACACCTGGGCGGAAGTTCTCCGGACGTGTGTTGCCAAGCGAACTGTTCCGATATATCGTTGAGGCATCGCGATCGGTTGACGATCGCGGTCATCGAATTCACCGATCAGTTGTGAAAGGACTGATTCTCATGCGTACCCACGGACATGAACACGGACATGGACACTACGGACCCGGCCACGAAGGCCGGGGCGGTTTCGAGCGCGGCGGCTTCGAGGGCCGGCGCGCCGCATTCGGGCCCTTCGGGCCGGGCTTCGGTGGTCCCGGTGGCCCCGGCTTCGGGCCCTGGGGCGGCCGCGGCGGTCGCGGTGGCGGGCCCCGGGGACGGGCGCGGCGCGGTGACGTGCGTGCCTCGATCCTGGCGCTCCTCACGGACCGGCCGATGCACGGCTACGAGATGATCCAGGAGATCGCCGAGCGCAGCGGCGGCGCGTGGAAGCCCAGCCCGGGCTCCGTCTACCCGACGCTGCAGCTGCTCGAGGACGAGGGCCTGATCGCCAGTGCCAGCGAGGGCGGCAAGAAGCTCTTCTCGCTGACCGACGCCGGGCGCACCGCCGCCGAAGAGGGGCCCGACGCTCCTTGGGAGGAGGCCGGTCGCGGCGTCGACTGGGAGGCCATGAACGAGATCCGGCAGGCCGGCTTCGGTCTGATGGAGGCGTTCGGCCAGGTCTGGAAGACCGGCAGCAAGGAACAGCGCGAGAAGGCGCTGACCGTCATCAACGACGCGCGCAAGAAGCTGTACCTGATCCTCGCCGACGAGGGCTGAGCCCGATGAGGGCCCGGGCCGAGGCCGGGGGCAGAACGTGGAAGAGGCGTCCCGTACGTGAGTACGGGACGCCTCTTCGCGTGCGGGAACGGGGCCGGAGGGGTCAGGCCACCAGGCCGCCGAGCTTGCGCAGCGACTCGTTCAGGGCCGCCGTCGCCGAATCCTTGAGCTTGCCCGCCATGAGGGACACCGCGGCGCCGGTGAACTCGCCGTCGATCCGCACCGTCGTGGCGCCGCCGTCGGCGGTGAGCGTGTAGCGCGTGCCGACGTTCACGCCCATCGGGCCCTTGCCCCGGATGGCGAGCGTGCGGGCCGTCTCCAGGTCCTCGATGGTCCAGTTGACCTCGGCGGGGAAGCCCATCAGCTTCATGTTCTCGACGAACTGGCCGCCGACCTCGAGGGAGGCCGGGCCGCCGTTCGGGAAGTTGGTGTGGGTGGCGCTCCATTCACCGTGCGAGGAGAAGTCGGTGAGCTGCGCCCAGACCTTCTCCGCGGGCGCCTCGATGCGTGCTTCCGCGCTGACTTCGGCCATGCGGCCACCCCTTTGTGTCGAGAGCCCTGCGGGCTTTGGTGTCGCGTGTCGCGGAAAGTAGCCGCCCGGCCTCGAACATTCAATACTGATGAACCGTCAGATCGGCCGGATCCCTCAGACCCTGTGGATCTCCGCGGCGTCGAACAGGTCGTACGCGCGCGGGTACGGCCCCTCGTCGTGGCAGTGCCAGGCGTCCCAGAACAGGTCGGCGAGCAGCGCGTCGTCCGGGGCGTACACCCGGTACACGTACTGCCTGCCGTCGATCGCGGGCAGGGCCACGAGCCAGCACCTGCTCTCCATGTCTGTGTCGGACGAACGAGGCGGGGCCCTGGTTGCGTACGGGGCGTGAGGCAAGGAGGCGCGCGCCCCTCGGGGTCGAACGGTGCGATCTCATCCCTGAGGAGGAGAAGTCGTTCATCCGTGCCCAACTTGTGTCGGACGCGAAGATGCTTCCCTCCGGGGATGTTCCTGTGGATCGCGCCTGATGAGGTGGGGTACGTGCAAAGCCCTATCCCGTCCCAGGAAGAAGCAGGTCCCTTCAGCGACGCGCCGCTCAGTGACGAGCTGGCGCTGGTCGTCGTGGGGGCCAAGCGGCGTGCGGTACGGGACGGGGACCGCCAGATCGACACCGCCCACCTGCTGCATTCGCTGCTGGAGGCCGACCCCGAGGTGCGCGACGCCTTCGCCGACCGGACCCAAGTGGCGCGACTGCTCGGCTATCTCGTGCAGCGCAGCATCGGCTACGGGCTGCGCTGGCAGGGCGCCGTCGAGGACTCCGGCGCCGTGCCGATGGTGAGCGGGGCGCCCGGCTGGTCGCCCGTCGCCGCCGCGGCGATGGAGGCCGGTGCCGAGCGGGCCGCGTCCCGTGGCGACGTGCGGGCCCGCGGCGTCGACGTGCTGGCCGCCCTCGCGGAGGCCGCGGAATGCCGCGCCGTCGAGGTGCTCGGCCGGGCCGGGGTCGACGTGGCGGGGCTGCGGCAGCGACTGAACTGACGGGGCGCCGACGGCACGGTTCCATCTGGTGAGACAGGGGTCATCGGGGGTGACGCTCCTGACTTGCCCTGTCATGATGTGCCGGTGCACGGGTCAAAGGGGTCTCAGGGGAGTCAGGAAACCGGTGGGCGTGGCTTCGGACTGGGGCTCGCCCTGGTCTCCGCGCTCGCGTTCGGCGGGTCGGGCGTCGCCGCCAAACCGCTGATCGAGGCGGGGCTCGACTCCCTCTACGTGGTGTGGCTGCGGGTCGCCGGCGCGGCCCTGGTCATGCTGCCGCTCGCGTGGCGGCACCGCGCGCTCGTGCGGCAACGGCCGCTGCTGCTCGCCGGGTTCGGCCTGCTCGCCGTCGCGGGCGTCCAGGCCTGCTACTTCGCGGCGATCTCCCGCATCCCCGTCGGCGTGGCCCTGCTCATCGAATATCTGGCGCCCGCGCTCGTCCTCGGCTGGGTCCGCTTCGTCCAGCGCAAGCCGGTGACCCGGGCCGCCGCCCTCGGCGTCGTCCTGGCCGTCGGCGGTCTCGCCTGCGTCGTCGAGATCTGGTCGGGGCTGAGCTTCGACGTGCTCGGTCTGCTGCTCGCCCTCGGTGCCGCCTGCTGCCAGGTCGGCTACTTCGTCCTGTCCGACCAGGGCAGCGACGCGGGGGCCTCCGGGGGCGAGGTGCCGGACCCGCTGGGCGTGATCGCGTACGGGCTGCTGATCGGTGCCGTCCTGCTCACGGTCATCGCCCGCCCCTGGGGCATGGACTGGTCCGTGCTCGCGGGCAGCGCCTCGATGAACGGCACGTCCGTGCCCGCCTGGCTGCTGCTGTGCTGGATCGTGCTGCTGGCCACCGTCGTCGCGTACGTCACCGGCGTGGTGTCCGTGCGACGCCTGTCGCCACAGGTCGCCGGTGTCGTGGCCTGCCTGGAGGCGGTCATCGCGACCGTGCTCGCCTGGGTGCTGCTCGGTGAACACCTGTCGGCGCCGCAGCTGTTCGGCGGCGCGGTCGTGCTGGTCGGCGCGTTCATCGCGCAGTCCTCGAAGCCCGCGGCGCAGGCCGCCGAGCCCGTTCCCGAGCCGGAAACCGCGTTGTCCCGCTCCGGCGGCCCCGTCTAGGGTGGCGATCATGCATTCCCACTGGCTCGTTCTTCCGCCGCCGGCCGCCTAGGGCCCGTCCGGCCACTTGTTGTGCCGGACCTGGGTGCCTCCCGCGATTCCGTCGTCGGATCCGCGGGCAGCGCGCCATGGGCGGATGCCGGTCGCCGTCGTGCGGATCGGCCCGTCGGGCCCCGGTGCGGGCGGCCTCCTTCGCGTACGAGTTCTCGTACGAGATCCATGGCCCGGGCAGCTCCCGGGCGGGGTGCGGCCGTCCGCCGACGACGGTCCGTGTCCCTCGGTTCCCGCTGTGGCGGGGGCCTTTCCGTGGAGATCCACGTGTCGAATGCTGTCTCGGCCGGCTCTGCCGTGCCCTCTTCCTCTGCTGCGTCCCCTGCCGTGTCCGTGGCCCGCGCCACCGGTCAACTGCCGGTCGGCCGCGGCCTGTTGTACCTCGTCGTCGCCGGTCTTGCCTGGGGCACCGCGGGTGCCGCCGCCTCCCTCGTGTTCCGGCACAGCGACCTCGGGCCCGCGGCCCTGTCGTTCTGGCGGTGCGCGGGCGGGCTCGTGCTGCTCGTCGCCGCGCGTCTGGTGCGGCGACGCCGGCCCGTCGTCGCGCCGGGCGAACCGCTCGGCCGCAAGGTCGTCAGGCTCGGCGTCCTCGGGCTTTGCCTGACCGTGTTCCAGACCGCCTACTTCGCCGCGGTGGCGGTGACGGGACTTGCCGTCGCCACCGTCGTGACGCTCGGCGCGGGGCCCGTCCTCATCGCGCTCGGCGCGCGGTTGACCATGGGCGAGCGGCTCGGCCGCGGCGGTGTGCTCGCCGTCGCGGGCGCACTCGGCGGGCTCGCCGTGCTGATCCTCGGCGGCGGGGGCGCGGCCGTGCGGCCGCTGGGTGTGCTGTGGGCACTCGCGTCGGCGGCGGGGTACGCGGTGATGACGCTGCTCACCCGGTGGTTCGGGCGCTCGGGGCGGGCCGGTGACCAACTCGGCACGACCGTCGGCACGTTCGCGGTCGCCTCGCTCGTGCTGCTGCCCTTCGGTGCCGCCGAGGGCCTGGTGCCGCACACGGCCCAACCCCACGAAGTCCTGGGCCTGTTGGCGTACACGGCCTCCGTGCCGACGGCGCTCGCCTACGCCCTGTACTTCGCGGGCGCGGTCGTCGTGCGCTCCGCCACCGTCTCCGTGATCATGCTGCTCGAACCGGTGGGCGCGGCCGCGATCGCCGTGACCCTGCTCGGCGAGCGGCTGACCGCGGCCACGGTGGCGGGCACGGCGGTGATGCTGGTCGCCGTCGTCGGCCTCGCGGTGACGGAGGCGCGCGCCGCCCGGTGAGGTGACCTGGCGCTACGCCTCCTGACGCCGCCGCTGCTGCACCGCGAGCGCGGCGGCGTCCCGGAGGCCGCCCCGGTCGGCGAGGCCCTTGGCGATCCGGTCCTGGACCTCTTCCGGCTTGTGGCCCGCGTACTTGAACTTGGCCCGTACGTCGGTCACTTCGAGCCGCATGCCCCGGATCCCGGAGAGCAGCCGTCCGTACGGGGCCTCGCCCACCGCCACCGTCTCCGACAGGCCGGGGGGCTGGAAGTGGCCGACCTGGCGGTTGAGCAGCGTCGCCTTCTCCTCGGGGTCGTCCACGACGTGGGCCGTGCACCGGAGTTGGACGGCGGCGTACACGCTGGTCGGCGTCCCGTGCTCGGGCGGGGCGCCGGGCGGGGCCTGCCAGGGGCCCGGCACGAACGCGTAGTCGTCGACGACGCTCAGCAGCACCTCGGGGTTCGCGTCGAGGGCGGGCCACAGCGGGTTCGGGCGGGCCAGATGGGCGAGGACCTCGCCGAACGGGCCGCCCGGCGAAGGGTCGTACGCGAAGTGCATCGGCTGCACGAACGGCGGCTCGCCCGGCAGCCCGTTGACCGCGAGCTGGCCGAAGTCGTGCGCGGCGAGCCAGTCCTGCCACTCGGCCGTGTCGCGAGCCGCGTCCCAGGGGTGGATCAGCATCACAATTCCTTGAGGTACGACGGGACTTCGATGCCCTCGGCCAGGTCGGCCGACGGGATCGGCGTGCTGTAACCCTTCCGCAGCGGGACGATGCCCGCCCAGTACGGCAGGTCCAGGTCCTCCGGCTCGTCGTCCGTGACGCCCGTGCGCAGCTTCGCCGAGACCTCCTCGAGGTCGAGGCTGAGGACGGCCGTGGCGGCCAGTTCCTTCGCGTTCGCCCGGCGGGAGTCCGCGGAGCGGCCCGGGACCACCTGGTCGACCAGTGTGTCCAGGGCGAGCTGCCTCTCCTGGGGGTCCGTGACCGGGTACGCGGTGCCGTGGATCATCACGGAGCGGTAGTTGAGGGAGTGGTGGAACGTGGAGCGGGCGAGCACCAGGGCGTCCACGTGCGTCACCGTGAGGCAGACGGGCAGGCCCGGGTCCTGCCCGCCGGCCATGCGCAGCGGGCGCGACCCCGTGGAGCCGTGCAGGTACAGACGCTCGCCGACGCGTCCGTACAGCGTGGGCAGCACGATCGGGGCGCCGTCGCGCACGAAGCCGAGATGGCAGACGTAGGCCTCGTCGAGTATCGAGTGCACCAGGTCGCGGTCGTACGCGGCGCGCTCCTTGGCGCGGGTCGGTACGGTCCGGTCCGTGGGTGTGTAGCGGGCGGCTGTCGACTCCGGGGCGACGGTCATTGCCAACTCCATTGCACTAGTGCAAAATAGTGTTTGTGCTAGGAGAGTATCCGATCAGTGGTAAGCGCGCGGTGGAGATTTCAGCGAGCGTCGAGCGTGCGGTGGCCGAAGGGGGGCTTGAGCCGGGTCAACTGCTGCCTCCCATGCGGGAGTTGGCGCAGCGGCTCGGGGTGAATCCCAATACGGTCGCGGCCGCCTACCGGACGCTGCGCGAGCGCGGGGTCATCGAGACCGCGGGACGCCGTGGCAGCCGAGTGCGCCCGATGCCGGCGACGACCGGGCGCGAGCGCATCCGGGTCGACGTGCCGCAGGGCGTGCGGGACGTGTCCGACGGCAACCCGGACACCGCGTTGCTGCCCTCGCTGGTCGAGGCGTTCACCGCAGCGGCGGCCGTCGCGGACCGGGAGCCCGTGCTGTACGGGGACGCGTTCCTGGAGCCCGGACTCGCGCGCGGGGCGCGGTCCCGCTTCGATGCGGACGGGGTGCCGGAGGGCCCGGTGGGGGTGGCGTCCGGGTCGCTCGACGCCATCGAGCGCGTGCTCATGGCGCACCTCAAGCCCGGGGACGCGGTCGCCGTCGAGGACCCGGGCTGGGGCAGCATGCTCGACCTCGTGCCCGCCCTGGGCCTGCGCCTGGTGCCGGTCGGCGTGGACGACGACGGGCCGCTGCCGGGGGACGTCGAGCGGGCGCTGCGCGATGGGGCGCGGGCCCTGGTGGTGACCTGCCGGGCGCAGAACCCGACGGGCGCGGCGGTCGGTGCCGCCCGCGCGAAGGCGCTGCGCAAGGTGCTCGCCGGGCACGAGGAGGTGCTGCTGGTGGAGGACGACCACGGGCACGGCATCGTCGATCTGCCCCTGCATCCGCTGTCCGGGGTCACCCACCACTGGGCGTTCGTCCGCTCCGTCGCCAAGGCGTACGGGCCCGATCTGCGCCTCGCCGTGTTCACCGGCGACAGTGCCACCGTCGACCGGGTGCGCGGGCGGCAGCGGCTCGGCCCCGGCTGGATCAGCCGCATCGTCCAGCGGGCGGTGGCCGCACTGTGGTCGGCCGGCGCGGTGGACGCGCGGGAGGTCGCGGCCTCCTACGGGGTGCGCCGCGACGGGTTGATCGCCGCCCTCGCCGAGCGGGGCGTCGAGGCCCACGGGCGCAGCGGCATGAACGTGTGGATCCCGGTGCCGGACGAGACCGGGGCCGTGGCGCGGCTGCTGCACGCGGGGTGGGCGGTCGCGCCGGGCGCCCGGTTCCGGATGAACGCCGGACCGGGCGTGCGGATCACCGTGTCCCGGCTGGGGGTCGAGGAGATCGAGGCGGTGGCGGACGTGGTGGCGGCGGCCGTCGGGCCGGTGCCCGAGCGGTACTACGCCTGAGCCGAAGCCTCCCGCTTCCTTACGGCTTGGTTGGGCCGCGCCTGGGTGAGTGCCGCGCCCGCCAGGACGATCACCGCGCCGATCGGCGTCGACCAGCTCAGCGACTCCCCGAGCACGGCGACACCGGCCGCCGTCGCGATGACGGGGATGAAGTAGGTGACCATCTGCGCGGTCGTCGGGCCGACCTCGGCGACCAGGCCGTACTGGATGAGGAGCGCGAGGCCGGTGCCCAGCGTGCCCAGGGCGACGATCGCCAGCAGCGGCGTGAGCGCGAAGCTGCTCGGCCAGGACGTGAACAGCGGTGTGACGACGGCCAGTTGGGCGGTGGCCAGGAGCAGCTGGGCGCCGGTCATCGACAGGTGGGAGTTGCCGGTGTTCGCCAGTGTGCGGCGCACGTAGATCCAGCCGACCGGGTAGCTGAACGAGGCCAGCAGCGCCATCGCCGTGCCCGTGGCATCCAGGCCCTGGAAGCCCTGCCAGACGCCGAGCACCGTCAGGACGCCCAGGAATCCGATGCCGAGGCCCGCGACCCGGCGCCGCGTCGGCCGGTCCTCGGAGAGGGCGACCAGGGAGAGGGCCATGCCCCACAGTGGTGACGTCGCGTTGCAGATCCCGGCCAGCGTCGACGGGATCGTCTGCTCGGAGAAGGCGAACAGGGAGAACGGCAGTGCGTTGAGCAGGAACGCCGCGACCGCCAGGTGTCCCCAGGTGCGGGCCCCGCGCGGCAGCCGCTCCCGCTTCACGGCCATGGCGGCGGCGAGCACCAGGGTGCCGAACAGGAGCCGCCCGAGCGTCACTTGGAACGGGGCGTACCCGTCCGTGCCCACCTTGATGAGCAGGAAGCTGAAGCCCCAGATGAGGGAGAGCCCGCCGAAGCGCAGGCGCCAGTCGAGGGTGCGGCGGGCGGTCGGGGACGAGAGGGTGGCGGGATCGGCCGGGGTGACGCGGGAGGCGGTGACGGTGCTCATGGACGTAAGGATCGCTCCCCACTTCCTCGTAGCACAAGCGAGACTTCTTGCCCGGTATCGCTTAGCATCGCTTACATGTTGAATTTGGAGCGGCTGAGGGTGCTCGACGCGCTCGCCCGGTACGGATCGGTGAGCGGGGCGGCGGACGCGCTGCACGTCACGACGTCGGCCGTCTCGCAGCAGATGACCAAGCTGGAGCGCGAGGTCGGCCAGCAGCTGCTGGCCAAGCACGGCCGGGGCGTGCGCCTGACCGACGCGGGGCGGCTGCTCGCCGATCACTCGGCGCGCATCCTGTCGCAGGTCGAGCTGGCCCAGTCCGACCTGGAGGCGCAGCGCGGGCAGGTGGTGGGGGAGCTGCGGCTCTCCGCGTTCCCGACGGCCGCCCGTGGGCTGTTCCCCGCCGCGCTCTCCGCACTGCGCACGGCCCATCCCCAACTGCGGGTGCGCTCGCAGGAGTTGGAGCCGGAGGCGGGAGTCGCCGGCGTGATGCGCGGCGACCTCGACATGGCGGTCGTGCTCGACTGGTACAACAAGCCGATGCCGCTGCCCGACGGCCTGGTCAAGGCGAGCATTCTCGACGACCCGGCGGACATCGCCCTGCACGAGGGGCACCCGCTGGCGGCCCGTGACGAGGTGGGCCTCGAGGAGTTCGCCGACGACGAGTGGATCACCTGGGGCGAGGGCGAGTTCTGCCACGAGTGGCTGCTGTTCACGCTGCGCGCCAAGGGCGTCGAACCCCAGGTCGGCCACCGTGCCGCCGAGACCCACACCCAACTCGGCCTGGTGGCGGCCGGGTTGGGCGTGTGCGTCGCCCCACTGCTCGGCCGGAACCCGATGCCGCAGGGCGTCGTGACGGTGCCCGTGCGCCAGCAGGTCCGGCGGCACGTGTACGTGGTGTGGCGCGCGGACGCCGACCGGCGCCCCTCGATCAGGGCCGCCGTGGAAGCACTGCAGAAGGTGGGCGCCGATCTCGGGCAACTGGCCGGGCGCTGAGGGCCCGTCCTCGAGCCTGGCTACGGGTGGCCGAACCTCCTGCGGGTCGGCTGGGCCCCGATGCGGGTCGGCTGGCCCCGCTACAGGTCGGCCAGCTTGCGGAAGTCCCAGGAAGCGATCTTGTCCGGGGTCAGCCGGGCCCATGCGTGGCGGCCGTCGTGGAACATCTCGGACAGGCCGAAGTTCTTCGCCGCGAACAGCCGCTCCGGCGCGTCCAGTTCGGGGCACGGCTCCCCGGTGCGCGGGGACTCGCCGACGAACTCGATGCGACCGGACAGCTCGACGCCGCGCAGCTCCCCGTAGTCCTCGCCCGCGTCCACCACCACGGCAACCCTCCCGTCGGCCCGCAGGTCGGCCCAACGGCGGCTGCGCGCAAGGGAGTACAGCCACAGGGACGTACCGTCCCACAGGAACCACAGGGGGCTGACGTGCGGCGTGCCGTCCGGTGCCACCGTGGCCACCCGGCACGTGCGCTGCTCGGCGAGGAACGACTCCAGCTCCTGTGTCGTCATCATGATCTTTCGGCCGCGGCGCTGGGTGACGGTCATGGGCACTCCCTCTCACGCGGATCAGACAGATCACGCTGAACGGTTGCTGACGGTGCGTCAGAAGGGCAGCATGCGGTCTCTTCCGTCCGCGCGCAATGGTGACTACTCTCCAGCACCTGCGACGACCGGACGAACGGCCTTGCGCCCAGGGGGAATTCATGCCGACTCACGAGGACCTGGCCGAGCTGCTCGACCCGGCGGGCACGGTGCTGCTGACCGTCGAGTGCCAGCTGGGCGTCGTCGGTCCGGAGAGCGCCCTGCCCGAACTCGCCAAGGAGGCACGGTCGTCGGGCGCCCTGGCCCAGGTGGCGCGGCTGGTCGGGGCCGCGCACGAGAGCGGGGTCCAGGTGCTGCACGCCGTCGCCGAGCGTCGCCCCGACGGCCGCGGCGCGAACCGCAACGCCCGTCTGTTCCGGGCCGCCGAACGGCTGCCCGTCCTGCAGCTGTCCGGTTCGAAGGCCGTCCGGATCGCCCCGCCGATCGAGGTCGCGGACGAGGACCTCGTCGTACGCCGGCTGCACGGGCTCTCGCCGATCGCGGGCACCGACGTCGACCCGCTGCTGCGCAATCTGGGCTGCCGCACGCTCGTCGTCACCGGCGTCTCCGCCAACGTGGCGATACCGAACGCGGTCTTCGACGCCGTGAACCTCGGCTATCAGGTGGTCGTCCCCAAGGACGCCATCGCGGGGGTGCCCTCCGACTACACCCCCGCGATGATCCGCAACACGCTCGCCCTGGTCGCCACGGTGACGACGACCCCGGACGTGCTCGCCGCGTGGAAGCGCCCTAGGCGAGGCTGATCGAGTCGCCGCTGACCTTGAGCTTCTTCTCGGGCAGTGGCTGCGTCGCGGGCGGGTGCTTGACGCTGCCGTCCTCGATGGAGAACTTGCTGCCGTGGCACGGGCAGTCGATGGTGCCGGCGTCGACCTTGGTCACCTTGCACCCCTGATGCGTACAGGTGCTGGTGAACGCCTTGAACTCGCCCTTCTTCGGCTGGGTCACCACGACCCCGGCGTCGGCGAAGATCTTGCCGCCGCCCTCCGGGATGTCCGAGGTCTTGGCGATCTCCTCGCTGCCCCCGCCGCCCGCCGACGCGGCGTTGCCCGCGGGTTCGGACCCGCCGCTGTCGGACGAGTCGCCGCACGCGGCCAGGGCCGCGGCGATCCCCGCGACTCCCACGGCGGCGACGACGGTACGGCGGGCGGGCGCGGGACGTCGGGGGCCGGGGGGACCGGGGGGACCGGGGGGAAGGGACTCCTGCGAAGCGGTCATGCTCGGTTCCTTTCGTGGGAACGGACCTGGATCCCGTGGGGGGCGTGTGCTCTCCCGTACGTGTGGTGATCCCGGAACGTTCAACGGTTGGCCGAACTCATAACCCGGGCGCGTGCCGTGCGCAGGCAGGCCGTCCCGTGATGTCACTCCATCGAAGGAGGGCGGGCGGCCGCGGCCCGCTGCTGCTCCGGCTGCGGTGCGGTCATGTCGAGCAGGAGCAGGGCGTCCTGGTCGGGCGATCCGGGTTCGGCGGTGTAGACGCCGATGCGCTGGCCCGGGGTGCCCTCCACCTGCAAGGACTGCGAGGTGAGCGTGAGCGGTCCGACGTGCGGATGCCGGAACGTCTTGTGCCTCGGTTTGCGCCCGGTCACGTCGTAGCGCTCCCAGAGTCCCGCGAAGTCGGGGCTCTTGAGCAGGAGTTCGCCGACGAGGTTGGTCAGGTCCGGCGCGTCGGGTGCGGTGCCCGCGGTGGCGCGCAGCCGGGCGACGCAGGCGGTGATCTGCCGGTCCCAGTCGCCGAAGAGATCACGGGCGGCGGGATGGAGGAAGAGATAGCGGGCGAGGTTGCGGTGCTTGACCGGCCAGTCGTCCAGGCCCGCGTACAGGGCGAGGCCGCCGGGGTTCCAGGCGAGCACGTCCATGCTGCGGCTGATCACGTACGCCGGATTCGGGCGCAGCGACTCCAGCAGCTGCTTGAGGTGCGGGCGCACGGTGCGGCTGGGCGCGGGCGGCGGCTCGGGTGCGTAACGCGCGGCCCGGGCGGCCAGCTCGCGCAGGTGCTGGTGCTCCTGCTCGTCCATGTGCAGGGCGCGGGCGAGCGAGTCGAGGACGGCGGGGCTGGGCCGGGTCTCTTTGCCGCGCTCCAGGCGTACGTAGTAGTCGATGCTGATGCCGGCGAGGGTCGCCAGCTCCTCGCGCCGCAGTCCCGGGGTGCGGCGCAGGCCGGCGCCGACGGTCAGGCCGACGTGTGCGGGGCTGGTCTGGGTGCGGCGGGCGCGCAGATAGCGGCCCAGCTCGGCGCCTTCGCTGTGCGCGCTCTCGGATGACATGCCTCCAGTTTCGCCCGCCAGGACCCTGCCGCGCGGCGCGGTGGGGGGCCCTGTCATGACCCCTGAAGAACGCGCCCTGCCACATCGGCGCGATGCGGGCCAAGGTGAAGGTGCAGGACGCGGCACCCGCCCCGCCCCGGCCACCGCGGGCACGATGCACCCGGCCGGGCGAGAGTGGGAGTGCCGGGCGACGCCACCGATGCGAAGAAGGCGAAATGCGCTACATCACACTGCGTGACCTGGAGGTTTCCCGGATCGGTCTGGGCGCGATGGGCATGTCCCACGGCTACACGGGCTCGGGCACCGACGAGGCCGAGTCGATCAGGACCGTGCACCGGGCCGTCGAGCTGGGCGTCACGCTCATCGACACCGCCGAGATCTACGGGCCCTACACGAACGAGGAACTGCTGGGGCGAGCCCTGAAGGGACGCCGCGACAAGGTCGTCCTCGCCACCAAGTTCGGCCTGGTCTCCCACGGCGGTGACGGCCCCTGGAACCCGGACTCGGGAGCGGCCAACATCCGGACCGCCGTCGAGGGTTCCCTGAAGCGCCTCGGCACCGATCACCTCGACCTGTACTACCAGCACCGGGTGGACCCGAACACGCCGATCGAGGAGACCGCGGGCGCCGTGGGCGAGCTGATCGCCGCGGGCAAGGTGCGCGCCTTCGGCCTCTCGGAGGCCGGTCCCGACACCATCCGCCGCGCCCACGCCGTCCAGCCGGTCACCGCGGTGCAGTCCGAGTACTCGCTGTGGACGCGGGGCATCGAGGAGCGGATCCTGCCCGTCCTGCGGGAGCTGAACATCGGCCTGGTGCCGTTCTCCCCGCTGGGACGCGGCTTCCTGACGGGCACCGTGCGCTCCACCGACCAGTTCGACGACTCCGACTTCCGGCGCGGGAACCCGCGCTTCACCGGCGAGAACTTCCGGCGCAACCTCGCGATCGCCGACGAGGTGCAGGCCGTGGCCGACGAGGTCGGCGCGACGCCCGCGCAGGTGGCGCTGGCCTGGCTGCTCGCCCAGGGCGACGACATCGCCCCGATCCCCGGCACCAAGCGGGTCGGCCGCGTCGAGGAGAACACCGCCGCCGACGCCGTCACGCTGACCGGCGCCCAGCTGGACCGGCTCGGCAGCCTGCCGCCGGCCGCCGGTGACACCCACAACGAGGCCCAGGCGCAGCTGCTCGAACGCTGAGCGCCCGGCACCGCTCGACCCGCACACCGATCAACCCCGATGGGAGCAACCCCTCATGCGTGCAGCCGTGATGTACGGAGCCGAAGACGTCCGCGTCGAGGACCGGCCCGACCCCGCCGTCGCCAAGCCGTCCGACGCCGTGGTGCGCACGCTCGCCGCCTGCGTGTGCGGCAGCGACCTGTGGCCCTACCAGTCGATGCCCGCCACCGACACCGGCCGCCCCATGGGCCACGAGTTCCTGGGCGTCGTCGAGGAGACCGGCGCGGACGTGACCGGGCTGACGGCGGGCGACCTGGTCGTCGCCCCCTTCACGTACAGCGACAACACCTGCGACTACTGCGCCAAGGGCCTGCAGATCTCGTGCCGCGACGGCGGCCGGTACGGCTTCGACGGGGTCGACGGCGGGCAGGGCGAGGCCGTCCGCGTCCCGCACGCGGACGGCACCCTGGTCAAGCTGCCGGTGGCCGCCGACTCCGCCCTGCTGCCCTCCCTGCTCGCCCTGTCGGACGTGATGACCACCGGCCACCACGGCGCGGTCACCGCCGGAGTCGGCCGCGGCGACACGGTCCTCGTCGTCGGGGACGGCGCGGTCGGCCTGTGCGCGGTGATCGCCGCCGGGCGGCGCGGAGCGGAGCGGATCGTGCTCGCCGGACGCCACGAGGCCCGTACCGATCTGGGCCGTCGCTTCGGCGCCACCGACGTGGTCGCCGAGCGCGGCGAGGAGGGTGTCGCCCGCATCCGCGAACTGACCGGCGGCGTGGACAAGGTGATCGAGGCCGTCGGCACCCGCCAGGCCCTCGACACCGCCTTCGGCGCGGTCCTGGACGGCGGCACCATCAGCCGCCTGGGCGTCCCGCAGTACGAGCAGGGGCCGATCGGCCCCGCTGCATTCATGCGCAACATCACCCTGACCGGCGGGGCGAGCCCGGCCCGCGCCTACATCGAGGAGCTGCTGCCCGACGTCCTCGACGGCACCATCGCCCCGGGCCGCGTCTTCGACCGCCGCTTCCCGCTCGAGCAGGCCCCGGACGCCTACCGCGCCATGGCCGACCGCCAGGTGCTCAAGGCCCTCCTCACCCCGTGACCGCCCACCACCCACTCGAAGGGACACCCCTCATGCAGTACACGACCCTGAACAACGGCGTCGAGATGCCGCTCCTCGGCTTCGGCGTCTACCAGATCCCCGCCGACGACACCGAGCGCGCCGTGTCCGAGGCGCTCGCCGCCGGGTACCGGCTCTTGGACACCGCTGCCGCCTACGGCAACGAAGAGGCCGTCGGCTGTGCCATCGGCTCCAGCGGCATCGCCCGCGAGGACCTGTTCGTCACCACCAAGCTGTGGGTCCAGGACGCCCCGGCCGAGGACAACACCCGCCGCGCCGCGGAGACTTCGCTGACGAAGCTGGGCCTCGACCACCTCGATCTGTACCTGATGCACCAGCCCTACGGCGACGTCTACGGACAGTGGCGGGCCATGGAGTCCCTCCACCGCGAGGGCCTGGCGAAGGCGATCGGGGTCGCCAACTTCTACCCCGACCGCCTCCTCGACCTGATCATCAACAACGAGGTCACCCCCGCGGTCAACCAGATCGAGACCCACCCGTTCTTCCAGCGCGCCGACTACCAGGAGCTCATGCGCGAGCACGGTGTACAGATCCAGTCCTGGGGCGGCTTCGCCGAAGGAAAGAACGACCTGTTCACCAACCCGCTGCTCACCGAGATCGGCAAGGAGCACGGCAAGTCCGTCGCGCAGGTCGTCCTGCGCTGGCTCACACAGCGCGGCGTCGTCGCCATCCCCAAGTCCGTGCGGGCCGAGCGGATGGCGGAGAACCTGGACGTCCTCGACTTCGAGCTCACCGACGAGCAGATGGCGCGGATCGCCACCCTGGACACCGGCGCCTCGCTCTTCTTCGACCACCACGACCCGGAGATCGTCGCCTGGATCTCGGGGCGCCGCCTCGAAGCGTGAGCACCGGGCCGCGGCTCAGGCGGGCAGCCGGTCGAGCAGCGCCGTGAAGTCGGTGCCGGGCGGCAGCGTGCCGAAGGCCAGACCCTGGTCGCCGGCGAGGCGCGACGCGCAGAACGCGTCGGCGACCGCCGCCGGGGCGTGCCGTACGAGCAGCGAGCCCTGCAGGACGAGAGCCGCGCGCTCGATCACGCGCCGGGCGCGCAGCGGGGCGTCCTCGGTCAGCACGAGCTGGTCGCTCAACTCCCGCCAGGCGGCGTCCAGTCGGGGGTCGGCACCGGACGCCGCCTCGATCTCCGTGCGGAACGCCGCCAGGGACTCGGGTTCGCGGGCCAGCGCCCGGAGCATGTCCAGGGCGTTGACGTTCCCCGAGCCCTCCCAGATGCCGTTGAGCGGGGCCTCCCGGTACAGGCGCGGCATGCCGGACGCCTCGTCGTACCCGTTGCCGCCGAGGCATTCAAGGGTCTCGGCGACCACGGCGGGCTGCCGCTTGCACACCCAGTACTTGGAGACGGCCGTGGCCAGGCGCAGGAAGGCCCGTTCGGCCGCGTCCCCGCGCTGGGCCCGGTCGACGGCACCGGCCAGGCGCAGGCCGAGGGTGGTCGCGGCCTCCGACTCCAGGGCGAGGTCACCGAGCACGTTGCGCATCAGCGGCTGGTCGATGAGCTTGGCGCCGAACACCGCGCGGTGCCGGGTGTGGTGCGCGGCCTGCGCGAGCGCCTCGCGGACGTGGCCCGCGGAGCCGAGGACGCAGTCGAGCCGCGTCATCGTCACCATGTCGATGATGGTGCGCACGCCCTTGCCCTCGTCGCCGACCAGCCAGGCGACCGTGTCGTCGAACTCGGGCTCGCTGGAGGCGTTGGAGCGGTTGCCGAGCTTGTCCTTGAGGCGCTGGATGCGGAAGGTGTTGCGGCTCCCGTCCGGCAGGACGCGCGGCACCAGGAAGCAGGAGAGCCCGCCGGGCGCCTGCGCGAGCACGAGGAAGAGGTCGTTCATGGGGGCGCTGGTGAACCACTTGTGGCCCCTCAACCGCCAGGTCCCGTCGGCCTGTTCGACCGCGGCCGTGGTGTTGGCGCGCACGTCGGTGCCGCCCTGCTTCTCCGTCATGCCCATCCCGGCGAGCAGCCCGCGCTTGTCGGCGGGCGTGCGCAGACCGGGGTCGTAGACCGTGCTGGTGAGCAGCGGCTCGTACGTCTTGGCGAGCTCGGGGGCGCGGCGCAGCGCGGGCACGACGGCGTACGTCATGGAGACCGGGCACATGTGGCCCTGTTCCATCATGGTTGCCACCATGAACGTGGCGGCGCGCGCCACGTGCGCCCCCGGCCGCGCGTCGGCCCACGCGGAACCGGCGGCGCCCGCACCGACGGTGGCGGTCATCAGGGAGTGGTACGCCGGGTGGAAGTCGACCTCGTCGATGCGGTTGCCGTACCGGTCGTGCGTGCGCAGTTCGGGCTCGAAGCGGTTGGCCTGATCCGCCCAGGTGCGGGCCTCCTCGCTGCCGGCGAAGCGCCCGAAGCCGTGCAGGTCGTCGAGGTGCCAGGCGGCGCCCTCGCGGCGCACCCCCTCGATCAGCACCGGGTCGTCGGCGGCGTCGTGACCGGTCAACGGCGGTGCCTGGTTGGTCACTTCATGGGTGACGAAGCCGGTGCCTGACATGGGGCCTCCTTGCGGGGGAGAGGTGGGTGCATCAGTCGGTGGGGGCGCCCGCGCAGCGCAGCGCGGCGGCGGTGAGCTCGGTCAGGAGCCCGTCGGTGGCGTACTCGTCCGTGCCGCCGAGCGGGTCGACGAGGACCTCGCCGACCGCACCGGTGAGCGCGGCCGCGGTGATCTCGCCGTCCTGCGGCGGCAGTTGGCCCGCCGCCATGCCCTCGCGCACGACCTCGGCGAACAGGGCGCGGTAGCGGCGGCGGAAGTCGAGCCGCTCGGCGCCGACCGCGGGCTCGGCGGGCGCGGCGAGCAGGGCGTACGCGAGGCCCCGGTTCTCCAGGGCGCGGCGGGCGAAGACCTCGACGCCGCGGGTGAGGCGCTCGACGGGGTCGCCCGGGCCGTGGAGGACCTCGCCGAGGACCTCCACCTCGTGGCCCGCGGCGCGCCGGAAGACCTCCACGGCGAGCGCGGCCTTGGACGGGAAGTGCTGGTAGACCGAACCGGCCGCGATCCCGGCCGAGTCGGCGACAGCGGTCACGGATGCCTGGGACCAGCCCACTTCGGCGACGACCGAGGTGGCGCAGGCGACGAGGTGTTCGCGGGCGGCTTCGAGACGGCGGATCTCGGCGGGGGTCTTGCGGTAGGCCATCCAAGCAGTGAACCACTATTCAGAACTTCGCACCATGGCCGGTCGCGACGAACCGGCCGACGAACCGTCCGGCGAACAGGTCAACGGGGCGGTCGACGGGCGGTCGATGTGCCGGTCGGCGAACCGGTCAACTGGTCGGCGCGCGCGAAGTGTTGACAGGCCTGGGGGGCTTCCTATCATCGAGCCTGTCCGTAATCGCGACCCTTGTTCGAAACTCCGAACGTTATGCATGTCATGTGCATGACTTGTCGCATTCAATCCGGGAGCCCGCTCATGTCAGTGAGACCGGTTCGTTCCACGGCGGCCAGGCCGCTCGCTCTGTTGGCGCTCGTCCTGGCCATGGCCGCGGCCCTGCTCGGCGGTCAGGTGTCCGCCGGTGGCAGGGCCACGGCCGCCGGGTCGCTGCCCTGTGACCTGTACGCCGCCGGGGGCACGCCCTGCGTGGCCGCGCACAGCACGACCCGCGCCCTGTACTCCGCCTACGGCGGCCGCCTCTATCAGGTCAAGCGCGCCTCGGACGGTGCCACGCGCGACATCGGCGCCCTCGCCGCGGGCGGCTACGCGGACGCCGCCGCGCAGGACGCCTTCTGCGCCGGGACGAGCTGCCTCATCACCGTCCTCTACGACCAGTCGGGACGCGGCAACCACCTCACCCAGGCGCCGCCCGGCGGGTTCTCGGGGCCCGCGGCCGGCGGATACGACAACCTCGCGGAAGCCTCCGCCGCGCCCGTCACCGTCGGCGGCCACAAGGCGTACGGCGTCTTCATCGCCCCCGGGACCGGCTACCGCAACAACAGCACCCACGGCATCGCGACCGGCGACCAGCCGGAAGGCATGTACGCCATCCTCGACGGCACGCACTACAACGGCGGTTGCTGCTTCGACTACGGCAACGCCGAGACCAACAGCCGGGACAACGGCAACGGCACCATGGAGGCCATCTACTTCGGCAACATCAAGGTCTGGGGCTACGGGACGGGCAACGGCCCCTGGGTCATGGCGGACCTCGAGAACGGCCTGTTCTCCGGGGTCAACCCCGGCTACAACGCGAACGACCCCAGCGTCGGCCACCGGTTCCTCACCTCGATCGTCAAGGGCGGCGCGAACCACTGGGCGATCCGGGGCGGCGATGCCCGGTCCGGCGGCCTGTCCACGTTCTACGACGGCCCGCGCCCCAACGCCTCCGGCTACAACCCGATGAAGAAGGAAGGGGCCATCATCCTCGGCATCGGCGGTGACAACAGCAACGGCTCCGCCGGCACCTTCTACGAGGGCGTCATGACCTCCGGCTATCCGACGGACGCCACCGAGAACGCCGTACAGGCGAACATCAACGCCGCCGGATACACCACGGCCCCGGTGGCGGGCGCCCCCGCCGTGGGCTCCCGGATCTCGCTGCGCGCCACCACCGGGTGCTGCACGAGCGACTACCTGCGCCACAACACCGCGGACACCAACGCCGTCATCGCGGCGACCTCCTCGTCCAGTTCGGCCGCCGACAGGGCCGCCGCCACCTGGATCGTGCGCGCGGGCCTGGGCGACGCGTCGTGCGTGTCCTTCGAGTCCGCCGACAAGCCCGGGCAGTACCTGCGCCACTACGACTTCCGGCTGCGCGTGGAGACCATCGCCAACAGCGCGGTGGCCCGGCAGGACGCCACGTTCTGCCCCCAGGCCGGGCACAACGGGCAGGGCGTCGCGCTCCGGTCCGCCAACTATCCCAGCGACTTCGTCCGCCACTACAACTACGGTGCCTACGTCGCCGCGGACGGCGGCGCGAACGCCTGGGACAGCGCCACCTCCTGGGCCGACGACACGAGTTGGGTCGTGACCTCACCCTGGGCCTGAGGCTCATCAGCGCCCCCTGAGCGGCGCCCGGCCCGGCCCGAGCCGCGGCCGGGCGCCGCGAGCGCGCGGGAGGCGCCGCGGCAGCCGTATAGCCTGGGACGATGCTTGCCGATCTCGCAGCGACCCGCTACGTCGCCCCCCTGCGCGAGGGGGGATCCCTGCCAGGACTCGTCGAGGCGGACGACCTGCGCGCGTACGTCATGAAGTTCACCGGCGCAGGCCAGGGCCGCAAGACGCTCGTCGCCGAGGTGATCTGCGGGCAGCTCGCGCGGGCGCTCGGGTTCCGGGTGCCGGAGCTCGTCGCGCTCGACCTGGACCCGGTCATCGGGCTCGGCGAACCGGACCCGGAGGTGCAGGAGCTGCTGAAGTCGAGCGGCGGCACGAACCTGGGCATGCGGTTCCTGTCGGGCGCGCTCGGCTTCGACCCGCTCGCGTACGCCGTCACCTCGCGCGAGGCGGGCCGGATCGTCTGGTTCGACGCGCTGATCAACAACGTCGACCGGTCCTGGCGCAACCCCAACATGCTGGTCCACCGCGGCGAGTTGTGGCTGATCGACCACGGCGCCAGCATGATCTGGCACCACAACTGGCGCGGGGCCGCCGCCTGGGCGAACAAGCCGTACGACGCGACCGGCCACGCCCTCGCCCTGTCCGGGCCCGACGTCGCGGCGGCCGCGGCCGAGCTCGCGCCGCGCGTCACCGAGGAGGTGCTGGCGACGGCCGCCGCCGACGTGCCCGACGCCTGGCTCGTCGACGAGCCGGGGTTCGACGACCCCGACGCGGTGCGGCGCGCGTACGTGGAGACCCTGCTCGACCGCGCGGCCTCCGTCCATGAACGCATCGCGCTGCCGGAGGGCGGCGCGGACCCGGCCGGGCGCACCCCGGGCTGGATCGTCGAGGGAGCAGGCCGGTGAGCGAGCGCCACGTCTTCGAATACGCGCTGTTGCGGGTCGTGCCCCGCATCGAGCGCGGCGAGCAGATCAACGCCGGGGTCGTCGTGTACTGCCGCGCCAAGTCCTACGTCGGCGCGCTCACGCACCTCGACGAGGCACGGCTGCTCGCGCTCGACCCGGAGGCCGACGTGGTGGGCGTACGGGCCCTGCTGGGGGCCGTCGAGCGGCACTGCGGCGGTGGTGCGGGGGCCGGGCAGGCCGCGGCCGACGACGCCGGGCGGCGCTACCGCTGGCTGATCGCGCCGCGCTCGACGGTGGTGCAGCCGGGCCCCGTGCACACCGGTCTGACGGCGGATCCGGCTGCCGAGGCGGAGCGGTTGCTCGCGCTTTTGGTGCGCTGAGTGATCAGGGGCACCCGGTGGGTACGTTGACACCGGGTGCCAGGGCTTCTAGCGTCACCCGCACAGGGTACTAAGCGGTCGCTCACCCGCACCGGAGCGAAGCGGCCGCCCTCTAGGGCGAGGAGACTCAAGAGCATGTCCACCACTGAGCAGCGCGTAGCCATCGTCACGGGAGCCGCGCGCGGCATCGGCGCCGCGACCGCGATCCGTCTGGCCGCTGAGGGCCGCGCCGTCGCCGTGATCGACCTCGACGAGGCCGCCTGCAAGGACACCGTCGAGCAGATCACCGCCGCCGGTGGCAAGGCCCTTGCCGTCGGCTGCGACGTCGCCGACGAGGCGCAGGTCGAGGCGGCCGTCGCGCGCATCGCCGAGGAGCTCGGCGCGCCGACGATCCTCGTGAACAACGCGGGCGTGCTCCGCGACAACCTGCTGTTCAAGATGAGCGCCCTGGACTGGGACACCGTCATGAACGTGCACCTGCGCGGTGCGTTCCTGATGGCCAAGGCCGTCCAGAAGCACATGGTGGACGCGGGGTTCGGCCGCATCGTCAACCTGTCGTCGTCCTCGGCGCTCGGCAACCGCGGCCAGGCCAACTACGCCACCGCCAAGGCCGGTCTGCAGGGCTTCACCAAGACCCTGGCCAAGGAGCTCGGCAAGTTCGGCATCACCGCCAACGCCGTCGCCCCCGGCTTCATCGTCACCGAGATGACCAAGGCCACCGCCGAGCGCGTCGGCATGGGCTTCGAGGAGTTCCAGGCCGCGGCCGCCACCCAGATCCCGGTGCAGCGCGTGGGCCGCCCCGACGACATCGCCAACACCATCGCCTTCTTCACGGGCGAAGCGGCCGGCTTCGTCTCCGGCCAGGTCATGTACGTGGCCGGCGGACCGCTCAACTAGGGCCGGGGGACACGGACATGAGCACCACGGAACTCCCGCCCCTCTCCGGCAACGTCGCCCTCGTCACCGGCGCCAGCCGCGGCATCGGCTACGGCATCGCCGAGGCCCTCGTCGCGCGCGGCGACCGCGTCTGCATCACCGGACGCGGCGAGGACGCCCTCAAGGAGGCCGTCGAGAGCCTCGGCTCCGAGCGCGTCATCCACGTAGCGGGCAAGGCGCACGACGAGGCGCACCAGGCCGCCGCGGTCGAGCGCACCATGGAGGCCTTCGGACGCGTCGACTTCCTGGTCAACAACGCCGGTACGAACCCGGTGTTCGGCCCGATCGCCGAGCTCGACCTGAACGTGGCGCGCAAGGTCTTCGAGACCAACGTCGTCTCCGCGCTCGGCTTCGCGCAGCAGACGTACAAGGCGTGGCAGAAGGAGAACGGCGGCGCGATCGTCAACATCGCCTCCGTCGCCGGCGTCTCCGCCTCGCCGTTCATCGGCGCGTACGGCATGAGCAAGGCCGCCATGGTCAACCTCACGCTGCAGCTCGCGCACGAGTTCGCGCCGAAGGTGCGGGTCAACTCGATCGCCCCGGCGGTCGTGAAGACCAAGTTCGCGCAGGCCCTGTACGAGGGCCGCGAGGCCGAGGCCGCGGCCGCCTACCCGCTGGGCCGGCTCGGGGTGCCCGAGGACATCGGCGGTGCCGCAGCCTTCCTCACCTCGCACCAGGCCGACTGGATCACCGGGCAGACGCTCGTCGTCGACGGCGGCATCTTCCTCAACGCGGGCGTCGGGTGACGGACGAAATTCCGGGCGTCGTCTGACAAACGCCTCGCGCTTCAAATGCCCCGCCGGATCAGCCAGTTGACCCGGCGGGGCACTGCGATAAGGTCTGCCGATCCCTGGCATGGCCGATCGAGGAGCGTGCGCGTGTTCAGACGGTTGCTTGCCCCGCGGGCGTTGGCGGCGACTGCGGCCATAGCCCTGCTCGCCGGGTGCGGCCTGGTGTCGTCCGGCGACCCGGGGGACGAGAAGGCGATCGTGGTCGGCACCACCAGTGCGCCGAGCACCCTCGACCCGGCGGCCTCCTGGGACGGCTCCTGGGAGCTGTTCCGCAACGTGTACCAGACCCTCGTCGCCTTCCCCTCCGGCGCGGCGGAGCCCGAGGCGGACGCCGCCACCTGCTCCTTCAAGGACACGGCCAACCGCGTCTACCACTGCGAGCTGCGCGAGGACATGAAGTTCTCCGACGGGGACACGCTCGACGCCAAGGCCGTGAAGTACTCGATCGACCGGATCCGGAAGATCGCCGTCAAGGGCGGTCCGGCCGGACTCCTCGGCAGCCTCGACCGGGTGAGCGCCGACAGTGACCGGGACGTCACGTTCCACCTGAAGAAGCCCGACGCCACGTTCCCGTTCGTGCTCGCGACCCCGGCGATGTCGATCGTCGACCCGGACGACTACCCGGCGGACAAGCTGCGCACGGACGCGACGGTCACCGGCTCCGGGCCGTACGCACTGCAGGCCTACGAGGACGGCGACCGGGCCGAACTCGTCGGGAACACGCACTACAAGGGGTTCGCGGACCGCAAGAACAGTGCCGTGACGATTCGCTACTTCTCCTCGTCCTCCGAGATGGTCGCCGCCCTGAAGGCGAAGCAGATCGACGCGACCTTCCGGGGGCTCGCGGCCGAGGATGTCGTCCACCTGCAGGGCAAGGACGACAGCGAGGGCCTGCAGCTCGTCGAGGGCGCGGGCACCGAGATCAGCTACCTGGTGTTCAATCCGAAGGACCCCTGGGCGGGCAAGCGCTCCGTGCGCAGGGCCGTCGCCCAGGTCGTGGACCGCGGGGCCATCGCCCACGAGGTCTACAAGGACACCGTCGAACCGCTGTACTCGATGGTCCCCAAGGGGCTCGTCGGGCACACCACGGACTTCTTCGACGACTTCGGGGAGCCGAGCGCCGCGAAGGCCGCCGAGATCCTCTCCAAGGACGGCGTGACCGCCCCCGTACCGCTCACCCTCTGGTACACCACCGACCGCTACGGCTCGGCGACGGAACCCGAATTCGCCGCCCTCAAGCGGCAGTTGGAGGCCTCGAAGCTGTTCAGGGTGACGCTCAAGAGCCGGCCCTGGAAGACGTACGAACAGGGGTACCGCAAGGGCGAGTACCCGGTCTTCGGACGCGGCTGGTTCCCCGACTTCCCGGACGCCGACAACTTCATCGCGCCCTTCGTCGGCAAGGAGAACGCGGTGAGCACGCCCTATCTGTCGCCGGAGATCACCGACCGGCTGCTGCCGCAGTCGCGCCGGGAGGACGACCGGGGCACCGTGGTCCGGCAGTTCGAGCGGGCCCAGCAGATCATGACGGACGACGCACGGCTGCTGCCGCTGTGGCAGGGCAAGCAGTACATCGCGGCGAGCGAGGAGATCTCGGGCGGCGAACGCGCCCTCGACCCGTCGACGATCATGATGATGTGGGAGCTGCACCGCAAGACCAGCTGGTGAGGGGCCGGGCGGCGCGGTCCGTGGCGTCGATTGTCAGTGGCCGCCGGTAGGTTCTTGGGTGTCGAAGCGGCCGTGCTTCTTTCCGAAGGGGAGCGCGGCCGTGCAAGTGCCCGTACCCCGGAGGTTGTTGACGTGACCGACACCGCGATGCTGCCCGAGTCCTGGCGCGGCGTCCTCGGCGAGGAGCTGGACAAGCCCTACTTCAAGGAGCTCACCGAGTTCGTCGAGGAGGAGCGCGCCAAGGGTCCCGTCTATCCGCCGCGCGAGCAGGTCTTCGCCGCGCTCGAGGCGACGCCGTACGACAAGGTCAAGGTCCTCGTCCTCGGCCAGGACCCGTACCACGGCGAGGGCCAGGGGCACGGCCTGTGCTTCTCGGTGCGGCCGGGCGTGAAGACGCCGCCGTCGCTGCGCAACATCTACAAGGAGATGCAGGCCGAGCTCGGCACGCCGATCCCGGACAACGGGTACCTGATGCCGTGGGCCGAGCAGGGTGTGCTGCTGCTGAACGCGGTGCTGACGGTGCGCGCGGGCGAGGCCAACTCGCACAAGGGCAAGGGCTGGGAGAAGTTCACGGACGCCGTGATCCGCGCCGTCGCCGACCGTCCCGACCCGGCGGTCTTCGTCCTGTGGGGCAACTACGCGCAGAAGAAGCTGCCCCTCATCGACGAGGAGCGGCACACGGTGGTCAAGGGCGCGCACCCCTCGCCGCTGTCCGCGCGCAAGTTCTTCGGCTCGCAGCCGTTCACGCAGATCGACGCGGCCGTCGCGGCGCAGGGGCACGAGGCGATCGACTGGCGCATCCCGGATCTGGGCTGAGCCGTGCCTGACCCGGTTTGTCCCCGGCGGCCGTTAGCGTCGTCGGTGGCCGACCGGTCGGTGAGCTTGGAGGAGCCAGTGGCACAGCAGCGCGAACAGGCGGCGGACGACGCCATGATGACCCGCATCGGGCAGGTGGTCATGCTGGCGCACGCCGGGGACCGTGAGGAGGCGCAGAGCCGTTTCCTCGGTCTGTGGTCGGAGATCGGCGAGGACGGGGACCCGCTGCATCGCTGCACGCTCGCGCACTACATGGCCGACACCCAGGACGACCCCGACGACGAGTTGGCCTGGGACCTTCGGGCGCTGTCCGCCGCCGACGGCCTGACGGGGGAGCGGCTCGCCGCGCACGAGGAGTCCCTCGCGCTGCGGGCCCTGTACCCCTCGCTGCACCTCAACCTCGCCGCGGACTACGTGAAACTGGGCCGCCCCGGTGCGGCCCGCACGCATCTGACGCGGGCCCGCGCGGCCGTCGGAGCCCTCGGGGACGACGGGTACGGGGACGGGGTGCGGGCCGCGCTCACCCGGCTCGAGCAGCGGGTCGCAGGACTGCCGGGCGGAGCCGATGACGGGGACCCGGGCGGGGGCGGCCACCCGGGGGGCGAGCCGCTCGGACCGCCGCGGCGCAGCTCCTGAGGCCAGGACGGCGAGACCGGGACGGGGAGACCAGGACGGCGGGACCGGGACGGGGAGACCAGGACGGCGGGACCGGGGCGGGGAGGCCGGGGCGCGGGCTCAACTCCCGTACGCGCCCCGGCAGATGACGGCCTGCGGGCTGTCCGGGTCCCAGCCCCCGTACTGGCGGCCCAGCGCGCAGACATCGGTCTGGGCCGGGACCTCGGGGGCCACGGACGGCGCGCGGCGCGGCGCGGCGGTGCGGGGCTCGGAGTGCTGCGCCGCACGGCGGGGCGGCACCGCCTCGCGCGGGGCCGGAGGCTGCGCGGCCCGGCTGCGCGCGACGGAGGGTGCGGAAGGGGTAGAGGAGGCGGAGGAGGCGGAGCGCGGCGAGGGCCCGGTGCGTTCCAGGGCCTCGCGGGCCGGACCCTGGACCAGCGGGCGGTCGGCATGACCGTCCGGGCGGGGGTGCGGGGCACCGGCGGACGGCGAGGACACCGCCGGGGCTGCCGGGGTGTGGACGCTGACGCATCCGGTCCCGGTGACGGCGCCGACGGCGGCGGCCGCCGTCAGCAGGAGCGCGGCTGAGCTGGACTTTCTGGGCACCCGGGCCACTCTGGCGGATGCGGCGGCCGACTGGGAACCGTAGCGCGGGAGGTTGCCCCGCACGGGTGACGGCGCAGGGTCAGGAGCGGCCCGTGCCGAGCATCCCGTGCAGCAACTCCCCGTACCCCTTGCGCAGTTCCGCGAGACTCGGCACCGCCGTGTGGAACGAGCCCGCCACGCACGAGAACATCATTCCCTCGGTCCACGCCACCAGCGTCAGGGTGTGCCGCTCGGGGTCCTGCGAGCCCGCTGCCCGCAGGAGTGCGGTGAGCGGGCGGTGGAACTGCCGCCCCGTCTCGTCGAAGAACGCCCGCAGCTCGGGGCGGCGCGTCGCCTCCAGCGCCAATTCGTAGCGGCTGACGAGCAGTTGGGGGTTGAGCGTGAGGTAGCGGTGCAGGGCGAGCGCCATGCCGTCGACGAGCGCGGGCAGATCGCCCGTGGGGCGCGGCAGTTCATCCATCGCGAGCACGCTGCTCTCGCGCACCGCGAGCCGCCGCACCGCCGCTTCCAGCAGGGCGAGCCGCGTGCGGGCGTGGTTCGACGTCGAGCCCTGCGGCAGATGGGCGGCCTCGTCGACCGCGCGATGCGTCAGGCCGCGCATGCCGCGCTCGGCGAGCAGCACGAGGGCGGCGTCGGCGATCCGGTCGGGGCGGGAAACGGCGGGGGCGTCGGTGCGAGCGGTGTGACCCATGGGGGCAATCTATCGCGGCTACTACAGGCGTAGTGACAGGCGCACTACGCCTGTAGTACGTTCTTCTCGTTCGAGCACTACAGATGTAGTAACTCAGTGATCTGTGTTGTGTTCTGTGTGCTCTGTGTCCTGTGTTCTGTGTTCCAGGGAGGCGTCATGGCATCGGCCGCGCACACGCACCAGCCCAGGGCCGTCGTGGTCGGCGGCGGGATCGGCGGGCTCACCGCCGCTCTCGCGTTGCAGCTGCGCGGCTGGCGGGTCACCGTCCTCGAGCGGGCGCGCGAGCTGAAGCCCGTCGGAGCCGGGATCTCCCTCGCGCCGAACGCCCAGCGCGCCCTCGACGTGGTCGGACTCGGTGACGAGATCCGCTCCCTCGCCGCCTGGGAGGGCGACGGCGGGCTGCTCACGCCGCGGGGCCGCTGGCTGTCCCGGGCGAATCCGCGGCTCGCGACCGAGCGGTTCGGCGACTCCCTCGTCCTGCTGCACCGCGCGACCCTGGTCGACCTGCTCGCCGGCCGGCTCGTCGGCGACGTCGTGCGGACGGCGTCCGACGCGCGTCTGACCGACCCCGGCGATCCCTCGGACCCGGCCCGCCCCGCCCGGGTCACCACCCCGGAGGGCGAACTGGAGGCGGAGCTCGTCGTCGGCGCCGACGGGATCCGCTCGGCGGTGCGCGGTGCGCTGTTTCCCGAGCACCCCGGCACCGCGTACTCCGGCTTCACCACCTGGCGCGTCCTCGTGCCGCCGCTCGACCGCCCCTTCACGCAGCACGAGACGTGGGGTCCCGGACACCTGTGGGGCACGCACCCCTTCGCCGACGGCACGATCTACGCGTACGCGGCGGCCATGACCCCGGCAGGGGGCCGGGCTCCGGACGGCGACGAGAAGGCGGAACTCCTTCGCCGGTACGGGAGTTGGCACGACCCGATCCCCGCGATCCTCGACGCGGTCCGGCCCGGGCAGGTGCTGCGGCACGACGTCCACCACATCGCCGAACCGCTGCCCGCCTTCCACCGGGGCCGCGTCGCGCTCCTCGGTGACGCCGCCCACGCCATGGCCCCGACCCTCGGCCAGGGCGGCAACCAGGCCGTCGAGGACGCGATCGTCCTCGCCCACCACGCGGCCCCCGACGCCCCGCTCGACCTGGCCGGATACACCGGCGTACGACAGCCTCGTACGACGATGGTCGCGCGCAGGGCGATGGCGGTGAGCCGCATGAACATGCTCGGCAACCGGCCGGGGATCGCCTTGCGCAACACCGCGATCCGCGCCGTCGGCCTCCTCGGGCCCGCGCTCCTGCTGCGCGGCATGGACGGCATCGCGGACTGGCACCCGCCGCAGCCGCACCCGTACGCGGAGCAGGTCGAGCAGGTGTAGCCGCCGGGCCCGTATGCTGCCCGGACGCGACGGGGGCTCGGCAACAGAGGAGTACAGGAACGTGAAGGTCGGCTGCATCGGACTCGGGGACATCGCGCAGAAGGCGTACCTGCCCGTCCTCACCACGCAGGCGGAGGTCGAGCTGCACCTGCAGACGCGGACGCCCGCGACGCTCGACCGGGTCGCCGAGCAGTTCCACATCCCGCGGGCGCAGCGCCACACCGACCTCGACGCGCTGCTCGCGCAGGGGCTCGACGCGGCGTTCGTGCACGCGCCGACCGCCGTGCACCCCGAGATCGTCACGCGTCTGCTCGAGGCGGGCGTCGCCACGTACGTCGACAAGCCGCTCGCCTATGAACTCGCCGACTCCGAGCGGCTGGTGAGCCTCGCCGAGGAGCGCGGCGTGAGCCTCGCCGTCGGCTTCAACCGGCGGTTCGCGCCCGGCTACGCGCAGTGCGTCGAGCATCCGCGCGAGCTGATCCTCATGCAGAAGAACCGGGTCGGGCTGCCCGAGGAGCCGCGCTCGATGATCCTCGACGACTTCATCCACGTCGTCGACACCCTGCGCTTCCTCGCGCCCGCCGCGATCGACGACGTCACCGTCCGCGCCCGCGTCCAGGACGGCCTGCTGCACCACGTCGTGCTCCAGCTCGCCGGTGACGGTTTCACCGCGCTCGGCGTCATGAACCGGCTCAGCGGTTCGACCGAGGAGATCCTGGAGATCTCCGGGCAGGACACCAAGCGGCAGGTGGTCAACCTCGCCGACGTCATCGACCACAAGGGCCAGCCGACCGTGCGCCGCCGCGGCGACTGGGTCCCCGTCGCCCGCCAGCGCGGCATCGAGCAGGTCGTGCTCGCGTTCCTCGACGCGGTGCGGGCGGGGAAGGTGGTCGGTGCGCGGGACGCGCTGGCCACGCACGAGCTGTGCGAGCGGGTCGTGCGGGAGGTTGTGCGGGGCAGGGTCTGAGCGGTCGCACCGTTGCCGGTCGGGGTTCGTCTCCGAGTGTCGGCCGGCGGGGCTGTATCAGGTCGCGCCCATGCCGTCAGGGGCGCGGAGAACTGCGCGGCCAGCCCCCACCGGTGTGCACATGCCCGGCGACCGCCCTGCGCCGCAGCCACCGCAGCGTCTCCGCCGCCGCAAGGACCACCAGCACGCCGAAGGCCGTATGCACCGGCCAGTCGCCGAAGCGGACGTACAGCGTGGTGCCGTGGGCCGTCGGTACGTCGTACACGCGGGCCGCGCTCGCCGACGTACCGAGCCAGGAACCCGCGCGGGCGCCGTCCGGGCCGTACACCGCCGACACCCCGGTCAGCGTCGCGTGCACCATCGGCCGGCCCGTCTCCGCGGCGCGCACCGCGGCGAGCGACGCGTGCTGCTCGGGGGCCCAGGTGTGCTGGAACGTCGACGTCGAGGACTGCGCGAGCAGCACCCGCGCCCCGTCCCGCGTCAGCTTCCGCGTCATGTCGGGGAACGCCGACTCGAAGCACACCAGCGGCCCGACGCGCAGGTCCTCGCCTTCATGGCGTACGTCCATGACGACCTGCCGCGTGCCGCGCATCCGGTCCTCGCCCGCCGCCTTGCCGACCGACGTCGCCCAGCCGAGCAGTGAGCGCGCGGGCACGTACTCGCCGAAGGGGACCAGGCGCATCTTGTCGTAGCGCGGGCCCGTCGGTCCTGTCGGGCCGATCAGCACGGAGCTCTTGTAGATGCCCTGCCCGCCGCCGTCGGAGGCGGGGCGGCGCGCGTCCACGTTCACCAGGACGTCCGCGCCGACCGCGGCCGAGAGCGCGGCGATCCGCCGGGTCAGGTCCGGGCGCTCGGCGAGGTCGAAGCCGACGCTGCTCTCGCCCCAGACCACGAGATCGACGTCCTGCCCCGCCAGTTCACGGGTCAGCGCCTCCTCGCGGGCGAAGCGCCGCATCCCGCTGTCGTCGCCGTCGATCACCCCCGGCTGCACCGCGGCGATGCGCACCTGCCCGTCCGTCTGGGGGCGCGGCGCCCACGCCCAGGCCGCGCCGGTCACCGCGAGGGTCGCGACGAGGCAGGCCACCGCGGGCGTACGGGCGCCGCGCGCGACCACGAGGAGCGTGAACCCCGTGTTCACCGCGACCACCAGCAGGCTCACCAGCCACACCCCGCCCACCGACGCGAGCCGCAGCGCGGGCACCACCTGCCACTGGCTGGACCCGAGCAGCCCCCACGGGCCGCCCAACCCCTGCCAGGAACGGACCAGTTCGACCATCAGCCAGGCCGAGGGCACCGCCACGAGCGCGGCCACCGCCTGGCCCGCCGACGGCACGCCGTGCAGCAGCCGGCGCAGCAGCCACCCCCACGGCGCCCACAGCGCACCGAGCAGCGCCGCGATGACCACGGTGAACACGTGCAGGCTCGGCAGCAGCCAGTGGTGCACCGCCAGCATGAAACCGAGGCCGCCGAGCCAGCCGTCGAGGGCCGCGCGGCGCGGCGTACCCGCCGAGCGCGCGAGGAGCATCCACGGCACGAGGGCGACGTACGCGAACCACCACAGGGACGGCGCCGGGAACGCGAGCGCGGGCAGCGCGCCTGCGCCGACCGCCGCGGCGCCCCGCCACCACGGCGACGAGTCGAGCCGCTGCCGCCATCGCTCCATGCCCTCAGTGTGCGCGCCGGAAGCGATCAACGACAGTGGGCACTGGGCGGGATGGGGGAGTGGAGTGCCGTGCGCGCCACCCCTGCCACCCGCGTCATGCCTCGGCCGGTGCCTTCTGCGGCGTGCGCCGCCACTTTTCGTGCACGGTCACCCGGTGCAGCCGCCAGCCACCGGGCGTGCGGACGAGGGAGAAGGCGTACCGGCCGCCGCACACGAAGTCCGGTGCCGTGCCCTCGCCCGCGAAGCGCATCGGATTGACGTAGTCGGCCTGGACCTGGGCCGTGTCGCCGACCTCCCGGTCGACGGAGTCGAACCGCACCAGCCGGTTCACGATCAGATGCTGGCGCATCGGGAACAGCTCCATCGTGGAGGACATCCAGCTGGTGATCTCGTCCGCGCTGCCCTCCACACCGCCCGCCGCGCGGTAGTCGGCGCGGCCGCCGGGCGCGAACAGGGCGCGGTACGCCGCCCAGTCGCCGTCGTCCACGGCCACCGCGTACCCGGTCACCAACTCGTCCACCGCGAGCCGGTCCAGGACGGTCGCGAGTTCCACACGCTGCGTCATCGGCTCAGTGTCGAGCCCCCGGTGCGCACAGCCAAGAGGCGTGCGCGACCTTGCTGCACGCGCGTACCATGCGGCTGTCGAACAATCGGTCAACTCCCCCTGATTCGGAGGCTGTTGGTGAAGAACGCCGATCGCAGGGCCGCGTACGAGCGGCAGACCGACCGCAAGGAACTGACACCGCGCCAGCGGCGCAGGCTCGCCAAGAAGGCGGGTCAGGGCAAGGGCTGAGCGGCGGGGCGAAATTCCCGGGGCGGCCGGACCGATCGCTGTTACGGTCGCCCCATGTCGTCTTCCTCGCTCTCCGTATCAGCAGATCAGAGCCCCGGCCCGGTCACCGGCGACGACGTCGCGCAGGCGGTCGACGTGGCCGTGGCCGCGTTGCGCCCCGCCGTGGACGCCGACTGGGACGTCCCCGCCGGATCGCTGGAGTGGACGTGCTGGGAGACCGGCGAGCACCTCGCCGACGACCTGTTCTGGTACGCCGCGCACATCGGGACGCTCCGCGAGAAGACCGAGGGCGACCTGCCGTTCGGATACGCCAGTCGCCGCCCCCAGGGCCCGGCGAACACCGTCACCGCCGACCGCGACGCGGGACCGCTCGCGCTGTTCGAGGTGATGGAGGCCTGCGGCGGGATCCTCGCCGCCGTCGTGCGCGCGACCCCGCCCACCGCCCGCGGCCATCACGTGTACGGCGTCTCCGACCCCGAGGGCTTCGCGGCGATGGGCATCGTCGAGACGCTGCTGCACGCCCACGACATCGCGCTCGGCGTCGGCGTGGACTTCGAGGCGCCCGCCGACCTGTGCGCCCGCGTCCTGCACCGCCTCTTCCCCGACGCCCCCGACGACGCCGCGCCCTGGCCCGCCCTGCTGTGGGTGAGCGGCCGCGGCGACCTCCCCGGACGTGAGCGCGTCGGGAAATGGCGCTGGTACGGTGCCCCTCGCGCGACATGATCACCGTCCGGGAGGACACTTGACCCGCCCCATCACGCTCGTCACCGGCGGCAGCCGAGGCATCGGCGCCGCGACCGCGCTGCGCCTCGCACGCGACGGACACGACATCGCGCTCTCCTACGTCCATGACGCGGACGCCGCGATCCGCACCGCCGAGGCCGTCGTCGCGGCGGGTGCCCGCTGCGTCGTGCTGCGGGCCGACACCTCCCAAGAGGCCGACGTGGAGGCGATGTTCGACGCGGCACAGGAGCAACTCGGGCCGCTCACCGGCCTGGTGAACAACGGGGGCGTCACCTCCGCGCTCGGCCCGCTCGCCGAGACGAGCACCGAGGACCTGCGCCGCGTCGTCGACGTCAACGTCCTCGGGGTCCTGCTCTGCTGCCGCCGCGCCGCCCGCGACATGACCGCGGGCGGCGCGGGCGCCATCGTCAACCTGTCCTCGGCCGCGGCCAGCCTCGGCAGCCCCGGCGACTACGTCCACTACGCAGCCTCCAAGGCCGCCGTCGACACCCTCACCCTGGGGCTCGCCAAGGAACTCGGCCCGGCGGGCGTGCGGGTCAACGCCGTGGCGCCCGGCATCATCGACACCGAGATCCACGCGGCGAGCGGCGCGCCCGACCGGGCCGCACGGCTCGGCCCCGGCGTTCCGCTGGGACGCCCCGGCACCGCCGACGAGGTGGCCGCGGCGATCGCCTGGCTGCTGTCGGACGACGCCGCGTACACGACGGGCACGGTCCTGCGGGTGGCGGGCGGGCGCTGAACCCGCCCTGATCCAGGGCCTGTCGAGCGTGGTCTCAGGCCGCTTCGACGACCTCGGCGCGGACCGCGTCGGCCCACTCCGTCACCAACAGCTCGTACTGCGCGCGCTGCTCGGCGGTGAGCCGCCCGCCCGCGCGCAGCCACAGGCCCCGGATCTGCTCGTTCACCTCGTCGGCAGACCGCGCGGAACCAGACATCACAGGCGGCATGCGCCAAGGCTACGGGCGCGACGACCGGTTGGGAACCCTGAGCGAGCGACCGGCTGCACCAAGTGATCGATTCTGTAAGGGAATTGAGGCCGGGCCTGCTCACGGGGCCCGGGTCAGCGCGGGGACCGTGGTGGTGGCCAGCAGGGTCAGCCGGTCCGCGTCCGGCGTGCCGGGCTCGGCCGTGTAGACCATGAAGCGCAGATCGTCGCCCGCGACCGTGAGGATGTCGCAGTCGAGCGCGAGCGGGCCGACGTCGGGGTGGTCCACCGTCTTGCGCGCGGCCTCGTGGTGCCCGACGGCCCCGGACTCCCACAGCTCGGCGAACCGGGGGCTGTCGGCGCGCAGTTCGGCCACCAGCTCGCGCAGCCGGGCGTCCGCCGGGTAGCGGCCCGCGGTCGTGCGCAGATCGCCGACCAGGGCCGCCTCCATCGCGCGCCGCGCCTCGGCGCTCTGGCGCACCCGCCCCGGCGGGCCGAGGAACGTCCACCACACGCCGTTGCGGCCGTGGCCCCGCCAGTCCGGGCGTTCCCCCATCAGCGCCGTGTACAGCGGGTTCGCCAGGAGCAGCGTCCACGCCGCGTCGAACACGGCGACGGGGGTGCCGGCCAGCCGGTCGAGGAGGCGGTGGACGCTCGGCGTGAGCGCGGCGGGCACCGTGTCGCGGCCCGGCGGCGCGAGACCGGCGAGCCGGAACAGGTGCGCGCGCTCGGCCGCGGACAGCCGCAGGGCCCGCGCGAGCGCCTCCACCACCTGGTCCGAGGGGTGCGTGGCTCGGCCCTGCTCGAGCCGCGTGACGTAGTCCGCCGAGATGCCCGCGAGCAGCGCCAGCTCCTCGCGGCGCAGGCCCGCCGCGCGCCGGGGCCCGATCGAACTGAGCCCCGCCGCCTCGGGCGGGACCCGGTCCCGCCAGCGCCGTACCGCGTCTGCGAAGGAACCGAAGCCGCCGGGAGATCCGGATTCCGTGCTCACCATGCCCCCACTGTGCCCGCTCCCGTACGGATCTTCCTGGTACCGGCAGTCCCAGGAAGACGGGACGCCTGGCTGCTCCCGCATTCCGGAAGGAACCTGGACACATGACCACCACACTGATCACCGGGGCCAACAAGGGCCTCGGCCGCGAAACCGCCCGCCGCCTCGTCGGGGCCGGCCACACCGTCTACCTCGGCAGCCGCGATGCCGAGCGCGGCCGCCGCGCCGCCGAGGAGCTCGGCGCCCGGCACGTCGTCATCGACGTCACCGACGAGGCGTCCGTCGCCGCCGCGGCGGCCGTCATCGAGGCCGACGGCGGCCTGGACGTCCTCGTCAACAACGCCGGCATCGAGGGCCGCGCCGCGGGCAACGGCATCGTCGCCCCCGCCGACGAGACCGTCGACACCCTGCGCCCGCTCTTCGAGACGAACGTCTTCGGCACGCTGCGCGTCACCCACGCGTTCCTGCCCCTGCTCAGCCGCTCCGCCGCGCCCGTCATCGTCAACGTCAGCAGCGGCCTCGGCTCGATGGCCCTGGTCACCGACCCGACGGCCCCGGCGTACGGCTACCCCGGCATCGCCTACCCGGCCTCGAAGACCGCGGTGAACATGCTCACCGTGCAGTACGCGAAGGCGTTCCCGGCGTTCCGGATCAACTCCGTGGAGCCGGGCTTCACCAAGACCGACCTCAACGGCAACACCGGCGTCCAGACCGTCGAGGAGGGCGCCGAGATCATCGTGCGGATGGCGCAGATCGGACCCGACGGGCCGACCGGCGGCTACTTCTCCGCCGAGGGTCCCCTCGGCTGGTGACGCCGGGCCCGGCGGGGATGATGGGCGGTATGCGCATCCGCATCGAGGCGACCGACCTCCCGGGCCGTACCTGCGCCGCGCCCGCAGCCGAGGGCGTCACCGCGTACCCGAACGTCCACGTGGGCGTGCAACGCCGGGGGCGCCCGGGCGAGTTGCTCGGGCTGCAACCCGGCGACGCCCCGGCCGCGACCTGGACCCTGGACACCACGGCGGAGCAGACCCCGGCCGGCACGGACGTGCGCGGGCCCTACGTCCAGGGCGGCCCCGGCAGACGCTTCGTCCACCTTTCGTGGGGCTCGGTCGACGACGCCGGTGCCTTCGCCGTGTTCCGCCGGGCGAAGCTGCTGCTCGACGCGGTGCCCGCCGACGTGCTCGCCGCCGCGGCCCGCACGGGGCTGCTGGTGGGCCGCCTGGGTCTGACCGATGCGCGCGGTATGCCGCTGTGCGCACGGGTCGTACCGCCGGTCGTCACGTGGACGGCCGGGGCCGACCGGTGACGCAGGGGCCGGCTGCTATCCGGCCGACTCCGCCGCGTGCGGGCTCAGCACGCCCACCGTCACCAGCACGATCAGCGCGACGCCGAGCGCGATCCGGTAGTAGACGAACGGCATGAAGCTCTTGCTGGAGATGTACTTCATGAGCCAGGCGATGACCGCGTAGCCCACACCGAACGCGATCAGCGTCGCGAAGACCGTCGGCCCCCACGACACGTGGCCGCCCTCGGTCGCGTCCTTGAGCTCGAAGACGCCGGAGGCGAGGACCGCGGGGATGGCCAGCAGGAACGAGTAACGGGCCGCCGATTCACGGGTGTAGCCGAGGAAGAGGCCGCCGCTGATCGTCGCGCCGGACCGGGAGACGCCGGGGATCAGGGCCAGCGCCTGGCACAGACCGTAGATCAGACCGTCCTTGACGGAGAGGTCCTTGAGTTCCTTGCGGGAGCGGACCGCGCGGTGCCTGCCGCCCAGTTCGTCACGGGCCGCGCGGCGGTCGGCGATGCCGAGGACCACGCCCATCACGATGAGCGTCGTCGCCGTGAGACGCAGATCGCGGAACGGGCCCTCGATCTGGTCCTTGAAGGCGACCCCGAGCACGCCGATCGGGATCGAACCCACGATGACGAGCCAGCCCATCTGGGCGTCGTGGTCGCCGCGCATCGTCTTGTCCGTCAGCGACCGGAACCACGCCGAGATGATCCGCGCGATGTCCTTGCGGAAGAAGATCACCACCGCGGTCTCGGTACCGAGCTGGGTGATCGCGGTGAAGGCGGCCCCCGGGTCGTTCCACCCCGCGAAGGCGGCGGTCAGGCGGAGGTGGGCGCTCGACGAGATCGGGAGGAACTCCGTCAGTCCCTGGACGAGTCCGAGAATGAATGATTCGAACCAAGACATGGGGAGATTCGCGATCCAGGATGCGGGCGGAACCGGCCGCGAACGCGTCCGGACAGGGGTCTGCGCACCCTCGGGGTGTGGCCCCGGGGGCGTGCGTGGGCAGCGTAGCGCCCGAAAGTGACGAGGCGGCCACGGGGGTTCGATGACCGGCTCTCAGGACCCGGGTTCCCGCTGCGCCGCCAGGAGGGTGTCCGCGGCGGGCGTCCGGTAATAGAGGACCGAGCGGCCCGCGCGGCGGCGCCGGACGAGACGCGCGTCGAGCAGCACCCTCAGGTGGCGTCCCACGGAACCGAGCCCCTGGCCCGTCAACGCCACCAACTGCGTGGTCGTCAGCGGCTGTTCGAGGAGCGTGAGGACCTGTGCCCGGGCCGTGCCGAGCAGCGTCGCGAGGCCCGCGGGCGGCGCGGCGCCGCCGGTGTCCGCGAGGGCGCCCGCGCAGGGGTAGACCACCGCGTACCGGTCCGCGGGCTCCGGCCAGGACACCCAGCCCTGCTCGGGGGTGACGGGCACGAAGAGGAGTGCGGCCCCGGAGATGTCCCGCGGCGGGTAGTCGTGCGCGTTGATCCGTAACTGCCCGTCGCCGAGCCAGCGCATCGCCGGCCGCATCCCGCCGAAGGCCGCCGCCCAGCCCCCGACCGTCAACTCCCGCGTCCGCGCGACGACATCGGCCTCGAGGACCCGGCGCCGCCGCGCCCAGTCGGGGCGCACGGTCTCCTGCCACGTCCACTCCAGCAGGGCCGCGGTGCGCTCGGCGAGGTCGTCGGCGCGGGCCAGGGGCGCGGGGAGCGGGCCGGGGGAGGCGACGGCGAGGTGGGCGCGCACGGCGTCCGGGGGCGTGGCGCGGACGAGGGCGAGACCGTCGGCCAGGTCGAGTTCGTGCTCCCCGGTAGGAGTGGGCGTGACGAAGTCGGCGATCCAGGACGCCCCGAACGCGGTGTCCACCAGCAGCGCCGTCACCGGCTCCGCGGCGAGAAGCGCACGATAGGCGGGCAGATACGCGTCCAGCCAACGCCGCTCTCCGGGATGCGCGGCCCTCGGATCCGCCAGCTTCTTCAGGCTCGCCGTCGTCTCGGCGAGCTGCGACACGATGAAGCGGCTGCCCGCGAGGGTGTCCGCGTCGACCTGCCAGATGCCCACGGGTCCCCTTCGCCGAGTTTCGCCGGTCCGCGAAACATTAACGGCCGGGCCCGTGGACCCCGCAGCCTCCCCGCATGCGTACCTACCGCGATCTGTTCCGCGCTCCGGAATACCCGCCCTTCTTCCTCGCCTGCTCCCTCCAGATCGCGGCGCAGACGGTCGCGGGACTCGCCCTCGGCTCGCTCGTCTACGCCTCGACGGGCTCGGCGCTGCTCTCGGCCCTCGCGATGTTCGGGCCCTCGCTGGCCCAAGTGGTGGGCGCGTTCACGCTGTTGTCGGCCGCGGACCGGCTGCCGCCCCGCGCCGCCCTCGCCGCGCTCGCGCTCTTCGCCGCCCTCGTCAGCGCCGTGCAGGCCGCCCCCGGGCTGCCCACCGCGGCCGCGCTCGCCCTCGTCCTCGCGCAGGGCGTGCCCGCGGCGCTCGGCGGCGGCGTCCGCTACGGCCTGCTCACCGACATCCTCGACAAGGACGGCTTCCTGCTCGGCCGGTCCGTCCTCAACATGAGCACCGGCACCTGCCAGATCCTCGGATACGCGGTCGGCGGCGTCCTCGTCCAGGCGTTGTCGCCGCGCGGCACCCTGCTCATCGCCGCGGGCCTGTCCGTACTGGCGGCGGCCGCGGCCCGCTTCGGCCTCGCCCGCCGGGCACCGCGCGCCACGGGCAGGGTGTCGGTCGCCGAGACGCTGCGGGGCAACGCCGCGTTGTGGTCGTCGCCCGCACGCCGCACCGTCTATCTCGCCCTGTGGGTGCCGAACGGACTGATCGTCGGCTGCGAAGCACTCTTCATCCCCTACGCTCCCGAACGCGCGGGCCTGCTGCTGGCCGCGGCCGCGCTCGGCATGCTCGCGGGCGACACACTCGCCGGCCGCTTCGTGCCACCCCGCTGGCGCACCCGCCTGGGCGCCCCCCTGCGGTTGCTGCTGGCCGCGCCCTACCTGCTGTTCGCGATGGGCCCGGCGGTGCCCCTGGCCGCCGTCGTGGTAGCCGTCGCCTCCGTCGGGTACGCGGCGAGCCTGTTCCTGCAAGAGCAACTCGTGGCGCTCACCCCGGACGAACTCGGCGGCCACGCCCTGGGGTTGCACACGGCCGGGATGCTGACGATGCAGGGGGTGGGGGCGCTGGTGGCCGGAGCGCTGGCCCAGGTCACGTCACCGGGGGCGGCGATGGTGGTGTTGGCGGGGGCGTCGCTGGCGGTGACGCTGCGGCTGGGGCCGGGACTCAGGTACGCGGGCGGGGTTTGCGGATGATGCGGTCGGGCGGGAAGTGTTCGGCGCCGGTGACTTCGCGCGCGTCCGAGATCTCGACGGTGAGGTCGGGGAGGTGGCGGACGGGGGTCAGATCGACGTGCCTGGTCTTCGACTGGCAGACGATCTGAAGGCGGGTGAGGCCCGGACAGGCCGCGGCGACGTGGGCGAGGTCGTCGTCGCCGTCCACCGTTCCCAGCCACAGACGCCGGACGGTGGGCAAGGGAGGAACGTTCGCCAGCATGTGGGCTCCGGCACCGAGTTGAAGGACCAGGTCGTCGAGGTTCGGCAGGGTGGCAGCCGGCGACAGGTCGTCGAAGTGGCCGTACAGGTTGAGCGTGGTCAGGCTGGGCCACCGTTCGACCCCGGCCAGCGAGGTGAGTTCCCTACTGGCCCCGGAGCCGAGAGTGAGGCCTCGCAAGGTGGCATCCAGGTGCAGGGTGGTGAACTCCCGGGCTGAGAGCGGTCGGTGAAGCCCCAGGTGCGTCAGCCCGGTGTGGTGCCGCAGGCCCTCAAGACGTGCCTGCGCGTCGTACAGATGAAGGTTCGTGACGGCGCTCTCGGCCAGACAGGTGAGGTCGACGACGCCGGGGCAGTTCCGGAGACCAAGGTAGGACAGGCGCTTCCAGGACGTGAGGAAATCCAGACGGTCGAGCGTCGTGTTGTCGTTCAGGTCCAGCGATCGTACGGAGGACGTATCGACGGCGTGGGCGATCGCGTGCACGCCGTGATCGCCGTACAGCACAAGAGCATCGGGCGTCGGTAGGCCGGCCACGAGGTCCAACTGCTCAGGCGTACGCACAATGAGACGGGACGACCCGGCACGGTACAGGATCTCGCGAGCGTAGTCGGAGGCGTCGAACCTGTCCCAACTCACATGCATCGCCCATGCCACGCTGGGCTCGGGGTGCCCCAGGAACCGCTTCATCACCGTGAGCGCCGCATCCCCGCCCACGAACCCGGCTGTACGTACCACCGCCTGCGCCTCATCGTCCTCCAGCCTCTCAGGCCCAGGCAGCAGATCCAGAATGACCGGCCCCACCGCCGCCAGCGCACGTGCCTCATCCACGCTGCGCGGCGGCAACAACGCCGCGGCCCGGCCCTCGACCTCCTCCCTGACGGCAGGATCCAGCTCCGTCGCGTGTTCCAGGCACGCCGTCGCCAGCAGGTGCAGCCGCGTACGGTGCCGGGCCGTGCGGTCGCCGCGGGCGATGAGGCGCCGCAGGAGTCCGGCCCGCTCGGCCGGGCGCGCATGGGCCACGGCCATGCGGATCACGTCCTCCCACTGGTCGTCGTGGGCATTGCGCACGAGCAGCGGGATGTCGCGGGCCTCGACGGCGGCCTTGGCCCCCAAGTAGTCCTGGAACGTGCGGTGGACGAAGTCGATCGTCTCTGCCGTGGGCTGCCGCAACAGCCCGCAGCGCGCGAGGAGATGAGTGAGGACGGCGTCGGCATCCGCGTCGGCCTGCCGTGCGACCTGGGGCATGGCAGGCAGCGCGTCCTCGACCAGATCCCGTGCCATGGCGTACTCGAGCTCCGTCTGTCCGTTGCGGACCAACCAGTACGCGAGGCGCTGCAGCAGCTGGACGCTGTGGTGCGTGGACAGGGCGATGCCCTCGGGGGTGCCGATGTCGCGCTCCTGGTCCCTGCGGTGCAGCAGCATGGACAGGGCCGCCTCGTACAACTCCATCCGGCCGTGCGGCAGATGGCCGCGGCGGTCGCGGTGCAGTGCGCAGACCAGGGCGCAGAGCAGGGGAGTGGTGGCCAGCTGGGCCAGGTCCCGCTGCGAGCGCACCGTGTCCTGCAACGCCTCTTGCAGGACGGGGAGTTGATCCTGATCCTGTGCGGTTCCGGCGAGCGCGGCGGCTCTGTGCCACCGCTCGACGAACACCGCCACGTCCCTGGCGCCCATGGGCCGCACGGCCAGTTCGGTGAAGCCGCCGTCCGCGAGCCAGCCCTCCGGGACCGCTGAGGGACGCGTTGTGATCACGTAGGAGGCGTCGGGGTAGGCGGCGAGCAGCTCGCGCAACCACTCGCCGGTCCTGGCGCGTTGAGCCTGGGGCACCTCGTCGAGGCCGTCCACCAGGAGCAGGGCGCGCCCCTCCGTGAGGGCCCGGTCCGCCCAGCCGTCCGGCTGGGCGCCCGCCCGAGGGCAGCCCGCCGCGGCCAGGAAGTCCTGCGCCGCGGGCAGTTCCCCGCGGCGGACCAGGGTCCGCAGCGGCAGCACGAACGGCACGCAGTCGGCGAGATGGGCCAGCTCGGCCGGGAGGCGACGGCGGGCCGTGGCCACGGCGAGCCACTGCAGCAGGGTGGTCTTGCCGCTGCCGGCCAGACCCCGGATCAGCATGCGCCGCCGCCCGGCGAGCGCCTGCTCGGCCCGCTCCACCCGCACCTGCGGCCCTGCGTCGGGGCCGCCCTCCGGGGCGATCCCGTGGGCGGCCGTCGAGAATTCCAGGCTCAGATAGGCGGCGTCCAGCGGCCAGCAGGCGCGGTCGGGCCGGGACAGGTCAAGGCCGATCACGGACAACCGCCCGTGACGCTCCTCGACGTACTTGCGGTACCAGGCGTCGAAGGGCTCCTGCGGCCCGGCGCCGGGGGCGCGAGCGGACGGGGGCAGCGCCTCCGCCCGCAGTCGCAGGAGCGGTCCGGCATCGACGCCCAGGGCCCGGGCGAGCGCCGCCACGGTCGCCTCGCTGGGCAGCCCCGTGCCGTTGAGGGCCTGGCTGACCGTGGTCCGGCTGAGGCCCGCCCGCGCTGCCAGACCCGCCATCGAAAGGCGCCGCTTGAGCCGCAGGGCCCTTAATCGAGCCGCCACTTCGACCAATTGAGCCGCCGCTTCGACGAACGACTGCTGCCTGTTCCGATCCGTCACCGCGGGTTCCCCGTCTCCGGTCCGCCGCCCCGGCGTGACCCTGTTCAGTCCCGTTCATCTTGGGCCAACTGAACACCGCTGTACGCGACTTCGGTGAACCTCGGCCGCATGCCGACACCGCTGCTCGTCCTCGTTCTGGCCCTCGTCCTCGTCGTCATCGGACTCGTCTCCGTACTCGGCGCCGTCCTCGCCGTTCTGCTCGCGCGGTGGGACGGCGCCACCCTGCCCGCCGCCCTGCTGCGCGGGGGCGTCTGCTGCGGCTCCACGGCCACGGTCCTGACGGCCGTGCTGGCGCTGACCGTCAGCGTGCTCACGTGAGAGAACTCCGTGGCGACGCCCTGTTGACCCCCTCGCCCCCGCCCGCTTAGCGTCACCCGGGGGAAAGCGCTTGCTATGGCCTGGCCGTGGCGGCGCCGCCCCCACCCGGCCCCGTCACCGCACCCCGATGGAGTGTTGATCGCGCCCATGCGCACCGCACCCGCCCCCGACCGCTCGGGACCCCGTACCCACCGCCTCAGGGCCGCCCTCGTCGGCACCGGCGCCATCGCCGCCGGCGGGCACCTGCCTGCCCTTCAACGGCTCGTCGCCGAAGGGGAGTTGGAGATCGCCGCGGCCGTCGACATCGACGACGACGCCGTGCGGCGCTTCTGCGCCGAGCACGGCATCCCGCAGCCGTACACCGATCTCGCCCGCATGCTCGACGAGCAGCGGCCCGACCTCGTCAGCATCTGTACGCCGCCGACGCTGCACCGCGAACAGACCGTCGCCGCCCTGGAGTCGGGCGCCTGGGTGTGGTGCGAGAAGCCGCCGTGTCCGTCCCTGGAGGAGTTCGACTCCATCGAGGCGGCGGAGGGGAAGGACGGCGGGCCGTACGCGGCCGTCGTGTTCCAGCACCGGTTCGGGTCCGGGGCGCGGCACGTGCGCGAGCTGCTTGCCGAGGGCGGCCTCGGGCGGCCGCTCGTCGCCCACTGCCAGACCACCTGGTACCGGGACACCGCCTACTACTCCGTGCCCTGGCGCGGGCGTTGGGCCACCGAGGGCGGCGGTCCGGCCATGGGGCACGGCATCCACCAGATGGATCTGCTGCTCGACATCCTCGGGCCGTGGACCGAGGTGCGCGCCATGGCGGGGCGTCTCGTGCACGACGTGGAGACCGAGGACGTGTCGACCGCCCTCGTGCGGTTCGCGAGCGGGGCGATGGCCACCGTCGTCAACAGCGTCCTCAGCCCCGACGAAGTCAGTCGCATCCGCATCGACTGCGAGCGCGCGACCCTCGAACTGACCCACCTGTACGGGTACGGGAACGGGGACTGGGCGATCACCCCCGCCCGCGACGTCCCCGCCGAACTGGCCGACAGGTGGCGGGACTTCGGGCCCGACGTGCCCAGCTCCCACCTCGCCCAGCTGCGTGAGCTCGTCGCCTCGATGCGCGCGGGCGAGCGGCCGCGCGCCAGCGGTCCCGACGGGCGCACCAGCCTCGAGCTGATCGCCGCGCTGTACAAGTCCGCGTTCGCCGACGTCACCGTCCGCGCCGGGGAGATCGGCCCCGGCGACCCGTACTACACCGCCCTGCACGGGGGCGCTCCCGGCTGGGCGCCCCGCCAGGAGGCCGGCGCATGAGCGACCTGCGGATCGTCCACACCCACGGCGACCGGATCACCGTCGTCGAACCCGTCACGGGCGTCGAGTTGGTCGCGTACGTCTACCGGCCCGAGGCCGCCTGGGAGGCCCCGAAGCCGTATCTGCACCCGATCAGGACCCTCGCCGGAGACGTCGTCACCGACTACCGGCCGAACGACCACCGCTGGCACAAGGGCCTGCAGATGACCGCCTCGCACCTGTCGGGGCAGAACCTGTGGGGCGGCAACTCCTATGTCCACGGCGAGGGTTACCTGGCGCTGCCCGAGCGCGTCGGCTCCATGGCGCACCTCGGCTTCGACCTCGTCCGCGCGGACGGCGGGGGCGTGATCATCGCCGAGCGCCTCAGCTGGCACCCGTACGACGGGGAGCTGTGGGCCGACGAGCAGCGCCGCATCGAGGTCCGTGACGTCGACCAGGACACCGGCGCCTGGACGCTGACCTGGACCAGCGCGATCACCAACCGGCGCGCCGAGCCCCTGCGCTTCGGCAGCCCCACCACGCACGGCCGTGAACTCGCGGGCTACACCGGCCTGTTCTGGCGCGGCCCGCGCGCCTTCCGCGACGGCCGCATCCAGACCGCCGACGACGAGGGCCCGGGGATCATGGGCACGCAGGCACCCTGGCTCGCGTACAGCGGCGAGCACGACGGCGCCGACGGGCATGCCACCCTCGTCTTCGAGCACGCCCCGGAGAACGACCACTCGGGGGAGGCGGGGAGTCATCCGGCCCACTGGTTCGTGCGCAACGAGCCGTTCGCCGCGGTCGCCCCCTCCTTCGCGTACTACGACGAGCTCGTCCTGGCGCCCGGCGCCACGCTCACCCGCCGCTACCGCGTCGTCGTCGCCGACGGCGCCTGGGAGCGCGAACGCATCGCCAAGTACCTTGCGGAGCACCCGTGGTGAGTCCGTACGCGGGCCTGCCCGGCGGGGTCGCCGTCTCGCACCTGTCGGTGTACGACTGGCCCGCCGCGGACGGCCTGTGCGGCGGCACCCCGCACATGCACCTCACCTGCAGCGAGGGCTACGTCGTGACGGCGGGCCGCGGCGCCGTCCAGACGCTGACGGCCGCCGGGTTCGCGCACACGCCCCTGGAGCCGGGCACCGTCGCCTGGTTCACGCCGGGCACCATTCATCGCCTCGTCAACGAGGACGGGGCCCTGCGCATCGTCGTGCTGATGCAGAACAGCGGGCTGCCCGAGGCCGGTGACGCCGTGCTCACGCTGCCGCCCGCGCACCTGACCGACCCCGACACCTACGCGGCGGCCACGGCGATCCCCGCCGACGCCCCGGAGGAGGAGCAGGAACGGGTGGCACGGGCCCGTCGCGACCTCGCTGTCCAGGGCTATCTGCGGCTGCGCGAGGAGCCGGAGGAACTCGCCGCCTTCCACGAGGCGGCGGCCGCGCTCGTACGCCATCGGCTCGACGCCTGGCGCACCCGCTGGGAGCGGGGTGCGGCCGCCGCGGCCGCCGCGACCGGGCGCCAGCTCGACCGGCTCGCGGCCGGGGACGCCGGGCATCTCGCGGAGGCGGTGGTGCAGTCCGAAGTCCCTTCCGCGTACGGGAAGTTCGGGATGTGCGGCCGCTTGGACGTGTACCGGACCGACAGGCCCCAGGGCATCCTCCCCTCCGTGCTCCCACCGTCTTGACACAAGGGTGAGTGTTCACTCACCCTTGGTGTGAGCAGGGGTGAGTGAGTACTCACCAACCTGTCTTGTCCATCATGCCTTCATCATGCCGAACGTGTCGCGAGGGGAAGTTCCGAAGATGGCCGACTTGCAGAGCCTGGACCCGAATACGCCGATGTTCGCCCAGTTCAAGGAGGAGACCGGGCCCGTCGTCCTGGCCAACACCTTTGTCGTTCCGAAGGCGAGGACCGAATCGTTCCTGGCTCTCTTCCGCAGGCAGGCCGAGTTCATGAGGGTCCAACCGGGCTTCGTCTCCCTGCAGTTGCACCAGGGAACGGCAGGCAGTGAGCTTCTGATGAACGTCGCGGTCTGGGAGTCTACGGAGGCGCTCGCCGCGGCGTTCGGCAACCCGGAGTTCCAGCGTGTGGCTGCCGAGTTCGGGGACGACATCGTGTCGTACCCGCACATCTTCGAGCGGATCGACGTGTGACGCCGCGGCTGCAGCCCTGAGGAGGAGTCACCATGACCGTGGAACTGAACCACACCATCGTGCCCGCCCGTGACCCGCAGGCCTCGGCGCGGTTCCTGGCCGACATCCTCGGCCTGAGTGTCGATCCGCCGGTGGCGCACTTCACGCCGGTCACGCTGAACAACCACGTCAGCCTGGACTATGACCAGGTGGACGACTTCGAGCCGCACCACTACGCGTTCATGGTCGGCGAGGAGGAGTTCGACGCCGCCTTCGCCCGCATCCAGAGCGGTGGAATCACCTACTACGGCGATCCCGCCTGTCGGGAGATCGGGCAGATCTACCACAGCAAGCACGTCGAAGGGCGCAGGGGCACCTACTTCCGCGACCCCAGCGGACACCTCATGGAAATACTCACCGCGGGGCGCCGGGACTAAGGCCTGTCCTCGGGTCCCGCCGTCGTCCAGCCCGGGGCCTGGGGGTGGGCCGTGAGGTCCGAGTGGTGCACTTCCTCGCCGCAGGCGCCGCAGGTCACCACGGGCCGCAGATCGTGCCCGCACTTGTGCTCGACCACCATGGGGCGGTCGCCGTCGCGCAGATGGCGGTCGCCCCAGGCCATGAGCGTCATCAGGACCGGTTCGAGTTCGAGGCCCGCTCGCGTCGGCCGGTACTCGAAGCGCTGCGGCCGGTCCTGGTAGGCGACCTTCTCCAGGATTCCCGCCTCCACGAGGCGCTTCAGCCGGGTCGCCAGGATGTCGCGCGGCGCCCCGATGTTGCGCACGAGCCGGTCGAAGCGGCCGTTGCCCAGGCACACCTCGCGCAGCACGAGCAGCGAGTACTTCTCCCCGACGACGGCCAGGGTGTCGGCGATCGAGCAGGGGCGCGGGTCCTTGGCGGCAGCGGGCATGCGCCCAGTGTAGGGGCCTGATCAGGAGAGGGTTTGTTTTTCCAATGCGCGGAGCTATGGTGAGTTTGAAATTCCTACTCGTGCGTAACCCTCACCTGCCCCGGAGGCCGGAGCCATGCGTGACGCCGTCGTCGTCGAAGCCGTACGCACCCCCGTCGGGAAGGGCAAGCCGAACGGCGCCCTAGCCCAGGTCCATCCCGTCCAGCTCCTCGCGCACACGCTGCGCACCCTCGTCGACCGGGCCGGCGTCGACCCCGGGCTCGTCGACGACGTGATCGGCGGCACCGTCGACCAGGTCGGCGAGCAGGCCATGAACACCACGCGGTACGCGGTCCTGTCCGCCGGGTTCCCCGAGTCCGTGCCCGCGACCACCATCGACCGGCAGTGCGGCTCCTCGCAGCAGGCCGTGCACTTCGCGGCGCAGGGCGTCATCTCCGGCGCGTACGACATGGTCGTCGCCTGCGGGGTCGAGTCGATGAGCCGCGTCCCGATGTGGTCCAACGTGCCCGAGGGCAAGGACCCGTTCGGGCCCGGCATCGCCGAGCGCTACCCCGAGGGCCTCGCGCCGCAGGGCGTCAGCGCCGAACTCATCGCCGCCAAGTGGTCGCTCACCCGCGAGCAGATGGACACGTACGCCGTCGGCTCGCACCGCAAGGCCGCGGCCGCCTGGGACGCCGGGCTCTTCGGCGCGGAGGTCGCCCCGCTGGAAGGACTGACCCGGGACGAGTCGGTGCGGCCCGGCACGTCCCTGGAGGTGCTCGGCGGGCTCAAGTCGGCGTACTACGACGCGGGATTCGCCGAGCGCTTCCCTCAGATCGAGTGGAACGTGACCGCGGGCAACGCGAGCCCCGTCAACGACGGCGCCTCCGCCGTGCTCATCACCACCAGCGAGAACGCGGCCCGCCTCGGCCTGCGCCCGCTGGCCCGGCTGCACTCCTTCGCCGTCACCGGGTCCGATCCGCTGCTCATGCTGACAGGCGTGATCCCCGCGACCGAGAAGGTCCTGCGGCGGGCCGGTCTCTCGCTCGGTGACATCGACCTGTTCGAGGTCAACGAGGCGTTCGCCTCCGTGGTGCTGGCCTGGCTGCAGGAGACCGGCGCGGACCCGTCCCGGGTGAACGTCCACGGTGGGGCCATCGCGCTCGGGCATCCGCTCGGGGCGAGCGGGACGCGGCTGATGACGACACTGGTGCACGCGATGCGCGAACGCGGCGCCCGCTACGGGCTGCAGACCATGTGCGAGGCGGGCGGACTGGCGAACGCGACGGTTCTCGAAGCGATGTGAAACTCCCGCAGGTCGGTCCGAGCGGATCGGGCCGAGCGGGGCGCGGTGTCAGGCGTGGCCGCGGAGCTTGTGCCGCTTCAGCCACGCCACCGCCGCGCCCGCCACCCCCGTGACCGCGATGAACCCCATCGCGATCAGGAACGCCGGGGACGTCGGTGTCGAGGCACGCGCGCCGGCCACCACGTACGCCGCCGTGTTCGGGATCGAGCCGAGCGCCGTCGCCAGCAGGAACGGGGCCCAGCCCATGCGGGAGATGGACGCGCAGTAGTTCGCCGCCCAGAACGGGACGCCGGGGAAGAGGCGGGCCGCCAGCATCGAGCGGAAGCCGTGCCTGCTCAGCTGGCCGTCCGCCGCCTTCAGCCAGCGGCCGCGCAGCAGCGGGCGCAGCGCGTCCTGGCCTAGCAGCCGGCCCAGGCCGAAGGCGATGCCGGCGCCGAGGACCGTGCCGACGAACGCCCCGAGCAGGCCGAGCTGGGAGCCGAAGAGCGCCCCCGCCGCCAGATTGAGCAGCGGTCTCGGCACGAACGCCACCGTGCAGACCCCGTACGCCACCGCGAACAGCACCACCGCGGCCGCGCCGCCCACCTCGGGCGGCCACCCGTCGGAGAGGATCCGCTGCGGCTCGAAGAGCAGGACGGACGTCGCGCCCGCGGCCAGCAGCAGGACCAGCAGCGACAGCCGGGACCAGGGCGACAGCAGGGCCCTGGTGCAGCGCGCGGCGAGGCCTGCGGGGCGGGCGGCGACGGGTTCGAACATCCGGGGAGACTAACCGACTGATACGTAAGATCGCCGTAGGTTGTGTCTCACTTTCCCTGCTGTTCGCCTCACTTTCCCGCAGGAAGCCCCGCCGGGGTTCCGTAGCGAGTTCCATAACGCGTTACGGAACGCGTTCCGTAGCGAGTTCCGTAACGAGGAGGGTCACGTGCCCGTCATCGCGCCGCCGCCCAGCGCACTCGCCGACACCGTCCTCTCCCGGCTCCCCGCCGTCTACGGCGCCGCGGCCGACCCGGAGCGGGCCGCGGCGATGCGCGCCTACATGAAGGACGTCGCCCCCTTCCTCGGGCTTCCCTCGCCCGTCCGCAAGGAGCTGACCAAGGCCGTCCTCGACGGGACACCGCGGCCCGACGAGGCCGACCTGACCGCCGTCGCGCTGCGCTGCTGGGCGCTGCCCGAGCGCGAGTACGCGTACTTCGCCGTCGACTACCTGCGCCGACACGTGCGCCGCCTGTCGTCCGGCTTCCTGCCCGTCGCCCGGCACCTGGTCACGACCGGGCCCTGGTGGGACACCGTCGACCTGCTCGCCGCACACGTGGTGGGCGGGCTCGTCGCCGCCGATCCGAAGCTGACGGCGGACATGGACGCCTGGATCGAGGACCCCGACCTGTGGGTCGCCCGCACCGCGCTCCTTCACCAGCTGCGCCACAAGGACGCGACGGACGAGCAGCGGCTGTTCGCGTACTGCCTGCGGCAGGCCGGGCACCAGGACTTCTTCGTCCGCAAGGCGATCGGCTGGGCCCTGCGCGAGTACGCCAAGACCGATCCCGCCGCCGTACGTGCCTTCGTCGCCGGCCACCGGGACGTGCTCGCGCCGCTCTCGGTGCGCGAGGCCCTGAAGAACGTAGGACCGTGAACGGCTGAGCAGGCCGGTCAGCTGCCGTGCGGGGCGCGGAAAACCATTCGACGTGCCGCGGTGCGTCGGCGATGATCTGCCTCATGTTCCGGCACGCCTTCCTCGCAGCTCCGTCCGCAGTCGCGGACGCTGCTCAGGCTGCCGTTTTCCTCGCCGCAGCCGCTGACGGCGCGCGAAGCTGACCCTCTCCGGACATTCCGGCAGACCCCGCAGGGGGAGGGTCGGTACCGCTCAGGGGTCCCCGCCTCCCGAAGGAGGCCACCACTTGTTCTGACGTTCCGGAAGGGACCACCCAGCCATGCCCAAGACGGCATACGTGCGCACCAAGCCGCACCTCAACATCGGCACCATGGGCCACGTCGACCACGGCAAGACGACCCTGACCGCCGCCATCACCAAGGTCCTCGCCGCGCGCGGGGCGAGCAGTTTCGTGCCGTTCGACCGGATCGACAAGGCGCCCGAGGAGGCGCAGCGCGGCATCACCATCAACATCGCGCACGTCGAGTACGAGACCGACACCCGGCACTACGCCCACGTGGACATGCCGGGTCACGCCGACTACGTGAAGAACATGGTCACGGGCGCGGCCCAGCTCGACGGGGCGATCCTCGTCGTCTCCGCGCTCGACGGGATCATGCCGCAGACCGCCGAGCACGTGCTGCTCGCGCGGCAGGTCGGCGTCGACCACATCGTCGTCGCGCTCAACAAGGCCGACGCCGGTGACGAGGAACTCACCGACCTCGTCGAGCTCGAGGTGCGCGAGCTGCTCTCCGCGCACGGCTACGGAGGCGACTCCGTACCCGTGGTGCGGGTGTCCGGGCTCAAGGCCCTTGAGGGGGACCCGCGTTGGGAGGCGGCCGTCGAGGCGCTGCTCGACGCGGTGGACACCTACGTCCCGATGCCGGAGCGGTACGTGGACGCGCCGTTCCTGTTGTCGGTCGAGAACGTCATGACCATCAGCGGCCGCGGCACCGTCGTCACCGGCGCCGTCGAGCGCGGGCGGATCCGGGTCGGAGACCGGGTGCGTGTGTACGGGGTCGCCGAGGACGGCAAGGACGCCGAGACTGTCGTGACCGGGCTCGAGACCTTCGGCAAGCCGATGGACGAGGCGCAGGCCGGGGACAACGTGGCGCTGCTGCTGCGCGGCGTCCCCCGTGACGCGGTGCGCCGCGGGCACGTCGTCGCCGAGCCCGGCAGCGTACGGCCCGCGCGGCGCTTCACCGCGCAGGTGTACGTCCTGTCGGCGGCGGAGGGCGGCCGCAGCACACCGGTCGCCACCGGGTACCGGCCACAGTTCTACCTGCGCACCGCGGACGTCGTCGGCGACGTCGACCTCGGCGCCGCCGCCGTCGCCCGGCCGGGCGACACCGTCACCATGACGGTCGAGCTCGGCCGTGACGTGCCGCTGGAGTCGGGGCTCGGCTTCGCGATCCGCGAGGGCGGGCGGACCGTCGGCGCGGGCACGGTGACGTCGGTGGAATGAGCAAGTCGTGTGGCCGGGACCCCGGGGTCCCGGCCACACGGGCGTACGCCACACTGAGCCCCGACACGACGTACTCGACGGAGGTCGCGGTGACGGGCAGAGCACTCGTACTCGGTGGCGGCGGCCTCGCCGGCATCGGCTGGATCTCCGGGATCCTGCACGGCCTCGCCGAGGCCGGCGCCGACCTGTGGGACGCCGACACCGTCATCGGCACCTCGGCGGGCGCGGTCGTCGGCGCCCAGCTCACCTCGGGCAAGCTGACGCCCCTGAGTCTCTACGAGCGTCAACTCGCCGCGCCAGTGAAGGAGTTGACCGCATCCTTCGGGGCGAGCGCCACCTTCCGCTACGCGCGCGCCGCCCTGTCCTCGCGCTCCATCGAGGCGTACGGGCGCAAGCTCGGGCGGATGGCGCTCGCCGCCCGCACCCCCGACGAGGCGGAGCGGCGCGCGGTGATCGCGGGCCGGCTCGTCTCGCACGACTGGCCGTCGCGACGGCTGCTGGTCACCGCGGTGCAGGCGAGCACGGGGGAGTTCCGCGTCTTCGACGGCAGCTGCGGCGTCGGCCTCGTGGACGCCGTCGCGGCGAGCTGCGCGGTGCCCGGTGTCTGGCCGCCGGTGACCATCGACGGTGTCCGCTGGATCGACGGCGGCACCCGTTCCCCGGCCAACGCCCAGCTCGCCGAGGGACACGAGCGGATCGTCGTCGTCGCGCCCATCGCGGCGGGCGGCGGCGTCCTGCACGCGGCCCGTACCCAGGCGGCCCGGCTCGCCGCCGACGGCGCCCACGTCACCCTCATCACCCCGGACCGGGCCGCCCGCCGTGCGTTCGGCGGCAACAGCCTCGACCCCGAGCGCCGCGCACCCGCCGCCCGCGCGGGCCTGGAGCAGGCCGCGGCGTGCGCGCAGGCGGTGGCCCGCACCTGGGCGCGGCCCTGACCGGCCCCGGCACAATGGCGTACGTGAACACACCCGACCCCGAGCCGATACCGGTCACCCGCACCGTCGACCACGGCACCGCCAAACTCCTGCCCGACGTCGACCGACGGCGGGCCTGGCTGCTCACCGTCGACGGGGCACCCCAGTCGTACGTCGACCTCGACGAGCCGACCCACCTGGAGTTCGAGTACGCCCGGCGGCTCGGGCACGTCCTGGACTGCGTGGCCCCCGACGGGCGGCCCCTGGACGTGCTGCACCTCGGCGGCGGCGCACTGATGCTGCCCCGGTACGTCGCGGCGACGCGGCCCGGGTCCCGGCAGGACGTCGTCGAGGCGGACCGCGGGCTGCTGGCCCTGGTCGCCGAACACCTGCCGCTGCCCGGCGGCGCGGGTGTCGCGGTGCACGGCGGCGACGCCCGGCAGTGGCTGGAGGCGGCGCCCGACGACGCGGTGGACGTCCTCGTGGCCGATGTGTTCGGCGGGTCGAGGGTGCCCGCGCACCTGACGACCGAGGCGTACGCGCGTGAGGCGGACCGGGTCCTGCGGCCCGGCGGCACCTACGCGGCGAACCTCGCGGACGGCGCCCCCTTCACGTTCCTGCGCTCCCAACTGGCCACGTTCCGCGAGGTGTTCGCCGAGGTCGCCCTGATCGCCGAGCCCGCGGTGCTGCGCGGACGCCGCTTCGGCAACGCGGTGCTGGTCGCCTCGCAGAGCGCGCTCGACGTGGCGGAGTTCGCCCGGCGCACCGCCCGCGACGCGTTCCCCGCACGGGTCGAGCACGGCGAGGGGCTGCGCCGCTTCATCGGCGACGCGAAGAGCGTCACGGACGCGGACGCGGTGCCTTCGCCGCAGCCGCCCGGGGGTTCGTTCAGCGTCGGCTGAGGCACCGCTACTCGGCCGGGGTGCGCCCGAGCACAGGTGTTTCGGCCAGGGGGCTGGGCGCCGGGACCGGCTCCGGGGACTCCGCGACCTGCACCGCTTCCTTGCGGCGCAGATTGCGTACGTCCGGGACGAACAGCACCGCGGACGTGGCCAGGACGACGAGCGCCGCACAGCCCCACAGCGCCGGGGTCCGGCCGAACGCCGACTCCGCCGGACCGGCGAGCGCCGTGGCCAGCGGCACCATCGCCACCGAGCCGAACCAGTCGTAGGCCGAGACGCGCGAGAGCTTCTCCTCGGGGATCTCCTGGTGCAGCGCGGTGATCCAGGAGACGCCGAATATCTCGATCGTGACGCCGCTGACGAACATCACGGCGACCAGGACCGGCAGCGCCACGGGGATCGCGAGCGCGGCCGACGGCAGGGCCAGCGAGAACACCGAGAGGGTCGCCGCGAAGAGCAGCCGCCGCGGTTTCCAGCGCATCATCAGCAGGCCGCCGAGGATCGTGCCGACGCCGAACGCGCCGAGGGCGAGCCCCCAGGGCCCCGCGCCGCCGAGCTCGTCGCGCGCGACCAGCGGCCCGAACACCGACTCGGCGGCGCCCACCACGGCGACCACCACCGAGAACTGGGCGACGATCGTCCACAGCCACGGGCGTCCGATGAACTCCCGCCAGCCGTCGCGCATGTCGGACAGCAGCCCGCCGCCGGGCTCGCGCGGTGCGATGTGGCTCACGTCGAGGAACGAGCGCAGGGCGCCGGCCACCGCGAACGCCGCCGCGTCCACCGCGAGGACCCAGCCGGGGCCGATCGCCGCGACCATCGCCCCGCCGAGCGCGGCCCCGCCCACCGCGGCGCCTGACATGCCCATCCGGAACATCGCGAAGGCGCGGCTCGCCTGCTCACCGGAGACCGAGGACATGAGCATGCCCTCGGCGGCCGGATTGAAGAACGCCTGACCCGTGCCGCCCAGGGCGCTGAGCGCCATCATCTGCCACAGCTTCGGCTCGCCCTGCAGGACGAGGAGCGCGAAGGCGCCCTGCGAAAGGAAGTTGAGGGCGTTGGCCGCGACCATCACGCGGTGGCGCGGCAGCCGGTCGGCGACCGCGCCGCCGACCAGCAGGAAGATCACCAGGAACAGGGTGCGGGCCGCGGCCACCAGGCCCACGTCGCCGCCGGAGCCGCCCGCGTCGAGGACGGCGAACGCGGACGCGATGAGCGCACCGTGTGCCCCGAGCGTCGTGATGAACGCCGCCACGGCGAGGAGGGTGTAGTTGCGTCCGGCCCACGCGGGCCTGCGGCGTGGGCGTATCGGTGACGGGGAGGCGGCGGCTGAGTTCACCGGGGAACTATCCGCCGCCGCACGCCCGTTTGCCAAACCGTTTACTCGCTCACCCGGTCAGGACGCGGTCGGGTCCTTGTAGTAGCGGACCGAGCTGAGGATCTTGTTGATCGTCGCGTCGTCCAGCTCGTCCTTGACGCCCTTGGCGCCCCACAGGTCCCAGGACACGAAGTCCCCGGCCTCGTTCTGGAACGCGAAGACGACTGCCTTGCCGTCGCTCGCGCACTTGCCCTTCTGCGGCGTCTTCACCGAGTTCGCCTTGATGAGGCTGCCCGAGACGCCCTGCGCGTTGGTGAAGTTCGTGGGCTTGCCGACCTTCACCGACTTGATGTCGGGCTCGGTGTAGCCGCCGTAGATCCACCACGGCACCCGGTTCTCCGCGGCCTCCGCCGCGGTCTTGGCGCCGTCCTCGCCGCGCGTGCCGACACCGGCGAGCGAGGTGTCCTCCTTGCGCCCGTCCTTGTCGTTGTCGTCCGTGCACCACTTGGACTTGTACTCGGCAGGAGCGGACACGGTCGTCATGCCGTGTGTCTTCTTGCCCTTCTTGTCCTTGTAGTCGTACTCGAACCCGATGATCTGGTCCGAGCCGCCCGTGCTGACCTCCCAGCCCTGCGGCACGTCGAACACCGTCTTGTGCTTGACGTTGACCACCGGCTGCCAGCCCGCGATGACGGGCTTGACCGCGTTCTCGTCGCCGCGCGGGTTGGCGCCGGTCGACGCGGAGGCGCTCGGCTTCTCGCTCGCGGACTGCGAGGCGGCGGGGGACTTCTTGTCGCCGCCCTTCGCGTCGTCGTCCTTGTCCCCGCCGAGCACGAGGAATCCGGTCACCCCGGCCGCGACGACGACGGCGGACGCCGCGACGATCGCGACGATCTTCGTCCGGTTGTCCCCGCCGCCCTTGTTCGGCGCCTGCGGAGGGCCGAGCGGCGTCGTCGGCGGCGTGTTCCAACCAGGCTGCTGCTGATACGGGTTCGGCTGCTGGTACCCCGGCTGCTGGTAGGGGTTCGGCTGCTGGTAGCCCGGCTGCTGGTACGGATTCGGCGTCGGCGGATTGTTCGGGTAGTTGGGGTTGTTCGGGTCCTGCGGGTTCTGCTCGCCCCCGGGCGGCTGCTGTCCTGGCCACATGGCCGTAAACGATAGAGGGTCGTGGGGTCTCCGGGATCCCCGCCCTGTACCGGACGTGCAACGGTTCCGCTCCTGGGGCGAGGATGGCCAAGTTTGCTACTCGCGGGTAACGTGCGGTTCATGAGCGCAGACCAGATGTCGATCGGCGAGATGCTCGCCGCCACGGTGCCGATGGCCCGGACCCTGAACCTCGAGTTCCTCGAGACCACCGCCGACAAGGCGGTCGTCGCACTGCCGGACCAGGCCGAGTACCACAACCACGTCGGCGGCCCGCACGCCGGCGCGATGTTCACGCTCGCCGAGTCCGCGAGCGGCGCCATCGTGCTCGCCGCCTTCGGCGACCAGCTCTCCCGCGCCGTGCCGCTCGCCGTGAGCGCCGAGATCGCGTACAAGAAGCTGGCCATGGGCCCCGTCACGGCCACGGCGACGCTCGGCCGCCCGGCCGCCGACGTGGTCGCGCAGCTGGACGCGGGGGAGCGCCCCGAGTTCCCGGTGGCCATCGAGATCCGGCGCGAGGACGGCGCCGTCACCGGCGAGATGACGGTGGTGTGGACCCTGCGGCCCAACGGCTGACGGGTTCCCGCGTACGCAGGGGCGGATGCCGCCGACCGGTCGGGTCGGCGGCATCCGCCTTTCTTTGTTCAAGGCGTTGACACGAGTCAACGACGGTCATAGTTTCCGGTTCGATTCCGCAGTGTCTAACGGTGTGTCAAGTCCGGTTTGTCGCATAGTGCGTTCACGTGTCGAACAAAGGAAGTGACAGTCCATGCCCGACGGGATGTCCAGAAGATCGGCCCTGCGGCGGATGGGCGGCGCTGTCGTGGTCGCCGCTGCCGCCACCACCGGCCTGCCCTCTCTCGCCCACGCGGCCCCGCCCGTCGCGGCCGTCCGGGGCGCCGGGCGCCGGGTCGAGTCCCTGCTCGGCAGGCTCACCCTCGACGAGAAGCTCACCTTCCTGCACGGCGCCACCGACCCCAAGGCCCTCGGCCAGGCCGGATACGTTCCCGGTGTGCCGCGCCTGAACATTCCCGAGCTGCGCCTCGCCGACGGCCCGGCAGGCGTCCGCGTCACCGCCCGCGCCACCGCGCTGCCCGCCCCCGTCCTGCTCGCCTCCGCCTTCGACCCGGACCTCGCCCGCCGCTACGGCCGCGTCATCGGCCACGAGGGCCGCGCCCTCGGCCAGGACGTCCTGCTCTCCCCGATGGTCAACCTGATCCGCACCCCGTACGCGGGCCGCAACTTCGAGACGTTCTCCGAGGACCCCCTGCTCGCCTCCGACCTCGTCGCCGAGGAGATCAAGGGCATCCAGGGCGAGGGCCTGATCGCCACCGTCAAGCACTTCGCGCTCAACAACCAGGAGCAGGACCGCATGTCGATCGACGTGCGGGCCGACGAGCAGACCATGCACGAGCTGGAGCTGCGCGGCTTCCGCGCCGCCGTCCGGGCCGGTGCCGGATCGGTCATGGGCTCGTACAACAAGGTCAACGGCACCTTCGCCTGCGAGAACAAGGCGCTGCTCACCGACATACTCCGCGATCAGTGGCACTTCACCGGCTGGGTGATGACCGACTGGTTCGCCGTGCACACCACCGTCACCGGGATCGCCGCCGGGCTCGACATGGAGATGCCGGGCGAGCTCGCGTTCGGCGCCGCGCTGAAGAAGGCCGTGCAGGACGGCACGGTGCCCGAGGCGCACGTCGACCGCGCCGTGCGCCGCATCCTCTCCGTGATGGACCGGTTCGACCTGCTCGGCGGGAAGGTGCCCGCACGGCCCGCGCGCGACGCGAAGGCCGGGGCCGCGGTGGCGCTCGAGGTCGCCAAGGCCGGGGCCACGCTGCTGCACAACGCGCACGGCACACTGCCCCTGCGCGCGCACCGCTCCGTCGCCGTCGTCGGCCCCACCGGGCGCGTCCCGTTCGTCAGCGGCGGCGGCAGCGCCCATGTGATCCCCGACCACGCCGACAGTCCGTACGACGCCATCAAGTCCCGGGCAGGGCACGGCAGTTCGGTCAGCTACGCGCTCGGCGAGGACATCTACGGCAAGGCGCTGCCCGCGAAGGCGCTCACCCCGGCCGTCGACCTGGAGGAGTGCAAGGTCGGCGCCGGACAGACCTGGACCTACGAGGGCACCCTGGCCGTCGACCCAGAAGAAGGGGACGACGACTGGACCTTCGTCATCCACTACTCCGGCACCCGCCCCAAGGTCGTGCTCGACGGCGTCGAACTCTTCCCGGTGCTGCCCGGCTTCGGCGAGTACTTCACGGGCGGCCTGCTCTCCGCCGCGCCCGACGGGCTGCTCCTGCGGCACAAGTCCCTCGGCCTGAAAGCCGGTTCGCACACGCTGCAGATCACGGCGAAGGGCGGCGGCACGGGCCAGACGTTCCGGCTGCGGCGCGTCACCGGCGCCACCCGCGCGGCCGACGTCGCCGAGGCGGTGCGCGCGGCGAAGGCCGCGGACAGCGTCGTCCTGTTCGCGTACGAGGACGCGACCGAAGGCATGGACCGCACGTCGCTCGCGCTGCCCGGGCACCAGGAGGCGCTGATCGCGGCCGTGGCACAGGCCAATCCCCGTACGGCAGTTGTCCTCAACACGTCGTCCGCGACGACCATGCCGTGGCTCGACCGGGTAGGCGCCGTGCTCCAGATGTACTACCCCGGTCAGGAGGGCGCGGCCGCCACCGCCGCCGTCCTGTACGGCGACTGCGACCCCGGCGGCCGGCTCACCCAGTCCTTCCCGACGTCCGAGGCCACCCACCCGATGTCCGGCGACCCGCGCCGCTACCCCGGCGTGAACGGGGTCGAGGAGTACTCGGAGGGCATCCACCTCGGCTACCGCTGGTACGACGACCGACGCGTCGCGCCGCTCTTCCCGTTCGGGCACGGCCTGTCGTACACCACGTTCGCCTACGAGGGCCTGTCGGTGCGCTGGACCGGGCGCGAGGCCGAGGTCTCCTTCACCGTGCGCAACACGGGCAAGAGGGCCGGGATCGACGTGGCCCAGGTCTATGTCGGCAAGTCCCCTGATCTCCAAGCCGACCAGTCCGTACGGGTGTTGGGCGGCTACCGGCGGGTGAAGCTGCGTGCGGGGGAGCGGCGCCGGGTCACCGTCGCCGTCGCGCGCGAGACCCTCTCCTCCTGGGACACCGGGCGCCACGGCTTCGTGCTCGGCACCGGACGCCGCACCGTCTGGGTGGGCTCCAGTGCACGCGACCTGAAGCTGCACCGCGACCTCGTCGTCGGGGGTCACTGACATGAGGACTGAGCGCAGCGAACGAAGCGGGCGAATACGCACCCTCGTCGCCGCCGCGGTGACGACTCTGGCCGCCGCCCTGCTCCCTGCCGCGGCCGCCCACGCGACCCCGCACCACGACACCCTGGTCCGCACCGGATCGGGGTGGGTGCGGGGTCAACAGACCGACGAGGGGCGGCAGTTCCTCGGCATTCCCTACGCGCAGCCGCCCGTCGGCGCCCTGCGCTGGCGCGAACCCCGCCCCGCGCAGGCCTGGCACGGGGTGCGTGACGCCACGGACTTCGGCAACAGGTGCGTCCAGACCGCGAGTTGGGACCCGGGGTACGAGGATCCGACGTACACCGAGGACTGCCTGGACCTGAACGTGTACGCGCCCGACGGATCCGCCGGGCGGCCCGTCCTCGTCTGGCTGCACGGCGGCGGGCTCACCGCGGGCGCGGGCGCCGACATCGTCCCCGACACCTTCGCCCGCACCACCGGCACGGTCGTCGTCACCGTCAACTACCGCCTCGGCGCGATGGGGTTCCTCGCCGCGGCCGGTCTCGACCGGGAGGCCGGATCAGGAGGGGACGGCGTTTCCGGCAACTTCGGCCTCCAGGACCAGCAGCTGGCGCTGCGCTGGGTGCGGGCCAACGTCGGGCGGTTCGGCGGCGACCCGTCCCGCGTCACCATCGCGGGCGAGTCCGCCGGCGGCCGCTCGGTGTGCACCCAGCTCGCCTCGCCGACCGGGCGCGGCCTGTTCCGCGCCGGGATCATCGAGTCGGGCGCGTACGGGGACTGCGCGGCCCGCGCCCACGGTGACGCGGCCGCCTCGGGCGCGGCCTTCGCGCGGAAGCTCGGCTGCACGTCGGGCGACGTGGTGGGCTGTCTGCGGCGCAAGTCCGCCAAGGAGGTCCTCGAGGCGCAGTCCGGGTTCGACTGGGCACCGGTCGTGGGCGGCGCGTTCCTGCCGGAGCAGCCGTCGGCCGCGATCGCCGCGGGGCGCTCCGCGCGCGTGCCCGTGCTGAACGGGGCCAACGAGGACGAGGGGCGCCTGTTCGCGTACGGCGCGTACGACGGACAGGGCAAGCCGCTCACCGCGGCCGCGTACCCGAAGGCGCTGACGGACGCGTTCGGCGAGGAGGCGGGGCGGCGCGCACGCGCCGCGTACCCGCTGCGCGACTACCGCTCCCCGACGTACGCGTACGCCACCGCGGTCGGTGACCAGCTGATGGCCTGCTCCGCGCTGCGCCTGGACCGGACGCTCGCGCGCAGCGGACTGCCCGTGTACGCCTACGAGTTCGCCGACCGCACCTCGCCGCCGTTCGCGTCGATCAGGGAAGCGGGGAAGACCTTCGACTTCGGGGCCACTCACGTGAACGAAGTGCAGTACCTGTTCAAGCACTTCGGGCTCGTCACGCCGCTCGACGCGGAGCAGCGCGTGCTGGCCCGGCAGATGGTGCAGTACTGGGGCTCGTTCGTGCACGGCTCGGCGCCGCGTGCGGACGGGGTGCCCGCGATGCCGGACCAGCGGGTGTCGAACGGGCAGGTGCTGTCCCTGCGTACCGCCTCCGTGGGCGGGATCACGCTCTCTCCGGCAATTCACCGGGACCACCGATGCACCTTGTGGGACGCGGCGGCGTCATAGGGAGCAGGTAGGCTGCCCGGCGTGCGCGCGCAGAGGGGGAGCGCACGCCGGGCACACGGATGTATTGGGTACGGGAGGCGACCGCGTTGCACGTCCAGGAATGGCTCGACACGATTCCGGCGGTCGCCATCTATGCCTTGGTGGCCGGGGTCATCGGCCTCGAGAGCCTCGGCATTCCGCTGCCCGGCGAGGTCGTCCTCATCTCGGCCGCGCTGCTCGCCTCCCAGCACGGTGACATCAACCCGGTCGTGCTCGGGGTGTGCGCCACCGCCGGTGCGGTGATCGGTGACTCCATCGGGTACGCGATCGGGCGCAAGGGCGGGCGGACGCTGCTCGCCAAGATGGGGCGGAAGTTCCCACGGCACTTCGGGCCCGCGCACGTCGCCACGGCGGAGCGGTCGTTCGAGAAGTGGGGCATGTGGGCCGTCTTCTTCGGGCGGTTCATCGCGCTGCTGCGGATCTTCGCGGGGCCGCTCGCGGGTGTGCTGCACATGCCGTACTGGAAGTTCCTCACCGCGAACTTCCTCGGCGGTGTGGTGTGGGCCGGCGGCACGACCGCCGTCATCTACTACGTCGGGGTCGTCGCCGAGGACTGGCTGAAGAGGTTCTCGTACATCGGGCTCGGGGCGGCGGTGCTGATCGGGCTCGCGTCGATGCTCTTCGTGAAGCGGCGGGCGGCGAAGGCCGCGGCCGCGCATGAGGCCGAGCCGGAAGGTGCGGTCGCGGCGGAGTAGGGCTCGGGTCTGTTCGGCCGCTCTTTCGCCGTAACTCCGGTGCGTTTCCGGGCGACCGCGGGCCGGTGGGGCTTCTCGCGCCCCGCGGCGGAGCCGCATATCGGCACAGCCCCGCGCCCCTGAAGGCACGCGGGGAACTGCGCGAGAAGCCCCGCTCGCGCGAGCCCGCCGACGATACGCGCAGCCCTACGGCGAGACAGTCACTGATGCGCCTCGCGGTGCGTGCGGGCCAGGTCGACGTAGACCGTGCCGTTCAGGGTGACCCCGGCCCGCTCCTCCTCCGTCAGTTCGCGCCGCACCTTCGCGGGGACGCCCGCCACCAGGGAGCCGGGCGGGACCACCATGCCCTGCGGGACCAGGGCCTGGGCCGCGACCAGGGAACCCGCGCCGATCACCGCGCCGTTGAGGACCGTCGCGCCCATGCCGATCAGGCAGTCGTCCTCGATGGTGCAGCCGTGCAGGACCGCGTTGTGGCCGACCGAGACGCGCTCGCCGATCGTCACGGGGAAACCGAGGTCGACGTGCACGGTGCAGTTGTCCTGGATGTTGCTGTCGGCGCCGAGCACGATCGGCTCGAACTCGGCGCGCAGCACCGCCCCGTACCAAAGGCTCGCGCCCGCGTGCAGCGTCACGTCGCCGATCGCCACCGACATGGGTGCCACGAAGGCCTCCGGGTCGATCTTGGGTTCCTTGCCGCCGATGCCGGTGACGAGTGCCTCGTGAGCCATGGGTCCTTGCTCCCTACGTTCGTGCGTCGTGGCCGCGCTCGAGCGAACCGTACCTGTGGGGTGAAGATCACAGGCCACCGAGGTGGGGGCGGACGGTACGCGTGGGTAACGTGGCGCCGTGCCGATGAACTGGAACGTGTTCTCGCCGGGTGGGCGGTCCGTGAAGGGCCCGCTCGCCCATCGCGTCGTGCAGTGGGGCTGGCGCCGGGTGCAGCGGGCGGGCGCGGTCACCGCGGAGCAGCCCGGCGGGCACCGGTTCGGCGCGATCGGCCCCGGGACGAAGCTCGCGTTCCCGCAGGGGACCGTGTTCGGGGAGCCGTGGATCCGGCTCGGTGAGCACTGCATCATCGGCGAGCAGGTGACGCTGACGGCGGGCATGATGCCGGATCTGGACCTGGGGTCCGAGCCGATCCTGACCATCGGGGACGGCGTCGTCATCGGCCGCGGCAGCCATGTCATCGCCGACACGACCGTGCGCATCGGGCGCGACGTGTACATGGGTCCGTACGTCTACATCACCTCGACCAATCACTCGTACGACGATCCGCACCAGCCCATCGGCAAGCAGTGGCCCCGGATGGAGCCCGTCGAGATCGGGCCCGGGTGCTGGATCGGCACGGGCGCGGTGATCCTTCCCGGGGCCAGGATCGGGCGGAACGTCGTCGTCGCCGCCGGGGCCGTCGTGCGCGGCGAGGTGCCGGACCACGCGGTCGTGGCCGGGGCGCCGGCCCGCGTCGTACGGACCTGGGACGCGCAGGCGGGCTGGCAGCCACCGCTGCGCACCCCGGCCCCGCAGCCCATTCCCGAGGACATCACGCCCGAACAGCTCCTTGCCCTGGCCGAGTTTGAAGACACGCCCTAGTCGCGCAGCGCGTCGGCGGCCGTCTCGATCACCGCGTCCGCCACCGCCGCGAGCGCGGGGGAGTCGAGCTTCCACTGCTGCCAGTACAGCGGGACGTCGACGGGGCGATCCGGGGCGAGGGCGACGAGGCGGCCCGCGCGCAGCAGGGGTCCTGCCTGCGACTCGGGCACCATGCCCCAGCCGAGGCCGAGCACGATGGACTCGACGAAGCCCTCCGACGTCGGGACCGCGTGCCGGACCGCGCTCGCTCGTGCGCGGCCGCGGGTCAACTTCCTCACGAACGCGTCCTGATGGTCGTCACTGCGGTCGAAGGTCAGGACCGGCGCGTGCGCGAGCACGTCCTCGAGGGGGCCGCCGAGGTGGCGTTCGGCGAAGGCGGGGCTCGCCATCGCCTCGTAGCGCAGCTTGCCGAGCCTGCGCACCGAGCAGCCCGCCACGGCGTCCGGCGACGAGGTCACCGCCGCCATCACCAGACCCTCGCGCAGCAGGCTCGCCGTGCGCGTCTCGTCCTCGCGGCGCAACTCGAAGCAGATGCGCGGCTGTTGGGAGACCTTGGCGAGCGCGCCGAGGAGCCAGGTCGCCAGCGAGTCCGCGTTCACGGCGACCGACACCCTGGTCGCCCCGTCGTCCGGGCTCATGCCCAACTCGGCCTGCGCGTCCCGCTCGAGGCGGCCGAGCTGGCGGGCGAAGCGCACGACGACCTCGCCGGACTCGGTCGGCCGCACCGGCTTCGTGCGGACGAGGAGCACGCGGCCCGTGCGCTGCTCCAGGGCCTTCACGCGCTGGCTGACCGCGGACGGCGTCACGTGCAGCGCGGCGGCGGCCGCGTCGAAGGTGCCCTCGTCGACCACCGCGAGGAGGGTCCGTACGAGGTCGAGGGGCAGCTCGGGGAGTGCGGGAATCTTCACGAGCGCTAAGGATACGTAAAAATCTTTAGCTGTACTCCTGTCGATCTTGTCCTTAGCGTCGAGGACATGACTGCTGCACTCGCCTCCGCTGCCACGGGCTTCGGCACCGGCCTCTCGCTCATCGTCGCCATCGGCGCCCAGAACGCCTTCGTCCTGCGCCAGGGCGCCCGACGCCAGGCCGTGCTCGCCGTCGTCGGCATCTGCGCGCTGTCCGATGCCCTGCTCATCGCGCTCGGCGTCGGCGGGCTCGGCGCCGTGGTGGTGGCGTGGCCGGGTGCGCTCACCGCGGTCGGCTGGATCGGCGGCGCCTTCCTGATCGGTTACGGCGTGCTCGCCGCGCGCCGGGTGGCCAGGCCTGCCGGGGCCCTGCGTGCGACGGGCGAGGCGACCGGGTCACGGCGGCGGGCGGTGCTCACCTGCCTGGCCATGACGTGGCTGAACCCGCACGTCTACCTCGACACCGTCTTCCTGCTCGGCTCCGTCGCCGCCGGACAGGGCTCGCTGCGCTGGACGTTCGGGCTCGGCGCGATGCTCGCCAGCCTGTGCTGGTTCACCGCGCTCGGCTTCGGCGCCCGGCTGCTCGGGCGCTTCCTCGCCGAGCCGGGTGCCTGGCGGGTCCTCGACGGACTGGTCGCGGCCACCATGATCGTGATGGGGATCCTGCTGATCACGGGCAGTTGACGCCGGTCGTCGGCGGGCTGAGATAGTGAACCCCGGCCCCGATAGATGTAGCGAGCAACCAGGAAGACCGTGGACACGAGCGACACGAGCGATACGAGTGAGAGCAGCAGCGGTACCGGTACTGGTACCAGTACCGAGCCCGCGCCGGCGGTGAGCGAACCGCGGCGCGGCTGGCGCCGGTTCGCGATGGACACCCGTCCGCTGCGCATCCCGGCGTACCGCCGCCTGTGGTCCTCGACCATCGTCACGGCCGTGGGCAGCCAGCTCACCGCGGTCGCCGTGCCCAAGCAGATCTACGACATCACCGGGTCCTCCGCGTGGGTCGGCGCCGCGAGCATGGCGGGTCTGGTGCCGCTGATCGTGTTCGCGCTGTGGGGCGGTGCGGTCGCCGACACGATGGACCGGCGCAAGCTGCTGCTCATCACCAACTGCGGCATCGCCGTGACCTCGGTGCTGTTCTGGCTGCAGGCCGTCGGCGGGCTCGACTCGGTGGCCGTCCTGATGATCCTGCTCGCGCTGCAACAGGCGTTCTGGGGTCTCAACGCGCCCGCGCGCAACGCCTCCATCGCCCGCCTGGTGCCCGAGGGCGAGCTGGCCGCCGCCAACGCGCTCGGCTCGACAGTGATGCAGACCGGCCAGGTCGTCGGGCCGCTCCTCGCCGGTGTCCTCATCCCGGTCATCGGACTGCCCGAGCTGTATCTGATCGACGCCCTGGCGCTGTGCGTCACGGTCTGGGCGGTGTACCGGCTGCCCGCACTGCCGCCGCTCGGCGCCGCCCTGAAGCGGCGGGCCGGGGTGCGCGAGATCGCGGCCGGGTTCCGCTACATCTCCGCGCACAAGGTGCTGCTCCTGTCCTTCCTGGCCGACATCATCGCCATGGTGTTCGGCATGCCCCGCGCCCTGTTCCCGCAGCTCGCCGCCGAGACGTACGCGCCGTACGGCGAAGGGCTCGCCCTGGGGCTGCTGTTCGCGGCGATCCCCATCGGGGCGGTGCTCGGCGGGCTGTTCTCGGGGACGTTCTCGCGGGCGCGGCGGCACGGCTGGATGGTGATCGGGGCGGTCGTCGCGTGGGGCGCGGCGATCACCGGCTTCGGACTGAGCGGCAGCCTCTGGCTCGCCGTGGTGTTCCTCGCCCTCGCCGGGGTCGCCGACATGGTCTCGATGGTCTTCCGCGGGGCGATCCTGCTGTCGGCGGCGACCGACGAGATGCGCGGCCGGATGCAGGGCGTGTTCACGGTGGTCGTCGCGGGCGGGCCGCGCCTGGCCGACGTGCTGCACGGGTCGGCGGGCTCGGCCCTCGGCCCGCGAACGGCCGTGGCCGGCGGGGGACTTCTGGTAGTCGCCCTCATGCTGGGCCTCGCGTTCACGGTGCCCGCGCTGCGCCGCTACCGCATCTGAGGTTCCGTGCGGGCCCCGCTCTCAGCCCGTCGCCAGCAACACCGTGCCGACCAGGGCGAGTCCGGCGCCCGCGGCCTGGAGGCCGCGGAGCCGTTCGCTGAGCAGGCCGCGCGCGGCCACCGCCGTGATCACCGGGTAGAGGGACGCGAGGACCGCGGCCACCGTCACCGGCCCGTGCTGCACGGCCATCGAGTACGTTCCGTTGGCCGCGACATCGGCGAGGCCGACGAAGGCGAGAGCGGGCAGCGACACCCGGATCAGGCGCAGGCCGCCCTCCCACGGCAGCATCGGCGCACCGTTCTTCGCGGAGACCGCGAGGGCGGCGCCGCCCACCGCCACGTTCGTGACCCGCTGCACGAAGAGCGCGAGGAAGAGCCCGGTGAGGGTGGTCGACGCCTCGGCGATCAGGGTCATCACCGCGCCGAAGCCGAACGCCGCGACGACGGTGAGCAGGATCGCCTGCCGCTGCACGGGCGCGCCCCGGAACTGCGGGCCGCCGGCCAGGACCACACCCGCCACCGCGACGAGGATGCCGGTGACCTGGAGCAGACCGGGCCGTTCACCGAGGGCGAGGCCGACGCCCACCGGTACGGCGACGCCGAGCGAGCCGAGCGGGGAGACGACGCCCATCGGGCCGAGGGCGAGGGCCTTGTAGAAGAAGAGCATGGCCGCCGGGCCCACCACGCCCGCGGCGACGGCGAACCACAGCCGGGGTCCGGTCTCGCTCCAGGCGCCCGTCGCCACGACGATCACGCCGAGCACGGCCACGGCGATCGACTGCGAGACGACCACGACCGTGAGGGCCGGGATACGTCGGGCCAGCAGTCCGCCGCCGAAGTCGGACAGGCCGATGAGCAGGCTGGTGGCCAGGGCGAAGAGTGCTGTCACGACGGACCTCGCAGTACAGTTCGGTGAACATTGCCATGCAGTGCACCGCACCGTAGTGCAATGTATTGAATGGTGTCCTCCAAAATATTGCACCGTGCTGGATCTCCGCTGCGCTCGGCGCCCTCACCGATGGACGGAATGTGTCGGATCTCGACCTGTTGACCCAGTCGCTCGCACGCAACGTCAAACACTGGCGCACCGAGCGCGGCTTCACCCTGGACGTGCTCGCCACCCGCGCCGGTGTCAGCCGCGGCATGCTCATCCAGATCGAGCAGGCCCGGACGAACCCGAGCATCGGCACGATCGTGAAGATCGGTGACGCGCTCGGCGTCAGCATCACCACGCTGCTCGACTACGAGCAGGGGCCCACGGTGCGGATCGTGCCCGCGGAGCAGGCCGTGCGGCTGTGGTCGACGGACGCGGGCAGCTACCACCGGCTGCTGGCCGGGACCGAGGCGCCGGGCCCGCTGGAGATGTGGGACTGGTACCTGCAGCCCGGCGAGGGCAGCACGTCCGACCCCCACCCGCCGGGCACCGTGGAGCTCCTCCACGTCACCGAGGGCGAGCTGACCCTCGTCGTGGACGGCATCCCGCACCAGGTGCCCGAGGGGGCGAGCGTCACCTTCGAGGCGGACGCGGCGCACGAGTACCGCAACCACGGGGACGTGCCGACCCGGATCGTCATGGCCGTCTCGGTGCCGTTCGAACGCTGAGACGGCCAACGGGGCTGCGCGCGGCGGCTGTTAGCGTGCCGTCATGCGCGCACCCCTCGGCACCTTCGACCACGTCCTGCCCGCCCCCGAAGCCCTCGAGCTGCTCACCCGCCCCGTCGCCGACGCCGTACGGCACTGGGGCGGCACGGTGCCCGCGCAGGACCTCGTCCACGTCGACACCGACCCGGAGTGGGCGGACACGTCGACGTTCCTCGAGCACTACGGGCCCGAGCTGCTCAACCAGTCGGCGAACTGCGTGGTCGTCGCCGGCAAGCGCGGCGGTGAGTCCACGCTCGCCGCATGCGTCGTCCTGTCCGCGACCAGGGTCGACGTGAACGGTGTCGCCCGCCGCCAACTCGGCGCCCGCAAGGCCTCGTTCGCCTCGATGGACACCGCCACGGGGGAGAGCGGCATGGAGTACGGCGGCATCACCCCGATCGGCCTGCCCGCCGACTGGCCGGTCCTCGTGGACGCGGCCGTCGCCGATCTGCCGTACGTCCTCATCGGTAGCGGCACCCGCCGCGGCAAACTGATCGTCCCGGGCAAGGCCCTGGCGGAACTGCCGGGCGCCGTGGTGCTCGAAGGGCTCGGGGTCGCGGTCTGAGGGCGAGCGCGGACCGGCTCCGTCGCGGCGGTCACGCGCAGCACGCCGGGTTTCCCGGCCGGGCCCAACTGGGCGTGCTCCTCGGTGACTTGGGCGTCGGCGCGAGCGTCATGCCGTTCCGCCGCACCGTCTGCGGAGAGCGCCTCGCCCACGCCTGCGCCTCCGTCGACGCGGGCCGGCGGGGGCCTCGCACGGGCTACCCCCGAGGCGCGGGCCCCGTGCTCTCCCGCACCACGAGCCGCGTCGGCACCAGCGTCGTCCCCCGCTCGCTCTCGCCCTGCCGCACCTGCCGCAGCGCGCTCTCGACGCAGCGGCGGCCGACCTCCGCGAAGTCCTGGTGGACCGTCGTCAGCGGCGGGAGGAACGAACCGGACTCGGGGATGTCGTCGAAGCCGATCACCGAGACGTCCTCGGGGACGCGGCGGCCGCGCTGGTGCAGGGCGCGCAGCAGGCCGAGGGCCATCTGGTCGTTCGCCGCGAACACCGCGGTGCACTCCGGCCGTTCGGCGAGCTCCAGGCCCGCGCGGTAGCCCGACTCGGCCGACCAGTCGCCGCGGACCAGGGCGGGCACCGGCCGACCCGCCTCCTCAAGTGCCGTGCGCCAGGCGTCCGTTCGGCGCTGGGCCGCGTACGAGTCCGAGGGGCCGGCCAGGTGCCAGACCGTCTCGTGGCCGAGGCCGAGCAGATGGCGGACCGCGTCGCGGGTGCCGCCCGCCTGGTCCGTGTCGACGACCGCGAAGCGGTCCCCGGCGTCCGAGTCCACGACCACCACCTGGACGTGCGGCGGCAGCGTGAGGCGCCCGGAGTCGAGGAGGTGGACCTCCATGATGACGATCACCGCGTCGACCGCGAGCTCGCCGAGCCGTGAGAACGCGCCGCGCACCTCGTCCTGCGTGGGCACCGCCACCGGCAGCAGCGTGACCGCGTACCCCTCCTGGGCGGCCGAGGTCGCGATGCCCTCCAGGGTGCGGACGTTGCCCGTCGTCGACAGCGTGAACGTGATCACGCCGATGGTGTGGAACTTCCCGCGCTTGAGGGCCCGCGCCGCGCTGTTGGGCCGGTAGTCGAGCTCCTTCATGGCAGCCAGGACCCGCACCCGGGTCTCCTCGTTGACGCCGGGGAAGCCGTTCGAGACGCGCGAGACCGTCTGCGAGGAGACCCCCGCGACCCGGGCGACGTCCGCCATCGACGCGTTCTGCCTGCGGCGCCGACTGCCGGTCCCGCCGTGCGCCGCGGCGCTGTCCGTTGCTCCCACCGTCTTCCTCACCAGCCGTGTCGTTCGCCGTCGTTCGGTCGCCGGACGACTCTTGACCGTCCTCCGCAGGGCAGTGTAGACATGCCGCCACCGAATGTTTACGTAAACATAACAGCCGCCGCAGCCTCTTCGCTCGTCGTGATGTTTACGCAAACATCTCGGGGCACCGCACGCGAGGACGTACGAGCGAGGGACGCGAGATGACGACGCTTCAACCGTCGGCCGCCAGGGGCCGGCGCCCAGCCCGGCCACCGGCGCGCCGGACGCGCCGATCGTGGACGGGGTGGGGGTTCATCGGCCCCTTCGTGCTCGTCTTCGCGCTGGTCTTCCTGGCGCCGCTCGCGTACTCGGTCTATCTGAGCCTGTTCCGTACGCAACTCATCGGCGGCACCCACTTCGTGGGGTTCGACAACTACCAACAGGCCCTGCAGGACCACCAGTTCTGGGACGGCGTCACCCGCGTCGGGCTCTTCCTGCTCGTCCAGGTGCCGATCATGCTGGGCATCGCCCTGCTGGTCGCCCTCGCGATCGACAGCGGCCGCCTGTACGGCAAGGACTTCTTCCGGATATCCGTCTTCCTGCCCTACGCCGTGCCCGCCGTCGTCGCCACCCTGATGTGGGGCTTCATGTACGGGCCGCGCTTCGGCCTGGTCGGCGACATCAACGACGCGTTCGGCATCTCGCTGCCCGACCCGCTCTCCTCTGACCTCATCCTGGCGTCCATCGGCAACATCGTGACCTGGGAGTTCGTCGGCTACAACATGCTGATCTTCTACTCCGCGCTGCGCGTCATCCCGCACTCCCTGTACGAGGCCGCGGAGATCGACGGCGCGGGCCAGTGGCGCGTCATCTCGGCGATCAAGCTCCCCGCGATCCGGGGCGCGTTGGTCATCGCCACGATCTTCTCGATCATCGGCAGCTTCCAGCTCTTCAACGAGCCCGCGATCCTCCAGAAGCTCGCGCCGAACGCGATCACCACCGACTACACCCCGAACTACTACACGTACTCGCTGTCCTTCTCCGGCCAGCAGCACAACTACTCCGCGACGGTCGCCATCGTCATGGGCGTGATCACCATGGTCGTCGCCTACGTCGTCCAGCTGCGCGGCATGCGCAAGGGAGCGTGACCGACATGAGCACCACCGCCTCGCGGCCCGCGACGCCCCCGAAGTCCGCCGCCCCGCGCCTGCGTTCACCGCGCCGCCCGCACACCCCGAGCCGCCCGCGGCGCAGCGTCCTGCTGACCGTGCTCACCGGCGTCGCGCTCCTGTACTCGCTGCTGCCGCTGCTGTGGCTGGTGATCAGCGCCACCAAGTCGCAGGAAGGACTTGCCCGTTCGTTCGGGCTCTGGTTCGACCGCGACTTCGACCTGTGGCACAACATCAGCGAGACCTTCACCTACCAGGACGGCGTCTTCGTCCGCTGGCTGCTCAACACCCTGATGTACGTGGTGGTGGGCGCGGGCGGCGCGACCTTCCTGGCCGTGCTCGGCGGGTACGCGCTCGCCAAGTTCCAATTCCCGGGCAAGCGGGCCGTGTTCGCGGTCGTCATCGGGGCGGTCGCGGTGCCGACGACGGCGCTCGCCGTGCCCACCTTCCTGATGTTCAGCAAGATGGGCCTGACCGACACGCCCTGGGCCGTCATCATCCCCTCGCTGATCTCGCCCTTCGGCCTGTACCTGATGTGGGTCTTCGCCACCGAGGCGATCCCGGCCGAGCTGATGGAGGCCGCCCGCATCGACGGCGCGAGCGAGCTGCGCACCTTCTTCCAGGTCGCGCTCCCGCTGCTCGCCCCCGGCACGGTCACCGTGCTGCTCTTCACCACGGTCGCGACGTGGAACAACTACTTCCTGCCGCTGATCATGCTGAAGGACCCCGACTGGTACCCGCTGACCCTCGGCCTCGACGCCTGGAACAAGCAGGCCCAGACCGCCGGCGGCGAGGCCGTCTTCAACCTGGTCGTCACCGGTTCGCTGCTCACCATCGTGCCGCTGATCGCCGCGTTCCTCTCGCTCCAGAAGTACTGGCAGTCGGGCCTGTCCGCCGGAAGCGTCAAGGAGTAGGAGCCACCCCGCAGTTCAGTACGGCCCTCGTACGACAACCCTCCGTAGAACCACGACGAAGTGGAAGCATCACCATGCCCAAGCACACCCGCCGCCTGCTGCGCGGCATAGGCCTCGTCGCCGCTCTCACGCTCGGCGCGACCGCCTGTGGCGGCTCCGACGACGACGGCGGCTCCCAGAAGCCGGTCGGTGCCGCCGACATCCAGGCAGCCTTGAAGAAGGGCGGCACGGTCACCGTGTGGGCGTGGGACCCCACGGTGAAGGACGTCGCCGCCCAGTTCGAGAAGAAGTACCCGAACGTCACCGTCAAGGTGGTCAACGCGGGCACCGGCAACGACCAGTACAAGGCCCTGACGAACGCCATCTCGGCGAAGAAGGGCGTGCCCGACGTCGCACAGGTCGAGTACTACGCGATCGGCCAGTACGCGCTCACCAAGGGCATCACGGACCTCAAGGCCTACGGCGCGGACAAGCTGGACGGCAGTTACTCGCCCGGGCCGTGGAACTCGGTGCAGTCCGGCGGCGGCATCTACGGCCTGCCGATGGACTCGGGCCCGATGGCGCTCTTCTACAACAAGAAGGTCTTCGACAAGTACAAGATCGCCGTGCCGACGACGTGGGAGGAGTACGTCGAGGCCGGGCGCAAGCTGCACAAGGCGAACCCCAAGGCGTACATCTCCAGCGACGTCGGCGACGCGGGCCTGACCACCAGCCTGCTGTGGCAGGCGGGTTCGCGCCCGTACAAGGTCGACGGCACGAAGGTCGGCATCGACTTCTCCGACGCGGGGGCCAAGAAGTACACCGACACCTGGCAGAAGCTGATCGACGAGAAGCTGTTCGCGCCCGTCACCCCCTGGACCGACGACTGGTACAAGGGCCTCGGCGACGGCACGATCGCCGCGCTGCCCACCGGCGCGTGGATGCCTAACAACTTCGTCACCGGCGTCAAGAACGCCTCCGGTGACTGGCGCGTCGCCCCCATGCCGCAGTGGGAGAAAGGCGCGAACGTCAGCGCCGAGAACGGCGGCAGCTCGCTCGCGATGCCCACGCTCGGCAAGAACAAGGAACTGGCCTACGCCTTCACCGAGTTCACCGCCGCGGGTGCGGGCGTGCAGACCCGCATCGGCAAGGGGGCGTTCCCCGCGACCGTGAAGGACCTGAACTCCCCGAAGTTCCAGGACACGCCCTTCCCGTACTTCGGCGGCCAGAAGGCCAACAAGATCTTCGCCGCGTCCGCGAAGAGCGTGCCCACCGACTGGAAGTACCTGCCCTACCAGGTGTACGCGAACTCGATCTTCAACGACACCGTCGGCAAGGCCTACATCTCCGGCACGAAGCTCACCGACGGCCTGAAGTCGTGGCAGGACGCCTCCGTCAAGTACGGCAACGAGCAGGGCTTCACCGTCGAGAAGTAGCCCGCCGCGCACGGACCACACCGCATCACCGGAAGGACCTTGATGACCTCCCCCCGCACCACCCGCTTCCCGTACGCGAAGGGCTCCGACGGCGGCCGTCGCCTCGGCTACGGCGCCGACTACAACCCCGAGCAGTGGCCGCGGGAGGTGTGGGATGAGGACATCAGGCTGATGCGCGCGGCCGGGGTGAACGTCGTCTCCCTGGCGATCTTCTCCTGGGCCCGGCTCCAACCCACCGCGGACACCTGGGACTTCGGCTGGCTCGACGAGGTGATGGACCTGTTGCACGCGGGCGGCATCGGCGTCGACCTCGCCACCGCCACCGCGTCCCCGCCGCCGTGGCTGACCACCGCGCACCCCGAGATCCTGCCGGTCACCGCGACCGGCGAGACGCTGTGGCCCGGCGCGCGCCAGCACTGGCGGCCCACGTCGCCCGTCTTCCGCGAGCACGCGCTGCGCCTGGTACGGGAGTTGGCGACGCGCTACGCCGGCCACCCGGCCCTCGTCGCCTGGCACGTCAACAACGAGCTGGGCTGTCACAACGTCTACGACTACTCCGACGACGCCGCCCGCGCCTTCCGCACCTGGCTGCGCCGCCGCTACACCACGCTCGACGCCCTCAACCACGCCTGGGGCACGGCGTTCTGGTCCCAGCGCTACAGCGACTTCGAGCAGATCCTGCCGCCCCGACTTGCCGCCTCGCACCCCAATCCGACGCAGCAGCTCGACTTCAAGCGGTTCTCCTCGGACGCCCTGAAGGACCATCTGCTCGCCGAGCGCGCGGTGCTGCGCGAGCTGACCCCTGACGTGCCGGTCACCACCAACTTCATGGTGATGGGCGGCACCAAGGGCATGGACTACGCGGACTGGGCCGCCGAGGTGGACTTCGTCGCCAACGACCACTACGTGATCCCGGGCCCGCAGGACCGCGACGAGCTCTCCTTCTCCGCCAACCTCACGAGCGGCATCGCGGGTCACCGGCCGTGGTTCCTGATGGAGCACTCGACGAGCGCCGTGAACTGGCAGCCCGTCAACCTGGCCAAGAAAACGGGGGAGTTGGCGCGCGACTCGCTGCTGCACGTGGCGCACGGCGCCGACGCCGTCTGCTTCTTCCAGTGGCGCCAGTCCGCGGCGGGCGCCGAGAAGTACCACTCGGCGATGGTGCCGCACGCGGGCGAGGACAGTGAACTCTTCCGCGGCGTCGTGCAGTTGGGCCGCACCCTGGAAGCCCTCGCACCGCTCGCCGGGACCGCACGTGAAGCCGCCCGCGTGGCCATCCTGTTCGACTGGAACTCCTGGTGGACCAGCGAGCACGACTCCCATCCCACCGCGCGCCTCGACTACCACCGCGAGGCCCTCGACTGGTACTCCGCGCTGCTCCGCCTCGGCGTCCGCGCCGACATCGTGCCCGTCGGCGGCACCGACCTGTCCGCGTACGACGTCGTGATCGCGCCCGTCCTGCACGTGGTGCCGCAGCCGCTCGCCAAGGAGCTGACGCGGTACGTCGAATGCGGCGGCCACCTCGTGACCACGTACTTCTCGGCGATCGTCGACGAGAACGACCACATCCACCTCGGTGGGTACCCGGGTGCGCTGCGCGACCTGCTCGGCATCCGCATCGAGGAGTTCGGGCCGCTGCTCGACGGTGTCGCCGTCGACCTCGACAACGGCACGTCCGGCAGTCTGTGGACCGACCGGATCGCCGTCGCGGGACCCGACGTCGAGGTGCTCGCCCGCTACCGGACCGGCGCGTACGCCGCACGCCCCGCCGTCACCCGCCGCGGCTCCGGCCGGGGTTCGGCCGCGTACGTCTCCACGCGCCTCGGCGTCGACGGCCTCGCCGCGCTGCTGCCGGAGCTCCTCGCACCCGCCGGTGTGACCAGTGAACTCCCGCAAGGGGCACGGGGGTTGGTGGAGCTGGCCGTACGCCGGGACGCGGACAGCCGCTATCTGTTCCTGGTCAACCGGAGCGAGCAGGCCGTGCCGCTGCCCGGCCTCTCCGGCGACGTGCTCGTCGGCCCGGACGGCCCGGACGGCGCGTTCGACGGACTCGTGCTCCCGCCGCGCGAGGTCGCCGTGCTGCGCGTACCCGCCACCTGAGCCGCACCACCGCACCACACCCCGCACCATCACTCCACCTCAACGCACCACCCACACAACGACGTTGGGAGCACACGTTGGCGCGCTTCACCCGCAGGCGGTTCATCGGGTTCGTCGGGGCCACGGCCGTGGTCGCAGGGACGGAGCTGTCCGCCGCGCAGCTCGTCCAGGCCGCGACCTCGACGGTCACGGTCACCCCCGATCCGTCCTACCTGCACGAGGAGTTCGAGGGCTGGGGCACCAGCCTCGTCTGGTTCGCGAACGCCACGGGCCACTACCCGGACGAGATCCGCGAGAAGATAGCCGACCTCGTCTTCGGCCGCGACGGGCTCCGCCTGAACATCGCCCGCTACAACATCGGCGGCGGCAACGCCCCTGGCGTGAAGGACTACTTGAGGGCGGGCGGCGCCGTCGAGGGCTGGTGGAAGGCGCCCGCGGGCACCACACGGAACGACACCGGCTGGTGGGACCCGGACAACAAGGACCACTGGAACGACGACGCCGACGCCACGCAGCGCTGGTGGGTCGACCGGATCAAGAAGGACATCACCCACTGGGAGACGTTCAGCAACTCGCCGCCGTACTTCATGACGGTCAGCGGCTACGTCTCCGGCGGCTTCGACGCCTCCAAGGACCAGCTGAAGACCGAGTCCATCGAGGACTTCGCCGCCTACCTGGCGGGCGCGACGAAACGCCTCGAAAGGGCGCACGGCATCAGGGTCGACACGGTCGACCCGTTCAACGAGCCCAACACCACCTACTGGAAGACCACGCTCGGCGCCGACGGCGAACCGACCGGCGGCCGCCAGGAGGGCGCCCACATCGGCCCCGAGCTCCAGCGGCAGGTCGTCCCGGTGCTCGCCGACGCCCTGCGCAAGGTCCGGACCGGCGCCCGTGTCGCGGCGATGGACGAGACCAACCCGACCACGTTCGCCACGGACTGGGCCGCCTACCCCGACGACGTCCGCCGCATCGTCGGGCAGATGAACGTCCACACGTACGGCACGGGCGGCCGCACCACCGTGCGCGACCTCGCCAAGGCGGCCGACAAGCCGCTGTGGATGAGCGAGGTCGAGGGCGACTGGGGCGACGGCCAGTCCTTCACCGACATGCGCCCGGGGCTCGGACTCGCCCAGCAGATCGTCGACGACCTGCGCGAACTCGAGCCCACCGCCTGGGTGTTCTGGCAGCCGGTCGAGGACAACGACAACATGAAGCCCGGCGGTGAGTCGGCCAAGGGCGGCAACTGGGGCGAGATCCAGGTCTCGTTCAGCGCCACCGCCGAGGACACCCTCGAGACCTGCCCCGTGTACACCAACACGAAGTTCGACACCGCCCGGAACTTCACGCACCACATCCGGCCGGGCGACCGCCTGATCAAGGTCGACGACACCAGCAGCGCGGCGGCCGTCTCGCAGTCCGGCGACGGCGCCACCGTCGTGCACGTCAACCGCACCACGGACGCCCGCGCGCTGACGCTCGACCTGTCGAAGTTCGGCCACGTGCGCCGCGGCGCGACCGTCACACCGATCGTGACCAGCGCCGACGGCAAGCTGGCCGAGCAGGACGCCGTCCCCGTCAGCGACCGGCAGGCCACCGTCACGGTGCCCGCGCAGTCGGTGACGACGTTCGTGATCAAGGGCGTGTCGGGGGTCGCCGACGACGCCGCGGCCGTGCGGGAAGGACGTACGTACCAGGTGACCGGCGTGCAGAGCGGCAAGGACCTGACCGCCGCCGACGACGGCGGGACGCTCGTCATCAGGGCGGGCGCGGGCGCGGCGGGACAGCGCTGGCATCTGCGGCGGGCCGGGGGAGACGGCAACCGTGCGCGGTACGTGGTCACGAGCGCGGCGAGCGGTCTGCGCCTGGCCGTACGGGACGGCGCGGCGGTCCTCGAAGCCGCCGGCGGGCGGCGCGACGCCGCCGCCCAGTGGATCCTGTCGACCACGGGCAACGGCACGTACACGCTCGTCAACGCCGGGACCGGCAGGCTCCTGGAGGTCGGCGGGCAGGCCACGAACGACGGCGCCGCGGTCACCACGTGGCCGCCCAACTCCGGAGCTAACCAGCGCTGGAGGGTCACCGATGTGACCGCGTAGTGCGCGGTTGCGGACGTCACGCCCCCACGGAGACGATCCGTGGGGGCGTCATGCGCGTCACGTTCCCGCCGCCCGCCGCCTGCCGGACCTGATCGACACTGCCGTGCCCTCTCGTGGACGTGCTGGTGCGCCTGCTGAACCCCTGATCCACCGAGGGGCGCGGGCGCGGCCCGGCGGCCGTATTCTGTGCGCGATCACGCCAGGGGGGGAGCGCGATTCTTCTCTGCGTGCAGCCACGTGCCCGCACGGAACGGAGAACCGGACATGTCCGAACAAGCCGCCGCCCCCCTCGCATTGACGCACGATCAGATCGACGACACCTCCCACGGGTACGACGCCCCGCTGCTGCGCGTCACGCTGCCGCAGACGCAGACCCCGGTGTGGCTCGCCACCCGCTACGACGTCGTCAAAGCGGTGCTCGCCGACAGCCGGTTCGTCCGGGACCTCGCCAAGGTGCCGGGCTCCGAGGGCGGTGGCATCGGAGCCGAACTGCTCGACGACGCGGGCCTGCCGCCCGAGTACCGGCTGTACCTCGAGATCCTGGTCATGGTCGACGGCCCTGAGCACACCCGGCTGCGCTCCCACGTGCTGCGCGCCTTCGCGCCGCGCCGGATCGCCGCGCTGCGGCCGCGCATCGAGCGCCGCGTGGCCGAACTCGCCGACGAACTCACTGCCAAGGGCGAGGAGTTCGAGTTCCTGAGCGCCTTCGCCTACCCGGTCATGACCGACGTCATCTGCGACATCATCGGCGTCGACGAGGACGACCGGGACAAGGTCGCCGGCTGGATCCGCGACTACGAGTCCGGCGAACCGGACCGCTTCCTGCCCGGCATCGACCACCTCGCCTCCTACATCGACGCGCTCCTCGACCGCCGCGCACAGGCCCCCGCCGAGGACCTCGCCTCGGACCTGCTGCGTGCGGACGCCGAGGCCGCCGAGGGGCAGCGGCTGACCCGGCGCGAGATGATCGCGCTCGTCTTCCTCCTGATCAACACCGGGATCGCACCGCCCGCCCTGTTCAACACCGACGCCGTGCTCACGCTGCTCGACCACCCCGACCAGACGGCCCTGCTGCGCGCCGAACCTGCCCTACTGCCGCGCGCCGTACAGGAGTTGCTGCGCCACGTCTCCGCCGTGCACGTCGGCGCGACGATGTACGCCACCGAGGACGTGGAACTCGGCGGAGTCCTGGTGCGCCGCGGCGAGGGCGTCACGAGCGGGCTGCTCGCCGCCAACCGCGACCCCGGCACGTTCCCCGAGCCCGCCCGTCTCGACCTCACCCGCGAGGCGGCCCGCGGCGCCGGACACATCGCGTACGGGCACGGCGCCCACCGCTGCATCGGCGCCGCCCTCGCCAATCTGCAGACCGAGGTGCTCGTCGAGGAACTGTTCCTCAAGCGAGACGGGCTCACCCTCGCGGGCGGCCGGGACGCACTGCAGCGCATCGGGTTCGCCGGGGACGGCACGTATCTGGTGGGGCTGCCGGTGCGGTTCTGAGGGTGGGGCAGATGAGATGAGTGGAGCGGGTCGAGCGGGCGGCGCAGTGAGGCCGGGTGGCGCGGGCGTGGGCGGTGCGCGTCAGGCCTGTGGCGGGCGGCGCACATAATCGCGGGCGGGAGCGCGACGGGGCCCGTAGCGTGTCGCGGATGACCGATCCGACGTACCAGACGGCTCGCCCCGACCACGAGCGCGACCGACTGCGCCGCACGTTCACCCAGGACGCCGAACTCTACGACCGCATGCGCCCCGGCTATCCGGCGCGGATGTACGACGACCTCGCGGCACACGCCGGGGTCGGACCGGGCTGCCGGGTCCTCGAAGTGGGGCCCGGCACCGGGCAGGCGACCGTGCCGCTCGCCGAACGGGGCTGCCGGATCGTCGCCGTCGAACTCGGCGCGGAACAGGCGCAGGTGGCCCGGCGACGGCTCGCGGACCACCCCGGCGTAGACGTGGTCGTCGCCGACTTCGAACAGTGGCCGCTGCCGCCCGAGCCGTTCGACCTGCTGCTTGCGGCGACGTCCTGGCACTGGATCGACCCGCACGCCCGCGTGGCCAGGGCCGCCGCCGCCCTGCGCCCCGGCGGCACCCTCGCCACCGTGTTCACGCACCACATCAAGGGCGGCACCGAGGAGTTCTTCGCCGCGTCCCAGGCCTGCTACGAGCGCTACGACCCGACGACCCCGCCCGGCATCACCCTGCGACCGGCCTCCGAAATCCCTTACGACGGTACAGAGTTGGCGGCGTCGGCCGCCTTCGGTGCCCCCACCTTCCACCGCTACGAGTGGGACGCGACCTACACCACCGACCAGTACCTCGACCTGATCTCCACCTACTCCGGGCACCGCGACCTCGACGCCGTTGCCCGCGCCGCGCTGTACGACTGCCTCGCCGCACTCATCGACCACCGGCACGGCGGCCGCATCACCAAGCGCCATCTCACCGAGCTCAGGCTGGCCCGCCGCCTCGGCTGAGCCCTCGGCCCGTCCCGCGTCTAAGATCAACAACCAACAGCCCCACCAGGAGAGTTGACGCAACCATGAGTGACAAGCCGACGGTCAGTGTCCTCGGGACCGGAATCATGGGCGCGGCGATGGCCAGGAACATCGCCCGGGCCGGACACTCCGTCCGCGCCTGGAACCGCAGCCGCGCCAAGGCCGAACCGCTGGCCGCGGACGGCGTGCAGATCGCCGACACCCCGGCCGAGGCCGTGGCGGAGGCCGATGTCGTCGTGACCATGCTGTACGACGGCCCCGCCGCCCTCGACGTCATGCGACAGGCCGCCGACGGGCTGCGCCCCGGCACCGCCTGGGTGCAGTCGACCACCGCGGGCCTCGACGGCCTCGGCGAACTGGCCGCCTTCGCCGCCGCCCACGACCTGGTGCTCTTCGACGCGCCCGTGCTCGGCACCCGCCAGCCCGCCGAAGCCGGGCAACTGCTGGTCCTCGCCGCGGGTCCTGCCGCCCACCGCGACACCGTCACGCCCGTCCTCGACGCGGTCGGGGCGCGCACCGTGTGGACCGGGGAGGACGCGGCGGCGGGCTCCGCGACCCGGCTCAAGCTCGTCGCCAACAGCTGGGTGCTGGCCACCACGAACGCGGCCGGCGAGGTGCTCGCCCTGTCCCAGGCACTCGGCGTCGACCCCCAGCTCTTCTTCGACGCCATCGCGGGAGGCGGCCTCGACCTGCCCTACCTGCGCCTGAAGGCGGGCCTCGTCCTGGAGGACCGGCTGACCCCGGCCCAGTTCGCCGTGGACACCGCGGTGAAGGACGCCCGCCTCATCGTCGAGGCAGGACGGCAGCACGGGGTGCGCCTCGACGTGGCCGAGGCAAGCGCGGCCCGCCTCGCCCGCGCCGCCGAACAGGGCCACGGCGACGAGGACATGGCGGCCGCCTACTTCGCGTCCTTCGACGAGCCCGCGACCTGATCCCGCCCCGTGAACTGCCTCTAAGCTAAGGGCAGTTGATCAGAACGCAGGACAGAGGAGCACAGCGTGGGACAGGACGGTTTCCGAGCCGGGGAGATCGACACCAGCAAGCCGCACCCCGCCCGCGTCTACGACTACCTCCTGGGCGGCAAGGACAACTACGCGGTGGACCGCGAGGCCGGCGAGGCGCTGGCCGCCGCGGCCCCCGAGGCCCGTATCGGCGTACGCGCCAACCGCGCCTTCCTGCAGCGCGCCGTCCGCCACGTCGTCGCCGCCGGCGTCCGCCAGATCCTCGACATCGGCACCGGACTGCCCACGCCGCCGAACGTCCACGACACGGCCCGCACGATCGCGCCCGACGTGCGCGTCGCGTACGTGGACAACGACCCGATCGTCAGCGCACACGCCGACGCCCTCCTCGGTCACTCGGGCGCGACCGGCGTCGCCCTGGCCGACCTGCGCGACCCGCAGGCGGTACTCGACCACCCCGAGGTCCGCCGGGTCATCGACTTCGACCGGCCGGTCGCGCTGCTCCTGGTCGCCGTCCTGCACTTCCTCACCGACGCGGAGGACCCCGGCGGCATCGTCGCCACCCTGCGCGACGCGCTGCCCGACGGCAGCTACCTGGTCCTCACGCACGCCACGGACGACTTCGCCGACCGCAGCGCGGCCCGCGCCGTCTACTCCAAGGCCACCGCGACACTGAACCTGCGCTCCCGCCCCGAGATAGAACGCTTCTTCACCGGCTTCGACCTCATCGAACCGGGCCTGTCGCAGGTCCCGTTCTGGCACCCCGACACCCCGCCTCCGCCGGGCTCGGACGAGATCGGCTTCTACGGGGGAGTGGGGCGCAAGGGGTAGGGCCTGACGCTGGGCTCAGCCGAGGCGGGGGATCTCGATGGCCGGGCACCGGAGGTATAAACCCCTATGTCGACGTGGGCACGGTAACGACCCGGCTGACGTGGGCATATAGGGGACTGTCGCCCGACCCGCGAAGCGGAACCCGATTCGTGGGCGGTGCACATGAAGCGCGCAGATGACGCGGCACTCCAACAACTCGGCCTCTCGGAGGCGGAACGTGCGGAGCTCGGGCTGGAGGACCCAGCACCCGGCGCCCCGGAGGACCTTGTCGATGTCTACATCCGCAGGTCCAAGAAGAGGGAGGACCTGACCACCCTCCGCGCCCACCTCAGGGACATCGCACGCTGGGCCGTCGCGCACGAGCTCAGGATTCGGCATGTCTGGTTCGAGCAGCTCAGCGCCAGCAAATCCTTCGTGCGCCGCGATGAGTTCGAGAAGGCCAAGGACGCCGTGCTGCAGGGCAAGTCGAAGACCCTCGCGGTCTGGAAGACGGACCGGCTCGACCGGCGGGGCATGGGGGCCGTAGGCGCGCTCTTGGACGAGCTCGGACGACGCAGAGCGCGCCTCGTCTCCGTACACGAAGGGCTGGACAGCAGCCGCGGCGGCAGGATCGTCTTCGCGATCCTGTCCGAGCGGGCGCGGGACGAGGCGAAGGACATCTCTGAACGAGTACAGATCGGCCTGGACTCGCACCGGGCCCAGGGACGTGCTCCCGGCGGACGACCACCGTTCGGAGTCATGCACGGCGCCGACGGCAAGGTCGTCCCGGACCCTGACGAGTATCCGCTGGCGAGGCGCATCGCGGAGGCGCTGCTCAAAGGGGAGGCGTCGACGACACTGGCCCATCGCCTCACTGCGGAGGGAGCCCGTACGCGCACCGGGCGGCACTGGTCGGCCAACGCGATCTGCCGCATGGTGCACTCGCCGCTGTGGGCGGGACTCGTTCCCCACCGGCAGCGGCACACAGACGAGTTCGGCAACCCGATCGACAAGTGGGGCTGGCGCGCCGAGCCCTTGATCGGGGCCGATGGGGCGCCGGTCTCGTGCGGCGCAGGCGTCGTGTCCCCGGCCGAGTGGTACGTGATCAAGGGCAAGCTGGCCGAACGAACAACCAGGTCCTTCGGCCAGAAGCACGGGCATCGAAGGGTGCAGAACCTGCTCACGGGAATTCTGCGCTGCGGCATCTGCGAAGTCCCGATGGTCACCGCGGGCGTCTCCGGAGGGAAACGCTCGTATCGGTGCCGTACGCGTAGCGAGGGAGGTCTGACGGCCTGTCCTGGAGTGCGTACGTGGGCGGAGAGGGCCGAGGACGCCGTCGCCGACCGGTGGATCCACCATGTGTCGAGCCTGGAACCGGGAGACCCGGTCTTGCGCGAGATCGCACGCCGGTGGCTCTCGTATCAAGACCCCGAACGCGATGAGCGCTTGAGGCACGTCACCGCAGCGGAAGAGGGTGCGCGGCGCAGGCGGGGCGAACTGGAGGACGCCTACTTCGTCCACGGCACGATGCAGAGGGAGCGCTATGAGCAACTCGCCGCTGCGCTGCGGGACCAACTGGCCGCGATGGGAGAGGAACTGACCCAGCTGCAGCGCGGCTCGGACCTCACCCCGCTGCTTGATGGCGTGCTGCTGCAGGAGGCATGGCAGGGCGCCGATCTGGCCGACCGGCAGATGCTGCTCCGCTGCGCGCTGCGACGAGTCACGATCACGCCCGCCAAGCGACGCGGGGACCGTACTCCGATCATGGACCGGCTGCGATTCGAGTGGGTTGGTGCGGAGGCGGGCGGTGACGAGGAGTGTTGAGAACCCATCTCTGCGCCTCAGTTGACCTCGTACACACACCTCCGCCATGGGCACCTCGTTCGGAGGCGGAACCACGGCACCCTCGCCCCTGCGTCCTGCCACGGCCGAACGCGCTGATAGAACGCCGTCATGACGTACCGATTCACTGCTCGTGTCGCCACAACCGAGATCGACCCTGACGGCTACTTCACCGAAGCTGCTCTTGCCGAGTGCGAGGACGGAAGCGGATTCGTCTTGATGTTCATGGCGGGCGAGGACGACTCACGGGCCGCGTCCTCCGCGTCTCGCTCCGCCCTGAAGCACTGGAGGACCTGCGGCTGAGCGATGGCGAGATCGAGGCGGTCATTGAAGCGCCGGCCGAGGACGTCGTCCTGTTCCGCGAAGTCCTCGCCCGGGTGCTCGCCTACGGACGGGCGGACGCAGCGCCCACTCGTGTGGCCCTCTGAGCGGGCCGCCATCTCGTACGTGACCTGGTTGCCGAGTTCGCTCTCAACCCTGCTGGTGCCGTTGACCAGGGTCGTGAGAACGCCGCCAACTCCGTTGGAGAAGGCCCCGCATAGGGTGGCTCCTTGATCACCGGAAGAAATATCCGGAGTGCACTCAGTGATGGTGGGGGTCGAGATGCCCTGGTGGAACAGGATGCCCGCAGAGCGGGCTCAGTGGGTGCTTGATCCCCTGGCCGGGGTGGGACCGTTGCGGTTCGGGATGAACTCGGACCAGGTGGCAGCAGCGCTGGACGGAGCGGTCGCCCACGTCTCCCAGGGGCTGGGAGAAGGGATGGGCTGGGGCACTTACAGCGAGTGGGGCGTGACCGGGATCTATGGGGCGGATGCGGGCCTTGTCGCGGTGGCAATCGATCCCATGGAAGGGCCCCTGGTGCGGCTGAGGGGCATCGAGCTCATTGCCCGGGTTCCCTCCGAGGTGCGCGCGGATCTTCAGGACCTCGCCCGCCGCGAAGGGGCTACCGTGCGGGTGAACTGGAGCGGTGATCCGGAGATTGAGGCGTGGGGCGTGTCCATGGGCGCCGGACAAGAAATTGATCTGTCGCCCGGTGCGCATGGGCAGCGGCAGAACACGGTGATCACCAAGGCGCTGTTCGTCAGCGGTGAGCTGGCACAGGATCCGTACCGGTCTGAGCCGGTCGTCCACTGGCACGACATCAGCATGGAGCGGCCGAATCCGGGTGCATGGCCCGTGAAAGCGGAGCAGGACCGCCCGTACTGGGACTGGACACCGGTGCAGAGCATCGGTCCTCTCCGGTTCGGAATGGGCCCGCACGAGGTGGCGCGTGCGCTGGGTGAGAAGCCGGCGGCCCGTCTCGGCCGGTATCCCCTCGGACCGCCGTGGGAAGGGCCCGGGGAGTGGCTCCTGCGTCACGACTGGTTCGACCGGACCGGCGTGACCGCCCACTACGAAAGCGGCAACGGCCACCTTCCCGCCCTCGGTGCCGTCACCGTTGACGGATGCACCGGGCCACAGGTGGAGTTCGACGGCATCCCGCTGATCGGCAGACCGGTCGAGACCGTGGACACGTCCGTGATCCAGCATGTGGAGAAGCACGGTATGGGCCTGATCTTCGGCCTCGGAGGAGGTCCAGGTCCGCCGGACCTCAGCATGTACGTAGAAGCGACCCGAGCCGGTGACACCATGATCAGCGGGGCCCTGTTCGGTCAAGCGGAGTGGGGCATGCACGGCTGACCGTGCCGACGCTTGGGCATCCTGGACGGATTGGGGTACGGAGTCTGCGTGGGGGTGCGGACGGCCCTTTCGCGGGGTTGTGCGCCTTCCGCATTCCGGCGCGTGGCGGCTCGTCGCTCCTCCTGCCCCTCTCATGGAATTGCCTGCGCCCTTCAGTCGGGGACCGACCTCTGTCATGCCTCTGGACGTGGGCGCCATCGTTCCCGCGAACGTTGCTGCAAACATGCCGAAGGTGGTCGCCGGGGCATCGGTGACCCGTCCGACAGGCGGTTTTCTATCACCCGAGATCGCCCTTGGCAAAAGCACTACGCCGCGTCGCCGGTGCGTCTAAGGTCCCTGCCCTGTAAGGAAGTTGGGCCTTGGCCCCACTCTGTAAGGAGCAAGGTGAAACACGTAGTCATAGCCTTCATTGCGGTCGGAACCCTCGTGACCGCGGGCCTCTGCGCTGCCCCGATCGGTCCCGGGCAGTGGATGTGGAGCACGTCAGCCGGGTCGGGCGCAGCCGTCGACGTCTGACCCGGCCGGGGTCCTGGCCGCGCCGCAGCCGGCGCGGTGTGGTCAGGACCCCGTCACCCCGTGGTCGCGCGCTCGTTCCGCGCGTGCCAGCCCGTCCAGGGCCTGGGTCGGGGACAGGCCCACCTCCTGGGCCACCGCCAGCGCTGTCGCGTACAGGCGTTGCGCGGGTTGGCGACGGCCCGCCGTCAGCTGAACGTCCGCCATGGCGAGCAGGGCCCGTTGTCGCTCGTAGGAGTTGCCGATGGATCGCGCCGCCTGCTCGGCCCGGGTGAGATGAAGCAGCGCTTCGCCCCGGCGTCCGGTCGCCGCGTATGCGGTGCCCATGCTGATCAATACGTTGACCTCGCCGAGGGTGTCGCCCGAGTCCTGGTGGCAGGCCAGGGCTCTGCGGAAGTAGTCCAGTGCGGTTTCGGGGCGGCCGGTCGCCTGGTGCACGGCGCCCAGATTGGTGTCGAGGATGCTGAGATCTTGACGGCCGCCGTGGAGCCGTGCCAGGCAGAGGGCGCGCTCGTAGTGGTGCCGCGCCTCGTCGAACCGCCCCTGGAGGAAGCTCAGTTCGCCCAGGTTGTTCCAGGCCCGCATGCTGCCGTGGCCGTCGCCCAGTTCGTCGTACAGGCTCAGGACGTCGGTCACCGCGTGGAGCGCAGGGGCGTGGCGGCCCGCGTAGTGATGGGCGAGCCCTTGGACGTTGCGGCAGGCCGCCTGTCCGGCCCGGTCGTCGATCGCGCGGTAGAGGGCCAGGGCCTCGTCCAGGTCGGTGAGTGCGGTGTCCGCCCGGCCCGCTGCCAGATGGGCGCGGCCCGACTGCAACAGGGCGTCGGCGCGTCCGTGCGTGTCGCCGAGTCCCGTGAACAGGGAGAGCGACTCCTCGGCGAGTCGTAGCGCCCGATGGTGGTCCTTCTGGGCCCAGACGTCGGCGAGTTCGACCAAGGTGTGCGCAAGGAGCGCGGGGTCATCTGCCCGGCCGCGCAGGGCGTCGGCGGCGGCGTCGTACAGCTCGACCGCGGTCTCCCGCAGCCCCCACAGCTTCAGGGACGGGCCAAGCGCATGGGGCAGAAGGAGGGCCTGCTCGTGGGCTGAGGCGGGCACCGTGCACGAGGCTGCGGCCGTGCGGGCCAGGGCCAGAAGATTGGCGCGTTCCAGGGACAGCCAGGGTGCCGCCTCGTCCGGGCCGGCGAAGTGGGGTGCATGGGGGCAGGTGCGCCGGGGCGGCAGGGGCAGGGGGTGTCGGTGCGGGTGCAGCGACCGGTCGGCGCGGTGCGCGGCAGTCAGGTAGTGGTCGAGGAGCCGGTCGAGTGCCGCACGACTGGACTCGGGAGTGTCCTCCCGGTGTCCGGCCAGGAGGCTGAAGGCGCGGGTGAGGTCGTGCAAGCGGTAGCGGTCGCGCGCGGACTCTTCGAGGAGGTTGCGGTCGAGCAGTTCCTCCAGGCTGCGACGGACGTGGCGTACGTGCTCGTCCGAGGAGATTCCCGGTGCGCGACGGGCGAGTGCGGCGGCCGCGTCGGTCGTGATGTCGGGCCCTGGATGCAGGGCGATCGTACGCAGCAACTCCCTTTGTCCGAGGTCGAGTTCGTTGTACGAGAGTTGGAACGACACGGTGAGTGCGGGGTCGAACGAGTGGGGAGTGCGGCGGAGCCGGGCGAGATGATCCGCGAGGTCGTCCAAGGCCCAGGCGGTCCGGTGGCGCAGGTGTCCCGCGAGCAGATGCAGGGCGAGAGGATGGCGGCCGCAGGCGTCCACGATGCGTGCGAGGGCGCCATCGGCGTCTGCCGGGCGGCCGGGGCCAAGCACACGCTGGAACAGCGTCGTGGCTTCGGTCGCAGACAGGACGTCGAGGTGGAGCGGTACCGCGCCGCCGAGGTCGGCGATGCGGTGCCGGCTGGTCACCAGGACCCGGCACGTGGCCGAGCCCGGCAGCAACGGGCCTACCTGTGTGGCGTCGCGCGCGTTGTCGAGGACGACCAGGACGCGGCGCCGGGCGGTCCACTCGCGCCAGCGGGCGGCTCGTTCGTCGGCTGTCCCGGGCAGCGGGTCAGGAATCCCGGCCGTGTGCAGAAGGGCGCCGAGTGCCTCAGGGGTGGTGCTGGGCGGTTGCCCACTGTAGCCGCGCAGATCCAGGTGGAACGCCCCGTCGGGATAGGCCTCGCGCAACTGGTGTGCGGCGTGCACCACCAGGGCCGTTTTCCCTACGCCCGGCATGCCGTGCACGACGGTCACGGGCAAGGCATCCTTGCGGGGCGGGGTCAGCAGGATGCGTAACTCGGCTGTGCGGCCGGTGAATTCTCCGATGTCGCGGGGGAGAGTGTCCGGTGCCGCGCGGGCGGGTTCTCGCGGCGCGGGCGTCCTGGTGGCCACTGGCGGGAGCAGAAGTCCGGGGTCCTGACCCAGGATGCGGTGGTGCAGCGCGCGGAGCTCGGTCCCGGGCTCGATGCCCTGGGATTCCTGCAGTCGGCGGCGTGCGGTGCGGTACACCGCCAAGGCTTCGTCGTGCCGTCCGCAGCGGTAGAGCGCCAGCATCAGCGAGGCGAGTGCCGTCTGTGCCAGTGGGTTGCGCGCCACCAATTCGCGTAGCTCGCCCAGGACATCGGCGTGCCGCCCGGCCTCGAGCTCCAGGCGGATCCGTTCCTCCCGCACCCGCCGGTGGTCCTCGACGAGCCGGTCGCGCAGGGACGCGGTCCACGAGCCCGTGAACTCCGCGAGCGGATCTCCGCGCCACAGTGCCTCGGCGGTGTGCAGCAGCCCGATCGCCAGATCGGCACGTCCCTCGTCGAGTGCTCGCGCCGCGTCCTCGCGCAGCCGGGCGAGGCGCAGCAGGTCGAGGTCCTCGGGGTCCATGCGCAGTCGGTACGCGCGAGGCGAAGGCCGTTCCACCAGGATCTGGCTGCCTACCGCACGCTTCAGGTGCCCGCGCAGCCGCGACAGGTAACTGTGCAGCGTGTCCAGGGCGGTGCGCGGCGGCTCGCCGTCCCAGACCCGGTCCATGAGGGTCTCGGCGGTGACCGTTCCGCCGCGAGCGTGGACCAGTACGGCCAGTACACAGCGCTCTTTGACGGAGCCGAGGTCGTGCTGGCGCCCGTCCTGCCACAGTTCCAGAGGTCCCAGAGCAAGAAGTTCCACGATCGCCCCGTCCGGGTGCGCTTCTTGTCGCCGCAGTTGGCATCTCCCGTACATCTGTACGGAATTGGAGGTGCGGGCGCCACGGGTGCGCAGGGGGCGGAAAGGGGCGCAACGGAGCGAGAAGGGCGCGCGGGGGCGCGTTCAGCGAGGCGTACAGGAACCGCGCACGGAATGCAGGCTTCCTGCAAGCTCCGTGTCAGGAGTAGGGGACATGTCCTCGGTTCACCCACCCGACCGAGAACCATGACGACGGGGGACCGACCTTGATGAGCGAGACCGAACTGAACCCGCACAATCCGCCCGTACCGGTGCGCCTGGACGCCGACCGATGGGCCAGCCGCACCATCCGCAAGCGCATCCTGGCCGTGGTGCACACCGTGACCAGCGGGCAGCGGCTGATGGAGGCCGTCCGGCTACTGGAGGGCGACGCTCGCGTCCAGGTGTGCTTCACGGCGGCGCCGGACGTCTTCGGCCACGGCGTCGACGCCTTCCTGGAGGGGATCGACGGGCTGGTGCTGCCGTGGGACAGGGCCGTGCAGACACCGTTCGACTTGGCGCTCGCCGCCGCGTACGGCGGACTGCACGAACTGCACGCACCCGTGGTCGTACTGCCGCACGGGGCAGGCCACAACAAGGTCGTCTCCCGAGCCCGCCCAGGACACCTGCGTGCGAACCCCGCCGCCTACGGCCTCAACCGACAGACCCTGCTCCACGACGGCGCGGTCGTGCCGCGCGCCATCGTCCTCGCCCACCACGACGAACTGACCCGCCTGGGGCGAGAATGCCCGGAGGCTCTGCCGGCGGCCGAGGTTGTGGGGGACCCGGTGTGCGATCGCGTCGCGGCCAGCCTGTCCTGCCGCGCCCTGTACCGCAAAGCACTGGGTGCCCGCCCCGGACAGCAGCTCGTGCTCGTCACGTCCACCTGGGGGCCCCACTCACTCGTCGCCCACGACTGGGACCTGCTGGCGCGCCTGCTCACCGAACTGCCTCGCGAGGAGTACCGCGTCGCGCTCACCCTGCACCCCAACGTCTGGAACGCGCACGGCAGTTGGCAGATCCGCAGCTGGCTCGCCGGCCTGGCCCGCGCGGGCCTTGTTCTCGTGGACCAGCACGCGCAGTGGGAGGGCGCCCTGGTGGCCGCGGACCACATCGTCGGCGACCACGGATCGGTGACGCTCTACGGCGTTCTGACCGGGGCGCCCGTCTTGTTCGCCGGAGCTGCCGACGCGGTCCTGGACCCCGCCTCGCCGCTGGCCGAACTCCGAGCCGTCGCACCGGGGTTGCGTGCCGGACGCCCTCTGCGGGCCCAGTTGCGTCGAGCCACTGTGACGTACGACCGGCAGGCCCATGAGCGCGTGGCCGCCCGGCTCACCTCTCACCCTGGGGCGTTCGCCGCGCGCATGCGCACGCTGATGTACCGCACGCTCCGATTACGCGCCCAGAGCGGAACGCCTGCCCCCGAACCGGCGAGCCTGCCGCGCACAGTGGCCTATGGCGAGCCAGGCAGCGTCCTGTCGTGACGCCGCGCGCGCCACACGCCCTGCGGCGGATTCGACTGACGTTCGTGCACTCCGGCAGCGGCTCCGTGATCCATGACGAGCACCTGCGCGCCGACCCGGGCACCGCGCACCGGTGGGCGTCGCTCGCGGACGTGGTCCTGGGCGAGGAGGGCGACTTCGCCGCGCTGGCCGCGTACCCGGGAGCGCTGGTCGTCGCGGTACCCCGACGCGACCAGTGCTGGATGCGACTCGGCGGTACGGGCGCGACCTCGGAGACGGTGCACCTCACTGCGGCCGCGCACGGCGCAACGGTGTGCTGGGCGACATGTGCCTCCGTGGCTCACGCGTGGCTGATCGCAGCGGGGACCGACGTGTCAGTCCGGCGATGCCCCTTGTTCACGTAGGCGCTCGAGGCGCTCGAGGCGCTCGAGGCGTTCGAGGCGTTCGAGGCGTTCGTGTGCCGCTCGCGCCTCTGGTACGTCGAGGCGGCCGACGGTGCCGAAGAGGTCAAGGGCCTCCTGGCTGTGGCGTGCGGCGGCTTCGGGCTCGCCGCGCCGCTCGGCCAGCGCGGCCTGAGCCTCCAGGGCACGGGCCGTCTCGTAGTGGGCGCCCATGCCGCGGAGCACGTCGATCGCCGAGGCGAGCTGATGCCGCGCCTGGTCGAGCCGGTCGTTGGCGAGTTGGGCGCGGCCCGCGAGCAGCGCGGCGCGGGCCGCGTTGTACGCATCTCCGACGTCGTCCAGCTGTCGACGTGCGACATCCGCATCTCTGGCGGCAGTCGCGTACTGGGCGCGCTCGAGTGCGACATCGGCGAGGTTGAGCCGGGCCAGCGCCCCGGCCCGCACGTCGCCACAACCGGGCAAGAGCCGTGCGGCGAGGGTGAAGTGGGCGACGGCCTCGTCGAGCCGGCCCAGACGCTGGCACGCCAGGCCACGGTAGTTGAGCGTACGGGCATGACCCAGGGCGTCACCCGTGCGCAAGAACAAGGCCGCCGCCTGCTCGAACATGCCCAAGGCGACCTCCGGACGCGACCGGCCGAGCGCGCCGATCCCTCCCGAAGTGAGCATGCGGCACTCCCCGGCGATGTCGCCCGCCTCGCGCGCCGCGGAGAGGCCCTCCTCGTGGGCCACGGCCTCGCTGTCGTAGAACTTGCGCCGGATGAACAGCGGCCACAGGGCGTCAGCGAGCTGCCAGGCCACGCTCGGCCAGCCGGCACCACGCGCGGACCGAATGACGGCGATGAGATTGGGGAGCTCCAACTCCTGCCAGTTCAGGGCGCGTTCAGGGTCATCACCCAGATCGGCGAGAAGGAGCGGCTGCGACTCCGCGTAGTCGCGCGGCAAGCCACGGTGCTGGGGTTCGACGATCTCTTCCGCGCGCGTGGCTGTGGCGAGAAAGCTGTCTGTGACACGACGCAGAGCGGCCGACCGCTCGGCCACGCCTTCGTCCCGCTCGGCCACTTCGCGCGCGTGCAGCCGTACGAGGTCGTGCATGCGGTAGCGGTCGTCGGATCCGGCAGCGGACAGCAGATGCGCGTCGTAGAGGACGTCGAGTGCGCCGAGCGCATCGGCCGAGCCGAGAGTCGCCATGGCCGTCGTCGCACCGAACTCCGTACCCGGATACAGGCCGAGCAGTCGGTACAGACGGGCGGCCTGCGGAGGGAGGGCGGCGTAGGCGAGTTCGAGCGTGGCCCGCACGTCGTGGTCGTCGTCCTCGATGGCCAGAGCGGAGAGTCGGCGGTGCGCGTCGGCGAGCGCGTCGACCATTACGCCCAGGCGCCGCCGGGGCCGCGCGGCGAGCCGGGCACCGGCCACCCGGACCGCGAGCGGCAGTCCCGCGCACAACTCGGCCAGGGCGAAGGCGTCGTCGGGCTGTTCGGCCACGCGGGCGTCGCCAAGGGTCGCGTCAAGCAGCTCCACGGCCGCCTCCATTGGCAGTGGATCGAGCTCGACGGCCACAGCGCCGTCCACGACGAGTCCCGGCATACGGCGCCGTCCGGTCACCGCGGTCACGCTCGTCCCGCCCGGCAGCAGGGGTCTGACCTGAGCCGCGCTGAACGCGTCGTCGAGCAGCACGGCGACCCGGAGCTCCGCCGTCAACGACCGGTAGAGCGCGGCACGTTCACCGGTCGAGGCGGGTACGGCCTCGTGCGGCACGCCCAAGGAACGCAGAAATTGCCCGAGCGCGCTGCCGGGGTCCATCGGCCCACTCGGCGCGTGCCCGCCGAGGTCCGCGTACAACTGGCCGTCCGGACAGTCCTCGTACAACCGATGCAGCCACGAGAGGGCTGTGGCGGTCTTCCCCACTCCGCCGAGACCACTGAGCGCGATCACGATGGGGCGCTGCGCCTGGAGGGCCTGCAGCCGGTGCCGCTCCAGCACCTCCAGTTCCGTCAACCGATCGACCACCAGGCCAGAGGCGGGCAACTGCCGTGGCAGAGGCGGGCGTTGGCGAGGGACACCGAGATAGATACTGCCCTGCACGCTCCCGGCTTGGACGACCCCGCCATGTACGGTGCCACCCACTTCGTTGCGCACGCGAGCCTCGTGCTCCGCCATTGGTCCCCCGTCCCGAGCGTCAACGTGCCGCTGACGGCATCTTTTCCGTACGGGTGATCGATATCCGTGGTGGGGCGACGCGGGGCGGAGACTGGCTGGATCGTGCGCTGTGGATGTGGTGATGCCCGTGTGCCCGTGAGGGTGGGGCTCGGTGCCTCGCTGATCGATCGAGTACGTCGGTCTGATGGCGGGGCAGTGCAGCGGATCTGAATGGCTGTGGGTGATGAGTGGCCGGGGTTGGGGTCGGGTGTTCTTCTTGCCGGGCAAGTCACCTCTGCAGTAAGCGGGCGTGGGGAACCAGCGGTAGAGATCCCGGCGTACAGCCCGACTCGTCTGCTTTTACGGCCCTGACCTGGGTGTTTGCCTAGGTGGGGGCCGTAGTGCACCTGTCTCTCATGATCAGGAATCCGTGCACTCCGGCCACCGAGGGCAGGTCAACGCTTTGCACATCCGGGTTGGCGTAGGCATATGCCCACCTGTTCCCCGGCTCCAGCTCACCCCCGCTGCGCGGGGACCTCGAACTGCCCGGCCTCATCGAACTGGACCGAATCGGTTCACCCCCGCTGCGCGGGGACCTCCCCCTCGGCTGCGGAGACGCGGGTGACGCGCGCGGTTCACCCCCGCTGCGCGGGGACCTCCCCCTCGGCTGCGGAGACGCGGGTGACGCGCGCGGTTCACCCCCGCTGCGCGGGGACCTCGTCTGATCGGCCGGGCGCGGGCCTCGCTCGATCGGTTCACCCCCGCTGCGCGGGGACCTCGGCTCCCTCGTGAAGGGCATCCTCGCCAGAGCCGGTTCACCCCCGCTGCGCGGGGACCTCGGCACCAGCGCACGCCAGCATCTGCTCGGCGACGGTTCACCCCCGCTGCGCGGGGACCTCACCGACGGCCTCTGGTACCCGTACGTCGAACGCGGTTCACCCCCGCTGCGCGGGGACCTCGCCCAGGAGCCCAACCGGCTCACCCAGCTCCGCGGTTCACCCCCGCTGCGCGGGGACCTCGGTGCGCGGGGCGAGCGTGGGGGTGGTCACGGCGGTTCACCCCCGCTGCGCGGGGACCTCACCGAGTACCTCGATGAGGGTGTGCGCATCGCCGGTTCACCCCCGCTGCGCGGGGACCTCGGCGTCGGCCTGGACCTGCGCCCAGTCCTCGTCGGTTCACCCCCGCTGCGCGGGGACCTCGCGAGGAGCTGCCGCGCCTCCTCGCCGACCGGCGGTTCACCCCCGCTGCGCGGGGACCTCTGTTCATCGGGCACCCTCCGGGCGGGGCATGGCGGTTCATCCCCGCTGCGCGGGGACCTCTCCGCGATGTCCGCCGCGATCGGGACGTGCAGCGGTTCACCCCCGCTGCGCGGGGACCTCACTGCGTCCGGGGCACGGACCTCGTCGGGCCACGGTTCACCCCCGCTGCGCGGGGACCTCGGCGCGGCCGTTCGTTACAGAGCGTGACGCCGCGGTTCACCCCCGCTGCGCGGGGACCTCGGCCAGGCGCACGCCCCAGCCGCCGTCGACGGCGGTTCACCCCCGCTGCGCGGGGACCTCATTACCACCCGAGTCCAGCGCAACACGCCGAACGGTTCACCCCCGCTGCGCGGGGACCTCCCGAAGCAGCGCGGCGACGACCGCCGCTTCGACGGTTCACCCCCGCTGCGCGGGGACCTCGGTGACGCCCTCGGCGACCCGAGGGCAGTCGACGGTTCACCCCCGCTGCGCGGGGACCTCCGCATGCTCGCGTCGTCGGCGACCGAAGCAACCGGTTCACCCCCGCTGCGCGGGGACCTCGTCGGCTACGTGGACTCTCCCGCCGGGAACAACGGTTCACCCCCGCTGCGCGGGGACCTCGACCCGAGCACACCGTTACGGGCGCGGCCCGACGGTTCACCCCCGCTGCGCGGGGACCTCCGCGTCACCGCGTACGGCATCGCACACACCGCCGGTTCACCCCCGCTGCGCGGGGACCTCATGTTCAGCGTCGGCTTGAACCACCCGGCTGACGGTTCACCCCCGCTGCGCGGGGACCTCTGGAACCGGGCGGTGGCGTAGCCGAGGTTGATCGGTTCACCCCCGCTGCGCGGGGACCTCGTGGGCCTGCTCGGGGCTGGTGACGTAGGAGACGGTTCACCCCCGCTGCGCGGGGACCTCCCCTCGCTCTCGTGCGTGTAGATCCACGTCACCGGTTCACCCCCGCTGCGCGGGGACCTCGGCAGAAGCGCCCTCGTCGCCCGCGCGCTCGGCGGTTCACCCCCGCTGCGCGGGGACCTCCGGGTCGGGTGCCGCGGGGGTTTTGCCTGCGGCGGTTCACCCCCGCTGCGCGGGGACCTCCGCCACCACGCCGACATCAACGGCGCCACAACCGGTTCACCCCCGCTGCGCGGGGACCTCCTCGTCGCCCCCGGCGGCGCCTTCGTCAACGGCGGTTCACCCCCGCTGCGCGGGGACCTCCGTTCCGTGTCGGGAACCTGCGGTGACCTGGACGGTTCACCCCCGCTGCGCGGGGACCTCCTCGCGGACATCCGCGGCGATTTCATGGCCACCGGTTCACCCCCGCTGCGCGGGGACCTCCCGCGGATGCGGTCGACGGAGACACCCTTTCGCGGTTCACCCCCGCTGCGCGGGGACCTCCCCACGCTCCGGCGCTCCGAGACTCACGCCGCCGGTTCACCCCCGCTGCGCGGGGACCTCCCACGCGCGTGCGGCTTGCCGCATCCGCTGAACGGTTCACCCCCGCTGCGCGGGGACCTCGAGTTCAACCTCGCCGAGAAGCTCCGCGGCAGCGGTTCACCCCCGCTGCGCGGGGACCTCGACACCTTCGGCAGCGACGCCGACATCACCGGCGGTTCACCCCCGCTGCGCGGGGACCTCGTGGACAGGGTGCCGACGGGCTCACGCACGGTCGGTTCACCCCCGCTGCGCGGGGACCTCGTCGCCTCGCCCGCCGTGCGCTTGTCCAGATCCGGTTCACCCCCGCTGCGCGGGGACCTCAAGGTCAAGGAGATGTACGCCGCGGGCTACACCGGTTCACCCCCGCTGCGCGGGGACCTCCAGTCGGCTCAGGACAGGGCCCAGTCGGAGGGCGGTTCACCCCCGCTGCGCGGGGACCTCTGCCCGTCGGCGTCGTACACGACGGACGCCCACGGTTCACCCCCGCTGCGCGGGGACCTCACTTAGCAACCTGCACCTTTGCCGGAGGTTATCAATCTGTGACCGAGGAGTAAGGTGCATCCAACTTGTCTGTCCTGCCTGAGGGCAGTCGTTGTCAGTGCCGTGTGCTGAGATGCCTGCCATTGGTTCGTGGCACTTCAGAGTGGGGGCCAGGCCCGCATGGCAGTACCGGATGATCACGACGATTCCTTAGAGGACATCGAGGTCCTGTTGTGGGGCAAGGAGCACGGGTTGCCGAGGCGCTATCCGTTGATCTGTCACCTCCTCGATGCCGCCGCTATGGCCGGCGCATTGTGGGATCGCTTGTTGCCTGCCCAGACCGTGGAACGGCTGAGCGCAGAGGTCGGGCTGAGCCCAACGGAGCTGCGCCAACTGGTGTGCTTCTGGGCTGGGCTGCATGACTTGGGCAAGATCAGTCCGCCTTTCCAGTCCAAGTCCGCAGAGGCGTATGGGCACTTGCTGAGAACCGACCCATCGTATGGCCCCTATCTGGCGGAGAACTTCGAAGGCGAGCTTCGGCACGACGAAGCGACGCACTGGGCGCTGGTGTCGATCTTCCAGGAATTCGGGTATCCACAAGCGGCCCGTGGCCTGCATCGCGGCGTGGGGCATCAGGTGGCGCAGATGCTTGGCGGGCACCACGGTTGGTTCTGGCGGGCGCTCACCTCGAGGGAGGTGGCGCAGCCTCGGCGTTACCGTCGGCAACTCGGCGGCGAGGCATGGGAGAAGCAGTGCCGTGCGCATGCTGCGGCGGTTCGGCGCGTCACGGGCGCCTCGGCGGTCCCGCAGCAGCCCCTTCCTTCCGCGGTGGCGGTCCTGATCTCGGGCCTTGTGATCGTTGCTGACTGGCTGGCGAGTCAGGAGTCCTTCATCGGCCCTCGGCTGCCGGAGCAGGGCTGGGCTACCAGCGAGTCGGCGCTTCGCGCGCATTGGGACCGGTCGGTGAAACATGCCCCAAAGGTCGTGAAGGAAGCGGGACTTGGAGTCGCCGTCCTGCGGGACCTCTCCTTCTCCGAGATGTTCGGCTTCGAGCCGAACATCCTTCAGGCTTCGCTGGTCAGGGATCTGCCGGGACTGGTGCGAGGGCCCGGCATGTTGCTGGTGACGGCGCCGCCCGGGGACGGGAAGACGGAGGCCGCCCTGTTCGCGGCCAGTGTCCTCATGCGTGCGGTGGGGGCCAGTGGCCTCTCGTTCTCCTTGCCGACGATGGCGACGACCGATGCCATGTACAAGCGGGTCCGGGAATTCGCACGACGGGCGCTGGAAGAAGACGCGGCGCTGACCCGGGTGCACAGCATGGCCTGGCTGAGCAGCACCTCAGCGAAGGAATCGGCCTCGGCCGCTGCCGTAGCCGACTCGGTGCTATCGAGCGTGCAAGCCTCGGTGGAGGCGGCGAAATGGCTGTACGCCAGGCGGCGCGGAATGCTCGCTCCGTTGAGCGTATTCACCATCGACCAGGCGCTCGCAGGAGTGTTGCCGCTGCGCTACAACGTGCTCAGGCTGTTGGCGCTGTCCGGCAAGGTCTTGGTGATCGACGAGGTACACGCGTACGGGCCGTGGATGCACGCGCTTCTGGTGCGGCTGCTGGAGTGGCTTGGCGCGATGAAGGCGCCGGTCGTGGTGTTGTCGGCCACGCTGACTGGTGCAGCGGCGAGTTCGCTGGTGGCGGCCTACCAGCGGGGGTGCGGCACGGACGAAGACGTCCTGGCCGCTGACGTGCAGCCGAGCTATCCCGGCTGGCTCTTTGTCGACGGGACGAGCGGCGTGGTGAGCGAGCCCCGGGCCGTGGCCAGCGAGCGCGAGCGCAGCCTGCGCTTTGAGGTACGCCCGGTACGCCGGGACGTACCCGCCTCCGAGGACTCGCATCGTCTGGCGGTGACCAAGGAGTTGCTGCGGAACCTCGTGGAGAGCTGTCGCGGTACGGCACTGGTGTGCTGCACAACGGTCGCCGAGGCTCAGGAAACGGCCGAAGCTGTGCGGTCGTGGTTGCGCGAGCAGGAGGCGGCCGGTAAGCCCGTTCCTCGGTTGCGCCTGTTGCACTCCCGCTTCCGGACGCGTGATCGGCGCACGATCACGGAAGAGTGCGAGACCGCCTTCGGTAAAGATGGACCGCGCCCGCAGGCTTCGATCTTGATTGCCACGCAGATCGTAGAGCAAAGCCTTGACCTCGACTTTGACCTACTGATCACGGACCTGGCTCCCATTGCCCTGATCATCCAGCGGGCCGGGCGGTGTCAGCGTCACAAGGGGCCGACGCACGATCTCCACTGTGACCATCGGCCGGCTTGGGCGGCAGGGGATCCCCGGATCGTGGTGCTGGACCCGGTGGACGATGAAGGCCGCTTCCAGCTTCCCCGCGCATGGGGAGACGTCTACTACGAGTCGCTGCTACGCGCGACCAGCGCGCTGCTCGAGGAGCGCGCGGACGGCGTCGTTCAGGTTCCGGGCAATGTGCAGGAGCTTGTGGACGCCGTCTACGCCGAGGAGTTCACCGGGAACCTGGACGACAAGGCGCAGGCGGAACTTCGCGCAGCTGACATCAAAAGGCGCGCACAAGAGGCAGCTGAATCCCAACTTGCCGATTTTGTAAGGATCAAGGCGCCTCAAGACGTCGGGCGGAACCTTCACCACCTCAGCGATACCCCCGTGCCAGTGGACGAAGATCTGGTCGCCACCCGCCTCGGCGCCGACTCTGCGCGCGCTGTATGCGCCTATGAACAAGCAGACGGGCTCTGGACGCTGGATGAGGCTGGACAGACTCCGGTGCCGGGTGTGAATGAGGACCTGGCCAGAAGTAAGCGTCTGGGGCGCGCGGACGCGGAGCGCGTCGCCGACTACATGATCCCTGTGCCCGGCCGGTGGTTCGGCGAGCGCGCCGAGCTGCTTGAGCTGCCCGCCGCCTGGAGGGCCAACTCCGTACTGCGCGAATGGAAGTTGATTCCGATGCGCCAGCAGTCGGACGGAACATGGCGAGGGAAGGTACACCAAGGATGCGTCACATACGGCCAGTTCGGGCTATCTAGTGACTAACGCTCCCTCTCTTCCTGTGGTGCTCTACCGTCGTGATCTGTAGCCGAGAGCCAGGCAGCAGTGGCGCCCCCGCCTTCGCGGGGATCGGGTCTTCACGATAGCCAGCGCAGCTTTCACGCTACCTCTCGGCTCACCCCCGCAGCGCGGGGAACTCCGCCCGACACTACCCAACCACCCACTACGAGATGGCTTGGCGGTTACGGCACATGGATCACGAGCCGCACGGAGACCTGTTAACGACCCCCATCGCGGACTGCCTGCGCGCCGAGGACGCAGAGGCCCCCGATCAGGTCGGTACGCGGGTCGGGATTCGTCAACTGCTCCTGGAAGCACCGCAGATCAAGTCTCTCACCATCGGCCCACCTCCCGCGCTCTCGGCCTTTTACCGCATCCTGTACGCGCTCGCCGCGCGCGTCACCGGTCTCGATGAGGCCCGCAAAGGTCCTGATGAATGGAACGAGCGTCGGGTTGATCTGCTCGAGAACGGCGTTGACGTTGATGCCGTCGATGCGTACTTCGCGAAGTACCCAGGCCGCTTCGAGATGTTCAACTCTCAGCGCCCCTTTCTGCAGGACCCGCGGCTCGCGGAGCAGTGCCCCAAGTCCTCGGGCGTGAACAAGCTGGCTCTGGGGCGACCGGCGGGCAACAATCCCGCATGGTTTGGCCACCACTTCGACGAGGCCCCTGAGCCCCTACGCTCTCACGAAGCCCTTCTTCACCTGCTGATGTGGCTGTACTACGGCCCTGCCGGGCGATGCGCGACCCGCACCGTGGGGCACACATCGGAAGCCAACTCCGCGGCAGGACCACTGCGTTCAAGCATCTCTTTCCACCCTGAGGGTGTCACTCTGTGGGAGACGCTGCTGGCCGGCCTCACTCCGCCCGAGACCACGGTGCGCCGTGAACAGGACCTGTGCCCCTGGGAGACGGACGAGCTCGACGACCCGGTCTCCGCTGCGAAGCCCTATGCCGGTCCGTTGTCTCGGCTGACCGGGGGCTGGCAGCACGCCCTGCTGCTGATCCCCGACAATACCGGCCGACTTGTCACTGACGCCTACATCACCTGGGGACACCGCGGCAAGAAGCCCCTCACCCGCGATGCCTACGTCATCTGGCAGACCAGCAAGGAGGGCAACACCTATGCCCGCCCCGCGAGTTCCGGACGAGCGTTGTGGCGCGACGTGGATGCCCTGCTCCTGAAGGAGCCGAGCGGCTCAACCAAGCCCCAGCGGCCCGAGGTGTTCACTGCGGCCGAGGACCTCGAGGGCGGGGAACAGTTCCGGGTACGGGCTCTGGGATTTGAGCAGGACGGCAAGACCAAGGACATGCAGTTCGTCAGTGGCCTGACCCCGCCTCTATTGGGACTCATGCAGGTTCACCGTCCCGAGGCGGCTCGCCAGATCGGCGACCTGCGAGTGGTCGGCGAACTGTACGGCCACCGGCTCGCGACGGCGGTCAAGCGGGCCTGGGCCGTGATCCACGACGCGAAAATGGCGGACTGTATCTGGTCGGAACAGGCGGCGGCGCACTATTGGCCGCGCGCAGAGGGAGAGTTCTGGAGCCGCGTGCGCAGCGAGAACTTCACTCAGAGCTGGCGGGACTTCCGGCGCCTGGCCGAGGAGTCCTTTGACGCCGTCACGGAAGGGCTCGTCCGCACCGCCAAGGGCGCACGGGCCATCGAGCACGCGCGGCTGGATCTGTACGGCGGGCGCCGGACCAAGGACGTCACCGGCCGGGTCCGGTAGGACGCCCGCACAGCCGCCGCAAACCACGACGGCCCCAATGCGTGCGAGTAGCACCGCAATTCCAGGCACCACAGGACAGGACCCCTACGAAACGACACCCCAAGAGGGCGCCATGACCGACCCCGAATCCACTCCCTCCTCCGCCTCTGCGCACGAATCCCCCTACGCCGACGAGTACCGGTTCGTCGGCCAGGTACTCCGTATCTGCGAGGAGTCGCCCGGGGCCAGGGCCGCCTTGCGCAGCGGGCTGCGCAAGCGCGTTGACGACTGCGAGCGCATGCACTGGGTGATCGCCGGCCTCGTACCAGAGGCACACCGACACTACGAGAACACCGAGCGCGCGTACTACGCGATCGCAGCCATGATCGCCTCCGCCTCCGCCTCGAAGTCGCATGCCGGCACGGCTCCGGAACAGACCGTCCGATCGCGGCGCAACTTCGGGGAGTGCCTCGCCGGGGCCGTGGACGCCGGTCTGCTCCGTGAGAGCAGCGCGGAGGCTCGATTGAGGCTTCTGACCAAACAGAGCGTCGGGGGACTCCACCGTACCCTCCCAGCCAGCGTACGGATCGTGGGTGAGCAGCTGCAGTTCGGCGACTGGGTGCGGCTGCTGGCAGACCTGCGGGCATGGGACCTCGACCGCCCTCGCGTCACCCGCCAGTGGCACCAGTCCTTCTACCGCACACGGCTGCGCAGCGAACGCGAAGCCGCCGACCGCGCGGATGCCACGGAACACAGCGAGGGCGCTGGCGAATAGCCCCTACCGCACCTCACCCCCGCCTCAACCGCCACTTCGCAGAAGGAGACTTCATGTCCCGTCAGCTGGGCTACTTCATCGAAGGCCACATCATCCAAGGCACCCCGTACGCAAACTTGAACCGAGACGACACGAATTCGATCAAAACAGTGCAATGGGGAGGTGTGAATCGCACGCGGGTGAGCAGCCAGAGCTGGAAGCGTGCCATGCGGCTGCGCCTGCAGACCCGCCTCGGCGAGACCTCGTTGCGCACCCGGAGGCTCGCGGAACGGATTGAGCGGCACCTGGTCGAGGAGCGCGCCTGGAGTTCTGAGGCCGGGCGGCGCGCCGCCCGGCATGCGGTCGTCGCCAGCAGTGTCGGCGCCGAGCCGCCCGGCAAGGACAAGGAAGGCGAGCCCTGGTCCTCGGCCGCGATGGTCTACGTCCCCGACACTGCCGTAGCCGAACTTGCCGACCTGTGTGAGGAGTTCCGGCCCGCACTGGAAGCAGCGAAGGACAGCAATGCCCTCAAGCAGAAGGATGCACTGCTGCCCACCGACCGGGTCGACGCTGTCCTGCGCTCCCGCAACGGCATCATCAACCTCTTCGGCCGCATGCTGGCCCAGATCGAAGATGCCAAGGTCGATGGCGCCGTACAGGTCGCTCACCCATTCACTACGCACGAGACCGACACTGAGATCGACTACTTCAGCGCCGTCGATGACGTAACGGACAATTGGGGCGATACGTCAGGTAGTGCCCATATGGGACATGCGGAGCACAGTGCGGGCGTCCTGTACCGCTTCATCGTCGTCGACACCCGCGAACTGCTCAGGAACGTCGACGCTGACATCGCGGCCGCCCATGAGCTGATCGCTGCCTTCCTCGACGCCGCGATCCTCTCCCTGCCCCAGGCGAAGAAGAACTCCACCGCCCCCCACACCGTCCCAGCCCTCGTCCAGCTCACCGTGCGTGAAGACCGCCCTGTCTCCTACGCCGGCGCCTTCGAGAAGCCCGTACGAGCACCGCGCGAGGGCGGACACACGGAGACCTCCATCGCTGAACTCGCCGCATACGCCGAGGCGGTCAACAAACTGCTTGGCAACACCGGCATCCACTTCAACGGCCACGCATCTCTCGTCGCCAAGGACCTCGCCGGTCTCGGTGAGCGCCTCGACTCCTTTGAGGAGCTCATTCAGGGCGCCACCACCGCAGCTCTTTCCAGTGGGGCAGAGCAGTGACAGCTTCCTCCGGCCTTGAGGGCGAAGGGCTGCTCCTGCATCTCGCCGGGCCCTTGCAGTCCTGGGGTGTGGCCTCCCCCTTCAACGAACGTGACACCGCCCTGTCCCCGACTCGGTCCGGATTCATCGGCCTGTTCGCCGCAGCTCTCGGGCTCGCCCGCGAAGAGCCGTTAGGCGAACTGCGGACCCTTCATTTCACTGTGCGCATCGACCGCGCCGGTACCCGGCTGCGTGACTTCCACACCGTCGGTGGCGGTATGCCCCGTCACCTCACCGTCGCCACCTCTGAAGGCAGACGACGCAAAGGTGACACCGCCACCCACGTCTCGAACCGCTACTACCTGCAGGACGCTGCTTTCACTGTGGCCGTCACCTGCGAGGACACCGACCTCCTGCGCAAGTGCGCCAATGCCCTGCGCCGCCCTCGGTGGCCCCTCTACCTGGGCCGCCGCTCCTGCCCACCCACTGGGCCCGTCCTGCTGGCCGAAGCCCGGCGCGGACCCCTGACGCACCTGCTCCGACTCCCTCTTGCCCGCACGCCATCGCGGCAAAAGCGAACCTCCGACCTGCCACTACTGGAGACCGTGGAATTCACGACCGACCTTCCGACCGATGCCCTCGTTCACGCCATGCGCGAGGAGTTTCCCGGACTGGCCGTCCCGCACGCCTTGGAAGAGGAAGTGCGCGACGTCCCCGAAGGGTTCGCTTCGCTGGACCGCCGCTACGGCACTCGCACCCAACGCCGAGTTCCCGTGCAACTTCCCCTGCCTGCATCTCAGTTCGGCGGACACGGCGTCGGCTACCTCCACGCGCTGACCACGTACCTCGACCAAGAACGGGAGACCTTGCGATGAACACCGACCTGTGGCTGACCCGGATCATCCCCAACCCTCACAACCACAGCGCACGCAGCGACATCCGCAGCGCCGTCGGTCTGCACCATCGCGTCATGATGCTCTTCCCTGACGGCCTGGGCGCCAACGCCCGCCACATGGTCGGCGCATTGTTCCGCGTCGACGAGACCCCACTTTGCACCAGCGTCATGATCCAGAGCGCCCTCGCGCCCAACCTCGAACGCCTCGATCCCGCCTACGGCCAGGCCCAAAGCCGCCCGCTCTCCCCCCTGCTCCACAGGCTCACCAAGGGGACGGCCATCCACTACCGGCTGACCGCCAACGCCACGCGAAAGCTGGGTAAGAGGACCATCGCGGGACGTCCGGGCCAAGTCATTCCGTTGCACGACGCTGATGCCGACGTCTGGTGGCAGCGCCAAGCCGAAAAGGCCGGACTGGCTCTCCTCAGCGGCCACAACACCCGCCTGCCCGACGCGCGAGGCTCACGCGGCAGCGACAAGTTCACCGTCACCCACGCGCGAACCCGCTTCGACGGCACCGCCACCGTCACCGACCCCGACGCGCTCCGCCACCATCTCGCCGCCGGATTTGGCCGCGGCAAGTCCTACGGCTGCGGCCTGCTCACCGTCGCCCCCGCCACATGACCAGCCCCACCCATGCCAGGCGCCGACTGGCCGCCCCCACCGCCGCGATGCTCCCGCGCGTCGGCGACTCCTTGTCGTTCCTCTACCTGGACGCCGCTCGTGTCGTCCAGGACGACACTGGAGTCGATGCCGTCATCAAGACCGAGGCGGGCCCCCGGCGCGTCGCCATCCCCACAGCAGCCCTCAGCTGCCTCCTGCTCGGCCCGGGCACCTCCATCACCGCCCGCGCCCTGTCCACCCTCGCCCGGCACGGCACCACCGTCGTGTGTACCGGCGCAGGTGGCGTGCGCTGCTACGCCGCGGCCGTCCCCGACGGTATGCCCAACCGCTGGCTCGAAACCCAAGTCCGGTCCTGGGCCCAGGACACCGCGCGCGCCGACGTCGCCCGCCGTATGTACACCAAACGCTTCGGCAACACTGCACCTGTGGGGGCAACTATCGCCCAGCTGCGCGGCTTTGAAGGACAACGGATGAAGGCGCTATACCGCCTTCTGGCCAAACAGAACCGCCTACGTCCCTTCAAACGCTCCTATGACCCGTCCGACTGGGACAGTCAAGATCCGGTGAACCGGGCGCTCTCCGCAGCCAACACCTGCTTGTACGGAATCGCCCACGCCGCGATCACCGCGATCGGATGCAGCCCCTCCCTCGGCTTCGTGCACACCGGCACCTCGCACTCCTTCGTCTACGACGTGGCCGACCTCTACAAAGCCGAACTCACGCTGCCGCTAGCCTTTTCCATGGCCAATTCCTCTGACCCGGAAGGCGAAGCACGGCGCTCCTTCCGGGAGGAATTGCGCCTCTTCCGCCTCCTTCCGCGCATTGTGGCCGATATTCAGGACCTCCTGGAACCGGGTGACCAGATGCGCCAACAAGACGCCGAGGAAGCGTCCGAGGAACTGGTCCACCTCTGGGACCCCGTCGGCGGAGCCCTGGACGGTGGCCGCAATTACGGCGAGGCCCAGCCGTGACCAACATGACCGTCATCGCCACCACCGCCATCCCAGACAATGTCCGTGGAGCCCTCAGCCGCTGGCTGACCGAGCCGATGCCCGGCCTCTACGTAGGCACCCTCTCTGCGAAAGTCCGCGACGAACTATGGGGCGTGGTCGCGAAATCCGTGGGTGACGGCGCCGCCGTCCTTGCATTCCCCGACAGTAGTGAGCAACGTTTCGCGATCCGCACAGCGGGCCAACGAAGACGCGCTCCCATCGATTTCGACGGCCTCACGCTCATCGCTTTCAACCCGACGGAAACGGACATAGAAACGGTAACGGTCTGAAAGAGGGCAGGTTGGGAAGGGTGATCCCCCGCGCGGCGGGGGTGAACCGACGCGGCGGCGGTAGAGGCCACTGTCCGGGTCGTGATCCCCGCGCGGCGGGGTGAACCGTCGCGGCCATAGGTGGCGACCTGTCGGCGGACGTGATCCCCGCGCGGCGGGGGTGAACCGTTCGGGCCCAACGCCGGAGCCGCCGAACTGATGTGATCCCCGCGCGGCGGGGGTGAACCGGGCGCCAAGACGCCCACGGGCTTCAGCTTGGCGTGATCCCCGCGCGGCGGGGGTGAACCGGCGCCGCGGTCCATGAGGAAGCCGGGTGGGGCGCGATCCCCGCGCAGTGGGTGAACCGCCACCCCCGGCCCGTCCGCGGGCAGTTCCGACGCGATCCCCGCGTAGATGGGGGTGAACCGCCGTGGTGGGGTGTGGGAGCTGTCCGTGGCTGGCAAGGGCATGTTATGAGGCCCAAGGTCCTGCAGGAGATCCACTGGCAGTCCGCAGCGAAACGGCAGCACATTTTCCGCACGGCCCCAGGGACAAGAGCGTCGTGGACGGGGCGCAACTGACAGGCATGTACTTCCGCGAGAACAGCCCAGTACGGGATGCATCCGGGCCACCCCAGCGGTTCAGGTACTCCGGGTCGGTCATGTACCCGTGCCTGCAGCGTCAGCGAGGCGGCGAGGCAGATCATGCCGGTGACGAAGGGCACGGCGCGGGACGTTGGGCGGATGGTGTCGCCAACGCCCGTTGACAACCGGCCAACGAGCAGGGGCAGACGTGATCGGGAAGCGTGTGCCAGTGGGACGTCCAGCAGGGCGCGGTAAGTTCTGCCGCGACCTGTGCGAACGGCTGCGATCCGGTTGCTCGCAACTGGCCCTGAGGTACTTCCAAGGGACCGATCGGTAGTTTGCTTCCCGCCACATTGTCAGCGCTTGCTTTCCATGGCCCCTCAAGTGGCACGGGGGGCAGGTACCTTGCTGTTGTTGCTTGTGTTAAAGGTGGGAGCATCGCGAGGAGCCTTGGCTGACCTAAACAATTACCGAGGCGGCTGTACGGGGAGGGTTAGATCGTGTCTGCCGGCACGGGGGATGCACCAGGGGCTGCAGTCGTGGGTGCCGTGGCAGCGGCTGGCGCGGTTGCCGCAGCGAAGGCCATGCTCGTTGAGGGCGAGACGCTCTCGACGTTCAAGCGTCGGGTCGATGCGCTGCTGCGGGACTTGGAGCAGTCGAAGGCTGCGCCGAAGTCGATCGCGAGCGGGGCGATGCCGGGCGGTCGGCTAGGCGCTTTCGACGAGGCCGATGGACTGCACTCCGCCTACACGAAGGTGCACAGCCAGCTGGAGAACCTGTCCAAGATGTTGGCCCTGCAGATCGAGAGCTTGGTCACCACGGTCGATGCGTCGAAGACGGGTTACGACAACCTGGACGACGACGTGCGTGCCCGCCTGAGCCGTATCCGGTCCCAGGCCGACGCGCTGGTGCACCCGGGCGCGGTATCGCACCACGGCTCCCGTCACGGAAGTGCGGATGCCGCTTCCGGTGGCGAGCCCGCGCCGAAGCCGACGGACGGCGAAGCAGGTGGCCTGTGATGGCATCCCGCACACGTGGTGGAACCACGGCCGCACTCGGCACTGGGACTGGCGTGGTTGAGGGAGGGTACGGGGCATGAGCGACTTGGGTTCCCAGGTGTGGGGCATGGCCAAGTCCTATCGATTCGCCGTGCATAGTCCGGAGGAGCTGTGGGCGATGGTCGAGCCCGCGGACGGCGCGACGGCAGCGGATCTGGGCACGCTGCTGACGTCGGCGGCGCAGACGATCAAGGAGATCGGCGGCGATCTGAAGACCCACAGTGCAGCGGTCGAGTGGGAGGGCGAAGGCGCCGACGCGTTCCGCAAGTGGGTTGATCAAGCGGCTCGGGCGACGCTGAGTCTGGGTGACTACAGCGAGAGCGCCGGGAAGTGGCTGGGGCATGCGGCGGACACGTTGCATGAGGTCAAGCCGCAGATTGAGTCGTTGAAGAACTCGAGCGCCTCGGCGCGCTCGATCCTGGACGCGCACGACGCCGCGGCGACGGACGTCGGCAACCACGACAGCGGGCCGTCGACTTCCTCCGTGAAGACGGCGAAGACGCAGTACGACAACGACCGTGCCGAAGCTTCCCTGTTGATGACGAAGCTGGCGCAGTCGTACTCGGCGTCCACGGAGCAGATCGAGGCGCTGAAGGCGCCGGAGTTCCCGGTACTGCCGGAGCAGTTCGTTCCCCGAGTCAGAGACCGCCATGGTGCCAAGGACGTCTCGTCCTCATCGGACGATCCGTCGAACACCGGGACAGCAGCTGCGGTAGGGGGAGTTGGCGTGGCCGCAGCGGGAGCTGTCGCGCTCAAGGAAGCGGCCCATGGCGCCTCGTTGGCCGGCGGACACCAGTCGACTGCTTCCGCATCCCACCTTCCGAGGCCGACCCCGGATCTGCCATCGGGCGGCACGGGCACCTCTCTTGATCGGGCCGGCACGCTTCCCTCCCCATCCACTTCCACGCCGGCTCTTTCCTCTCCGGCACCTTCGTCGCCTTCGTTGACCGGCGGAACTTCAGGACTCGCCACGCCACCATCCGAAACACCGCCCCTGTTCAGCGGCACGGGGCGGTCCGTTGCTCCGCCACCTGGTTCGGGCAGCGGCCGCGTCCCGTCATCCCCTGGCGTGCGCGGACCGCTCGGCGTTCCACAAGGCACCGGCCGGCCGGGCGGCCCTGGTACTTCCCGTGGAGTGACGCCAGGCCGCGGCCTTCCCGCTGTGGAGCGACCGGGGATTCCGGGTGTCCAGGGCGGCACGGCCTCGCCGGTACGCGGGCCGGGTACCGCGGGTCCGGGACGGCCGACGAACGGGATTGCTGGTGGTCGTCCGGTCTCGCCGCAGCCGGGGCGCGGCGCAAGCTCGGTTCCCCGGGGCACGGTCGTTGGGGGATCGCCCTCCGAGTCGAGAGTCGGAGCCCGAGGTGGCGTGCCGGAGGGTTCGGCACGCACTGCAGTGGGGGCGGGCCGTGGCACCACGGTGGGCACGGGGCGTGGGACGGCTGGACCTGGTGGGCGGTTGCCTGCCAGCTCGGACGGTGTTGTCGGTGGTCAGCCGCAGCAGTCCGCGAAAGTGCGGCGTGCCTCGACGGCGACCGATCGCGCTGCGGCCGGTGCCCGTGGAGCGGCGGTGAGCCGTAGCACCGTGGGGACGCAGCATGCTGGCGGACCCGCACGCGGCTCCTCGGTTGCGGCACGCAAGGACGAGGATCGGCGTGGCCCAGAGGAACGTCCGCTCGATGAGCGGCCGGACCGTGAGGACGCAGGGGACATCGAGGTGCAGCAGCCTGAGCGCGTGGAGCCTGAGCTGCGCCTGCCGGGTCTGCCTCCAACGGCTCGGCGTGACAACTAAGGATGATCATGAGTGCCCGTACCCAGCAGGTCTGCCGATTCCGGCTGGCGTCAGCCGTGGCCGGCGTCGCCCTTGCGTGCGTCGCCGTGACACCCGCACACGCCCAGTCCGTCCGGGGCCAGCAGTGGTACCTGGACGCCATGCAGGCCGAGCAGATGTGGAAGACCAGCACGGGCAAGGGCATCACGGTCGCCATCATCGACACCGGCATCGACCTCAACCTCGCAGACCTGCGCGGCCAGGTACTACCGGGCAAGGACTACTCCCGCGGCTCCGGCGACGAACACACGGACTACGACGGTCACGGCACAAGCATGGGTGTCCTCATCGCCGGCACCGGAGCAAAGGGGCAGGCGACTGGCTCGTACGGTCTTGCTCCGGGCACGAAGGTGCTCCCGATCCGCCTTCCGTACCCCAACGAGCACACGCGCAGCAACGGCAACCCGGACAGCTACCCCACCTATATGTCCAAGGCGATTCGCTACGCGGCGGACTCCGATGCTCAGGTCATCAACATCTCCCAGGGCAGTACCGACAATTCGCCTGAGTTGAACAAGGCCGTCGCCTACGCGCTGTCCAAGGGCAAGCTGATCTTCGCGGGTGTGGGCAATACCGGTGATGGGGCCAACGCGTTGGAGTATCCGGCGGCGACGCCCGGGGTCGTGGGTGTCGGGGCCATCGGCAAGGACCTGAAGAGGACCTCGGAATCCCAGTCCGGACCGCAGGTGGATCTGGTCGCCCCCGGTGCGCAGATGATCGCCGCGTGCACCGGGAAGACCGGCTTGTGCGAATCACACGGCACCAGTGATGCCACCGCCATCGCGTCGGCCTCGGCGGCGTTGATCTGGTCGAAGCATCCGGACTGGACGAACAACCAGGTGCTGCGGGTCATGCTGAACACCGCGAGCGGACCGGTCAGCGGTCAGACGCGCACCGACGAAATCGGCTACGGCGCTGTCCGCCCCCGGATCGCCCTTGCCAACCCCGGCAACCCGGGTCCGGCCGACGAGTACCCGCTGCCGGACTACAAGGCCGCAGGCTCTGCTGCGCCGGGAGGTGTCAGCGCCAAGCCGTCCAGGGGCGCCTCGGCGTCGCCCACCGCGTCTTCCGATGACTCCTCAAGCTCCTTGCCGTGGATTTTGGCGGGTGTCGGCGGGCTCGTGATGGTCGGGGCGGGCGGTGGGGCGCTTGCTGTCCGCGGCCGTCGGCGCCGCGCGGCGCCGGCCGCGCCCGTCCCGCCGGCGCCGCAGCACGGCTGGGCGCAGCCGCCTCACCCCGGCCAGCAGCCAAGCGCAGGGCAGGGCCAGCCGTGGCCTTACCAGGACACCAACCAAACGGGCGGGCAGTGAGATGACGGGGGATCGAGCGGGGCGAGATTCGTGAGCGACATGAACGGGGAACAGCGCGCGGCGGACGGTGCGGTCGGTATGCAGCTGAATCACCTTCCCGACGAATCAGAGTTCGCAGGCGGAAGTCAGCCGGACCTTGCCTCGAGCCCGGCGCAGAAGAAGGCCGCCGCACGGGCCATCGAGCAGCACATCGAGCCGGACACCCGTAAGGCGGGCGACTGGGCGGACGCCGAAACCGGCACGGCCGTCGCGGAGTTCCGCGACGGATGGCTCACCTCGGGCGCTCTGCAGAAGGCCCACAAGGCGTGGGGCGGGCAGGTTCACAACCTGCTGAACAGGCTGTCGTCGGAGAAGACCGCACTGCGCAGCGCCAACAACACGCTCCAGGGCACCGACGGGGAGGTCGGCGCGCGTACACGCGCCCTCTCGCCGCTCGACGGTTTCTGACCCACCGGGCCACGCCCGCCGTTCGACCAGACACCGCAGCAGGAGCACGGGGGAAGCATGCCGACGTACCACGACATCATGACGGTCGACCTGTCCACGCTCACCGCGGCCGCGGACCGTTGGGACGGGATGGCCCAGGAGTTCCATAAGCAGGAGCTCGCCTACGACCGTGATGTGCACGGCATATCCATGGGCTCGACTTGGTCGGGGCTGAGTGCAGATGCCGCCAACCGGAGATTCGACATCACGCTGAAGGAGTTCCAGAAAGCCCAGACGGAAGCCAAGGCGGTCGCCTCCCTGCTGCGGGACGCGCACCACCAGTTCGCCGAGGTACGCAAGCAACTCAAGTCCGCCCGAGCGGACGCCATCAAGGCGGGCATGGCCGTCTCCGCCGAGGGCGCGGTGTCCTTCGACACCACTGATCTCACCGAGGGCGAACGCACCGCCCTCCACCACGACCCCTCGTACCAGGACTCCGTGGGCCAGGCCGTCACGGCCTGGCAGGAGTACCTCGACCAGATCGTCAAGGACGCGGAGAAGACCGACCACTCCGTCCAGACGGCCCTCAATGGCGTGGTCGTCGACTCCGACCCGAGCGACGGCACACCCGCGGGCTTCAACGGCGACGCGAAGGACCACCTCAAGGACTACAAGGCCGCCGCCAAGGACGGCAAGAAGTCCGGCGGCTGGGCGGGCGATTGGAAGTGGAGCCTGGACGAGTGGAAGCGGTCGTTCAGTGCCTCCGCGGATCCGAAGTACGGCAAGGAGGGCTCGATCAAGTCGGGCTTCGACCTCTTCCACCTGGCCGGGAAGGGCGCGCTGACAAACGGCGACTTCGCGCTCGCCGGGGTCTTGGACTTCTCCACTGGTGGGCGTGGCAGCGCGAACTACGGGTTCAGTGAAAAGGGACTGTCGGCCAAGGCCGAGATCTCCGCAGCCTCGCGCGGACTGGCCGAATTCCGGGCTGAGTACGGCGACTACGGTGGTATCTACGAACGGGGTGACGTTTTCGCCGGTGGTGAGGCCGGAGTCACCGCCAAGGCGACCACGGACAACATCGGCCTCAACGCCAAGGCCTTCTACGGGGTGAAGGCCTCTCACAGCACGGGCGTCGAGGTAGCTGGCATCGGCATCGGGGCAACCCAGGAGGTCGGCGCCGGTGAAGGTCTCGAGTACAACTTCGGCATCAAGAAGCGAGAAGACGGTACGTGGAAAGCCAGCATCGGGGGCTTTGCCTCGGAAGTCGTCGGGGCAGGAGCTGGTGTCGAGATCACCTTCGACCCGGGCAAGTTCACCAAGACCGCTGGGGACGTGGCTGACGCCGTCGGTCTCGGTGGTGCGGTTGACGCAGTCGGCCATGGTGCGAAGTCCCTCAAGGACAATGTCACCGGTTGGTTCGACTGATCCCCGATGAAAGGAGTATCGAGTTGCCCGCGCAGCTTCCAACGGCAGTAGATTTCCAACTGCCCGAAGGCTGGTCCCCGGCCTCACCCGAGACATGCGACAGCTTCGGCGTGTCTTTCGCTGCGCTGCACCCTCACCCTGATGACGGGTTCACTGCCAACATCACGCTCGACGGGGAGGTTCCAGCCAGGGACACACCGCTGACCGACCTGGCCGATACCTCCCTGGAACTTCTCGCGCAGACCGCCGAGTCCGTGCACGTGGTGGACCGTCGCGAGGTCGGCCCGGCCGATGCGCCCGCGCTCGTCCAGCGCGTGGTCCTCGAGGCCGCGGTCGAGCACGAGCGGAGAGACCTGGCTCAGACCCAGGTGTACTTGCCCCTTGTGGACACCGACGATCCACACAAATATGCAGTGATCAAACTGGCGCTGACTTCCACCACGGAACAGCACCACGAAGTCCTCGAAGACTTCCAGGCCTTCGTGCGTACCGTGCGCCCGAGTGCACAGGAGGAGAACTAGCAGTGGGCCGCTTCAGCGACTGGCGGACAGGAACCAAGTACCCGGAGGAAGGCGCGGAGCCGCTGCCACGCTCCCACGTGGAAGAGGCCCTGTTTGCGATCAACCATCCGGACAAGCCGTGGCGAGTGCGCGCTGCATTCGCGGAGGAAGATGCCGACGTGGTGGCCGAGTGGCACATGATGGAGCCTGCCTGGGGCAAGGGCATGAGCCGACGACAGACCGAGCGGACGTTCAAGTTCCGTATGCGCCTGGACGGGGCGAGCCACGAGGCGCGGGTCTGCGCGGAGGTCCGGGAGATCACCCGGGCGGGAAAGCCGCCCGGTCGCATCGTGGAGCGCAAGACAGGTAGAGGACCTCGAACCCGCGTGTTCTCCCGGTCGAGCAGCTCGGAGAAGCGGGAGGACGGCAGCCGCGAGCGTGTCTACGACTTCGACTTCGACTCGAACTACATGCGGGCCCCGCTGCAGAAAGTAGTCCTGACATCGGGCTGGACGTGGCGAGGCACGCGCAACCCGTGATCCTCTCAGACGTAAGCAGGACCCCTGCCGCGCTGAACTATGCCGCCCATGGCGTTGCACCGCTAACAGGCGGATTGACTGACTGAGCTTCATCACGTACCGAACGAGGGGAACGGTCGATGAACCAGACAGGTGTCGTCGCAGCCATAACTGCTGCGGCCGCATTGGGCGGTTCGGCAGTGACCTCCCTGGTTGGGTTACGGAGCATTCGCATGCAGAATGCTCATGTACTCAATCTCCGCCGCGAGGAGCAGGCGGATATCAGGGTCAGCGAACTGCGCAGAGCCCGACGTGACGCCTACGTGGCCTTTTTGGATAGAGTGGCCGAAGCGGTGCATCTGATCACCAAGACTCATGACGCGCACTTGAGTAGCGACGAATTCCAAGCTGCATTCACTGAGGCCTGGAATAAGGCCAATTCACTCGTCCCACTCATCAACGTGGTAGCAATTGAGGGTCCAATAGAAGTCTTAGAGTGCGCGCGGGAGCTACGGAAGGCCCTGTACGGCGAGTTGAAGACCGTTCAAGCGGCGCGTCAAGGGCGACAATCACGGGCTGCAGCAACCGAGGCTGCAGATCGGCGACGGCGGGCCGTCAGCGCAACGTCATCCGCAGCTCGAGAAGCTCTCGGCAGCAACATGAGCACACGTTGACCACGAGCGCCGCCCCAGCAGGGCCTCACCACCTTCACGGAACCCGACAGAGGCCTCTTGCCTGCTCTCCAATGCACAGAAACCTCAACTTCACCTCTGAACTTGGGCTATCAAGGATTGCCGCCGTATCGCTGCGGACACCATGCCGCGCATGACGAACATCCCGGCTCTCTCCCTCACTACAGCGGCCGTTGCGCTCATCGCGGCCGGTGTCGCCTACTACAACGCCCGCGCCACCAGCGCGCGATCTGCATTCGAGCTTGCGCGGACTCTCTACAGCGACCTCACCTCACAGGATGTAGCGGCATCGCGAAGCATCCTTGAGTTCTACCGCCGCGCCCCCTCGCGAACTGGCGGGCAGACCAAGGAGGCCATCGACCACTACTTCGTGCTGCTGTGGCAGTTCGAAAAGGTCTACGCCGGGCGCGAGTCCCTGGTTGGGCAGCGCACGATCAACGGAACAGGTGGCGCCATCGCCTTCCTTGACCGAATGATCAAATGGCACGTCGAAGAGTGGTCAGCCCGATGGCTCGATATCCGAGCCAAACTCGAAGCCCACATTGATGAGGTCGATGACTGCCACACTCTGGAGGCCTTCTGTGACCTGGCGGACTCCATGCGAGTCGGCCAAGAACACGTTCCCGCTATCAGAGAAGTCATACAGGCCGCCCGGGACAGTCAGGTGCAGACCGCAGGCTCAACTTCCTCTCAGGACTGAGGCGTTCACCCTCGTGCTGTGACCGGCGAGGGTCGCCGAGTTCGGACTGGCTCCCTGCGGGGCACGGTGCGGGCACTCAGTCCGAAGCCAACCCAGGAGGGATTCCGGGCCGCAGCACTGGACTGACCATTGGCGCGGGGGCGCCCCGGCCTGGAGGACTTCGTGACTCGCCTGCTGCCCACCCGCGCACTGTGCTCGGCCACCGCAAGGACGGCCAGCCCATCCATCCGGTCCTCGGCGCCGATGAGCGCGACTCCTCCAACGACCAGGCGCGTACGTTCACGCAGGACGAGGCGTCCCAGCTCCTGGCCCGCGAGAAGCAGCAGGGCGGCCGGACGGCGGTGAAGGATGTCCTGGCGGACCTGTGCTCGCCGACGGCTTCACACCCGGCCTGGTCACCCGTGCGTCACGAAGCGCTCTCCCCGGCGGGCTCGTCGAAGTGGACGGTGCCGTCCTTGTCGAGGCGGGGGTGGATGACCTCGGGTCCGTGTTCGCTGGTATCGGACGGGCGTGGTCCTTCCGGCCCGTCGGGGCCCCAGCGCAGTAGCCGTCGCGTACGGCCGATCCTGGAGATCGTCCCGTGGACTTCGACCTGGTTGAGGTGCTCGGCACGCAGTCGGTCGGCGGCCGCGGCGAACAGCGCCAGCTCCGCCACCGCGGGGTCCGTGCCCGCGGCGACGACGGTGCGCGCGTCGGTGCCGACGCTGACGTCGGCAGGGTTCGGGGAGATCAGGCCGAGGCTGCGGGGTTCCCACCAGACCAGGAAGAAGTCCAAGGTCCGGCGTGCGTCGTGGGCGGTGGCCAGCAGGCTGCTTGCCGGTTCCCAGGGCTCGTCGCCAGATCGCTGCACGATCCGGAACACCGCGGGCAGGAGCACGACGTCGGGATGGCTCTCCACCGCCTGGGCGGACTCGCGCAGTACGTCGTGGGGGAACCTGGCGCCGGTGTAGGCCAATTCGCGCAGGGCCAGGCGCTCCGCCGCGAGGACGGGGGACAGGGGTGCGTCCGGATCCAGGACCAGGCCGTCGTCCACGCGCGCGTCCCGGGTACTGCGGGTCCAGTCGGGGGTGAGGGGTTCGGGGTCGGTGGCCCGTGGCCCCTCGATGTCGCCGGCGCCGTCCATGACCGCGTACTCCTCGGCCCGTACGACGCGGTATCGGGTGCCGAGGACCGTGAGTTCGTCGACGGGCTCGCGCTCCAGGCGGGCGACCGCGGCCAGCAACGCCCGCCGCTCTGTACGGTCCTCTGCCTCGTCCTTCGCCCGGAACCAGAGCCGGGAGTTGAGACTGTCGCGGGCCTGCTGCGGAGAGCCGTGGGTAATCTCGCTCACCACCCGCCACCGGGGGCCGTCGTCCTTGCTCTGGGCGGCGACCCCGAACAGCGGGCCGCGTACCGCGAGAACATTGTGGTGCGCGGCGGCGTCGACGGCATCGGCCTCCCGCGCGGCCTCCACCGGCTCCGTCGGGACCCTGACCGTTACCGGCCGTTGGGCCGGTCCCACACCTTCTTGGCTCATACCGTCATCCTGGCGGCAACTGCACCGGTCCATCATGGTTTTGTCCGGACCGCCCACCGGCCGCATCGCTTCTCGATCCTGGGGCGGGGGTCCGCTTCAGCTGCCCCTTTGGACCGATGGCAAGTTCGACAGCCGGTGGTCCCCGTAGCCTTCGAGAGCCGACCTGTGACCTTGGAGGGTGACCCCGCATGCCGAAGACCACGCAACTGCGCACCTACACCGTGCGCGAGGGCCTGCTCGACGAGTGGGTTGAGCGGTGGCAGGGTGAAATCGTGCCACTGCGGCTGGAGTTGGGCTTCGAGATCGGCGGAGCCTGGGTGGATCGGGAGCGGAACCAGTTCGTCTGGCTGATCTCGTACGAGGGTCCGGAGACGTTCGCCGAACGCAACGCCCTCTATTGGGCGTCGCCGAAGCGCGAGGCGATGAAGCTCGATCCGGATGACTACCTGGTGTCGACCGATGACCGGACGGTCGAGCCGCAGCAGGTGTGACTACGGGGTGAGCGGCAGCATGTGGAGGCGCCGCTCCTCGTCGCTGAGGGTGTGAAAGACCCGGCCGCGGGCAGTCGCCTCCAGGCGGTCGAAGTCGGGAACGGTCGGCCAGATTCGGGCGGTGCCGTCGTAGGACGCGGTGAGCAGGTGTGTGCCGTCGGGGGACCAGGCGACGGAGGACACCTTGTCCTGGTGGACGCCGACGATTTCCGTCTCCTCGAAAGTCATGGCTGACCACAGGCGTACGGTGCGGTCGTCGGAGACGGTCGCGATGTGGCGGCCGTCGGGGGACCAGGCGATGCCGCGGACGCGGCCCTCGTGGCCTTTGAGGATGTCGAGGCGGCGGCCGGTGGCGACGTCCCAGACGGCGGCGGTCCAGTCGCCGGATGCGGTGGCGACGCGGGTTTCTTCGGGGGACCAGGTGACGTCGTCTACGTAGTTGTCGTGGCCGCGCAGGACGGTGAGTTGCTGGCTGTCCGCGATGTTCCACAGGCGGCAGGTGCGGTCGTCGGAGGCGCTGGCCAGCAGCTGGCCGCTGGGGGACCAGGCGATGCGGCTGATCCAGTCCTGGTGTCCGGTCAGCGTGGTGGTGGGGGCCAGGGTTGTGCTGCCTGCCGGGGCCGACCAGATCTGCACCGCGCCGTCGTGGTCGCCTGTGGCGATCCGGGTGCCGTCCGGGGACCAGGCCGTGCACTCCACCACGGGTCCCTGGCGTACGAGTTCGGTGGCGTGAGCGGGGTCGAGGACGCGCAGGGTTCCGTCGTTGGTGCTGATGGCGAGGCGGTCGTCGAGCGGGGACCAGGAGACGCTCCATACGCGGTCGCCGTGTTCGGCGACCGGGCCGGTGGGGGAGCCGGTGGCGGCGTTCCAGAGGCGGACGGTGGTGTCGTCGGAGGCGGTGGCGATGCGGGTGCCGGTGCCGGTGCGGGACCAGGCGGCCTGGTTGACCGGGCTGCAGTGTCCGTCCAAGACGAGGTGTTCGGCGCCTCGCGGGCGCAGGTCCCAGATGCGGGCGGTGGTGTCGGTGGAGCTGGTGGCGAGCTGGTTGCCGGTGGGGGACCAGGTCACGCCCCAGACGGTGTCGGTGTGGCCGCGAAGAACGGTGATGACCTTGGCGTCCTGCGCGTCGATGACGCGTACGGTGCGGTCGGACGACGCCGAGACGAGGTACTGGCTGTCGGGGGACCAGGCGATGTTCCAGACGTAGTCCGTGTGGCCGCGGACGAGGAGGCGTTGTTCGCCGGTCGCGGCGTCGAAGATGCGCACGGTGTGGTCGCCGGAACCGGTGGCGATCCGCTGTCCGTCCGGGGACCAGGCGATGCCCTCGACGAAGTCGGTGTGGCCGGTGAGCGTCGTGACGGTGGTGGAGGTGGCGAGGTCCCATACGCGGGCGGTCTGGTCGTGGGACGCGGTGGCCAGTCGGGTGCTGTCGGGGGACCAGGTCACGCCCCAGATGTCGTCGCCGTGGCCGTGCAGTTCGTGGGCGAGGGTGCCTTCGGCCGCGTTCCATACGCGGACCGTGTGGTCGCGGAACGTGCCGGCGATCCAGCGTCCGTCGGGGGACCAGGCGACCTGGCGTCCGATGTCGCCGGCGCCGGTCAGCAGGCGCAGAGGCTGGCCGGAGTCCGCGTCCCAGACCCGTACGACGCGGTCGCGGCCCACCGTCGCGAGCCGCGCCGAGTCCGGTGACCACGACACCCCTTCGACCATGACGCCCTCGCATGGCAGGACGTGCGTGCACCGGCCCGAGCGGGCGTCGAAGAGGCGTGCCGTTCCGTCGCGGGATGCTGTGGCCAGTACGCGGCCATCCGGTGACCAGGCGATATGCCGGACGGTATCGGTGTGGCCGTCGAGCTGCGTCCGTAGGTGACTGAAGGCGAGCGCGGTGATCAGGGCCCGGCGGGCGGTCGGCGTGGACGCGCACTCGCCGACCGCTGACAGGGCCAACAGCAGGGCCTGTTCGGGGTGTTGCTCGACGGCGTCGAGCGCGCGCCGGCCGACGTTGTCCGAGACGCGCCGCAGGAACGCGCGGTCGTGCCGCTGCGAGGACTCCACCAGCGACTGCGCGGCGGGGGCCGCCTGGCCGCTCTCTTGCAGGGCGTGCAGCCAGCGCCGGGCTCGGGTGAGGCGTTCGCCGGTGAGGAGGTAGTCGGTGCTGCGGCCGGATCGTTCCCAGTCGTCCGCCCAGCGGTCCAGTTCCGCGCGCTGGCGCAGCTGCTCGGTGCGGGCTTCGACTTCTTGTCGTAGTGGGCCCACTGGCGGAAGAGCGCTTCGTGGGTGACCTGGGCGAACGGCTCCTGGTCGCTGCCCGCGCCCGAGGTCAGCAGGCGGGCGTCGATGAAGGCGTCCACGATGTGCCGCTGCTGCACGGTCAGTTCGGACAGCGGCACCCGGCGCCGGGCGACCTCCTGCCCCTGGACGGTCACGAACTTCAGCAGTACGCCCAGGACGTCGTCGATCCCGATGTCCGCGGAGCCGAGTTCGGCGACGGTGTGGTCGGCCTGCCGGGCGAGCGCACCGGCCACGCCTCCGTGGCTGAGGTAGAGCTCCTCGGTGACCGTCTCGCCGGGGCCGGAGGCGAAGTAGAGCTCCTGGAGCAGGTAGGCGAGCAGCGGTAGGGCGTCGTCGGTTCCGGCCTCGGTGACGATGGCGTCGACGACGCCAGGGGCGTAGGTCATGTCCACCAGTGCGCCCGGCTGTTCCACGGCCTGGGCCAGCTGGCTGCGGCTGAGCGCGCCGATGGCGATTGGGTGCTCGAACAGCTCGGCGTGCCGGGTGGCCAGCAGATGGCCGAGGAAGTCCACGCGTAACGTCACGAGTACGCGTACGCGCGCATCCTGCGTGACACAGGTGCGCAGGGCGTCGAGGAACTGCTCGCGCTCGCGCTGGCCGGCGAGCGTGATGACCTCCTCAAACTGGTCGACCACGACGAGGACTTGACGGAATCTGCCACCGCGCAGCCGGGACAGCTCCGCCACCAGGGCGCCCGGATCCTGCCGCAGTCGGCGCAGGATGGAGATGGCCGCCTCGTGGTCCGTGCGGGCTGCGGCGAGCGTGGCGGCGAGGGCTCCCATGAGGTTGGGGCCGGGCGAGAAGGCGGGGAGCACCGACCAGCGGCGCGTCCGCAGCCGCGGCATGACACCGGCTCGTACCAGGGACGACTTCCCACTGCCGGAGGCGCCCGCGAGGACGACGAATCTCCCGGTGGGTCGCGCCTGCGCTTCGTGCAGCCGCTGGGTCAGTTCGTCGGACTGGGTCCGGCGGCCGAAGAAGACAGGAGCCTCGTCCTCGGTGAAGGCGTCAAGGCCGGGTACGGGACGCGGTCGCGAGGCCAAGCGGTCGGCGGCGGGGCGGGGTTCTCCAGCCGGTAGACGACGACCTGGACGACCATCATCGTGACGATGAGCAGCCCGATCGCGGGGATGGCGGCGCGCTGCAGCACATGCAGCATCCAGGGCGCGTCGTTCTCATTGGTCGCATAGTTGGTGACGATCCCCAGCAGGCTGGCGACGAGCACCAGCATCACCTGGAGCAGAAGTTGCAGCCGATTCCTCATGCCGCACCGGCTCGCCGGTCACCGCGCCGTCGCAGCACTTCCCGCCCCCGCTCAGCCGTCACCGCGCCCGGGCGTCGTCGCCCGAGGCCCTGTGAACATCATCTGCGGTAGGGCAGGCGATCTCAACAGCCCCTGAACAAACGGGACATGGGCCGAGCGGATGAGGCTGAAATCAAGGAGTCAGGTTCGCCCACACCACCTTGCTGCCGTCGCCGTACACGGTCGTCCCCCACGCCGTGCTGAGCGCGGCGACCAGAGTCAGACCCCTGCCGCACTCGGCATCACCGGACGCAGCGGACCTCGGTGCGGGCAGTCCGCGACCGGTGTCACGTACGGCGATGTGCACGCCGTCCGCGTACTCGACGAGGACGCACACATCCGGTGAACTCGCCGCGTGCACCACGGAGTTGGTGACCAGTTCACTGACGACCAGGGGCGCGGTGGCGCACAGGTCGTCACCGGCACCCCAGTGCTCGAGCACCGCGGCGGCGGAGTGCCGGACTTCGGCGACCCGCGCCAGATCGGCGCGAAGGCGAAGACGGCGCGGCGGACCGCGATCTCACAGCGCGGGAGCGGCGGGGCGGGGATCGAGCGGAAGCACAGGTGCTGGGGCGCGAGTGCGGGGAGGTCTTCGGTTCGCGTTCGCGGGGACATGGTCCGTCACCTCACAGAGCGGGCGCGTGATGCGCCGAAGCCGGATACGGGTCGTGCAACGCATCGGCGAGGATCCGCCCGCTCCGGCCGGATCCCAAGCCGCTCCGGTCACCGGTGACGACCGACCGGTGACCACTTCACCGATGACGTCACCGATCGCGTCGATCACCCCCGCTACCTGGTCCGCTCTTGCCCGAGTCGCTCCTACGGTGGCCGTCCCGCCAGCGGTGTCCAACGATCGGGAGGGCGCGGTGAAAATGAGGCATGGCCCCACGTGTGCCGCCGAGCTGCGTCGCCGTGGCGCGTCCGCGCAGTGGCCGGTGAGCCGGATCGTCGAGGAGATCGTGGCGTGCTGCGGAGTCTCCCGGCTGCGTGCGCACCGACAGGCGCGAGGCTGGACCCTGGCCCAAGCCGTCGGTGAATTCCGGGAGTTGTGCACACGGGAGAATCTCCCGTCGCCGCGCATCGACGTCGATCAGCTGCGGGCGTGGGAGACGTCGGGTCGCCGTCCCGTCCCCGGCACCACCGATCTGCTGTGCCGCCTGTACCGCAGCAACCCCCACGACCTCGGCCTCGACATCGCCGCCGACTACACGCCGAGCGGGCCCGACCAGGGGCGACCGAACGCCGGGGGCGGCGGGGCACTGGACGAGGTGCGACGCTGCGTGGACCGCACGCTCGCCGCCGCCACCGTGAGCGGGGACCAACTGGACCTGCTGGAAGAGCGGTTGATGACCCACCGGCGCCGCTACGTCACGATGCCACCGCAGACCATGCTCCCGGACCTGGTCGCGGACCTCGACGACGTACGACTACTCGCCGAGCAGCGGCAACCGGCCGCCACCCAGGCCCGGTTGTCCCGCATGACCGCACTCCTGGCGACCCTGATCGCGGACGCCCTGATGAAGCTCGGCCAGCTCCGGGCGGCCGCCGCCTGGTACGCCACCGCGCGCACTGCCGCCGACGACTCGCGCGACCACACGGCGCAGGCCAGGGTGCGCATCCAAGCGGCCATACTGCCTTACTACTACGGCCTGTTGGACTCCGCGATCCACCTCACCCGCGAGGCCAGACTCATCGCGCCGAGCGACGCCCCGGACGGAACGGAAGCCTTCGGCGCCGTCGCACACGCCCGGGCACTCGCCCGACGCGGAGACGGGCAGGAGGCTGAGAGGGCACTCCGTGCAGCCCAGGAGCACTTCGCCCTGCTGGACCACAGCCAGGAGGCCTCGGACGCTTTCGCCTTCCCCACCCGCCGCTTCCTGCTGTACGCGAGCGGGACCTTGACCTACCTCGGCCGGTCCCGCCAGGCCCGCACCATCCAGCAGGAGGCCCTCGCGCTGTACCCGACTCATGGAGCCGGAATCGATCCCGCGCTGCTGCATCTTGAGGAAGCGATCTGCCTCGCACTCGAACGCGATCTCGCGGGTGCCTGCCGCCTCGCCACGAACACCTACCTCGCTCTGCCCCCGGAACAACGCACCCCGATCGTCGCGGTCCGCATACGACACATCCTCGAAGCGGTACCGGCCCGCATGTGCACAGCCCGCGCCTTCCGTGAACTCGGCGAGATCCTGGCCCTCCCGAAGCCGCGTACGTGACACTGCGCCTGAACGTCGGCCAGCCTGAACCCATGACGCAGACGCGCCCGGCCGGCTTCGACCCCGACGAACTGCGATCCGTCCTCGCGCGCGCCTGCCGCCAAGCGGGGCTCGACGCCAACGGCGCGATGCTGATCCGCGGGCAGACCAATGCGGTGTTCCGGCTTGCGCATGAGCCCGTTCTCGTGAAGGTCGCGCGGCGCGGAACTCCGGTGGGCGAGGTGCGCCGCACGGTGCGACTGGTGCGGTGGCTCGCGGGGCGCGGCATCCCGGTCGCGCCTTTGTACCCGCTGCCCGCGCAGCCCGTCGTGGTGGACGAGGTGGCGGTGACCTTCTGGGACTACCTCGATCAGACCCAGGGCGCGGTTCGTGCGGAGGACCTGGGCAAGCCGCTTCAGGAACTGCACCTGTTGCCGCACCCGCCTGTAGACCTGCCGCCGCTGGATGCGATCGCCGCTATTCGTAGGTCAGTTGAGAGCGCGATGCTGCTGAAGCGGCCTGTGCGCGAGGAGCTGATGCATCGAGCGGAGCTGCTGGCAGCGCGGTTGCGGGATGTCGAGTACGGGCTCCCCGCGGCGGTCCTGCACGCCGACCCACAGCACGGCAACGCCCTCCACGACCATGGCGGAGTCGTCCTGTGCGACTGGGACAGCGCCCGGTGGGGACAGCCGGAATGGGACCTCGTGACGATCGAAGTGCACTGCCGGCGGTTCGGCTACGGGCGGGCTCAGTACCGCGCGTTCGCGGAGGCGTACGGCTGGGACGTCATGCGGTGGAGCGGATACGAGGTACTGCGGGACCTGCGAGAGCTCCGCATGATCACCACCAACGCGCGAAAGGCGTCGTATCTGCCGGACACGTTGCCCGAAGTGCTGCGGCGTGTCCGGCTGTTGCGCGCTGGCGATGCGGAAGGTGCTTGGTCGATCCTCTGACTGGCGTTTCCGTCACTCCGTAGACATCTGGCTACGGGCGCGTCGATCTGCTGCGCACTGACCAACTCTGCTAGTGGAATGTCAGGAGTTCTGTATGACTGTGGTCTCCGCGACATTGATGTGGTGAGGCGGGCTCGGCCTCGGGGCGTGGGGCTGCGCGAAGGTTGTTCCTTCGGGCAGCCCCACGGGCCTGGTGCCGGATCACATGTCGGTGCAGTGCGTGGTCCGCCAGCGAAGGAACTGGTCGGAGCGGTTGGTGATGACGCCGTCGACGCCCCACGAGGTCATGCTCTGCCATTGGGTTTCGCTGTCGATGGTCCAGGTGTACACCTGGACGCCGGCCTGCTGGAGCTGCTTGACGACTTCGGGCCGGGTTGCGAGTGAGGTGGACTGCACGGCGTAGGCGTTCAGTTGGAGCGAGCGGGCGGTGGCGACGGGGTCCGCGTCGAGGGTGGAGCGGAGCAGGGCGACCTTGGTCTGCCAGGGGGAGGTGGCCGCGGCCCGCACGATGTTCTCGTCGAAGGACTGCAGGGTAGTGCGCTCGCTCATGCCGGCGTTGGCGACGAGCTCGAGGACCTTGTCGACTGCCGCGGAGGTCTGGGGGCCCTTCATCTCCAGCAGGAGACGGGCGGTCTTGGGCTTGAGGGAGGTCAGTGCCTGCTGCAGGGTGGGGACGCGGCCGCCGCCGTCGATGGTGAGCTGGGCGATCTGTGCGGCGGTGAGCTGGTCGACGCGTCCGGTGCCGTTGGTCGTGCGGTCCACCGTGTCGTCGTGCATGAGCACCGGCACGCCGTCCTTGGTGAACTGCACGTCGGTCTCGACCCAGTCCGCTCCGTGATCGGCTGCCATCCCGAGGGATGCGACCGTGTTCTCCGGGGCGAGGGTGGGTGCTCCGCGGTGTCCCATCGCATAGGTGTCGGTGCAGCCGAACACGACGGACGTCTTCCACACGCGGATGGTGTCGATGGATCCGGCGAAGTACTCCTGGAAGGTGCCCTGGTAGCGGACGCGGCCGATTTGGAGTCCGCCGGTGGCCTTCCACGGGGTGGTGAAGGCGGCGGCCTTCTGCGGCTGGCCGTTCACGAACAGCTGGACGGTCTTGGCGGTCGCGTCGTAGACGCCGGTGAGCTGGGTCCACACGCCGGTCTCGGCGGTGCTGGTGCTCACGGAGCGGACGATCCCCGTGTCGTCGGTGTCCTTGGCGTGGCGGTTGAACACCCACTTGTCGTAGGCCTTGGAGTAGTACAGCTGGAATCCGCTGGCCCGGCTGCCTGCCTGCGAGAGGAACGTGTAGTTCCTGTCCTTGTTGTCGAGCTTGACCCAGGCGGAGACCGAGAAGGACTGGCTGGTGTCGACCATGGAGCTTGCGGTGGCCGCGTAGGCCGAGTCGCCGTTGAGCTGCAGCGCGGAGCCTGCGTTGCCCGCGACACCTGCCTGGGCGCCGCCCGCCAGCGTCGCGACCGGCCCGGCGCCCATGCCGCCGCTGACCCGGGTGGCGCCCGCGGTCTCATCCAGCGGGAAGGACGCCAACTCCTGCAACCGTGCGGGCAGTTCGCCGCCCGCGGTGGCCGTCGCGTCGGCCGCCGTCATCACCGACTGGACCGTACGCACCTCATCGACGAGGCCGACCGCGTACTCCTGGTAGGTGCCCTGGTAGCGGACCCGGCCGATCTGGAGCCCGCCGGTCGCCTTCCACGGGGTGGTGAACGAAGCGGCGGTCTGGGCCTGCCCGTTGACGAACAACTGGACGGTCTTGGCGGTCGCGTCGTAGACGCCGGTGAGGTGGGTCCACGCGCCGGACTGAGCCGCACTGGTGCTCAGGGAGCGGGCGATGGCGGTGTCGTCGGCGTCCTTGGCATGCCGGTTGAACACCCACTTGTCGTACGCCTTGGAGTAGTACAGCTGGAATCCGCTCGCACGGCTGCCCGCCTGCGACAGGAACGTGTAGTTCTTGTTCTTGTTGTCGAGCTTGACCCAGGCGGAGACCGAGAACGACTGGCTGGTGTCCACCACCGGGCCCGCGGTGGCCGCGTACGCCGTACTGCCGTTCAGCTTCAGCGCCGAACCCGCCTTGCCGACGGCACCCGCCTGCGCGCCGCCCGCCAGAGCCGCCGTGAACTCCTGGGCCTTGCCGCCCAGCAGGTGCCGCGAACCGGCCGCCTCGTCCAGACCGAAAGCGGCGGACTCCTTGAGAGGGGACAACGGGAGAAGGGCCGCGTTCGCCGGTGTCCTCGCCGGCTGGCTGCCTGCCGCGACGGCGACCGAGGGCAGGGCCATGGCTATGGCTGCTGTCCCCGTGAGAGGCAGCACGAATCTGCCGCTGATTTTCATCGATGATCCCTGCTTATCAACCGGTCGGCCATGCAGAGAACAGGTCTCCGCATGGCCGAAAAGGAACCAAGCCCGCTCCATCAGGCCCTGGCGGAACAGGCCGAAAAGGGAAGTCATCCAGCGACCGCCAATTCTTGGCCCGGACACCGGCGTTGAAGATCTCGACCCGAATCACCACGCCCTTGAAGAGCAGTGGCCAACAAAGCTTCAACCCCGTCCCGACAGTTGTCAAAGATCGAAATCGGGCATGCGTGGCCGAATGTCTCCGGGGAGAAATGGTTGCCCTGGGTTGAGTTACGGAGTCATCACGGTGAGGTCACGGATCCGCCGTCAAGTGCCAAGGGTTGTACGCACATGGATCACGAAACGGTAACTATAGAATGCTGGCCGCGGTCTCCGCTCGGTCGCCACCTGCGTATGTGGGCTCTATGCGTGCGCGTACTCCGCGACCATGGCGGCCTTCCGTGTTGAGGCGGACGTCACCCGCTCGGCCAATGGCAGCGTATCGGTCGATGACTGGATTCAGCCAAGTGGCTCCATCTGTGGGCGGTGGCCGGGGTCAGGCTTCTTGGCTGCATCTACTTCCCTTCTGTGCAGTGGGAATGAAGCGGCAGGGCCCTGCCGCCGGCCGTGCCCACTGGGCGTCGCTTTCACGTCGTTCGGCGTTTCATCTGTTGACGCCAACTGGTCTTGACCTGTTGCCTCAAGCCACTTGTGAGCTTTCTGTGAACTCTGGGGTGGGGACTGTGGAGTTGGGGCGGGGTGTGCGGCTGCGCACGCGTGTTTTCGGGCTGGGGCTGGGATCGGTCCTGGTGGCGTCCGCGGGCGTGCTGACGGTGGGGGCACCGCATGCGATGGCAGCGGCCTGTACAGCGGGTACGGGATCGGACTTCAACGGTGACGGCATCCGGGACATGGCGATCGCCGATCCGGAGGCCACGGTCGGCGGGCAGACGGCTGCCGGTCTGGTCCGGATCGTCTTCGGCGGGGGCAAGGGAACTGCGGTGGTGTCGCAGGCCATGAGCTCGGACGGTGCCGATCCGGAGGCGAATGACAAGTTCGGTTTCTCCATCTCCACCTTCGATGTGGATCTCGACGGCTGTACTGATCTTGTTGCGGGAGTGCCGTATGAGGACGTGAGCGTGGCGGGGGTGAACCAGGCCGACGCGGGGGCCGTCTACGTGATCCACGGGCGTCCGGACGGTATCGGCGAGGGCTCAAAGGTCGACAACTGGACGCAAGCGGGCTTCGACAGTGCGACGGCGACCGAGGCGAGCGATCTGTTCGGGTACGCGGTGGCGGCGGGGACCACGTCGGGCAAGCCGTTCTTGGCGATCGGTGCGCCGGGTGAGGCCATCGGGAGCCTGCAGGATGCCGGCTGCATCGAGTACATGCAGGGCACCATGCGTGGGTCCGTGAACCAGGACGACCCCGGGATCGCGGGGGACGCGGAGGCGAACGACCGGTTCGGTGCTTCGCTGGCGGCGACCCCCAAATACTTCGCCGTCGGCGCGCCCGGTGAAGGGATCGGCGCGGAGACGTTCGCCGGCAACGTAGGCCTCTTCACCCACGTGGTCAGCGACGGTCGGCCTACGTTTCTGGGGGCGGCCAGTGAGGACTCGCCTGCGCTGACCTCAGGCACCGCGGAGAGCGGGGACAGGTTCGGCACAGCCCTGTCCATGATCGCGTACCAGCCTGAAGGTGCGGCTTCGGAGACCGACGCTCTGCTGGCGCTGGGCACACCCAACGAAGATGTGGGAAGCGTCAGCGATGCCGGGGCCGTGACGGTGATCCATGTGAAGCCGACCGGGGCGGTCACCGAGATCGCCCTGACCGACCGGCTGTCCCCTGATGTCGAGGGTGAGCCGGTGGTGGGTGACTTCTTCGGCCAGCGCGTGGCGCTCGCGAACACCAAGCCCGGCTCGGTCGGCACCGCTGCCACCATCAAGCTGGCGGTGAGCGTGCCGAACCAGGAAGTCGGTGCGGCGGAGAACGCGGGAGCGGTTCACGTGCTGCCGGGCCTTGGCGCACCGGGTGCCACCGACAAGATCCTCACGCGTGGCGATGGCGTGCTGCCAGAGGCGGCGGGGGCTCGTGACTTCGCGGGCCTGGGGCTGTGGGCGACGTACGGAGAGCTGTACGTGGGTGTCCCGTACAGCAAGAGCGCGAGTTCTCCGAAGGGCGTGGTCTATGCGGCGCCGTGGAGCCTGATCGACGGGGGCACCGGGACCACGCGCACGATCCGGCCGGGGGCGGACGGGATTCCTGACGAGGGCAAGGCCTTCGGTTCGTCGATTCGCTGACTGCGCTCGGGTGCGGGACTAGACAGGGGTGGGGATCATGAGAGGCCGTACTGTGCGGCGAAGAAGTGGGCCGTGGGGCCTGAAGCATCGGGTTGGGACGCTGGCGTGCGTGCTGGCGTCGGTGCTGTCGATCGGCGCGGGCGGCCTCGAGTCCGCCGCGGCGGCGGACGACACGTCGGCGAACTCGATCGACGACAGCCAGGAACGCAAGAAGGCTCCGGTCTCCGCAGTCTCTGCGGCGGCCGCCGTGGATGCGGCGGCTGATGAGGGCAAGCGTGTGGAGATCAGCACGCTGCGGGACGAGCGCAGCCAGACGTTCGCGAATCCGGACGGGACGTTCACCGTCAAGGAGTTCGCGCAGCCGGTACGCACCCGCAAGGACGGCAAGTGGGTCGACATTGACACCACTCTCGTGCGGCAGCCGGGCGGTCGTCTGGTGCCGCGGGCGGCGAGCGCGGCGATGAGCATCTCCGGCGGTGGGGACGCGGCGTTCGCGACGCTGGTCCGGGACGGCAAGACCATGTCGTTCTCCTGGCCGTCCTCCTTGCCGGAGCCGGTGGTCGCGGGGAGCACCGCCACCTACGCGTCGGTGCTGCCGGACGTCGACCTCGTAGTGACCGCACAGGCCGACGGGTTCTCGCATGTACTCGTGGTCAAGTCGGCTGCTGCGGCGGCCAACCCGAAGCTGGCCGAGATCGCGTTGCCGGTCACCACGAAGGGGGTGACGGTCGCCGAGGACGACGACGGCAGTCTCATCGCCAAGGACGTCACCTCGGGCGGCACAGTCTTCGAAGCACCGCAGCCGGTGATGTGGGATTCCAACGGTACTTCGCTGGGCCGGGCCGAGCATCCGGTGCAGGCCGGTCCCGGACCGCCCGAGGGCGCCCAGGTCGCCGATGTCCAACTGGCCATGAAGCACGGCAAGATGCACCTGACCCCAGACGTGGGCCTGCTGCGGGGCAAGCACACCCGCTACCCCGTCTACATCGACCCGGTCGCCAAGACCGCCTCCCGTACCGGGTGGACCTGGGTGTCCTCGGCCAATCCGGGCCTTGAGGGCTGGAAGTTCTCCAACTCGGCCGACGGTGTCGAGTCCGGCAAGGGCGTGGGCCGTTGCCCGGCCGACGTGTCGGTGCGCTGCACCGGATCCAACGATGTGCAGCGTCAGTACTACGCGTTGCCCACCGGCGCCTTCGAGGGCAAGACGATCCTCAAGGCCGAGTTCGCGATCACGCTGGTGCACACCTACAACAGTGATGCCTACGCGGTGGAGCTGCACCGGATGAACAGCTCCGGCGGCAGCGCCATCAACTCGGGCACGAACTGGTCCAACAAGCCGTCCAGCAAGGAGAAGATCACTTCCGAGGCGCCGACGAACCCGACGGGCTCGTGCACGTCCACGAACCAGAACGTGCGGTTCGGGGTGACGGGAACGGTGCAGAAGGCGGCGACCAGCGGCTGGGACACCACCACGTTCGGTCTGCAGGCGGCGAGCGAGGACCTGTACGGCGGGTGGAAGCGGTTCTGCAACAACGCGGCCCTGGAAGTGACGTACAACCGGCCGCCGTACAAGGCCGCGATGAGCGATTTGACGATGAACCCGGGTGGCAAGTGCACCTACGGCGAGGCCACCAAGCACTACACCAAGAAGGTGCCGACCCTGTCAGCGATCTTCTGGGACCCCGACCACGGTGACGTGGGCGGCAACACGGAGAAGCTGAAGGCCCAGTACAACGTCTTCTGGACGGCGAGCGACGGCACTGCCAAGAAGTACACGGTGACCACCGACTACAAGCAGACCAACAGCGACCCGGACAGCTACAGCGGCTGGGAAAGCTTCAAGTACGTCGTGGGCACCGACATTCCCGGGGACGGGACGGCCGCGTTCACCCTCCCTCAGAACACGGTGATCGGCTGGGAGGCGCGGGCCAGCGACGGCACGGCCTGGGGACCGTGGAGCAGTGATGGGGACGCCACCCGCTGCGAGTTCATCCTGGACTCCACCAAGCCCGAGGCGCCCGAGGTGACCTCGACGGAGTATCCGGATGACGACCTGTGGCACGCGGGCGTCGGCGACTACGGCACCTTCTCGCTGTACTCGCCGGGTACCGATGTCGCCAAGTACACCTACCAGTTCACCGGCGAGGCCGAGAAGACGATCGTGCCCGACGAGCCGGGACGCCCGGCGGTGGTGCACTGGATGCCGGGCCGCGAAGGCCCCAAGACCCTGATCGTGTGGGCCGTCGACCAGGCCGGCAACGCCAAGCAGGCCACGTCCGGATACACCTTCCGGGTCTCCAAGGGACGTTCACCGAAGGCCTCATGGGCCCTCGCCGATGCGGCAGGCTCCACCCAGGCGGTCGGGGGCGACGACTCGCCCGCCGCAACGGCCGGTTCGGGCGTCACGTTCGGGACGAAGGGACCGCACGGGTCGGTGCGCACCGCGGCCTCGCTGGACGGCACCGCGAACGCGTACCTGAATGCCGGACAGCACGTCGTGGACACGGACAAGACGTTCTCGGTGGCGGCCTGGGTGATGCTGCCGCAGCTGCCGACCACGTCGATGAGCGTGGTCAGCCAGGACGGCTCGGCACAGTCCGGGTTCTCGCTCGGCTACGACGCGACCTCGCAGAAGTGGTCGTTCCTCGCGCCCGACAGCGAGATCGACTCGATGATCACCTGGCAGGTCCTCGGCCCCAAGCCAGTACCGGGAGAGTGGACCCACCTGGTCGGCGTCTACGACATGAACGACGGCGGCGCGCCCGGCAAGATGCGCATGTACGTCAACGGCACCCTGGTCGCCGGCGACATCCAGGAACGCGCCACCACCTGGAACGCCTCCGGCGCGCTGCAGATCGGCCGGGCCCTGGAACCCTCCGGATATGTGGCGAACCTGAAGGGCACGGTCGCGGACGTGCAGGTCTTCGACCGAGTCGTCGCGGCTGGCGAGAGCGCCAAGCTGGGCGGTGTGCCGCCGCTGGAGTTGGCGTACTGGGACATGGATGAGCTGGCCGAGGGGAAGATCCCGGACCGGGCGAACGGCACCGGCTTGGCCCTGCACGGGTCAACGTCCGTGTACCAGCCGAACGACACCTGCCTCCCGATCGACCCGGACTGCATCCCATCGGAGCAACCGGTGTGGGGTGACGGGCACTTGGCGCTCGGTGGCACGGACGGGTACGCGGATCGACCCGCGGGATTGCTCAAGGCGAAAGCCAGCTTCACCGTGACCGTCCGCGCTCGGCTTGGCTCGCTGACCCCGAGCGCCGATGAGACGGTCCTGTCGCTGCCTGGTACGGCGAATTCGGCCGTCGCCATCCGCTACAGCAAGGAGAGCAAGCGCTGGCAGCTGGCGCTCAGCGAGCAGGACACAACAGGCGCGGTCCTCACTCAGTCGGTCGCGACCGGGTTCATTCCTCGCACCGAGGGCGACGGGGACCATTTGGCGCTCGCCTATAACGCCCTGTTCGGCGAGGTGCGGCTGTTCGTCAACGGCACCTGGACCGGCCAGGTGATCAACTGGCCCAACAACTGGGACCTGTCGAAGGCCGGGCTGCAGGTGGGCCGTTCCGGGGTCGGAACCGGCGGCTCCCAGTACTTCTCCGGTGCGATCGACGAAGTGCGTGTCTTTGAAGGGGCACTGGACGAGCAGCTGGCCTCGATGGTGGCCGGCCTGGAGTCCGGCACCAGCATCGTCGGGACGACGTAGCGGCCCGCTTGCGGGCGGGCGACCGATGGGGTTCGCCCGCCCGCAGCCGACACCGCCGTGCACCGAATCGCCTGTGTTCCCAAAGGAATCCGCTATGACTTCACCCCGTTGGCTTCGCACGTCGTCCCGTCTGAACCGCCGTGGACTGCGCCGCGGCATCGTCACCACGGTCGGCGTCGCGCTCACGGTCGGCCTGCTCCCGCAGTACGTCCCTGAGGCCGAGGCCGCCGACAAGGGCCGTACCAGGCCCGAAATTCAACACGAGCTGAGCGATCCGGTGGAGGGCAAGTCGCTCAAGCCGAAGAAGCACCGCGCGAATCCAGTGGACAAGGCCAAAGTCACCTCACCCGCCAAGGTCACCTGGCCTGCGCCGGGCAGCAGCCAAGTCAGCCTGAGCAGCACCAAGCCGGTCGCGGCCAAGAGCCTGCCCATAGAAGTCGGACCACCCAAGAAGCGGACCCGCTCCAGACCACCTGCCGAAGCCGTCCGTGTCTCGGTCGTCGACCGTAAGCGGACCGAGGCGGCAGGCTTTGACGGTGTGCTGATGACCGTGGCACCCGCCAGCGACGCGAACACGGCTGGCGCTGCCCGCCTCACCATGGACTACGCGGGATTCGCCGACGCCTACGGTGCGGGCTACGGCTCACGCCTCCGCCTGGTCCAGTACCCGGCGTGTGCGCTGACCACCCCGGACAAGGACGGCTGCAGGACCGGCAAGCCGCTGGCCACCGTCAACGACACGTCCGAGCAGACGCTGAGCGCCGATGCACCGGTGGCCGCGACGCGGCAGGGCGAGACCGCCCCGATCACGGTGCTCGCAGCCGAGGCCGGCGCCTCCGGCGACCAGGGCAGTTTCGGCGCGACTTCGCTGGCCGCGTCCGCCGAGTGGAGCGTGTCGAACTCCTCGGGTGCTTTCAACTGGTCGTACCCGCTGCGCACTCCGCCGGCCCCGGGCGGCCTGGCCCCCTCCATCGCTCTGGGCTACAACTCCCAGTCGGTGGACGGGCAGACTGCGGCCACCAACAACCAGGGCTCGTGGATCGGCGAGGGCTTCGGCTACGAGCCGGGCTTCATCGAGCGCCGGTACAAGCCGTGCGCTGACGACGGCCACGACAAGGCCAACGGTGACCAGTGCTGGGCGTTCGACAACGCCACCATCCAGCTTGCGGGAGGTCCGTCAGGCCAGCTGATCCTGGACGACACCACCCACGAGTGGCGGCTGAGCAGCGACGACAACTCGAAGGTCGAGAAGCTCACCGGTGCCGCGAACGGCGACAACAACGGCGAGCACTGGCGGCTGACGACCACCGACGGAACCCAGTACTACTTCGGCCTGGACGACCTCCCCGGCTACACCTCCGGCAAGGAGCAGACCGGCTCCACCTGGACCGCGCCCGTCTACGGCGACGACCTCGACGAGCCCTGCTACAAGTCCACGTTCGCCGACGCCTTCTGCGACCAGGCCTGGCGCTGGAACCTGGACTACGTCGTCGACCCGCACGGCAACGCCATGTCGTACTTCTACGGCAAGGAGACCAACTACTACACGCAGGGCCTGAAGACCACCGAGAACGGCAAGCCCTACGTGCGGGGCGGCTACCTCAAGCGCATCGACTACGGGCAGCGCGACGGCAAGGCCTACGACACTCCGGCCTCGGCCCGCGTCAACTTCACCACCGACGAACGATGCCTGGCCGCGGCCGCCGACTGCGAACCCGGCGACCTCACCGATGCGACCGCGACACGCTGGCCGGACGTGCCCTGGGACCTGAACTGCAAGGTCAGCACCAAGTGCACGGGCCAGAACTCCCCGACGTTCTGGACCCGCAAGAAGCTGTCCAAGGTCACCACACAGATCCGCAGCGGCACCGGCTACACGGACGTGGAGTCCTGGACCCTGGGCCATCAGTTCAACGACAACGGGGACAGCTCCAAGTCGCTGTGGCTGAAGACCATCAAGCAGACTGGGTACTCCGGTTCGACCAGCGCTGACATGCCGATCGTCGAACTGCTCGGCCAGCAGTTGCCGAACCGCGTCGACAAGGCGGGCGACAACATCCAGGCGATGAACCGCTTCCGCCTCTCCGGCGTCGACAACGACACCGGCGGCACTCTGGACATCATCTACCGGGACGCGGATTGCTCGGCCGGCAGTCTGCCCGCCACCGACGCCTCCACCAAGGCCTGCTACCCGGTCAAGTGGAGCCCGCCGGGCGTCACCGACCCGATCACCGACTGGTTCCACAAGTACCTGGTCCGTAAGGTCACCCAGACCGACCTGACCGGTGGCGCCCCCGACATGGTCAGCGAGTACGACTACCTCGGGGACGCGGGCTGGAAAAAGGCCCGCGCGGACGGGATCACCAAGGACGAATACCGCACCTACAGCGACTGGCGCGGCTACGGAAAGGTCCGCGTCACCAAGTCCGCGGGCACCGTCAGTGACGCCAACCAGCGCTCCGAGCACACCTTCCTGCGCGGGATGGGCGGTGAAGTCACCGACTCCGAAGGCGTCAAGCACACCGATGCCGACGAACTCTCCGGCCAGGAGTTGGAGACCGCGACTTACAACGGTGCTTACACCGCAGACAAGATCGTCGACAAGAGCATCAGCACGACCTGGCAGCACACCACAGCCACCCGCAAGCAGGACTGGGGCACCAGTACCGCCCGTTACGTGCGCCCGGAGACCACCTCCTCGTACACGAAACTCGAAACCGGCAGCTGGCAGGTCAGCGCCTCCACCAGCCGCTACGACGACACCACGGGTCGACCGACGCAGACGGACGACTACGGCACGGTCGGCGACGGCAGCGACAACCAGTGCACCCGTACCCAGTACGCGGACAACGCGGCCAAGAACATGTTCGCTCTGGTCTCCCGCGTCGAGAAGGTCGCGGTCTCCTGCGGCGACACCCCGGACCGCAAGTCCCAGGTGATCTCCGACGACCTGACCTTCTACGACGGCAAGGCCCTGGGCGAGGCACCCACCAAGGGTGACACCACCAAGGTGCAGCGGCTGGCGTCGCACGACGGCACCACGGCCACCTACGAGACGGTCACTTCGGCGGCGACCACGGACTTCGACGCATACGGTCGACCGCTCAAGGCCACCGATGCCGCAGGAACCGCCACCTCGACCGCCTACACCGAGACCGACGGCCTGACCACCAAGAAGGTGGAGACCAACGCTCTGGGCTGGAACACCACGACGGAGTACGCCCCCGCCTGGGGTTTGCAGAGCGCCCAGACCGACATGAACGGCAAGCGCACCGACCTCGCCTATGACGCGCTGGGCCGCCTGACCGCCGTCTGGATGCCCGACCGTCCCAAGTCTCTGGATGCCACGCCGTCGATCAAGTACACGTACCTGATCCGCAGCAACGCCGTCACCGCCGTCAAGACGGAGAAGCTGGAGAAGGACGGCCAGTCCTACGGCACCGAATACGCCCTGTACGACGGCCTGTTGAGGCCGCGCCAGCAGCAGGCGGAAGGCCCGGACGGCGGCCGGATCATTGCCGACACCTTCTACGACGGCCTCGGCAATGTGGTCGATGCGTACACCGACTACTACACAACCCAGGCACCGTCCGCGACCCTTTTCACACCCACCGCCGAGGTGCGGGGCGAGACGGTCAGCCAGTACGACGGCGCAGGCCGCAAGTCCGCCGAGATCTTCAAGGTCGCCGACGAAGAGAAGTGGCGCACCACGTACACGTACGGCGGTGACCGCGTCCACACCGACCCGCCCGCCGGCACGGCGCCGACCACGACCATCACCGACGGCCGCGGCCAGACCAAGGAGGTCCGCCGCTACAAGGGCGACAAGCCTCTCCCGTCCGGCACCACCAGCGACTACGAGTCCAGCACTTACACCTACACACCTGCCGGCCAGCTCAAGACCTTCAAGGACCCGGCAGGCAGCACCTGGACGTACGACTACGACCAGCGAGGCCGCAAGACGTCGGCGACCGACCCGGACACCGGTAAGTCCACCCTCACCTACGACGTACTGGACCGCCTCACCAGCACCACGGACGCCCGAGGTAAGAAGTCGTCGACCAAGTACGACGTGCTCGGCCGCCCCGTCTCCACCTGGGAGGGTGAACCGGACACCGGTGTCAAACAGACCGCCACGGTCTACGACCGCGTCGCCAAGGGGCAGGTGTACGGAACGTACCGGTATGCGGGCGGAGTGGCGCAGTCCGCTGCGCTCAACGTTCAGCTCGACGAGCTGTACCAGCCCACGATCACCCAGGTGGTGGTGGACGGATCCGAGGCGACGGAACTCAAGGGCGTTTACGAGTTCGGCACCCAGTACAACGAAGACGGAACCGTCAACTCCGTACGTATGCCGGCTGCCGGAGGCCTTCCCTCCGAAAACCTCACCTATGCATACGATGATCTGCAACGGCCTACGTCGCTGCGGTCCTCACTGGGCACGTCCTCCTACTACGTCAGCATCGCCAGCTATTACCCGACGTCCCAGCTCCAGGAGCTCGTGCTGGGACAGCTGGACAGCGACGGTCAGGAACCCTGGCTCGAGTACGAGTACGAACCAGGCACCGATCGCCTGACCAATTCCCGGGTGGAACTTGACGGCAAGCCCCCTGTTTACGACGCGCACTACACCTACGACCCTTCCGGGAACGTCACCTCCATTGCCGATGCCCCCGTCGGCGGCCCGAGTGACGTGCAGTGCTTCACCTACGATTGGCAGCAGCGCCTGAAGGCGGCCTGGTCCACCTCCAACTCCTCGGACGGCGCTGCCGGTTCGGGCAAGCAGAACGCCGCCTGCGCGAGCGGGGCGACCAGCAGCACCATCGGCGGCGAGGCACCGTACTGGCAGACTTTCGACTACGACACCGCGGGCAACCGCAAGTCCCAGGTCCTGCACGGTAAGGGCGGCAGCCCGGACACCACCCGTACCTACACCTACGGCAAGGACGCGGCCGGCAATGGTGGTCCGCACACTCTGACCAAGGTCGTCCAGAACACTCCGGCCTCCGGCACCGACCCGGCCGTCACCCGCCAGGACACCTACGCGTACGACAAGGCCGGCAACACCCAGCAGCGCATCCTCAACGGCACCACCCAGGACCTGACGTGGAACGCGGAGGGCCAACTGGCCACGGCAGGCGGTGACGCGTCCTACGCATACGATGCCGGCGGTAGCCGCCTGCTGCGCAAGGAGAAGGACAAGCAGACTCTCTATCTGCCCGGTATGGAGCTGACCCTCAACACGGCCACCCGGGCGGTCGAAGGCACCCGCTACTACAGCTTCGGAGACCAGACGGTCGCCCTGCGCACACCCAAGGGCGTTCAATTCCTGGCCGGTGACCACCACGGCACCATGTCGGCCGCCGTCGACGCGAAGACCGGGGAAGTCACGCGGCGCCGCATGGACCCCTTCGGCAACGAACGGGGCACTGCCACAACACCGTGGGTCGACGACAAGGGCTTCCTCGGCAAGCCCAAGGACGCGAGTGGCCTGACACACATCGGGGCACGCGAGTACGAACCGGAGAACGGCCGCTTCATCTCGGCCGACCCGATCCTCGACCTCACCGACCCTCAGCAGATCAACGGCTACGCGTACGGGGCCAACAACCCGGTCACGCGCAGCGACCCGAGCGGCATGAAGCCCGACGGCTGCATGCTGATGGGCGTCTCTTGCAGCATGAAGAGCAACGGTGGTTGGGACGTCAAGGCGACCAAGACGTACTACACCTACTACCAGGTCTACGACACCCCGGCCCAGAAGAAGGCCACCGCGGCCCGCGCCAGGGCCGATGCCACCGAGACCCGGATGAAGCGTGCCGCCAAGGAACTCGCCGGCATCATCGCCGACGAGCTCGGCATCACCGACGCCCTGGACTGTTTCACGACCGGCAGCCTCGGCGCATGCGGAGCGACCATCACCAACATCGCCACCAGCATGGTGGGCGGCATCCTCGGCAAACTCGCCAAGAAATACGGCATGCCCTGGAAGTGGAAGAAGGGCGTCGCCCTGGCCAAGAAGGTCGGTGGCCTGGTCAAGGGCTTGTTCAATGACTTCAAGGCCTGGCTGAAGCTGGAGAAGAAAGCCGACGACCTGGCGGAAGCGGCCGAGGACGGCGCCAGTTGCGCCCTCAAGAACAGCTTCACACCAGATACCAGAGTCCTGATGGCCGACGGCACCACCAGAGCCATCAAGGACATCCGGATCGGCGACAAGGTGATGGCCACCGACCCCAAGACCGGCAAGACGTCTGCGCAGACGGTCACGGCCGAGATCAAGGGATCCGGGGTCAAGCACCTCGTCAAGGTCACGATAAAGACAGGCGATCAGAAGTCCAAGGCCAGTGCCGACAAGGAGCGGACGGCCTCGGTCACCGCCACCGACGGACACCCCTTCTGGGTCCCGGAGTTGGGCAAGTGGATCGACGCCACCGACCTGCAGGCGGGCGAGTGGCTGCGCACCAGCGCTGGCACGCACGTGCAGATCAGCGCCGTCCAGCGGTGGACGGTCCCACAGGCAACCGTCCACAACCTCACCGTTGCTGACGCCCACACGTACTATGTGGTGTCGGGGGCCACGCCAGTTCTGGTACACAACTGCGGCGGCGGGGCTGCCGACCTAGGTCATCTGACCGATAGGGCCGACGACTTGCATTCTCTGATTCCGTCAGGCGGCCAGCGGTACAGGACTACCGGGGTGTTGCACGCCGACGGCGTTGGTGGAGGCATTGATCTGTCTGCTGTTGGAGCGAGGAGTAACCTCACTCTGATCCAAAGGGCTGATTCTCTTGACGCTGGAGAATTGGCTATATCGATGAGTAATGGTGCGCATGCTGAAGTGAAGCTAGTAACTGCAGCTCAGCATCTAGGTCTTAGTCCTGGTGGGATTGCAGCCAGTAGGCCTTTCTGTCCTGCTTGTTCTCAGTTCCTGACAAACCAGGGTGCGACGCTTGTGAGCCCTAGGGCCGCTCTCTGGCTTCCGCCCGGCGTAAGGTAACTCTCGATCGTGGCGGCATCGGAAGGGGTGCAAATGCTCACAAAGGAAGAGATTGGCCGGATCGAGGCAGCGTGTGGCGAGCTGGCCCTGGAGAGAGTCTTCGTGCTCTCTCTGGCCGCAGCCCACCGGACTCTTCCCGTCTATCAGGCGTACAGCGAGGCCCACGCCGAGCTGGAAGGATACGGATTGGTTCACGATGGCCTGGTGGGGGCGTGGCGAGTTCTGCGCGCCAGGCCGGGCGCCTCTGTCATCGAACTTGCTCCCAGGCTTGAGGCTGCGATCAGGAGTGCAGAGTCAGACCTTGAGTCGATCAACACGGTTGATGAATTTGGCCTCGCGCAAGCTTTGACTGTGGAGTCAATTTCTGCCGCGACTCTGGCGTTGCGCGCCTACCTCGAAGAATCGCGAAGTGGCGCATTCAATGCCGTTATTGGCGCTCTTGAGGTTGATTCTGTTTGGGCGGAAGGCGAGGCCGAACGTCCAGGCGCCGAAGGCGACGTTTCGTGGGACAGGTTGATGACTCACTACCGGCAGCAAGTGCGGGATATTGCCCTCCTGTCTGGTGCTGATGAGTCTGACAAGAAGCTCCTGTTCCGTGATGTTGCGATGCGCGCCGAAAGGGAAGGTATGCCTTTCCTGGTCCGGATGAGGGAATTGGTGTCGACCGCGACCCCTTGATCTCATAGGGGGTCGTGAAAGACCGCGCATTTCATCAACAAAGTGCCCCGCCGGATTGATTCCGGCGGGGCACTTCGGCTGTTTGATGGCAACGGTGACGGCAACGTCAGCGGACGACGGCTGTGACGGACGGGTTGTCGGGGGCGTCGTCGGTTGATCCGAGGACGCCCCCGAGGGTGTCGATGGCTTGGCGTTGGAGGCGGAGTCGGACGTGGGCGTAGACGCCGATGTGGGCGTGGCCGAGGAGTTCCTTGATGACGACGAGGTCGACGCCCTGTTCCAGGAGCAGGGTGGCGGTCGAGTGGCGGAGGTCGTGGAAACGGATCGTCCGGAGTCCTGCCTCGTGGAGGAGGCGGCGGAAGCGGCGGGTCAGGTTGCCGGGGTCGAGCGGCCTGCCCTTCGGGGTGGTGAAGATGAGTCCGTTGTCCGTCCAGCCCGTTCTGGCCGCCTGGCGCTCTTCCTGCTGCTGTTCCTGGTGGATCTTGAGGGAGCTCAGGCATTCGGTGGGCAGGGCGATGCGCCGCTCGGAGGCCAGGGTCTTGGTGTGCAGGACGGTCAGGCCCTGACTGCGGGTGCGCTGGAGGGAGCGGTGAATGGTGGCGGTGCCGCTGTCGAGGTCGAGGTCTTCCCAGTGGAGGCCGAGGAGTTCGCCCTTGCGGAGTCCGGTGCGCAGGGCCGAAGGAGAAGACGAAGGCCAGGGCCGCGATGACCGCCATGATCACGGTCACGGTGCACCGGGTGAACCGTTCCTCCGCCATGTCCTCAACCTCCTTGCCGGTGTGGGCTTTCGGGGCTACTTGGCGAGCGACGGCCGGGGTGCCGTGGTCCGGCCGGTCGAGGCGAGGAGGGCGTCCAGGCACAGGTCCGGATCGGCGGTCAGGTGCGAGGTGGGTTCGGCGACGCGGGCGGCCTCGGCGTCGGAGACGTAGGGGGGCGGATGCGGGCGTAGCCGGGGCGGCCCTGCATCGCCATCACCGCGACGCCGACGTAGGCGGGGTCCTGCAAGGTGACCGGGCTGGCATCGGGCCAGTTACGGATGTCGTCGCCCAGCGCGGCCACCGCGGCTTCCACGGTCTTCTGCGCGAATGACAGCCCGATGGGGCAGACGTCACGGATGAACGTGGGGATTGCGTCGCCCGTGGTCTTCTGGCTGATCAGGATCACCAGGATGCCGATACTGCGGCCCTTCTTGACCAGGTCCTCCACCAGCCGGGCGTTCTCCGCCGTCAGCGCGGCCAGCCGTTTCGTGGCAGGGTCGCTGCCCTTGTACTCACGGAAGTACGTGTGCGCCTCATCAATGATCAGGACCGTGAGCGGCCACTGCGGCGAGGGCCCGACGTGCCACATGTTCTTCACGCCCAGCACATCCCGGATGGTCGCCGAACGCCGCTTACGCAGCTCCACCAAGCGCTTGAACAGCGCGTTCGCTTCACCGAGATCGTCTCCGCAGAACGCGAACATCCGCTTCACCAGGGCGGCGTAGTCGCCCTCCGAAGCCCGCGACACCTTCCCGTCCGCCGTCACGAACTGCACGGACGCAGACGGCGCGAAGTCACAGACGAACTTGCTGACCCCCGAGGTCTTTCCCGCACCCGGGACGCCGGCCACCGTCACACCGGGCACGTTGGCCAGGGACACGCACACCTTCGCGGCGCACTCGTCGATGCCCAGCTCCCAGCGCGTCAGGTCCACGGGTGGGAGGCCGGTGGGTCGGTGCGTGGTCGGCGTGGTCAGCGGGTCGGAGCGCATGCCCCGGATCACCACCCTGCCTGGGCCGTCCGGCAGCACGGAGACCCGCGTGCACTGCCAGGCGTCGGCGAGGAACCGCGCAGACTTCTGGTACTCCTCCAGCCCCACCTTCGGCAGCGTGCGCGCCCGCACGACCACGCCGAACCGGTCCGGCGTCACCTTGATCCGAGGTGTCAGCACCCGGGGCGCGGGGGTGGGGCCGTCCTTGTGCGCGGTGATCTGGGCGAGCAAGCTCGGGGTCTTGTCGGTGACCGTCAGTCCGGCCATCCGCGCGAGCCGTACCCAGCCCCAGCGCACCCGCACTGCCTGCTGCATGCTGACCCGCGTGCCCCGGTCGGCTCGCACGTAGCGCACCACCGTCACCAGCAGCCACACACCGACCAGCGCAGTAGCGATCGGCAGCGCGTACGACGCGTATCCCGTGATGGCTTCCACGTTCATGCCCCCTCTTCGCATATCAGGCGGAACACGTGGCCCAGGTCCAGGCGGGCCGCCTGCTCCGGGCTCAGGCCGAGCAGATCGAGTACCGCAGACGAGGCGGAGAACGTGGCCTTGCCCTCGGTCCCCGGCAGGGGCCGGAGCGAGTGCAACTCCCGCTCTGGAGCGGCGTTTTCGAAGCGGATCACTGGGCCGCCTCCACCGTCACCAGCTCCAGGCGGGCGGCGCGGTAGGCGACGCCGTCGGAGAGCTGACCGTTGAAGATCCGCGCCCACGGGGTCGCGAACAGTTCCACCGGCCGCACCATTGCCCCCGGCTTGAGCCCGGCCGCCAGGCCCGTCTCCGGGACGGTGATCTTCAGGACTTCGGCGCGGCCGTCCTCCATGAGCATCACGGTCACCGTGTAGAGCGACGCGCCGGTCTTCCTCCGCGTCCGGCTCGCGGTCGGGCTGGAGCGTCCAGGTCTCGTAGCGCAGGACCGAGCGAGGGGTCACCGTCCCCACCTCCGGTTGGCCACGGCCACCTTCGCGCTCAACTCCTCCGTCGGAGTCGGTGGACGTACGTCCTCGGGCGGCACGTCCCACTCCCGGCCACCGCGCGGCGGCCGAAGCTGCACGTACGTCCCCACATGCCCCATCACCACGCCCACCTTGCCGTTCCGCCGGTCGACCACCAGGGCGCCGGCATCGGGCGAGACGGTGTGCCCGTCGGCATCAGGGGTGGGGGCCGTCATCGTGACCACCCCGGCGAGGCGGCTACGCTCCCCTCGTTCTGCTCGACTTGCACCCTGAGGGCGGGTTTGCTCCCCCTGGGGAACTATCAGCAACTAACTCGCATTCTCATCTCATTGGTGAGCTTCTAGAGGGGTTTCCGCTGATGAGTTCGCAGGAGGTATTTGGCCGAGGGGGCGGACTAGCGCTCTGACCTCCAAGCCGGGGCCAGGCTGCCTCGTAGCCGGCTCCTGGGGGCAACGGGCGCGCCGCTATCGCTACCCGCTGTCGGAGCCGTTCGGATCCGGTCGGAATGCTGGATCCGTTGAGCCGGCGAGCGAGTAGATCAACCTTGTCGCAGCGCCCTTCGGCGGGCAGCAGCCCGTTCGCCCCGCCCGCCGAGACGACGCTAACGTAGGGACTTAAGTTCAATCGCCGGGCACCGGTTCATGACCATGTCCACCCCGGCCGCCCGCGTGCGCTCGTACGCCGCCTCGTCGACCACGCCGAGTTGGAACCAGACCGCCTTGGCGCCGATGGCGACCGCCTCGTCGGCGACGTGGCCTGCCAGGGAGCTGTTGACGAACACGTCCACGACGTCGACCGGAAAGGGAATGGCGTCGAGCGAGCTGTACCCCTGCTCGCCGTGGACCGTCTCGGCCTTGGGATGTACGGGAACGACGCGTTTGCCGAAGCGCTGCAGGACCTCGGCGACCCCGTAGGCGGCGCGCTCGCGGTTCGAGGACAGTCCGACGACCGCCCACGTGTCTCCCGACGTGGTGAGGATCTTGCGGACGATCTCCTGGTCGGTCTGCATGGTGGTCTCCCTGTGTTCCCGTCTGCCTGTCTCGGTGGTCGGTGGTCGGTGGTCGGTGGTCGGTGGTCGGTGTCTGTGTCTCGGTGTTCGTGGCTTCTTGCGACTGCTGATGACATCAACCGCGCCGGAACTCCCCGAATTTCCGCGGGGCGAGACGTCTCGCGAAGGGTGTGATCAGGCACACCTTCAGCAGCTCCCCGCCCGGTGCTAGTGTGTCGCTCGATCGATCCCGATCACAGGATTGTTACTCCCCACGAGGACGTCACGAAGACGTCGCCGTCGTCGTGTGGCGAGGCAAGGCCTGGGTAGCGCCGTTGGCGCGACCCAGGCCTTTTTTGTTGCCCCGAGCCGGGCGGGACCGATCGCGAACCCATGCGAGACAGCAAGAACCGAAGGATGCGAGGAAGCATCATGAGCACAACCGCGCCGGGCCCCGATGCGCTGGCGGAGGACATCCTCCGTGGCGTCGGCGGACCCGAGAACATCGAGAGCCTCACGCACTGCGCGACGCGGCTGCGCTTCCAGCTCCACGACGGGGCCAAGGTCGATCAGGCCGCCCTCGACGCCCTCGACGGCGTCATGGGCACCGTGCCCCAGTCCGGTGACCGCTTCCAGATCGTGATCGGCGGGGCCGTCTCCCGGGTCTACTCCACGATCATGAACCTGCCGTCGATGAGCGGCGGCGGCACGCCCCGGCCGCAGTCCGACGCCGAGGTCAAGGCCGCGATCCGGGCCAAGGGCCGGGGCCGCTTCGCCTGGGTCGACAACTTCTTCGAGTACCTCTCGGACTCGTTCCGCCCGCTCATGGGCGTACTGCTCGGCTCCTCGCTGATCATCGCGATCGCCTCCATGCTCGACGCCTTCGGCGTGATGGACTTCCGGGCCACGGACAAGTCCGCCACCTGGGTCTTCGTCGACGCCATGTGGCGCTCGGTGCTGTACTTCCTGCCGATCTTCGTCGCCTACAACGCGGCCAAGAAGCTGAAGATCGACCCGTGGGTGGGCGCCGCCGTGATGGCCGCGGTGATGACCCCGAACTTCACCGGCATGCTCAACAAGGACTCCGGCATCCCCGGCGTCACCTGCTCCACCAACGCGACCCTGGGCACCCAGGAGTGCGTGGCGCACGTCTTCGGGCTGCCGATGCAGCTGAACGACTACGGCGGCCAGGTGTTCGTGCCGCTGCTGATGGTCGCCGTGCTCGCCCTGGTCTACAAGGGCCTGCAGCGCGTCTTCCCCGAGAACGTGCACATGGTCTTCGTGCCGTTCTTCAGCATGCTGGTCATGATCCCGGTCACCGCCTTCCTCATCGGCCCGATGGGCATCTGGGCGGGCAACGGCCTCGGCGAGGGCCTGTCCTGGCTGAACAACAACGCCCCGATCGTCTTCGCGATCGTCATCCCGCTGCTGTACCCGTTCCTGGTGCCGCTGGGCCTGCACTGGCCGCTGAACGCGCTCATGCTGCAGAACATCAACACCCTCGGCTCCGACTTCATCCAGGGTCCGATGGGTGCCTGGAACTTCGCCTGCTTCGGCGCGACCGCCGGCGTGCTGCTGCTCTCGCTGCGCCACCGCGAGAAGGAAATGCGCCAGACCGCGACCGGCGCCCTGGCCGCGGGCCTGTTCGGCGGCATCTCCGAGCCGTCCCTGTACGGCATCCACCTGCGCTTCAAGCGGATCTACCCGCGCATGCTCGTCGGCTGCCTCGTGGGCGGCGTGATCGTGGGCGTCCTGGGCGGCGTGGACACCAAGGCCTTCGCCTTCACCTCGCTCCTGACCATCCCGGTCTTCTCCCCGGCCGTCGTGTACGTCATCGCGATCACCGCGGCCTTCTTCACCTCGATGGCGCTCGTGTACTTCTCCGACTTCCGCACCAAGGAGGAGCGCGCCGAGGCCAACGCCCAGCGCGATGCGGCCGAGGCCGCGGCCCGCGGCGAGGACGCGCCGGCCGACGACCGCGAGCTCGTCTCCGTCGGCGCCGCCGCCGCACCGGCACCCGCCAAGACCGTGGCGGCCGCGAGTGCCGCCGCCGGGTCCGGCTCCGGTGCGGGCCGTGAGCTCACGGCGCCGGTCGCGGGCCGTGTCGTCGGCCTCGACGAGGTCGGGGACCCGGTCTTCGCCTCCCGCGCACTCGGCGAGGGCGTCGGCATCGAGCCGCTCGACGGCCACGTCGTCGCCCCGGTCGACGGTGAACTGGTCACCGTCGTCGGCACCGGCCACGCCTTCGGCATCCGCACCGAGGACGGCATCGAGGTGCTCGTCCACGTCGGCATCGACACGGTGCAGATGGAGGGCAAGGGCTTCGACGTGCGCGTCGAGTCCGGGCAGCGGGTCTCTGCGGGCGACCTCCTCGTCGAGGTCGACCTCGACGCCGTGCGCGCCGCGCAGCACCCGACCGTCACCCTCATGACCGTCACCAACACCGCGGACCTCGCCTCGGTCGAGCCGCACACCGGGACGGACGTCGCCACCGGCGACGCCGTGGTGACCGTACGGCGGTGACGATCCGCGATCGGTCCGGCGCGCGCCCCTCTGTGGGGCGCGCGCCGCGCGTCGGCGATGACGAGGATGAGGCGCGCATGGCGGACAATACGAGATCATCGGGCCGGAATCGGATCACTGACGGGAAGGGGCGCTGACGGTGGAGGCGCTGCGTGTCCTCAACAACAACGTGGTCCTCGCGCGCGACGACAAGGGCCAGGAGGTCATCCTCACCGGGCGCGGCATCGGCTTCAGCTCCCAGCAGGGCAAGCCCATCGACCCCGCGCTGATCGTGCGCGTCTTCGTCCCGGCCGACGGCCGCGACCCCGACCATCTGGCCGAGGCCCTCTCCCTCATCGGCGAGGAGGTCCTGCGGGCCGTCGTGATCGCCCTGGACGAGGCCGGCATCGAGGGACGGGAGTCCACCCGCCCCACCCTCGCCATCGCCGTCGCGGACCACGTCGCGGGGGCCATCGACCGGGCGGGACGGGGCATCGTCCTCGAGTATCCGCTGCGCGCCGAGACGCAGACCCTGTACGCCGCCGAGTACGCCCAGGCGCAGCGCCTGCTGGCGGCCATCAACGAGCGCGTCGACCCGAAGCTGGACGAATCCGAGGCGACCGCGCTCGCGCTGCACCTGGTCAACGCGGGATTCGCCTCGGGCGACCTGTCGTTCACGTACACGATGACCGGGGTCATCCAGCAGATGCTCGCCGTCGTGGGGGAGAGTTACGGGCTCGACGTCTCGCAGGAGTCCGTGAGCGCGGCGCGGTTCATCACGCACGTGCGCTACCTCTTCGTCCGCATCGAGCAGCATCGGCAGCTGAAGGGCCACGAGTCCACGATCGGCAAGGGCATCCGCCTTCACTATCCGGAGGCGACCCGCACCGCGCAGAAGCTGGCGACGATCGTCGAGCTGCGCCTCGGGCAGCAGCTGAGCGAGGACGAGGTGTCGTACCTGGCGCTGCACGTGGCCCGCATGACCATGGAGGTCGACGGCACCGCCGCGTGAGACCGGCCCGTGGCGGAAGGTGCTGCCGCAACCGTTGACGCGCAAGGGGTTCGATTCTACGGTCCCGTCCGAAGTTGCGAATGGCATTCGAAATTTCGGACATGACGTGACCGTCGTACCGTCCGCCGTCCCTTGAGGAGCCTTGCGTGAGCCGCACCTCCCGCCGCACCGGGATCACCAGCCGCACCCAGACCACCAGCCGCACCCGGATCACCCGCCGCACCGCACGCCGCACGCGCACCACCCTGCTCGCCGTCCCCGCGGCCGTCGTGCTGGCGCTGATCCCGCAGACCGCGTCCGCGTACCCGAATCCGGGCCGCGTCACCGGGGACACCGTCGTTCACGATCCGACCATGATCCGTACGTCCGCCGGGAAGTACCTGCTGTACGCCACCGGCGGCGGCCTCGCCGAACGCTCGTCGACCGACCGGGTCGCGTTCACGGCGGGCAGCGACGCGTTCACCACGAAGCCGTCGTGGTGGTCGTCGTACGCGACCGAGGCGTGGGCGCCCGACCTCTCGTACCACGGTGGCAAGTACCTGATGTACTACGCCGTTTCGACGTTCGGCACCAACAAGTCGGCCATCGGGCTTGCCGGTTCGAGCACCGGTGAGCCCGGCTCGTGGACGGACTACGGCGTCGTCTACACCTCCACCACGTCCAGCGACTACAACGCCATCGACCCGAACCTCTTCGTCGACGACGACGGCAAGTGGTGGCTGTCGTTCGGCAGTTGGTGGACCGGGATCAAGATGATCCGGATCGATCCGTCCACCGGGAAGGGCTACGCGGGCGACACCACGCGGTACGCGATCGCCGCCCGGCCGACCGGCACCAAGGCCGTCGAGGCCCCGTACGTCGTCAAGCGGGGCGGCTATTACTACCTGTTCGCCTCGTACGACGTGTGCTGCTCGGGGACCAGTTCCACGTACAAGGTGAAGGTGGGCCGGGCCACCTCCGTCACCGGCCCCTATTACGACAAGAGCGGCGTCGCGATGACGAACAACGGCGGCACCGCGGTCCTCGAGTCGCACGGCAGCGTCATCGGCCCCGGCGGTCAGTCGATCATGAACGACAGCGACGGGGACCTGATCGTCTACCACTACTACGACGGCGCCGACAACGGCACTCCGAAGCTCGGCGTCAACCTCCTTGACTGGAGCAGCGGTTGGCCCGTCGCCTACTGAGTACGAACGGCGCGTACGAACGGTGCGTACGAACAGTGCGTACGAACGGCCGCTCTCAGCCGACGTGCACCCGCGGCCTGCGCTCCGGATCGGGCTCCGCGCGCCGCAGCACCTCACGCGTCACCGGGGCCACCTCGCCGTCACCGAAGACGAGGAAGCGCAGCAGGTGACTGACCGGGTGGCCCTCGGTCCAGTTGAAGTACGCGTGCGGGACCTGGCCCGTGCGGTCGCGCAGGTTCATCAGGACCGCGGCCACCGTGTTGGGGACGCCCGGACCGTGCACGCGCAGGCGGCGCACCCCGTGCTTCTCGTCGCCGTGCACGGTCAGGTCCTCGGTGAAGTCGGAGGAGTCCTGGATGAAGACCTCCAGGAACAGCACGGGCCCGCCCTCGGGGATGTGCGTGTCCTCGCGCTGGCAGTACTCCTTCTCGCGGTACGCGGCGGTGCTGTGCTCCTGCGGCTCGTTGGCGATGATCCGCAGCGGGCCCTGCGCCGCCGCCTCGTCGATGATCCGCACGGCCGCGTCGTCGAACGTGACCGCGCCCGCGCGCAGCTCGAAGGCGCGGTGCACCCGGGAGGCGAAGGAGGAGACGAGGATCGCCACGATGAAGATCAGGGCGATCTTGATGCCGTCGGGGCGCTCCACGACGTTCGTGACCAGGGTGTACGCGAAGACGGCCGTGATCGCACCGAACCCGATCGCCGCCTTGAGGTGCCCGCGCCGGTGCACGGCGACCGTGGAGGCGAAGGAGGCGGAGAGCATCAGGACCAGCACGCCGGTCGCGTACGCGCCGGACTGGTCGTCGACGTTCGCGTTGAACCAGAGCGTGATGGCGACCGCCGCCGCCATGAAGGTGAGGACGAGCGGGCGCACGGCCCGCGTCCACTCGGGGGCCATGCCGTAGCGCGGCAGATAGCGGGGGACCAGGTTGAGCAGGCCCGCCATCGCCGAGGCGCCCGCGAACCACAGGATGGCGATCGTCGACACGTCGTAGACCGTGCCGAAGGCCTCGCCCAGGTACTCGTGCGCCAGATAGGCGAGCGCGCGGCCGTTCGCCGAGCCGCCCGATTTGAACTCGTCCTGCGGGATCAGGATCGTCGTGGCCAGGCTGGAGAGCAGCAGGAAACCGCTCATGATGAGCGCGGCCGTGGTCAGCAGCTTGCGGGTGTCGTGGATCCGGCCCGTCGGCTTCGCGTACGTGTCCGTGGGGGCGCCCTTCACCTGCGGCATCACCGCGACCCCGGTCTCGAAGCCCGACATGCCGAGCGCCAGCTTCGGGAAGACCAGCAGTGCGACGCCGACCATCACGAACGGCGAGGAGTGTTCCGCCGTCATCGCGTCCCACCAGTTGGTGATCTTGACCGGTTCGGTGAAGACGTGGGCGGCGGCCGTGACGAGGACGACGACGTTCAGGGCGAGGTACGCGGCCACCAGCACGACCGCGACCCGGATCGCCTCCTGGAAGCCCTTCATGAAGACCGCGCCGAGCGCCGCGAGCAGCACCAGCGTGATCCAGGTGTTCGCGCCGTGCAGTGAGGCGGGAGCGAAAGGATTCTCCACCACGTGCGCCGCGGCGTCCGCCGCCGAGAGCGTCATGGTGATCATGAAGTCGGTGGCGGCGAAGCCCAGCAGCACCAGGACGAACAGCTTCCCCGCCCACCACGGGAGCAGCCGCTCCAGCATCGCGATCGAGCCCTCGCCGTGCGGGGACTCCTTGGCGACCCTGCGGTACACCGGCAGCGCGCCCAGCAGGGTGAGCGCGATCAGCACGAGCGTCGCGAGCGGCGACAGCAGGCCCGCCGCGAGGGCGGCGATGCCGGGCTGGTAGCCGAGCGTGGAGAAGTAGTCCACGCCGGTCAGGCACATCACGCGCCACCACTTGTGGCCCTGGTGCTCCTCCGGGACGTGCCCGTGCGGCCCCTGGTGGCGTGCCGTGCGGTCGGTCAGCCCCTCCAGGAGCCAGGACCGCAACCGGTGTGTGCGTGCAGGCGCGACGGCCGGGCTCTGTGCCTGGGTGCCGGTCATGTACGGATGCTTCCTGTCGGACGGCTCGGACGACTGTCGGTGACGACGGTTCTCTGTGACGACGCTTCTGTGACGACGTGCGAGTATCCACCACATCCTCACCCGGTCATCGGGCGGGGGCGAGCCCAGTGTCACGTGCACATACGCTGGGGCGATGCAGGACGAGTACCGCACCGTGGCCCACGAGGGCGTGCACGAGACCGAGATCAACCGCTCCCGGTTCCTGTGCGCGCTCGCGCCCGCCGCGACGGAGGAGGAGGCCCAGGCCTTCGTCGCCCGCATCCGCAAGGAGCATCCGACCGCCTCCCACAACTGCTACGCGTACGTCATCGGCGCCGACGCCTCCGTGCAGAAGGCGAGCGACGACGGGGAGCCGGGCGGCACCGCGGGCGTACCGATGCTGCAGATGCTCACGCGGCGCGAGATGCGGTACGTCGTCGCGGTCGTGACCCGCTACTACGGCGGGGTGAAGCTGGGCGCCGGAGGACTGATCCGTGCGTACGGCGGCGCGGTGGGGGAGGCCCTGGACACCCTCGGCACCGTCACGCGGCGCCGGTTCCGCCTGGCCACGGTGACCGTCGACCACGCGCGGGCCGGAAAGATGGAGAACGACCTGCGGTCCACCGGCCGCGAGGTGCGCGACGTCCGCTACGGCGAGGCCGTCACGATCGAGATCGGGCTGCCCGAGGGCGACGTGGAGCGGTTCCGGGCGTGGCTGGCCGACGTCAGCGCGGGGACCGCGGGGTTCGAGCTCGGCGGAGAGGCGTACGGCTGAGGTGTGCGGCTGAGGCAATCCGGCCCGGGTGTCCGCGGATCGGGCAGGGCTCGACGGATCGGCGCGCCGCCTGGTTGAATCGGCGCATGGACGCAGGACGGCAGGACCTCACGCGGCGACGTCACGTCGACCTCGCACGGGTCAGCAGCGCCTCCTGTCGCATCTCCCGCTGAGCCCAACTCCGCGGACACGCCTCTGACTTACCCGGTCGCTGGTCCGTCGGCGACTGCTGCCCGGTGGGGCTTCTCGCGCCCCGCGGCGGAGCCGCTGATCGGCACAGCCCCGCGCCCCTGAAACGCAGGCGCTTCGCGCCGCATTTTCCCGAGGAGATGCCGCAGGCATCTCAGGGGCGCGGGGAGCTGCGCGCAGCAGGACCACCGGCGCGCACCCGGCGACCAACCAGTGACTCCCACGGCGCCTCCGCCCCGCCGTACCTCCGCACCCCGCAAAGGACTCCTCGTGGCCCTCCTCGTCACCGTCACCGGCAGCGCCTCCGCCCCCGGCACCTCCCGCACCGCCCACCTCGTCCACGACCTCGGTCGCGGGCTCGCCTCCCAGGGCCACGACATACGTCACCTCGACGTCCGCTCCCTGCCCGCCGAGGCCCTGCTGTCCGCCGACACCACGCATCCCGAAGTCGCCGCGGCCGTCGGCCTCGTGGCCCGCGCCGACGCCCTGATCGTCGCCAGCCCCGTCTACAAGGCCGCGTACTCAGGAGTCCTGAAGACCTTCCTCGACCTGCTGCCCCAGTACGCGCTGCGCGGCAAGACCGTGCTGCCGCTGGCCACCGGGGGTTCGCCCGCGCACGTGCTCGCCGTCGACTACGCGCTGCGGCCCGTCCTCACCTCGCTCGGCGCAGACGTCGCGCAGGGCTGGTTCGTCCTCGACCGGCACATCGCGGTCGGCGTCGACGGCACCGTCACCCTCACCCCCGAGACGCGCGAGGCGCTCGCCCCGGTCCTCGACCGCTTCCGTGCCGCCCTGCCCGCCGGCCCCCGGCTCGCCGCGGCCTGAGTTCCCGGATCAGGAGAGGACCTCCATGTCCCTGACCTTCCACTGGTTCCTGCCCACCAACGGCGACAGCCGCTCCATCGTCGGCGGCGGCCACGGCGTTCCCACCGGCTCGGCGGGCGGCGACCGCCCCGCGTCGCTCGCCTACCTCGGTCAAGTGGCCCGTACGGCCGAGCAGTTGGGGTTCGAAGGAGCGCTCACGCCCACCGGCGCCTGGTGCGAGGACGCCTGGCTCACCACCGCGATGCTCGTCGAACGGACCGAGCGGCTGAAGTTCCTCGTCGCGTTCCGGCCCGGCCTGCTGAGCCCCGCGCTCGCCGCGCAGATGGCCGCCACCTACCAACGCCACTCCGGCGGACGGCTGTTGCTCAACATCGTCACCGGCGGCGAGGACCCCGAGCAGCGCGCCTACGGGGACTTCCTCGACAAGGAGGCGCGCTACGCCCGCACCGACGAGTTCCTGCACGTCGTGCGCACCCTGTGGCGCGGCGAGACCCTCGACTTCAAGGGGGAGCACGAACACGTCGAAGGGGCGCGCCTGAACCGGCTGCCGGACCCGGTCCCGCCCGTCTACTTCGGCGGCTCCTCGCCGGCCGCGGGGCCGGTCGCCGCCCGGCACAGCGACGTGTACCTCACCTGGGGCGAACCGCCCGCACAGGTCGCCGAGAAGATCGACTGGATACGGGGGCTCGCCAAGGCCGAGGGGCGCGAGATCCGCTTCGGGATCCGGCTGCACGTCATCGCGCGCGACACGGCGAGCGAGGCGTGGGCGCAGGCGGAGCGGCTGCTGGCGGGCATCGACCCGAAGGTCGTCGCCGATGTCCAGGCGGGGCTTGCCCGTTCGGGCTCCGAAGGGCAGAAGCGGATGCTCGCCCTGCACGGCGGACGCGCGGACAATGCAGCCGGCCTGGAGATCTACCCCAATCTGTGGGCCGGGGTCGGCCTCGTGCGCGGCGGCGCGGGCACCGCGCTGGTCGGCTCGCACACCGAGATCGCGGACCGGATCGCCGAGTATCACGCCCTGGGCATCGACGAGTTCGTGCTCTCCGGCTATCCGCACGTCGAGGAGGCGTACTGGTTCGGCGAGGGCGTGCTGCCGGTGCTCGCCGCGCGAGGACTGTGGCAGCACCCTTCTTAACACGCCTTGAATTAAGTACTGTTGGAGCCCCCGGTGCGCTGACCGGGGGCTTTGGCGTGTTCAAGTCCTTGCGAACGCAGGACCGTTGATGCCCTTCTTGGCTTCATCTCTTGACGGCTTTGGTGCAGACCTTTAGGTTCCCGTTCGCCACAGCTTCATGAATGCACCTGCTGTTCATCTCCATGAACATCCGCACCCCCCCATCGACGGCTCCCCATGAAGGGCTGTGAACCCCCCTATGCCTTCTGTGCCTTCTGTGCCTTCTGCACCCTCCGCGCCCACGGCGTCTGCCGTGTCCCGCATGTTCAGACCCGCCGCCGCGCGCTCGACCGTGATACGCGGCGCGCTCGCCACCGCGCTGCTCGCGGCGTCGGCGGGCGCACTCGCCGCGACGCCCGCCTCCGCCGCCACCGGCACGATCACCGGCCTCGGCGGCAAGTGCCTCGACGTGGCGGCGGCGAACTCCGCCAACGGCACCGCCGTCCAGCTCTACGACTGCAACGGCACCGCCGCCCAGCAGTGGACGGTCGGCACCGACGGCACGATCCGCGCGCTCGGCAAGTGCCTTGACGTGACCGGGAATTCGACCGCCAACGGAGCCCGGCTCCAGCTCTGGGACTGCGCCGGCAGCGCCAACCAGAAGTGGACCGTCTCCGCGGGCCGCGACCTCGTCGGCCAGCAGTCCGGCAAGTGCGCCGACGTCACCGGCAACACCTCCGCGAACGGCACCCCCATCCAGATCTGGAGCTGCACCGGCGCCGCCAACCAGAAGTGGACCGCGCCCACCGGCGGCGGCACGCCCCCCACCGCCGCGCCGATGGCCGTCGCCCCCTACCTCTACAACGGCTGGGGCAGTCCGCCGAACCCGACCACCGTCATGAACGCGACCGGCGTCAAGTGGTTCACCCTCGCCTTCGTCCTCAGCAACGGCAGCTGCAACCCGCAGTGGGACGGCGGCCGCCCGCTCACCGGCGGCGTCGACCAGCAGACGATCAACACCGTGCGGGCAGCCGGCGGTGACGTCATCCCGTCGTTCGGCGGCTACAGCGGCAACAAGCTGGAGAGCTCCTGCACCAGCGCCGCCGCGCTGGCCGGCGCGTACCAGAAGGTCATCGACGCGTACGGGCTCAAGGCCATCGACATCGACATCGAGGCCGACGCGTACAGCAACCCGACCGTGCAGCAGCGCACCGTCGACGCGCTCAAGACCGTCAAGGCCAACAACCCCGGCATCAAGGTCGTCGTCACCATCGGCACCGGCCAGTCGGGACCCGACACGAGCCTCATCAACCGGGCGGCCAACTCCGGTCTGAGCGTGGACAGTTGGACGATCATGCCGTTCGACTTCGGCGGTGCGGGACAGAACATGGGGACGCTGACCCTGCGGGCCGCCGAAGGGCTCAAGAACGCCCTCAAGAGCGCGTACGGCTACAGCGACGACCAGGCGTACCGGGACATGGGCATCTCGTCCATGAACGGGATCACCGACAACAACGAGACCGTCACCACCGGCGACTTCGAGACGATCCTCGGCTACGCGCAACAGCACCACCTGGCGCGGCTGACGTTCTGGTCGTCCAACCGCGACCGGCCCTGCCCGGCCGGCTACCCGAACGACGACACCTGCTCGGGCGTGGCCCAGAGCGCCTGGCAGTTCACCGGCATCTTCGCCCGGTACACCGGCTGAACCCCCCACTCGGGCAGGAGAGTTACGTGTTCAGATCAGCGTCAAGATCGGTGTTCGGATCCGTGCTCGGACATCGCACGACCAGAGTGCTCACCGCGGTCGCGCTCGTGGCGACCACCGCGACCGGCATCGAGTTCGCCGTGCAGGGCTCGGCGAGTGCGCAGCCGACCGCGGCCGCCGCGCTGCCGACCGGCTACACCACCGTCGTCAACAAGGGCAGCGGCAAGTGCGTCGACGCCCGCGCGGCCGCGAGCGCCGACGGCACCGCCGTCCAGCAGTACGCCTGCAACGGCAGCGCCGCCCAGAACTGGCAGCTCGTGGCGACCAGCGGCGGCTACTACCGCGTGAACAGCAACCTGGACGCCACCAGGGCCTGGGACGTCACCGGCGTCTCCACCGCCGATTCCGCGCCCGTCCAGCTGTGGACGTACTCCGCCGGCAACAACCAGCAGTGGCTGCCCGTCGCCGAGTCCGACGGCTCGTACCACTTCGTCAACCGCAACAGCGGCAAGTGCCTCGACGTCCCCGGTGCCTCCACCGCGGACAGCGTGCAACTGGCGCAGTACACGTGCAACGGGACGGCCGCGCAGTCCTTCACGCTCGGCGGCGGGACGACGAACCCGCCCGGCACCCCCGACTTCGGCCCCAACGTGACCGTGTTCGACCCGTCGATGCCGGCGTCGAGCATCCAGTCCAAGCTGGACGCGGTCTTCTCCCAGCAGCAGACCAACCAGTTCGGCTCGGCGCGCCAGGCCCTGCTGTTCAAGCCCGGTACGTACAGCGCCAACGCCAACGTCGGCTTCTACACGCAGGTCGCAGGGCTCGGTCTGTCGCCCGACGACGTGACCGTCAACGGAGCCGTGCACGCGGAGGCCGACTGGTTCCAGGGCAACGCCACGCAGAACTTCTGGCGCGACGCCGAGAACCTGTCGGTCAACCCCACGGGCGGGAGCGACCGTTGGGCCGTCTCGCAGGCCGCCCCGTACCGGCGCATGCACGTGCGCGGCAACCTCGCCCTCGACGACGGCGGCTGGTCCAGCGGCGGCTTCATCTCCGACACCGTGGTCGACGGGCAGATCCGGTCCGGCTCCCAGCAGCAGTTCCTCACCCGCAACGCGCAGATGGGCAGCTGGTCGGGGTCCAACTGGAACATGGTCTTCGTCGGCGACCAGGGCGCACCCGCCCAGTCCTTCCCGACGTACACCAACGTCGCGAGCTCCCCGACGATCCGCGAGAAGCCGTTCCTGTACGTCGACGGGGCGGGCGCCTACAAGGTGTTCGTGCCCGCGCTGCGGGCGAACGCCGTCGGCACCACGTGGAGCGGGAAGACCCCGGCGGGCACGTCCCTGCCGCTCGACCAGTTCTTCGTCGTCAAGCCGGGCGCCACCGCGGCCGACATGAACGCGGCGCTCGCAGCGGGCAAGAACCTGCTGGTCACCCCCGGCGTCTACCACCTCAACCAGACCCTGAACATCACGCGCCCCGACACGATCGTGCTCGGCATGGGCCTGGCCACCCTCGTGCCGGACGGCGGGATCACCGCGATCTCCACCGCCGACGCGGACGGCATCCAGCTGGCCGGCCTGCTGATCGACGCGGGCACCACCAACTCCCCGACCCTGGTGCAGATCGGCCCGGCGGGCGCCTCCGCGAACCATGCGGCCGACCCGATCCAGCTGACCGACTTCTTCGTCCGGATCGGCGGCGCCACCGTCGGCAAGGCCGCCAACTCGGTCGTGGTGAACAGCGCGAACACGATCATCGACCACACCTGGATCTGGCGGGCCGACCACGGCAACGGCGGCACGGTCGGCTGGACCACCAACACGGCCGACACCGGGCTCATCGTGAACGGCGCGAACGTGACGGCGTACGGCCTGTTCGTCGAGCACTTCCAGAAGACCCAGGTCCTGTGGAACGGCAACGGCGGCCGCACCTACTTCTTCCAGAACGAGATGCCCTACGACCCGCCGAACCAGGCCTCCTGGATGAACGGCGGCGGCAAGGGATACCCCGCCTACAAGGTCGCCGCCTCGGTAACCAGCCACGAGGCATGGGGACTTGGCAGCTACTGCTACTTCAGCAGCAACTCCGGCGTGGTCGCCGACCGCGCCTTCGAGGTGCCGAGCGTGTCCGGGGTCAGGTTCCACGACATGGTGACCGTCTCGCTCGGCGGCACCGGCACCATCAGCCACGTCATCAACAACACCGGAGGACCGTCCAACTCCAGCACCAACGTCGCGTACCTCACCAACTACCCGTAGGGACCGCGGAGTTCAGAGCGCACGGAAAGGACCGATCAGCTGATGCACACCACGCACGGCATGCATGCCGTCAGATCCGGATCCGGCCGCACCGCCCTGCGGATCCTCCTCCTGCTCGCCGCCCTGTTCGGGCTCGCGGCACCACCCGCCGCCCACGCGAGCACCGCGGCGGCCCCCTTCAAGGTGCTCGGCCTCTACAGCGGCACGTGGGACGCGGCGCACATCGACTTCGAGAAGGAGGCGAACGACTGGTTCCCGAAGCAGGCCGCCGCGAACGGCTTCACCTACACCGCGAGCAACGACTGGAACCTGCTCGCCAACGGCGGCGTCAACGCCTACCAGGTCGTCCTGTTCCTCGACGACCTGCCGCAGACCGCCGCCCAACGCAGCGGATTCGAGAGCTACATGCGCGGCGGCGGCGCCTGGATGGGTTTCCACGTCTCCGCCTTCACCACGGACGCGGCGAGCTGGTCCTGGTACCACAACCAGTTCCTCGGCAGCGGCAACTTCAAGTCCAACACCTGGGGCCCGACGTCCGCGACCCTCAAGGTCGAGGACCGCACGCACCCCTCCACCGTGAACCTGCCCGCCACGTTCACCTCGTCGGTCAGCGAGTGGTACAGCTGGAGCAACGACCTGCGGCAGAACCCGGACATCAAGATCCTCGCCTCGGTCGACCCCAGCAGCTTCCCGCTGGGCACCGACCCCAACCAGTCCTGGTACAGCGGCTATTACCCGATTCTGTGGACCAACACGAAGTACAAGATGCTGTACGCGAACTTCGGCCACAACGCGATGAACTACGACACCAACACGCGGCTGTCGTCGACGTTCGCCGGCGCCACCCAGAACCGGTTCCTGCTGGACGGCCTCAAGTGGCTCGGCGGCGGAGGCAGCACCACCCCGCCGGACGACTCGCTCTCCGAGGCGTCCTGGTACTCGCTGCAGAACGTCGGCAACGGCACCTGCGTGGACGCCCGCGCGGCCGCCACGGCCAACGGGACCGCGATCCAGCAGTACGCCTGCAACGCCACGCAGGCCCAGCAGTTCCGGCTCGCCTCCACCGACAGCGGATACCGGCGCATCGGCGTCCGCCCGAACCCGCAGCAGGTGATCGACGTGACCGGCGTCTCCACCGCCGACAACGCGCCGCTCCAGCTGTGGGCGTACGGCGGCGGGAACAACCAGCAGTGGCTCCCGGTGAAGGAAGCCGCCGGGCGCTACCACTTCACCGCCCGGCACAGCGGCAAGTGCCTCACCGCTGCGGGCACCGCCACGAACAGCACGCAGCTCACGCAGCGTGCCTGTGACGGGTCGGCGGCACAGAGCTTCACGGTGACCGCACAGCCCTGACCGCTCTGACCGTTTGTGATCGAGGTCACGGAGCGGGGCGTCTGATCAGGGCGTTCCGCACGTGATGTCCGACCCAGCAGTTAGCCTCGTGTGCCATGAGGCTCCTGCACACGTCCGACTGGCATCTCGGCCGCGCGTTCCACCGCGTGAGCATGCTCGATGCCCAGGCCGCGTTCATCGCCCACCTCGTCGCCGTCGTGCGCGAGCGGGGCGTGGACGCGGTCGTCGTGTCGGGCGACGTGTACGACCGTGCGGTGCCGCCGCTCGCCGCCGTCGAGCTGTACGACGACGCGCTGCACCGGCTCGCCGCGCTCGGGGTGCCCACCGTGATGATCTCCGGGAACCACGACTCGGCGCGCCGCCTCGGCGTCGGCGCCGGACTCATCGGCCGCGCCGGCATCCACCTCCGTACGGAGGCGAGCCGCTGCGGCGAGCCGGTCGTGCTGGCGGACGCGCACGGCGACGTCGCCTTCTACGGGCTTCCCTATCTCGAACCCGCCCTGGTCAAGGACGAGTTCGCCGTCGCCAGGGCCGGACACGAGCAGGTGCTCGCCGCCGCCATGGACCGGGTCCGCGCCGACCTCGCCGAGCGCGCACCCGGCACCCGGTCCGTCGTCCTCGCCCACGCCTTCGTCACCGGCGGCGCCCCCAGCGACAGCGAGCGCGACATCACCGTCGGCGGCGTCGCGGCCGTCCCCGCCGGAATCTTCGACGGCGTCGACTACGTGGCGCTCGGACATCTGCACGGCAGCCAGGTCATCGCCGAGCGCGTCCGCTACTCGGGCTCGCCGCTGCCGTACTCCTTCTCCGAGGCCGACCACCGCAAGAGCATGTGGCTCGTCGACCTGGACGCCGACGGCGCCGTGACCGCCGAGCGGATCGACTGCCCGGTGCCCCGGCCGCTCGCCCGGATCCACGGCGACCTGGACGACCTGCTCGCCGACCCGGAGCTCACCGTCCACGAGGAGTCCTGGGTGGAGGCCACCCTCACCGACGAGATCCGGCCCGACGACCCCATGGCCCGGCTCATGGAGCGCTTCCCGCACACGCTCAGCCTGCTCTTCGAACCGCGCCGCACGGACACGCAGCCGGACGCCACGTACGCCGAGCGCCTCAAGGGGCGCGACGACCACGAGATCGCGGAGGACTTCGTGACGCACGTCAGGGGCGCCGGGCCCGACGACGAGGAGCGGGCGGTGCTGCGGGCCGCCTTCGACGCCGTGCGCGTCGACGACGTGGTGGCCGAGGTCGCCCGGTGAGACTGCACACCCTGCGCGTCACCGCGTTCGGCCCCTTCGGCGGGACGCAGGAGATCGACTTCGACGAGCTGTCCGCCGCCGGACTCTTCCTGCTGCACGGACCGACCGGCGCGGGCAAGACCTCCGTCCTCGACGCGGTCTGCTTCGCCCTGTACGGATCCGTGCCCGGTGCCCGGCAGAGCGGTGGCGGCCAGGGGCAGGGGCTGCGCAGTGATCACGCCGAGCCGGGTGTGCGCACCGAGGTCGCCCTCGAGCTGACCGTCGCCGGGCGCCGCCTGGAGATCACGCGGCAGCCGCCGTTCGCCCGCCCGAAGAAGCGCGGCACCGGCTTCACGACGGAGAAGGCGCAGAGCTGGCTGCGCGAGCATGACGCGGTCACGGGGGAGTGGAAGGACCTGAGCCGCTCCCACCAGGAGATCGGCGAGGAGATCACCCAGCTCCTCGGCATGAGCAAGGACCAGTTCTGCCAGGTCGTGCTCCTGCCGCAGGGCGACTTCGCACGGTTCCTGCGCGCCGACGCCGAGGCCCGCGGCAAACTCCTCGGCCGCCTCTTCGACACCCACCGCTTCGCCGCCGTCGAGCAGCGGCTCGCCGAGGACCGGCGCGGCGCCGAGCGCCAAGTCGCCGCGGGCGACGCCGAGTTGCTCGCCGACGCGCACCGGATGCAGCAGGCCGCGGGCGGCATCGTGGAGCTCCCGCCGGTCGACGCGGCGCCCGGTGACCCCGCCCTCGCCGACGCCGTCCTCACCTGGGCAGCGACCGCCCGCTCCACGGCCCGCGAACACTTCACGCACAGCCACCTCGCCCTGATCGCCGCCGAGGCGGCCCGCGCGGCGGCCCAGAGCGACCTCGCCGAGGTGACCGAGCGGAGCCGCCTCCAGCGCCGCCACGCCGAGGCGCAGACGCGGGCGGCCGCGCTGGCGGAGCGGGCCGCCGAGCACCGCGAGCTCGAGGAGCGGATGGAGCGGGCCCGCAAGGCGGAGACCGTGGCGCCCGCGCTGGCCCTGCGGGAGGCGGCCGAGGCCGAGCACCGGGACGCGCAGACGCGGGAGGAGCGGGCGCGCGGGGCGCTGCGGGCCGACTCCGGCGGAGCCGACCTGGCCGCGGGTGCCCCGCCCGAGGCCCTCGCCGAGGCCGCACGGCGTGTTGCTCTGGAGCTCGGCGGGCTCGACGCGGCGCGGCGCGCCGAGCGCAGGCTCGCCGGGCTCGACCAGGAGCGGGCCGGGCTCGACCGCGAGGAGCGCGCCGACGCCGAACTCCTCGACGAGGCCGGGGCCTGGCTCGCCGCCTGGGACACCCGCCGCGCCGCGCTCCAGAGCCGGGTCGACGACGCGCAGGAGGCGGCCACCCGCGCCGAGCACCTCGCCGGACAGCTGGAGCCCGCGCGGCACCAGGCCCGCGCCGCCGTCGAGCGCGACCGGCTCACCGCCCGGGCCGAGGAGGCCGGGGCCGTCGTGCTGCGGACCCGCGAGGAGGCCGCCGCCGCGCACGAGCACTGGCTCGGCCTGAAGGAACAGCGCCTGCGCGACGTCGCAGCCGAACTCGCCGAGGGCCTCGTCGACGGCGCCCCCTGCGCAGTGTGCGGCGCGAGGGAACACCCCGCGCCGATGCGCAAGTCGGAGCGGCACGTCGACCGTGCCGCCGAGGAGAGCGCCCTCGCCGCCTACCGCACGGCCGACGCGCGCCGCAGCGACACGGAGCGTGCCCTGGCCGGCGTACGGGAGGAACTGGCCGCGGCGAAGGCCGCCGCCGGGGACGGGCCCGCCGTGCAACTCGCCGATTCCGTACGGGAACTGGAGGCGCGACACGCCGAGGCGCGCACCCTCGCGTCCGGGCTGCACGCCGCTCGCGAGACGCTCGCCCGCGCGGAGAGCGAGCACGGGCGCCGGCTCACCGCCCGCCAGGAAGCCGCGACGCGCACCGCGGCCCGGGCCTCCCTGCGGGACGCCCTCGAACGTGAACAGGCTGGCCTGGAGCAGGAGTTGACGCAGGCGCGCGGCACTGCCGCCAGCGTCGAGGCGCGTGCCGCCCAGCTCGAGCGGCAGGCCCGGCTGCTCACCGACGCGGCCGACGCGGCCCGTGCCGTCGAGGACACCGCGACCCGACTCAAGGACGCGGACGCGCGGCTCGCCGACGCCGCGTTCCGCGCCGGGTTCGACACGCCGCGGGCCGCGGCCGCCGCCCACCTCGACGACGCGGCGCACCGCGCGCTCCAACTCCGCCTGGACGCCTGGCAGTCGGAGCAGGCCGCGGTGCGCTCCGTCCTCGCCGAGGAGGACACCGCCGCGGCCGCCCGCCTGCCCGCGGCCGATGTCGCCGCCGCCCACGCCGCGGCCGAGGCCGCCGACGCGCGGGTGCGCGGTGCGGGCTCCGCGCGGGACGCGGCGAGCCGGCGCTGCGGCGAACTCGACCGGCTGTCCCGGCGCGCCGCCACCGAGGTCCGCCGCCTCGGCCCGCTGCGCGACACGTACAACCGGATCGCCCGCCTCGCCTCCCTCGCGGCGGGCACCTCCGCCGACAATGAACGCAAGATGCGCCTGGAGTCCTACGTCCTCGCCGCCCGTCTCGAACAGGTGGCGGCCGCGGCGACCGCCCGCCTGCGCCGGATGTCGTCGGGGCGCTACACCCTGGTGCACTCCGACTCCCTTGCCGGGCGCGGGCGTTCGGGGCTCGGGCTGCACGTCGTGGACGCGTGGACGGGCCGCGAGCGCGACACGGCGACGCTCTCCGGCGGCGAGACGTTCTTCGCCTCGCTCGCCCTCGCGCTCGGCCTCGCGGACGTCGTCACCGACGAGGCGGGCGGCGTCCGCCTCGACACCCTCTTCATCGACGAGGGCTTCGGCAGCCTCGACGACCAGACCCTCGACGAGGTCCTCGACGTCCTGGACTCCCTGCGCGAACGGGACCGCAGCGTCGGCATCGTCAGCCACGTCGGAGATCTGCGGCGCCGGGTGCACGCCCAGCTGGAGATCGTGAAGGGGCGGGCGGGATCGGTGGTGCGGCAGCGCGGGGCGGGTCCGGAGTAGGGGGGCGGGCTTCGACCGGCGGTCTGCGGGGCCGCGCCGCCGACGCAGCGGACCTGGGCGGAACGGCGCGACGCCGATGTCTGACGCGCGGGATCCAGACCTGAGGACTCGGGAGGTTCAGTCGGCCGGCCCGCCCCGCCCGGAGGGCCTCAGTTGCCGATCGCCCGCCGTGGCAGCGGCGACGAATACACCACGCTCGTCGTCACGGACCCCAGCGTGCCGATCTTGCCGGAGACCTCCTCCAGGTGGCTCATCGAGCGGGCCGCGACCTTGATGACGAAGCAGTCGTCGCCCGTGACGTGGTGCGCCTCCAGGATCTCGGGCGTCGCGGCGACCAGGTCGTGGAAGGGCTTGTAGTTCCCGTTCGGGTAGCGCAGCCGCACGAAGGCCAGGATCGGCAGCCCGAGCCGTTCCGGCACGACGACTGCCGCGTACCCCGCGATGACCCCCGCCTCCTCCAGCCTGCGCACCCGCTCGGTGACGGCGCTCGCCGACATGGACACGGCGCGCGCCAGCTCCGCGTAGCTGGCCCGGCCCTCGCGCTGCAGGACCTGCAGAATGCGCCAGTCGGTGGCGTCCGGCACGTAAACGGAAGCGGTTGTGGAATCGACGGTCATGGCGCAGAGCTAACAGGGGAATCCCCGGCCGATCAAGAGGGATGCCGGGAAACACCACTTCAGGAAGTGGATCACTGCCCGTAGATTTCTGGCCATGGGGACGGCGCGCCGCACCGGCCCCGAAGCGACCGGACGAACGAACCGCAGGAGGGCACCATGACCACCACCACGACCGCCACCAACCCCGTCCTGCGGGTCGCCCCCGCCTCGCCCGCCGCCGCTGCCGCGTACTTCGGCGCGAGCCTCGCCTTCCACGCCGACGTCTCCGACGTCGCCGCCGCGATCGCCGCCGACGGCGACCCGGGCTTCGTCGTCATCGACTCGCGCAACACCGCCTCCTGGGACCAGGGCCACGTCCCCGGCGCGGTCCACCTGCCCACCGCGCTCATCGCGGAGCAGGCCGAGCAGCTCCTCGACAAGTCGGTGCCCGTCGTCACGTACTGCTGGGGCCCCGGCTGCAACGGCGCCACCCGCGCCGCCCTCGCCCTGGCCCAACTCGGCTTCCAGGTCAAGGAGATGCTCGGCGGGTTCGAGTACTGGGTGCGCGAGGGCTTCGCGTACGAGACCTGGGAGGGGCCCGCTCGCAAGGACGCCGACCCGCTGACGGCGCCCGTCGACTCCGACGACTGCGGCTGCTGACGCAACCGACCGGTCACACCCGGTGCGGCGACGCCCGCAGGAAGCGCGCGTCCCGGTGGCCGACGCAGTCCACCGGCAGCGCGGCGCGCAGCACGACGTCCAGCACGCGACCGGGCTCGCACGCGTAATGCCCGCTGGCCCAGGCCGCGTTGGCCTCGACGACCGCCCAGGAGCCGTCCGTCAGCCGCCCGACGTCGACCACGATCGCGCTCGGCAGCTCCGTGGGCGCCAGCCGCGCCGCGAGGTCCAGGACCTCGGCGTGCCAGGGATCGTCGTGCAGCGGCGCCACGTCCAGCGCGCCCCGCCGGGCGTACCGACTCGCCGTGTGCACCGCGCCGTCGAGCAGGAACAGCCGGTACTCCACGTCGAAGGCCACGATGTCGCTGACCAGGACGGGCGTCGTGTCGTCCACCGCGTCGGGACCCGGGAGCCGGCTGCCGTCCGGGTAGACGCGCGCCGGGAAGCTCTTGTCGTTCGGCGGCTTCACGAACGCCGGACGCCGCAGTGCGCGGGCCGCGCGGATGGTGGTCAACTCGACGTCCCGGAGCGTGAGTTCGTACGGGAGCGTCGCCAGCCAGCCGGGAGCGGCCTCCAGCAGTCCGATCCCCAGGTCCCGCCCGACCGCGTCGGCGAAGAGCGGCCCGGCGTACAGGCCCGCGCCCGCAAGCGCGCGCCAGTCGTCGGGCGTGCGCCACGTCGCGTACGTCTCCACGCGCAGCCCGCGCCCGCGCGCGGCTGCGGCGAGCGCCTGCCCGGTGGCGGTGACGCGGGGCGAGAGGAACAGCGTGCGTGGTGTGGCCATGTGGTGAGGATGGCCGGGCCGGGGCGCCACCGGCCACCGGTTTTCGTGGGGCGGCACGCGGCTGCCGCGCACCGCCCCACCCCACGGACTACAGCTTGGACAGCTCGTCCACCAGGTCGTCCAGGCCCAGCGACCCCTGCGACAGCGCGGCCATGTGCCAGGCCTTCGCGTCGAAGGAATCCCCGTGCGCCGCCTGCGCGTTGGCCCGGCCCTGCAGCCACGCCCGCTCGCCCAGCTTGTAGCCGATGGCCTGGCCGGGGATGGACAGGTAGCGGATCAGCTCGCTCTCCACGAAGTCCGCGGGGCGGCTGCTGTGCGCGCCGAAGAACTCCTGCGCCAGCTCAGGCGTCCAGCGCTCGCCCGGGTGGAACGGCGAGTCCGCCGGGATCTCCAGCTCCAGGTGCATGCCGATGTCGACGATGACCCGCGCCGCGCGCATCATCTGCGCGTCCAGGTACCCGATCCGCGTCTCGGCGTCGGTGAGGAAGCCCAGTTCGTCCATGAGCCGCTCCGCGTACAGCGCCCAGCCCTCCGCGTTGGCGGAGACACCGCCGAGCGACGCCTGGTAGCGGGAGAGGTCCTCGGCGACGTGCGCCCACTGCGCGAGCTGCAGATGGTGGCCGGGGACGCCCTCGTGGTACCAGGTGGACAGCAGGTCGTAGACGGGGAAACGGGTCTGGCCCATGGTGGGCAGCCAGGTGCGTCCCGGGCGGGAGAAGTCCTCCGACGGCGGCGTGTAGTAGGGGGCCGCGGCGCCGCCGGGCGGCGCGATGCAGGACTCCACCTTCCGTACCCGCTCGGCGAGTTCGAAGTGGGTGCCGTCGAGCGCCTCGATGGCCTCGTCCATGACGCTCTGCAGCCACTGCCGCACCTCGTCGACGCCCTCGATGTGCCGCCCGTGCTCGTCGAGGTGGGCGAGCGCCACCCACGGCGTCTCGGCGCCGGGCAGGATCTTCTCCGCCTCGATCCGCATCTCGGCGAGCAGCCGGTGGAACTCGCTCCAGCCGTACGCGTACGCCTCGTCGAGGTCGAGGTCCGCACCGTTGTAGTAGCGCGACCACAGCGCGTACCGCTCACGGCCCACCACGTCGGGGGTGCCCTCGATCGCGGGCGCGTACACGTCGCGCATCCAGTCGCGCAGCTCGACCGTCGCGGCGTCCGCCGCCTGCGCCACCTCGGTCAGTTCGGTGCGCAGCGCCTCGGGGCCGTCCGCGGCGAACTGCCCGAACCAGCCCTCCCACTCGGTGAGTTGACCGATGACCGTCGCCGTCGGACGCGGACCGGCGTACAGCTTGCGCTCCAGGCCGAGCGCCAGCGTCTCGCGGTAGCCGGCGAACGCCTTCGGCACGGCCCGCAGCCGCTCGGTGATCGCCGCCCAGTCCTCGTCGGTGTCGGCCGGGGTGACCGTGAACACGTCCCGCACGCTGTGCACGGGCGAGCTGAGATTGGACACGGCCCGCAGGTGTTCCTCGGCGTCGTGCACGGCCAGTTCGGCGGTCAGGCGCTCGCGCAGCAGCCGGGCGCAGCGCCGCTCGACGTCGCTGTCGGCCCCCGGCGTGCGCTCCGCGTCGGCCAGCCGCGCCAGCGTCCGGCGGGCCAGCTCGGCGACGGCCTCGCTGCCGGCGGGGGAGAGGTCGGGCAGCTTGCTGTGGGACTCACGGACGCCGAGATACGTCCCCTCCACCGGGTCGAGGGCGACGAAGGCGTCGACGTACGCGTCCGCGACCTGCCGGGGCAGCAGGCCGTCGGTGTGCTGGGTGCTCGAGATGTCTGACATGCGGACATCCTCGTACGAGTCAGGGGGCCACGTCATCACCCGGTGGCAGCAGCGGTCCGCACTCCCACTGCTGGAAGATCAGCCGCGTCTCGACGCGTGCCACCTCGTGCCGCGCGGTGAACTCGTCGAGGACGAGCCGCTGCAGGTCCGTCATGTCCCGCACGGCGACGTGCACCAGGTAGTCGTCGGGGCCGGTCAGATGAAACACGGTGCGCGCTTCCGGCAGCGCCCGGATCCGCTCCACGAACGGACCCACCAACTCCCTGCGGTGCGGCCTCACCTGCACCGAGAGCAGCGCCTGAAGGCCCCGGCCCAGCTTGGCCGGGTCGAGCCGCAGCACGTGCCCGAGGATCACGCCCGAGCGGCGCAGCCGGCCGACCCGGTCCAGACAGGTCGAGGCGGCGACGCCGACCCGGTCCGCGAGGTCGCGGTAGGTGATACGGGCGTCGTTCTGCAGCAGCCGCAATATCTCCAGGTCGACCGGATCGAGTACGACGGAATCGGTCATCTGCCGAACGTAGCACGGGAATTACCCGCCCCATCCCGGTCCCTGTTCAGACTTTCGGCATGGACATCAATGAGGACGTGACGTATCCCCGGAGCCACCCTCGCCCCCGGGCCCTCGCCACCGAAGCCGTGCACGCGGGCCGCGACGACCTCGCCGCCCTCGGTCTGCACGCCCCGCCGATCGACCTGTCCACCACGTACCCGTCCGCGGACAGCCGCGCGGAGGCGGCCAGGATCGACGCGTTCGCCGCCGACGGCGTCCTCGACGACGGACCGCCCGTCTACGGCCGACTCGGCAACCCCACCGTCGCCCGCTTCGAGACGGCGCTCGCCCGTCTCGAGGACACGGACGCGGCCGTGGCGTTCGCGAGCGGCATGGCGGCGCTGACCGCGGTGCTCCTCGTACGCCTGACCGCGGGCCTGCGTCACGTCGTCGCCGTCCGCCCGCTGTACGGCTGCAGCGACCACCTGCTGACGGCGGGCGCGCTGGGCTCGGAGGTCACCTGGGTCGACCCGGCGGGCATCGCGGACGCGATCCGGCCCGACACCGGCCTGGTGATGGTGGAGTCGCCCGCCAACCCGACGCTCGCCGAGGTCGACCTGCGCGCCGTCGCCCACGCCTGCGGCTCCGTGCCGCTGCTCGTCGACAACACCTTCGCGACTCCCGTGCTCCAACGGCCGGTCGAGAGCGGGGCGCGGCTGGTCCTGCACAGTGCCACGAAGTATCTGGGCGGGCACGGGGACGTGCTCGGCGGGGTCGTGGCGTGCGACGAGGCGTTCGCGCGGGAACTGCGCAAGGTGAGGTTCGCGACCGGGGGCGTGCTGCATCCGCTCGCCGGATACCTGCTGCTGCGCGGCCTGTCCACGCTGCCGGTGCGGGTGCGCGCGGCCTCGGCGAGCGCGGCCGAACTCGCCCGGCGCCTCGCGGGCGACCCGCGCGTCACCCGCGTCCACTACCCGCGCATCGGCGGCGCCATGGTCGCCTTCGAGGTCACCGGGGATCCGCACGCGGTGATCGCCGGGGTGGAACTGATCACCCCGGCGGTCAGCCTCGGCAGCGTCGACTCGCTCATCCAGCATCCGGCCTCGATCAGCCATCGCATCGTGGCCGAGGGCGACCGCCGGGCAGCCGGCGTCAGTGACCGGCTGCTGCGGCTCTCGGTCGGCCTCGAGGACGTGGAGGACCTGTGGGACGACCTGGATCAGGCCCTCGGCTGTGGCACGGCGGCGGCCGAGGTCGAGGCCGCGACCGCGACTGCGACCGCGACCGCGACCGCGGTCAGTGCCGGTCGGCCTGCTCGTACGTCTCCTGCTCGTACGTCTCCTGCTCGTACGTAGCCTGCTCGTACGGAGGTCGCGATGTCGCCGGGGTCGCCTCGAGCCGGGCGGTGATCACGAGCGTGCCCTCCTCGATCTGGTAGTCGAGCGGCAGGCCGAGGGCGCGCATCGCGGCGACCATGCCCGTGTTGGACGCCTGCGTCACCGCGTACACGCTCTCGCAGCCGGCCTCGACCGCCATCGCGACCAGCCGGCCGAGGAGTTCGCCGCCGACGCCGCGGCGCTGCCAGTCGTCCTCGACGAGCAGCGCGATCTCCGTCTCGTCGCCGTCCCACAGCAGATGGCCGAGCGCCACGATCCGGCCGGAGGCGGTGCGGGCCGCGAGGGTGCGGCCGAAACGGGGGCTGAGCAGGTGGTGCAGATAGCGGTCCGCGTCCGCGACCGGCCCGTGGTACCGCATGCTCAACGTGCGCTGCGAGCACCGGTCGTGCATCGCCTTCGCCGCGTCGACGTCCGCGACGTCGGCACGGTGCACCGTGATCTCGTTGCCCTCGGGCAGCGTGAGGACGTCCTGGCCGCGCGGCACCCGCGGGCCGAGCCGGGCGTCGAGCTCCACGAGGGCGCGGGCCCGCGCGAACTCGGTCGGGGTGAACGGCAGATACGGCCGCTCCACCGTGATGACCCCGCCCTCCGGAGTGCGCAGCCGCATCTCGGTCCCGTCGAAGCGGCCCTCGACCGGCCCCGACTCGTCCTGCGCGGCGGCCGTCGCGGGCAACGACCTGATGGTGCAGCGGCCCAGCAACTGGCGCAGCGCCAGCGGCAGTTCGGCCGCGTCCAGGGCGGTGCGGGTGGCCAGGCCCAGGATGCGGGTGGGGGCGTCCACCAGGTCGTGGGCGTCGGCCCGCTCGATCCAGGTGCCGGATCCACCGGCCCCCGCCACCGCCCGGGACAGCTCGGCGGCGGGCAGGTCCCGCGGGGCGCGCAGCAGGAACTCGTCCACGGTGCCCTCGGCCAGCGGGTGCGTCTGCAGGCTGAGGATGTCCACCTCGCGGCGGGCGAGCGCGGTGCACAGCGAGGCGAGCGAACCCGGCTCGTCCCGTACTGTCGTCCGCATCCGCCACAGCGTGCTGCCCGCGGGGTCGGTGTCCGTCGCCGCGTCGCCCTGTCGCCCGGCCGTCGCCTCGTCCTCGTCGTCGGAGGCGGCCGGCCGGGCGCCGGTATCGGAGGTGGGCGGCGCATGGCCGGGGCGGCGTGACCACCACACGTGGAACGCGGCGGTGGCGAGCAGCACCACCGCCGAGACCACGAGCAGCGCGGGCCCGTCCGGGCCGTGCCCGATCATGTTCGCCACCGCGTCCGCCACCGCGACCGCCGTGAACAGGGCGGCGAGCTCCACCAGATCCCTGCGCCAGTGGTGGATCGGGCGGCCGTGCTTCACTCGCGTCACATCAGACATGTCTGGACTCATGCATCCACTGTGAAGGAACGGTGTTGCGTGATCACGAACGGTTTGTGACCGATGGGTAAAGAGTGCTTATGCCGGGTTTGTTCACTCTTTGATCATCAGTGCCTCCGCTCAGGCCGCCGACTTCACCGCCGATGCCGATGCCGATGCCGAGGGCGAGCCCAGGGCGGTGTGCAGGCGGCGGGCCTGTGCCACCAGGCGCGAGGCGCCCTTGCGTGCGGCGACCTCGGCCAGCCCGGCTATGGGCAGGGATATCGCCTGCCCGCTCCCGGTGCGCTCCGCGCAGTCCGCCGCCACCGCGAGCAGATCACCCAGCCCGCGCAGCGCCGACGCGCTCTCCTTGCTCGTGAGCAGCGCGGGCAGCAGCGTCCGCAGCACTCCGAGCACGCTGGCGTACGCGCCCGTCGCCGCCGCCGTCCCCAACGCCTCCGCCAGCCGCGTGGCCTTGACGCCGTCCAGCTCCCACAGCCGCGCGGCCAGCGAACCGAGCAGGGCGCCGTCGAGTTCCCCGCGCGCCGCGAGGGTCAGCAACGCGTCCACACCGGCGAGCCGGTCCTCCGGGTGGCGGGCCGCCAGACCGTAGACCACCGACAGATGGACGGCCTGGCCCGCCGGTCCCTCCGCCTCCGCGAGCATCGGCAGATAGGCGGCCGCGCCCCGCGTCTCGTGCACGACGGCGAAGGAGACGGCGCGCAGCAGCCGCGCCGCCACGATCTCCCGCTGCCCCGGCAGCGTCGCCAGCCACTGGGCGTGCTCCTGTCCGCCGCCGTGAGCGTCCGACCAGTACGGCGTCGCGGTCTCGCGGGAGGCCCAAGCGCGGCCGAGTCGGCGGAAGGGCTCGGGCAACCCCTTCTGCAGGTCGAGCTGTTCGCCCAGATCGACCAGCACGTGAGCGGAGTCGTCCCGCAGGGTCTGCCGCGGCGCCGACCACTGCGGCGCGGTGAGCCAGGCCGCAAGCCGCGCGCCCTCGCGGGTGCCCAGGGCGGCCGCCTCCGCCGCCGCATCACCCGCCCGTCCGCTGCCGCGGTCGACCCGGAGCAGTGCCTGGGCGAAGTCGGCCTCACCGGCCCGGGCTCCTTCGGTGGCGTACACCCGCAACCGTGCCACCAGTTCGTCCGGCTCGATGAAGCCCGAGCTCCACGTCGGTGTCGCCAGCAGCAGGGGCACCGGCTCGGTGCGGATGCGACGGGCCGCCTCCCACAGCCGTACGTCGTGACAGGTGCGCAGCACCGCCTCCTTGTGCCGCCACCCCCGAGGAGACCCCTGCGCGCTCGCGTCGCGCAGCGTCCGCGTCGACACGGCGTCCAGGACCGAGGCCGCGACGACTTCGAGCCCGGACGGGGAGTCCAGGAAGTAGCGCTGGATGAACTGGGGTTGATCCGTCCGGACCCACCAGCACCGGGAGACGGCCGGGACCAGCGCCTCCTTGAGCGCCTCCCGGTCCCGGTACGCATGGCGCACCAGACCGTCGAGGGCCCGTTCGAAGGTGGTGAGGCCACCGCCCGACGCGAGGATCGCGCCGACCTCCTCGGCCAGTTCGGCAGCGCTGTCGGGCGCGGGCGGCACCCGGTACGGCTCCGGCGCGGGCGGCAGCACCTCCTCATGGGGTCCGTCCTCGGCGAGGGAGACGCCGAACACGTCCTGTGCGCGGGTGCGCAGTCCAGGACTCAACTGTTCGGCACAGAGCGCCAGTTGCTCCCTGGCAGCCCGGCCCGCCTCGTCGATGTGGTGGCCTACGAGCTTGAGGGCGCGCTCCTGGACATCGGTGTCGGCATGCCCGAACGCCTCGCCCACGGCGGGCAGCAGCTCGTCGACCGCCGACGGATCACCCTGCACCGTACGGCCCTTGAGGACCTTGCCGAGCAGCACGAGCTGGCCGCGCACCAGCTTCTTCTCCGGGCGGAACAGCACCGCGGCCGACGTCTCGGCCAGCAGCCGCGCGGTCACCTCGCCGTCTCCGGCGAGCGCGCCGAGCACCTTCTGGGCGAACGCCGCGGCCGGGGCCGCTCCGTCCGCGCACAGCGCCGCCCAGTCGGCCGACCGCTCGCGCTCCTCGGCGCGGCTCAGCTCCAGCGCGTCGAGAACCTTCAGGAACACCCGGAGATCGGATACGCGCCCGCCGCGCAACAGCCTCGCGACACATGCGTCGACCAGGACCTCGCGGTCCACGACGCCCTCGGCCGCCAAGGTCGCCAGGCCCCGCGTCCAGCTGTGCGGGCTGTCCGGATCGAACGAATGGAGGCGGCTGCCGATGTCGTCCGTCTCGAACAGCGCGACCGCCAGCTCGGCGGCGTGCGGCTCGATGCGCAGCAGATCGGTCAGCGAACGGTCGTACCTGCGCGTCGAGTTGAGCTGGTCCACCCAGCCCGTGACATACGTCTGCGTCGTCGGCACCGCGCAGCCCGACAGCGCGACGAGCCCCGAGACCAGCGGATACGGGACGGCGCGCGAGGCCGGAAGCGCCGCGAGGCGATGGGCCACATCGGCAAGCCAGGCCGTCTCGCGGTCACCCAGCACATGCAGCAGCACCTCGGCGGGTGCCTGCCGCGACCAGCGCCAGTCGGCTGCGCCGATCCAGGCCGCTGCCGCCGCCGCACCCGTGTGGCACGCGGCACCCGCGACGTGGAGCGCGGGATACGCGCGGGCGGCCGGTGCTCCCCACGGCTCCGCCCGCAGTTCCTTGCGGAGCGCCTTCAGCGCGGGCAGACAGGCCCGGCGCTCCGGGTCCGTCAGCCCGTCGAGGAGATCGGCCAGCTCCGCGAGCCGGCCGGCGCGCACCGCCTCCAGTACGACGTCCCGGCTCATCGCGCCTCCTCCGCCACCGCGACCGTCCAGCCCGTGTCCGCGCCGGGAGCGGCGGCGCCCCTGCGCACCATCCGCACCGCGAGCGCGTGCTTGCAGGGCCCGCGCCCACCTCGATACCTGGCCCACCACATGCACGTACAACTCAGCTTCCCCCCGTCCTCCCGGACGCGGTGCACATGACCGTCGTCCGCCGTGACCGTGCCCAACTCGCCCTGCAGCGCGACCGATCCCGCGCTCACCAGGGCCCGTGCGTCCCGCAGCCGCGGGTTGTGCCGCTCCACCCGGTCCGCGTCGTACGGCAGTTCGCGGTGGAAGTACGCCGCCTCCGCCGTGTCGTAGCCGACGCGCCCCGATGTGCCCAGCCGCACCAGCGCGGCCCGCACCCGCGGCACCGGCAGCCCGGACGACGCGGCCAGATCACCCAGGTCGATCCGCGGCTCCCACGCGAGCAGCACGGATATCAACTCGGCGTCCTGGGCCGCCTCATCGGTGGCGAGGGCCTCCAGCACCCCGCCCTCGCCGGAGAATCCGCGTGCCGCGTCGGGGGACAGGGTCAGCGTGAGCCGCATTCCGGGAAGCACCGCCTCCCAGGCGCTCGCCACCGCGGCGCCGGTTGCCGTCCCCGGGCCGAACACCCGCAGCGCCGTCGCGTGGCGCAGCACGCGCTGCAGCGCCACCAGCCGCTCCGGACCCGGCAGGCACACTGCGCCCGGCACCGCGCGCGTCGTGGGCCGCAGCGTCCGCCCCGCCGGTACCACCCACCGAGGGGCCCGGCCCGAGCCGCGCGGCAGGGCGCGCAGGAACCGCACCGCGTCCGCCGCGGACAGCTCGGCCCGCAGCTCGAAGCCGGACGCGATCACCTGGGCCTCGGCGAAGCCGCGCAGCCAGCGGTCCGGGAGCGGCACCTTCTTCTCCACGACCGGGCCGTCGAGCGTGGTCACCGTCAACTCCTCGGGCCCCACGCGCAGATGCAGCGGATCGTCGGAGCCGATGCGCGAAAGCGCCTCGCGCAGCGGATTGTTGACGTCGACGTTCGTCGTGCCGTGCCGGATCTCGTCGCCGTCGAGGCCATCGGCCAGCACATCAAGCCGTGCGTACACCCCACCGCAGCCCGAGAACGACTCGAAGCGCAGCCGGTCCGTGCTGCCCGTGACGACCGGGTCGAGGGACGCCCGCAGCTGCGGCTGGTAGTAGCGGGCGGCCGCCACGTCGGCGACCGCGAGAAGCCCCGCGGACGCCACCTGTGGCGCCGTCAGGAACCCGGCGAAGAACCGCGGATGGTCCTGCGGCCCGGCGGGGGTCGCACCCCGCGAGGTCTCGAGTCCCAGCTGCCGGGAGCCCGCCGCGGACTCCAGCGCGGAGGGTCGACGATAGGTCACGGCCTGTGTTGATCGCGTCATGGGAAAACCGTAGAGGCGACCACTGACAATCGGCTCTGACCTGCTACTTCGCCTGTTTCGGCGGGAGTTGGCGGCGGCCGCGGACGGTCACGGTCCGCGGCCGCCGCGAGGTCACTGGCCGACGCGGCCCGGCTGCAGCGTCTTCGAGAACAGCACGGCTCCGCCCGCCCCGTTCTCCTCGCGCAGCCGCACCGTCAACTCACCGCTGTGCCCGTCGATCTCGACCTCGCCGAAGTTCGGCGGCAGCTCGGCCGGCGACGCGTTCGCCGTCGTCGGCGCCTTGACGAACACCTGGTCGGGACCGAACGTCCCGTCCAGCGGCACCGCCGGGAAGCCGCCCGCCGCGAGTGGACCCGACACGAACTCCCAGAACGGCGCGAAGTCCTGGAACGCGGCCCGCGACGGCTCGTAGTGCTGCGCCGACGTGTAGTGCACATCGGCCGTCAGCCACAGCGTGCCCGTGATCCGCCGGTGCTTGATGTGCCGCAGCAGCTCGGCGATCTGCAGCTCGCGGCCGAGCGGAGCACCCGGATCGCCCTGCGCGACCGCCTCGAAGTTCGCCGTGCCGTCGGCCACCACGAGCCCGAGCGGCATATCGGCGGCGATCACCTTCCACACCGCGCGCGACCGGGACAACTCCCGCTTGAGCCAGCGCAGTTGCTCGGCACCCAGGATGCCGGTCGTGTCGTCGGGCTGCCGGTTCGGCGAGTTCGCGTCGCGGTACGTGCGCATGTCCAGCACGAACACGTCGAGCAGCGGGCCGTGGTGCACCACCCGGTACACGCGGCCGTCGGCGTCGCCCGGCGGCAGCGTCGAGATCGGGAAGTACTCGCTGAACGCGCGCAGCGAACGGGCCGCCAGCACGTCGATGTTCTTCTCCGTGTACCGGACGTCGTCCAGGATCTGGCCCGGGTACCAGTTGTTGCGCACCTCGTGGTCGTCCCACTGCGTGACGGTGGGGACCTGGGCGTTGAACCGGCGCGCGTTCTCGTCGAGCAGGTTGTAGCGGAACGCTCCCCGGTACTCGGCGAGCGTCTCGGCGACCTTCGACTTCTCCTCGGTCGTCACGTTGCGCCACACCCGGCCGTCCGGGAGCGTCACGCTCGGCAGGATCGGGCCGTCCGCGTAGATGTTGTCCCCGCTGCACAGGAAGAAGTCCGGGTCCAGGCGGCGCATGTCCTCGTAGACGCGGTTGCCGCCGCGGTCGGGGTTGATGCCCCAGCCCTGGCCCGCGATGTCGCCCGACCACAGGAACCGCACGCCGTTGCGACGAGACGCGGGGGAGGTGCGGAACGTACCGGTGACCGGCTCGCTCGTGCGGCGCGGGTCGTCCGGGTCGGCGAGCAGCACGCGGTAGTGGATCTGTTCACCGGCCGGCAGGCCGCGCAGCTGCGTGGTGCCCGTGAAGTCGGTGCCGGGGCCGACCAGCGGACCGTGCCATCTGGTGGCCCGCCGGAACGAGTCGGTGGCGGAGGTCTCGACGACCATCCGGGCGAGCCTGTCCGCCCGCACCCACACCAGACCGGAGTGCGTACTCACATCGCCGACCTGCACTCCCCACGCCGCCCGTGGACGTCCGGACAGGGCGAACGCGGGGGCCGCGAGCCCGGTGGCCGTGGGCAGCGCGAGCGCCGCCGACGCGGCGAGCGAGCCCTTGAGCACGCCACGGCGGCCGGGCGGGGGACTCGGCGGACGGTGGGACATGAGCGCCTCCAGGGACGGTTCCGACGACGGTGCGGTGCCATGGAGTGCGCGGCCCCGCGCAGCCACACCTACTGTTTCACCGCGGCGCGCACACGAACCCCAAGTGAACAACTGCCCCTGCGGTCAACGGTTCCGGGCGCGCGGGCGGCACCGTCCGTGGTCCTAGGGCGTGTCTTCAAACTCCCGTCTGCCTCACGACGCCTGGCACGCACTCTCGCCGCACCGGGCGTAAGGCCAAGTACATCCAGTACGAGGCCTTGCACCCGGCACGCCGAGAGCACGCACCAGACGCCGCAAGGCCGCCCTCCGGGCGACGACGGGAGTTTGAAGACACGCCCTAGGACCCGGGACCGACGCGGGACGGACCGGCGCCCGATGCCCGGGAGATCACCGCCGTCCTAAGGTCGTGGCACGCCGACGAAAGGACCTCCCGTGACCGCATCGCCGCTGTCCACCGCCCACATCCGCATCGCGCGCCCGTCCGCCGACCTGGCCGCCGCCGAGGACTTCTGGACGCGCGGGCTCGGCCTGGACGTGCTCTACCGCGCCGAGGGCGGCACCACTCCCGGCGAGCACGACCTGCTGATGCTGGGCTGGCCCGACGCCGCCTGGCACCTCGAACTCGTCCACGAACAGGCGGCCCCGGTCGCCCCGCGGCCCACCGAGGAGGACCTCCTCGTCGTCTACGTCGACGGGCCCGTCCCCGACGACCTCGTGGCCCGCATCGAGGAGCACGGCGGCAAGCGCGTCCCCTCGCCCAACCCGTACTGGAACGAGTGGGGCGTCACCGTCGAGGACCCCGACGGCTACCGCCTGGTGCTGTGCACGCGCGCGTGGTCCAACTCCTGAGCGGCGCGCGCCAGTAGGCGTATCCCTTCGGTGATGCGGGCGGGCGTCAGGTGCGCGTACCCCAGCACCAGGGGGATCGCGTCGCCCGCCGCGTCGCCTCCGTAGTGCCGCAGCGGACGGACGGCCACCCCACAGGCGGCGAGCTTCCGCAAGAGCGCCTCCTGCGGGCCGTAACGCGCGGGCAGCGTCGCGATGGCGTGCAGGCCGGCCGCGATCCCGGAGACCTCGGTACCGGGAAGGTGCGCCTCCAGAGCGGCCGCCAGGGCGTCCCGCCGCTCCTTGTAGGCACGTTGGCAGCGTCGCAACTGCCGGTCGTAGTCGCCGCGCTCCACGAAGCGGGCCAGCACCGCCTGGTCGAGGGCGGGGTTGCCGAGGTCCATGTACCGCTTGCGTGCCACGATCTCCTCGGTCAGTCCGTCCGGCACCACCAGCCAGCCCAGCCGGAGCCCGGGCGCCAGCGACTTGCTCACCGAGCCCGTGTACGCGACGTGTTCCGGGTCGAGCCCCTGCAGCGCGCCCACCGGCGCCCGGTCGTACCGGAAGTCGCCGTCGTAGTCGTCCTCCACGACGAGGCCGTCCACCTCCCGCGCCCAGTCCAGGAGGTGGGCCCTGCGCGCCGCCGAGTACGCGATGCCCGACGGGAAGTGGTGCGACGGTGTCGTGACCACCGCGCGTACACCCGACCCGCGCAGCGGTTCCATCACCAGCCCCTCGTCGTCCATCGGCAACCGCACCGCCCGCGGCCCCGCTGTCGCGAACAGCTCCTCGTACTGCGGGCTCCCGGGGCTCTCCACGCCGATGCCGTCCTGCCCGCGCGCGTGGAGCACGATGCCGAGGAGGGTCACCGCCTGCGTCACCCCCGAGCAGACGATGATCCGCTCCGGGTCGGCGACCACGCCACGGCGTCGCGCGAGCAGCTCCGCGAGCGCGGTGCGCAGCCGGGGCAGACCACGCGGATCCGGGTACCCCAGGTCCTGGTGCGGCAGTTCGGCCAGCACGCCGCGCTGCGCCGCCGCCCACGCCGCCCGCGGGAACAGCGACAGGTCGGGGCTGCCCGCCACGAAGTCGGCCCGCACACCGGCCGACGGACGCGGAGCCAGATCGCGGACACCGGGAGCCGCGGCCCGCACCGCCGCGCCCACCCAGGTCCCGGCACCGCGCCCGGTGCGCAGATAGCCCTCGGCGGTCAACTGCTCGTACGCCTCGGTGATCAGGCCGCGCGACACACCGAGATCGCCCGCCAGATCCCGGCTCGACGGCAACCGCGTCCCCGGCGCGAGCCGTCCCGCGCGTACCGCGTCCCGCAGCGCCTCCTGAAGCGCACGGCCACGCGCGCGTGCCGGAGCGGAAGCCGCGGGCACCAGCAACTCCCATGCGGCGGAAGGGGGATTCGGCGACGACGTCATACGCAAGGACCCTAATGCGACGCCGTGCGCGACGGCCGCGGATTGGTCCCCGATGGTGCCCCTTCGGTGGACCTCCAACGGGACCACCCCTCCTCCTAGCGTCGATGCCATGAACGCCACCTCCTTCAGAGGCGCCCTGCTCGCCGCACTCGCCTGCGTCCTCGTAGGCGGTTCCTTCACCGCCAACAGCGTCCTGGGCCACTACCCGTACGCGGGCGGCCAGTTCCTGCGTTACGCCCTCGCCTGCGTGCTGCTCCTGCCGCTTGTGGGCCGGGGCGGCACGGCCCCGCTCCGCCGTCTGCCGCCGCGTCTGTGGGGGCGGCTCGCGCTGCTGGCCGCGCTCGGCATGGTCGGCTTCAACCTCGCGGTCCTCGCCGCCGAACGCACGGCGGAACCGGCCGTACCGGGTGTCTTCGTAGGCTGCGCGCCCGTGGTCGTCGCCGTCCTGGTGCCGGCCCTGTCCGGCCGCAGGCCCCGGCGGATCGTCCTCTATGGAGCCCTGCTCGTCGCCGCGGGCGCGTTCACCGTCCAAGGGTGGGGCCGTACGGACGCCGTCGGGATCGCCTTCTCCGTATGCGCACTGGCGGGCGAGGTCGGCTTCGCCGTGCTCGCCGTCCCGGTCCTTGAACCGCTCGGCCCGCGGCTGCTGTCGTGCGTCGTCTGCGCGATCGCCGCACTGGAAGCGGCAGTCGCGGGGATCGCCGTCGACGGCGCGTCCTGGCTGCGGATGCCCGACCCGGCGGAGGGCGCCGCGCTCGTGTGGCAGGCCGTGATCGTCACCGTGATCGGGTTCGTCTGCTGGTACATGGGCATGCAGCGGCTCGGCGCGGAGCGCGCCACGCTCTTCTCCGGGCTCATCCCCGTCGCGGCGGCCTGCACCGCGCCCCTGGTCGGTTCGGGGGCGTACGGCCCCGCCCAGGGCGTCGGCAGCGCGCTCGTGGGCGCCGGGGTCGCCCTGGGCTCAGGGGTGTTCAGCCGACCGTCAGCGCGTCGTGTCCAGGATGACGCGCGCCACGAGAGCCGGGTCGTCGTTCATCGGCACGTGGCCGCAGCCGGGCAGCCTGACCAGCCGGGCACCCGGCAGGACCTGCTTGGCGCGGATGCCCTGCCGACGCACGAGAAGCCGGTCGCGGTTGCCCCACGCGATCGTGACGGGGACCTCCGCGACGTCGTCCTGGAAGAGCACCCGCCGCCCCGCCTCGAGCGTCGGACGGAACCCGGTGGCGTCGCGCAGCGCCAGCGTCTCGGCGACCACCGCCTCCGGTGAGCGCCGCCCGGGCCGCGCGTAGATGGAGCCGGTGAGCGCGGCGCGGCCCGCCGCGGACCGGGACAGCCGCTCGGCCATCGGCAGCGGCAGCGCCCGCGCGCCCTTCCGCATGGCGAGCAGTATCCCGAAGGCGTACCAGCGCTCCGCCTCGCTCCAGAACCCGGCGGGCGACAGTGCGGTGACGGACCGTACGAGCTTCTCGCGGCCCAGCTCGAGGGCGAGCAGCCCACCCAGCGAGTTGCCCGCCACGTGGGGCCGCTCGATCCCGAGGTGGCGGCAGAAGGCGTCCAGGACCGCCGCGACGCTCGTCAGGTCGTAGGCGATTCCGTCCGGCAGGGCGGGGGAGGCGCCGAATCCCGGCAGGTCCACCGCGATGACGTCGCGCTCGCCCGCCAGGATGTGCAGCACCGGCTCCCAGGCCTGCCAGTGATGGCCGATGCCGTGCAGCAGGAGCAACGGCTCGCCGGCGCCCGCGCGTTCGTACGTGAGGCTCACGTCGCGCGGGCCGCCGGGGCTCTCGATGGTGAAGGACGCCTGTGCCGCCATGTCGCTCGCTCCCTGTCCCCGCCACGCGTCGACGGTTCCTTAGACTCCTTGTCAGCAACAATTACCGCCGAGTAGCGTCCAGTTCAAGAGGGCGAGCGAAACCCTGACCGTCCGAGGTCCGTCAATCCATCGCCTGCACCTGCCAGTTGAAGTTCCCGTGCCCGAAGTTCCCGTACAGCGTGAGCCACATCGGCATCATCAGCTCCACACCCCGCGCCGTCTCGATGCCACCGAGGTCCAGCACCCGCTCCCCGGGCCAGCCGAACTCGCCCAGAAGCGCCCGCACCTGCTCCTTGGCCGCCGCGTCGTCGCCACTGAGGAACACCTGGTGCGCACCCGGCGCCGCGGCCGGATCGGTCATCACCCCGAAATTGAGCGTATTGAGCGTCTTGACCACCCGCGCGCGCGGGAACTCCCGCTGCAACTGCTCACCCACGCTGCCGATGTCGTCGAGCGGGGCCAGGCGCATCCCGCCGCCTTCCATGGCCTCCAGCTTGTTCGACGTGTCGATCACGACCTTGCCGTCCAGGTGCTCGGCCCCGGCCGCCTGCAGCGCGGCGAGAGCGACGTGGCCGCCGACGGCCTCGATGATCAGTTCCCCGAACCCGGCCGCGTCCGCGAACGTGCCCGTGCTCGCCCCCGGCCCCGCCTTCTGCGCCCACTCCAACGCCGCGGGGTTGTCCTTCGACCGGGACCCCATCCGCACCTCGTGCCCCAATGAGACCAGCTTCCCCGCAAGTGCCTGTCCCACTACGCCTGTTCCCAGAACCGCGTACCGCACTGGACCCTCCCGACGCGCACCGCCGACTCTCGGCGGTCGCCCGCCCATTGTGCTGGGGGAGGGGGCGATTCCGCCTGGACACCGGTCCGCCGGTCGGTTGGGATGGAACGGTGGCCCCCGACGCGGACCCCGATGCCGAGACCGGCCCCCGGACCCCTCCCCGGTCCGGCGAGCCCGACGCCCTCGAGGTCTTCGAGCAGCACCGCGTCGTCCTGATGGGTGTGGCCTACCGGATGCTCGGCCGCGTCACCGACGCGGAGGACGTGCTCCAGGACGCGTGGCTGCGCTGGTCGGCGGTCGACCGGGCCGCTGTGCGTGAACCCCGCGCCTACTTGGTGCGCATCACCACCCGACTCGCCGTCGACCGCCTGCGCAGGGCCAGGTCCCTGCGCGAGTCCTACGTGGGCCCCTGGCTGCCCGAACCGCTCGTCACCGACTTCGGCCCCACGGTCGCCGACACCGCCGAACGTGCCGTGCTCGCCGACTCCGTGTCGCTCGCCGTCCTCGTCGTCCTCGAGTCGCTGTCACCGCTGGAACGCGCCGTGTTCGTGCTGCGCGAGGCGTTCGGCCTGCCGTTCGCCGAGATCGCCGCCACGCTGGAGCGTGGCGAGCCCGCGGTGCGCCAACTGGCCGCACGCGCGCGTAGGCACATCGACGAGCGGCGTCCCCGCTTCGACGTCGACCCGGTGCAGCAGCGCGCTCTCACGGAGCGGTTCCTCGCCGCCGCGACCGAGGGCGACCTCGACGGACTCATGGCGCTCCTCGCGCCGGACGCGCGCCTGGTCGGCGACGGCGGAGGCAGGGTCAAGGGGCCGCGGCGCGTCATCGAAACCGCCGACAAGGTGGGCCGGTTCGTCGTGGGCGTCGCGGGTCAAGGAGCCGCGGCCGGCCTCGAGTTCCGCCTGGTGGAGCTCAACGGCACCCTCGGCGTGGTCGTCCTCGCCGGGCTCGATCCCCTCGCCGTTTTCCAGCTCGGGGTCTCCGAAGGCACAGTGCAGTACATCTATTTCGTAGGCAATCCGGACAAGTTGGCGACGCTCATGCGGCCGCCTGTCCAGCCGCCCATGTAGGCGCGGCGTCAGGCGCCTTGAGGTGGTTCGCGGCGCCTTGCGAACAGCGCGTGAACGCTCTGCGGCAAGGCCCCTGTGCGGGCGGTAACCGATCGAGGATTGGTCTTGACCAAGCTCGGGGGCGGCCCTACGCTCGCAGAGTTAGTGCAGGAACCTTTAATAAACAAGGGCGCTAAAAAGCCGCCGGGACACGGCTGTTGCGGAGGACAGGGTGGGGACCACGCAGTTGGAAGCGGCGCCGGAGCCGAAGTACTGGCACCTCAAGACCGTGCTCAGCGAGGCGCTCGACTCCGAGTTCGCGGTGGGGGAGATCCTGCCGAACGAGCGCGACCTGGCGGCCCGCTTCGGCGTCGCCCGCGCCACGCTCCGTCAGGCGCTCGAGCAGCTCGAGCTCGAAGGCAGGCTGCAGCGCCGCCGCGGTGTCGGCACCACCGTCGCGCCGCCCCGGATGGGTGTGGCCGTCGCCTCCACCGACCAGGACTGGCCGGGTGCCAGCGGGGACGCGTGGCAGGCCGTCGACTGCGCTCCGGACGTACCGCCCGCCGCGGTCGCCGCGATGCTGGAGACCGGCCCGGGCGAGAGCGTGCACGTGCTGCGCCGTACGCGGGTCTCGCACGGCCAGCCGGTCGCCGCCGAGTTGCTCTACGTCCCCTCGGCCTCGGTGCCTGACCTCACCGGCATAGACGCCCCCGCGGGCGCCGCACGCGCGCGTGCCGTGCTCCGCGAACTCCAGCGCTTCGGCCTGGACGGACAGGACCGCGCGGTCGAACTGGGCTCGGCCCGGGCCGACGACGCGAAGGAACTGGACCGCCTCCCCGGAGCCCCGGTCCTGGTCGTGACGACCCGCTACTTCAGCGAGGGCGTCACCGCAGCGGTGTCCGTGGCCACGTACCGGGCGGACACCTGCCGCCTCACCTTCGGCGACGCGGCAGGCGTGGAGATCCACCACACGCCGCAGACCCAGGCCTCCTGACCCGGCACAAGAAGCAGCCCCGTAGGCACAAGAAGCAGCCCCGTAGGCGTACGACGCTTACGGGGCTGAGTACTTCACGAGGGCGGGGAACTGCACGCGCCCCGTTCAGCGGCGAGCCGTAACGGTTCCCTCCGTGGCGAACAGCTGCTCCTCCACGTGGTCCAGCGCGAGGCGCAACGCCCCGGTCGCCACGGCGGCCTCCCCCAACATGGACAGGGCCACCCGCGGCGGCCGCAGACAGTACCTCTCCAGCTCCCTGCGGAGCGGATCGAGGACCCCGTCGAGCCCCGCCGCCCACCCGCCGACCACGACGAGCTCCGGGTCGAGGGCCAGCGCCAGCGCCGCGACGTCGTGCACGAGCCGCTGGATGAACCGCTCCATCGCGGCACCGGCCCGCTCGTCGCCCTCCCGGGCCAGCGTGAACACCTTCGCCACGGCCTGCTCGTCCAGCGGATGCAGCGGCTCGTCCGTCGTCGACAGCAGCGTCTCGGGCCGCGCCTCACGGCCCAGCAGATGCAGCGCCCCGATCTCCCCGGCGGCGCCCCCGAACCCCCGGTGCAGCCGCCCCCCGATCAGCGCCCCGGCCCCGGGGCTGAGGCCCGCCAGCACGAACACCATGTCGTCGGAGTCGACCCCGGCGCCCTTCCAGTGCTCGGCGACGGCCGCCGTGTTCGCGTCGTTCTCCACCAGCACAGGGCACTTGAAGGAACGCCGCAGCCGCTCACCGAGCGGCAGTCCGGTCCACCCGGGCAGCGCCGTACCGAGACGCACGGTCCCGTCGGCCTCCACGATGCCCGGGCTGCCCACACCGACCGCCCGCAGCGAACTGCGGGCCACGCCCGCCCGGCGCAGCAGATCCGCGACGGTGCCGCGCAGCCGCTCGATGCGCTCCTCCGCGGGAGCGGTCTCGTCGACGTCCTTGGACGCCGCCCCGAGAATCCGCCCGTCGAGCGCGGAGAGCACCGCGGCGACCCGGTGCGGCCCGATCTCCAGGCCGAGCAGATGCCCCGCCTCGGCCCGGAAGCGGAACTTCCGCGCGGGCCGTCCCTGGCGCCGCGCGCCGGGCTCCTCGACGGTGGTCTCCACGACGAGTCCGGCCTCGATGAGTCCCTCGACGACGCCTTCCACGGTCGGCCGCGACAGACCCGTCACCCGGGTGATCTCGGTGAGCGTCGCGAAATCCGTGGAGCGCAGCGCATGCAGCACCACAGCCGAATTGATCCGCCTGAGCAGAGAGGGATCCCCGCCGGTCAGCTGCCCCAACGTCCGTCCTCCCAGCAGTTGCGCGTGTTCGCCGGATGGTACTCGCCGAGGCCGTCACCGGCGAGGGCCGGGTGCACTTCTGTACCGCCGACCGCTCACCCGCGCGAGCGTCGAACCGGAACATAACGGGCCTCAGGCCGGCGCGACGAAACCGGATTCGTACGCGGCGATCACCGCTTGGGTCCGATCGCGGGCCCCGAGCTTGGCGAGCACGGCGCTGACATGGGACTTGACCGTCTCGGTGCCGACCACGAGATCCGTCGCGATCTCCGCGTTCGACAGCCCCCGCGCCATCAGCCGCAGCACCTCCGCCTCCCGCTCGGTCAGCGCGGCCCGCTCCATCGCGGCCCGGGCGGGCGCACTGCCGTACTCGGCGGCCAGCTTGCGCACCGCGGCCGGAAAGAGGAGGGACTCACCGGCCGCGACGAGCCGCACGGCGTGCACGATCTCGGCGGGCCGCGCCCGCTTCAGCAGGAACCCGTCCGCGCCCGCCCGCAGGGCCCCGTACACGTACTCGTCGTTCTCGAAGGTGGTGATGACCACGATCTTCGGCGGACGGTCCACGGTGCGCAGCACCGCGCGCGTGGCCTCGATCCCGTCGAGCAGTGGCATCCGCACGTCCATGGCAACGACGTCGGGACGCAGCTCGCGCACGAGCGGCACGACGGCGGCGCCGTCCGCGGCCTCGCCGACCACGGTGATGTCGGGCTGCGCCTCCAGGACAGCGCGCAGGCCCGCACGGACCAGGGGTTCGTCGTCGACGAGGAGCACGGTTAGCGGCACCCGGCCAGCGTAGATCAGGCGACCGGCAGCTCGACGTGCACCTGCCACTGGTCGCCGAGCGGCCCGCTGCGCGCCCGCCCGCCGAGCAGCGCCGCCCGTTCCCGCATCCCGCGCAGCCCGCTGCCCGTGCCCCCGGTGCCCGAAGCCGCACCGCCGGGCACGTCATTGCGCACGTCAAGACTGAGCTGCCCTTCGGTGACCGTGAGGCAGACCCGGACGGGGACGGTGCCGCAGTGCCGCAGCACGTTCGTGAGCGCCTCCTGAAGGATGCGGTAGCCCTCGCGGGAGACCGGACCCGGCACCGTCTCCAGCGCGCCGGACACCGTCACCTCCACTTTCGCCCCCGACGCCCGCGCCGAGTCGAGCAGCCGGTCCGCGTCCTGCAGCGTGGGCCGGCTGCTCGCCGGCCGTTCCGCCTCCCGCAGGACCACCAGGACCCGCTCCAGGTCCTCCAGAGCGGCCCTGCCGGTCTCCTCGATCGCCTCCAACGCCCGGTCCGTGAACGCCGGATCGCCCGCCGCCCGGGCCGCGCCCGCCTGCACCACGGCCACCGTCAGCGCGTGCCCGATGGAGTCGTGCAGCTCCCGCGCGATGCGATTGCGCTCCAGGAGCTGCTCGGTGCGCTCCTCCAGGGCGGCGAGCCGCTCGGCCGCGGACGGCCCGAGCAGCACGGGCGCGGCCCGCGCCATCACCCACCCCGAACCCACCACCACGTACGCCAGGGCGAGCAGCACGACGGGCACCAGCAGGGCGTACCACCACGCGTGCCCCGGCAGCGGCAGCGACGACACCGTGCCGATCGGCCGTCCCGCTGCCCTGCCGCACAACTCCAGCACCAGCGCCATCAGTTGACCCGTCAGCAGCGCCACGGACAACCCCAGGAACACCCGCAGCACCAGCCACACCGCGGTCCTGCCCCGGTCCCGCCACGACGCCGACGGCTCGACCGAGACCCTGCCCTCCTCGCCGCCGCCCGCCACGCGCGCGTGCCCGCCGGGGAACAGCATCAGCCGCGCCTGCAGCCCCTCCGCCCGCCGGACCGAGGGCACCAGGGCGGCGAGCACGAGCAGCGGCACCGGAACGACGTAGATCGTGATCCAGTCGCGCAGCGACGGCGAGCTGAGCCCCGGATAGATCGCCGCGCACACGAACGCGAGCGCCGCCGCCGACAACAGGTGCAACCAGCGGGTGTACGTGACCGTACGCGTCAGCGGTCGCAGGATGCGGGGCATCAGGGGGCGGGTCGCCAGGGGACGGGTCGCCAGGGGGCGGGGCCTCAGGGGGCGGGGCCTCAGGGGGTGGGGCATGCCGTCATCGTGCCAAACCGTCCGGCCCCGGCGGTTCCCCCTCATGGGGGAGACGCTCTCCACCGGCGGGGGAGGCCCCGCGCACGGCGTGCGAGCCAGGCTGACGTCATGACCAGCATCGACGTCCAGGACCTCACCAAGGAGTACGGCACGAAGCGCGCCGTGGACCGGCTGACCTTCCGGGTCGAGCCCGGCCGCGTCACCGGCTTCCTCGGCCCGAACGGAGCCGGGAAGTCCACCACCCTGCGCCTCGCCCTCGGTCTCCACCGACCCACCTCCGGGAGCGTCCTCATCGGGGGCCGCCCGTATGCGACGTACGACGAACCGCTGCGCCTGGTAGGAGCGTTGCTCGACCCGCAGGCCGCACACGGGGCACGCACGGCACGCGACCACCTCCGGGTGCTCGCCACCGCCAACCGCATTCCCGCGAGCCGCGTCGACGAGGTCCTGGAGCGGACCGGGATCGGTGCGGTGGCCGGGCGGCGCGTGAAGACGTTCTCGCTCGGCATGCGCCAGCGCCTGGGCATCGCGGCGGCCCTGCTCGGAGACCCCGACGTGGTCCTGCTCGACGAGCCGTCCAACGGGCTCGACCCCGAAGGCATCGTGTGGATCCGGGAGTTGATGCGCGACCTCGCGCGCGCGGGACGCACCGTTCTCGTCTCCAGCCACCTCATGAACGAGACCGCGACCTTCGCCGACCACCTCGTCGTCCTCGGCCGGGGCCGTCTCCTCGCCGACACCTCGATGCCGGACTTCATCGCCGCGCACAGCACCCGCAGCGCCCGGGTGCGCACCACGGAGCCCGACCGGCTGCGCGCGGCACTCACGCGCGCGGGCCACACCCTCGCGCCCGCCGACGACGGCCGCTGGTCCGTGGCCGGCGCGACCGCCGCGGACGTGGGCGCCCTCGCCGCGGCCGAGGGCATCCCCGTCCTCGAACTCGCCGACGAACAGGCCTCGTTGGAGCAGGCCTATCTCGCCCTGACCGCGAGCGACACCGAGTTCGCCGCCACCGCCACGCCCCTCCAGGAGGCCTGACCGTGTCCACCACCGTGTCCGCCACCGTGTCCACCACCGCGTCCACCACCGCCGTGCTGCACTCCGAATGGATCAAGATCAGGTCACTGCGCGGCAGCCTCGGTTCGCTGGTCGCGGTCTTCGTGGCCACGGTCGCTGTGACGACCCTGGTGTTCGCCACCGTCGGCCAGGCCGAGGCGGACGGCGGCGACGACCGGCTCCTCGGCGCCTTCTACGCCCTGAACTTCGGCCAGATCGCCGCCCTCGCCTTCGGCGCCACCACCGTGTCGAGCGAGTACCTGAACGGTGCGCTGCGGGTGTCCCTCGCCGCCGTGCCCGACCGGACGCTCTTCTACGCGGCCAAGACGGCGGTCGTCGGAGCCTGCGGCCTCGTCGTCGGCACCGCCACCACCTTCACCGCGTTCCTCGCAGGGCAGGCCTTCATGGGCTCCTCCGCGCTGCGCCTCGGCGACGAGGGCGCCCTGCGCGCCTGCGTCGGCGGTGGTGTCTACCTGGCGCTGATGGCGCTCTTCGCCGCCGGGCTCACGGCCGTACTGCGCAGCGCCGTCGCCGTGTTGAGCATCCTCGTGCCGTTCCTGCTGATCGTCTCGTTCGTCGTCGGCGACCTCGCGGGACCGGCCGCCGACTTCCTGCCCGACCGCGCGGGCCAACAGGTCCTGCGCCAGGACGCGGTGGGCTCCCTCGGCCCCTGGACGGGACTCGCCGTGACCGCGGCGTGGGCCGGGGCCGCCGTCCTCGCGGGCTGGTGGACGGTGCGCCGCAGGGACGCCTGACGCCCGCCCCGGCCCGTTGTCAGTGGCGTCCGCTTCACTGGATCCATGAACCTCGCCGAGCAGCTCGCGACGATCGACCTGCTGTGGTCCCGGCCCTTCCCGGACGACCACGGCGGGTCCGCCGCGGGCTGGGGCGGACCCGGATTCGCCATGGCCGGGCTGACCGAGCAGGGCGGCGCGCGCGACCTGGCCGAGGCCAGGGCGGACGCCGACCGCGACAGCCTGTCCACCGTCCTCACCGAGCGCTGGGGCGAGCCCTACCGGCTCAGCCTGTGGAGCCTGCACACGCGGGCCGTGGAGCACGGCGAGGAGGTGCCCGAGCCGTGGGGCTGGCTCAGCGCCTGCGCCCAGGACCTGCACCTGTGGAGCGTGGGCGAGCGCTGGGTGGCCCTCGCCGTGACCCGGCAGGGCGACGACCGGCCGTACGAGCTGCTCGCCGTGGTCACGGACCTCGCTCCGCCGTAGCGCACCGCACCCACGGCACGCGCGTACGGAACTCCCGTGCCAGTATGGGATCTTGGACCCGATCACCACCGGACGAAGCGATCACGGGAGTGCACATGAGCGACGACAGCGCGCAGCAGCCGAGCGAGCGGATCGCCGGTCACATCGCGCACAACGCCCGTGTGTGGAACTACTGGCTGGGCGGCAAGGACCACTACGAGGTGGACGAACAGGTCGGCGACATGGTCACGTCCATGTACCCGAGCATCGGCGAGGTGGCCCGGGCCGACCGTGCCTTCCTGGGCCGCGCCGTCACGTTCCTCGCGGGGCAGGCGGGCATCCGCCAGTTCCTCGACATCGGCACGGGCCTGCCGACCGTGGAGAACACGCACGAGGTCGCCCAGCGCATCGCCCCCGACGCCCGCGTCGTGTACGTGGACAACGACCCGATCGTGCTCACCCACGCGCGTGCGCTGCTCACCAGCTCCGCCGAGGGCGCCACCAGCTACGTGGACGCGGACGCGCACGACCCGCGGGCGATCGTCGCCGCCGCCTCCGACACCCTCGACTTCACCCGGCCCGTCGCCGTCATGCTGCTGGGCATCCTGAACTTCGTACTCGACACGGACGAGGCCACGGCCATCGTGCGCCGCCTCGTCGACGCGATCCCCTCCGGCAGCTACGTCGTGCTCACCCACCCGACGCTGGAACTGGGCGGGGAGGGCAACGAGGCGGCGATGAAGTTCTGGAACGAGAACGCGACACCGCCGATCACGGCCCGCACCGGCGCCGAGGTGAAGGCGTTCCTCGATGGCCTGGAGATCCTCGAGCCCGGCCTCGTCTCCTGCGCCCGCTGGCGCACCGAAGACACCGAAGAGGGCCCGCTGGTCGCCCAGTTCGGCGTCGTGGCCCGCAAGCCGTAGCCCTAGGGCGTGTCTTCAAAGTGGTTGCAGCCAGAGCAGTGTGGCGGCGAGGGTGATCACGGCTTGGTACGAGGTGGCGGTCTTGTCGTAGCGGGTGGCGATGGCGCGGTAGTGCTTGAGGCGGTTGAAGCAGCGTTCGACTACGTTGCGGCGCCGGTAGGAAGC
>NZ_JBITJZ010000012.1:76370-214698 GCF_044460595.1 Streptomyces sp. NPDC050085 | reverse complement strand
GCTCACCGATACGGCGGGCCAGCGTCAGCAGCTCCAGGGTGGGCTTGCGGACGGCACCGTCCACGTGGTCGACGTAGACCAGAACTTCAGCCATGGGACTTCAATCTCCTGCAATCACAAAGAAGGTGGGGTGGACTTGCCGGGACGGCCGAGGCTCAGATGAACTTCTGGCCGGCGAGGAACTCGGCGAGCTGCTTGCCGCCCTCACCCTCGTCCTTCACGATCGTGCCCGCGGTACGCGCCGGACGCTCGGCCGCCGCCTCGACCTTCGTCCAGGCACCCTCCAGACCGACCTCGTCGGCCTCGATGTCCAGATCCGAGAGGTCCCAGGACTCCACCGGCTTCTTCTTCGCCGCCATGATCCCCTTGAACGACGGGTACCGCGCCTCACCCGACTGGTCGGTCACCGACACCACCGCCGGCAGCGCGGCCTGAAGCTGCTCCGAAGCCGTGTCACCGTCACGACGGCCCGTCACCGTGCCGCCGGCAACCGACACCTCCGACAGCAGCGTCACCTGCGGCACCCCCAACCGCTCCGCCACCAGCGCCGGCACAATGCCCGCCGTACCGTCCGTCGACGCCATCCCCGAGACCACCAGATCAAAACCGGCCTTCTCGATCGCCTTCGCCAGCACCAGCGACGTACCGATCGCATCCGTACCGTGCAGGTCGTCGTCCTCCACGTGGATCGCCTTGTCCGCACCCATCGACAACGCCTTGCGCAGCGCGTCCTTCGCGTCCTCGGGACCCACCGTCAACACGGTGATCTCCACGTCGTCATCGGAGTTCTCCGAGATCTGCAGCGCCTGCTCCACCGCATACTCGTCCAGCTCCGACAGCAGACCGTCCACGTCGTCCCGGTCCAACGTCAGGTCATCCGCGAAATGCCGATCACCGGTCGCGTCCGGCACGTACTTCACGGTGACAACGATCCTCAAGCTCACGCCGGCTCTCCTACTGCAATCGTCTTTTACTGGGCGGCCCAGCTGCTGAAACTGACCACGTCTTCCTGGCAGGCAGCATAGGCGCCCGAAGCGGACTGTTCCGGTCGGGGCGGCCCGCGCTCCGAACGAAATATTACTCGTCAGTACACCCAGTTCATGCCCACTGAGCAAGCGCTTTGAACTGTGACCTTGCCAACCCTGAGTAATCGCCCCGCGCCGGGAACTCTCAGTCGCGCAGCGCGTTGAAGCGACCCTGGTGGTACAGGAGCGGGCGGCCCGCTCCCGCCGGGTCGCCGCAGACCGCCTCGGCCAGCACGATGCGGTGGTCTCCCGCGGGCACCCGCGCGACGACCCTGCACACCATCCAGGCCAGCACGCCCTCCAGGACAGGGACGCCCTCGGGCCCCTCGAACCAGCGCGTCGGCGCCCCGAATCGGTCGGCGCCGCTCTTCGCGAAAGTGGCGGCGAGAGCGGCCTGGTGCTCGCCGAGTATGTGCACGCCGACGTGGTCCGCCTCGGCGACGGTGGGCCAGCTGGAGGCGCCGAGGCCGATGCCGAACGAGACGACCGGAGGTTCGGCGGAGACCGAGGTGAGGGAGGTGGCGGTGAAGCCCACGGGCGTCTCGCCCGCGGCCGTGATCACCGCGACACCGGCGGCGTGCTGCCGGAAGACCGAGCGGAGCAGGTCGGGGGTCGCGGTGCGGGCGGTGCGCAGATCGGGCGTGGCCGTCATGGAGTTGTCCTTCTGCCGGAGGGTTCGAGCGGGGTCCGTGGCTGCGTCAGGAGACGGGACAGCGGGCGCTCGAACAGCGGGCCAGGTCGACGTGGACCCGCTCGTAGAGAAGGAGTTCCGAAGGCATAAGGTCAGACTGACGATACGTGGTGCGTGCAGTCAAGTGCGTTCCGTCATCTGGGAGATGCGTCACGGAGCGCCTGCCCGCGAACCCCCGCACCCCGGGTCCGCCGCCTCAGACCGCCGCGCCGAGCGCGGCGATGACATCGGCCTTGCGCGGCTGTCCGGTCGCACGCCGCACCTCGCGGCCCCCGGCGTCGAGGACGAGCACGGTGGGCGTCTTCACGATGCCGATCCGGCGTACGAGTTCGAGCTCCGCCTCGGCGTCGATCTCGATGTGGGACACACCGGGGACCATGGCGGCGACTTCGGCGAGGACCCTTCGGGTGGCCCGGCAGGGGGCGCAGAAGGCGCTGGAGAACTGGACGAGCGTGGCCCGCTCCCCCAGCCCCTCGCCCAACTCCCGGGCATCGAGCCTCACTTCACCCACGGTCACCCTGCTCCTCCTCGGTCTGCCTCTCCCCCGGCCAGCGCCGAAACGTCTCTCCCTATTCCCGGCCACGTGACAAGGATCTCGCGCACGGCCGGAACGAGGACTGGCCACCCGGCCGTTGATGGGGCACGATCTGCGCAAGCCGGAAAACCTACGGCCGCGTAACTTACCGCCGGGAACCTCCCCCCGATCCGAGATCCCCAGGCACTTAAGAAGGGTCCACCCCCTCCATGGCAGAGCTTGTCTACCGTCCGGTCATCGGCGCCGCCCTCACCCTGTTCAAGGCGCTCGACCTGAAGATCGACTGCAAGGGTTCGGAGAACATTCCGCGCTCGGGCGGGGCCGTCCTGGTCAGCAACCACATCAGCTACCTGGACTTCATCTTCGACGGCCTCGCTGCCCTGCCCCAGAAGCGCCTGGTCCGCTTCATGGCGAAGGAGTCGGTGTTCCGCCACAAGGTCTCGGGTCCGCTGATGCGCAGCATGAAGCACATCCCGGTGGACCGGGCGCAGGGCGAGCAGGCGTACCAGCACGCGCTGCAGTCGCTGCGCGCGGGCGAGATCGTCGGGGTGTTCCCCGAGGCGACCATCTCGCAGTCGTTCACCCTCAAGAGCTTCAAGACGGGCGCCGTGCGCCTCGCTCAGGAGGCCGGGGTCCCGCTGATCCCGATGGCGCTGTGGGGCACGCAGCGACTGTGGACGAAGGGGCGCCCGCGCAACTTCAAGCGGGACCACATTCCGGTCACCATCCGCGTCGGCGAGCCCCTGGAGGCCCCGACCGACCAGTACGCCGGGGCGATTTCCCGCCGTCTGCGTGACCGCGTACAGGAACTGCTCGAAGCGGCGCAGCGTGCGTATCCCGTACGCCCCAAGGGGCCGGACGACACCTGGTGGATGCCGGCGCACCTGGGCGGGACGGCCCCGACCCCCGAAGAGGTCAGGGCCGCCGAGGCCGCCGGCTGAGTCGGGGACGGGCCCTCAGACCGCCGGGTGGACGGTGAGGCGTGCGCCGGGGCTGAACTTCTCGAGGAGTTCCGCCAGTTCGGCGCCCGCCGCCTCCAGGCCCGCCCGGTCACCCATGCCCTCCAGCAGGAACAGGGCGTTCACCGAGGTGTCGTCGAGGCAGGCGCGAGGGCCCTGCCGCCAGTTCCAGCGGCGGCAGGTGACGCCCTCGTCGTCGCACCAGACGACCTCGCCCGCCTCCGGGTGGTCCACGACCTGCTCGCCGGAGGCGACGGTCACGAAGTCCTCGGTGCCGGTGGCGCGGACGAGCCGCATGCCGCCCCTGATGCGGTCGAGGTCCTCGCCGCCGACCGGGATCAGATGGGCGACGCTGATCGCGTTGTAGACGTCCACCAGCGTGTTGATCCGGGGCAGTCCCGCGTCGCTGAGCGCCCTCTTCGCCAGCGCCTCCGCCGAGTTCCGCGTGCGGTTGGGCTTGGCCCCGAAAGCCGTGTAGGCCGCGCGCCAGGCCACCATGTGCGGGTCCTCGTGCGGCGCACGTCCGTCCAGGCGCGCCGCCAGTCGGCGTGCGGCGTCGTCGAGCAGGGCCGAAGTCCCGTCCGTGCTGGGCGTGTTGACGAGGCCGTACGCCTCGATGGCGATGTGGTGGAAGTCCGGCGCGAGGGCGCGGACGTCGTCGGAGACGGTGAGCTGGAGGGGCATGGCCTGCCTTACAGGGGGAGCGCGTCGGGGAGGTTCTCCCAGAGGTACGGGCGGTCCGGGGCGCGGCGCAGCACATCGAGCACCACCGGATGCGGTACATCAAAGAGTACCGGATAGTCCACCTCACTGCACTCGGCGTCCGGCACCCAGGCCAGCCGCTCCCCGTCGAGGGAGAACTGGGCGTCGACCCCCGGCTTGTTCCCCCGACAGTCCTGCCGGTGCCAGGTGCCGTGGAACCGCACGGCGACCAGGCCGTGCACGCACCAGCCCGTCCCCGCGTCATGGGTCAGGCGCTGGTAGCAGAGCGCCGTCGGGATGTCCTCCGCCCGCAGCAGGGCGGTCAGCGCGTGGGCCTTCGCGTGGCAGATGCCGGTCCCCTTCGCCAGGACGTCGGAGGCCCGCCAGGTGACGCGCATGTCCCCGCTGTCCGCCGAGTGCGGGATGGTGTCACGGACGAACTCATAGGCCGCGCGCGCGTATGCATATGAATCGGCGGCCTCTTTCGCGAGGCGCGCGGCCGTCTCCCGGACGAGCGGATGATGGTGGTCGATGACGTCATCGGCGGCCAAGTACGCCGAAAGGTCAGGGGTGTTCTGGATCAGCTGCATGGCACGCGAGCATAGAAAAGCGACCGGCCGCCGGTCAATGGATTTACGGTCGATCGCATATCTATGCATCCATGCGTGCTCGTGCTCTAGCGGGCCATCTCCTCCTTGAGCGCCGCGACGAACCCGTCCACGTCCTCCTCGCGGGTGTCGAAGGCGCACATCCAGCGGACATCCCCTGCGGCCTCGTCCCAGAAGTAGAAGCGGTAGTGCTTCATGAGGCGCTCGGAGACGTCGTGCGGCAGGCGCGCGAAGACGCCGTTGGCCTGCACCGGGTAGAGGATCTCCACGCCGTCCACGGCCCGCACGCCCTCGGCGAGGCGCTGGGCCATCTCGTTGGCGTGCCGGGCGTTGCGCAGCCACAGGTCCTTGGCGAGCAGCGCCTCCAACTGCACGGAGACGAAGCGCATCTTGGAGGCGAGCTGCATGGACAGCTTGCGCAGGTGCTTCATGTGGCGGACCGCGTCCTGGTTCAGGACGACCACGGCCTCGCCGAACAGCGCGCCGTTCTTCGTGCCGCCGAGCGAGAGGATGTCGACGCCGACCGCGTTCGTGAACGTACGCATCGGCACGTCGAGGGACGCGGCCGCGTTGGATATCCGCGAGCCGTCGAGGTGGACGACCATGTTCCGCTCGTGGGCGTGGTCGCAGATCGCGCGGATCTCGTCGGGCGTGTAGAGCGTGCCCAGTTCGGTGGACTGCGTGATCGAGACGACCTGCGGCATCGCGCGGTGCTCGTCGTCCCAGCCGAACGCCTGCCGGTCGATGAGCTCGGGCGTGAGCTTCCCGTCGGGCGTCGGGACGGTGAGCAGCTTCAGGCCGCCCATCCGCTCGGGGGCGCCGCCCTCGTCCACGTTGATGTGTGCGGACTCGGCGCAGATCACCGCGCCCCAGCGGTCGGTGACCGCCTGGAGCGCGACGACGTTGGCACCCGTGCCGTTGAAGACCGGGAAGGCCTCGGCGGTCGGGCCGAAGTGGCTGCGGATGATCTGCTGGAGGTGGTCCGTGTAGTCGTCCTCGCCGTACGCGACCTGGTGCCCGCCGTTGGCGAGGGCGAGGGCCGCCATCACCTCGGGGTGGGCACCCGCGTAGTTGTCGCTGGCGAAGCCCCTGACCGTGGGGTCGTGGTGCCTGCGGGCGTCGGTCTTCGGAGGATTCACGGCTTCGCTGTCTACTCTGTCAGCCACAGGCGGGTCCCGTTCACTTCGGCGGCGGGCCGGCTCCAGACGCCGGCGATGGCCTCGGCCAGCTCCTTGACGTCGGTGAAGCCCGCGAACTTCGCGTTGGGGCGCTCCGCGCGCATCGCGTCGTGCACCAGCGCCTTCACCACCAGGATCGCAGCCGCCTGCTGCGGGCCCGCCTCGCCCCCGGCCTTGCGGAAGGCGTCGCCGAGCGCGAGCGTCCACGCCTCGGCCGCGGCCTTCGAGGCGGCGTACGCGGCGTTGCCCGCGGTCGGCCTGCTGGCGCCGGCGGCGCTGATCAGCAGGTAGCGGCCGCGGTCCGAGCGGGACAGGCCCTCCTGGAAGGCGAGGGAGGTGTGCTGCACCGTGCGGATCAGGAGCTTTTCGAGCAGCTCCCAGTCGGCGAGGTCGGTCTCGGCGAAGCTCGCGCTGCCGCGCCAGCCGCCGACGAGGTGGACCATGCCGTCGATCCGGCCGAAGTCCTTCTCGACGCGGGCCGCCCAGTCGCGGGTGGCCTGCAGGTCGAGGAGGTCGACGGTGTCGCCGATGACGGTGGCGCCGCCGTGCGCGTAGCGGGCCTCGTCGACCGCCTCGGCCAGCCGTGCCGCGTCCGCGTCGGCGCCGACGACGGTGGCGCCGGCCTCCGCGAGCCGCTTCAAAGTGGCGCGTCCCGCGGGCCCCGCGGCCCCCGCGACCGCGATCACGGCACCGTCGAGGGCGTCCTTGGTGACGTCGGTGTCGGACATGGCAGTCGCCTCCTGTACCGGGTCGCTCACGCGGCCACCCGCTCAGCGCGCTCCGCGGTGATCCCCTTGGTGGAGGCGATCACGTTCTTCAGCTTCTTGGAAAGCGCCTCATAGAACATGCTCAGCGGAAACTCGTCCGGAAGCACCTCGTCCACGAGCTTGCGCGGCGGCAGCGAGGTGTCGAGGGCGTCGGGACCCTTGGCCCAGCGCGAGCCCGGGTGCGGCGCGAGATAGGTCGAGACCAGGTCGTACGCGGCGAACCAGTGGACCAGCTTCGGCCGGTCGATGCCGTCGCGGTACAGCGTCTCGATCTCGGCGCACAGCTGGTTCGTCACCTCGGGGGCGCGCTGCCAGTCGATGTGCAGCTTGTTGTCCGTCCAGCGGACGACGTCGTGCTTGTGCAGGTACGCGAAGAGGAGCTGGCCGCCGAGACCGTCGTAGTTGCGGACCCGCTCACCGGTGACCGGGAAGCGGAACATCCGGTCGAACAGGACCGCGTACTGGACGTCGCGGCCCTGCGTGACGCCGTCGGCCTCCAGCTTCACGGCCTCCTTGAAGGCGGTGAGGTCGCAGCGCAGCTCTTCGAGTCCGTACATCCAGAACGGCTGGCGCTGCTTGATCATGAACGGGTCGAAGGGCAGGTCGCCGTGGCTGTGGGTGCGGTCGTGGACCATGTCCCACAGCACGAACGCCTGCTGGCAGCGCTCCTGGTCGCCGACCATCTCCGCGATGTCCGCGGGCAGTTCGACCCCGAGGATGTCGACGGCGGCCTCGGTGACGCGGCGGAAGCGGGCCGCCTCGCGGTCGCAGAAGATGCCGCCCCAGGAGAAGCGCTCGGGGGCCTCGCGCACGGCGATCGTCTCGGGGAAGAGCACCGCCGAGTTCGTGTCGTAGCCCGAGGTGAAGTCCTCGAAGGTGATGCCGCAGAAGAGGGGGTTGTCGTAGCGCGTGGCCTCGAGCTCGGCCAGCCACTCGGGCCAGACCATGCGCAGCACGACGGCCTCGAGGTTGCGGTCCGGGTTCCCGTTCTGCGTGTACATCGGGAAGAGCACCAGGTGCTGGAGCCCGTCGCGGCGCTGGGCCGCGGGCTGGAAGGCGAGCAACGAGTCCAGGAAGTCGGGGACCCCGAAGCCGCTGTCGGCCCAGCGGCGCAGGTCGCCGGTCAGAGCCTCGTGGTACGCGGCGTCGTGCGGCAGCAGCGGGGCGAGCTGCTCGACGGCCGACGTGACCCGGTCCAGGGCCAGGTCGACCGTGGCGCGCGCGGGGGCGCCCTCGGCGCCGAAGTCGATGGACCCGTCCTTGTCCTGCCAGGTCCTGATCTCCTCCACGGCGTCCTTGAGCACAGGCCACGCCGGGTGCTCCACCACCCTGTCGCCACCCACCGGAGCCGGAGGAACGATTCCCTCCATGCCCGCCTGCACAAGAATTTCCGTCATGACCCATCCTCCACGGGAGAACCTCGCGTAAGGACACCGTATGCATGCGAGGTTCTCCACGACAAGGGGAGCCTCGGGAAATTATCCTGCGCGACCCCCGGTGTCACCGAAGTTTTTCCTGTCCAGTCCAGTGGAAACGATGCCCTCTGCTACCGCGGCGCGGGCCCGGCGGGCGTCGTCGAGCAGCTCGGGGAAGCCGAAGAAGCCGTGGAACATTCCCGGAAAGTGGCTCTCGGTGACATCGGTCCCGGCGTCGCGCAGGGCCTTGGCGTACGCCCGCCCCTCGTCGCACAGGGGGTCGCAGCCCGCCGTGACGACGTGCGCGGGCGGAAGTCCGCCCAGGTCCTCGGCGAGGAGCGGTGAGACGCGCGGGTGCGCGGCGTCGCCGTCCGGGCCGAGGTACTGGTCCAGGAACCAGGCGCAGTGCGCGGCGGTGAGGAAGTACCCGTCGGCGTTCTCCGCGAACGAACCGGCCTTCTGGCGGGCGTCGGTGGCGGGATAGACGAGGACCTGACGGGCGATGCGGGGACCGCCCTCGTCCCGGGCGATGTGCGCGACCACGGCGGCGAGGTTCCCGCCGGCGCTGTCCCCCGCGACCGTCAACGCGCCCGCGTCCGCGCCGAGTTCGGCCGCGTGGCCGGCCACCCAGCACACCGCGGCGTACGCGTCCTCGACGGCGGCCGGGAACGGGGCCTCGGGAGCGAGCCGGTAGTCGACGGACACCACGACGGCCCGCGCGTCGCGGCACAGCCCGCGCGCGGTGGAGTCATGGCTGTCGAGATCGCAGATGGCCCAGCCGCCGCCGTGGAAGAACACGACGACGGGCCGCGCCGTCTCGGCACCCCCGGGCTCCGGTTCCGGCAGATAGATCCGTACGGGAAGGGACGGCGCCCCGGGCGGCCCCGGTATCTCCCGGTCCTCCACGGCCCCGACGACGGGCGCCGGGAACGGCACGGCGGGCGCGGCCGCGAGGATCCGCCGGGCCTCGGCGGCATCGGTGACGGCGCCGCCGAGGTCGGGGAAGACCGCGGCCATGGCGTCGACGAGGGGGCGGGCTTCGGGGGCGAGTCGGTCGGACACGGGCATGGGGACCTCCGGGTCGGTGAGGTGCGAAGGCGAAGGTGCGGGTGCGGGTGCGGGTGCGGGTGCGGCGCGCGGAACGGGTCGACTCGCCCGGAGTCAGCCCTGCTCCCCTCCCTTGAAGTGCGGAATCACTGTCTCGCCCCACTGCCGCAAAGTCTCCAGGCACGCCTCTTGCGGCACCGTGCCCATCTGGACGAGGCACATGATCTCGTCGGCGCCCGCGTCGCGGAGGCGCTCGACGTGGGCGATGGCGTCGGCGGCGGTGCCGTACGCGTGGTCGGCGTTGAAGGTGGCGGTGGCCGTGGGGCGTACCGGGATCCGCTGTTCGTGCAGCCGGGCCACGACCTGTTCCGCGGCGCGGTCCATCTCGGCGGCCTCGTCCGCGCCGTCGACGACCGCCTCGTCGGGGATGCCCGCACCGCCGTACCAGTGCCCGATGGACTGCGCGAAGAAGCGCTGCCCGCGGATGCCGATCCGGCGGGCCTCGTCGCGGTCGTCCAGGACGATCGTGGGGCACAGCACCGAGAAGTGGTCGTTGATCACCGACGAGACGAGGCGCTCGGGGGTGCGGGCGGCGACCGCCGCGTCGTACGCGGTCCGCATCCGCGCGATCGACTCGGGGCCCGCGAAGCCCATCACCAGGGCGCCGACGCCGAGTTCGGCGGCCTGCGTCAAGGTCTCCGTACGGCTGCACGCGAGGAAGAGCGGCGGGTGCGGGTTCTGCACGGGCCGGGGCAGGATCGGGTGCGGGTCGATGTCGAGGAGCGGGCCGTGGTGCTCCAGCTCGTCCTTCTCCCAGGCCTTGCCGATGATGCGCAGGGCCTCCTCGACCTCCTGCGTCGTGCGGTCCCGGTCGACGCCGCACAGGGACGTCTCCTGCACCGTGCCGCCGCGCCCCGCGCCGAGGTCGACCCGGCCGCCGGACAACAGGTCGAGCGTGGCGGCCCGTTCGGCGACACGGACCGGGTGGTTGAACCGGAACGGCATGCAGACGACGCCGTGTCCGATGCGGATGCGGGAGGTGCGGGCCGCGACCCAGGTGAGGAAGATCTCGGGCGCGGACATGTGCGCGTACCACTTGAGGGAGTGGTGCTCGACGGCCCAGATCCGGTCGAAGCCCATCTCCTCGGCGAGGACGGCCTGTTCGACGCAGTCGTGGAAGAGCTGGTGCTCGCGCTCGACGGTGGGGTCGGCCAGCTGGGCCTCGAAGATCACGGAGAACTTCACTGTGCCTCCTGGTGGTTGGGGCGACGCGCCTCCATATGACTAATAGCTATATGACGAACCGTCAGAGATGGGAAGGGCTGCGCGCGACGGAAAGGGCATCCCGCACACCCGCCGTCGCGGAGAGGAGAGGGAGCGGGCCGCCGTAGGCTGAGCTCCCCCGGTACCGGCAGCACCGGCGATACCGCCGGTTCCGCCCCCACCCCTACGCCAGGAGTCACACCGTGTTCGACCCCGCACCGCCCTACCCGTACTCCGACAGCGACCGCCCGCAGGGGGCACCCGCGCCGCACGAGCAGCTGGCGCCCGTGCTCGGCCTGCTCGGCACCTGGCACGGGCGCGGCAGCGGTGAATACCCCACGATCGACGGGGAGTTCAGGTACGCGCAGGAGGTCACCTTCAGCCACGACGGGCGCCCGTTCCTGCGGTACGAGGCACGGGCCTGGCTGCTCGGCCCCGACGACGCGCCGCTGCGTCCCGCGGCGCGGGAGAGCGGCTGGTGGCGGCTGCAGCCGGGCGGCCGCGTGGAGGCGCTGGTCACCCAGCCGACCGGCATCGCCGAGATCCTGGTCGGACAGGCCGCCGACGGCACGGTCGACCTCGCCACCGACGGCGTCGCGCTCACCCCGACGGCGAAGAAGGTCGAGGCGACGCACCGCCGGTACACGCTCGTCGACGCCGACAGCCTGGCCTTCGCGCATCAACTCGCCGCGGTGGGGCAGCCGTTGCAGCACCACCTGGCGGCGCAGTTGCGGCGCAGGACCCCGTAGCCGCCGCGCGGGTCTTGCGCCCGCGCCCGCCGCTCACTTCAATGCGGACGCATGTCGACCACACCGCTGCCGCCGACGGCCTGGGCCGTGCTCGGACTGCTGTCCTTCCCCGGCGAGCGGACCGGGTACGACCTGAAGAAGTGGGCCGACGCCTCGCTCCGCTTCTTCTACGGGGCTCCTGCCATCAGTCAGATCTACGCGGAACTGCGCCGCCTGGAGCGACTCGGGTACGTCACATCGCGCGGCTCCGGGCCCGAGGAGCCGCGGGCGAAGCGGACGTACGCCATCACGGAGGCGGGGCGGGCCGCGCTCGGGGCGTGGGCGGCCGGGCAGGACGCGGACGCCGTGTCGCTCAAGCACCCGGTGGTGCTGCGGGTGTGGCTCGGGCACCTCGCCGCGCCCGAGCGGCTGCGGACCCTCGTCGAGGAGCATCTGGCGCGCACCGAGGGCGAGTTGAAGGAGGTGCGGGACGCTCTGGCGCGGGCCGACGGGGTCGACGCCTGGGCCCATCCGCAGATCGCCCTGCGCTGGAGCGAGCGCCGTCTGCTGGCCGAAGTCGAGCTGACGCGGGGCATGTTGACGGATCTCGACGCGCTGCCGCCCCCGCCCGGTCAACCCTCCCGGCGGGACGCGCCCACCGACGAGTGACATGGCGCCCCGCCCCCGGCGCACAGCGGTAGGACGGGTCGGGTCCCCGTCCCGCGCCGCAGCCTGGGAGGCACCAGCCGTGAGCACCCGCGCCGTCCTCGTCGCCGCCGTCATCACCGGCCTCATCCTCGGGGTCGTCGGCGCCAGAGCGAACAACTCCGGTCACCCTCACCGACCCGGCTCCGCGGCGGAGGCGGGCCGTTAGGCTCGAGAACCAGTAGAGCCGCCGTCGACGGAAGCGAGACCACCTTGAACTTCCTCACCATCGGGCATCGCGGAGTCGCGGGTGTCGAACCCGAGAACACCCTCCGTTCCTTCGTCGCCGCGCAGCGAGCGGGACTCGACCTCATCGAACTCGATCTGCACCTGAGCAAGGACGGCGCGCTCGTCGTCATGCACGACGCCGACGTGGACCGCACGACGGACGGCACGGGCCCCATCGCGGAGCAGACCCTCGCCGAGCTGCGCACCCTGGACGCCGGGCGGGGTGAGCGGGTGCCGGTCTTCGAGGAGGTCCTCGACGCGGTGAGCGCACCGCTGCAGGCGGAGATCAAGGACACGGCCGCGGCCAGGGCGCTCGCCGAGGTGATGCTGCGCCGCGATCTGGTGCACCGGGTCGAGGTGATCTCGTTCCACGACGAGGCCGTCGCCGAGATCGCGCGCCTGGTGCCGGGGGTGCGCACCGCGCTCGTCGCCAGCCGTTACGGCACGGACGTCGTCGAGCGGGCCACGGCCGTCGGCGCCACGACCCTCGTCCTCAACATCCGCCGCCTCACGCAGGAGATCGTGGAGCACGCCCGCAAGGCCGACCTGCGGATCATCGGCTGGGTCGTGAACACCCAGGACGATCTGCGGCTCGTGCGGGCGCTCGGCCTGGACGGGGCGACCACCGACTACCCGGAGATCAAACGGACCGGCCGCTTCACCGCGTAGCGCTCACCCCAGCGGCTTGACCAGCAGCTCGAACTGCAGGTCGGCGCGCTGCGGAATGCCGAAGCGCTCGTCGCCGTACGGGAAGGGGCTCATCCTTCCCGTACGGCGGTAGCCGCGGCGCTCGTACCAGGCGATGAGCTCGTCGCGTACGGAGATCACGGTCATGTGCATCTCGCGCACCCCCCAGACCTCCTGGGCGCGGCGCTCCGCCTCCGCGATGATCACCTTGCCGAGACCCCCGCCCTGCAGGGCGGGGCTGACGGCGAACATGCCGAAGTAGGCGTGGTCGCCGCGGTGCTCCAGCTGGCAGCAGGCGACGACCGCGCCGTCGCGCTCGACGGTCAGCAGCCGGCTGTCGGGGTCCTTGATCACGTCGAGGACGCCCTGCGGATCGGTGCGCTGCCCCTCGAGGAGGTCCGCCTCCGTGGTCCAGCCCGCCCGGCTGTCGTCCCCGCGATAGGCCGACTCGATGAGCGCGACGAGCGTGTCGGCGTCGTCGGGCTCGGCGTCGCGGAAGGTGAGGGAGGCGGTCATCGGGTCTCCGATCTCGTACGGGCGGGGGCCGGTCCTGGGCCCGGTCGCGCCGTCGAGGTTAACCCGGTCGCACTACGCTGCGTCGGCATGGTTCACGTACTGAGCAGCAGGGTTCTCATCCGGCCCGGCGATCCTGAGCGGTCGCGGGCGTTCTACGGCGAGGCGCTGGGCCTCGCCGTGTACCGCGAGTTCGGGACCGGGCCCGAGCGGGGCACGGTGTACTTCCTCGGCGGCGGTTTCCTGGAGCTCTCCGGGCGGGCCGAGCCGCCGGTCGCGCCGGGGGTGCGGCTGTGGCTGCAGGTGGCGGACGTGCGGGCGGCGCACGAGGAGCTCACGGCCCGGGGCGTGCCGGTGCTGCGGGAGCCGGTGCGCGAGCGGTGGGGGCTCGTGGAGATGTGGATCGCGGATCCGGACGGCACGCGGATCTGTGTCGTCGAGGTGCCCGAGGACCATCCGATGCGTGTGCGTCCCGGGCTCTGACGTGCGCCGACGCGCTGCCCGTCGCAGGATGTCGCTGAGTCGGGGATTGGGCCGCGCCGATCAGGAAACATGCACCGGCAACGCTCGCATCGCCTGTCCGCACCCAGACCAGCCCAGGAGAGATCCGAGATGACCGCTCCCCGGAACGCGAACGCTCCCCGTACCTCGACCGTGCCCCGGATCCTGATCGTCGGCGGCGGATTCGCCGGGATGGAATGCGCCCACAAGCTGGAGAAGGAGCTCAAGCCCGGCGAGGCGGTGCTCAAGCTCATCAGCCCGATGGACCACCAGCTGTACCTGCCGCTGCTGCCGCACGTGGCGTCCGGCGTGCTCACCCCGCAGTCGGTCGCGGTGCCGCTGCGCCGGATGCTGCGGCGCACCTCGATCGTCCCGGGCGGCGCGGTCGGCGTGGACCCGAAGGCCAAGGCCGTCGTCGTGCGGAAGATCAACGGCGAGACCGTCGTCGAGCGCTACGACCACCTCGTGCTGACGCCGGGCAGCGTGACGCGGCAGTTCGACATCCCGGGCGTCGACGAGCACGCCGTCGGGGTGAAGACGCTCGCCGAGGCCGCCTGGATCCGGGACCACGTCATCTCGCAGCTGGACCTCGCGGCGGCGAGTTCCGACCCGGCCGAGCGGGAGGCGCGGCTGCAGTTCGTGGTCGTGGGCGGCGGCTACGCGGGCACCGAGACGGCGGCGTACCTGCAGCGCCTGACGACCTCGGCGGTGAAGCGGTACCCGGGGCTCGACCCGCGCGACATCAAGTGGCATCTGGTCGATGTGGCACCGAAGTTGATGCCGGAGCTGGGCGACCGGCTCGGCGACAAGGCGATGGCGATCCTGGAGCGGCGCGGGCTGCACGTCTCGCTCGGGGTGTCCGTCGCCAAGGTCACCGAGGACACGGTCACGCTGACCGACGGCCGCGAACTGCCCTGCCACACCCTGATCTGGACGGCGGGCGTCGCACCGAGCCCGCTGGTGGCGACCTTGAACGCGGAGACGAACCGCGGCCGGCTGGTGGTCACCCCGGAGCTGACCGTGCCCGGTCTCGACGGGGTCTTCGCCCTCGGCGACGCGGCGGCGGTGCCGGACGTCGTCAAGGGCGGCGACGCGATCTGCCCGCCGACGGCGCAGCACGCGATGCGGCAGGGCTGGGCGGCGGCCCGCAATGTGCTGGCGGCGGTCCGCGGGACGCCGCTGAAGCCGTACGCGCACAAGGACCTCGGGCTCGTCGTCGACCTCGGCGGCATCCAGGCGGTGTCGAAGCCGCTGGGTGTGCAGCTGACCGGGCTCCCGGCCCAAGTCGTGGCGCGCGGCTATCACTTGGGGGCGCTGCGGACGCTGACGGCGCGCTTCCGCACGGTGGCGAACTGGGGGCTGAACGCGGTCGCGGGCGACGACTTCGTCCGCACCGGCTTCCAGCGCAACCGCCCGGCGACGCTGAAGGACTTCGAGATGACGGACGCGTATCTGTCGCCGGAGGAGGTCCACGCGGCGGTGACGGCGCACGTCGCGGGGACGGCGATGACACCGCAGAAGCCGAACCTGCCGATCACCTAGAACGCGGTGCGTGGGCGGCGGGCCCCCGGCGTCCACGCACCTCAGACCACCCGGGACCCGCCGAGTCGCCCCTCCAGCTGGGACAGCAACTCGCCCAGGAGCAGGCCGAGTTCATCGCCCTTGCCGCCGTCGAGGCCCGCGAGGACCGTCGACTCGTACGCGAGCTGGCGCGGCAGGATCTCGTCGACGAGGGTGCGGCCCTCGTCGGTGAGGCTCAGGTGTGACACCCGGCGGTCCCGGGTGTCACCGCGCCGCGCGACGAGGCCGCGCTCCTGCAGCTGCTTCAGGCGCTTGGTCACCGCGGCGCCGGACGAGAACGTCTCGCGCGCGAGATCGCCGGGGGTCAGTTCCCGTCCCGTGCGGCGCAGGGTGCCGAGCAGGTCGAACTCGGCCCTGGTCAGCCCGGCGTGCCGCAGGGGCGCGTCCTCCGCCTGCTGCAGGAGCGCGGCACACCGGTTGATCCGACCGATGATCTCCATCGGGGCGGTGTCGATGTCCGGGCGCACGGCCTGCCACTGCCGTACGACCGAGGACACCGTGTCTTGCTGCGTGCTCATGCCTGACCGACCGAACCTTCCTCGATGCTGCCGCTACCCGCGGGCGGCGACCGGTCCTGGGGCCTGTTGTCGTCGGACCGTCGCGGCGAGCGTACGGTGTCCTGCCTGTTCGGCGGTGACCACCCGCTCCTCGGGCAGGGCGCGCTGCCACCATTCGCCGGCCGCTGTGTCGGCTGCGGCCCGCAGTTCGACCAGGGCCGCGGCGAGCGAGCGGCGGGCCGTCTCCAGGGCGGCGGGCCCGGGCGCGTCCTCGGCGAGCGTGCGGTCGGCGGCGGCGCGGGCGGCGTCGACCCGGGCCAGGCCGCGCTCGATGTGGTCGCCGGCCCGCCGGTTGGTGACGGCGACGGCGGCGACGACCCCGAGCAGCGCGCCGACCAGGGTGTCCACGATGCGGTCCGTGATCAGCTCGCCGGGCGCCTGGAACCGGGCGAACTCCGTGACGAGCAGTGCCATCGGCGTGACGCACAGGCTGCCCAGCCAGTAGTTGCGGGTGATGAGCGCCTCGGCGCCGAAGCTGAAGACGAGGCAGCACAGCACGAGCGCGGCCGGCCCGAGGTGGGCGAACGGCACGACGGCGGCGAAGACGAGGACCCCGGCGAGGTTGCCGACGACGCGCTGCACGCCCCGGTTCCAGGTCAGGGTGACATTGGCCTGGTAGAGCGAGGCCGCGGTGACCAGGGCCCAGTAGGGCCGTCCGATGCCGAGCGCGAGGGAGGCGTATCCGGCGAGGCCGCACCCGATGAAGGTGCGCAGGGCGATCGGCAGGAGCGGTGATCCGGGTCCGATGCGCCGCCACAACGACGGCTGTCCGACGGCGAGTTCGGCCTCGACGCCGAGCAGTTCGTCGTCGATCCCGGCGATCCGGTCGGGCCGCGGGACGGCCGAGGCGCCGCGCAGTCCGGCGGCCCAGGCGCGCAGCTGGGCCGCGTTCGCGTCGCCGGGCGCGCAGAGGGCGACCTCGGCGCGCACGACGAGCCGCTCCAGGGCACGCCGCGCCTCGGTCCGCGCGCCGGTGGCGAGCAGCGACTGCCAGGCGGCGTGCACGGCAGCGGCGGCGGCGCCCCGGGCGGGCGCGTGCCCGGGCCGCTCGGCGTACGCGGCTGCCGCGTTCAGGGCGCGGGCGGTGGCCCGCCGCTCGGGCCCGTGCGGGCGTACGAGCACGGGTGCCATGCCCACGAGCCAGGCAACGGCCCCCGCACCGAGGGTGAGCGCCAGATGCCCCGGCACCTGCCCCGTCGTCTGCGGCGCGAACAGCGAGGCGGAGCTGATGAACGTGAAGATGAGGTGCCCGGGAGGACCGATCCTCGTCGCGTCGCACAGCGTCTTCTGCACGGCCGCGAGCAGCGCGCCCACGGTCACGAGGATCACCGCGGACGAGGTGAGCGAGGCGGCGACGAGGGCGACGGCGACGCCGGCGAGCATGCCGAGCACCACGCCCGCCAGGGCCCGGGCGCGGGCGGCGTAGGGGAGGTTGTGCCCGTACAGGGCGCAGAAGCTGCCGGCCATCGTGTACATCACGAGGTCGAGCCGGCCGAGGACGAGCAGCGCCACGTTCGGTATCGCGGCGGAGACGACCACGCTCGTCGCCGGTTTGAACCAGATGTCCGACGGCTTGTTCGCCCGCAGCACCCCGGCGAGCGGGAGGCGGCGGACGGTGACGGCGCGCGGGGCGGGAGAGGCGGGAGTGGCGGGAGGGGACGGAGGTGCACTGCTGCTCATATCAAAACCTTAGCAGGTGTTTTACCCGTGAAAGATATCGGGAGGGCACCGGCCGAGACATCGGGAGCGCGCGACCCCGGACCCCAGTGCTCCCCTGCGCCGCCATACGCTCCCGCGTGCCCGGGCATCTCGATGGGAGCCGATGGAAGAGGGGGACCCGGGGTGCACGGACCGATGTCGGCCGCCTGGCTGCTCGTCGCACTGTGCGCGGCGACCGGCGCGTACTGCCTGCTGCGTCTGCGCAGCGGAATCGAGGAGCAGCGCCGCACGGCGGGCGGCGAGGCCCTCATGGGGTTCGGGATGGCGCTGATGGCGGTGCCCGCCGCCGTGCTCGCGCCACCGCGCTGGGCCTGGCTGGTGTACGCCGTCGTGTTCGGGGCCGCCGCGCTGCGGGCGCTGTGGCAGGCGCGGCGCGGGGCACACCACCTGCACCATCTCGTGGGCTCGTTCGCGATGGCGTACATGGCGGTGGCGATGGCGGCGCGCCCCGCGGCGCACGCACACCACGGCGGTTCCGGCGCCCCCGCACTGACCGGCCTGCTGCTCGTCTACTTCGCGGCCTACGTCCTGTGGACGGGGTCACGCCTGGTCCCCGCGACGGCCGGTCCCGCGCCGGCGGGGTGGGGCGACCGTCCGGAACTGGCGCGGGCCTGCCGCCTGGCGATGGGGATCGGCATGGTCGCGATGCTGCTCACGATGTAGACCGGAACCGTGGTGTGCGTCACTTGGCGCTCCGGGCCATACCCCCGGTCGCACCCGGCTCATAGGGTGACGACCATGACGGTCCCCGTAGCGCTGTTGCTGCTCGGCACCCTTCTCGCAGTTCTCGGCCCGCGCCTGCTCGCGCGCGCCGACTGGCGTGAGCGGGAGCCGATCGTCGCGCTGTGGGCGTGGCAGTGCGTGGTGGCCGGGGTGCTGTTGTGCTGCGCGCTGTCGATGACGCTGAGTGCGGCCGCCGCGTGGCAGGCCGTGCGCGGCCATCTGTTCGCGCCCGCCCCGCACGCGGTCGTGGACGCGTACGCGCTGCGCGGCGCGGGACCGTGGGCGGCGACCGTCGCCGTGGCGCTCGCGCTCGGCGGTGTGTGGACCGCCGCGATGCTGGTGCGCGAGGTGCGCAGGGCCCGGACCCGGCGCGAGCGGCGGCGGGCCGAACTCCAGGACCGCGCACCGCTGTTGCCCGGCGAGGAGCCCTCCTCCGACCGGCTCGTGGTCCTCGAGGCCGAGCGGCCCGACGCGTGGTGGCTGCCGGGTCCGACGCCCCAACTCGTCATCACCACCGCCGCGTTGCGCCGCCTGAAGGGGCGTCAGCTCGATGCGGTGCTCGCGCACGAGATGGGCCACGCGCAGTGGCGGCACGACTGGCTGCTGCACTCGTCGGGCGCGCTGGCCGCAGGGTTCCCGCAGGTTCCGGTGTTCGCCGCGTTCCGTGACGAGATGCACCGCCTGGTCGAACTCGCCGCCGACGACGTGGCCTCGCGCCGGTTCGGCCGACTCACCATCGCGCTCGCCCTGGTCGAACTCAACGAGGACCGCGGGGTGTTCGGCCCCTGCCCCACCCCGCAGGCGCACGTCCCGCAGCGGGTGCACCGACTGCTCACCCCGCCGACGCGGCTGAGCCCGGCACACCGGCTGCGGCTCACCGCGGCGGCCGCGCTGATCCCGCTGGCCCCGCTCCTGCTGACGTTCGTGCCCGGATTGCGTGCGTTGGGATAGTGGCTCCGCCCCGCGATGGGCGAGGATCTTCCCCATGACTGCGGCGCACCTCGACTCCCCCACCCGCCCGCGCACCCCGCTGACGGCGGCGCTCGCCCTCTCCTCGGTCCTGCTCCTGGCCCTCGTGGCGGCCCGCTGGGAACCGCTGATGGAGCTCGACGCCGACCTCGCCGAGGCCCTGCACCGCGCGGCCCTCGCCGAGCCCGGCCTCACCCGCGCCAACCGGGTCCTGTCCGACTGGGTGTGGGACCCCTGGACGATGCGCGCCCTGTGCGCCCTGCTCGCCGCGGGCGTGGTGTGGCGGCTTCGGGACCGGGTGCTGGGCGCCTGGCTGCTGGTGACGTGCCTGCTCGGCGCCCTCGTGCAGCAGGGCCTCAAGACGGCCGTCAACCGGCCCCGGCCGGTGTGGCGCGTCCCGGTGGACTCGGCGCACTACGCGGCGTTCCCCTCGGGCCACGCGATGACGGCGACCGTCGTGTGCGGGCTCGCGCTGTGGCTGCTGCGGCGCTGCGGGGCCGGGCCCGCCCTGTGGCGCACGGCCCTGGCCGTCGGCGCGGTCTCGGTGCTCGGCGTGGGCCTGACCCGGCTCTGGCTCGGCGTGCACTGGCCGTCCGACGTGCTCGGCGGCTGGCTCCTCGGGGCGCTCACGGTGGCGCTGTCCACCTCGGCGTACGAGAAGTGGTGCGCCCCGCGTCAGGGGCTCGACGGCCGCCCTTGACCGGCTCGTTCGCCACCGCGCAGGATCGGGCACATGACGATCAAAGCCGTGCTCTTCGACTTCTCCGGGACGCTGTTTCGCATCGAGTCCACCGCGTCCTGGCTGCGCGGGGCGCTCGACGAGACGCAACTGGCCCTGTCCGACGAGGAGTTCACGCGCGCGGCGCACGGCCTTGAGGAGGTCGGGGCCCTGCCCGGAGGGGTGACGCACCACGTCGACGTCCCGGACCACCTCGCCGGGCCGATCGCCGTGCGCGACGTGGACGCCGCCCGGCACCGGGCCGCGTACACGGGCCTGGCCCGCGAGGTCCCGCTGCCCGACGAGCGGCTCTACGACGCCCTGTACGACCGGCACATGCGGCCCGTCGCCTGGCACCCGTACCCGGACGCGCCCGACGTCCTGTCCGCGCTGCGCGAGCGCGGCGTCCCGGTGGCCGTCGTCAGCAACATCGGCTGGGACCCGCGCCCCGTCTTCGTGGAGCACGGGCTCGACCCGTACGTCGACGCGTACGTCCTGTCCTACCGGCACGGGGTCACGAAGCCGGACCCGCGTCTGTTCGCGGCCGCGTGCGAGGCCCTCGGCGCGGCCCCCGGCGACACCCTGATGGTCGGCGACGACCGGCGGGCGGACGGCGGTGCGGCGGCGCTCGGCTGCACGCTGCACTTCGTGGACCACCTGCCGGTGCACGAACGCCCCGACGGTCTGCGTCCGGTGCTCGGCCTGCTCTAGGGCGTGTCTTCAAACTCCCTCCCCCAGCCTTCGGCCGGGGGGACCCCCACGCCCGGAGGGCGGCCTTGCGGCGTCTGGTGCGTGCTCTGGGGGTCCCCCCGGCCGAAGGCTGGGGGAGTGCCGGGTGCCGACCCTCGTACTGGATGTACTTGGGTCTGCGCCCGGTGCGGCGAGAGTGCGTGCCAGGCGTCGTGAGGCTGGGGGCACCTCCCAGCGTTAGCTGGGGGAGGGAGTTTGAAGACACGCCCTAGTGCCTGTTGTCGCCCTGGCCCCCGGCCTTGCCGCAGTCGCCCGCGTGGTCGCAGTACGGCTGGTTCCCGCCGGCCCCGCAGCCGCACAGCGTGGCCCGCGTCTCGACGGCCTCCTCGCCGTCCGCCGTGCGGATCCGCAGGTCGCCGCGCATCACCAGGCGGCCGTCCGGCGTGCGCTCCACGGTCGTGGCCATCGGGGGCAACTCGACCGTGCCGTCGACGAGTTCGTAGCGCAGCGCGCCCGACGGGCAGCGGCGCACGACGGCCGCGACCTCGTCGCCCGGGGCGGCGTCCGGCTCGATCCAGGGGCGGCGCCCGGTGTCGAAGACCTGGGGCAGCCCGCGTACGCACTCCGCCGCGTGCAGACAGCGCCGGGCGTCGAAGCTCACGGTGATCACGTTCCCGCGGTAGGACTTGCGGGTCGTGCCCGGTGTCCCGTCCTTGCCCTCGTCCATGGCGTACGCCTCCCGGGCACTCGGCCGACACGGCCCCTCACGCCACTCTAGGAAGTCCCGCGCCCGCCCGCTCGGCGGAGCACGCACGAGCCGGCCCCCGGGCGGCGCCGACACCGTCCGGAGACCGGCCCGAAAGCGGCGCGGCCGTATCGGACGATCCCCCGCGTCGCCCGATACGGCCGGCCCACCCGCGCACACCACACCCAAGGGTCCGGCGGCCGGGACGCGCTGAGTATAGTTGGCTGAGAGCCAGTCAACGCAGGAGTCAAGAATGTCCCCCCGCAGCGCATCGGTCAATGAGGAGTTGCGCCGACGTTCCCGCGAACGACTCCTGCAGGCGACGCTGGAGCTCGTCGGGGAGCGCGGATACGACGCGACGACCCTCGGCGACATCGCCGACCGCGCCGGTTCGGCGCGCGGTCTGGTCTCGTACTACTTCCCGGGCAAGCGGCAGCTGCTGCAGTCGGCGGTGCACCGCCTGATGAACCGGACGCTCGAGGAGGGACTGGAGCGCGAGCCGAGGACCGACGACGGCGACGAGCGCCTCGCCCGCGCCATCGACGCGATCCTCCGCCTCGCCAGGGACCAGCCCGTCCTCATGCGGACGCACATGGCGGGCATCCTGCACGCCGAGGGCTTCGTGCAGTGCCCCGAGCAGCAGCGGCTCGCCCTGCTGCTGCGCGACACGGTCGTGCGCCACGGGACGCTCGACGTCGACCGCGACTACCCGGTGCTGCGCGCCGTCCTGATGGGCGCCGTGTTCGCGATCCTGGTGCCGGGTGCGCCGATGCCGATGGCCGTGATGCGCGCCGAGCTGTTCGAGCGCTACGGCCTGGAGTGGGAGCGGGGCTTCCCGCCGGACGACGCTGACGCGCCGCCGTCCGGCGAGAGCTCCGCACACGGCCGAGTGGCCGATTTCTCACGCTACTTCGAGCCGCTGAGGCCGCCGGCCCAGGACGGTCAGTCGAAGTAGTCCGGCTGCGTCTGGGTGTTGAGCTCGCCCAGGCGGACCCACTTGGCCGGATCCGTACGCCGGTCGTTGATCTTCAGGACGTCGAAGCCCTTGGCGATGTCGTTGGAGTAGATGTAGCCGTTGTAGTAGTACGCCGACCACGAGCCGCCGACCTGGAGGGTGTCGGTGGTCAGCGGGCCGCGCTCGAAGTAGCCGATCTCCTTGGGCTTCGCGGAGTCGGTGAAGTCCCACACGGAGACGCCGCCCTGGTACCAGGCCTGGACCATGAGGTCCTTGCCCTTGACCGGGATCAGCGAACCGTTGTGCGCGACGCAGTTCTCGGTGTCGGCCTGGTGGCGCGGGATCTTGAAGTAGCTCTTGAAGACGAGCTTGCGCCGGTCGCCCTTGCCGACGACGTCGTAGATGCCGTCGGCGCCGCGGTTCGGGCCGACCGTGGCGTTGCAGGTGGCCGCGCCGCCGCCGCCGAGCTCGTCGGTGAAGACGACCTTGTTCGCCTTCTGGTTGAAGGTCGCCGAGTGCCAGAACGCGAAGTTCACGTTGTCCTGGACCCGGTCGATGACCTTCGGGCGCTCGGGGTCCTTGATGGAGAACAGGATGCCGTCGCCCATGCAGGCGCCCGCCGCCAGGTCCTTGGAGGGCAGGACCGTGATGTCGTGGCAGCCGGTGGTCTTGGAGACGCCGGGGTTGGTGGGTCCGCCCGGGTTGCCGCCGCCGTCCGGGCCCTCACCGGGGAACAGGACGGGGAAGTTCACGACGGCCGCCTGCTGCGGGGCCTTGCGCGGCACCTTGATGACGGAGATGCCGTCGTGCGGCGGCTGGCAGTCGGGGAACGTGGCGCTGGGCGAGTACGAGGAGACGTAGATGTAGACGTTCTTCTTCTCCGGCACCAGCGTGTGCGTGTGCGAGCCGCACGCGGTCTCGACGGCGGCGACGTACTTCGGGTTCCGCTTGTCGCTGATGTCGAAGACCTTCATGCCCTCCCAGGACGACTTCTCGGTCGCGGGCTGGGTGGTGGAGGCGCAGGAGTTGTCGCTGCGGGAGCTGTCCGTGGACAGGAACAGCAGGTTCCCGGAGACCGAGACGTCGTTCTGGGACCCGGGACACAGGACCTGGGCGACGGTCTTCGGTGCCTTCGGGTTGCTGATGTCGAAGATGCGGAAGCCGTCGTAGTTGCCCGCGAAGGCGTACGTGCCCTGGAACGCGAGGTCCGAATTGGTGCCGGGCAGCGCGTCCTTGGGGATGTTGGTGAGGTGTTCGATGTTGTCGGAGTGGACGATCTCGTCCTGGCCGGGTATCTCCCCGGCGGCGATGGCCGCCTTCGCCTCGGCCGCGGCGCCGCGCGAGACGCTCTTGGACGTGGCGGCGCTGTCTCCGGGGTCGGGGGTGGCCGACACCGGTCCCGCGGTGAGCAGGGCCGCGAGGAGTCCGGCGGCGGCGGTGCCGACTGCCAGGCGTCTGCGGCGTGTTCGGGTGGAGTTGTGCAACAGGGTCACTGTTGTCTCCCTGATTGACGACGACGTCGTGGATACGTGAACGGTTCACGGATCCCCCGAGTATCGTCTTCATCATGCACAGATCAACAGATGGCAACGTACTCGTAATGAAAGTTGCTGCGCCCGCGCTGATGGCGGCACTCGCGCTGGTGTTGACCGCGTGCGACTCGGGGGGCTCGACGGGTGCGGACCGGGCCAACTCCCCCGCGTCCGGCGGCCCTTCGGTGATCGCGCCGGGCAGGCCCGGGGAGGCGGCGGAGACGCTCTCGGCGAAGGACGCGGACGAGCGCCGGCCGGACGAGGGGCCCAACTCGGCGGACGTACGGTACGCGCAGCTGATGATCCTGCACCACGAGCAGGCCCTGCGGATGACCGAACTCGCCCCGAAGCAGGCCCGGTCGACGCAGGTGAAGCGGCTCGCCGAGCGGATCTCCGCGGCGCAGGGGCCCGAGATCGAGTCGATGCGCGCCTGGCTCACCCGGAACGGCCGCAGCGAGTCGCCCGCGGGCCACGCGGCGCACGGGGCCATGCCGGGAATGGCGAGCGCGGCCCAGCTCGAGAGCCTACGGGCCGCGCGGGGCACGGCATTTGACGATCTGTTCCTGAAGCTGATGATCACGCATCACCAGGGGGCCGTGACCATGGCCACCGAGGTGAAGAGCGAGGGGAACGACGTGCTGGTCGAGGAGATGGCCGACGACGTGATCGCCCAGCAGACCGCGGAGATCGGCCGGATGCGGGACATGTCCTGAGCACGTCCTCGTCGAACCGGCGGGCCCGCGCGCCCCGTCAGCGCCGGTTGTGGCGGGGCGTCAGGAAGCCCGCGTCACGGGCCGCGGCGATCATGCGGAGCGACTTGCGGCGGCTGCGGCCCGTCGCGCACATGACCGCGAGCACGGGATCGCGCCCCTCGCGCTGCGCCGCGACATAGGCCTCGGCGACGACCCGGCGCCCCTCCGTGCCGCGCGGCCAGGACGGGCGGGCGCGGCGGCTCGCGGAGTCCGCGGCCTCCACCGCACGGCCCGCCCTGACGTCGCGCTCGGCGACGACCCGGCAGGCGTCCTCGAGCGGGCCCTCGATCCAGTCGGCGAGCGAGGCCAGGTCGTCGAGGGACAGGGGCGGCTGGGAGCGTACGTCCTCGATGGCGATGCGGCCGTCCGTGACGACGGCGAGCACGTCGACGTTCGTGCCGTCGCCGAACGTGAGCCGGACATGGAACCACGGTGGCAGGAGGTCCCGGCGCGGCACGTCGTCCCACACGCCGTCCGCGGCGGTGCCGTGTCCCTGGATCTCCCACTGTGGCCACACCGAGACGGAACTGTTCGGTCGGTATTGATCTGAAACGTCTAGAAATGAACTCTCCAGCACATGCGCACGGTAGCCCCGTGATCACGAATGGTCAGTTCACGGCACGCCGACAGCCTCTCCCCGGTGACGGCGCGCGGTGCCATGCTGAAGAGCATCAGCGCACCGCGGAAGGAGCCGCCCGTGCCGCACATCGCCGTCGTCGGATCGGGGCCGAGCGGGGTCTACACCGCCCAGAGCCTCGTCCAGCAGGGCAGCGTCCCGGACGTCCGCGTCGATGTCCTCGACCGGCTGCCGTGCCCGTACGGCCTGGTCCGCTACGGCGTCGCACCCGACCACGAGAAGATCAAGTCGCTGCAGAACAACCTGCGTACGGTGCTCCACGAGGACCGCGTCCGCTTCCTCGGCGGCGTCGAGGTCGGCCCCGCGCTGCCGCCGGCCAAGCTGCTCGAGCTCTATCACGCGGTCGTCTACTGCGTGGGGGCCGCGGCCGACCGGCGACTCGGGGTGCCGGGCGAGGAGCTGCCCGGGAGCTGGTCGGCGACCGACTTCGTGGCCTGGTACAGCGCGCATCCGGACGCCCGCGACGACGGTTTCGTCCGCGGGGTGCGCACGGCCGTCGCGATCGGCGTCGGCAACGTCGCGGTCGACGTGACGCGCATGCTGGCCCGCGGCGCCGCCGAGCTGCTGCCCACCGACATGCCGCAGGCCGCGCTCGACGTGCTGGCCGCGAGTGAGGTGCGGGACGTGTACATGGTGGGGCGGCGCGGCCCTTCGCAGGCCCGGTTCACCACCAAGGAGCTGCGCGAGCTCGCCACGTTGCCGGACACCGAAGTCGTCGTGGAGGAAGGCGAGTTGACGCTCGACCCCGGCTACCGCGATCCGGTGGCGCTGCCCGCCGCCGTCCGGCGCAACGTCGAGGTGCTGCGGAGCTGGGCGGCCCGCCCGCGCCGGGACGCGGCCCGCCGGATCCATCTGCGGTTCTTCCTGCGGCCCGTCGAGATCGTCGAGGGCGGCGGGCGCGTGGCGGGGGTGCGGTTCGAGCGGACCGCGCCGGACGGGCTCGGCGGCGTGACGGGGACGGGCCGTCACGAGGAGATCGGCGCGCAGCTGGTGCTGCGGTCGGTCGGATATCGCGGAGTGCCGCTGGAGGGGCTGCCGTTCGACCCCGGGAGCGGGACCGTGCCGCACCTGGCCGGGCGGGTGCTGCGCGGCGGTGTCGTCTCGCCGGGCGAGTACGTCGCGGGGTGGATCAAGCGCGGACCGACCGGCGTGATCGGCACGAACCGGCCCTGCGCCAAGGAGACCGTGGCGTCCCTGATCGAGGACGCGCCCGCCGTCGTACGCAAAGAGCTCGCGCAGGATCCCCTGACCGGGCTGCTCGCCGCCGGGGTGCGGCCCGTGGAGTGGGACGGATGGCGGGCGATCGAGCGGGCCGAGACGGCGCTCGGGCTCACCTTGGGGCGCGGGTCGGTCAAGATCCCCGACTGGGCGGGGCTGTTGGACGCGGCGCGGGGCGCATCCGGGGCCTGACTCCCCGCTCCGGGGAGCCGCGGGGGCCGACACATCCCGGCAACAACCGCGAAATCAACAAACCGTTTAAGCCGCATACGGTCTCGTGCTGCCGCCTCCCCGCTACGTCCCCGGTCTTGGAGCACGCATGACTCATCCCGTCGATCAGGTCCCGCCCGCACGCCAGTTGGCGGCCTTCGGACTGCAGCACGTTCTCGCGATGTACGCCGGTGCGGTCGCCGTGCCGTTGATCGTGGGCGGGGCGATGAAGCTGTCGCCCGCCGATCTCGCGTATCTGATCACCGCCGACCTCCTGGTGTGCGGGATAGCGACGCTCATCCAGTGCGTGGGGGTGTGGCGGTTCGGCATCCGGCTGCCGATTGTGCAGGGCTGCACGTTCGCGGCCGTCTCCCCCATGGTGCTCATCGGCACGACGGGCGGCGGACTGCCCGCGATCTACGGGGCGGTGATCGTCGCCGGGCTCGCGATGATGCTCCTCGCGCCGGTCTTCGGACGCCTGCTGCGCTTCTTCCCGCCGCTGGTGACGGGCACGGTGATCCTGATCATCGGGGTCTCGCTGCTGCCGGTCGCAGGCAACTGGGTGGCCGGCGGCGCCGGTTCGAAGGACTTCGGCGAGCCGAAGAACATCGGGCTCGCGGCCTTCGTCCTCCTCGTCGTGCTCGGCGTGCAGCGGTTCGCGCCCGCGTTCCTGAGCCGGATCGCGGTGCTCGTCGGCATCGTCGTGGGCATGGCGGTGGCGATCCCCACCGGGTTCACGGACTTCGGCGGGGTCGGCGACGCGGACTGGGTGGGCATCAGCACGCCGTTCCACTTCGGGGCGCCCGAGTTCCACGGGGCGGCGATCGTGTCGATGCTGGTCGTGGCGCTGGTGTCGATGACCGAGACGACCGGTGACTTCATCGCGGTCGGCGAGATCACCGAGCGCCCGGTGACGCCGCGCGCACTCGGCGACGGCCTGCGCGCCGACGGCTTCTCGACGCTGCTCGGCGGCGTCTTCAACACCTTCCCGTACACGGCGTTCGCGCAGAACGTGGGCCTGGTCGGAATGACGCGCGTGCGCAGCCGCTGGGTGGTCGCCACGGCGGGCGGCATCCTCGTACTCCTCGGCCTGCTGCCGAAGTTGGGCGCGGTGGTCGCCTCGATCCCGGCGCCGGTGCTCGGCGGTGCGGGCCTCGTGATGTTCGGGACGGTCGCGGCGAGCGGCCTGAGGACCCTGGCCAAGGTGGACTTCGCGGGCAATCACAACCTGACGGTGGTGGCCGTGTCGGTCGCGATCGGGGTGCTGCCGGTGGGCGTGCCGGACGTGTACGCGCAGTTCCCCGACTGGTTCCAGACGATCATGGACAGCGGGATCAGCGCGGGCTGCCTCACCGCGATCGCGCTGAACCTGCTCTTCAACCACCTGCCCCAGAAGGGGAGTTCAGCCGTCGACCCGGTCGCCGAGCCGGTCGCTCTGCCGGGCAGCCGCGTCGAGGACGCTGTCGAGGAGCCCGGGAAACAGGGCGTCTAGATCGTCCCTGCGCAGCCCGTTCAGCTTCGCCGTCCCACGGTAGACCTGCTCGATCACCCCGCTCTCGCGCAGCACCCGGAAGTGGTGCGTGGACGTGGACTTGGTGACGGGCAGGTCGAAGTGCGAACAGGACAGGCCCGCCTCCTTCGACACGGCCATCTCCCGCACGACGGCGAGCCGCATGGGGTCGGAGAGCGCGTGCAGCACTGCTTCGAGGCGGATCTCCGCGCGGTCGGGGTGCGCGAGCGCCCGACTGCCGGCGGTCTGCGCTGCTGCGGTCGTCATGGCGGCTCCCCATCTGCGTGCGACCGGCGGGCGGCCGGCCGGTCCCGCGCCCATTGTACGAGACTTCTCGTAGTTTGACAGTTGCCGTACTACGATGCCTATCGTACGAGGGACAGGTCCGAGCCCGTACGAATGGAGTCCGCCGTGAGCGCGCTGTTCGAGCCCTACACCCTGCGGTCGCTGACCCTCCCGAACCGGGTCTGGATGCCGCCGATGTGCCAGTACAGCGCGGCACCCGAGGGCCCGCTCACCGGTGTGCCCACGGACTGGCACTTCCAGCACTACGGCGCCCGCGCGGCCGGCGGCACGGGCCTGATCATCGTCGAGGCGACGGGCATCAGCCCCGAGGGCCGGATCTCGCCGTACGACCTGGGCATCTGGAACGACACGCAGGTCGAGGCGTTCCGGCGCATCACGGCGTTCCTGAGGACGCAGGGCACGGTGGCCGGGATCCAGCTCGGGCACGCGGGCCGCAAGGCCTCGACCGACCGCCCGTGGAAGGGCGGCGCCCCGGTCGGGCCCGAGGCCCACGGCTGGCAGGCCGTCGCACCGAGCCCGGTCCCCTTCGACGAGAAGCACCCGGTGCCGACCGAGCTGACCGTCGACGGCATCAAGGAGATCGTCCAGCAGTTCGCGGACGCGGCGCGGCGGGCGCTCGACGCCGGGTTCCAGGTCGCCGAGATCCACGGCGCCCACGGCTACCTCGTCGGCCAGTTCCTCTCCCCGCACTCCAACAAGCGCACCGACGCGTACGGCGGCTCCTACGAGAACCGCACTCGCTTCGCCCTCGAGGTCACCGACGCCGTCCGCGCCGTGTGGCCCGACGAACTCCCCCTGTTCTTCCGCATCTCCGCCACCGACTGGCTCGAGGACGGCGAGGGCTGGAGCGCCGACGACACCGTCCGCTTCGCCACCGAACTCCAGGCCCACGGCGTCGACCTGATCGACGTCTCGACCGGCGGCAACGCCTCCGGCGTCCGCATCCCCGTCGGCCCCGGCTACCAGGTGCCCTTCGCCGCCCGCATCCGCGCCGAGGCCGGGGTCCCGGTCGCCGCGGTCGGCCTGATCACCGAGCCGCAGCAGGCCGAGAAGATCGTCGCGGACGGCGAGGCGGACGCGGTGCTGCTCGGCCGCGAGCTGCTGCGCGACCCGTCCTTCGCACGGCACGCGGCGCGTGAACTGGGCGGCGACGTGCACGTGCCGGACCAGTACCACCGGTCCGTCTGAGACGCTCGCAGTCCCCTGTTCGTCAGGGTCGGCACGTCGGCCGGACGCTGCGCAGCTCCGTGCGCAGCACGGGCGTGCCGTCGACGGGCGCCGGGTCGTCGGCGGTGGGCTCGATACCGCCGGCGGCGATCTTGTCGAGCGTCTTCAGACCAGCGGCGCCGACCGTGCCGAACACGGTGTAGTTCGGGCGCAGCGCGGAGTCGCCGTAGACGACGAAGAACTGCGAACCGTTCGTGTTCGGCCCGGCGTTGGCCATCGCCAGCAGGCCGCGCCCGTAGAGGCGGCGCACGCCGGTGGGGTCGCTCGGCGCCGGCGGCAGGTCCACCGGCAGCTCGTCCTTGTACTTGTACCCCGGACCGCCCTCGCCCGTGCCGGTCGGGTCACCGCACTGCAGGACCTTCAGGGTCGGATACGCCGTCAGCCGATGGCACACCGTACGGTCGTAGAACCGGTGCTGCGCCAGGTGCAGGAAGCTCTGGACCGTGCACGGCGCCTCCGCCCGGTCGAGGCGCAGCGGGAGCGGTCCCTGGCTGGTCGGGACGGCCACGTCGACGGTGCCGTGAGCGGGGGTGTGCCGCGGATCGCGCGGGAGGGGAACCGGCCGCGCCGCCGGGTCGTCCGGGGTCTCGGTGTACCCGCAGGGGCCGTGCGTGGTTCGTGGTGGGGCGTCGGATGCGACGGCGGCGCCGCCTCCGGACGCAACCAGTGCCACTGCTGCCACTACCGTCACGACTGCTCGGTTCATCCTGCACGCCCTCCCGAAGATCCCCACCTGTCGGAGCCGTCGCAGTCTAGGGCTCGACACGGAGGTCGGGAACCGCCCTGCAAGCCACATCCGCCTCAGCAGTCTTCGGCCGTACCGCGCTCGCGTCGGGGCGAAGTCCTCAATCCACACGCAGGACGAGCGCGAGACGCCCGGCGCCGACGGGCCGGCCGGCACCAACCGGCCGGCGCGCCGGTCGTCAGTGGCGCGTGGCCGGTTCGTCCTGCGCGTAGCCGGGCTTCAGCGGCATGTTCTGGCCGGGGAGGAGGGAGGCGTTGATGGTCAGCGTCAGACCCAGGACGCCCGGCTTGAGGTGGGTGCCGAGGGTGTCGTTGACCTCCTTGGCATACGCCTCGGTGAGGGGGAACTGCCAGTTCTTGGGGCCGATCGAGACCTTGCCCTGGTTGATCCGCGGGTTGATCAGGTCGGTGTAGAAGTTGACGGTGTCGAACGTCGACATCTCGACCTCGTGCGGGACGCGCTTGTCGTCGATGTAGGCGTTGCCGCTGGCCTTGGTGATGAACGGGAAGTCGTGCAGCCAGAACCCGTCGATCCGGTGCGAGCGGCCGGTCCTGGTGTTGGTGAACTTCCAGCCGCCCGGGTACCAGATCCGCCCGTTGAGGACGTTGATGTTGCTGTAGCCGTCCGCGCCCACCGGGGTCCAGTAGCCCTTGCCGTCCTTGAGGAGACCGACCGGGCAGATGGCCTCGGCCTTGACGCCGACGCGCTTGAACTCGGCCGCGATCTCGGGGCCGAGCGGGAGCGTGCCCGTCCCGGACTGCGCGAAGAACCAGAAGGCCGTCCCCTTGTCGGGGGCGTCGTCGTAGTAGTGGCCCGCCGGTTTGTGCGTCTGTCCGGTGGGCGGGTTGTAGAACGAGTCCAGGCACGTGGTGGCCGGAGGGTTGCCCTTCGGGTAGTGCGGGCCGTCGTCCGCCGCGGAGGACGGGGCGGTCACGGCCAGCAGGGCCGCCGCCGCGGCCAGGCTCACGGACGTCTTGGTGCAGCGCATGGGGGACTCCCAGAGGTTCACCCCCCTCGGTCGTTGCGTTCAGTGAACTGACCGTGACGCGCCGTGTCCTTTTTATGCGGCTGTTCGGGGCACGGCCGCGGCCGGGCTCACGCCGTCAGGTACGTGGATCCGAACGCGCCGAGGAAGTCCTCGGTGGCCGCGAGCGAGTCCGTACCGCTGGAGACGGCGACCCACGTCACGCCGGCCTTGGCCAGGTCGGCGAACGCCTCCCGGTGACGGTCGGGGTCGACGGCCGGGCTGCCGATTCCGGCGTCCTGGTACAGGTAGAGGACGTCGAGGGGATCCGTGCGGCCCGCGGCCGCCGCCATGTCGGTGACCTCGGCTATGCGGCCCGCCAGTTCCGGCAGTCCGCCGAGTCCTGGGGTGCGTGCGGTCGTCGCCAGGTCCGCGCCACCGGACAGCGGCATCCAGCCGTGCGCCCGCTCGGCCACCCGGCGCCGGGTCAGCCGCGCGTTGCCGCCCACCCAGATGGGCAGCGGCGACTGGACGGGCCGGGGGCGGCAGACGACGTCGCGGGCGCTGAAGTGACGGCCCTGGTAACTGAACGGTTCGCCGCTCAAGTACCCGGGCAGCACGTCGAGCGCCTCGTCGAACAGGGCGTTGCGCTCGTCGAAGTCGACGCCCAGGGCGTGGAACTCGCCCTTCAGGTATCCGGTGCCGAGCCCGAGCGTGAGCCGGCCGCCCGAGAGCAGGTCGAGGGTGGCGGCCGACTTGGCCAGCAGGAACGGATTGCGGTACGGGGCGACCGCCAAGTACGTGAGCAGGCGCAGCCGTTGGGTCGCGGCGGCGACATGGCCGAGCGCGACGAACGGGTCGAGCGTCTGATGCCCGCCCGAGCCCAGCCAGCGCGCGCCCGGCGCCGGGTGTTCGGACAGGGAGAACCCGTCGAACCCGGCCCGTTCGGCGGCGGCGGCCACCTGGTGGAGCGGGCCCGCGGCGAGCATGTCGCCGTCGGGGCCGCTCGGTTCCGGGTACTGGAAGATGAAGCGCATTCCCGGTCTCCATTCCCTCTGACCTCAGGCGTCTTGCCCACGAGCCCGGCGAGGGTACTGAGGGGAGGTCACGAAGTCGAGAGCGACCGGTTGCCGCCCGTGCCACAGTGGCCGTATGACGAGTCTCGTCCAGCTGCGCAAGACCGCCCTCGCCCTGCCCGAGGTGGAGGAGGGCGAACACTTCGGCATGGTCGCCTTCTCCGTACGAGGCAAGGGGTTCGCGTCCGTCACCAAGGACGGGGCGGTTCAGCTGAACCTGCCGCCTGCGGAGATCGACGCCGCCGTGGCCGCGCACCCGGCCGGGGAACCGGTGGTCAGGGCGGGCAGGCCGATCGGCTTCCGGGTCCCGCTCGCCGCCGTCGGCGGCAAGGACCTGAACGCCCTGGTGCGCGCGGCGTGGACCTGCCGGGCCCCGAAGCGGCTCGCCGCGTCGATCGCCCCGGCGGACACGGCCCACGGCCTGCCCGCCGGGATCGGCAGGCCCGCGACCCGGGCGCTGCTCGCGGCGGGCCTCGACACGCTCGACCGGGTCGCGGGCCACACGCAGGCGGAGCTTCTCGCGCTGCACGGGGTGGGCCCCAAGGCGGTGCGCGTTCTCGTGGCGGAGCTCGCGAGCAGGGGGCTGGCCCTGCGGCCCTGACCCGGCCGCCCGGTCTCGGGCGCACCCCGGTCTCGGGGCGAACGGCGCGACCCTCGGGACCTTCGGCGCGGCCGCGGCCGGTGCGGCGGGCGTGCAATGGAAGACGACAGTGGTTCGTCGGCCGTTGCTGCGGAGGCATCCGGTGATCGAGGAGAAGCGAGGGTTCTGCACGCTCTGCAAGTCGCGCTGCGGGGCCGTGTTCACCGTGGAGGACGGCCGGATCACCGGGGTCCGCCCGGATCCGGAGCATCCGACCGGCGCCGCCATGTGCCCCAAGGGGCGGGCCGCGGCCGAGATCGCGCACAGCGGCGGGCGGCTCACCACCCCGCTGCGCCGCACCCGGCCCAAGGGCGACCCCGACCCCGGCTGGGAGCCGGTCTCCTGGGACGTGGCGCTCGACGAGATCGCGCGCCGGATGCGGGAGATCGCCGCCGAGAGCGGCCCGGAGTCGGTCGCGTTCGCCGTGGCCACGCCGAGCGGCACGATGATCTCCGACGCGACCGAGTGGATCGAGCGGTTCGTGCGCCGCTTCGGCAGCCCCAACACCGTGTACAGCGCGGAGATCTGCAACTGGCACAAGGACGTCGCGCACGCCTTCACGTTCGGCTGCGCGCTGCCGCCGCCGGACTACGCGCACGCTGACCTCGCGCTGCTGTGGGGCTTCGACCCGGCCAAGACCTGGCTCGCCCAGTCGGCCGCCCTGTCGGCGGCGCAGGCGGGCGGCATGCGCCTGGCCGTCGTCGATCCGCGGCGCTCCACCAGTGCGCTGCGCGCCGACCACTGGCTGCGGGTGCGCCCCGGCAGTGACGCCGCGCTCGCCCTCGGCCTTGCCCATCTGCTGATCCAACAGGGCGCGTACGACGACGAGTTCGTGCGCTCCTGGACCAACGGCCCGCTGCTGGTGCGCGGTGACGACGGCCGGTTCCTGCGCGCCGAGGAGCTGGCCGAGGGCGCCGCGGGCTTCGTCGTCTGGGACGAGCGGGCGAACGCGCCCGAGCCGTACGACACCACGCGGGCCGCCGTGGCTCCGCAGCGGTTCGCCCTGCGCGGCGCACGGCGCGTCCGGCTGCGTACGGGCGAGGTCGTGGAGTGCGTGCCCGCCTTCGAGCGGTACGCCGACGCGTGCGCGCGGTGGCCGGTCGGCCGGGTCGCCGCCGCCACCTGGATCCCGGAGGCGGACATCCTGGCGCTCGCCCGGGAGATCGCGGCCGCCGACCGTGTGACGTACTACGGCTGGACCGGCGTCGGGCAGAGCACGAACGCCTCGCAGACCGAGCGCGCCCTTGCCACGCTGTACGCGCTCACCGGGTCCTTCGACCGGCCCGGCGGCAACCGGATCGCGCCGCCGCCGCCGTACCGCCCCGCCTCGGCCGTCTCGGACTTCGCCCCCGAGCAGCGCGCCAAGGCGCTCGGTCTGGACAAGCACCCGCTGGGGCCGCCCGCCTCCGGATACGTCAACGCGGGCGACCTGTGCCGGGCCATCGAGGAGCAACAGCCCTATCCCGTACGGGCGTTGATCGGGTTCGGGGCCAATCTCGTGGTGGCGCAGCCCGGTTCGGACCGCACGGCGCGGGCACTGCGGGCGCTGGACTTCCAGGTGCACCTCGACCTGTTCCCCTCCCCCACGAGCGAGAGCGCGGACTTCGTGCTGCCGGTGAACAGCGCGTACGAGCACGAGGCGCTGCGGTTCGGCTTCGAGATCGGGCACCGGGCGCAGGAGCAGGTGCAGTTGCGGCCGCGGATCGTGGCACCGCCGGCCGGGACGCGCTCCGACACGGAGGTCGTGTTCGCGCTGGCCGAACGGCTCGGCATGGGCGGGGAGTTCTTCGACGGGGACGTGGAGGCCGCCTGGAACTGGCAGTTGGAGCCGCTGGGCCTGACCGTGGAGCGGCTGCGCGGGGCGCCGGGCGGGGTCCGGGTGCCGCGGCCCGAGGGCGAGCGCCGCTACGCGGACGTCGACGACACCGGGCGCGTGAGCGGGTTCAACACCCCCACCCGGCGCGTGGAGTTGTACGCGGAGCGGCTGCTCGACCAGGGCTGTCCGCCCGTGCCCGAGCATCACGAACCCGAGGCGCCCGACGACGCCTTCCCGCTGGTCCTGACGTGCGCCAAGCACAGCCGTTTCGTGCACTCGCAGCACCGCTCGATCGCCTCGCTGCGCCGCCGGGCGCCGGACCCGCACCTGGACGTGCACCCGGACACCGCCGCCGCCCGTGGCATCACGCAGGGGCAGTGGGTCGAGCTGGCGACCCGGCGTGGCGCCATCAGGCTGCGGGCGCGCTTCGACGAGTCGCTGCATCCCGGTGTGGTGGTCGGCGAGTACGGCTGGTGGCAGGGCGCGCCGGACCTGGCGCTGCCGGGCACCGATCCCCTCTCGTCGGCGGGCAGCAACTACAACCTGCTCGTCGGCCACTCCCGCACCGACCCGCTCAGCGGCTCGGCACCGCTGCGCGCCCTCACCTGCCAGGTCCGGCCGACCCGGCCTGACCACGTCTGGCACGGCACCCGCACCTTCACCGTCGCGGAGCTGGGCACCGAGGGACGCGGCGTGCGCACGCTGCGCGTGGTACCCGCCGATGGCGGACCGCTGCCCTGGCACGCCCCGGGCCAGCACGTCACGGTGCGCGCCGCGGGGCCGGGGGTCGCCCGCGCCTATTCGCTCACCGGGCCGGCCGGCGACGGCTACACCCTGGCCGTGCGCCACGTGCCGGGGGGCGCCCTGTCGGGGCACGTGCACGAGGCCCTGGCCGTGGGCGACCGGCTCGAACTGACGGCGCCCGGCGGCTCGTTCCGCATCCCGGTCGACACCGACCGGCCCGTGGTACTGATCGCCGGAGGCATCGGCATCACGCCGTTCCTCGGCCACCTCGAGACCCTCGCGGCCGACGGCGGCAGCGTGCCCGAAGTCGTCCTGCACTACGGCACGGCCGACGGCACCGACCACCCCTTCCGCGACCGGCTGCGTCAACTGCAGGACCAGATCGACGAGTTGACCGTCATCACGCACTACGCGACGCCGCGCCCCGAGGACCGCGTCAGCCGGGACCACGACCGGCAGGGTCTGATCACGGCGGCCGACGTGGACGAGCGGCTCGTCGCCGCCCGGGCCCGCTTCTACCTGTGCGGCCCCGAGGCGATGCTGTCCGCCCTCACCGAAGGGCTCCGCTCACGCGGCGTACCGTCGTTCGAGATCTTCAGCGAGCGGTTCCGGGCCGCGGCGCGCACCGTCGACGTGCCGGACGACACCCCGCGCACCGTCCGATTCGCCCGCTCCGGGCGGGAGTTGACCTGGTCCCGATCCGACGGCACGCTCCTCGACCTGGCCGAGCGGGCCGGTCTCGCGCTGCCGAGCGGCTGCCGTGTCGGCCAGTGCGAAAGCTGCGCGTGCACCGTGCGGGAGGGGCGGGTCGCCCATCTCGTCGCGCCGGACGAGGACCTGCCGGAGGACGCCGCACTGACCTGTCAGGCGGTGCCGCTCTCGGACGTCACCCTGGACGCGTGAGCGCGCCCGGCCGCGTCGATGCTGAGCGCGAGACAGAAGTCGACGCGGTCGCGCAGGGTGGCCAGGCTGTGGCCGGTGAGCTGCTCCACGCGCTGGAGGCGGTAGCGCAGGGTGTTGACGTGGACGTGGAGCTGTTCGGCGCAGCGCTGCCAGGAGCCGGACGCGTCGAGGAACGCGGTGAGGGTGGCGACCAGCTCGCTGCCGTGCTCGGCGTCGTACCGCTCGACCACGCCGATCAGCCGGTCGCGGTAGAGGCGGCGCACGTCGTCGGGCACGGCGGCGATCAGCAGCAGGTGTGAGGAGAGCGCGCCGGCGCCCGCGGTGCGGACGGTGCCGGTGCCGAGGGCGGCGACGCGGTGGGCGCCGCGGGCCTCTTCCAGGGAGCGGCGCAGTCCGGCCGCGCCGACGCCCGGGCTGCCCGTGCCGAGGGCGGCCCGCCCGTCGCCGAGGAGCGGCGCGAGACGTTCGGCGGCTTCGGCGGCCCCGGAGTCGTCGCCACGGTCCGGTACGAGCATGAGGTACGCCCCGTCGGCCCCGTCGGACAGGGGGATCGGCACCGAGCAGCCGGGGACGAGGTCGGCGACGTCCTCGAGGACGGTGGCGGCGAGTTCGGGTCCGTACGGGCCGCCGGTGGTGCTCAGGTACAGGGCGCTCAGCGGCGCACCCGGGTCGAGGCCGAGCCCGCGCAGCCTGGCCTCGGCGGGTTCCTCCTGCCCGGCGCGGAGCAGGTCGACGGCCTCGCGCAGGAAGCGGGCCTCGATGCGGCGGCGCTCCTGGGCGGCGGCCTTGTCGAGGGCGAGCAGGGCGCACACCTCCCACGCGGCGTCGGCGACGCCGGGCGCCCAGGCGCGGTGGTCGCCGGACGCGGCGAGGTAGCCGGCGGGCGGGCGGTGCGCGACGGGGGACTGGACGGGGAAGAGGGTGAGCTCGCCACCGCCCGGCAGGGTCCGTACGGCGGGGAAGCCGCCCGCGGCGAGTGCGTCCCGGTGGGCCCGTGCCAGTTGGTGTCCGGTCACCTCGGGGACGCTGCCCGCGCGCGGCCGCCCGGTCGCCGACAGGACGGCGCACCACACGCCGGTGGCCCGCGCGAACACGTCGACGAGTCCTTCGGCGCCGGCGCCGGAAGCCATGCTGGTGACGAGTCCGCGGTGCAGCCCGGCCGAGGGCGCGCGGTGCTGTCCGCCGCCGAGCGCCGCGAGGACGGTCTCGGTCAGCGCGGCGAACGAGATGTCGTCGCCGACGGTGAGCAGGGTGAGGCCGTGCCGCGCACACGCCTCGGCAAGCGCGTCGGGCAGCACGCCGAGCCCGGCGGTACCGGCGACGAGCGCGGCGACCCCCGCGCCCGACAGGGCGGCCACGAACACATCGGCGTCGCGCGGCTCCCGGTACCAGGTGGTGCTGGTCAGGACGAGTTCGCCGCCGTCGAGATAGCGCCCGGGGTCGGGCAGGTCGGTGGTGTACACGCCGCGTACGGCCGGGCTGTCGGGGGCGGGGCCGACGAGGGGCGTCAGGCCGAGCCGGTCCATCGCGAGCAGCTGGGTCAGCTCCACCGGTCGCTCTCCTCTGTGCGCCGGGTGCCCGACGTGCGGACGGGCGGCGCGTGTTACAGGCATGCACGCCGGTGTGCACGGGGTTTGGAGAATAGTACGGGCCGCGCCGCCGACATCGGGCCGCTGTCTGGAGAAGCGTGCAGGTCCCGCGGGGCCGCGCCGGGGGTTCACTGATGGCCACGCGCCGCCCCCGGCGACCGTCCGCACCGGGGGCCGCGCTCCGAGCCGCATGCCCCGCCCCCGCCCTCCCGCTCGTCCCCGCCTGTCTCCGTGAGGAGTCCCATCATGCGCGCCGACCCGTCGTCACCGCCCGAACGACCGCTCCGCATCGAACAGTTGGGCACCGAACCGGTGCCTCTCGACCGTCGGCACGGTCGCCCGCGCTCGCTGTTCACGCTGTGGTTCGGGGCGAACGTGCAGTTCGCCACGCTCAGCGTGGGCGCCCTTTCGACGTCCGTGTTCGGCCTGGACTTCGTGCCCGCCGTCCTCGCCGTCGCCGTCGGTACGCTGCTCAGCTCGGCGCTCGTCGGGCTGTTCTCCACGCGGGGCCCGCTGACGGGTGTGCCGCAGCTGATCCAGGCGCGCGGCCCGTTCGGGCGTCTGGGGACGCTGCCGTCGGCCGCGTTCACCGTCGTCAACGGCGTCGGCTGGTGCGTCGTCGACTCGCTGCTCGGCATCTTCGTCCTGCGGGACCTGACCGGCATCGGGTTCGCTCCGGCGCTCGCGGTGATGGCCCTCGCCCAGGTGTCCGTAGCGGTCGTCGGACACCATCTGATCCATGCGGTGGAACGGGTCCTCGCCGCCGTCCTGGTGGCCGTGTTCGCGGTGATGTCGGTGTACGGGTTCGCGGAGGTGACGGTCCGCTCCCCCGGCGCCCCGGCGAACGGCTCGACCGCCGCCTTCCTGCTGGTCGTCGCCGTGAGCGCGGCCCGTGTCCTCGGCTGGTCCGCGTACGCCTCGGACTACAGCCGCTATCTGCCCGCGACGAGCGGGCCGCGGCGGGTGTTCCTCGCCGCGGGCGGCGGCACCGCGGTGGCCGGGGTGTGGATCGGTGCGCTGGGCGCGGCCCTCGGCACGGCGGGCACGCTCGACGACCCGAGCCGCATGGTGAGCGGGCTGCTCCCGGACGCGCTCGGCACGGTGGTCCTGGTGGCGCTGCTGCTGTCCACACTCGCCTCGACGGTCATCGACCTGTACTCGGGCGCGATGGCGGCGCTCGTCGCCGGGTTCACCGTCCCGCGCTGGGTGTCGGTGCTCGTCGTGGGCACGCTCGGCACGGCGCTCTCCTGGTACGCGGGGCACGGCGACTTCGCGGCGCAGCTGAACGACTTCCTGCTGATGACGGGGTACTGGCTCGCGCCGTTCGGCGCGGTGGTGATCGCCGCGTACTGGGGCCCGGGCCGGCACGGTGTCCGGGATCCGTACGATCCCGGGCACCGCTTCGGCCGGGGCCTGCCGTGCGTGCTGGTGGCGCTGGCCGCCGAAGTCCCCTTCATGAACCAGTCGTTGTACACGGGCCCGCTCGCGGCGGCGCATCCGGCCCTCGGCCCGTTCGGCCTGTTCGTCGGCTTCGCCGTGGCCGGTCTCGCGTACGCGGCACTGAGCGCCCGGACCGAGCCCGTCCGACATCCCTTTGTTTCCGACCAGTTGAGGAGTGACTCATGACCCGCACCCCATCGGCGGCACCCACCGCCGACGACGCGAGGTTCCTGCGTACGGCCATCGCGCTGGCCTCGGCCGCCCGCGCGGGCGGCAACCATCCCTTCGGCGCGCTGCTCGTCCTCGACGGCAAGGCGGTCCTCGAGGCCGGCAACACCGTCGTCACCGAGCGCGACGCGACCGGCCACGCGGAGACGAACCTGGTGCGCCTCGCCTCCCGCTCCTACGCCCGTGAGGAGTTGGCCCGCGCCACCCTGTACACGTCGACGGAGCCCTGTGCGATGTGCACCGGTGCCGTGTACTGGAGCGGCATCGGCCGCGTCGTCTACGCGCTGGGCGAGGACGAGCTCCTCGCGCTGACCGGCGCGAACCCCGAGAACCCGACGATGGCGCTGCCCTGCCGCGAGGTCCTGGCCCGGGGCCAGCGCCCGGTGGACGTCGTGGGCCCGTGCCTGCGCGCGGAGGCGGAGGCGGTGCACGCGGACTTCTGGACCTGACGCGCACCCCACTCGTAGCCCCTGCGCCCAACCCCCTTGAAGGAGCCGCACGTTCATGCCCCGCACCCGCACCCTCGTCCAGGGCGGCATCGTCATCCCCTGCGACGGCAGCCGCACCGTCCTCGACCCGGGCAGTGTCCTCGTCGAGGACGACCGCATCGTCGCCGTCGACCGCCCCGAGGCCTTCGCCGGGGTCGACGCCGAGATCGTCGACGCGACCGGACACGCCGTCCTGCCGGGACTGCACAACACCCACCTCCACTCCGGTCTGCTGCGCGGCACCGCCGAGTCCAAGTCCCTGTGGGACTGGCTGCGCGACTACGTCGATCCGGCCCACAAGGCGCTCACTCCCGAGATCGCCGAGGCGGCCTCGCTGCTGTGCTACACGGAGTCGCTGCGCGCGGGCACCACGTCCGTGATGGACATGTGGCGTCACATGGAGGGCTCGGCGCACGCGGCCGAGCGCGTCGGCATCCGTGCGACGCTCGTCCCGTACGTCGCGGACCTGCCCGGCTACGACTACTTCGAGACGCTCGACAGCAACCGCCGGCTGCTGGCCGAGTACCGCACGTACGCACAGGGCCGGGTCCGTTCGTGGGTCGGCCTCGAGCACCTCTTCTACTGCAGCGAGGAGGCGTTCAAGGCGGCCGCGGCCCTCGCCGACGAGTTCGACACGGGTCTGCACACCCACTCGTCGGAGACGACGTGGGAGGTCGAGGAGTCCGTCCGGCGGTTCGGGCGGCGCCCGATCGAGGAGTTCCACCACCGCGGCGTCCTGGGCCCGCGCAGCGTGATCGCCCACTGCGTCTGGCTCGACGACCACGAGATCCAGCTGCTCGCCGACACCGGGACGAGCGTCGCGCACTGCCCCTGCTCGAACATGAAGCTGTCGTCGGGTCCCGCCCGGGTCGCCGAGATGCGCCGCAGGGGCATCGCCGTGGGGATCGGCAGCGACGGCGAGAAGGAGAACAACAACCTCGACCTGCTGGAGGAGATGAAGTTCGCCTCGCTGCTGCAGAAGGTCACCTCCCTCGACCCCACCACGGGCGACCCCTGGGACATCCTGGCCATGGCGACGCTGGACGGGGCGCGCGCCCTCGGTCTCGACGCGCGCACCGGCTCCCTCGAGGCGGGCAAGCAGGCCGATCTCATCACCGTCGACCTGCTGAACCTGCACAGCACGCCCCTGCTGCACGGCGACGACTTCAACGCCGTGGCGCACCTGGTGTTCTCCTGCTCGGCCGCCGACGTGGACCACGTGTGGGTGGACGGGCGGCTGCTCGTCGAGGGCGGCCGGGTGCGCAGCGTCGACACCACGGCCGTACGCGAGCGGGCTCAGTCGGCGGCCGAGGAGCTGTTCCGTCGCCGCCGCGCCGTCCAGGCCTGTGCGGCGGCCGCCGGACAGCGCTGACGGAACACGAGAATCCCGTTCACCCCGCAGCCATACGGAGCCCCCCGGTCCGCCACTTGCCCCGCATACCACCTGAAGGGAACAACAGGGGCACAGGGGAAAACTGAGGGGGATCCGTCATGAGCAGTGCCACAGCGGTGCTGTCCACACCCGGCGAATCGGCCGCGCGCACCGCGGACGCGGAGGGCCGACTGCCGCAGTGGCGGCGGGTGTTGACCGTGCTGGCCGTCGTCTCGCTGTTCATCGGTACGCGCACGACGTGGCGCCTCGCGGTGGCGGCGGAGCCCCTGTTGGGCGCGGCCATTACCGTCGCCTACGCGGGCATCCTGCTGTGCGCGGTCCTGGCCCTGACGGTCCGCGGCGGCCGGGCGCTCGGCCGGGTCGACCTCCTGGTCCTGGCGCTCGCGGTGGGGCTGACGCTCGCGGCGGCGTTCGTCAGTCATCCCCCGAACGACGAGGCGGCACTGACCGGGCAGGCCGCCCACGAACTCGCCCACGGGCGGCCCGTGTACGGGCAGTCCTGGCCGTGGCTGTTCGAGCAGCCGGGCGTCGCGTACACGCAGACCGAGACCGGCGGATACGCGACGACGTACGGCTATCCACCGCTCCAGGTGCTGCTTGCCGCACCGTTGACGGGCCTGCTGCACGGCCACCTCCCGGCCACGGCGGTGAGCGTCCTGGCGCTGGTCGTCGGGACGTGCGTGCTGTGGCGGATGGTGCCGGCCGCGTGGCGCTCGGCCGTGGTGGTGGCCTGCCTGGGGTTCGGGCTCCTGCCGTACTACGCGCGGATCGGCTATCCGGCGGTCCTCGCCTGTGCGTTGATGATGCCGGTGGTGGCGGGGTGGCCGCGGCTGATGCGCGGCGGCCGCCTCACGCGCTCCGACGCGGCGCGTGCCGCGTGCCTCGGCGCGGCGTGCGCGGCGCAGCAACTGCCGTGGTTCGTCGCGCCGTTCCTGCTGGCCGGGCTGTACCTGGTGCGGCGCGGCGAGGAGGGGCGGCGGGTCGCGTCCGTGGCCCTCGCGAGGTTCACGGGCGTGGCGATCGGCGTCTGGCTGCTGATCAACACGTACTTCGTCGTGCAGGACCCGGGGGCGTGGCTGCGCGGAACGGCCCTGCCGCTGACGCAGGGCGGGGTGCTCCACGGGCAGGGGCTGTCCCTGGTGACGCTCTATCTCACCGACGGCAGCGGCCGGTTGGCGTTCTACTCGTACGCGAGCATGCTGCTTGCCGCCGGACTGCTGGTGCTGTTCTGTCTGTTCGTACGCCGTCTCGGTCCGGTGGCGACGGTGCTGCCCTGGTGTGCGTTCTACGTGGCCACGCGTTCGCAGGACGGGTACTACCTGCTGATGACGCCGCTGTGGGTGGCGGCCGCGGTGACCGTCTCGCACCAGGACTTCGCCCGGGCGTGGCGGCCGCTGCGCCTGCGCACGCGGCGCGTCCAACTGGCCGTCGTGGCCGGTGTGTTGGCGCCCGCCATGGCGTGTGTGCTGCTCGCGGTGAGCTGGCCCGTGCCCTTCGAGCTGCGGCAGGCGACGGCGCACGCGGCGGGCCGCGGCGCCGTCACGGAGGTCTCCGTCGACGTGACGAATCGCAGCGGTCGCACCCTCACCCCGCACTTCGGCATGTCGACCGGACAGGGCATGTCCCGCTGGTGGGTGGCGGCCGAGGGCCCGCGCACCCTGCGGCCGGGGGCCCGTGCGCACTACGTGCTGCGCCCGGAGAAGGGGACGTACCCGCGGCCGCACAAGGGCAAGCGGATGCAGCTGCGCGTGTTCACCGCCGATCCCTCGACCCTGACGAACGCCACCGTCGGCCTGCGCTGACGGGCCGTTCCCGAGCGGTGGACACCGTCTTCACCGGCGCGAACTCTTCTGCCATGGTGACGCCCAGGTGATCGATTCACCCTGCAACCATCTTACGGAGGAGCCGCGATGAGCCGCCGTGCGTCCAGGCAACGTGCCGCCACCCTGTCCGCCCTGGTCTGCCTGCTGGCCGTGACCGCCGCCGCACCGGCGGCGCCGACGGCCGCGCACCATCCGGCGCCGAAGAAGCAGGTCAGCCTGCTGGACTCGGTGCCGAGGTCGGGGGTGCTGCGCGTGTGCACGACCGGCGACTACCGGCCGTTCACGTACAAGGACCCGAAGGACGGCTCGTACAGCGGTGTCGACATCGACATGGCCCGGGACCTCGCGAAGAGCCTCGACGCCAAGCCCCGCTTCGTGGACACCACTTGGGCGAACCTGGTCGGCGACCTGTCCGGCGGAAAGTGCGACATCGCGGTCGGCGGCGTCTCCATCACCCTCCCCCGCGCCCGCCAGGTGTACTTCAGCGAGCCGACCCGCGAGGACGGCAAGACGCCGATCGTGCGCTGCGCCGACAAGGACAAGTACGGGACGCTGAAGGACATCGACCGGGTGGGGACGACGGTGATCGTCAACCCCGGTGGTACGAACGAGCAGTTCGCCCGCGCGCACATCAAGCAGGCCACCATCAAGGTCCATCCGGACAACACCACGATCTTCGACGAGATCGTGGCGGGCCGGGCGGACGTGATGATGACCGACGCGAGCGAGACCCGCTACCAGGCGAAGATCCACCCGGAGCTGTGTTCGCTCCACCCCGACGAACCGTTCACGTTCTCCGAGAAGGCGTACGCGACGCCGCGCGGCGACCGCGACTTCCAGGAGTACGTCGACCGGTTCGTGCACCTGGCGAAGCACGACGGGACGTACGCCGCGTACGAGGCCCAATGGATGGGCTGAGGCTCGCGCGGACGCCTCGCGCCTGCCCGGGACAGACCGTCTGACCTGCGGTGCAGCCGGATGCGGCGGCCGTTGTCAGTGGTGGGGTGCAGACTGGCCAATACCTGGGGACAACGTCGTTTCGGAGGTGTTCGGCATGGCTGATGTACTGCTGGCAGTGGGGACGCGCAAGGGGCTGTTCCTGGGGCGGCGACGAGGCGGGGCGTGGGAGTTCGACGAGCAGCCGTACTTCAACGCGCAGGCGGTGTACTCCGTCGCCATCGACACCCGCGGCGACACCCCGCGGCTGCTCGCGGGCGGGGACAGCGCGCACTGGGGACCCTCCGTCTTCCACTCGGACGACCTCGGGCGGACCTGGACCGAGCCGGCCGCGCCCGCGGTCAAGTTCCCCAAGGACACCGGGACTTCACTGGAGCGGGTGTGGCAGCTGCACCCGGCGGCGGCCGAGCCGGACGTGGTGTACGCGGGCACGGAACCGGCGGCGTTGTACCGCTCGGAGGACCGCGGCGAGACGTTCGAGCTCTGCCGCCCCCTGTGGGAGCACCCGACGCGGTCGAAGTGGGTGCCGGGCGGCGGCGGTGAGGGCCTGCACACGGTGCTCACCGACGAGCGGGACCCGCGGGCGCTGACCGTGGCGGTGTCGACGGCCGGGGTGTTCCGCTCGGCGGACGGCGGCGAGAGCTGGACCCCGGCGAACTCGGGGGTGTCCGCCGTGTTCCTGCCCGATCCCGACCCGGAGTTCGGCCAGTGCGTGCACAAGGTGACGCGGGACGCCGCCGACCCCGACCGGCTGTACCTGCAGAACCACTGGGGCGTGTACCGCAGTGACGACGGCGGCGGGAAGTGGACCGACATCGGGGCGGGCCTGCCCTCCACGTTCGGCTTCGCCGCGGCCGCGCACCCGCACCGGGGCGACACGGCGTACGTCTTCCCGATCACCGCGGACTCCGACCGCGTCCCGGCCGACCACCGCTGCCGCGTCTTCCGTACGCAGGACGCGGGCGCCAGTTGGGAGCCGCTGACCGCGGGCCTGCCGCAGGACGACCACTACGGCACGGTGCTGCGGGACGCGCTGTGCACGGACGACGCGGACCCGGCGGGCGTCTACTTCGGCAATCGCAACGGAGAGGTCTTCGCTTCGGCGGACGACGGCGACAGCTGGCAGCAGTTGGCGTCGCACCTGCCGGACGTGCTGTGCGTGCGGGCGGCCGTGGTGGGGTGACGACGGACCCTCGCGGCTCTTGGGACCCCGCGGCCCCTGAAACCCTCGCGGCTCTTACGGCAGGCGCCAGTCCACCGGCTGTGCGCCCTGCCGTACGAGCAGCTCGTTGGCCCGGCTGAACGGGCGGGAGCCGAAGAAGCCGCGGTCCGCGGACATCGGCGAGGGGTGCGCGGACTCGATCGCCGGCAGCTCCCCGAGCAGGGGGCGCAGATTGCGGGCGTCGCGCCCCCACAGCACCGACACCAGCGGCGTACCGCGTGCCACCAGGGCCCGGATCGCCTGCTCGGTGACCTCTTCCCAGCCCTTGCCCCGGTGCGCCGCCGGCTTGCGGGGCGCGGTCGTCAGCGCCCTGTTGAGCAGCAGGACGCCCTGCCGGGTCCAGGGGGTGAGGTCGCCGTTGGAGGGCCGGGGCAGGCCCAGGTCGGTGTGCATCTCGCGGAAGATGTTCTCCAGGCTGCCCGGCAGCGAGCGCACCTCGGGCGAGACCGCGAAGCTCAGGCCGATCGCCATCCCGGGCGTCGGGTACGGGTCCTGGCCGACGATGAGGACGCGGACGTCGTCGAAGGGCTGCTGGAACGCCCGCAGGACGTTCGCCCCCGACGGGAGGTAGGTCCGGCCCGCGGCGATCTCGGACCGCAGGAAGTCCCCCATGGCCGCGATGCGTTCGGCCACGGGCTCCAGGGCCTTCGCCCAGCCGGCTTCGACAAGTTCGTTCAAAGGTCGCGCTGCCACGACGCGTCACTCTACTGCCACGCTATGGTTCCCCCGCCGTCGGGAGGTCCACGGAGGGGGAGCACGGGTGCGTACAGCAGGCGAGTCGGGGCAGGGCGCGGGCCGTTGGGTGCTCGGGGTCGACTCGGGCGGCTCGGGGCTGCGGGTCGCCGTGGCCCGCGTCGACGACCCGGCGCATCCCGTGACGGTCGCCTCCCGCGTGCCGGTGCGCACGTCCGCGGCCGGGATCGACCCGGCGCACATGATCGAGCAACTGCTGCCCATGGCGCGGGAGTTGCTGGCCTCGACGGAAGGCCCCGCCCTGTCGGCGGTCGTCGTCGGTGCGGCCGGGATGGCCACCCTCGGCGACGGGCTGCGGGCCGAACTGCCGCGTGCGCTGGGGCGTGAGCTGGGCGTCGGCCGGATCGCGCTGGCCGGGGACGCCGTCACCGCGTACGCGGGCGCGCTGGGTCAGCGGCCCGGCGCCGTCGTCGCCGCGGGCACGGGCCTCATCGCGCTCGGCACGGACCTGGAGAGCTGGCGGCGGGCCGACGGCTGGGGTCATCTGCTCGGCGACAGCGGCGGCGGCGCCTGGATCGGGCGGGCCGGGCTCGACGCGGCGATGCGGGCGTTCGACGGGCGTCGCGGGGGCAGCACGGCGCTGCTCGCGCTCGCCGAGGAACGGTTCGGCCCCGCGGGCGGGCTGCCGGGGCAGATCTATCCGCGGACCGACCGGCCCGCGGCCCTGGCCTCGTTCGCGCCCGACGTGGCGCGCTGCGCCGGGGACGATCCGGCCGCCGCGGGCATCCTGCGCGAGGCCGCGGCCCGGATCGCGGAGAGCGCGGCCGCGGTGTGCCCGGCGGGCGGCGGGGAAGTCGCCCTGACCGGAGGCCTGTTCAAGACGGGCGAACCGCTGCTGGCCCCGCTGCGCGCGGAACTGGCGGAGCAGCTGCCGGACGCGACCGTGGTCACCGCCTCCGGTGACCCGCTGCACGGCTCGCTGGTGATCGCCGCCGCCCTCGCCGCGGAGGAGCTGCGTCTGCCGCAGGACGGGCGTCTGCTGTACGTCCCGTAGGTCCCGCTGTACGTCCCGTGGGCCCCTCGCAGCTCCGCACACCCCTGCGGACCAGGACACTTGAAGCATCCGTAACTGAACGGACAATCAAGGACGGATACCGCTCAGCTGCCCCCTGACCGAACAACGGGGCCCGGCGAGCCAGTAGCATGCGGCGCCATGAGCTCCCCCACTGGGCCCGCTTCCGGCCTGCCTGTACGAATGCCGCGACCCCGCCAGCCCGGACGCCACCGTCGTCCGGAACCCGTGGCCGCTCCCGAGGGCGCACCGGCCCTCGTGCTGGCCGTGCCCGGCACGCCCAGCGCCGCGACGCGCATGCTCGCCGACGAGGTCGTGAGCATCGCCCGGTCCGAGCTGCCCGGCCTGGACGCGCGGGTCGGCTTCGTCGACGGGGAGGTCACCGACTTCCCGGTGTCCGCCGAGTTCCCCTCCCTCGCCTCCGTGCTCGCGTACGCCGCGCGGGAGCGCTCCGCCCGCTACGAGCAGGCGCTCGCCGCCGGTGTGGAGGCCAAGGAGCCCCAGGGGCCCGTGGCCGTCGTCGTGCCGCTGCTCGCGGGCCCGGACGGCGCGCTGCTGCGCCAGGTCCGCCAGGGCATCGCGGACAGCCGCGTCGCCGCCGAGCTGACCGACGTCCTCGGCCCGCACCCGCTGCTCGCCGAGGGCCTGCACGTACGGCTCTCGGAGGCCGGGCTCGCCCGCGCCGACCGGGCCCGTCTGTTCACGGTGGCGACCGCCGCGGACGGCATCATCCTCGCCTCGGTGGGCGGCGAGGAAGCGGTGCAGGCCGCGGGCATCACGGGCATGCTGCTGGCCGCGCGGCTCGCGGTGCCGGTGATCGCCGCCGCGCTCGACGTGGAGGGTTCCATCGCCGCGACCGCGGAGCAGCTGCGCGGTTCCGGCTCCCAGCAGCTGGCGCTCGCGCCGTATCTGATCGGGCCCGAAGTGGACCCGAGCGTGCTGGAGGCTGCCGCCAAGGATGCGGGGTGTGCTGCCGCGGAGCCGTTGGGGGCGTACCCGGCGATGGGGAAGCTGGCGCTGGCCAAGTACACGACTGCCCTGGGGATCACTCCCCAGCCGGTTGCCTCCGGCGGTTGAGCGGAGCCATGAGGGGCCCGGGGCTTTGTGCCCCGGGCCCCTCGTCGTTTTCGCCGGGTGTCCTGTTCGGCTCGCCCTTCGGGCTCGATCGTCCTCAATCGCCGGACGGGCTTGATTGAGCGCGCCTGACAATGACGCGTTGCTTGCCGCCCACGAGGAGCTGCTGACGGAGCACGCCTCGCCGGCCGCGCTGCGTCGCCTGGAGGACGGGAGCGCGTACCGCATCGTGAAGGTGTTCCACGAGGGCCGCGCCCTGGTCGAGCGGCTCGCGGCCGGGAGTTTCATCGTCGGGCTCGCCCGGCCCGCGTCGGTCAGCTGAAGACGACGCAGGACGCCGCCGGCAGCCTCAGCATCCCGCCCCGTACCGGCTCGCCCGTGTCCTGGTCGACGGTGAACCAGGTGACGTCGCCGGAGCGTTCGTTGGCCGCGTAGAGGAAGCGGCCCGAGGGGTGCAGGGCCAGGTCGCGGGGCCAGTGGCCGCCGCACGGGGTCGTCGAGCGCAGGGTGGGGTGTTCGCCCGTGGCGTCCAGGGTGAGCAGGGAGATCACGTCCTCGCCCCTGGTCGCCGTCCACAGGAACCGGCCGTCGGGCGAGATGACGATCTCGGACGGGTACGCGTCGCCGCGCGGGGGCTCGGGCAGGACCGCGTGTTCCGTCAGGGGCTTGAGCGTGCCTGTCGTGGGGTCCCAGTGGCAGACCGTGAGGGTGGGGGCCAGTTCGTTGAGTACGTACGCGTGGCTGCCGGACGGGTGGAAGACCAGGTGGCGCGGGCCGGAGCCGGGGCGCAGGGCCGTCTCGTGGTGGAGCGTCGGGCGGCCGTCGTCGCCGAGGGCGCAGACGCGGATCGAGTCGGTGCCCAGGTCGACGCTGACCGCCCAGGTGCCGCTCGGGTCCGCCAGGACCTGGTGGGCGTGCGGGGCCTGTTGGCGCTGCGGGTGCGGGCCCGAGCCGGTGTGCTGCAGGACGGTGCGGCCCGCCGGATCGGGCGTGCCGTCCGGGCGCAGCGGGAGCGCGGTGACGCTGCCGGAGCCGTAGTTGGCGGTCAGCAGGTGGCCGGCCCAGACGGACAGGTGCGTGGGGCCGTCGCCGTCGACCGGGACGGGCGGGGCGGCCGGGGTCACCGGGGCCGTGCCCGTGCGGAAGGCGGCGACCGCGCCGCCCTTCGTCTCGCTGACCGCGTACAGGAGTCCGTCCGCGACCGTGAGGTAGGAGGGGTCGGGCAGTTCGTCGGTGGCGCCGAGGAGGGTCAGCGCACCGTCCGTCGGGTCGAGCGCGGCGGTGGCGATGCCGCGACCGCCTGCCGCGGTGAACGATCCGATGTGGGCCCGCCCTGGCTGACTGCCGGTCACTGCTTCCCCTTTCGGCGTGCGGGCCCTGTGCCCGTGCGCCGACCGTAGCAGCGGGTCTAGACCAGATCGCGGCGGGGAGCGCGGTGCCGCGCCACGGTGCGGTCCTCGCCGCGGGCGCGTGCCTCGGCGTCGGGATGGTGGACGTAGGCCGGGCTTGACTCGGTGGTGTCGTAGGTGCGGTGGAAGACCGGGGTCGCGGAGCCGGAGATCGGCGGCACGATCCAGGACCAGTCCGCGCCGACGGTGCGGCCGCGTGACTCCTCGCGGGCGACGTGCGTGAGGAAGCGGTGGGACTCGGTGTGGTGGTCGGCCAGGGTGACGCCGGCGAGGTCGAAGGAGTGCAGGACCGCGCGGTTGAGTTCGACGAGGGCCCGGTCCTTCCACAGGGTGCGGTCCGTGCTGGTGTCGAGGCCGAGGCGGTGGGCGAGGTAGGGCAGGAGGTTGTAGCGGTCGGTGTCGGCGAGGTTGCGGGCGCCGATCTCGGTGCCCATGTACCAGCCGTTGAAGGGGGCGGCGCCGTAGCAGACGCCGCCGATCTCCAGACACATGTTGGACAGGGCGGGGACCGCGTGCCAGCGCAGGCCGAGCTCGGTCCACCAGTCCAACTCCGGGTGCCGGAGCGGGACTTCGAGGACCGCGTCCGGAGGCAGTTCGTAGCAGCGGGGCTGCTCGTGCGGGGCGCGCTGGACGATCAGCGGCAGCGGGTCGAAGGGGGTTCCCGCGCCGCCGCGCCAGCCCAGACGGCGGGCGTACGCGGTCAGGCCCGCGCCGCGTGGATCGCCGACGACGTGGCCGTCGCGCTGGACGTATCCGGCGTAGCGGATGAGCTGTTCGTTCCAGATGCGCGGTCCAGGGCTGCCGGGGGCGTCCGGGGCGAAGACGGTGATGAGGGGGCGGATGCGGCCGTCGGGTGCGGCCTCGCGCAGATGCTGCGCGCACGCCTCGGCGATCTGAGCGGTGCCGCGCAGGTGGCGCAGGTCGCGGATGCGCAGGGAGCGCCAGTACAGGCGGCCTATGCAGCGGTTGGCGTTGCGCCAGGCGACGCGGGCGCCGAAGACGAGCTCGTCCGGGGTGTGCGTGTAGGTGCCGGTGGCGGCGAGTTCGGCTTCGGCCTCGGCGAGGCGCGGGGCCGGGTCGCCGAGGCCCTCCTCCTCGTGGTGCTGCCGTATGAACTCGGCGGCGGCGCGCGCCACTTCGGCGGTGCGCTCCTCCCTGCGTCCCGCCCCTGGGGCGGGCAGCGGCCCGCGGTCGTGGCGCGTCGCGTCGGGGGCGGCGGACAGCCAGCCCTCCACGTCCCGTGGTCCGTTGTGGCGCAGGTCGCGCAGGTCGCTTCGCATGACACACCTCTGCGGCTCGAAGCGGCGCACGGCTCGCTCCCGCGCGGCCGTGCGACCGGATGGTCCCAGGGGCCGGACGTCGGCCTCGGACCGCCCCGAGACAACCACACCTCCGCCCCGCGGCGCGGCGGGTCACGGACGTATGGGGAGCGCGGGGAACTACACGGCGGCGCGCGGGGTCCGTTACGCGCCCAGGCTCGCGCGCCGGGAGCCGCGCAGCGGCACGGCGAGTTCGGCGAGGGCCTGTTCCAGGCGGTGCAGATGGGCGAGGACGGGTTCGGCCTCGGTGGTGCCCGGCGCCGTGACGACGTCCCTGTCGTACGGGTCGGGGGCGGTCAGCGCCTCGACGGCGGACTCGACGCGACGGCAGGCCGCGTCGAGGCGCGCGTCGTGCGAGGCCTCGGGGTCGGCGGCGACCGCGGCGAGTCCGCGGACCTCGCGGGCACAGACGTCGAGCAGCGCGAGCACCTGGCGGGCCCGTCCCTTGCGTGCGCGCAGCGGCGTGAACGGGTGCACGAGCGGGGCGAGCGAGAGCCGGACGCGGCCGAGGATCGCTTCGAGTTCGGCGACGCGCGGCGCGGGGTCGGCGCCGCGGTCCCCGGCGAGCCGGGCGGCGGTCGCGGCGGTGCAGGCGTGCACGCAGCGCAGGGCGCGCTCGACCCAGGCGTCGGTGACGGAGTGGGTGGTGACCGGGAGCACGAACACGACGGCGAGCACGGCGCCGAGGGCGCCGACGGCCGTCTCGCCCACGCGCAGCGCGAGCAGCGCCGGGTCGAGCACGCCGAGGAGCCCGTAGAGCATGCTCGCCATCACGGTGACGGCCAGCATCATCCACGTGTAGGAGACGTGGGCGGTGTAGAAGATCCCGAAGACGCTGACGGCGACGATCACGGCTGCCGCCACCGGCTCGTGGTGCAGCGGAACGGCGAGGGCGAAGCCGAGTCCGATGCCGATCAGGGTGCCGAGGAAGCGCCGGAAGCCGCGGACGACGGTCTCGCCGCGGGAGGTCGTGGCGACGAACACCCACCAGGTGGCGCCGACGGCCCAGTACCAGCGCTGGTCCGACAGGACCTGTCCGACGGCCAGGGCGAAGCCCGCGCCCGCCGTCGCCTGGACGGCCTGCCGCGTCGTGATCCGGGCGAGCCCGGTGCCGCCGCCCGGGGCCTGGACGGCGGCGGGGGCCGGCAGCCGCCGCTCGTAGCACCAGGCTCCGAACCGCACCGCCGATGCCGCACCGAGCGACAGCAGGACGGCCGCGTACAGCTCGGGCAGCTGGCCCGGGGTGCTGTGCAGGAACTGGGTCGCGAAGAACATCATGAAGGCGAACACGCCGAGCGAGTGGCCGCGCGGTCCCCACCGCCGCGCGTACACCCCGGCCCCCACGACGGCGAGGAACGCCAGGTCACGGGCGACGGGCACCGCGTGCAGGGCCGCCGCGGCGGCGAGCACGGGCAGGCCGACGGCGGGCAGCAGCGCCGTGGTCACGGCCTGGCCGCGCACGCTCGGGTCGGTCACGGTGAACAGGGCGAGCAGCGCCGCGAGCCCGCCGGTGATCGCCGACGGCAGCGAGTGCCCCAGCGCGCCGCACAGCGCGACGGCGATGCCGATCCCGAGCACGGCCCGGCTCGCGAACCGCAACCGCATCCGTCCCGGATCCGGCGCGACGAACGCCCCCTTCAGCAAGGTGCTCCACCCTTCCGCACAGCGACATGAGAACCGACATGAGAAAGGCGCCGCGGAGATCCCTGGGGATCCGCAGCGCCATCGACGGGCCCATCACAGCATCTGTGCGGCTGATGGTTCAACAGAGGTCGAAAGTCCTGGGCCAATGGCCCAGTCGCGACCTGGCCGGTTCGGCCACCACCGGGCCAACGGACCACCGGGGGCAGTGGCCGGGGCGGCGGCCCTTCCTCAGCGCGGGGACGGTGCCGGCCGGCTCCCCCGCCGCCCCGGCAGGATCAGCAGAGCCAGTACGGCCGCGAGTGCGGTCACCCCGGCCGACCACCAGAGGGCATCCGTGTAGCCGCCCAGGGTCGCGTCCGAGACAGCCTGTGCCACCGAGGGCGGGAGGGCCGGGTGCGGATCGACGATCTCGCCGCTGCGTGCCGCATCGGCCACGCTCGGCGGCACCGCGCCCGCCTCGGTCAGCCGCGACGCCGTGGACGAAGCGAGCGTGGTGGCAAACACGGCCGCGCCGAGCAGCCCCCCGAGGTGTACGGCCGTGCCGGTCACCGCCGCACCGCCGGCGCAGTCCGGCGCCGCGACGCCGGCCATGGCGACGGAGTACAGCGGCATCAGCGCCGTGCCGAGGCCGAGGCCGACCATGAGGCTGCCCGCCGCCATCACACCGGCGTACGCGGTGCCGGGTGTGGCCCGGGCCATCACCGGCAGGCCGACCGCCGCGAGCAACAGGCCCGGCACGACGAGGCTGCGCGGCGCGACACGGTGCAGCAGGCGGGCGGAGATCTGGGTGGCGCCGATCACCACACCCGTGGCCATCGGCACCAGGTACAGGGAGAGGTCCATCGATGCCTGCCCCTGGAAGTAGTTGAGGTACGACGCGAACGAGGCGAGCGGATACGTCCCCGCGCCGGCCAGGAGCAGCACCGCGAACGCGGCCGCTCTCCCCTCTCCCTTCAAGACGTATGGCGGCACCAGCGGGGTCGCCGCCGTCGACTGCCGCCGCACGAACCCCAGGAGCAGCGCCGCGCCGGCCACGAAGGCGACGAGACTGGACACGGAGGTCCAGTGATCGGGATGTGCTGTCAGCAGGCCGTAGGCGAGGGCGGCCGTGCCGAGCGAGCCGAGGAGCAGGCCCGGTGCGTCGCGACGGGGAGCGGGGCGGACCGGACGGTCCTGGGCCAGTCCTGCGGTGGCGAGCACGAGGATCACCGCGAGCAGGGACACGGTGTACAGGACCCAGCGCCAGTTCACGTTGTCGGACAGTGCGGCGCTGGTGCACATGCCGAGCGCCGATCCGCAGCCGACGGCCGCGGCGTACCAGCCGAAGGCCCTGTTGCGCGCCTTCGGCTCGGTGAAGTGCGCGGTCACCAGGGCCAGGGCGGGAGGTACGACGAGTGCGGCGAAGGCGCCCTGCAGGACACGGGCGCACAGCAGCAGCACGGGCTCCGGGGCCGCTCCCCCGAGGGCGGCGGTCACCGCGAAGCCGGTCAGGCCGATGACGAGCGTCCGTTTGCGGCCCGCCCGGTCCGTGAGCCGGGCGCCGACGAGGAGCAGGCCGCCGAGGGCGACGGCGTACCCGGTGACCATCCAGTTCACAGCGGCGTCCGACAGGCCCATGTCCCGCTGGGTTGCGGGCAGCGCCCGGTACAGGGCTGCCGCGTCGAGCAGCACGAGCAGCTGGGCGAGGGCGGCAACGGCCAGGCTTCGCCGACGCCCGGGGGACGGCCCCGCGGGCTGGGCCGTCGGCGTGTAGGCGGGCGGCGGCGGGGGCACCGGAACCGGCACCGGCGCGGGCCACTGCTCCGGTGCGGGTACCGGTGCGGGTACCGGTGCGGGTACCGGAACACGCGGGTCCACCGGGGCGGCCGGCGGCGCACCGGCCGCGGTCGCCGGGGCGAAGTCGAGCAACTTGGCTGCGTGGCGGCCGAGTTGGGCGAGCACGGGGCCGGGCAGCCATTCGCCGCTGTCCCCGGTCGTACGCGCCGCGATCTCCCGGAGGGCGGGCCGCTCGGCCGGATCCTTGGCGAGGCAGGCCCGTACGAGGTCGAGCAGCGAGTCCGGCACCCCGGTCAGGTCCGGCTCCTCCTCGGCGACGCGGAACAGGTGGGCGTTGAGGCCGCTCTCGCCCGCCCCGAACAGGAGTCGGCCGGTGGCGGCGTGCACCAGTACGGCACCGAGGCAGAACACGTCGCTGGCCGGGGTGAGTTCGCGTCCGCGGACCTGCTCGGGCGACATGAAGCCCGGGGAGCCGATGAGCATGCCGGTGCGGGTGTGCAGGCTGTCGCCCGCGAGGGACTCCATGGCACGGGCGATGCCGAAGTCGATCACGCGGGGGCCGTCCACCGTCACCAGGACGTTCGACGGTTTGAGGTCCCGGTGGATCAGGCCCGCGTCGTGCACCGCCTGCAGCGCGAGCGCGAGGCGGTTGGCGAGCACGCGTACGGACGCCTCGGGCAGCGGCCCGAAGTCACGGCCCACCACCGTGGTGAGATCCGGGCCGGGGATGTACTGGGTCGCCACCCACGGCAGAGCCGCCTCGGTGTCGGCGTCGAGCACCGCCGCCGTGCACTCCCCGCCGACGAGACGGGCCGCGGCCACCTCACGGGCGAACCGCCTGCGGAACTCCGGATGTCCGGCGTACTCGGCCTGGACGACCTTCACCGCGACCGTCCGGCCGGCCGTCGAGCGGCCCAGATAGACCAGGCCCATGCCGCCCTCCCCGAGCCTGGCGATCAGTCGGTAAGGGCCCAGGTGCGTCGGGTCGGAGGTGATCAACTGGTCCACGCGGGAACGTTATTGCCCGCGCGGGGCCCGCGGCGGCGGATTCCTTCATTCCTTCTGTGAAGGACGCGCGAATCCGGGCCTGCACCTATGGTGTGGATATGTTCAGTTCGAAGCGCATCAAGCCCGAGGACTCCTGGCAGGGCACCGTCGTCGACAAGAGCCGCAACATGCCCGACGGCTCGAACATGTACCACTACGTCAAGGTGGAGCTGTCCGACGGGCACACCAAGAAGTTCCGCGTCGACAAGGACCTGTGGACGAGCGTCGACGTCGGGGACCACCTGGTCAAGCAGCCGGGCGAGGACCGGCCCGCCAAGCGCTGATCAGGCCACGTGCGGCCCGCCGATGTAGGTGCCGGCGCGGTCGTAGGGCCAGGCGTTCGCGGTGCAGCCGCGCAGGCCCTTGATCTGCTGCATCATCACGGGCGCGGGGCGTCCGGCGGCCGGGCAGGTCTCGTGGCCGTGGCCGATGCGGTGGCCCACCTCGTGGTTGACGATCAGCGCCCGGTACTCCCCGATCGGGCCGTCGAACTCGGGTGAACCGCCGACCCAGCGCCGCAGGTTGACCACGACGGTCCGGCCGATGCTGCAGTTGACCTCGCCGCCGGTGTCCAGGCCCGCCGAGCCGCACAGGCAGTCCACCGTGTGCGGGGTGGCGATCTTGACGACGAAGTCGTGCGGGCCGTCGTCGGTGCGCTGGAAGGAGTCGCTCCCGTCGCGGCTCCACCCGCGGGGATCGCCGAGTATCCCGTCGATCTCGTGGGCGGCGGTGTCCGGGCGGATCCCGATGCCGTCCTCCACCAGCACGGCGTAGCGCCGCAGCGTGCCGCCCGAGCCGACGCGCGTCCCGTCGCCGTGTGCCCCGGTGAAGGTGCCGGGGCCGACGACGGGCAGTACACCCGGTGCGGCGCCCATCGCGACCTTGGTCGGCGGGCCCCCGGCCCGGACGCACCGCTCCACGGCGAGCACCTTGGTGTGCTTCCAGTACGCGTACGCGGCACTGCTCGCGCCGATCACGACGGCGACGGCCGTGCTCGCCAGCAGCAGCCGCGTCAGACGTCTTCGCGCCCTCCCGGCGCGGCGCGCGGCATGACGTCGTCGGTTCTTCACCCTGGCCCCCCATGGATCGTGAACTCCTCGATCCTGCCACGCGATCCGGAAGTGGTCTCGACCACCCACGGAACTCAGCCGTCGCCGCTGGGCACGACGCAGGACTTGGGCTGCGGCTCCCCCTTGGGCCAGCCGATGCCGACGAAGTTGACCTGGCGGCTCTTCGGGTCGAGTTCGACCACGGCGACGGGCTTGTCGTAGGCGTTGCCCGCGTTCGTCAGGCAGATCCAGCCGCTGGTCCCGACGATGTGGTGGGCCGACTCGAGGCGGGGCCACTCCGCGATGATGCGCGACAGAGACGGCACAATGCCCTCGGTCTGCTGGTTGGCGAGGAAGACGGCTTCACCGATGGTCATGACGCCGTCGTGGACCAGCATGGTGCGCGAGTCGTCGAGCCGGACGGGGCCGATGTCGCCCGCCGTGCCCTTGTCGACGAGTCGGCGCAGATCGTTCAGTGCCTGCTGGGGTTGGGTGAGGTAGGCGGGGCGGCTCTTCGGGTCGGGGTGGGACTTGTCCCAGTTCTTCAGTTCGGTGTCCCAGGCAGCGGGGTGGCCGGGGGCGGTGTACTGGACGGTGACGGTCGGCTTGGCCGGGCCGCCTCCGCCGCGCAAAGCCTCCCAATCACCCTCCTTCATATAGCGGTTGAGGGTGGCGGCGCCGGAGCCGCTGACGATCGTGTACTTCTTGTCGTGGCAGGGCGTCTCGGCGAGTTTCAGGGCGAACAGGCGCAGGTGGACGGGGCGTCCCGCGAAGTACACGTAGTGCGCGTCGGAGTCGCAGATGTTCAGGCTGATCTGCGCGAAGTCGTTGCCGGTGTCGCCGAGTTCGGTGAGGGAGGGCGAGCGGAACGGCTGGTCCTTGGGTCCCGGCGGGCCGGCCTCCTTGTGGCTGAACGCCCGCGCGAGGGAGGCGTTGTATATGTCGCCGGGCCGGGTGTCCTTGACCAGGACGGTCTCCGCGTCCCTCAGGCCGCCGTGGAAGTGCGCGAGGGCGGCGGCCTGTTCGGTGTTGGTCGGGATGATGCGGGCGAGCCCCGGGTAGGGCTGTTCGTCCGTGCCGGACTCGGGGTTCGCGGGGTCGTCACCGCTGATGCGGCTGGCGAGGACGGGTATGCCCAGGTCCTTCGTCAGCCGGGTGATGGCGTCCTTGGTCGCCTGCAGGCTCAGGTTGAAGCCGGTGACGGCACGCAGGTTGTCCTTCTTGTCCTGCGCCATCGCCCCCAACTGGTCGACGACCTTGGCCTGTTGGGCGTAGTCGGTGCCGGGGTTGGCGAGGACGAGGCGCAGCAGCGGCGCCTCGTCCTTGCGGTTCTCGCGGTACTGGGCGAGGTAGGCGCCCTGGATCTCGCTGCGCAACTGTGCGCGCTCTGCGGCCAGTTCGGGGTGCAGGGGCAGCACCATGGCGATGGTGACGTGCGGCTTGTCGCCGACGAACGTCTCGTTCTCCTTGGCTATCGCCCGGGCCACCGCGGTGATCTCGGGGGTGCCGAAGTCGTATCCGGAGCCGTTGATCCCGATGCATTCACCGGCGCTCTTCTCGACGCCCTTGGCGCAGCTCTCGGGCCCGTCGGGGCCGGGCCAGAAGACGACGGCGGCGGCGATCAGCGCGCCGACGGCGCACACCGTGAGGATCCGCCTCAACAGGTTCGCCCACAAGACGACATACAGCGAGTCCCACACGTGTGTCCGTCCCTCCCTCAGTGATGACCTGCCCGGCGGCCCCTGCGCCGACGTCCGCCGGCGCGCCGCGCGGTCAGCCGAATCCGATGTGCTGGGTGCAGATGCAGCGCTTGAGCGGCTGGCGGGCCTCCGCCCGGTCCCCCCAGGCGCGGGCGACGCGGGCGAGCTGTTCGGCGCCCTCGGCCGCCCGGTCCGCGTCCACGCCGCCGGGGCCGCGGCCCGCGACAGTCTCGTCGGCGAGGTGCGCCAACTCCTCGCTCAGACCGCTCAGTTGGTCGCGCAGCACGCCGGGCACGGTGTCGTCGAGCGGCCAGGTGCGCTCCCCGCTCAGCCAGGCCGCGTGCAGCAGCCGGTCGACCCTGCGGCGGCGGGCGTCACCGGGGACGTGGATCTCGCCGTGGGCGTGGGCCAGGCGGTCGTCGGCGCGGCCGAGCAGGGGCGCGTCGGCGATGGCGAGGAGCTCTTCGCACCAGGCGTCGGCGGAGCGGGCCGGGAACACGTCGGCGAGGTGGCGTGTGACGTGGTCGGCGCCGTCGGAGGCGAGCAGATGGTGCATGCGGTGGGCGGCGGCGGTGCCGAAGCGGGCGTCGGGGTGGTCGTCGCCGAGGGCCCGGTAGTGGCCCTGCAGCACGGCGTGCGCGGTGTGCCAGGCGCCGCCGTCGGGCCGCATGCGGTGCAGTCGGCGCATCAGCAGCCGGCGCAGGCCGAGGTCGCCGATGAAGTGGCGGGGGCAGGGCGGCCAGCCGCTGTCCTCGAGGAGTTCGGCGGCGCGGTAGGCGGTCAGCGGGTTCTCGCGGCCTTCTTGTGCGGCGCGCAGGACTGCTTGGGCGCACTCCGCGTCATGGGCGACCGAGAGGTGGCTGAGCAGGTCGAGCCAGTGTCCGCGGTGGGCCGCCGGGAGTTCCTCGGGGTGGGCACCGACGACGAGTTCGTCGAGCAATACGTCGGCGACGGGACGGTCCCGGCCCGTTCCGTCGGAGGCGGGCAGGCGGGTGTCCAGGAGCGACCAGTCGGTGCACGCCTCCAGCTGCTCGAGCGTCAGCGTGGCCGTCGACTCGCCGAGCCGCGTCACGAGCAGCGGCCGCCCGCCGCTGAGCCGGTGGATGCCGGTGTTGAGCCGCAGTCGTGCCGCGTTGCCGAGCTGGTCGCCCTGGCCCGCGTGCCATCGCTCGCTCGCGGTGCGCTGCTGCTCGCGCGACAGGCGGGGCATCCGCACGAGGAGCACGCCGCGCCACAGGGGCTCGCCGTCGGGGACCGTGCCCGCGGGGCGGCTCCACTGCGGGAGGCCTCCGGCGGTGGGGTCCCAGCGGGCCGGTGCGGCCGCGTCGTCGCCCGCGTAGTAGAGGAAGCGGCCGCCGTCCTCCCGGCGGGCGGTCGCCAGGACGACGAGCCGGTCGTGCCGCTGCCGCTCGCGGTCCTCGAGGACCGGTTTGAGCAGCCGGCGGCCGAGCGCCGTGTCGGCGTGGTCGAGCAGCAGGACGGGTCTGCCGACGCGCGACAGGCGTCCTTGTACGGAGCGGTAGGCGGCTTCGATGTCCTGGCGCAGGGCGCGGAAGAGGAAGCCCTCCGCGATCCGGCGGGCCTCGCCGCCCTGCTGGAAGTCGGCCGCCAACCGGCGCATTCCCGAACGGGGTTGGCCGCCCGCGCCGGGGTAGTCCCCGTAGCACTCGGTGAGGGCCTTCTTGCCGTCGGTGGAGACGCGGGCGAGCAGTCCGTCGATCAGGGCGTTGACGACCGGGCCGAGCGCGGCGTGGGTGACGAGGCCCGCGAGGAAGCCCACGTAGTTCTTCACCGTGCCGCGCAGGACACCGCGCCAGAACGATCCCGGGGGCAGCAGTTCGTCGAGCCTGCGCACCTCGTCCACGAGGACGTTGGCCGTGGCGAGCCCGTCGCTCGCGGCCACCGCGGCGAGTCCCGCGTACAGCCGGGGCACGGCGACGGGGCCGCCGTCGCCGTCCCAGTCGCGGTACTCGAGGGCGATCCTGCGCAGCACCTCGGTGACGGCGGAGCGGGCGCCGGGCCGCTCCTCGGGCACCTCCTGGAACCCGGCCGCGGCGCAGTCCACGTGTGCGACGGGCACGCGCGGCTTGAAGTGCCGCTGCACGGAGGCGAGCAGCCGTCCCTTGCCCATGCCCGGGCCGCCCACGAAGAGCACGACGGGCAGGTCGGGGCCGAACAGCAGCTCCTTGTTCCGGCCGGTCCGTGTGCGTCCGGTCAGCCGGGCGACCAGGCCGTCGTGGCCGAGCAGCTCGTCGAATCCGAGATCGTCGCTCACGGGCCCCTCAGGCACCTTCCGGTGAGATCTTCATCTGGTGGGCCGTCAGGCTAGCGAAGCCGCCCGCTCCGCGTGACCCCTTCGCGCAGCTCACGGCGCTCCTGCCACGGCAGTGACCGGAAACCGCGCCCGAGGTTGCCCAGAGTTACCCATTCGGCCACTTTCGTCTCGCACGGTGACCGGGTCCGGGCTTCAGTGAGGCAGGAACCTTCCGCCTCCTCCAGGAGCCCGCCATGCGCTTTCCCGTCCGCCCGGCCGCCCTCGGCGCAGCCGCTCTCCTCGCCGTCGGCGCCGCCGCCGGTACGGCGAGCGCCCGTGACGTCCGACCGTCGGCACCGTCCGTCGAGGCCCCCACGGTGTTCCACCAGGCCGAGGAGGGCCCGTGCAAGCAGCGCGGCGCGCTGGGCTCGGGCGTCGGCGCCTATCTGTCGCCCTTCGGGCACGCCGACATCACCATCTCCTCCGAGCTGCTCGGTGCGCTGAAGGAGGAGAACGCGTCCTGGAACGTGAGCGACCCGCTCATCAAGATGCCCCACAGCAACGACAAGGCCCGCTTCCCGCTCGGCTACCTCGAGGACAGCATCGAGCCGGATCTCCACAACGGCCTGCGCGTCTGCTACCCGGGCAAGCTGACCATCGCCCGCAACGCGGTCAGCGCCGAGACGGGGAAGAAGGACCACGCGCAGTGCGACGGCATCTGGCTGACCGTCGTGCCGACCGGCGTGTGGTGCAACCTGAGCGTCAACAACGGCCCGGAGAAGCGCACGTTCCTCGGCACCACGACCGCGGTCGAGGCGGTGCTCGGCTCGACGAAGCTGACGCCCGCGTTCGTCCCCCGGATCAACCCGAAGACGTTCGAGCTGGGCATCGGGCCGCGCGACTGGCAGTTCCGGCTGAGCAAGGACGCCTCGAAGGTGCTCGCCTCGGTCTCCGTCGACATCCCTGCGGGCACCCCGATCTTCAACCTCGACGCCACGCTGAGTTTCCTGCCGGGACCCGACTTCTGGAAGCGACTGCTCGCCCACACTCCGCTGACGCCCGAAGAAGCCGCGAAGTACAGCTGAGCCACCGCGCCCTAGGGAGACCCTGATGCTCCGCTCCATCACCGCACGCCACGGACTCGGCGCCGGCGCCGCGGCCGCCGTGCTCACCGTGGCCGCGCTGGCCGGCCCCGGCACGGGCAGCGGCCACGCGGGCAGTCACGTCGACGCCCCGACCGCGATCCTCAACCCGGACGTCAACGCCGCCGACCTCTACGCCTTCACCAGCCCCGACAAGCCCGACACCGTGACGCTCGCCGTCACCTACAACCCGGTCACGCTGCCGAACACCGGGGGCCTCTTCCCGCCCGCGCTGTTCGGCGAGGACACCCGCTACGACCTGGACATCGACCAGGACGGCGACGCCCGGCCCGATCTGACGTACCGCTGGACGTTCACCACCGAGGACCATCGCATCGGCGGGGTCGCCCAGGTCAAGGGGCGGGTCACCAGCCTCGACGACGCCGATCTGCTGCTGCGCCAGCGCTACCGCCTCGAGGAGCTGCGGCCTGGCCGGGACGCGAAGGTGCTCGTCGACGACAAGACCGCCGCGCCCACCCACTCCGGGCACCTAACGATGCCGGACTACGCGGCGCTGCGCCGCCAGGCCACGTACGCGCTGCCCGATGGCGGCAGCACCTACGCGGGGCAGGCCTCCGACCCGTTCTTCATCGACGTCCGGATGTTCGGCCTGCTGAAGCTCGGCGTCGAACTGCCCGCCCCCATCAACCCGTTGGTGTTCAGCAACGTCAACGTGATGGCGCTGCAGCTGCCCAAGAAGCAGCTCGCGCTGAAGGGCGACGCCCACCGCAACCCGGTGTTCGGCGTGTGGGCGACCGCGTCCCGCAAGTCCCTGAACGTCAGCGGCGGCAAGCCGAAGTGGGTGCAGATGTCCCGCGTCGGCCAGTCCTTCTTCAACGAGGGTCTCGCCCCGGACAACCTGCTCGGCCCGGCCGGCCTGATCGGCATCCCCGGCGGCATCGCCGACCAGTTCAACGCGAGCGACCCGGCGCACGACCAGACCTGGCCGACGATGCGGACGATGGTCCGCAAGCCCGCGGGCCCGTCCCTCGTCAATCTCTTCCACGCGTACGCGGTGCCGCCGCCCAAGGAGCCGCGCGAGGACATGTGGCAGGTCTTCATGCGCGGCGTCGGCAAGGGCAACGGGCCGGTGAAGGGCGACCTGAACGCGCACGTCCTCAACCAGGACGTGAACCCGGACGCGGTGCGCGACGCCGAGATGATGCGCCTCAACATGTCGACGCCGGTCACGGACAGGCCCAGGCTCGCGGGCTGGCTGGACGGCGACCCGCAGGGCGTGCCCAACGGGCGTCGCCTGACCGACGACCCGACGCTCGCCTTCAGCCGCATCGTGATGGGCGAGCCGGCGGGCAAGGGCCACCCGGAGCTGTTCCGCTTCAGCCTGGCCAAGGGCCCGGTGCCCGCACCGGAGAGCCACTTCCCGTACGTGGCACTGCCCCGGGCCCTTGGGTGACTCGCCCCTGAGTCCTACGAGTTGAGGAGCGGGACCGCGCTGCGCAGGGCGAGTCCCGCTCCCACCGCCACGATCAGCGCGGCGGTGACGTACGGCATCGCGGCCCGCCAGGTGCGGACGCGCCCGCCGAGCATCCGGTCGGCCCGCTCCCCGAAGCGGGCCACCAGCATTCCGGCCGCCGTCAGCACGGCGGCCATTCCCATGCCGTACGCGAGGACGAGTGCGACCCCGAACGCGGTCCGGTTCAGGGCGATCGCCCCGAGCAGCACCACCAGGGCGGACGGACTGGGCACGAGCCCGCCCGCGACGCCCATGCCGAACAGGGCGCGACGGCGGAAGGGTTCCGGCTGCGCGTCGCTGTGTGCATGGTCGTGATCGAGGTCGTGGTCGCGGTGGGTGTCGTGCTCGTGGCTGTGCGGGTGCCCGTGGCCGTCTCCGTGCCCGTGTACGTGCCCGTGCGCATGGCCGTGGCTGTGCGTGTGGCCGCGTGTCCGCCCCTTCCTCGCGTCCCTGAGCAGCATCACTCCCACCGCGCACACCAGCGCCCCGCTCAGCACGCCGAGGGCGCTCATCAGCCGGTCGGCGGCGAACGCGGCGGACACCGTGAGGGCCAGGCCGAGCAGCAGCACTCCGGCGGTGTGCGTGAAGGTCACCGTGGCCCCGACCAGCACCGCGTCCCGCGTCCCGCCCCTGCGACCTGCCATGTACGTCGCCATGACGGTCTTGCCGTGGCCCGGCAGCGCCGCGTGTCCGGCGCCGAGGAGCAGGGCGAGCGCGACGGCGGCGAGGCCGACCGGCAGGGTGAGGTGGTCGTCGGCGCTGAGTGCGGCGAGGCGTGCGTCGAGGGCGCCGACCCAACTGCCGTCCGGCGCACGGGTGTCGGCGGCCGTTCCGGCGGCTGGTCCGGAGCCCGGCGTGACGCGCAGGCGGGCCGTGCGCACGTCGAGGGGGTCGGCGAGCAGGTCGTCGGGGTAGCGCCGCAGCTCGTCGGAGACGGTGCGGGCGGGGACGTCGGAGGCGGCCAGGCGCAGGCCGGGTCCGGCGGCCGCGGTCATCTCGCGCCAGCCGATGGTGCCCTCCCCGTAGGCGTCGACCACGTCGACGTCCCCGCCCCGCCCGAGGTCGGCGGGCGCGCTGAGCGCACAACTCACCCGCGTCGTCGGCAACTTGGCCTGCCCCGGCGGGTAGGTGAGATGCGCTCGGGTCACGTGCCAGGCGGCGGCCCTCCCGTCGATGCGCAGCCGCACCGACGCGGCGACCTCCGCGCACAGGGCGGCGGCGTCGTCCCGGCCGTGCGCCTGCAGGGTGGGGATCTCGGCGCGGTCGACGACGACGCGGTCCTCGACCCGGTCGGCGTGGACGCGAAGCCCGTGGAAGTGGTTCACGGTGAAGTTGCCCAACGGGTGCGCGGACGCGGGGACTTGGGCGAGGAGAGCGAGCAGGACGACGCCGAGTCCCACCAGCGCGTACCGGAGCGTCGGACGGCTCATGCCCGGCCCGTTCCGTCGAGGCCGGTGAGCGCCTTGCGTGCGGCGGGGGCCTGGAGGGGCGAGAAGTGCGGGTTGAGCCGCAGCGCCTCCTTCAGGTGCGCGCGGGCCTCGGTGTCGCGACCGAGGGACCGGTCGATCTCTCCCTGGTGGTACGCGAACGAGGCGCCCCGCCAGCCGAGTCGGTCCGGTTGTCGCGCGTACGGGAGGGCCTCCTCGTCGCGGCCCGCGCGGTGCAGGGCCCAGCCGAGGGCGTCCGCGACCAGGACGCTGTGCCGGCGCGCCCACTCCGCCCGCAGGGTGCGCACGGCGCGGGCGGGGCTGCCGTGGTCCGCCTCGAACAGGCCGAGGGTGAGGTCGTCGGTGACGCCGTTCGCGGCGAACAGTTCGACCTCGGCGCGCAGCACGTCGTACTGCTCGCGCGCCTGCTTCCCGCGTCCGAGGGATTCGTACAACTCCCCCAGGGCGAGGACGTATTCGGGCAGCGGTACCCGTGCGGTGAGCCGCTGGTAGTCGGCGAGTGCCGCGGCCGTGTCGCCGAGTGCGGCGCGCGCCCTGGCCCGGCCCGCGAGGGCGGCGTGCGCCGTCGGGTCGGCGGCGAGCGCGGCCTCGTAGCGGGCGAGGGCGCTCTTGATGTCGCCGCGCTCCCAGTCGAGTTCGCCGAGCCGGTGCAGACAGAAGGCGCGGTCGGCGGGGTCGTTCGCGAGGCCGAGGGCGCGGTGCAGGGCGGCGGCGGAGTCGGCGGGTCTGCCGTGGGTCTGCAACTCGTAGGCGGCGCGGGCGAAGGCGGGCAGGGACGGCTTGAGGTCGAGCAGGCGCTGCACGGCCGCGGTGGCCCTGGGGTAGTCGCCGAGCTGGGTGTAGGCGTCGACGAGGACGGGGTAGACGGTCCAGTTGCCGGGGGCGGCCCGGCGGGCCCGCTCGCCCCAGTCGCGCGCGGCGGCGAAGTCGTGCCGGGCGTTGGCGAGGGCTCCCATGCCGACGGCGGCGTCCACGTTGCGCTCCGGGCCGCGCAGTTTCAGTGAACGTTCCAGTGCGGCTTGGGACTTGGGGTAGTACGAGGGGTCGGCGGTGCGGCGGGCCTGTTCGACGTAGTCGGCGCCGAGGGCGGCCCAGGACGCGTGGTCGTCGGGGTGCCCGCGCAGCCACTCCTGGCGGCGGGCGACGGCGGCGGCCGGGTCGCCGGGGGCCGCGGCGGGTCGGGCGGCGGGGTGCGGCGCCGCGGGCGGGGGGTCGCCTGGTCCGAGCGTGAGCAGGCCGAGCGCGGCACCGCCGACGGCGACGGCCGCGGCGAGGGAGCCGAGGAGCGTGCCCCTGTTTGTGAGGATCTGTCTGTCTGCCACCCGCTCACTGTGCGGTCCGAGCCCGGAGCCACTGGGCCGCCCGGGGGCTCCGGCCCGGAAGAATCACACCTATGGCTGTGCCGGGTCCACGACTGCGTTCGCAGGCGTCGCGCAGGGCGTCAGGACCGCTCGGCGAGCACCTTCAGGATGTCGTCGGTGGTCCCGGTCTCGCCGAGTCGCGGGAAGATCCGCTCGACGCTGCCGCGGTGGGCCTCGGCGTCGCGGTCGGTCATGGCGTCGGTGGCGAGGGTGACGTGGTAGCCGTGCTCGTGGGCGAAGCGGGCCGTGGACTCGACGCCGATGCTCGTGGCGACGCCGGTGAGCACGATCTGGGTGATGCCGCGGCGGCGCAGCTGCAGGTCGAGGTCGGTGCCGTAGAACGCGGACCAGTTCCGCTTGGTGACGGTGATGTCCTCGGGGTGTCCGGCGAGCGCGTCGACGACCTGGTCCCAGCCTGCGGGCGGCGTCGCGGTCCGGCGCGGCGTCTCCGTGCGGCCGGGGACGGCGTCGGCCCCGTCGGCGGCGAAGGTGACGCGGACGAGGACGACCGGCAGGTCGCGGGCGCGGAACGCGTCGGCGAGGCGGGCGCTGCGCTCGACGACGTCGGGGAGGGGGTGCGGCTCGCCGGTGAGACCCATCAGGCCGTTCTGCAGGTCGATGACGACGAGGGCGGTCTTCGGGTCGAGGGTGGTGACGGACATGGAGAACACCTTTCGGACAAGGGGTGTTGGGCGGCGAAGCGGGTCAGGGGGGAGGTCACGCCTCGCGGCCGACGCGGCTCAGCGAGCGGTCGGTGAGACAGGTGACGAGGAACAGTCCGGCGACGACGACCAGCAGCCGGGCCAGGTCGTGCAGGCCCGCGCTGGTGGCGCCGCCCCGGAAGAACACGGCGTTCGCCGCGGACGCGAGCAGGGCGCCCAGGTAGGTGAAGGTGCGCAGCAGCCCGGCGGACGAGCCCATGCGGGCGGGGTCGGCCTGGGCGTACAGGGCGCTCTGGTTGGCGAGCCCGTTCAGGCCCTGCGGGATGCCGAAGGCGGCCCCGAGGACGACGAGGAGCCAGACGGGGCTGCTCGCGTCGAGGAACAACAGGGCGGCGCAGCCGGAGAGTTGGACGACGGCGCCGGCCCTGAGCTTGCCGCGCACCCGGGGGCTGCGGCCGGTCAGGGCGGTCACGGCGATGGCCGTCACCGACATCGGCAGCAGGAGCAGCCCGGACTGGGACGCGCTCAGGCCGCGGCCCTCCTGGAGCCACTGGGTGTAGCCGTAGAGGAAGGCGTACGAGGTGATGTACGCGAGGAGTTGGCGGCCGTACGTGGCGAGCAGCGGGGCGTTGCCCCCGAGGACCCGCAGGTCGATGAAGGCCGCGTCGAGGCCCAACTCCCTTCGTACGAACCAGGTTCCGGTCGCCGCACCGATCACCGGCAGGTACCAGTGGGCGGCGCCCGGGTCGGTCAGGAACAGCATGAAGGCGGTGAGTGAGGCCGCGAAGAGGACCATGCCCGGCACGTCGGTGCGGGTGTCGGCGCGGGCGGCGCTCGCCGTCCTCGGCAGCCACAGCGCGCCGAGGGCCAGGCAGGCCGCGGACAGCGGGACGTTGACCCCGAAGATCAGGTGCCAGCCGCCCGCGCCGATCAGCAGCCCGCCGAGCGTCGGGCCGATCACGGCGATGACCTGGGCGGAGATCGACAGCGCGGCCAGGATTCCGGCGGGGCTCCTCAGCCCGGTGCGTTCGGACTCGGCGCGCAGCAGGGACATGGACGCCGGATAGGCGGCGGAGGTGCCGAGGCCGAGCAGGACGCGGGAGGCGACGAGCACCCACAGGTTCGGGGCGAGCATGCCGACCAGGCCGCCGACGCCGACCAGGGCGGTGCCGGCGAGGTAGAGGCGGCGCGGCCCGAACGCGTCGACGAGCCGGCCGATGACGGGCTGTCCGACGGCCGTGGCGAGATACAGGCCCGTGACGAGCCAGGCGGTCTGCGACGGCGGGACGCCGAAGGCGTGCCCGATGGGGATCAGGGCGACCGCGAGCATCGAGGAGTTGACGGGGTTCAGGACCGAACCCAGGACCATGGGGACGACGAGGCGGCGGTCGAAGCCGTTCGGGTCGGCCGTGCGCGCGGTGCGTATGCGCTCGGCGAGCCGGGTCATGCCTGGGTCACCTCGTCGATCAGCTTCATGGCGGTGACGACGGCCTGCAGCTGTTCGTCGGTGCCGCGCTCCTGCAGGGCGCGGGCGAGCCAGAGCTGGCGCTCGCGGCGTACGCCACGGCCGCGCTCGCGGCCGCGCTCGGTGAGGGAGACGAGCTGGCGCCGTCCGTCGTCGGGGTCCTGCGTGCGCGCGACGAGTCCGCCCTCCTCGAGAGCGATGACGATCTTGGCCATGGACTGCGGCCGCACGGTCTCGACGGCCGCCAGGTCGCTGGCGGTCGCGGAGCCCATCTTGTCGAGGCGGGCGAGGACCGAGGCCTGGGCCGGAGTGAGGTCCGGCTCCCCCTCGCGCCCCGCGGCCGCGTCGAGGTTCTCCAGGGCCCGCAGCTTGCGGCGGAGCCTGCTGAACACCACCCAGATGTCCGCGGCCGCCTGCACGGCGGTCGCGGACAGGGGTTCTTCGTTCTCGGTCATGCCCCTACTGTAGATAGACAGCCCAGACTGTGCAACCAAGGCTGTCTATCTCTCGGGCGTCCCGGTCAGCGCAGCGGCTCCTGGAGCTCGGTGACCCAGTCGTCGCGGTTCTCGGGGCACTCCAGGTTGATCTCCCTCGGGTAGCCCGCCGAGCGGTGGCCGTGGGCGTCGATCCAGCGCGCCAGCGTCTGGATCGACGTCAGCACGCCCTCCATCGACCCGCGGTGCACGAGCGTCGCGGCCCGCTCGACGGGCGGCAGGTCGAGCACGCGGAGGCCGTCGTCGTCGCGGGGCGCGGCGGCCACCTCGACGCCTGCGTGGATGAGGACGCCGCCGCCCTCGGCGTCCTCATAGCGGGCGACGCCGGGCCCGGTCGGCTGGATGCCGGCCGCACCGAGGCGCTGGAACAGCTCCTCGTACAAAGGCTGGATGACGGGACCGATGGTGTCGAAGTCCGGTGCGACGGCGGTGAGTTCGGCCACGCGCAGGCTCGGCAGGTGCTTGATGACGACGTCTTCGGTGGGCATGTGCCCCTCGCTCTCGATCGACCGGAGCCTCGCCTCGACCTGGGTGAGCCGCCCAGCCGCCGCGGCCATCTCGGCCGCGAGGTCCGCGCGGCGCATCCGCAGCATGGCGCGCAGTTGCTCGGCGTCGACCTTCTCGTCGAGGATCTCGCCGACCTGTTGCAGGGTGAAGCCGAGGTCCTTGAGCGCGATGATCCGGTTGAGCCGGGCGAGCTGGGCGGCTGTGTAGTGGCGGTAGCCGGTGGCGGGGTCGACCCGGGCCGGGTGCAGCAGTCCTGTGGCGTCGTAGTGACGCAGCATGCGGACCGACACCCGGCCGTGCCGTGCGAAGTCTCCGATGGTGAACATGGTGGCTCCTACTCCACGGCCTGACACGGTGTGAGGGTCAACCTCATCACGTGGCCCTCGCCCACCACACGGTCGAGTCGGCGGGCAGCTCGACCTGCCCGTCCACTACGGCGACGGGGGCGCTGGAGAGCAGGACCGCACCGGGGGCGGGGATGCGGACCGGGGCACTGGTGATGTTCACCGTGCAGGCGAAGCCGGGCCGCTCGAAGTGCAGCAGCCCCTCGGGGACGTCGTCGCGCCAGGTGATGCCGTCCCCCGCGCCGAGGCCGCCCTGCGCGCGCCGCACGGCCAGCGCGGAACGGTACATCTCGAGCGTGGAGCCCTCGACACCGGTCTGCGCCTCGACGCTCAACTCGCCCCAACCGTCGGGCTGGGGAAGCCAACTGCCACCCTCCCCGAAACCGTACGAGATTCCGGACCGGGTCCACGGAATCGGCACCCGACACCCGTCACGGAAGCCATCCTGACCCTGCGCACGGAAGAAGGAGGGGTCCTGCCGCACCTCGTCCGGCAGATCCGTCACATCCGGCAGGCCGAGCTCCTCGCCCTGATAGACGTACGCCGATCCGGGCAGCGCCAGCATGAGCAAAGTGGCCGCCCGGGCGCGCCGCAGACCGAGCTCCCGGTCGCCCGGCGTGCGGATCTGCGTACCCAGGCCTGGCGGGTTCGCGTACCGCGTGGCATGCCGGGTCACGTCGTGGTTCGAGAGCACCCACGTCGTCGGCGCACCGACGGGTCGCATGGCGTCGAGGGAGGTGTCGATGGTGGCGCGGAGCCGGCTCGCGTCCCAAGAGGCCATCAGGTACTGGAAGTTGAAGGCCTGGTGCAGTTCGTCGGGGCGGACGTAGTTGGCCGTCTGCTGGACGGTCGGCGTCCAGGCCTCCGCGACGAAGATGCGCTCGCCGTCGTACTCGTCGAGGATCGTGCGCCAGGACCGGTAGATGTCGTGCACGCCGTCCTGATCGAAGAACGGCATGACGTCGTTGCCCAGCAGCTTCACTTGATCACCACTGCCGATGTCGGGCAGGCCCTCGGCCTTCACCAGCCCATGGGCGACGTCGATGCGGAACCCGTCCACCCCCATGTCCAGCCAGAACCTCAGGATCGAACGGAACTCGTCCGCGACAGCCGGGTGCTCCCAGTTGAAGTCGGGCTGCTCGGGGGCGAACAGGTGCAAGTACCACTGCCCGTCCGCAAGCCGCGTCCACGCCGGACCACCGAAGATCGACTCCCAGTCGTTCGGCGGCAGTTCACCGTTCTCACCCTTCCCCGCACGGAAGTGATACCGCTCCCGCAACGGCGAGTCGGGACCCTCGGCCACCGCCCGCCTGAACCACTCATGCTGGTCCGAAGAATGATTCGGCACCAGATCCACGATGATCCGCAGACCCAGCTCGTGCGCGTCACGGATCACCGCGTCCGCGTCCAACAGCGTGCCGTACATCGGGTCCACCGCCCGATAATCGGCCACGTCATAACCACCGTCCGCCTGCGGCGAGGCATAGAACGGCGACAACCACACCGCATCCACCCCCAGCTCACGCAGATACGGCAGACGACGACGGATCCCCTCCAGATCACCCGTCCCGTCCCCGTCACTGTCGGCGAAACTCCGCGGATAGACCTGATAGATGACCGCGTCCCGCCACCAGTCGGAGGCCTCGCGGGTCGTCGTGGCAGGCGTCACGGAGACGCCCGTGGAGTACTGGCTCATGGTGGGACAAGGTAGAAGAAGCCGGTGCCACGTGCGTCGATCATCGCCGGAGTGGCGGGGACATCAAGGGGTTTCGTGCGCACGATGCAGGACAGCGGCCGCCGCACCCGGGCGAGGGCGGGCGCGACCTCGTCCAGCCCTCGCCCCGGCATGCGAAGGACGGGCCTGCGACCGCGGTATGACCCGGCCCGGCGCGATGCGAGTGGCTGTGCATCGCGGCTGAACGCCCGCGGCCCGCGGTCCGTATTCTGCGGTGAATCCGGCACTTGACCCTGGCCGGACAACGGGGACCAGCGGGAGGTACCAACGGTGCGCAGAGCGCTCCACTGACACGGGTGACACGGCTGTTGACCGCGGCCGCGCCACCCGTTGATCATTTCTCACCCTTTCTCAGGTGATTCCTGATTTCTTTTCCTGTGCCCGGAGTTGGGCTTCACGCTGCCCAAAAACTGGGCGCCGGACTGGATTTCCAGAGTGTTTCCGGATGACTTCGTTCCTCGTTGACAGGCTCGAATGCGGCCGCCAATGCTGGCTTCACAACCAGCGATTCCGGAAATTCGCAGAACTCCAATGACCCCGGAAGGGGGGAACACCATGAAGAAGATTTCCGTCCGCAAGGCCGGTCCGATCCGTCTGACCACCGCCTGCTACTACCTCTGCGGTGACGCCGCGTAGGACCGGTTCCGCCGGCCGGAGCCGGACCACCTTCGGGGTCCGGCTCCGGTCTTTCCCGATCCTTCCCGAGGAGGTGCGCCGGATGGGCGCAACCGTCTTTCTGCACCGGCTGACGATGGTCACCGAGGACGACGGCGTGATGGTCGGCCGGCCCGACACCGGCAGTTACGCGGTGTTCCCCGAGGAAGGGGCCCACGTACTGCGGATGTTCGCCGAGGGCGCTCCGGTCGAGGAGGCCGCCGCCTGGTACGAGCGCACCTGTGGGGATCCGCTCGACATGGCCGACTTTCTGGAGACCCTGGACGACCTGGGGTTCCTCCGGACGGAGTCCGAGGCTGCCGTCGCTTCCGAACAGGGCCGGGTGCGCTGGCAGTTGCTCGGCCGACTGCTGTTCTCGTGGCCCGCGTGGCTCGCGTACAGCGCCCTGGTGGCGGCCGCGGTGACCGCGATGGTGCGCGATCCGGGGCTTCGGCCCTCGTACCACCACGTGTTCTTCACGCACTACGTGTCGCTGATCCCGATCGTCGTGTTCGCCGTCGCGATCCCGTGCATCGTCGTGCACGAGGCGTTCCACGCACTCGCCGGACGCCGGCTCGGACTGCCCTCGACGCTCGGACTCGGGCGCAGGCTCTACTACTTGGTGGCGGAGACGCGGCTCGATTCCCTGCTGAGTGTGGAACGCCGCAAACGCTATCTCCCCTTCTGCGCGGGCATGTTGGCGGACGTGATCCTGTTGTCAGGACTCACCCTTCTGTCGCTCGCTCTCGACGGGCACGGAATTCCGTCCTGGATTCACAAACTCTGCCTCGCTGTCGCCTTCACCTGTGTCCTGCGCCTCATCTGGCAATTCCTGTTCTATTTGGAAACGGACCTGTATTACGTGGTGACGACCGCGGCCCGGTGCACGGATCTGCAGAACGCGACGCGGTTCAGGCTGCGCGGCGGACTGCACAGGCTGCTGCGCCGCACGCCGCGCGTGGCCGACACCGCGTTCTCGCCGCGCGACCGGGCCGTGGCCCGCTGGTACGCGCCACTGCTCGTCGCCGGGTACGGGTTCTCGCTGGCCTCGCTCGCCTGGGCGGGGCTGCCGACCGCACTGCACTTCTGGTCGACGATCGCCGACCGGCTCGGCGGTGCGCACACCACCGCCTGGGACCTGGTCGACGCGGCGGGCTTCATCACCCTGTCCGGGCTGCAGCTCGGGCTGCTCGCCCACGTCACCCTGCGGGACCGGCGCGGCCGGTCCCGGACCACCGCACCGCAAGGAGCACTGACATGACGACCCTGCCCACCCGCGCCCTGTCGACTCGCCACTGGTGGCTCGACGCCACCGCCGGGGCCACCACCGGCCGCGCCGCCGCCGACGGCGAGCCGCCACCCGAAGCGCTGCTGACCGTGCGCTGCCATCGACGGCTGCGCGGTCCGTTCACCGCCGCACACTTCCTGCTGCATCAGGCGGTGCCCCAACTCATCGACGAGGACAGCCAGTTGGTGGCCGCCGCACGGGCCGCCGAGGTGGAGTCGATCGCGCCCGAACTGATGGATTTCGTGCCGACGCCGCCGCAGACCCTCACCAACCTCGCCGGGGCCAGGGAGCGCACCCGCTTCTATCCGGCGACCCGCGCCCTGCGCATCGCGCACGGCGTCGCCGAACTCCTCATGGACTGGGCCAGGTCGGCGCACCCGGACGGGCTCACGCTCGCCTTCCGGGGCCTGGACGACGCCGACCCCACGGACCGGGACCTGGTGGCCGTGCTGCTGCGCCGCTGCGACCCCGCCGTGCTCACCGTGGTCGTCGACGGCGCGGGGGTCGCCGACGACCTGCTCGGCAAGGCACTGGCCGCGCACGCCCACCGGGTGCCCCGACTCCCCCGCATGGACGCCGAGTTGCTGCCGGACAGCGACCACGCGCAGCTGTACGTCGACAGCGACGGCACGAGCGACGACGCGCGGCTGCGGCGCGCCTATGACGCGCTGCCCGCCGACGAACGGGCCCGCCGGCACACGGCGCGCGCCGCTCTGCTCGCCGGGCGCGACGAGCCGACGCTCCGCCTCGGGGCGATCCCCTACCACCTGGAGCGCGGCACGGATCCGGCCGGGGCGGGCGTCGAGGTGATCGTCGAGGCCGTCACCACGTGCTTCAACAAAGGGTTCTACGAGGCCGTCATCGAGCTGGCCGGACGCGGCCGCGCGCTGCTGAGCGCTGCCGAGCCGTCGCGTACGTACTGGAACCTGACGCACAAGACCGGTGCGTGCCTGTGCTATCTGGGGCGCGGCCACGACGCGTTCGCGTACTTCGAGGAGATGCGGCGCGGCTCGACGACGGCGGACGCCCACATGGGAACCGCGTATCTGATGGCGATGCTGTACACGCGGTTCCTGCCCAAGGACGACCACGACGAGGACCGCGCGCTGGCCTGGGTGAACACGGCGATCGCGATCGCCGACGTGCACCCCGATCCGCGCAAGCGGGTCCTGGTGCGGGCGTTCATGCGCAACGCGCGGGCGCTGGTCGAGCTGCACCGCGGCAACGTCGACGGTTCGCTCGCGCTGGTCGACGAGGCGATGGCGATCACCGACGCCGACTTCGGCCCGGACGAGCAACTCCTGCACCGCAGCGTCCTGTTGTACAACCGGGCGCAGGTGCGCGGTGCACGGGGCGACCACACCGGCTCGCTCGCCGACTACGACGAGGTGATCCGCCGGGACCCGGAATACGGGGACTACTACTTCGAGCGGGCCGCCCAGCAGCGGGCCCTCGGCCGTCCGCGGGCGGCGCTCGCGGACTACGCGGCGGCGATCCGGCTCACCCCGCCGTTCTACGAGGCGCACTTCAACCGGGCGGACCTGCTGCGCGAGCTCGGCGACGACGCGGGCGCGCTGCGCGACCTCGACCACGCCCTCGACCTGGAGCCCGACCACGTCGACTCGCTGCTGCACCGCGCCGATCTGCAACTGACGCGCGGCGACCTCGACCGGGCCCGCGCCGACATCGAGCGCGGCCTGACCCTGGCGCCGCAGCACCCTCAACTCCTGGCCGCTCAGGGCACGTTGCGGTCGGAACTGGGCGACACGGAGGGGGCGTACGCCAGTTACTCGGCGGCGCTGCGCGCGGATCCGCGGTGTGTCGCGGCCTGGGCGAACCGGGCCGTGCTCGCCTTCGACGCGGGCCGGGCCGAGCAGGCCGTCGGCGACCTGGACGCGGCGCTCGCGCTCACCGACGACGCGGAGCTGCGGGCCAACCGGGCCGTCGCCCTGCAGTCGCTCGGCGAGCACCGGCGGGCCGCCGCCGACCTGGACCACGCGGTCGGATCCGTCGACGGGCACCCCGACCCGGAGCTGCTCTACCTGCGCGGGGTGAGCCGCTTCGCGCTCGGTGACGAGGCGGGGGCCCGGGCCGACTGGCGGGCACACTGTGCCGCGTACGACCCGGTCGAGGCGTCGCCGCACGCCGAGGAGATCCGGGCCCGCGTCGGGCTCGTACCGCGGGAGGGTGCGGCGTGAGCCGGAGCGATGCGACGCGGCACCTGCGTGCGGTCCCGGCGCTCGAGCCGGCCGGGGCGGACCTCGTGCGGTCCGTCCTGCGCCGGCACGCCAAGGGCGTCGCCGTCGTCACGGTCGGCGGGGAGCCGCCCGCCGGGTTCTGTGTGACGTCCCTGGCGTCACTGTCCCTCGATCCGCCGCTGATGTCCTTCACGGTCGGCCTGCGCTCGGCGTCGTGGGGCGCGGTGCGGGACGCGACCTGGGTGATGGTGCAGCTCCTCGCGGCGGGGCAGGAGGAGGTGGCGCGGGCCTTCGCGGGTCCGCGGCACGGCCGGTTCGGCCCGGCCGTCTCCTGGCACCGGGACCCGCTCGGACTGCCCGCCCTGGACGGGGTGCTCGCCCGGTTCGTGCTCGCCCCGGTCAGCTTCCGCCCGGTCGGCGACCACGCCCTCGCCATCGGCCTTGTGGTGCGGGCCGCGCGGGTCTCGGACGCGGGGCCGCTGGTGCACCACGACGGCACGTTCGTGAGCCTGCCGGCGCCCGGGTCCGTCACAGAAGGCCGCACCGCAGGTCACCCCGATCCCGAGGTGACTCGCTCCTGACGTACTCGCGGACCGCCGACAAGATCGGTCGGGGCAGGGCGATGTTGAACGTGTTGCGCGTCAGCCCCTGTGGGCTAAACCACCCAGATCCGGTGATTACCGGCAGTCAGGGTGGACATGCTGCCTCGTGCGCCGCCTCGACGTCCGGGGCGGCCGTCGTCCGTGTGAGACCCAAGGGGAGGGCTGATGGCGACTCGGCGGGAACCGAACGCCCAACTGCGTGCGCTCTTGCGGGAGTCGGGGCTGACCCAGGAGGCCTGTGCGCGGGCGGTGAACGCGGCGGCGGCGGAGATCGGCCTGCAGCTCGGATACGACCGCACGGCGGTGGCCCACTGGCTGGCCGGCTCCGAGCCGAAGGAACCGGTGCCGCGGCTGGTCGCGGAGGTGTTCTCGCGGCGACTGGGCCGGCTGCTCACCCCGGCGTCGCTCGGCTTCGCCCCGCCCGCCGACGCTCGCGGGGCGGCGGCGCCGGGAGCCGCCGCGGCGCTCGCGGAGCTGTCCCGCCGGGACGCCGACCCGCTGGAACACGCCCGGCTCACCCGCGCCCCCTACCGGGCGCTGGCCCGGGTGCCCGGCTGGGCGGAGCACACCGCCCGGGCCGCGACCCGCCCCGAGCACGTGCGGGTCGGCGCGAGCGAGGTGGCGCTGGTGCGCGGCGCGGTGGGGCACTTCGCGACGGCGATGGACGTGCACGGCGGCGCGCACGCCCGCTCGGCGCTCGCCGTGTACGTGGCCGACACGGCGGCCACCTGGCTGCGCGCACCCGCCACGGACGTGGTGCACCGCCAACTGGGCGTCGAGTCGGCCCGGTTGGTGTTCGTGCTCGCGCTGATGCACGCGGACATGAACGCGCACGGACTGGCGCAGCGCTATTTCTCCCTCGCGCTGTCGCTGGCGGGCGAGGCGCGGGACAAGGAGATGTGGGCGACCACGCTGCGGGCCATGTCCGCGCAGGCGCTGCATCTGGGCCACCGGATGTCGGCGCTGCACTGTGCGGAGGCGGCGGCCGATTCCGTGGCCGGTTCGGCGCCGGGTGCCGTACGGGCTTATCTGTACGCGCAGTTGGCGGTGGCCCGGGCCGAGGTCGGCGACCGGCGGGCCGCGGACGCGGCGCTCGCGCGGGCCGAGCAGTCCGTGCAACGCGACGAGGGCGACGGCCCGTTCGACACGTACCCGATGGGGGCGCTGGCGTTCCAGGCCGCCGAGGTGCACAGCCGCCTGGGCCGGTCGGGCGCCGCGGTGCGCGATCTGCACCGCTCGGCGGGGGCGCGCGCCACGCTGGACCGGCGCGGCCTCGTGCTCACGCTGTCGCGGCGGGCCGAACTCCTGCTTGCCAGCGGCCACTTGGAGGAGGCGTGTGCGTCGTGGGCGCAGTTCGTACGGGCCGGTGCGGGGCTGCGCTCGCGCCGGGTGACGGACGCGCACACCCGGATGCGGTCGGCGCTGCGGCCGTACGGGCGGCATGCGGCGGCGCGGCCGCTGCTCGACGGAGCCTCCTCGAGGGACCTGTGACGGGCGGGTGTTGAACGTGCGGCTCAGGCGTTCGCCGGCTCCGTCGCCCGGGTGCGCAGCCAGTCGGCGACGGCCGCCGTGCGCGGGTCGTCGTCCAGGGGGCGGCGCCCGAGCAGGTGGTAGGCGGTGCCGTCGGCCACGAATCCGTACGGGGCGGTGAGCGTGCCGCGTTCCAGGTCGTCGTGGACGAGGGCGTAGGGCCCGATGGCCGTGCCGACTCCGGCGACGGCCGCCTGCAGCGTCAACGAGAAGTGTTCCAGGGTCTGTTCGGAGGCGGCGGGCGGGGCGGCGCGCCCGGTGCGCTCGTGCCAGTCGGCCCAGGCGCCGGGCCGGGTGGCTGTGTGCAGCAGGACGTCGGCGTGCGGGGCGCCCGGGCGGTGCACGGGACCGATGTACTCGGCGAACAACGGCACGCTGTGGGTGTCCGGCGCGAACGGGAAGTCGTCGCGCCGGATCGCCAGGTCGATGCCGTCCCGCTCGAAGTGCACGGGTCCGCCCGCGGCGGACAGGTGCACGGTGACGTCGGGTGCGTGCCGCGCGAGGTCGGGCAGGCGCGGGATGAGCCAGCGCATCAGGAGGGTCGGTTCGCAGGACAGGGTGAGCGGGCCCGCGGGTGGGCGCCGGGCGATCTCGCGGGCGGCGGTGTCGATGCGGTCGAGCGCGTCGCGGACGACGGCGGCGAGGCGGTGGGCCGCGGGGGTCGGGGTGAGCGTCCTCGGCCCGCGGACGAACAGCTCGACGCCGAGGGCCCGTTCGAGGCTCCGGATCTGGCGGCTGACGGCGCCGTGCGTGACGTGCAGTTCGCGGGCGGCGGCGGTCATGCTCGTGTGGCGGACGGTCGCCTCGAAGGGCTGCAGGGTGCCCAGCGGGGGCAGGTCGGGACGGCGCATGGACGCACGGTACCGCCGGGCCGTTCGCGCGAGCCGCACCTGTGAGCTTTCGTCACAGCACCCGTGAGGAAGACTCGCTTGTCCTGCGGGAACGTCCGTCGCACGATGATTCCCGTCACCGATCTCCCATCGCCTCCACTGCCGCTGTCGCCTCAGCTGCCGAGGGGCCCGTCTCTCCCTGGAGGGGACCGTCTTGCGTGTCGCGATCCTGGCCGACGACCTCACGAGCGCCGGGGACGGCGCGGCCCCGTTCGGGGCGGCGCGGGTCCTGCTGGCGCCACCGCCCGACGGGGGTGGTTCCGGCGGTGGCGTGATGGCCGTCGACCTCGCCACCCGTGGCGCCGGGGCGCAGGACGCGGCGTCCCGCACGGAGGCCGCGGCGCGCCTGTTCGGCGGCGCGGGGCTGTTGCTGAAGACGGTCGACTCCACCCTGCGGGGGCATCTGGCGGCGGAGGTTCTGGCCGCGTGGCGGGGCTCGGGGCGCCGTGCGGTGGTGGTCGCGCCCGCGTTCCCGGCACAGGGCCGCACCACGGTGCGCGGCATCCAGTACGTCGGCGACGTCCCCGTCGCCGCAAGCGAGTTCGGCCGTGATCCGGTGCACCCCGTCCGCTGCTCGGGCCTGCGCGCCCTGCTGCCGGAGGCGACGGCGGTGCCGCGCGGGGCGACGCCCGGGATCGCGTCGGGCGGGATGTTCGTGTGCGACGCGGTCACGGACGCGGACCTGGACCGCCTGGTCGCTTCCGTGCCACGCCCGGAGGACGTCCTGTGGGTGGGTTCGCCGGGACTCGCGGCGGCGCTGGCCCGCAGGGTCGGCCCCCTCCCGAGCAGCACAACTCCCCTACCGACCCTGCCTGTTGAGAGCCCTGTCGTGGTGGTCGGCAGCGCGAACCCGGTGTCCCGCCGCCAGCTCGCCGCGCTGCGCCGCCACGCCCCGCACGTCCGCGTGGCGCACACCCCGCAGGACCGCCGCGAGGCACCGCATCACCTGCTGCCCGGCCTCGCGGAGCAGGTGCGGGAGCTGGTGGCGGACGGTACGGTCGACGCCCTCGTGCTCACCGGCGGCGAGACCGCCGCGGTCGTCCTCTCGGGCCTGGGCGCGGACGGCTTCGACCTGCTGGACGAGCCCGAACCGGGCGTTGCCCAGGGCCTGTTGACCGGATCCCGCCGCATCCCGCTGATCATCAAGGCGGGCGGTTTCGGCGACGACGCGACGCTGCTGAGGCTGTGCCGACGGCTGACCGGGGCACCGCTGAACAGCGCCCCGCTGGGCGGTGCCGCGTGAAGCCCCTCGCCCTCACCCTGGGCGACCCCGCGGGCATCGGCCCCGAGATCGTCGTGCGCGCCTGCGCCGATCCGGCGCGCACGGTGCCGGTCGTCGTCATCGGCGACCGCGGCGTCCTCGCGCGGGCCGCCGAGGCGACGGGCACGCCGTTCGTCGTGCGCCCCGGCGACGTGGACCTGATCGAGGAGAGCGACCTCCAACCCCCGCCTCCGTGGGGCGAGTTGTCGGCACGCGCGGGCGCCGCCTCGTACGCGTACGTGCGCCGCGGCATCGAGCTGGCGCTCGCCGGCGAGGTCGGGGCGCTGGTCACCGCACCCATCAGCAAAGAGGCGCTGTGTCTCGCGGGCATCCCGCACCCGGGCCACACGGAGATCCTCGCCGAACTGTCGGGCACGACGGACTACGCCATGATGATGGCCAACGACCAGCTGCGCGTCGTCCTGGTGACGGTGCATCAGTCACTGCGCACGGCGATCGACTCCCTCACCACGGAGCGCGTCCTGCGCGTCGTCCGGCTCGCGCAGCGCACCCTGCGCGCCCCGGGGAGAGCCGCCCCCAGGATCGCGGTCGCCGGGCTGAATCCGCACGCCGGCGAGAACGGCCTGTTCGGCCGCGAGGACCTCGACGTCATCGCGCCCGCCGTACGCGCCGCGCGCGCCGAGGGCATCGACGCGAGCGGGCCGTGGCCGGCCGACACGGTGTTCCTGCGGGCCCGCACCGGCGAGTTCGACGTGGTCGTCGCGCAGTACCACGACCAGGGGCTCATCCCGGTCAAGTACCTGGGCCTCGAGCACGGCGTGAACATCACCCTCGGCCTGCCGTTCGTGCGCACCAGCGTCGACCACGGCACCGCCTTCGACCGCGCGGGCCGCGGCACGGCCGACCCCACGAGCCTGCTCACGGCACTGCGCCACGCCGACGCCCTCACCACTCCCGACGCCCCTTGACCCCTGCCCCCTGGCCTCCAGCCCCCAGCCTCCAACCCCCAGGACTGCTTCCGTGGACTTCATCCTCATGCTCACCCGCGCCGACCGGACGGTGTCCGACTGTCTGCGCGCCCTCGACGAGGTCGCGGGGCTCGGCATCCGCCACATCGGCTTCAAGGACGTAGGGGCGGACCTCCCCACGCTCCGTCAACTCGCCGCACGCATACACGACTTGGGGGCGATCAGCCACCTGGAGGTGGTCAGCGAGTCCCGGGACGACGCGCTGGCGTCCGCGCGGGCCGCGGTCGACCTCGGCGTGGACCGTCTCATGGGCGGCACCTGGATCGAGGAAACCCTCGCCCTGTTGGAGGGCACCGGCATCGAGTACCTCCCGTTCGCGGGCCGCCCGTTCGGGCATCCCACCCGCCTCGCCGGTACGCCCGAGCAGATCGCGGCGGACTGCCGCAGGGCCGCGGCGGCGGGCTGCGCGGGCGTCGATCTGCTCGCCCACCGGGCCACGGAGGCGGACCCGCTCGAGCTGGTCCGCGCGGCCCGCGCCGCGACCACGGGCCGTCTCGTGGTCGCGGGCAGCATCACGACACCGGCCCAGATCACCGCGCTCGGCGCCGCGGGGGCGGACGCCTTCACCATCGGCTCGGCCCTGTTCGCGGGCGCGGTCGATCCGACGGCGGCGACCCTGAAGTCCCAACTGGCGCCCGTCCTTGCGGTGTTGGAGGAAGCCGGGACCGGACGTCAGTCGGCCGCGAACGCCACCAGCGGATAGTGGTCGGACAGGTTCGTGTACGTGTAGCTGGTGCCCCAGCTCGACACCGTCCACGGCGCCGACCGCTCGGGCACGACCTCGTTCGTCCAACGGGCGGGCCGCGCATGGCCGTTGCGGAAGAGAACGTAGTCGAGGTCCTCGCGGGGGTCGTCGGGGTAGCGGTAGCGGGCGACGGAGTTCTCCTGTGTGTCGAAGGAGTAGGCGTGGCCCGTGCGCGCGTCGGCCGGAGCGAGTCCGGCGGCGTCGAGCATCGAGGCGTACTCGGCGCTGCGCGAGTCGACGTTCATGTCGCCCGCCACGACGACCTCTTCGGAGGCAGGGATGTGCCGGGCGTCGAGGAACGCGTCGATCGCCCGGAACTGGGCGGCCCGGTCCGCCTGTGCCTCGCCGTCGCCGCACCCGGAGTCCGTCGACTGCGTGTGCGTGCCGACGACGTGCACCAACGCGCCGCGGACGTCGAGGACGGCGTACACGAACCCTTTGTTGGACCACCGGTCGGAGCCGCAGGCGTCCCGGTAGACGTACTGCTCCTTGTGCAGGATCGGCCACTTGCTGAGCAGGGTGACGCCGCCGTCCTCGGGCGTGGTCGCGGAGTAGGCGCCGCCGGTGGCGTCCCAGCCGTCGGTGCCGCGGCCGACGACGGGCGTCCGGTACGGGTACGCGCCCGCGGCGGCCTGCTGGAGCTGCGCCGAGGCCGCGTTGTCGAAGGCCTCCTGGAGGACGACGACGTCGTTGCCCTGGAAGAAGGAGGCGCGGGGGATCTCCGCCGCCCGGTGCTCCTGGCCCCAGTTCGGGTAGAGGTTCCGGCTCATCAGGAACGAGTTGTACGTGAGAACGCGCAGGGCCGGAACCGGGTCGGCGGCGTCGGCCGCGTCGGCAGCAGGGCTGCCGGCCGCGACACCGGTCAGGGCGAGCACCGCGGTGAGGGCGGCACGGAACGGGGCGTGGGGCAACGGGACTCCTGACGGGCGGGGCGGGCGGGGCGGGCGGGGTCCGGCGGAGGGGCGCCGCCGATCATCCGGACTCCGGCGGTCACGAGGCAAGGAAGGCGCGCACGCCTTGCGAGACCCCGTCGTCGCCGAGCAGCTCGTTGTGGTCGAGGCAGCCCGCCCCGGTGTTGACGGCGCCGTCGAGCGGCACGCTGTCGTCGGGGTTGATGACCTCGTCGCAGCTGGACCAGTACGTGGCGTACCGGGTGGAGCCCGGCGTCTCGTCGCCGTCGGCCAGGTGGTCCTGGACGTAGCTGCCGGGTGACATGTCGCGGCAGGCCTGGCTCCAGGCGGCGCAGGCCCAGGCCGTGTACGTGCCGTGGTTGGGGCCGCCGAGCGATATCCAGTGCGCGACGTGCGCGGCGCCGCCGTCGAACTTCAGGTACCAGCGGGTCGGCAGGCTGCCGAAGGAGTGGGCGACGATGTCGACCTGGTCGGCGCCGGTCCGGGCGCGGACGCCGTCGACGTACGCGGCGAACTGTCCGGCGAGGGTCTCGTTCACCGACGCGGAGGTGTCGTAGCCCCAGCGGAAGATCTCACCGTCCGTGTAGCCGGACGCTTCGAGGTCGTCGGAGAGGCTGCCCCAGACGCCCGGGTCGGCGTTGTAGCCGTGGACGAGGATCACCGGACGGTGGGCGGCGGCGCCGGCCGTCGGGGCCGCGTACAGGAAGGCGGCGAGCGAGACGAGGACGGCCAGGAGGAGTGCGGGGCGACGGCGCATGAGGGGCCTTCCGCGAGGCTGAGGGGGGTGAAGTGGCGGAGTGCAGCGGGATGCTAGAGGGCGGCGTCGCAGATGCACAGAGCTGCGGACGGGCCGCGACGGCCTATGGCCGAAAAGCGCCGTACCGGGCAGTCGGCCCGAGAAACGGCGGCCCGGTTGGACCATTGGTACAGTCGGCCGCGATGTACGACGTGATCGACCGCGTGATCCGGCACGTCACCGATGGAGCCCGAGGAGCCGCACGTCATGGCCGTCGACCAGCTCGACACCCGCATCCTGCGCCTGCTCCTGGAACAGCCCCGGACCAGCGTCCGCGAGTACGCCCGCATCCTCGGCGTCGCCCGCGGCACGCTCCAGGCCCGTCTGGACCGGCTCGAACGCGACGGCGTGATCACGGGTGTGGCCCCGTCCCTGTCCCCCGCGGCGCTCGGCCACCCGGTGCTCGCGTTCGTCCACATCGAGGTGACGCAGGGCCACCTGAGCGAGGTCGGCGACGCGCTCGCGGAGGTCGCGGAGATCATCGAGGCGCACTCCATCACCGGCGGCGGCGACCTCCTGGCCCGGGTGGCGGCACGCGACGCCGGTCATCTCGAGGACGTGGTCCAGCAGCTCAACCGGCTGCCGGGCGTGGTCCGCACCCGCACCGAGGTCGCCCTGCGCGAGCGCGTCCCGCACCGCGTCCTGCCGCTGGTCGAGGCCGTCGGCCGGGCGGCGGCCGCGGACCGCAGGTGATCACCGGGGCCGGTGTTCCTGCATGCTGGAAGGCATGAACGTCCCGATCAGCGACTGCGCGTACCACTTCGGCGCCACCGCGGTGGTCTTCGACCTCGACGGCACCCTCGTCGACAGCGAGCCCAACTACTTCAAGGCGTCCCTGGGCACCCTCGCCGAGCACGGCGTCACGGACTTCACCTGGGCCGACCACGAGTCGTACGTCGGTATCTCCACGCTCGAGACGATCGAGATGTGGCAGCGCACGTACGGCATCGAGACCCCGGTGCAGGACGTCCTCGCCGACGTCAACGCCCGCTATCTGGAGCTGGCCCGCGCGGACACGCACGTCTTCCCGCAGATGCGGCTGTTCGTCGAGCGGCTGCACGCGTCCGGGGTGCCGATGATCGTGGCGTCGGGCTCGTCCCCGGAGGCGATCGAGGCGATCCTGTCCGGCACCGGGCTCGGGGCGCAGCTGACGCGGTACGTGTCGGCGGACGAGGTCGAGCGGGGCAAGCCCGCGCCCGACGTGTTCCTGGAGGCGGCGCGGCGGCTCGGCGTGGATCCGGCGCACTGTGTGGTCCTGGAGGACGCGGCGCCCGGCGCGGCGGCGGCGCACGCGGCAGGCATGCGCTGCATCGCACTGCCGTACGTCGCGGCGCAGGCGGACGACCCGGCGTTCACCACGGCCGACCTGCTGTTCAAGGGCGGCCAGGAGGAGTTCACGGCGCGGGCCGCGTGCGCGTGGCTGGAGCGTTCGGCGCCGTCCGCCTGACGTACCGAACCGGGCGGCCGGTATTGACCTCGGCGTCGGCGTCCGTGACCATGACGGCTTTGATCACCGCGTTGTGGGGGGGGTACTCGGCCGGTCATGAGAATCAGTGTGGTGGACGTCGGATCGAACACGGTGCGTCTGGCGATCGCCGACGCGCGGCACGGAGCACCGCTGCCGGTGCACACGGCCAAGCGCAGGCTGCGCCTGTCCGAGGAGGTCGACGAGGACCGGCGACTCGGGCCGCGGGCCGTCGAGCTGATCGCCGAGGCGGTCGCGGACGCGTACGCGGAGGCCGAACGGTGGGGCAGCGACGAGCCGTTCGCCTTCGCCACGGCCATCGTGCGCGACGCCCCGAACCGCGACGAGGTGCTGCGCGCGGTCGAGCAGAGCACCGGCGTACGCCTGCGGGTGCTGCCCGGCGAGGAGGAGGCGGAGCTGACGTTCCTCGCGGCGCGCCGCTGGATGGGCTGGCGGGCCGGGCCGCTGGGCGTCCTCGACATCGGCGGTGGCACGCTCGAGGTGGCCCTGGGCCGCGGGCGGCTGCCGGACTTCGCGATCTCGCTGCCGCTGGGCGCGCGGCGGCTGACCCGCGAGCTCCTGCCGGAGGCGGACGCGCCGACGGAGGCCGAACTGAAGACGCTGCGCCGCCACGTCCGCCACCAGCTGCGGGACGTGGCGGCGCGGGTCCGCTGGGAGGGCCCGCTGACGATGACCGCCACGTCCCGTACGTTCACGCAACTGGCGCGGCTGTGCGGGGCGCCGGCCGGGCGGCACGGTCCGTTCGTCGACCGGGCGATCAGCCGCAAGGCGCTGCGCACGGCGGTCACCGACCTGGCGGCGCTGCCGGCCTGGCGCCGCGCCGAACTCCCCGGCATCTCGGCCCCGCGCGCGGCCCAGTCCCTCGCGGGCGCCCTGGTCGGCCACACGGCGATGAAGCTGATGGACGTCCGCGAACTGACGATCTGCCCCTGGGCGATCCGGGAGGGCATCCTGCTGCGCCGCATCGAGGGCGACACCGGCTGGTGGTCGGGGCGCCCGGAGCACACCCCGCGGGAGTCCCGCGCGGAACGCAGGTTGCGGCTGGCCGCGCAGTCCTAGTCCGCGGCCACGGCCGCGGCCGCGTCCATGGCCGCTTCCCCGTCCACCTCCCCGTCCACGTCCCGTACGAGCTCGATCGCCCGGCCCAGCGTCGTGAGCCGGGCCTCGAGCGTGTCGCCCGCGGGGTAGAGGCGGACCGTGTCGACGCCCGCGTCGCGCCAGACCTTCAGCCGAGCCCGCACCATGTCCTCGGTGCCGATGAGGGTCGTGGCGAGGACCATCTCGTCGGTGACGAGGGCGGCGGCGCCGTCGCGGTCGCCGGACTGCCAGCGCTCGCGCACCGCGGCGGCGACCTCGGCCCAACCCTGCCTGCTGTAGGCCTGGTTGTAGAAGTTGGTGGTGGCTGAGCCCATGCCGCCGAGGCTGAAGGCGAGCTCCTTCTTGCGGCCGGCGACGATTCCTCGCAGGGCCTGTTCGTCCTCGGCGAAGTTGACCTCGGCGCCCTGGCAGATGTCGAGGTCGGCGCGGGTGCGGCCGGACACCGCGAGTCCGGCGTCGAGGTGGTCGAAGTACGCCGCCCCGGCCCCCTCGGGCACGAAGCTGGTGCCGAGCCAGCCGTCGGCGACCTCCCCGGTGAGCCGGAGCATCTTCGGCGACAACGTGGCCAGATACACGGGCAGTTCGTGCTCCGCGCGCATCGACAGGCGCATGGGCCTGGCGTCGCCGCCGGGCAGCGGAAGCGTGAACTCCCGCCCCTCGTAGGCGAGTTTCTCCCCGGCGACCGCCATCCGTACGATCTCCACCGTCTCCCGCATCCGGCTCAGCGGCCGCGCGAACGGCACCCCGTGCAGCCCCTCGATCACCTGCGGTCCGGACGGGCCGAGACCCAGCAGGAAGCGGCCCTCGGAGAGGTTGGACAGCGTGATCGCGGCGCGGGCGATGGCCGCGGGGGTGCGCGTGGCGAGCTGGATGATGCCGGAGCCGAGCAGCAGCCGCTCGGTGCGGGCCGCCAAGTAGCCGAGGGCGGAGGGTGCTTCGGAACCCCAGGCCTCGGCGACCCAGCAGATGTCCATGCCGAGCTTCTCCGCCTCGGTGACGAAGTCGACGGTCTCCCGCCAGTTCCCGCCGGACGCCTCGATCGTCGTGGACGTACGCATCACAGACCCGCCCCTTCGGCCAGCGCCTTGAGCGCGTCGAGCGTCACGCCCATGTTCCGCTCGAACTCCCGCAGCCGTACGAAGACGATCTTCTGCTCCTTCTCCGGCATCCGGTCGATGGCGTGGGAGAGCCCGGAGCGGCCGGGGCCGAGCTGCATCCACTGGGTCAGTTCCGTGGCGCCGTCGTCCGTCGCGTCCAGGGTGAACCGCCAGACGGCGCTGGGCAGTTCGAGGTCGGAGACCGCCCAGGCGAAGACCCGGGGCGCCTCGCACTCGACGACGTACGACGTGGTCTCCCACTCCCCGAACGACGGGTGCTTGCTGCGGCCGACGAACCGCGCGCCGACCGCCGGGCCCGGCTCCTCCGGCTCCTGCTCCCAGGCCACCGACTGCAGCTCCTCGCTCAGGCGCGGCATCAGGCCGATGTCCGACACCAGCTCCCAGACCTGCCGCGGCGGCGCCTCGATCCTGCGCCGCACCTCGACGGTCGGGGTGTCCGCGTACCGCGCGCCTGTCCACTCCATGGTGCCCCACCTCTCTGTGTCACCGGCCCTGACCACGAGAGTTTCGTAGATGGACTCACTGCGTCAAGAGGAGCACGGCAAGCGGTGCACAAGATCAGCGGGTGAAGCGCTCGCGGATGTCGGGGCGCTGCGCGAGCCGCTTCGGATAGCCGGGGCCCATCCGCGGACGGGTGTCGTCGGCGCTCATCGGCTCACCGCAGTCGGCGCACACGACCGCCGCCTCGCTGTGGTGGCCGCAGCGCTCGTGCTCGAAGACGACGGGCGGGCCCGCCTCACCGGACAGCCAGCGGTTGCCCCACGCGTTCATCGCGGCGAGCACCCCGAAGAAGTCCCGGCCCATCTCGGTGAGGACGTAGTCGTGGCGCACCGGAGCCGTCTCGTAGGCGCGCTTCTCCATCAGCCCGGCGTCGACGAGGCGGCGCAGCCGTTCGGCGAGGGTGGTGCGGGCGATGCCGAGCTCCTGCTGGAAGGCGTCGAACCGGGTGATGCCGTAGAACGCCTCGCGCAGCACGAGCGGGGTCCACCAGTCGCCGAGGAGATCCATGGTGCGGGCGATGGAGCAGGGCCAGTCGGCAAAGGAAGTGCGCCTCATGGGGCCAGGATACGAAAGGCGCGCAAGTGGGTTCGCGTACGAGACTTTGCAGACGGCCCCGGGTTTTCCGCGGGACGTGACGGCGGACGTGACGGCGGACGTGACGTTCGCCATGAACGGCTCGGGACGGTTGTGGGCGCCCGCCCGAGCTGATCAGCTGGACCCTTCGCACGACCCTTCGCAACGCACCGAGCTGGAGGCCCCGTTGTTCACTTCCGTGGACGATGTCACCGCGCGCCTGGCCGAGACCGGATACCTGGCCTCGCCCGCCGTCGCGACCACCGTGTTCCTGGCGGCCCGGCTCGGCAAGCCGCTGCTCGTGGAGGGCCCTGCGGGCGTCGGCAAGACGGAGCTGGCGAAGGCCGTCGCGGCGATCAGCGACGCGCGTCTGATCCGGCTGCAGTGCTACGAGGGCGTCGACGAGTCCCGCGCCCTGTACGAGTGGAACCACGCCAAGCAGTTGCTGCGCATCACGGCGGGCCGCGACGAGACGTGGGACGAGACGCGCACCGACATCTTCAGCGAGGAGTTCCTGCTGACGCGTCCGCTGCTGACCGCGATCCGCGGCGACGACGCGAAGGTCCTGCTCATCGACGAGATGGACAAGGCGGACGTGGAGGTGGAGGGCCTGCTGCTCGAGGTGCTCTCCGACTTCCAGGTGACGGTGCCCGAGCTCGGCACCATCAGCGCCACGCGCCGCCCCTTCGTCGTCCTCACCTCGAACGCCAGCCGCGAGCTGTCCGAGGCGCTGCGCCGCCGCTGCCTGTTCCTCCACATCGGCTTCCCCGAGGAGGAGTTGGAGCGCCGCATCGTCGCCCTGAAGGTGCCCGAGCTCGACGCCGTGCTCGCCGAGTCGCTGGTCCGCGTCGTGGGCGCGCTGCGCGCGATGGACCTGCGCAAGGTGCCGTCGGTGGCGGAGACCGTCGACTGGGCGCGCACGCTGCTCGCGCTCGGCGCGGACCGCCTCGACGAGGAGGTCGTGCGCCAGTCCCTCGGTGTCGTCCTCAAGCATCAGGAGGACGTACAGACGGCGACGGCCAAGCTCGACCTGGACGCCGTGTGAGCACGGCGCCGATGCCTTCGGTCGCGGACCGGGTGACGTCGCTGGTGCGGGCGCTGCGCTCGCACGGCATCCGGATCGGCACGGGCGAGAGCGTGGACGCGGCGCAGGCGGTGGCGGCGCTCGGTCTCGACGACCGGGAGCACCTGCGCGAGGGCCTCGCGGCCGCCCTGCTCCACGACCAGGGGCAGCGCGCCGTCTTCGACCCGGTCTTCGACCTGTACTTCCCGCGCGCCGTGGACGCCCCCGGCAACGGGCCCGAGACCTTCGACCGGGAGGAGCTGCGCGAGCGTCTCGCGCAGGCGCTCGCCGTCAACGACCTTGCGGCGATGGCCCGGTTGGCGGCCGAGGCCGTCGACGGGCTCGGCGGGTACGGGGCCGTCCCCGGCTCGGACGGCTTCTCCGCGCAGCAGACGCTCGACCGGCTGCGCCCCCAGACGCTGCTCGCGCAGGTGATGGCGGGGATCAGGGCGGGCGGCGGCGAGGCGGCGTTCACCGACCGGATCGAGGCCGACGAGATCCGGCGCCGGATCGAGGCGTTCCGCGAACAGGTGCGCGGTGAGGCGCGGCGCCGGGTCGCCGAGCGGCGCGGCACCGACGAGATCGCCCGCCGGATGCCGATCACCACCGCGGACCGCACGGACTTCCTGTACGCGGGCAAGGCCCAACTCGCCGAGCTGCGCAGGACGGTTCACCCCCTGGCCCGCAAGCTGGCGACGCGGCTCGCGGCCCGCAGGCGGCGTGCCGCCCGCGGCCACATCGACCTGCGCCGTACGCTGCGCGGCTCGCTGTCCACGGGCGGCGTCCCGATGCGCCCGGTGCTGCGCAAGCGGCGGCCCGCCCGTCCCGAACTCGTGCTGCTCTGCGACGTGTCGGGGTCGGTGGCGGGGTTCGCGAGCTTCACGATGCTGCTGGTGCAGGCGCTGCACGACGAGTTCAGCAAGGTGCGCGTCTTCGCCTTCGTCAACCGGGTCGACGAGGTCACCGACCTGATCGCGCGCGGCACCGCCGACGCGGAGGGGCTCGGCGGGCGGATCGCCGCCGAGGCTGCGATCACCGGCTGGCACGGCAGCAGCGACTACGGCACGGCGCTGGGCGAGTTCGTCGAGCGCTACGAGGGCGTGCTCGGCCCGCGTACGTCCGTCTTCGTCCTCGGCGACGCCCGCAACAACCAGCAGGACCCGAACCTTCCGGCCCTGCGCCGCATCGCCCGTACGGCGCGGCGCGTGCACTGGCTCAACCCGGAGCCGCGCTCCCTGTGGGACACGGGCGACTCGGCGGCCGGGGTGTACGCGGACGCCGTGGAGATGCACGAGTGCCGCACGGCACGCCAACTGAGCGCGCTGGTGGGGCGGTTGCTGCCGGTCTAGCGCCTGTCAGGAGGTCCTACTGCGCGTCGCCGAGCCAGGTGAGCGCGGCGACCACGAGGGCCTCGACGCCCGTCGTCAGCGTCGGTTCGACCAGGGGCGCGAAGTGCGGGGAGTGGTTGCCCGGCAGGTCGTCGAGGCGGCCCTCCTGCAGGGCGGTCACCACCGTCTGCGTGTCGAGTCCGCCCCAGAACCAGAAGACCGTCGGCACCTTCAGGGCCTCGCCGAACACGCCGACGTCCTCGCTGGCGTTCACCTGCGGCATCGGCAACAGCCGCTCCTGCCCGAAGTGGGCGGCGAACGCGGCCACCGTCGCCCCGGTGCGCTCGGGGTCGCTCACCAGGGCGGGCGCGCTCGTGCCCCACTCGAGGGTGGGTTCGGCGACGGCCGCGCTCGCGGCGGACTCGGCGCGCACGACGCGCTCCACGGCCGCGCGCACCTGGTCGCGGACCTGCGGGGTGTAGCTGCGGATGTTGACGCCGAGTTCGGCGGTGTCCGGGATGATGTTGTCCTTGGTGCCCGCCTGGAGCCTGCCGACGGTGACGACGGCGGTCTCGGCCGGAGGCACCTCCCGGGCGACGACGCCCTGCAGCCGCGTGACGACGTGCGCGGCCATCAGGACGGGGTCGACCGTGGCCTCCGGGCGTGAGCCGTGTCCGCCGCGGCCGTGCAGCGTCACGTTCAGGGAGTCGGCGGCCGCCATCACGGGCCCCGAGCCGTAGCCGATGAAGCCGGCCGGCAGCGGGCCGACGTGCTGGCCCAGCACGATCTCCGGCGCCGGGAAGCGCTCGAACAGGCCGTCCTCGACCATGTCGCGGGCGCCGCGGGCGAGTTCCTCGGCGGGCTGGAACACCACGAGCAGCGTGCCGGACCACTGGTCGCGGGCCTGCGCCAGCAGGGTGGCGGCGCCGACCAGGCAGGCGGCGTGCATGTCGTGGCCGCAGGCGTGCATCACCGGGACGTCGTGTCCATCGGCGTCGACCCCGCGGGCCCGGCTCGCGTACGGCAGGTCCGTCTTCTCCTCGACGGGGAGCGCGTCGATGTCCGCGCGGAGCATGACGACGGGCCCGTCCCCGTTGCGCAGGAGGCCGGCCACGCCCGTGCCGCCGATGCCCTCGGCGACCTCGTCGAAGCCCGCGTCGCGCAGCCGCCGCGCCAGCAGGCCCGCGGTCCGCGTCTCCTGCAGCGAGAGCTCCGGGTGCCGGTGCAGGTCCCGGTAGAGGTCGGCCAGCTCGTCCCGCATCGCGGCCAGCCCCGCGGTCACCGTCTGCCCCATGCTCCAGCCTCCTCGCACGCGCCGATGCGGGCACGGTACCTCCGCGGTGATCATGGCGCCATGCCGTGGGCCCGACGGCCCGCACGAGGGGCCCATCGATCTCCGGAAGGGGCCGTCCGGCCCCTGTCGCCGCGTCACCGGGACACTTCATCGTTGAGGCGCGGCACATCCCGTGCCCCCTGTCCCTCTGTCCCCCCGAGGACGGTGACATGCCGACGCAATTGAAGGTCCTCCTCGTGGACAACCACGAGGAATCCCTCTTCGCCCTGGAGGGCGCACTGGCTCCACTCGGCTGTCCCACCGAACGGGCGCAGAGCGGGGAGGAGGCGCTGAAGGCGGTGCTGCGCGGCAGCATCGACCTGATCATCCTCGACGTCGTGATGCCGGGCATGACCGGCATCGAGGTGGCCCGGCACCTGAACCGCCTCGACCAGACGTCCGGCATCCCGGTGATCCTGCTGACCGGCCTGTTCCGGCACGCACAACTCGCCGAGGAGGCCTACGAGTTGAACGTGGCGGACATTCTGACCAAGCCCCTTGATCCCTGGCTGCTGCGCATCAAGGTCTCCTCCCACCTGCGGTATCTGGAGCGCATCAGGACCCTGGAGTCCGATCTCGCGCAGCAGTCGCGGGCGTCCCGCAACGGCGAAGCGACGTCCGGCGGCGGCACCGTCTCGCCCGCCGCCGACCGGACATGACCCGCACCCGGCGCCCAACTCGCCCTGGGGGAAGCAGGGTTACGCCGAGTCGGCGGCCCACAGGCCGCGTACGTGGGCGAGGTGGCGGGTCATGACCTCCCGCACCCGCTCCTCGTCGCGGCCGAGGAGGGCGTCGAGGAGTTCCAGGTGTTCCTCGGCGGACGCCTGGAGGCGCCCGGCCTTGACGAGGGCGTCGAGGCCGTAGAGCCGGGACCGCTTGCGCAGGTCGCCGACCACCTCGACCAGGTGGGCGTTGCCCGCGAGGGCGAGCAGCCCCAGGTGGAAGCGGATGTCGGCCTCGACGTACGCGATGAGGTCACCGGCGGCCGCCGCGGTGACGATCTCCTCGGCCACCGGGCGCAGCGCTTCGAGGGCGGCCGGGTCGGCGGTCGTCGCGAGTTCGACGGTGGTGGGGATCTCGATGAGCGCGCGGATGTGCGTGTACTCGTCGAGCTGGTGCGCGGAGACCGCGGTGACGCGGAAGCCCTTGTTGGGGACGGTGTCGACGAGGCCTTCCTTCACGAGGTCGAGCATGGCCTCGCGCACCGGGGTCGCCGAGACGCCGAAGCGGGAGGCGAGGGCGGGCGCGGAGTACACCTCGCCCTCGCGCAGCTCCCCGGCGATCAGGGCGGCGCGCAGGGCGTCGGCCACCCGCTCGCGGTAGCTCCTCTTCTTTCCGCCCAGGTCGGGCAGGACGGGAGCGGCGGCGGGGCCCTTGGCGGCCATGGGACTTCCTCCTCCTCGCGGGCCGGTCGGGGTGCGGGCTTGACCGGCCGTGCAATGTCACGTGGTGCTGGTGCGTCCGACCAGTATCTACGCGGCACGGACCACGGTCACCGTCCGGGTGCGTCGACCTTGACCGTGGCGGCGTCGGGGCGGTCGGCGCAGCGGGCCCGCCGGCTCAGAGGACGAAGCCGGCGGGGAACGGATCGGTGGGGTCGAGCAGGTACTGGGCGGTGCCGGTGATCCAGGCCCGGCCGGTGAAGCGGGGCAGCACGGCGGGGATCCCCGCGACCTCGGTGGTCTCCAGCAGACGGCCCGTGAACCGCGTACCTATGAAGGACTCGTTCACGAACTCGGTGTCCAGCGGGAGTTCGCCGCGCGCGTGCAGCTGGGCCATGCGGGCGCTGGTGCCGGTGCCGCAGGGCGAGCGGTCGAACCAGCCCGGGTGGATGGCCATCGCGTGCCGGGAGCGACGGGCGGTCGAGCCGGGCGCGGCCAGGTAGACGTGGTGGACGCCGCGGATGGCCGGGTCCTCGGGGTGGACCGGCTCGTCCTCGGCGTTGATCGCCTCCATGAGGGAGAGGCCCGCGGCGACGATGTCGTCCTTGCGCGCGCGGTCGAAGGGCAGGGCGAACTGGTCCAGCGGCAGGATCGCGTAGAAGTTGCCGCCGTACGCGAGGTCGTAGGTGACGGTGCGTCCGTCGGCGACGGTGATCTTGCGGTCGAGGCCGACGGCGAAGGAGGGGACGTTGTTGAGGGTGACGTTCGTGGCGCGGCCGTCCTCGACGGCGACCTCGGCGACGACGAGTCCTGCGGGGGTGTCGAGCCGGATCGTGGTGACCGGTTCGACGACCTCGACCATGCCGGTCTCCACGAGGACGGTGGCGACGCCGATGGTGCCGTGTCCGCACATCGGCAGATAGCCGGACACCTCGATGTAGACGACGCCGAAGTCGCAGTCGGGGCGGGTGGGCGGCTGCAGGATCGCGCCGCTCATGGCGGCGTGCCCGCGCGGCTCGTTCATCAGGAACTGCTTGATGTGGTCGCGGTGTTCGCGGAAGTACAGCCGCCGCTCCATCATCGTGGCGCCGGGGATGGTGCCGATCCCGCCGGTGATGACGCGGGTCGGCATGCCCTCGGTGTGCGAGTCGACGGCGTGCAGGACGAGTTTGCTGCGCATGGCCGAGCTTCTCCCTGGAAGATGTGGGGCTGCTGCGGGCGACCGGGACCGGGGTCAGGCGAGGCCGTCGGCGACGGCCTTCTCGGTGGCGGCCCGCACGGACGCCTCCTGCTCGGGCAGGAGCGGGACGCGCGGCGGCCTGACCGGGCCGCCGTGACGGCCGACGATGTCCATGGACAGCTTGATGGCCTGGACGAACTCGACCTTGGAGTCCCAGCGGTGCAGCGCGTGCAGCTTCCGGTAGAGCGGCAGCGCGGTCGCCATGTCGCCCGCGACGGCGGCGCGGTACAGCTCGACCGTGGCCCTGGGCAGGGCGTTGGGGTAACCGGCGACCCAGCCCTTGGCACCGGCGACGGCGAGTTCGAGGAGCACGTCGTCGGCGCCGATCAACAGGTCGAGTTCCGGGGCGAGTTCGGCGAGCCGGTAGGCGCGGCGGACGTCGCCCGAGAACTCCTTCACCGCGTGGATGAACCCCTCGGCGTGCAGCTGCGCGAGCAGTTCGGGCACGAGGTCGACCTTGGTGTCGATCGGGTTGTTGTACGCCACGATCGGGATGCCCGCCTTGGCGACCTCCTCGTAGTGGGCGAGGACGGAGCGTTCGTCGGCGCGGTAGGCGTTGGGCGGCAGCAGCATCACGGACGCGCAGCCCGCGTCCCTGGCCTGCTCGGCCCAGCGGCGCGACTCGGCGGAGCCGTACGCGGCGACGCCGGGCATGACGCGCTCGCCGCCGATGGCCGCGACGGCGGTCTCGACGACCGCGGCGCGTTCCTCGGCGGTGAGCACCTGGTACTCGCCGAGCGAGCCGTTGGGCACGACGCCGTCGCAGCCGTTCGCGATGAGCCAGGTGCAGTGCTCGGCGTACTTCTCGTGGTTGACGGACAGATCGTCGTTGAGGGGCAGGGCGGTGGCGACCAGGACGCCGCGCCAGGGGCGGGCCGTCGGCTCGGTGTTCGTCATGAGGTCCTCTTCGGTGTGGAGTGTGACATGTTACTGAGGGGTGCGGATCCGGTCATCAGGTCGGCGGGGCCCTTTTGGTGACGGGGCTTCAGTGAAGGGGCCTCGGTGAGGGGTCCTTGGTGACCGGTCTTCGATCACGGGGCTTCGCTTACGAGTCGGCTCCGGCATCCTCCCCGGCGCGGGCGAGCACGCCGAGCGGGACGGGACGGGCGAACGGCCGCCGGGCGGGGCACGGTTCGCAGCCGGCGAGGGCGGCGACCGCGGGCCCGCACATGCGGCCCTGGCACCAGCCCATTCCGGCGCGGGTGAGCAGCTTGACGGTGCGTACGTCACCGGCGCCGAGATGGTCCACGGCCTCGCGGACGGCACCGGCGGGCACCTCCTCGCAGCGGCAGACGACGGTGTCGTCGGCGAGTTGCTCGGCCCAGTGCGCGGGCGGCGTGTACGGCGCTTCGACGGTGGCGAAGAACCGCCGCAGCCCGGCCCGGGTCCGCGCCGCGGCGGCCCATGAACGCGTGTCGGGCGTACGGCCGTTGAGCCGGGCCGCGGCGGACAGGCCCGCGATCCTGCCCTCGGCGAGGGAGAGGGCGGCGCCGCCGATGCCGGTGGTCTCCCCTGCCGCCCAGACGCCGGGCACGTCGGTGCGCTGCTCGTCGTCGGCGTACACGGCAGGACCGTCGATGCGGCAGCCGAGCGCCTCGGCGAGGTCGGTGTGCGGCAGCATGCCGTGGCCGACGGCGAGGGTGTCGCAGGGGATGCGCCGCTCGGTACCGGGCCGCACCCGCCCGTCGCCGTCGAGGGCCGCGACGACCACGGCCTCCAGGCGGCCGTCGCCCTCGGCGGCGACGACGGCGTGGCGGACCGTGACCGGGACGCGGTGGCGGAGCAACTCGGCCGCGTACCGGGCGCCTTCGGCGAGCTTGCCGGGGTGCACGGCCAGTGCGGGGGCCCGCCGCGCGAACGCGTGGGGGTCGGCCGACTCGACGAGCGCGGCCACCTTCGCACCGGCCGCCGCGAGCCCGACCGCGACGGGCATCAGGAGCGGTCCGGTACCGGCGACGACAGCCGTGCGCCCGGGCAGCACGAGGCCGCCCTTGAGCATGGCCTGCGCACCGCCCGCGGTCACCACACCCGGGAGGGTCCAACCGGGGAACGGCAGGACCTGCTCGTAGCCGCCGGTGGCGATGAGGACGCCCGCGGCGCGCACGGTCGCGGGCCGCTCCTGCTCGGGCCCGAGCAGCGCGTGCACGACGTAGGAGGCGGCCGACTCCCGCTCCACGAACCACACATGATGATCCGTCAGGTGCCTGATGTGCCCGGTGACGGTGTGCCGCGCCAGTCCGTCGCGCAGTCGCTCCCAGGTCCGCCACTGGTGGTGCAGGGCCCCCGGGCGCCGGGCGCCGAACTCATCGGCGGGCTGCCGGTAGAACTGGCCCCCGGCCTGCGGGGCGGAGTCGATCAGCGTCACGTCCACGTGTCGGTCCGCGGCGGCGAGTGCGGCCGCGAGTCCGGCGGGACCCGCGCCGACGACAGCGAGACGGGGCCGCTCAGGGGGTGTCATGACCGTCCCCTTCCTGCGTACGCATGACGTCACCGGGTTCGGCGCGCACCAGGCAAGCCCGTTGGTTCGGGCGGCCGTTGACGGTGATCAGGCAGTCGAAGCAGACGCCGATACCACAGAACACGCCGCGGGGTTCACCGCTGCCGCGGGTGGTGCGCCAGGAGGTGACGCCCGCCGACCAGAGGGCGGCGGCCAGCGTCTGCCCGGGCAGGGCGCGGATCTCGCGGCCGTCGAAGGTGACCGTGAAGGCCGGGCCCGGCCGGGCCCGGACCAGGTCCAGGGGGGTGCGCGGTGTCACGCGGTCTCCTCGGGCTCGAAGCGGTGGGGGCGGAACGGGGTGAGATCGAGGTCGGGCGTCTTCTCGGTGAGCACCTGGGCGATCAGGTGCCCGGTCCCGGTGGCCAGGCCGATGCCCGCGCCTTCGTGGCCGCACGCGTGGTGGAGTCCCGGCACGCGCGCGTCGGGCCCGATCGCGGGCAGGTGATCCGGCAGGTACGGGCGGAACCCCAAGTAGCCGCGCATCGCCCGGACTTGGCCGAGGAAGGGGAACAGGCGCGTGGCGCCCGCGGCGAGCGCGCGGGCCACGGGGAGCGAGAAGGTGCGGTCGAATCCGACCCGCTCGCGGCTCGCGCCGATGAGGACCGGTCCGGCCGCCGTGCCCTCGACGACGGGCGAGGTCTGCAGGGCCGCGGAGTCGCTGGCCACGTCGGCGACGTAGTCCGCGGCGTACACCTTGTGGTGCACCCGGCGCGGCAGCGGCTCGGTGACCAGGACGAAGCCGCGCCGCGGGAGGACCGGCAGGGCGACTCCGGCCAGGGCGGCCAGTTCGCCGCCCCAGGTACCGGCCGCGTTGACGACGGCCGGGGCGTGGATCTCGCCCTGGTCCGTGCGGACTCCGCGCACCGCGCCGCCGCGCGTGCGCAGCACGTCGGTGACGGCCCATCCGGTACGCAGGCGGGCACCGGCCGCGCGGGCCATGCGGACCAGGTGGGCGGCGGCCAGGGAGGGCATGACCTGCGCGTCCTGCGGATAGTGGACACCGCCGGGCAGGCCTTCGGCGAGGTGGGGCTCCAGCGCGTACAGGGCGTCGGCGGCGACGGGCAGGGCGGTGACCCCGGCGGCGCGCTGGCCCGCGGCGAACGCCTCGAGCGCGGTGAGCCCGTCCGGGGCCGACGCGACGACGACGCCGCCCTTGGCCTCGTACTCGACGGCGTCGGCGACACTCGGCTCGGCGGCGAGCGCGCTCCACAACCGGCCGGAGAGCAGGGCCAGTTCGAGCTCGGGGCCGGGTTCCTTGTCGGACACCAGGAGGTTCCCCTCCCCCGCGCCGGTCGTGCCACCGGCCACGGGGCCGCGGTCCACCACAAGGACGTCCAGGCCCGCCCGAGCCGCGTACAAGGCGCTTGCCGCACCCACCATCCCGGCCCCGACGACCACGACGTCGCAGGTCAGTCGCTTGGTCACGGCAGTACTATGTCACATGCTTCAATCCTCGCCAAGGGTCGCGGGAACGGACGGCATCCGCACCACCCACAGAAGGCCCCGGCCGCGAACGGCCGGGGCCTTCAGAGCAACTCGGTGACTACATCAGCCCTTTCACGTTGTCACCGAAGGTCCATCCCTTCGAGCCGTCCCAGTTGATCGACCACGTCATCAGCCCCTTGAGCCCGCCGCCGTACGCGTTCCAGGCCTGGGCCACCTGACCAGTCGTCATGTAGCCGCCGCCCGCGCCTGGTTGGGCGGGCAGGCCCGGGACCTGCTTGTCGTAGGGGACCTTGATGGTGGTGCCCTGGACGACGAGGCCCTTGTTGAGGCAGTCCGTCTGCGCGGTGAAGCCCTGTACGGTGCCGGCCTCGTAGGAGTCGCCGGAGCAGCCGTACATGGAGCCGTTGTAGTACTGCATGTTGAGCCACCACAGGCGGCCGTTGTCGGCGTACTTCTTGACGATCGGCAGGTAGGCGCCCCAGATCGAGCCGTAGGTGACGCTGCCGCCGGTGACGTACGCCGTCTCGGGCGCCATCGTCAGGCCGAACCCGGCGGGCATCCGACCCAGGATGCCGTCGATGATGCGGATCAAGTTGGCCTGGGAGGTGGAGAGTTGGCCGATGTTGCCGCTGCCCGTCAGGCCCGTCTCGATGTCGATGTCGATGCCGTCGAAGTTGTACTTCTTCAGGATCGGGACGATCGTCTCGACGAAGCGGTCGGCGACAGTGGAGGAGTTGAGGTCGATCCCGGCCGCGGCGCCGCCGATCGACATCAGGATCGTCGCCCCCGCGGCCTTCGCCTGACACATCTCGGCCGGGGTCGCGACCTTCACGTTCGCGTCCATGCCGTCCTCCCACAGCGCGGTGCCGTCGGAGCGGATCACGGGGAACGCCGCGTTGATCACGTTGTAGCCGTGCTGAGCGAGCTCGGGGTTGGTGATGGGGGTCCAGCCGAAGGGCGGGTGCACGCCGTTGGCGGCGCCGTCCCAGTTCTCCCAGTAACCCTGGAGAACCTTTCCGGCCGGTCTCTGCTTTGTCGCGCAGGTGTCCGCGGCGGGGGCGGCGGGCGCCGCCACCAGGACGGTGGACAGGGCGGCGGCCGCCGCGAGGGCCGCGCCGAGGAGACGGGAGGTACGACTGCGACGGGACATGGGGGGCCTCCGCAGGGTCGCCGGACGAGTGGGGGATGGCGTTTCTGGCGTGTACGCGACGCACGGTAGAGAGGTCCAGACCTTTCGTCAATGGGTCTGGACCAATAGGGAGTTGCCACCCTCGCGGACCCGCGCGGCGGGATCCACGGCCGACCCGTGGCGGCAATGCCCGCGAAACACACGCTCCCTACGGTCGCCCCTACACCGGTCATGGCTGCAACGGCCGGTGGGCGCCCGCCCGTTCACCGGTCCGGCGCTAACCAGCCGTCTTCCACCGAGCTTTCAGGGAGGAACGATGGCTGTGGCCACGCACGCCGTCGCGACCGCACCGCACCCGCACCCCGTCGACGTCCGGCCGCCGCTGCGCCGCCTGGTGCCGTTGAGCCTGCAGCATCTCCTCGTCGCGTACGCGGGCATGGCGACGATGCCCCTCCTCGTGGGGAGTGCACTGCAGCTGCCCGAGGACCGGATACGTCTGCTGATCAGCGCGAATCTGCTGGTCAGCGGGCTCGCGACGCTGCTGCAGTCGCTCGGTCTTAAGTGGTTCGGGGCGCGGCTGCCGATCGTGATGGGGTCCACGTTCACCGCGATCACACCCGCCGTGCTGATCGGCAAGGAGCACGGGCTCGCCGCCGTGTTCGGGGCCACGATCGTGTCGGGCCTGGTGACCGTGGCGATCGCGCCGTGGTTCGGGCGGTGGCTGCACCTGTTCCCGCCGCTGGTCACCGGGACCGTCATCGCGGTGATCGGGTTCTCGCTCGTGCCGTCCGCGGCCGGGCTCGTCGCGGGCGGGGACGATTCGGGCGGTGGGCGCGGGCTCGCGCTCGCCGCGGTCACGGTGCTGCTCGTGGTGCTCGTCGAACGGCTCGCGCCGCCCGCGCTCGCCCGTTTCGCGGTGCTCGTCGCCCTGGCCGCGGGCACCGTACTCGCCGTGCCGCTGGGCCTGTTCGACGGTTCGCAGGTGGCGGACGCGCGGGTGGTGACCGTACCGGACCCGACCGCGTTCGGGGCGCCCACGTTCCTGGTGCCGGCGATCGCCGCGATGCTCGTCGTCCAGCTCGTGAACATGGTGGAGTCCGTGGGCGACACCCTCGCCGTGGGGCAGATCGTCGAGCGGGGCGACGACGCGCCGACCGTCGTACGGGCGCTGCGCGCGGACGGTGCGGCGACCGTGGTGTCCGGGGCGCTGGCGTCGTTCCCGATCGTGACGTTCGGGCAGTCGGTGGGCCTGGTGAGCGTGACGCGGGTGAGGAGTCGTCAGGTCGTCGCGCTCTCCGGGGCGTTGATGGTGGTGCTCGCCTTCGTGCCGGTGCTCGGCGCGGCCGTCGCCGCGGTGCCGGGGCCGGTGCTCGGCGGGGTGTCGCTCGTCATGTTCGGGACGGTCGGCGCGGTCGGTCTGCGCATTCTGTCCCGCGCCGACCTGACCGACTCCCGCAACCTCCTGACGGTCGCCCTCGCCTTCGCGCTCGGCATGATCCCCGTCGGCGCCCCCGACTTCTACGCGCCGCTGCCCGCCGCCGCACGCACGGTCCTGGACAGCGGCATCGCCGTCACCGGGATCGTCGCGTTCGCGCTGAACCTGCTGTTCCACCACACGCCGCACCGCCTGCCACCCCTCCTGTCCCGTCGCACGAAGGGCGCCGCCCGATGACTGTCGACACGATCACCGATGTCACCGTGTTCAGCGGAGGTTCCTGGCGTACGGGGATGGACGTGCACCTGGACGCGGGACGCGTCACCGCGCTCGTACCGCACGGTGAACTCCCCTACGGTCCCCACGTGTTGGACGGCAGCGGCGGACATCTCACGCCCGGTCTCGTCAACACCCACACCCACCTCTTCCAGGCCGGACTGCGCGGGATCGGCGAGGGCCTTCCGCTGCTCGCCTGGCTGAGCGCGGTCGGCGAGGAGGCGGCGCTCCTGACGCCCGAGCGGGCCTACGCGACCGCGGCCGCCGCCGCTGCAGAGGCGCTGCGCAGCGGCACCACCACGCTCGTCGAGCACATGTGGCCGCATCCGTCGCCCGAGGTCCATGACGCGGTGCTGCGCGCGCTGCACGACAGCGGCGTACGGGCCGTGCTGTGCCGGGGCGTCGCCGACCGCGCCGACCCGAGTCGCAAGTGGGGGTTCGATCCGCGGCTGATGCAGCCGGTCGACGAAGTGCTCGCGCACACGGACGAGTTGATCGCAGCGGCGCACGGCAGCCGGGTGTCGCTCGGCGTCGCCGTGCCCAATCCGCGCTGCCTCACCGAGCAGGGCATGGGTCGCGTGCGCGCGTACGCCGACGAGCGCGGGCTGCCCGTGTCGCTGCACCTGCTGGAGACGACGACGGACGATGCCATGTGCCGTGCGCACGCGGGGGTCGGGGCCGTCGCGTACCTGGAGCGGGCCGGGTTCCTGTGGGACCGGCTGCTCGCGGTGCACTGCGTGGAGCTCGACGCGGCGGGTCGCGCGACGCTCGCGCGGCACGGTGTCGGCGTCTCCTACAACCCGCTCAGCAACATGCGGCTCGGCAGCGGCATCGCCCCGGTGCCGGACATGCTGGCGGCCGGACTGCGGGTCGGACTCGGCGTCGACGGGGCCGCGAGCAACGACACCCAGGACATTCTGGAGGCGCTGCGCATGGGCGCGTATCTGCAGCGTGCCGCGCACAAGCAGGCCGATCTGTTCGGCTTCCCGGAGATGTTCGCGATGGCCGCGAACGGCGCGAACCGGGTCCTCGGCCTGGAGGAACGGCCCGACGGCGTACAGGTGGGAATGCAGGCGGACCTGGTGCTGCACCGCTTCGAGAAGGACTACGCGTGCCTTCCCGTACGCGATCCGGGAGCCACGCTGCTCACGTGCGCGGGCAGCCGGACCGTGGCCACGGTCCTCGTCGGGGGTGAGGTGCTCGTCCAGGACGGTGAGCATGTCCGGTTGTCTTCAAAGGAGTTGGCGGCCGGACTCGCGTTTACGGCCGCGTAACACCGTGATCGGCGGCGGTAACACGCGCCGGGCAGGCTGAACGCATCGCGCGGGGGTCCCGGAAACGCACCGGGACCCGTGCCAGCCCACGGCGCGCGGCCCACGAAGGGCCCGCCGCGACCGTGCCCGTGGACCTCTGGGCGTCCGCGGTGGGGATCGCAGGGGCGGTGACTGCATCCCGTACCCACGATCGCTTCGAGGAGCGACACCGCGATGACAGACACCACGTACGAGCTGGCCGAACTCGCCAAGGAGACCCGCATGGGCGGGGCCGGGACGGAGAGCGCCGACCGGGAGATCCGGCGCATCGACCTCACCGACTTCGACGCCCGCAAGGCCGCGATCACCGAGGAGCTGTGGGCCGCTGCCACGGACATCGGCTTCTTCCAGCTGGTGAACCACGGCATCGAACAGGACGCCGTGGACGGCGCGTTCGCCGACGCCGAGCGCTTCTTCGCGCTGCCGGAGGAGACGAAGGCGCGGCACGGGCTGAAGAAGGGCCTCAACTCCGGCTGGGAGTCGATGACCCAGGTCCGTCCGTCGATCGGGACGCCGGACCAGAAGGAGTCGTACCAGGTCACCCGGCCGCACATGGAGAACCTGTGGCCGGACGACGTACTTCCCGGTTTCCGGGAGCGCACGCTCGCCTTCGAGGGGCAGTGCCGGGACCTCGCGATGCGCGTCCTGTCCTGCTTCGCCGACCGGCTTGGCCTGCCGGACGGATTCTTCGCACGGGCCCACGACCCGGCGAGCCCGCAGTACCAGTCGACGCTGCGGATGCTGCACTACTTCGCCGTGCCCGCGGACGCCGAGATCCCGGCGAACGTCTGGCGGGCCGGGGCACACACGGACTTCGACTGTCTGACGCTGCTGTTCCAGCGGGCGGGACAGGGCGGTCTCCAGGTGTGCCCGGGCAAGGAGGCCGAGGCGCAGGAGTGGACGCCGGTCGAACCGGCCGACTCCGTGATCACCTGCAACATCGGCGACATGCTGATGCGGTGGAGCGACGACCGGCTGCCGTCGAACTTCCACCGGGTGAAGTCCCCCGCCCCGGGCGAGGACCGGTCGGCGCGCCACAGCATCGCGTTCTTCGCGCAGGCCGACCGTGACGTGGTGATCGAGGGGCCCGAGGGCCGCTATCCGCGGATCACGGCCGCCGACTACATCCAGCAGCGGATCGCCGCCAACTTCGCCCGCTAGCAACGCGCAAGACACGCCCTAGGGCGTGTCCGGGGCGGCCGTCGGGTCCCACAGCCCGGCGGCCGTGCCGCGCGCGACGTGGTCGGCGTAGACGCCGACCTTCCGGGCGATGACGGAGCGGCACTCCTCCAGGGCGCGGATCTGGTCCTCGACGCGGCGTTGGTGCGCGTCGAGGAGCCGCAGGCGCTCCGGCTCGTTGCCCGGGCCCTGCCGGACCAGTTCGGCGAACCGCTTCAGTTCGGCGAGGGGCATCCCGGACTCCCGCAGCCGGACGCAGATCCCCAGCCAGTCGACGTCGGTGGGGCTGTAGCGGCGGCGGCCGCCCGTGGTGCGGTGGACCGGCCCTACGAGCAGGCCCTCACGCTCGTAGAAACGCAGGGCGTGGACGCTCAGGCCGGTGCGGTCGGCGACCTCGCCGATGGCGAGCGATGCGGTGAGGGCCTGGGGCGTCGTCATGCGGGTCACTGTAGGGCTTGGTCCGGGGCTTGGTCCGGGGCTTGGTCCGGGGCTTGGTCCGGGGCTTGGTCCGGGGCTTGGTCCGGGGCTTGGTCCGGGCTTGATCTAGACCTCCCTCTAGCTCGTAGCGTTCCCGGCATGAGCATTCAGAGCACCCGGACCGTCCAGACCCTCCGGGCCACCCGGACCGTTCAGACCACCTCCGCACAGCACCCGGTCAACTCCCCCTTCTCCGCGGCCTCCACCGCCGAGGAGGTCATGGCCGGGGTCGACCTCTCCGGCAGGACCGCCGTCGTCACCGGCGGCTACTCGGGCCTCGGCCTGGAGACCGCCCGGGCCCTGGTGGCCGCCGGGGCCCGGGTCATCGTCCCCGCGCGCCGGCCCGAGTCCGCCCGGGAGGCGCTCGCCGGACTCGACAGTGCCGCCTGCGAAGTCGTCCCCATGGACCTCACCGACCTCGGCAGCGTCCGCGCCGCCGCCGCACACATCCGCGAGTCGGTCGACCGGCTCGACCTCTTCATGGCCGTCGCCGGGGTGATGTCCACCGCGGAACGGCGCGTCGGCCCGGGCTGGGAGTACCAGCTGACCGCCAATCACTTCGGGCACTTCGCCCTGGCGTGCGAGCTGTACCCGCTCCTGCGCGCCGCGCATGGGGCCCGCGTCGTCGTCTACAGCTCCGCCGGCCACGGCATCACCGACATCCGCTGGCACGACCCGCACTTCCGCACCGGCTACGACCGCTGGCACGCGTACGGGCAGGCCAAGACCGCCAACGTCCTGTTCGCCGTCCATCTCGACGCCCTCGGCCGCGGCGACGGCATCCGGGCGTTCGCCCTCCACCCGGGCAGCATCATCACCGGCCTCCAGCGGGAGCTGACGCACCGTGAGCAGGTCGACCTGGGCTGGGTGGACGAGCAGGGCACCGTGATCGGCGAGGGCTTCAAGTCCGCGTCGCAGGGCGCCGCCACCGGCCTGTGGGCGGCGACCTCCCCGCTCCTCGCCGACCGCGGCGGGATCTACCTGGAGGACTGCGAGGTGGCCCGGGTCACCGACGAGGACGGGCCGATGGCCGCGGGCCGGGTCCGCGGATACGCCGTCGGCCCGGCCTCGGCCGCGCGACTGTGGGAACTGTCCGTCGCGGCGACCGGGGCCGGGCCGATCGGCTAGGTCGAGCGTGGCCGGGCGGGCCCCGCGTCGGTCACCCGCGTCCCGCCACTCCCCGATGGATCGGCCCGTCGCCCCCGCGCAGCGCCGCCCCGCTCCCGCCGCGCAGCACCGCGACGATCTCCGCGCCGATCGACACGGCCGTCTCCTCGGGCGTACGGCCGCCGAGGTCGAGGCCGATCGGTGAGTGTAGCCCGGCCAGTTCGTGGTCGCCGAGGCCCGCTTCCCGCAGCCGCGTCAGCCGGTCCTCGTGCGTGCGCCGCGAGCCCATCGCGCCGACGTACGCGACCGGGAGGCGCAGCGCGACCTCCAGGAGCGGTACGTCGAACTTGGCGTCGTGGGTCAGCACGCACAGCACCGTCCGCTCGTCCGTGGCCGTGTCCCGCAGATAGCGGTCCGGCCACTCCACGACCACCTCGTCCGCCTCGGGGAAGCGGGTCCGCGTCGCGAACACGCCCCGCGCGTCGCACAACGTCACGTGGAAGCCGAGCAGTTTGCCGACCCGGACGAGGGCGCCCGCGAAGTCGACCGCGCCGAACACGATCATCCGGGCGGGCGGCACGCTCGACTCGACGAACAGGGTGACGTCGCCGCCGCACCGCGCCGAACTCTCCGGCACCGGGCAGACCCCGGTACGGCCGAGGCCGAGCAGGGCGCGGGCCTGCTCGGCGAGGCCCGGGTCGTCGGCCGAGCCGAGCCCGCTCTCGTACGATCCGTCGGGTCGCACCGCCAACAGGCCGCCGCCGTCGGCCAGTTCGCCGGGGCCCTCCAGCACGCGCGCGAGGGCCACCGGTTCTCCGGCGGCCGCCGCGGCGAGCGCCGACCGGAGCGCCGCCCGGGCGGAGGCGCCCGACCACACCGGGACGACGTGCACCTCCACTTCGCCGCCGCAGGTCAGTCCCACGGCGAACGCGTCGTCGTCGCTGTAGCCGAACCGCTGTCTGCGGACGGCCCGTTCGCGCAGGGCGTCGACGCACAGTTCGTAGACGGCGCCCTCGACGCAGCCGCCGGAGACGGAGCCGATGACCTCTCCGGCGGCGTCGACGGCGAGGGCCGCGCCGGGGGGACGGGGTGCGCTGCCGCTCACCGAGACGACGGTGGCGACGGCGAACTCCCGTCCCTGGCCGAGCCATTGGGTCAGCTCGGCGGCGAGGTCAAGCATCCGGCCGCCCGTCCTGCCGCGCCTCGGCGAGCAGCACCCGGTCGGGCCGGATCGGCAGGTCGCGGTGGCGGACGCCGGTCGCGTGCCAGACGGCGTTGGCGATGGCGGCGGCCGTGCCGACGATGCCGATCTCGCCGATGCCCTTGATGCCGACGGGGTCGTCCGGGTCCGGGTCGTCGATCCACTCGGCCCGGACAGCGGGCACGTCCGCGTGCGCCGCGACGTGGTAGCCCGCGAAGTCGGCGCCGACGTACCCGCCGGACGCCGCGTCGCGCACCGCTTCCTCGTGCAGGGCCATGGAGATGCCCCAGGTCATGCCGCCGACGAGCTGGCTGCGGGCGGTGAGCGGGTTGACGATGCGCCCCGCCGCGAAGACGCCCAGCATGCGGCGCACCCGTACTTCGCCGGAGAGCACGTCCACCGCGACCTCGGCGAACTGCGCCCCGTACGCGTACCGCTCCTTCTGTGCGAGCTGGGCGATCAGCGCCCCGGTGTCGGTGGTGGCGGTGATGCCGTCCTCGGGGATCTCCCCGGCCGCGAGCGGCAGGCGTTCGCGCAGGTCACGGGCGGCCGCCATGACCGCCCAGCCCCAGGACCTGGTACCCATGGAGCCGCCCGCGACCCAGGCGTTCCCGAAGTCGGAGTCGGCGATCCGTACGCGCACCCGCTCCGGCGCCACTTCGAGCGCTTCGGCGGCGATGAGGCCGAGGGCGGTGCGGGCGCCGGTGCCGACGTCGGACGCGGTGATGCGGACGGTGAAGCTGCCGTCGGCCTCGGCGGTCACGGACGCCGTGGAGGGGGCCGCGCCGGAGGGGAACGTGGACGCGGCGGTGCCGGTGCCGAGCAGCCAGCGCCCGTCGCGGCGCACCCGCGGACGCGGGTCGCGCTCCGCCCAGCCGAACAGCCGCGCGCCCTCCTCGAAGCAGCCGAGCAGATTGCGGCTGCTGAACGGCAGCCCGGACACCGGGCCCACCGTCGGTTCGTTGCGCACGCGCAGCGCGATCGGGTCGATGCCGAGTCGCTCGGCGAGTTCGTCGAGCGCGGACTCCACGGCGAACGAGCCGGGGGCCTCGCCTGGCGCCCGCATCCAGGTGGGCGTCGCGACGTCCACGGGGACGACCCGGTTGACGGTGTGGTGGGCGTCGGCGTCGTACATGCTGCGCCCGAACCCGGCGCCGCCCTCGACGAATTCGCGCAGGTTCGACGTCAGGTTCAGGTGCTCGTGCCCGAAGGCGCGCAGCCGCCCGTCCGCGTCGGCACCGAGCCGCACCCGCTGTGCGGTGGGGCTGCGGTAGCCGGTGGTCGCGAAGACCTGACGCCTCGTCAAGACCACGCGTACGGGCCGCTGCAGCTCGGTCGCGGCCATCACCGCGGCCACGTGGTGCGCGCGAAGGCCCTTGGAACCGAAGGCGCCGCCGACGTGCTCGGAGCGGACGTGGACGGCGGAGGTGTCGAGCGAGAACAGGTTCGCGAGGTCGTCGGCGACCCACTTGCTGCCCTGGTTGGAGTCGAACAGCTCCAGGCGTCCGTCGTGCCAGCGCACCGTCACCGCGTGCGGCTCCATCGCGGTGTGGTGCTGCTCGGGCGTCGTGTACGCGGCGTCCACCACCGCGGCGGACGCGGCGAGTTGGGCGTCGAGGTCACCCTTCGCCGTCTCCATCTCCGGCGGGGTGTAGACGCCGGGGCGGCCGGCGTGGAAGGCGACGTCGTGCGGCTCCTGCGCGTACGTGACGACGAGCGCCTCGGCGGCCTCCCGCGCCTGTTCGGAGGTCTCGGCGACGACGAGGGCCACGGGCCAGCCCGCGTGCGGCACCCGGTCGTGCTGGAAGACCTCGACGATCGGGTCGGGCCGGCCGAGCGCGCCGACGACGTCGTCCTTCACCCGTGGCGCGTTCCCGTGGTGCAGGACCGTCAGGACTCCGGGCAGGGCGCGCACCGCCGCCTCGTCGATCGACGTGATCCGGCCGCGGGTCACGGTCGACAACACCAGCCAGCCGTGGGCGAGTTCGGCGAAGGGGATCTCGCCCGCGTACCGTGCGGCCCCTGTGACCTTGTCGAGGGCCTCGACGCGGGTGTGCGCGACACCGACCGCGTCCGGCTTCACCGTGGTGGACGCTTGGGTCATCGGGCCGTCTCCTCACTGAGTTCGGTGAGCATCGCCACGACCAGGTTGCGGATCAGCGGCAGCTTGTACGCGTTCTGCTCCAGGGGGCTCGCCGCGGCGAGCTCGGCGTCGGCCGCGGCCGCGAACGACGCGCCGTCCGCGGGCGATCCGATCAGTGCACGCTCCGCCGCGCGGGCCCGCCACGGCCGGGACGCGACCGCGCCGAAGGCCAGCCGGGCGTCCCGTACGACGCCGTCCTGGACGTCGAGCGCGGCGGCCACGGAGCCGATGGCGAAGGCGTACGAGGCGCGCTCGCGGACCTTGCGGTAGCGGGAGCGGGCGGCGACGGGAGCGGGCGGCAGGGTGACCGAGGTGATGAGCGCGCCGGACGGCAGCGCGGTCTCCAGGTGCGGGGTGTCGCCGACGGGACGGTAGAAGTCCGCGAGGCTCAACTCCCCTGCCCCCTCGGCCGTTTCGTAGTGCACGACGGCGTCGAAGGCGGCGAGGGCGACGCCCATGTCCGACGGGTGCACGGCCACGCACGCCTCGCTCGCGCCGAGGATCGCGTGGTTGCGGTGCTCGCCCGCGAGGGCGGGGCAGCCGCTGCCGGGCACCCGCTTGTTGCACGGTTTGCTGACGTCGGTGAAGTAGCCGCAGCGGGTGCGCTGCAGGAGGTTTCCGGCCACGGTCGCCATGTTGCGCAGCTGCCCGGACGCCCCGGCGAGCACGGCCTGGCTCAACGCCGGGTAGTTCAGGCGCACTTCGGGGTGGGCCGCGAGGTCGCTGTTGGTGACGGTGGCGCCGATCCGCAGCCCGCCGTCACCGGTCGGCTCGATGCGGTCCAGGGGCAGTTCGCGTACGTCGACCAGGCGGGCGGGGCGCTCGACCCCGGCCTTCATCAGGTCGACGAGGTTCGTGCCGCCGCCGAGGAAGCGCGCCTCGGGGTCGGCGCCGAGCACCGCCACGGCGCCCGGGACGTCCAGCGCCCGCTCGTATCCGAACTCCCTCACGCCACCGGCTCCTTCACGCTCTGCGCCGCACCGTCGGCGGCCTGGGCGACGGCCTTCACGATCTGTGCGTACGCGCCGCAGCGGCACAGGTTGCCGCTCATCCGCTCCCTGATCTCGTCCGGCGTCAGCCGTGGCGGCCCGGCCTGCGGCCGCACGTCCTCGGTGGCCGCGCTCGGCCAGCCGTCCGCGTGCTCCTGCAGCATGCCGAGGGCCGAACAGATCTGGCCGGGCGTGCAGTAGCCGCACTGGAAGCCGTCGAGCTCGACGAACGCCTGCTGCACCGGGTGCAGTTCGCCGCCTTCCGCGACGCCTTCGATCGTGGTGATCTCCCGCCCCTCGGCGGCGACCGCCAGCTGCAGACAGGACACGGCCCTGCGGCCGTCGACGAGCACGGTGCACGCGCCGCACTGCCCCTGGTCGCAGCCCTTCTTCGTCCCGGTCAGATCGAGGCGCTCGCGCAGGGCGTCGAGCAGGGTGGTGCGGTGGTCGACGGGCAGCGTGAACTTCTCTCCGTTGACGTGCAGGGTGATCGAACTGGACGTAGAGATGCCCGCTGGGGCCATGAGCAGCCTTCTTTCGCGAATCCGGTGCGAGGAGAATGAGCGCTGTACGGACGAGCCGCGACGGACACGGGGTTCAGGATCCACCGTGTACGCCACTATGGTGAGGGAGGCCTAAGCGGACAGCTGTCCGCTCTCCCGGCACGAACGTAGTGGACAACTGTCCGCCCAGCAAGGGCGTTTACGCGCCACGGCCCCAGGAGGACGCGTGCGGCAGCCGAAGAAGCAGATGCCCCTGCGCTCGGACGCACAGCGCAACCGCGAGCGGATACTCGAGGTGGCGCTCGCCGAGCTGACGTGCTCGGCGGACGCCCCGCTGAGCACGATCGCGCGCAAGGCGGGTGTCGGACAGGGCACGTTCTACCGGAACTTCCCGAGCCGGGAGGCCCTCGTCCTGGAGGTGTACCGCTACGAGGTGCAGCAAGTCGCCGAGACCGCCGCCCAGTTGCTGTGCACGCGCCCGCCGGAAGTGGCGCTGCGCGAGTGGATGGACCGGCTCGCCCAGTACGCGATGGCGAAGGCGGGCCTGGCGGACGCGCTGCGCGAGGCGACGACCGCACGCGGCACGCTCAAGAGCCTGGCGCACGGCCCGCTGACCGAGGCGGTGACGACGCTGCTCGCGGCGAACGCGCGGGCGGGCACGATCCGGCCGGGGGTCACCCCCGACGACTTCATGCTGGCGATCGCGGGCCTGTGGCTGGTCGACCCGCACAGCGACTGGCAGTCCCGTGCGGGGCGGCTGCTCGACCTGGTGATGGACGGGCTACGGGCCGGAGCACCGGGGGCGCCCCCGCCGGACACGCCCTAGGCGCTACTTCTTGCGCGGCTTGCCGCGCTTGCCGCCCTGCTGCTTACTGCCCTGCTGCTTGCCGCCCTGCTTCGCCCCGGGCTTCGGCCGGGCCGCGCCCCGCGCCGGCGCCTTGCGGGCTCCGGCGGGCGCGGGCTTCTTCTTCGGCTGCGGGGCCGGGGCCTGGGTGCGGCCCCGGGAGCTGTTCACCGTCCGGCCGCGCACGATGCCGATGAAGTCCTCGACCTGGTCGGTGGTGCGCTCCTGCGGCCAGGCGAGCGCGATGTCCGATCCCGGCGCGTCCGTGACCGTGCGGTAGGTGAGGTCGCGGCGGTGGTGCAGGCGGGCCAGGGACTGCGGCACGACGAGCAGGCCCACGCCCGCGGCGACCAGCTCGATCGCGTCGGCGGTGGTGGCGGGCCGCTCGAACGCGGGCTGCCCCGGCGGTTGTTCCCACTCCAGTACGTCGTCCAGGGGGTGCTGCACGATCTCGTCGGCCAGGTCGGCGAGCGTGACCTCTTCCACCGCGGCCACGACGTGGTCCTTGGGGACGATCACGACGGTCGTCTCGGTGTAGAGGGGGATGGCGCTGAAGAACGTACGGTCCACGGGCAGCCGGACCAGACCGGCGTCCGCGTCGCCGCGCCGCAGCACGTCCGACGCCTCGTCTGCGGCCACCGGGACGAGGGCGAGGGGCGTCTCGGGCAGGCGCTCGTTCCAGATCCGCACCCATTTGGCGGGGGTCGCCCCGGGCACGTACGCGAGCCGGAACGACGGGGGCGGGGTGGGGGTGTTCTCCGTGCCTGTCACGCCGCAAGGCTACCCGTCGTGGCCGGGCGTGGTCGGGCGCGGTCAGCGTCGTCCCGTGCGGTCGATACCCTTGACCTCATGAGTTCGCACCAGAGCGCCCAGACCATGAAGCCCGCCACGGCGGCGAAGAAGCTGGGCGTGTACCTCGAGGCCACGCCCGCCGAGTTCCGTGAGGGCGTCGTCTCCCGCAGTGAGCTGAGCGCGCTGCAGACCGACCCGCCGCAGTGGCTGCTCGACCTGCGCGCGAGCGGCCCGCACCCGCGCCCGGTGGTCGCGGAGAAGCTCGGCATCTCCATCGCGGGCCTGGCCCGCGGCGGTGTCACCGAAGCGCTCACCACCGAGCAGATCGACGCCCTCAAGGCCGAGAACCCCGAGTGGCTGCAGAAGGAGCGCGCCACGCAGTCGGAGGTCCGCAAGGAGAACGTGCGGGTCAAGAAGCTGCACGCCGAGCAGGCCGAGAAGCGGGCGCAGCGCGCCGAGGACTGAGCAGTGCCAACAGGTGGCCGGGACGTCCGCGTCCCGGCCGCTTCTCGTTGTGCCCCGGCGATGCGGGGTCGGGGTCGTCCCCGGGGGTCTCGGGGTCGCGCCGCAGGGAGAGCAGTCCGGCCAGCACCAGTGCGCCCAGCACGGCGCCGGACGCCGCGGGCCAGCCGCCGGTCTCGATCAGGGGCGCGGCGAGTGCGGAGCCGATGACGCCCGCGAGGAAGTAGAGCAGCAGGTAGACGCCGGCGAGGCTGCCGCCGCGGCGGGGGTCGACGGCGAGGATCCGGGCCTGGTTGGCGGCCTGCGCGGTGAAGCAGCCCGCGTCGACGAGGGCGAGCGCGGCCACGGTCACGGCGGGCCGGTCCAGGCCGGTGCACAGCAGGGCCGCCCCGGTGGCGGCCGCGGCCATGCTCGCGCAGATCACGACGCGCGACCCGAACCGGTCACCGAGTCGCCCGGCGACGGGCAGCGCCGCGAAGCCGAGCGCTCCGGCCAGGCTGTACAGGCCGATGGTGGCGGCGTCGAGGTCGTACGGCGGCCGGGACAGGCGGACGGTGAGCGCGACCCAGACGAGGCTGAACGCGAAGTACCAGAGGCTGCCGCGCACCACGGCCCGGCGCAGCGCCCCGTAGCGGCGCAGCAGCGTGGGCAGGGCGGTCAGCGTCGCAAGACAGCCGGTGGCGGGCGGCTGAGGGCGCTCGCCCGGCAGCCGCAGCCACGCCCCGGCCGCACACAGCAGCACGAGCCCGGCGAACGCGAGCAGCATCCCGCGCCAGCCGAGTGCGTCCGCGAGCGCGCCGCCGACCAGCCGGCTGAGCAGGATCCCGGCGGACATCCCGGCGGCGACGAGGGCGATCGCCGCCCCGCGCCGCTGCCCGGGCACCCCGCGCCCGGCGATCGTGGAGGCGCCCGCGCTGACGCTCGCGCCCGCGCCGATCACCACGTACGCCACGACGAGGACCCCGATGCCCTGCGCGACTGCCGCCAGGATCAAGCCGGTTGAGAGCAGGACGAGCTGTCCGGTGACGAGGCGGCGGGGCGCCGCGCGGTCGACGAGCGGCAGCAGGAGCGCGAACCCGGCCATGCAGCCGGTGAGCGCCGCGGTGGTGACGAGCCCGATCGCGGCGGCCGAGGTCCCGGTGGACCGGGCGACGTCGCCGAGGGCGGGCTGGACGGCGTAGTTGTTGGCGAGGGCGATCCCGGCGGTGGCGGCGAGCAGCCCCACGCTCCCGCGCCGCAGGCCCGTCGCGCTCACGGCGCCTCCCCGCGCACGAGGACGACGACGTAGCGGCACGCGCGGTCCGTCGCGTTGACAAAGACGCAGGGGGCGGGGCGGCCGAGTTCGACGGTGTCGCCGGGTTCGAGTTCGTGGACCGTCTCGCCCTCGTGGAAGGTGAGGTGCCCCTCGACGACCCAGATGAGCTGGCGGTGGAACGCGAACGCCGCCGCGGGGTACGGGACCCGCGCCCCGGCGGGCAGGTCGATCTCGGCCACCTCGGCGGGGAAGCCGGGCCCGGAGAGCTGACGCCTGGCGTACCCGGTCTCGGGGTCGTGCCACTGCGGGGCCCCGGCCGCGCGCCGCACCCGGTCCCCGTCTCCGTGGCCGGTGTCCGGGGTCTCCGGGTCGAGCAGGGTGGCGACGCTGAGCCGGAACGCCGCCGAGAGCTTGCCGAGGACCACGGCCGTCGGATTGCTCTCGCCGCGCTCGATCCGGTTGATCATCGCCCGGGACACCCCCGACGCCCCGGCCAGCTCGGACAGCGTCCAGCGGCGCCGGTCCCGCTCGGCCCGGACACGGGCACCGATCCGTTCGACCAACGGGTCCCCGTCTACGATGTTGGACATGGATCTACGATACGAGACGGGGCGGCCGGCGGTGACGGTCCGCCCGGCCCTTTCCGGGGACCTGGACGCGGTCCTCGCCATCCGCAACCACGCCATCGAGCACGGGACGGCGCTGTGGACCGACACCCCGCAGTCCCGTGACGAGGGCGCGGCCTGGCTCGGCGCGCACCTGGGGCGCGGCAGCGCGTACGTGGCCGAGGCGGACGGCTCAGACGGATCGGACGGATCGGACGGCTCAGTCGTCGGGTTCGGGGTGTACGGGCCCTGGAAGGACTACTCCGGCTTTCGGCACACGGTCGAGAACTCGGTGTACGTCGCCGATGGCCACCACGGCCGCGGCATCGGGAACGCCCTGCTCGCCACCCTCGTCACGTCCGCCACGCAGGCGGGTCTGCACGTGATGATCGCCGGCATCGAGGCGGGCAACGCCGCCTCGATGCGGCTCCACGAACGGCACGGCTTCGAGCACGCGGGCACCGTCCGCGAGGTCGGTACGAAGTTCGGACGGTGGCTCGATCTGACGCTGATGCGGCGGCAGTTGAGCTGACCCGCACGGTCTTGGGCCGTCAGCCGCCGCGTCGCACCCGGGCCGCCTTGCGGGCCTCCGCCAGCTTGCGGGCCTCGCTGCTCTTGCGGGACCCCCTGCTGCCGGAGCCACCGGAGCTGCCGCCGCGGGACTCGTCCTTGCTGGAGCCGAGGCCGCGGAACGGGGCGTTGTGGTTCTTGGACTTCGCCGCCGCGGGCGCTCCGTCGAGGGGCACACCGGAAGGCTTCCTGGCGCCGGTGATGCGGCTCAGCTCCGCCTCGCCGGACCTGACCTTGGTGGTCCTGGCCGTGACCTCGGCGTCCGCCATGACCTGGCTCGTCTCGCGCCGCTGCCCCGACAGGACCAGCGTCACGACGGTGCCGGACCGGCCGGCCCTGGCCGTGCGGCCGGCGCGGTGCAGATAGTCCTTCGGGTCGGTGGCCGGGTCGACGTTGACCACCAGGTCGAGGTCGTCGACGTGCAGGCCGCGCGCCGCGACGTTCGTCGCCACGAGCGCCGTGATCTGCCCGTCCTTGAACTGGGCAAGCGTCCGGGTGCGCTGCGGCTGCGCCTTCCCGCTGTGCAGGGCCGCGGCGGCGACGCCACTGGCCCGCAGGTGCCGGGTGAGCAGGTCGACGCCGTGCTTGGTGTCCAGGAACATCAGGACGCGGCCGTCACGGGCGGCGATCTCCGTGGCGACGGCGTACCGGTCGGGGCCGTGCACGACGAGGACGTGGTGCTCGATGCCGCCGACCGCCGAGGCCGCCGGGTCGACCTCGTGGACGGCGGGGTCGTGCAGATAGCGGCTGACGAGCTGGTCGACGTCGCGGTCGAGGGTGGCCGAGAACAGCATCCGCTGCCCGTCGGGCCGCACCTGGTCCAGGATCTCGGTGACCTGCGGCAGGAACCCCATGTCGCACATCTGGTCGGCCTCGTCCAGGACCGTGATGCGGACCTGTCCCAGGCGGCAGCCCTTGCGCGCGATGAGGTCGTGCAGGCGGCCCGGGGTGGCGACCAGGACCTCGGCGCCGTCCCGCAGCGCGGCGATCTGCCGGCTGATGGAGACGCCGCCGACCGCGGTCGCGATGCGCAGCCGCAGCGCCTCGGCGTACGGGGTCAGCGCCTCGCCGACCTGCTGCGCCAGCTCTCGGGTCGGCACCAGGACGAGCGCCAGCGGCTGCTTGGACTCGGCACGCCGTCCAGCGATGCGGGAGAGCAGACCCAGGCCGAAGGCGAGGGTCTTGCCCGATCCGGTGCGCCCGCGGCCGAGGACGTCCCGGCCCGCGAGGGCGTTCGGCAGTGTGGCCGTCTGGATGGGGAAGGGGTCGCGCACCCCTTGTTCGTCGAGCGTGCGCAGCACCGCGGCCGGCAGGCCGAGTTCCGCGAAGCCGGCTGCCGCGGACGGGCCGTCCTGCCGGGCGTCGTCGGTACGTGCTGAATCGCTCACAGAGAGCCTTCCTCCGAAGGGACCGTACCGAGGAAGGCGCGGCGGGGACGCGGCGACCGCTCAACGACGGCGCCGCAAACGCACCACGCTAGCACGGGGCCGCGCCCCCGCGACGTGCTCAGCCCGCGTGCTCGGCCAGCCACGCCTCGACCTCGTCCGCCGAGCGCGGCAGACCGGCCGACAGGTTCTCGTGGCCGTCGGCGGTGACGAGCAGGTCGTCCTCGATCCGTACGCCGATGCCGCGCCACTCGGCCGGAACGCTGAGGTCGTCCGCCTGGAAGTACAGGCCGGGCTCGACGGTGAGGACCATGCCCGGCTCCAGGACGCCGTCGACGTACTGCTCGGTGCGGGCCTGCGCGCAGTCGTGGACGTCCAGGCCCAGCATGTGACCGGTGCCCGCCATGGTGAAGCGCCGCTGCAGGCCGAGTTCGTAGGCACGCTCGGCCGGGCCCTCGACGAAGCCCCACTCCACGAGCCTGGCCGCGAGGTGCCGCTGGGCCGCCTCGTGGAAGTCCCGGTAGGCGGCGCCCGGCTTCACGGCGGCGAATCCCGCCTCCTGTGCCTCGTACACCGCGTCGTAGACCTGGCGCTGGACGGGGGTGAAGGTGCCGCTGATCGGCAGGGTGCGCGTGACGTCGGCGGTGTACAGGGTGCGCGACTCGACGCCCGCGTCGAGCAGCAGCAGGTCGCCGGGGCGGACCGGGCCGTCGTTGTCGGTCCAGTGCATGATCGTGGCGTGCTCGCCGGCCGCGCAGATGGTGCCGTAGCCGACGGCGTTGCCCTCGAGCCGGGCGCGGCGGAAGAAGGTGCCCTCGATCCAGCGCTCGGACGACGCGACCGCCTTCGACAGCTCGCCGACGACATCGGTGAATCCGCGCACCGTCGAGTCCACCGCACGGCGCATCTCGCCGATCTCCCACGCGTCCTTCACGGCGCGCAGGCCGTCGAGCGCCTCGACGAGTTCGGCGTCGCGGTCCGCGTCCGTCGTGACGGCTGCCTCCAGGGCGGGGTCGACGCCGCGGACGATGCGGGTCGGGGCGCTGCCCGCGGCCAGGTCCTCGGCTGCCGTGCGCACGTCGCGGCAGGCCAGACCGAGCACGCGCGCCGCCTCCGCGAGGGAGCGGCGGCGCCCCATCCACAGCTCGGCGGTGGCGCCGGTCCAGAAGCCGTCGTCGTCCCGGCTGTCGCGCGGGAGCTGGTAGCAGTACGCGTCGTGGCCGCCGTCCGCGCGCGGTTCGAGCACGAGCGCGCCGTCGCGGGCCTGGTCACCGGTCATGTGGACGTACGCCGAGTGCGGCCGGAAGGGGTAGGTGTCGTCGTTCGAGCGGACCTTGAGGTTGCCCGAGGGGATCACGAGGCGCTCGCCGGGGAAGCGGGCGGAGAGCGCGGCGCGCCGGGCGGCCGCGTACGGGGCCTGCTCGTCGGCGCTCAGATCGTGCCGCTCGGTGTCGGCCCAGTCCGTGCGCATCACCGCGGACAGTTCCTCGGAGATCCCCGAGTACAGCCCGTTCTTGCGGCCTTCAGCCATCGCGTACACCTTCCTGTGCCCCTGGATGCTCCGGGTGGAACGCCGCCGGTCGACGGCGGCTCCCGGACGGTATCCCGCCTCTCCCCCGCAGATTGCCCGACCGTGCCAGTGGCACTGATCGGCCACACGGGGTGGCTCGCGGCGGTCGATAATGCGGCTCATGACGTACGCGAAACTCGATGAGGCCCTGCGGCTCCTGGGCCTCGACGACGCGGCGGCGCGGCTGTATCCGGCGCTGCTCGACCTGGCTCCCGCACCGCTGAGCGAGATCGCCGCGGCGGCGGGGGTGGCGGGGATGGCGGGGGCTGATCCTGCCGCGGCGTACGCCGACCTAGTCGACGCCGGTCTCGCCCAGGCGGCGGGAGCGGGCGGGGACCCGGTGGCGCCGGTGCCGCCCGCCGCCGGTCTCGAGGTGCTCGTCCGGCACCGGGCGGCGGCCCTCGAGGAGTCACGGGTCGCGATCGGGGGCGCCTTCGAGTCGTTCCGGCGCCGCCGTCTCGCCACCCACCACGACACGTTCGTCGAGGTCGTCACCGGCGCCGCCGTCGGCCCGCGCACCCGCCAGGCCTGGGCGAGCGCCCGCGACCAGATCCGCCAGCTGGAGTCGCCGCCGTACTCGCCCATGCCCGAGTCCACGGACGACGCGCTGGCCACGCTCGCCCGTGGCGTGACCCAGCGGGTCGTCTACTCGCGCGAGTCGCTGGAGCACCCGGGCCGTCTGCGGGAGGCGATCGAGCCGTGCATCAACGCGGGCGAGCAGGCCCGGGTGCTGCCTTCGGTGCCGGTCAAGCTCGTGATCATCGACGACGCGTACGCCCTGGTGTCGCTGGCGCTCGACGAGGCCGACGTGCACCACACCACGCTGGTGGTGCAGCCGTGCGGTCTGCTGTCCGCGTTGATCGCGCTGTTCGAACAGTGCTGGCGCCAGGCCCTGCCCTTCCACGGCCGCACGACGAGCCCGGGCGGTCTGCCGCCCGCGGACCGCCGGCTGCTGTGGCTCCTCGCGGGTGGGGCGAGCGACGAGACCATCGCCCGCGAACTGGGCATCAGCCGCCGCACCCTCTTCCGCCGGCTGCAGATCCTGATGGCCCGGCTCGGCGCCGCGAACCGCTTCCAACTGGCGCTGCACGCACAGCGCCAGGGGTGGCTGTGACCCGGCGGTCCGCAAGGTGGGCACGCCGCCGCAGACGGGCGGCAGCGCCGAGATGCCGTTGTGGGCCGAAGGAGGGGAACACCGACCCGGACGGTGCGGGGCGACGGCCCCGCACCACCCGGCCACCCGTGAACGTATGCTTGCGCCGGTCAGGGGAGGAGGCGCCATGGGGCGCATGCCGTCGGCGCAGCGGCGCAGGCAACTGGTCGAGGCCGCGATCCGGGTGATGGCCCGCGACGGCGTCGCGAAGACCACCACGCGGTCCGTCGTGGCGGAGGCGGGCGTCTCCCTGAGCGTCTTCCACTACTGCTTCGACTCCAAGCAGGAGTTGCTCGAAGCGGTGATGGACACCATCTCCGAGCACTCCGAGTCGGACGTCCTCACCACGCTCACCCGCAGGGCCACCCTGCGCGAGACGATCCGCGCCGGGCTCCAGGCGTACTGGGACCACGTGCTGGCCCATCCCGGCGAGCACATGCTGACGTACGAACTCACCCAGTACGCCCTGCGGGAGCCCGGCTACGAGCACCTTGCCCAGCGGCAGTACGAGCGCTATGTCGCGGCCCACACCAAGGTGCTCCGCCAACTCCCCTCGATCCTGGGCGTGGAGCTGACCGTGCCCGAGCCCGCGGCCGCCAGGTATCTGGCCGCGCTGACCGACGGCCTCACCCTCAACTTCCTCGTGCTGGGCGACGAGAAGAAGGCGGGCGACGTGCTGGACGTCGTCGCGGACCAGATCCTGACGCTGGTGCGGGAGCAACCCGTTCAGGAGTGACTCGTTCAGGAGTGACTCGTACGGAAGGGGCTCGTACGGAAAGGGCTCAGCGGCCGTACACCGCCGCCTCGTTGACCGAGTAGCCGTACTTGGTGGCCCGTGTCACGCCGTGGACCCGGACGTACCGCGTCTGCACCGGGGTGAACACCGCGTTGTCCAGGCCTCCGTCCCCGCTGTCCGTGGACCAGACGGTCCGCCACGTGGTCCCGTCGTCCGAGACCTCGATCCGGTAGCCCCGCGCATAGGCCTTCTCCCAGTCGAGGGAGACCTTGCCGACCGTGCGGGAGGCGCCGAGGTCGAGGCGCAGCCACTGGTCGTCCGACCAGTCGCTCGCCCATCGCGTGCCGGTGTCGCCGTCCACGGCCCGCCCCGCGGCGTAGCTGGTGAACGGGTTCCACTCCGCCGAACTGGCGCTCGCCGGGGCGCCGGCCGCGAGGTCGGGCGCGGGCTTGTACTGTTCGGTCGCCTTCCAGGTGCGCAGGTAGGACTCCGCGCCGCCGAGCAGGTCCTGCACCGTGTCCTTGCCGCCGCTGAGCCGCATCTGCTCGATCCAGTCGGGCACCATGCCGACGTGGGCCGCACCGTCGGTGTTGAAGTCCCAGGTGCGTTCGCCGGTCTGCTGGCGGTCGATGACGGAACCGCCGTCGGCGCTGCGGAAGGGGTACTTGACCGCGTTCGGCGCATCGGGCCCGACCGGTCCCGGCCAGCCGCCGACGCCGTTCATGTCGGTGCCGTAGCCGAGTCCGACGCCGTACTTCTGGCGCAGCGCCCTGGTGCCTGTGGACTCCTTGACGAAGCTCTCGGCGCCGGACATGTACGAGGCCTTGAAGCCGCCCAGGCGGTAGACCCGCTCCAGCCAGCCGTCGTCCATCCAGCTGTGACTGGAGAGAGCGCCGGGATAGTCCGCCGACTCCAGCAGGGTCAGGGCGCGGTCGGCCGCTTTGACGCTCATGTGGTCGAGCTCGAGCATCATGTTGCGCTTCATCATCCCCTTGACCGCGTACTCGCCGAGCCGGGTCAGACCGCGGGTGTTGCACTGTGCGCCGCTGTCGTACGTGGGGACCTTGGTGCCCGCGGGCAGCAGTTTGGTCACCTCGGCGGGGGCGGCCGTGTTGCCCGAGGGGTTGTCGTGCTGGGGGCCGGTGCACTGCTCCGTGTTCCAGAAGGTGCCGGTGGACAGGAACTGGCCGATGTTCACGGCCGTTCCGATGGTGCCCGAGTCCATCCGCACCCCGCACAGGGCGTTGTCGAACTTGTGGCACAGGAACATGCTGCGCACGCCGAGGCCGTACAGCTCGTCCAGGCCCTTGTCGATGTCGGCCTGGCTGCACTGGGGCACGTCGAGGATCTGCTTGCAGCCGAAGGGCTCCGAGGTCTCGACGCCGAGCACCACGGCGAGCTTGCCCTGGGCGACGACGTCGCGGGCCTGGGTGGAGTCGGTGACGATCCGGAAGAAGCCCTTGCCCTTTCCGCCGTAGATCTTGTCGATGTAGTCCTGCATCTCGTAGGTCTTACGGGCTTCGAGGCGGATGGCGTCCATCTCGTCGCAGCCGCGGTCCCTGACGTAGATCGAGCACAACAGGCCGTTGGTGACCAGGTCGTTGACCAGGATCCGCTGCCCGCCGCGCCAGGCGCGCTCCAGCCACGCGTAGTAATTCTGCTGGTGGCTCAGGGAGTTGTGGGCGGGCCAGTCCTTGAACGTGGGCCAGCCCACCGGGTCGTGGTGGCCGTCCGCACCGCCGGTGACGTTCTCGAAGAGGGCGAGCGAGCCGTCGGGGTAGTGCTCGGGGCAGTCCTTGAGGGCGTCGGCGACGCCCTCTTCGGAGAACGCCTTGCCGCAGATGATGCGGCCGCCGAAGCCCTCGTTGGACATCACGTGATTGTGCGCGTCGACGAATCCGCGGACGCGGCCCTCACCGTCCGTGCCGTGGAAGGGTTCGCCGGTGACGTTGATCTGCGAATCGGCGGCGGGCCGCGCGGTGGGTTCCCACCAGGGGGTGTCGGCACCTGAGGCCGGTGGGGAGCCGACGGTGAACGCCAGCAGGAGGGTGACGACAGCGGTTAAGAGTCCGCGTCTACGCAGGAGGGTCATCCGGGGCTACCTTCGCTGTCCGGGATGGGCGCGCGCCAACTTACTCGCGCGTAGGTCCCGTCGAGAATGGCGCGGCCCTGACAACCAGTCAATAGTCCGGGACGGATGACCTATTTGACGTGCCGTCAGGCCCACCGCACGGGTGAGACAGCCGTATCTCACACCGGACGCCCCCTCGTCACGCAAGGAACGACAACCGCACCTGCCGCCGGGGATTGTCCGTGTTGGTGTCCACCAGGCACACCGACTGCCACGTCCCCAGCTCCAGCCCACCCCCGACCACCGGCAGCGTCGCGTGCGGCGGCACGAGCGCCGGGAGGACGTGGTCGCGGCCGTGCCCGGGGCTGCCGTGCCGGTGCCGCCAGCGGTCGTCGGCGGGCAGGAGGGTCTGCAGGGCCGCGAGGAGGTCGTCGTCGCTGCCGGCGCCCGTCTCGATGACGGCGATGCCGGCCGTGGCGTGCGGCACGAAGATGTTGAGGAGGCCGTCGCGGCCGCGGGCGGCCTCGCGCAGGAAGGACTCGCACTCGCGGGTGAGGTCGACGACCCGCTCGGTGGAGCCGGTGGCGATGTTCAGGACTCGGGTCGTGAAGGCGTCGGGCATGGGGCCATTGTCCCCGAGCGGGCGCGGCGTGCGACCCGGCCGTGGACCATCCCTTGGTCCTCGTGGTCCATACGCTGAGACGCCATTGACCGTGTGCCGACGAACTGGCTACGTTCTGCCGCATGTTGCGTTCAGCCCTGCTCACCACGCGCGGTCACATCGACCTGCTGCGGGTGGCCTCTGCCGCGTGTCGCCGCGGCTGCTGACGTCCTCTCGCGCGTCGAGAGCGCCTCGCGCTCTCTGATTCTCCCTCTTCTCCCTCTTCTTCTTCGTCACCTTCACCCTGCACCGCCGCGGCGTTCCGCGAAGCCCGCGCGCTCCTGACGCGCGCCCGCCGACGCCGCGGCGCGCCCTCCCCTGCCCTGGAGTGCCATGAGCATCAGCCATGCCCCGCCCGAGGCCCTGCCGGACGACATATCCGGCACGTCGGATGCGTCCCCCGCCGTCACACCCGCCGCCTCCGCCACCTCGCAGGCCGCGCCCGAACTCGTCCGCCTCGTCCCCTCCTCCACCCGCCGCACCCGCGTCCCGCGCTGGCTGCGCCGCACCTCCGGCCCGCTCCTGCTGCTGATCCTGTGGCAACTCCTCAGCGCCACCGGCGTGTTGACCTCCGACGTCCTGGCCTCACCCGGCACCATCGCACGGGTCGGCAAGGACCTGATCGCCGACGGGTCGCTGTCGACGGCCATGGGCGTGTCCTTGCAACGCGTCGCCCTGGGGCTGCTGTTCGGCATCGTCGTCGGTGTCGGGCTCGCCCTCGTGTCCGGGCTGTTCCGGATCGGCGAGGACCTGGTCGACGCGAGCGTGCAGATGCTGCGGACCGTGCCGTTCGTCGGACTGATCCCGCTGTTCATCATCTGGTTCGGGATCGGCGAGGCGCCGAAGGTCGCCATCATCACCCTCGGGGTCTCGTTCCCGCTGTATCTGAACGTGTACGCGGGCATCCGCGGCGTCGACTCCCAACTCGTCGAAGCGGGCGAGTCGTTGGGCCTCAGCCGCTGGGGTCTCGTACGCCACGTCGTACTGCCAGGGGCCCTGCCGGGCGCGATGACCGGGCTGCGCTACTCGCTCGGCATCGCCTGGCTCGCCCTCGTCTTCGCCGAGCAGATCAACGCGGACGCCGGGATCGGCTTCCTCATGGTGCAGGCGCGCGACTTCCTGCGCACCGACGTCATCGTCGTCTGCCTGATCGTCTACGCGTTCCTCGGCCTGCTCGCCGACTTCGTCGTCCGCTCCCTCGAAAGGCTGCTGCTGCAATGGCGACCGACGTTCACCGGCCGGTGACCCCGCAGACCGAGGACCTCGCCGTACGCGTGGCCGGTCTCACCCGCTCCTTCGACGGCCGGGCCGTCATCGACGATCTCCAACTCGACGTGAAGCCGGGCGAGTTCGTGGCCCTGCTCGGCCGCAGCGGCTGCGGCAAGTCCACGCTGCTGCGCATCCTCGCCGGGCTCGACCGGGACATCGAGGGCACGGTCCTCGTGCCGCGCCGCAAGGCGGTCGCGTTCCAGGCGCCGCGGCTCATGCCGTGGAAGCGGGTGTGGCGCAACGTGCTGCTCGGACTGCCGGGCAAGCCCGAACGGGCCCGCGCCGAACGGGCGTTGGCCGAGGTCGGCCTGGAGCACCGGACGACCGCCTGGCCCAAGACCCTCTCCGGCGGCGAGGCCCAGCGCGCCTCGCTGGCCCGCGCCCTGGTGCGCGAACCCGATCTGCTGCTGCTCGACGAGCCGTTCGGCGCCCTCGACGCGCTGACGCGGATCAAGGCCCAGCGTCTGGTCGACGAGTTGTGGCAGCGGCGGGGCTGCGCCGTCCTGCTGGTCACGCACGACGTGGAGGAGGCGGTGCTGCTCGCCGACCGGGTGCTCGTCATGGACGACGGCGTCATCGCGTACGAGACCAAGGTCGACCTGGAACGGCCCCGGGGCGTCACCGATCCACGCTTCGCCCGCCTCCGCGCCGAGCTCCTCGAACGCCTCGGAGTCGAGCAGGACCCTTCTCCGCAGACGCAGGCCCAGACGCAGACCCAGACGCAGACACGGACGCAGGTGCAGACACAGGCATCGGTGGATGCCTCCCCCGTCGAGGCGGCCACCGAGACGTCACTGGAGAAGCAGTCGGCGGCCTGAGCCACCCCCGCTCACCACAGAGCACCCACCCACCTCCCCTTCCCTTCCCTTCCCCTGAACGGATGTGCCATGCGACGCCCCGCCCGCCCCCACCTGCTCGGCCCCCTCGCGGCCCTCGTCCCCCTCGGTCTGCTCCTCACCGCCTGCTCCGGCGCCTCCTCCGCGAGTACGTCCACGGCCGGATCCGGCGGCGGCACCGACGGCAAGGGGTCGCTGACCCTCAACGTCGGTGACCAGAAGGGCGGTTCGGAGGCCGTGCTGCGGGCCGCCGGTGAACTCGACGACCTGGACTACAAGATCCGCTGGTCCACGTTCACCTCGGGCCCGCCGCTCCTGGAGGCCGTCAACGCCAAGGCCGTGGACATCGGCGGCGTCGGCAACACCCCGCCCGTCTTCGCGGCCGGCGCCGGGTCGAAGATCAAGGTGGTGGCGGCCAGCCACGGCTCCGCGAAGGGCGACACGATCCTCGTCCCCGACGACTCCGCGCTGAAGTCACCGGCCGAGCTGAAGGGCAAGTCGATCGCCGTGGCCCAGGGATCCTCGGCGCACTACCAGCTCGTCGCCTCCCTCGAGAAGGCCGGGCTCGCCCTGAAGGACGTGAACGTCAAGTACCTCCAACCGGCCGACGCGCTGGCCGCGTTCACCGCCGGCAAGGTCGACGCGTGGGCGGTCTGGGACCCGTACACCTCGCAGGTCCTGCGGTCCAAGAAGGGGCGCGTACTGACCGACGGCGACGGGATCACCAACGGGCTCGCCTTCCAGGTCGCCTCCCCCACCGCCCTGTCGGACACCAAGAAGTCCGCGGCGATCAAGGACTACCTCGACCGGCTGCGCCGCGCCCAGGACTGGGTCTACAAGCACCCCGAGGCGTGGGCGAAGGTCTGGTCGAAGGACACCGGACTGCCCTACGAGGTCGCGCTCGACTCGGTGAAGCGGAGCAGCGGCACCCGTGTGTCCGTGGCCATCGACAAGAAGGCGATCGGCTCCGAGCAGCAGATCGCCGATGCCTTCACCCAGTTGAAGCTGATCCCGCGCAAGGTCGACTTCGCCGACTTCGTGGACACGCGGTTCAACGGTGAGCTGCCCGCCTCCTCCACCGCTCCCCGCACCTACGGCAAGGACTCCTGACGCCATGACCGTCTCTCTGCACTGGTTCCTGCCGACCGGCGGCGACGGCCGCACCCTCGTGGACCGGCACGCCTTCAGCGGCGGCGCCCTGCAGCGCACGCCCGGCGGCGGGGTCGCCGGAGTGCGCGCGCCCCGCCTCGACTACCTGATCCAGATCGCCAAGGCCGCCGAGCAGTTGGGCTTCGAAGCGGTGCTCACGCCGACGGGCACGTGGTGCGAGGACGCGTGGCTGACGACCGTCGCGCTCGCCCAGCACACCGAGCGGCTGAAGTTCCTGGTGGCGTTCCGGCCGGGCGTGATCTCGCCGGTTCTCGCCGCCCAGATGGCCTCGACGTATCAACGCCTCACGCAGGGACGGCTGTTGCTCAACGTCGTCACGGGTGGCGACTCGACCGAGCAGCGGCGCTACGGCGACCACCTCGACCACGACCGCCGCTACGCCCGCACCGACGAGTTCCTGTCCGTCGTACGCGGCGTGTGGGGCGCCACCCCGAACGAGCCGTACGACTTCGCCGGGGAGCACTACCAGGTCGACGCGGGCTTCTCGGCCCTCGCGCCCGACCCGGTGCCGCAGGTCTTCTTCGGCGGCTCGTCGGCCGCGGCAGGACCGGTCGCCGCGCGGCACACCGATGTGTATCTGACCTGGGGCGAGCCGCCCGAGCAGGTGAAGGCGAAGATCGACTGGATCCGCGAGCTCGCCGAGCGCGAGGGGCGCACCGTGCGGTTCGGGATCCGGCTCCACACGATCTCGCGCGACTCGGCGCGCGACGCGTGGGCGACCGCGAACCGGCTGCTCGACGACCTCTCCCCCGAGACGGTCGCCGCCGCGCAGGCCGCACTCGGGCGCAGCGAGTCGGTGGGCCAGCAGCGGATGCTGGCGCTGCACGGCGGCAGCCGGGAGGGCCTGGAGATCTCACCGAACCTGTGGGCCGGCGTGGGGCTCGTGCGCGGTGGCGCCGGGACCGCGCTGGTGGGCAGCCATGCGGAGGTCGCCGACCGCATCGAGGAGTACCACGCGCTCGGCATCGAGCACTTCGTGCTCTCCGGCTATCCGCACCTGGAGGAGGCGTACTGGTTCGGGGAGGGCGTGATCCCCGACCTCGCGGCCCGTGGGCTGCTGGCCGGCGGCGCCCCCGTGCAGGGCGGTGCTCCGCTGCTGGTCGCGGGCGGCCGCTGAGCCGTCGGCCGGGGCCCGGGAAGATCTCGGCCCCCGGCCGAGTTGGTAGAAACGTGAACGAGATCGGGGTACGAGACGGAGTCGCCGCGGCGGATGCCCGGCAGGACCGGTCGGTGACGGTGCTGGTCATCGGCGCCGGGCAGGCCGGCCTGTCCGCCGCCCACCATCTGCGGCGGGTGGGGTTCGAGCCGGAGCGGGACTTCGTCGTCCTCGACCACGCGCCGCGGCCGGGCGGTGCCTGGCAGTTCCGCTGGCCCTCGCTCACGTACGGCAAGGTGCACGGCATGCATGCGCTGCCGGGCATGGAGCTGACGGGGGCCGACCCTGCACGTCCTTCGTCGGAGGTCATCGCCGAGTACTTCGCCGCGTACGAGGAGACCTTCGATCTGCGCGTGCACCGGCCGGTCGACGTGCGGCAGGTACGGGAGGGGGACGACGGGCGGCTGCTCGTCGAGACCTCCGAAGGGACCTGGTCGACGCGGGCCCTGATCAATGCGACGGGCACCTGGGACCGGCCGTTCTGGCCGCGCTACCCGGGCCAGGAGACGTTCCACGGGCGGCAGTTGCACACCGCGCAGTACCCGGGGCCCGAGGAGTTCGCGGGGCAGCGCGTCGTCGTGGTCGGCGGCGGCGCCTCGGGGACGCAGCACCTGATGGAGATCGCCCCGTACGCGGCGTCGACGACCTGGGTGACGCGGCGCCCGCCGGTCTTCCGCGACGGGCCGTTCGACGAGGACTGGGGCCGCTCGGCGGTGGCGATGGTCGAGGAGCGGGTCCGGCAGGGGCTGACGCCGCTGAGCGTGGTGTCGGTGACCGGGCTTCCGGTGAACGACGCGATCCGCGCGGCGCGGGCGAGCGGGGTCCTGGACCGGCTCCCGATGTTCGACCGGATCACGCCGACGGGGGTGGCCTGGGACGACGGACGCGAGGTGGAGGCCGATGTGATCCTGTGGGCCACGGGCTTCCGGGCGTCGATCGACCATCTCGCGCCGCTGAAGCTGCGCGAGGCGGGCGGCGGGATCCGGATGGAGGGCACCCGTGCGGCGCTCGATCCGCGGGTGCATCTGGTGGGCTACGGCCCGTCGGCGAGCACGATCGGCGCGAACCGGGCGGGGCGGGCCGCGGTGCGCGACATCCAGCGGCTGCTCGCCGAGGAGAACCGGGTGGCGGTGTGAACGGCCGCCGGGGCGCGGTGAGTCGACCCGCGCCCCTGGGTGCCGGGCTCCGTCCGGGGACCCTCAGCCGGCCTTCTTGGCCTGCCCCTGGATCTTGTTGAACTCCGCGACGTTCTTCTGCTGTTCGTCGTAGTCCGCGGTGAAGCGGGTGTCGCCCGGCTTGACCGTCACGAAGTACAGCCAGTCGCCCCGCGTCGGGCTGATCGCGGCCTTCATGGCCTGCTCGCCCGGGTTGCCGATGGGCGAGGGCGGCAGGCCCATGCGCCCGTAGGTGTTGTACGGGTTGTCGAGCTTGGTGTCCTTGGTGCTGGTGTCCAGGGTGGAGCGGCCGAGCGCGTAGTTGATGGTGGAGTCCATCTGCAGCGGCATGCCCTGGTTCAGGCGGTTGTAGATGACCCGGGCGACCTTGCCCATGTCCTCCTGGGTGTCCGCCTCGGCCTCGACGATGCTCGCGATGGTGACGGTCTGGTACAGGTTCATCGCGTTCGGGTCGGAGCCCGCGGTGGTCCGACTGCCCTTGAACCGCTTGTTGGCCGTGTCCACCATGTACGCGAGCACGGACTTCGGAGTCGACTTGGCGCCAAGCGGATAGGTCGCCGGGAAGAGGTACCCCTCGGGGTTGCCGCCCGCGTCACTCGGAAGCTTGAGGCCCGCCTTGGGCACGGCCTTCTTGGTGGTGCCCGGCGCCAGCTCGAGGGCCCGGTCGACGGCGTCGTAGACCTGGCCCGAACGCCAGCCCTCCGGGATGGTCAGGGCAGCCGGCCGCCCCTCGTCGCCGGACAGGGCCAGCGGTACCGCGACGGCGGTGGCCGCCACGACGGCCCCGGTCGCGATCAGGGCGACGCGCCCTCTGCGCGTGAGTCGAATCGTGCTCCGTCGCGGAGTCTCGTTCAGCATGCGGGAACGGTAACCCGCAGATCTGGGCATTCCCGGCATATCTTCATGTCGGAGCTCCGCACCGCCCCGGGTGGCTCACGCCGCCTTCTCCAGCTGTGCGTCGCGTCGCACCAGGGCCGCGTACCGCCCGTCGGCGTCGAGCAACTCCTCATGCGTGCCGCGCTCGGCGATGCGGCCGCCGTCCAGCACCACGATCTGGTCGGCGCCGCGGATCGTGGAGAGCCGGTGCGCGATGGTGAGGGTGGTGCGGTCGGCCGACAGGGCGTCGATGGCCTCCTGCACGGCGTGCTCGGTCCGGGTGTCCAGGGCGCTGGTCGCCTCGTCGAGGATGAGGATCGGCGGGTCGCGCAGGATGGTGCGGGCGATGGCGAGGCGCTGCTTCTCGCCGCCGGAGAAGCGGTGGCCGCGCTCGCCGACCACGGTGTCGTACCCGTCCGGGAGGCCGGATATGTGGTCGTGGATCTGGGCGGCCCTGGCCGCCGCGTGCAGCTCCTCGTCGGTGGCGTCGGGCTTGGCGAACCGCAGGTTCTCCGCGACCGAGGCGTGGAAGAGGTACGTCTCCTGGGAGACCACGCCGACGGCGCGCGCGAGGGTGTCGAAGTCCAGGTCGCGGACGTCGACCCCGTCGATCGTGACGCGGCCGCCCGTGACGTCGTACAGCCTCGGGACGAGATAGCTGAGCGTGGACTTGCCGGAGCCGGTGGGTCCGACGACGGCGAGGCTGCCGCCCGCGGGGACGGTCAGGTCGATGCCGTCGAGGATCGCCCCGTGCCGCTCGCCCCCGGTCTCGTAGCGGAACTCGACGTCCTCGAAACGGATCTCGCCCTTGACGGTGTCCAGGTGGACCGCGTCGTCCCGCTCGGTGATGTCGACGGGCAGGTCGAGGTACTCGAAGATGCGCTGGAACAGGGCGAGCGAGGTCTGGATCTGTACGCCGGTCTGCAGCAGGCTCACGGTCGGGCGGAACAGGCCCTGCTGGAGCGAGACGAACGCGACGAGCGTACCGATGGAGACGCTCGGGCCGCCGAGCTGGAGGGCGACGCCTGCCGCCCAGTAGATGACCGCGGGCATGGCGGCCATGACGATGCTGATGACGGCCATGCGCCAGCGCCCCGCCATGTTCGACCGGACCTCGAGGTCGACCAGCTGGTCCGACTCGTCGGAGAACGACTTCGTGAGGGAGTCGGAGCGGCCCATGGTGCGGCCGAGCAGGATGCCGCTCACCGAGAGCGACTCGGTGACGGTGGCGGCCATCGCGGCCATCTGCTTCTGGCGCTGCGTGGCGATCTTCTTGCGCTCGCGCCCGACGCGGCGGGCGATCCACACGAAGACCGGCAGCAGGAGCAGGGAGACGATCGTCAGGCGCCAGTCGAGGGCGACCATGGCGATGATCGTGGCGACCACACTCGTCAGGTTCGACACGAGGGAGGTCGCGGTGGAGGTCACGGTCGCCTGCATGCCGCCGATGTCATTGGCGATGCGGGACTGGACCTCGCCGGTGCGGGTCTTGGTGAAGAAGGCGAGCGACATGCTCTGCAGGCGCCCGTAGACGGCCGTGCGCAGGTCGTGCATGACGCGCTGGCCGACGGTCGTCGAGATCAGGGTCTGCAGCACTCCGAAGATGCTGGTGACGACGGCGCTGAGGATCATCCCGAGCGCGAGCAGGCTGAGCAGCCCGGTGCGACCCTGCGGGATCGCGACGTCGAGGATCTCCTTGAGCAGGAACGGCGTCGCGACCGTCACCAGCGAGGCGGCGCCGACGAGCACGCCGACGAGGGCGAGCCGGGCGCGATAGGGGCGGAAGAGGGACAGGATGCGGCGGATCTGCCGCGGCTGGTCCGACGACTTCGCGTCGGGCGGCGGCGTCCAGTTGATTTCGTCGCGGCGCATGGGCCTCCTAGGCGCAGGGAGAGCTCGGCAGGCACGTGAAAGGACAGAGGCCGAGCTCGACTTTGAGGAGCATAGCTCATTGTTACCTATACTCACAATGCACAAAGTCCTGCTAATGTTCCCGGCATGAGTACCCCGGACCCCGACGGCTTCCTCGCCGAGCAGCTGCTGCGGCTCACCCGCCGCCTGTTCCGCATCCAGAAGCGCCAGCTGGAGCCGGTCGGGATCACGCCCGCGCAGTCCCGTCTGCTGCGCACGCTGGTGCATTACGACACGCCGCCACGCATGGCCGATCTGGCCCAGCGCCTGGAAGTCGTGCCGCGCGCGGTGACCAGCGTCGTGGACGGTCTGGAGGCGGGCGATCTGGTGCGCCGCGTGCCCGACCCCACCAATCGCCGGGTGATCAGGATCGAGCTGACCGACAAGGGCCGGGCCGCCCTGCGGGAGCTGCGCAGCGCGCGCCGCGCGGCGGCAGAGGAGATCCTGGCTCCATTGGACGCGGAGCAGCGCGCCCAGCTGACGGTCTTGCTGAACGCGCTGTTCGAGTCCCCGCGTGACGCCCGGGCCGAGGCGCCGCGCGACCACGAGCGCTGATCGACCCGACCGACCGGGGCCGGGCCGACCGACGAGAGCGATGGAGAGGCGACCGTCCATGCCGCTGCTGGAGCCGAAGCCGCAAGCCCTGCGCCCCGCGTCCCGCCCTTCGGACCCGGCGCCCGACCGGGTCGCGGACGGCCGGGCGGGCGGCACCCCCGAGCCGCTGCGCACGGAGCTGACGGAGCTGCTCGGCACGGACAAGGTCCTCACCAAGGTCTCGGACCTGGTGCGCTACGCGTCGGACGCGAGCCCGTACCGGTTCGTGCCGCAGGTCGTCGTGGTCGCCGAGGACATCGACGACGTCTCGGCCGTGCTGTCGTACGCGCACGGCAAGGGCCGCGAGGTCGTCTTCCGCGCGGCGGGCACGTCGCTGAACGGGCAGGCGCAGGGCGAGGACATCCTGGTCGACGTCCGCAAGTTCTGGGCCGGCGTCGAAATGCTCGGCGACGGCTCGCGGGCCCGCATCGGCCCCGGCACCACCGTCGTACGGGCGAACGCGACGCTGGCGCGGCACGGGCGCGTGCTCGGCCCGGACCCGGCGAGCGCCATCGCGTGCACGATCGGCGGCGTCGTGGCGAACAACGCGTCGGGGATGACCGCCGGCACCACGCGCAACTCGTACCGGACGCTCGCCTCGCTCACGTTCGTGCTGCCGTCCGGGACGGTCGTCGACACCGGCGCCCCTCGGGCGGACGAGGATCTGGCGCACGCCGAACCGGCACTGTGCGAGGGCCTGTTGGCGATCAAGCGGGAGATCGAGGCGGACGCGGAGCTGACCCGGCGGATCCGCGCCAAGTACGAGATCAAGAACACGAACGGGTACCGGCTCGACGCGTTCCTCGACGGCGCCACCCCGGTCGAGATCCTGCGCGGCCTGATGGTCGGCTCGGAGGGCACCTTCGGGTTCATCTCCGAAGTCGTCTTCGACACCCTGCCGTTGGACCGGTGCGTGTCGACGGCGCTGCTCTTCTTCCCGTCGCTCACCGCGGCGGCCGCGGCGGTGCCCGTCTTCAACGAGGCGGGGGCACTGGCCGTGGAGTTGATGGACGGCAACACGCTGCGGGCGTCGGTCAGCGTGCAGGGCGTCCCGCAGGACTGGGCCGGGCTGCCGAAGGAGACGACGGCCCTGCTCGTGGAGTTCCGCGCGCCCGACGAAGAGCGGCAGGCGGCCTACGAAGAGGCGGCCGCGAAGGCCCTCGAAGGACTCGAACTCGTCGCGCCCGTGGACTCGGTGACGAACACGTTCACGCGGGACGCGAAGACGATCGGCGGCTACTGGAAGGCCCGCAAGGCCTTCGTGACGGCGGTCGGCGGCTCGCGCCCCTCGGGCACGACCCTCATCACGGAGGACTTCGCGGTGCCGCCGTCGCGGCTCGCGGAGGCGTGCGAGGCGCTCCTTGAGCTGCAGACGCGGCACGGTTTCGACGCCGCCGTGGCGGGCCACGCCGCGCACGGAAATCTGCACTTCCTGCTGGCGTTCGACGCGGGCAGGCCCGAGGACGTGGACCGGTACGCGGCCTTCATGGACGACTTCTGCCGGCTCACGGTCGAGCGGTTCGACGGTTCCCTGAAGGCCGAGCACGCCACGGGGCGCAACATCGCACCCTTCCTGGAGCTCGAATGGGGGCCCAGGGCCACGGAGTTGATGTGGCGCACGAAGCAGGTCATCGACCCCGACGGCGTCCTCGCGCCCCGGATCGTCCTCGACCGGGACCCGAAGGCGCATCTGCGCGGCCTCAAGACGATCCCGAAGGTGGAGCTGGTCGCCGACCCGTGCATCGAGTGCGGCTTCTGCGAACCCACCTGCCCCAGCGAGGACTTGACGACGACACCGCGTCAACGGATCGTGCTGCGCCGGGAGATGATGCGCCAGCCGTCCGGTTCGCCGGTCGAGGACGCGCTGATCGACGCGTACGGGTACGACGCGGTGGACACCTGCGCCGGCGACTCGACCTGCAAGCTGGCGTGCCCGGTCGGCATCGACACCGGAGCCTTCATGAAGGGCTTCCGGCACGCACGCCACTCGCCGCGCGAGGAGAAGGCGGCCGCGCTCGCCGCGAAGAACTTCAAGGCGGTCGAGGCGTCCGCGCGACTCGCCGTCGGCGCCGCCGACAAGATCAGCGACCGGCTGCTCACGTCCGTGACCGGCCTGGCCCGCAAGGCGGTTCGGCCCGACCTCGTGCCCGAGTGGCTGCCGGAGATCCCGGGCGCCGCCGCGCGGAAACTGCCGCGCACCGCGCGCGCGGGTGCCACGGCCGTGTACTACCCGGCGTGTGTGAACAGGATCTTCGGCACCCCCGGCGACCTGTCGCTCCCCCAGGCCGTCGTCGCGGTCTCCGCGCGCGCGGGCAGGCCGGTGTGGATCCCGGGCGACGTCGCGGGCACCTGCTGCGCCACGATCTGGCACTCCAAGGGCTACGACGAGGGCAACACGGTGATGGCGAACCGGATCGTCGAGGCGGCCTGGGGCTGGACCGCGGGAGGCCGCCTCCCGCTCGTGGTCGACGCGTCGTCCTGCACCCTCGGGATCGCGCACGAGGTGGTGCCGTATCTCACGGACGACAACCGGGAGTTGCACGCCGAGCTGACCGTCGTCGACTCCCTCGTGTGGGCGGCCGAGGAGTTGCTGCCGCATCTGACGATCGAGCGCACGATCGGCTCCGCCGTGCTGCATCCCACGTGCTCGATGGAACACCTCGGCGACGTGGCCCAGTTGAAGGCGGTCGCCGAGGCCTGCGCGGACGAGGTCGTGATCCCGGACGACGCGGGCTGCTGCGCCTTCGCGGGCGACCGGGGCATGCTGCACAAGGAGTTGACCGAGTCCGCGACCCGCAAGGAGGCGGCCGAGGTCACCTCCCGCGCGTACGACGCACACCTGTCGGCGAACCGGATGTGCGAGGTCGGCATGGACCACGCGACGGGCCGCGCCTACTACTCCGTACTGGTGGAGCTGGAGCGCGCGACCCGGCCCTGATCTCCAGCGGCCCTGATCTCCAGCGGCCTTGATCTCCGGCGGCCTCGGGCTCCAACCGGTCTCCAAGGGCAGGTAAAGGAAAGTCCAACTCCCCATCCCCTTCCGTCCCTTGCGCCCCGCTCTCACCCCCTCCAAGGTGGCTTGCGTTTGCCCCGGCACCGCACCCGCCACCCTTGGAGGTCCGATGCACGACGACGACAACCAGCCCCTGGACGCCACCGCTCCCGACGGCCACTCACGCCGCGACGTCCTGCGCACCGCGGGCGTCGCAGGGGCCGGACTCGGCCTCGCCGCGCTCGGCCCGGGCACCGCCCAGGCCGCCGAACCCGCCTCCCTGCCCGCACAGGCCGCGGCGGCGCCCGCCCGGCAGGGCGCGACGATGGTCGGGGTCCCCTTCGAGCGCCGCTCCACCGTGCGCGTCGGGATCATCGGGCTCGGCAACCGCGGCGGCAGCATGATCGACCTGTTCCTGGCGATGCCGGGGGTCCAGGTCGTCGCCCTGTGCGACCCGGTGAAGGACAAGACCGCGAAGGCAGCGGCCAAGGTGACGGCCGCGGGTCAGCCCGCCCCGGCGACGTACACCAAGGGCGACCACGACTTCGAGAACCTCTGCAAGCGCGGCGACCTCGACTTCGTGTACGCGGCGACGCCGTGGGACTGGCACTTCGAGATGGCGAGGACGGCGATGCTGAACGGCAAGCACGTCGGCGTCGAGTGTCCCATCGCGCTCCAGCTCGACCAGCTGTGGGAGCTGGTGAACCTCTCCGAGCGCACGCGCAGACACTGCATGCAGCTGGAGAACTGCTGCTACGGCCGCAATGAGATGCGGGTGCTGCGCATGGCGCACGCGGGCAAGTTCGGTCAACTCCTGCACGGCGCAGGGGCGTACAACCACGATCTGCGCGGCCTGATGTTCGACCCCGACTACTACGAGGGGCCCTGGCGTCGCCTGTGGCACACGCGGCTGCGCGGCGATCTGTACCCGAACCACGGCTTCGGTCCCGTCGCCAACTACATGGACATCAACCGGGGCGACCGCGTCACCCACATATCCAGCTTCGGCACGCCCTCGCTGGGCCTCGCCGAGTACCGGGCCGCCAACATGCCGCCGGGCGACCCGAGTTGGAAGGAGTCGTACATCGAGTCGGACCGCACGATCAGCCTGGTCCAGACGGCGAAGGGCCGCGTGATCCGCCTCGAGCACGACGTGTCGACCCCGCACCCCTACTCGCGCATCAACCAACTCGGCGGCACCAAAGGCGTGTTCGAGGACTACCCGGAGCGCATCTACATCGAGCCCGACCACACGAACGACGCCTGGGGCGACTTCTCGAAGTACGCCGACTGGGACCACTGGCTGTGGAAGGAGCACGCCAACCCGCCCGGCGGGCACGGCGGCATGGACTACATCATGGTGTTCCGCCTGATGCAGACGATGCGGCTCGGCCTCGTCCCCGACTTCGACGTGTACGACGCCGCGACCTGGACCTCGCCGGTGCCGCTCAGCCACCTCTCCATCAAGGCGCAGGGCGCGCCGCAGCAGATCCCGGACTTCACGCGCGGCGAGTGGCGCAAGGAGCGCGGGGGCGTGGATTCGGAGAAGCCCGCCGAGGGGTGAGCCGGTCCGCGCGCGGGGCCTCGACCGCATCCCGTGCCGCCAGTACGCTCCCGGCGCACCGGGGGAAGGCGGGGGCATGGCCGAGGACGGCGACGCGCGTGCGGAGCGGTGTACGGCGACACTCGCGCCGGTGGCCCGGCGGCCGCTGGCGTGGGTCGTCGTCGCGCATGCGGGAGTGCTGACGCTGCTGTCGGCCCGCTACGGCTACCACCGCGACGAGTTGTACTTCGTCGCCGCGGGCCGCCGGCTCGCCTGGGGCTACGTCGACCAGCCGCCGCTGACTCCCCTGCTGGCCCGCGCCGACACCGCCGTCTTCGGGGACAGCCTGGTCGGGTTGCGGGTGTGCGCGACGCTCGCGGCGGCGGCGACGGTGGCCGTCGTGGCGCTGGTGGCACGGGAGTTGGGCGGCGGGCGCGGCGCCCAACTCCTCGCCGCCGTGCTCGCGGCGCTCGGTGCACAGACGCTGGCGGTGGGGCACATGGTGTCCACGGCGACGTTCGACCTGCTGGTGTGGGTGCTGCTGAGCTGGTTCGTGCTGCGGGTGCTGCGCACCGGGGACGGGCGCTGGTGGCTCGCGGCGGGCGCGGTCACGGGCGTCGGCGTGCAGAACAAGTACCTGGTGGTGCTGCTCGTCGCCGTCCTGCTGGTGGGGATCGCCGTGGTGGGGCCGCGGGCGGTGCTGCGCGGCGGCTGGTTCCCGGGCGGGTGCGCGGTCGCGCTGGTGCTGGCCGCTCCGACGCTGTGGTGGCAGGCGACGCACGACTGGCCGCAGTTCACGGTGGCCCGCGGCATCAGCGAGGACGACGGGGCCGAGAACCGCGTCCTGCTCGTCCCGCAGCAACTGGTCTTCCTCTCCCCGCTGTTCGTGCCGGTGTGGATCGCCGGGTGGCTGCGGTTGTGGCGTGCCGAACGGCTGCGGTGGGCGCGGGCGTTCGCGGTCGCGTACCCCCTGCTGTGCGCCGTGGTGCTCGCGCTGGGCGGCAAGGGGTACTACACGGTGCCACTGCTCACGGTGCTGCTCGCCGCGGGGTGCGCGCCCGCGCTTGACTGGGCGCGCCGCGGCCGCGCACGCCGGGCGCTGCTGGTGGCGGTGGTGACCCTGGCCGCCGCACTCAACGCCCTGATCACGCTCCCCCTGCTGCCGCCCTCCGCGCTGGCCGTGCCGATGGCGCTCGACAAGGAGCAGGGTGAACAGCTCGGCTGGCCCCAACTGGCCGACGCAGCACGGGAGGGCTGGCTCCGGATCCCGCCGGCCGACCGGGCCGGGGCCGTGCTCTTCACCGGCAACTACGGTGAGGCCGGCGCCCTGGAGCGGTACGGTCCCGCGCGCGGGCTGCCCGCCCCGTACTCCGGCCATATGAGCTACGCAGACTGGGGGCCGCCGCCCGACTCCCGGAACGGGCCCGTTCTGCTCGTCCGCCTGGCCGACGCCTCCGGCATCGAGCGGCATTTCCTCGGCTGCCGGACGCTCACCCGTGTCGACAACGGCCACGACGTCGACAACGAGGAACAGGGCGCCGCCGTCGTCCTGTGCGACGGCCCGGCGCGCCCGTGGTCGCAGCTGTGGCCCTCGCTGCGGCACGCGTACTGAACCCGGGCGCAACGTCCGGGCACGGTACGGCTGTTCAGGCCTTGAGGTCGGCCTTGTCCCCCATCACGACGACCGGGTGCTGCGCGGGGTCGAGCGTCTTGAGCAGATACTCCATGTCCGCCTCCGACTGGCTCACGCAGGCCGACGTCCCGCTGCCGTGGTCCATGTGCAGCCAGATGCTGCCGCCCTTGGTCTGACCCTGCGGGCGGGTCGGGTCGTTGGGGGCGGTGCCCTTGACGCGGTTGTAGTCGATGGCGATGACGTAGTCGAAGTCGTGCCAGTGCGACTTGGCCCAGTAGTGGGGGGCCTGGATCGACGCGGTCTGCGTGTAGGGCAGCTTCGCGCCCGGGTCGGCGAGCACGCCACCGGCGTCGCTGAGCGTGAACACGCCCACGGGACTGCGGTTGTCGTTCTCGTGGTGGTTCGTGGTCCACCCCTTCTTGCCGTTGTGCCCGGACCAGGCGCGCTCCTTCTTCCAGGTGTCGCCGGTCTTCGTGTACAGGGCGATGGTCGAGTCCGCGGAGTCCTTGCCGTCGCCGTAGACCGCGACGACCTGCCGCGCGTTCGCCGGTATCTGCTTCTGGTAGCGGTCACCGACGTCGGGGATGCGCTTGAGGTCCGCGGCGCGCGCCTCGTCGCCGCGTGCGTCACCGGCGGGGCTCTGCCCGCCCGAGGTGTTCTCGTGGCCGCTGCCGCCGTCACCTCCGCACGCCGCCAGGGTCGACAGAAGAACACCGCATGCCGCCATCGCGACACCTGCTCGCACCACACCCGCACTACGCATGCGCTCCATGGTCGCACCACGCACCGTGGACCCCCGGGGCGGGGCGGAGGCGGGCGTCGATCCGGGCCGAATCTTTGCTCGACACCGGAAAACCGTTTGCCACCGGTCACCGAGGGACGCGAACCTTTCACGGTTTGTTGCGCCATCCCTGAATCCGGCCCAGGCGAAGCCACGGCCCGTTCCGACCTTCGGCATCGTCCGTTCCCGCCTTCCCTTCCGCCCCTCCTGCCCCGCCTTCTCGCCTTCTCGCCTTCTCGCCTTCTCGCCTTCTCGCCTTCTCGCCTTCTCGCCTTCTCGCCTTCTCGCCTTCTCGCCTTCTCGCCTTCT
>NZ_JBITJZ010000012.1:0-76271 GCF_044460595.1 Streptomyces sp. NPDC050085 | reverse complement strand
CGCCTTCTCGCCTTCTCGCCTTCTCGCCTTCTCGCCTTCTCGCCTTCTCGCCTTCTCGCCTTCTCGCCTTCTCGCCTTCTCGCCTTCTCGCCTTCCCGCCTTCTCCGCTTCCGCCTTCGAGCTCTGGGACGTCATGCAGATCTCCGACCTTCCGTATCCCGACCCGGGCGTGCCCGACGCACGCTCCGGCCCCCGGTTCCTGCGCTGGCTCGGCCGGAACCAGCTCGGCGGCCAGTTCAAGTCCCTCGCCTGGGGGCTGCTGCACTTCACCTCGGTCGCCTCCCTCCCCTTCGGTGTGGGCTACGCCGTACAGGCCGTCGTCGACGGCTCCGGCGCCCGGCTCGCCGTGGCCGGCGCGGTGATCGTGCTGCTGGGCATCGCCATCGCCGTCGGCGACACGATGCTGCACCGCACCGCGGTCACGAACTGGATCACGGCGGCCGCCCGCGTGCAGCAGCTGCTCGCCCGCAAGACCGCCGCGCTCGGCTCGGCGCTCACCCGGCGGGTCGCCGCGGGCGAGGTCGTCGCGGTGTCCACCGGTGACGTGGAGAAGATCGGCTGGTTCGTCGAGGCGCTCTCCCGCTTCGCCGCCGCCGCGCTCACCGTCGTCATCGTCTGTGTCGGCCTGGTCGTGTACCAGCCCGCACTCGGCAGCGTCGTCGCGATCGGCATGCCAGTGCTCGCCCTCGCCGTGCTTCCGCTGCTGCCGCGCGCCACCCGGCGCGCGGACCACCAGCGGGAGAAGGCGGGCCGGGCCACCGAACTCGCCTCGGACACCGTCGCCGGACTGCGCGTGCTGCGCGGCATCGGCGGCGAGGAACTCTTCCTCGACCGCTACCGCCGCGCCTCGCAGGAGGTCCGCAAGGCCGCCGTGCGCAGCGCCCGCATGTGGTCACTGATCTCCTCCATCCAGGTCCTCCTCCCGGGTCTGCTGCTGATCGTGATCGTCTGGTACGGCGTCCACCTCGCCCGCGAGGGCCGGATCACCGTGGGCGAACTGGTCACCGTCTACAGCGCCGTGATGATCCTCAACTACCCGCTGCGGCACTTCGAGGAGATCGCCATGGCGTACTCCTTCTCGCGTCCGTCGGCACAGCGCGCGGCCAGGGTGCTGTCCCTGGAGCGCACCACCGACCCGGCGGGCGGGCTGCGCGACACCGACGCCCCGACCGGTGACCTGTACGACCCGGCGACCGGTCTGCTCGCCCCGGCCGGCCGGCTCACCGCCGTGGTGTGCGGCGACCCGGATCTCGCGGGGCGCCTCGCCGACCGTCTCGGCGGCCACGCCCCGGGTGACGAGACCGACGCCGACGCGGCGACGGTGCCGTCCGTGCTCCTGGGCGGGGTGCCGCTGGACGAACTGCCGCTGGACACGGCGCGTACGACGGTGCTCGTGCAGGACAAGGACCCGGTGCTGCTGTCGGGCACGCTGTCCGAACTGCTCGACATTCCGCGCACCGGATCCGTCCGCCCGGACGAGGCCCTGGCCGCGGCGCAGTGCTCGGACGTCCTCGACGCCCTTACCCAGGCGTCCCTGGACGACGACCCCATGAGCGCGCGGATCACCGAGCGCGGCCGGTCCCTCTCCGGTGGCCAGCGCCAACGCCTCGCCCTCGCACGCTCATTGGTCACCGACCCCGAGGTGCTGGTCCTCGACGAGCCGACGTCCGCAGTCGACTCGCACACCGAGGCCCGCATCGCCCAGGGCGTCCGCGCCCTGCGGCACGGCCGCACCACGGTGGTCCTCACCTCCTCGCCCCTGCTGCTCGACCGCGCCGACCGCGTGGTCCTCGTGCACGAGGGAGAGGTCGCCGCGGTGGGCGAGCACCGCGAACTGGTGCACAGCGAACCCCGGTACCGCGCGGTCGTCACGCGGGAGACGGACGACGAGGCCGCGGCCCGCTCCCGTGCCGGGGCGGGCACCGGGTCCGACATCGACATCACGATCGACATCGAGGAGACGGCATGATCGGCGTAGCGCCTCCGGCCTACGACCCGGCGGCCCCCACCACCGCGAACACCCTGCCGGTCGGCGCCCCGGCCACCGTCCGCGCCTATGTGCGGGAGCTGTATGTGCGGCACCGGCGCGCCTTCCTACTGCTGATCGGCGTGAACACGGTCGCCGTGGTCGCCTCGATGACCGGCCCCTATCTGCTGGGCGGTGTCGTCCAGGACGTGGCGGACGGGGCCGGTTCCCTCCAGGGACTCCATCTGGAGCGCACCATCGCCCTGTTCGCACTCGCCCTGGTCGTCCAGGCGGTGTTCGTGCGCCAGGTGCGGTTGCGCGGGGCGATGCTCGGCGAGCGGATGCTGGCGGATCTGCGCGAGGACTTCCTCGTGCGCTCCGTCGGCCTGCCGCCGGGTGTCCTGGAGCGGGCCGGCACGGGTGACCTGCTGTCCCGGATCACCACGGACATCGACCGGCTCGCGAACGCCATGCGCGAGGCCGTGCCCCAGCTGTCCATCGGGGTCGTGTGGGCGGGCCTGCTCATCGGCGGTCTCGCGGTGACGGCCCCGCCACTGGCCCCGGCGATCCTGGTCGCCGTCCCGGTTCTGGTGCTCGGCTGTCGCTGGTACTTCAAGCGTGCGCCGTCGGCGTACCGCTCCGAGGCCGCCGGGTACGCGGCCGTGGCCACGGCACTCGCGGAGACCGTGGACGCCGGGCGCACCGTCGAGTCGCACCGGCTCGGCGACCGCCGCGTGAAGCTGTCCGAGCAGCGTGTCAAGGAGTGGACGGCGTGGGAGCGCTACACGCTGTATCTGCGCTCCGTGCTCTTCCCGGTGATCAACACCGTGCACACGACGGTGCTTCTGTCGGTCGTACTGATCGGCGGCGTCTTCGTCCTGCAGGGCTGGATCGACGTCGGCCAGCTCACCACGGGCGCACTCATCGCGCAGATGCTGGTGGAACCGGTCGGCCTGATCCTGCGCTGGTACGACGAGCTGCAGGTCGCCCAGGTGTCCCTGGCCCGCCTCGTCGGCGTCCGCGACATCGAGCCGGACGCGGGCGACGCCTCCGTACGGCCCGACGGCCGCGACGTGCGCGCGGACGAGGTGCACTTCGGCTACCGCGAGGGCGTCGACGTGCTGCGCGAGGTGTCCCTCGGCGTCGCACCGGGAACGCGGCTCGCCCTGGTCGGGCCGTCCGGCGCGGGCAAGTCCACGCTCGGCCGGCTGCTCGCCGGGATCTACGCCCCGCGCCTCGGACAGGTCACCCTCGGCGGCGCCGAGCTGTCCCGGATGCAGGCGGAGCAGGTGCGCTCGCACGTCGCCCTGGTCAACCAGGAGCACCACGTCTTCGTGGGCTCCCTGCGTGACAACCTCCGGCTCGCCAGGACCGGGGCCGAGGACGCCGAGCTGTGGGCGGCCCTCGGCGCGGTCGACGCCGACGGCTGGGCCCGCGGCCTGACCGACGGCCTCGACACGGAGGTCGGCTCCGGGGGCACGGCGCTCACCCCGGCGCAGGCGCAGCAGATCGCACTGGCCCGCCTCGTCCTCGCCGACCCGCACACGCTGGTCCTGGACGAGGCGACGTCGCTGCTCGACCCGCGTGCGGCCCGGAACCTGGAGCGCTCGCTCGGCCGCGTCCTCGACGGTCGTACGGTCGTCGCCATCGCGCACCGCCTGCACACGGCGCACGACGCGGATGTGATCGCCGTGGTCGAGGAGGGCCGGATCCGGGAGCTCGGCAGTCACGACGAGCTGGTCGCGGCCGACGGGGCGTACGCGGCGCTGTGGCGGTCCTGGCACGGGTAGCCGGACCAGGGGGTGGGGCGCGGCCGGGCTCAGATGAAGTTGAGCGCGGCCGCGCAGCCCACTCCGCCGAGCAGCATGAACACCGGCATGAGGACCTTCAGCTCGATCCAGCTTCCGGCCCGGAACCGCATCACCTTCGGCGGCCCGATCGGGTACCAGCGCTTGCGGCCGATCGGGATGGGCCACAGGATCGGGCAGCCCGAGACGGTGAGAGCGTCCCCGATGTCGTGCACGAGCGCACCGAGCACGATCGGCAGGCCGAGCCACAGGTACTCCTGGCCCGGCGCGGTGAACAGCCAGTCCGCCCCGTTGCCCGGCTTGTCCAGGACGCCGGCCAGGATCCAGGCGCTGGTCGCCGCGAGCAGCCACACCAGAACGTCGCTGCTCGAGCCCCGCGCGGCCCGCCACAGCAGGCCTTCGATGGCGAGCACCATGTGGACGAACAGGATCCCGAGGACCGTCCAGCGTCCCCCCGTGATCGCGGCGGCCGAGGTGCCCGCCCCGATCAGGACCGCCCACAGCCACGTATGGGTGAGGGTGCGGTGTCCGCCGGAACGACGCGGGTCGCCCTGCTTGCGGGTGGCCTTGTAGACGGCGTACGAGATCTTGTCGACGATCTCGCACAGCCCGCGGGACAGCGGTCCGAAGGCGCGCGAGATGGTCGCCGACTTGTGGTCGAGGTCGGGGGCGAGGGCCGCCCCCGCACAGATCAAGGCTCCGACCAGCAGGACCGGCCAGGGCATCGGGTGCCCGGCGGCCGCCGCGGCCGCGCCCACCCCCAGCCAGGCCGCCGCTCCTGACAGCGAGTGTGCCGGTCCCATCATGGCTGTGATCCGCCCCTGTCCTCGTAGTGTCTGCGGCTCGCGCCGAGCCTGCATGTCCCCTGTACCGACGCCGTGTTGAGTTCTGCGGGTTCCCCATGGCCTGACGTCCCGTCGGCGCCTCAGCGTAGCGTTTGTGATCTTCGTACGGGCATCCGATTGCCGGAACGGGTGGAAGGACAGGCAAGATGGTGACGTGACCCTTATCGATCAGCTCCCGAAGACCGCCGACCCGGACGCCCTCTACGACGCCTTCGAGTCGTGGGCGCAGGAGCGTGGTCTCACCCTCTATCCGCACCAGGAGGAGGCGCTGATCGAGGCGGTGTCGGGGGCGAACGTGATCGTCTCGACGCCGACCGGATCCGGCAAGAGCATGATCGCGGCCGGTGCGCACTTCGCCGCACTCGCCCGGGACGAGGTCACCTTCTACACGGCTCCCATCAAGGCGCTGGTCTCCGAGAAGTTCTTCGAGCTGTGCAAGCTGTTCGGCACGGAGAACGTCGGCATGCTGACCGGCGACGCGTCCGTGAACTCGGACGCACCCGTCATCTGCTGCACCGCCGAGGTCCTCGCCTCCATCGCGCTGCGGGACGGCGCGCGGGCCGACATCGGCCAGGTCGTCATGGACGAGTTCCACTTCTACGCCGAGGGGGACCGCGGCTGGGCCTGGCAGATCCCGCTGCTCGAACTGCCGCAGGCGCAGTTCATCCTGATGTCGGCGACGCTCGGCGACGTCGCGATGTTCGAGAAGGACCTCACGCGTCGCACGGGCCGTCCCACGTCGGTGGTGCGCTCGGCCACCCGCCCGGTCCCGCTCTCCTACGAGTACCGGCTCACGCCGCTCACCGAGACGCTGACCGAACTGCTCGACACGAAGCAGGCGCCGGTCTACATCGTGCACTTCACACAGGCGCAGGCCGTCGAGCGCGCACAGGCGCTGATGAGCATCAACATGTGCACGCGCGAGGAGAAGGACAAGATCGCCGAGCTGATCGGCAACTTCCGCTTCACCACCAAGTTCGGCCGCAACCTGTCCCGTTACGTACGGCACGGCATCGGCGTCCACCACGCCGGCATGCTGCCGAAGTACCGGCGGCTCGTCGAAAAGCTTGCCCAGGCGGGCCTGTTGAAGGTCATCTGCGGCACCGACACCCTCGGCGTGGGCGTCAACGTCCCGATCCGGACGGTGCTGTTCACCGCTCTCACCAAGTACGACGGCACGCGCGTGCGCACGCTGCGTGCCCGCGAGTTCCACCAGATCGCTGGCCGCGCCGGACGCGCGGGCTTCGACACGGCGGGCTTCGTCGTCGCGCAGGCGCCCGAGCACGTCATCGAGAACGAGAAGTCGCTCGCGAAGGCCGGCGACGACCCGAAGAAGCGCCGCAAGGTGGTCCGCAAGAAGGCACCGGAAGGCTTCGTCGGGTGGACGGAGACGACCTTCGAGAAGCTGATCGCCTCCGAGCCCGAGCCGCTCACCTCGCGTTTCCGCGTCACGCACACGATGCTGCTCTCGGTCATCGCCCGCCCTGGCAACGCGTTCGAGGCGATGCGCAAGCTGCTCGAGGACAACCACGAGCCGCGCAAGGCCCAGCTGCGGCACATCCGCCGGGCCATCGCGATCTACCGCTCGCTGCTCGACGGCGGCATCGTCGAGAAGCTGGACCAGCCGGACTCCACGGGCCGCGTCGTTCGCCTCACCGTGGACCTGCAGCAGGACTTCGCGCTGAACCAGCCGCTGTCGACGTTTGCCCTCGCCGCATTCGACCTGCTCGACCAGGAGTCGCCCTCGTACGCGCTGGACATGGTGTCGGTCGTGGAGTCCACGCTCGACGACCCCCGGCAGATCCTGCACGCCCAGCAGAACAAGGCCCGCGGCGAGGCCGTCGCCCTGATGAAGGCGGACGGCGTCGAGTACGAGGAGCGCATGGAGCGCCTCCAGGACATCTCGTACCCGAAGCCCTTGGAGGAGCTGCTCTTCCACGCGTACAACACGTACCGCACGAGCCACCCCTGGGTCGGCGACCACCCGCTGTCCCCGAAGTCCGTCATCCGCGACATGTACGAACGGGCGCTGACCTTCACCGAGTTCACCTCGTTCTACGAGCTCGCGCGCACCGAGGGCATCGTCCTGCGGTACCTGGCGAGCGCGTACAAGACGCTCGACCACACCGTGCCGGACGACCTCAAGTCGGAGGACCTGGAGGATCTGATCGCCTGGCTCGGCGAGATGGTGCGCCAGGTCGACTCCAGCCTCCTGGACGAGTGGGAGCAGCTCGCCAACCCGGAGGTGATGACCGCCGAGGAGGCCCAGGAGAAGGCCGACCAGGTCAAGCCGGTCACGGCGAACGCGCGGGCCTTCCGGGTCCTGGTGCGCAACGCCATGTTCCGCCGGGTCGAACTCGCCGCCCTCGACAACGTCCACGAACTCGGTGAGATGGACGGCGAGTCGGGCTGGGACGCGGACGCCTGGGGCGAGGCCATGGACGCGTACTGGGACGAGTACGAGGACCTCGGCACGGGCCCGGACGCCCGCGGACCCAAGCTGCTCATGATCGAGGAGGATCAGGAGCACGGCCTGTGGAAGGTCCGCCAGACCTTTGCCGATCCGAACGGCGACCACGACTGGGGCATCAGTGCCGAGGTCGACCTCGCGGCCTCCGACGCCGAGGGCCGCGCCGTCGTCCGGGTCACGGACGTCGGCCAGTTGTAGATCCCGGAGCGGGCGGACGATAGTGTCCGCCCGCGCCCACGCGCCGGAGTTCTCCGGCCGCGCACACGAGAGAGAACCACGCATGACGAATCCTGCGGAGCGGCTCGTCGACCTGCTCGACCTGGAGCAGATCGAGGTCAACATCTTCCGCGGGCGCAGCCCGCAGGAGTCCCTCCAGCGCGTCTTCGGCGGGCAGGTCGCGGGACAGGCACTGGTCGCGGCGGGACGCACCACGGAGGGCGACCGCCCCGTGCACTCGCTGCACGCGTACTTCCTGCGCCCGGGCCGTCCGGGTGTGCCCATCGTGTACCAGGTCGAACGGGTCCGCGACGGCCGCTCGTTCACCACGCGCCGCGTCACCGCCGTGCAGCAGGGCCGCACGATCTTCAATCTCACCGCCTCCTTCCACAAGCTCGAAGAGGGAGCCTTCGAGCACCAGTTGCCGCCGGCCCGTGAGGTGCCGGACCCGGAGTCCCTGCCGACGATCGCCGACGAGATCAGGGGCCATCTGGGCGCCCTGCCCGACGCGTTGGAACGCATGGCGCGCCGCCAGCCCTTCGACATCCGCTACGTGGACGGGCTGCGCTGGACCCCCGAGGAGGTCGAGGCCGCCGAGCCGCGCAGCGCCGTGTGGATGCGCGCCGTGGGTCCCCTGGGCGATGATCCGCTCGTGCACACCTGCGCGCTCACGTACGCCAGCGACATGACGCTGCTCGACGCGGTGCGTCTGCCGGTCGAACCGCTGTGGGGTCCGCGCGGATTCGACATGGCCTCGCTCGACCACGCCATGTGGTTCCACCGTCCTTTCCGTGCCGATGAGTGGTTCCTTTACGACCAGGAGTCCCCGATCGCGACGGGTGGCAGGGGCCTGGCCCGCGGGCGCATCTACGACATCGAGGGACGTCTGCTGGTGTCCGTGGTCCAGGAGGGCCTGTTCCGGAAGCTCGAGGCATGACAGGGCCGGAAGCCGATCGCGACGCACTGCTCGCGCAGGCGGTGCGGCTGCGCGAGTCGGGGCGCCGTGAGGAGGCCCGCACGCAACTCCTCGCGCTGCGCGGGGAGTTCCCCGATGACGCGCAGGTCGCCTACCAGACCGCCTGGGTCCACGACACTCTCGGCCTGGAGGCCCAGGCCGTGCCCCACTACGTCGCCGCGGTCGCGGGCACCGGCCTGTCCGAGGAGGAGCGCCGCGGCGCCCTGCTCGGTCTCGGCAGCACGTACCGCACACTCGGCCGGCACGCCGAGGCCGTGGCCACGCTGAGCGCCGCGGCCGCCGAGTTCCCCGAGGACAACGCACTCAAGACGTTCTTGGCGATGGCGCTGTACAACGTGGGCCGCGCTCACGACGGCATGCGGCTGCTGCTCACGGTGCTGGCCGCGACCAGCGCCGACCCGGATCTCGTGGGGTACCGGCCGGCCATCGAGCACTACGCCCGGGATCTGGACGCTGTCGAGGGCTCCGCGTAACGCTGCCGCACGCCGGGCCGTCAGCCTCGTCTACCGAGGAGGCGCCCCCACAGCCCCCGGGCCGGCCGATCCGCCGGGAGTTCGGGGACCGATTCGGGGACGGAAGTGTCCTCGGGAACAAGGGCGAGTACGGACTGCCGGGCGGGCAGGGCATCCCCGACGGGTCCGCCGGCGAGGCCTGATGCGAGGCCCGGCTCGGGCCTCGTGGGCCGCGGCGCCGGACGCAGGTCCCGCGCTTGGGCCAGGCTCAGCAGCAGATTCGCCCGCAACCAGCTGATCTCGTCGGGGTCGTCGGCGATCAGGATGCGCTCGACGACCCGGGCCGCCGGTGACTCGGGCGCTCCGTACCAGGACTCCTCGGGTCGAAGGCGCTGCAAGTAGGCGCGCTCGTAAGGGTTCTCGACGAGTTCGGCGAGTTGCGCGGGGTCCAGGAGCGTGGCCATCGCCGCGGCCCGCTCCCAGGGATCGCTGCACTGGCCGAGCAGATAGCCCGCGTGGCGGGAGCGCCATCGGCGCGGCCTCAGGTCCTCACCGGCCGTGAGCCGGGCCCGCATCTTGTCGGGTGCACGGCCCGTCATCAGCGGCGCATGGAGCTCCGAGTCCGCGAACTCCCTGAGTTCCTGGGCCAGATACAGCCACACCACGGTGCGGTATCGGTTCAAATAAAATTTCGCGGGCGTGAGCAGGCCCGCGCGGGCGAGCCGGGTGAAGCGGGTCGGCGGGATGCCCATCAGCGCGGCGCCCTCCGCCGTCCCCACCACCCTGACCTGATCGCGCAGGGCCTGCGGAAAGCCCTCCGCGTCGCGGATCCGCTCGATCTCCTCGCGGGGAACGCGGCGCCTGCCGCCGTCCGGTGCCGCGACGGTACGGATGCGGCCGAGTCGTACGGCGAGGTCGAACTCGCCCCGTTTGAGCCCCAGTTCGCGGGCCGCGCTGCCCTGGGGCCTGGTCATGATGTCGCCTTGCACGATGGTTCTCCCCCGTCGGTCGATGACGCCCGGTCACTGTCCGTGACCGCTCGGGAAAACCGTAGCCCGGATCGGAATTCTCCGTCCGGGCCTGTGGATAACTTCGCCGATCCCTACGTCACCGCAGGTCAAAGGCGCCATAGATGTCAGAGGCGTCAGGGCGTCAGGGCATCAGAGGTCAATGACGGGCATCCGCTCCGGATGCCTTGCCCCGACCGCGAGGTGCTCGCCGACTCGGTTCACGAGCAGCGTCATCTCGTACGCGACCTGGCCGATGTCGGCCTCGGCGGAGCTCAGCACGCACAGGCAGCTGCCGTCCCCGGCGGCGGTGACGAAGAGTACGGCCTCGTCGAACTCGATCATCGTCTGGCGCACGCCGCCCGCACCGAAGTGCCGACCGGATCCCTTGGCGAGGCTGTGCAGTCCGGAGGAGACCGCGGCGAGATGCTCGGCATCCTCACGGCGCAGCCCCGTGCTGGCCCCCGTCACCAGCCCGTCGTTGGACAGGACCAGGGCGTGTCGCACATGTTCGACGCGCTGCGTCAGGTCGTCCAGCAGCCAGTCGAGTCCCGTGTTCTGCCCCATGATCCCGTCTCCCCGCTTCTGTGGCGTCCCGCCCCGGGAGGGGACCGCTCCCCTGCCCGGAGGATCTCTCTCGCCAGCCTTCCCCACGGTCGGCGTCCGGGCAAGCAGGATGGACCCATGGCACACAAGATGACCGATGAGGAATGGCGGGCCTTCGTCTCCGAGGGCACGCACACCGCAAAACTGTCGACCGTACGGGCCGACGGCAGTCCGCACATCGCGCCCGTCTGGTTCGTCCTGGACGGCGACGACATCGTTTTCAACACCGGCAAGGACACGGTCAAAGGCCGCAATCTGGCACGCGACGGGCGCGTGGCCCTGTGCATCGACGACGAGCGACCGCCGTTCTCGTTCGTGACGATCCAGGGCCGCGCCGAACTCAGCGAGGACCCCGCCGAGTTGCTGGATTCGGCCACCCGGATCGGCGGCCGGTACATGGGTGCGGACCGTGCCGAGGAGTTCGGCCGGCGCAACGCGGTACCGGGTGAACTCGTCGTCCGCGTACGTGTCGAGAAAGTCGTCGCCCTCGGCAGCGTCTCCGACTGACCCCGTCCCGTCTCAGCCGACGGAGTCGAGGAGCCGGGCGGTGTGCATCCGCCCGGCGTACTCGACCAGCCGGATCAGCACCTCCTTCCCCGAGTCCCGGTCGCGCGCGTCGCACAGCACCACCGGCGTCCCACGGTCGAGGTCGAGGGCCCGCGCCACGTCGTGCGCCCCGAACGCCCGGGCACCCACGAAGCAGTTGACCGCCACGACGAACGGGATGCGCCGGTGCTCGAAGTAGTCCACGGCGGGGAAGCAGTCTTCGAGCCGTCGGGTGTCCGCGAGGACGACGGCGCCGAGCGCGCCCTGGGACAACTCGTCCCACAGGAACCAGAACCGGTCCTGGCCCGGTGTGCCGAACAGGTAGAGCGAGAGGCCGCTCCTGATGGTGATGCGGCCGAAGTCCATGGCCACGGTCGTGGTGGTCTTGCGGGACACGGCCGCGGTGTCGTCCACGGACTCGCCGAGCTCGCTGAGTTGTTCCTCGGTGCGCAGGGGACGGATCTCACTGACCGCGCCGACCAGGGTGGTCTTGCCCACCCCGAATCCGCCCGCGACCAGAATCTTCAGGGCCAGTGCGGTGCTGCTGCCACCGGCCGTCGCGTCAGAGTGCTCGGAGCCCATCGATGACTTCTCTCAGAATCTTCTCGTCGGGTAGCTGAGCGGGCGGCACCGGCCGACTGACCTTGACACAGGCCAGTTCCAGCAGGTCGCCGAGGAGCACCCGGACCACGCCCACGGGCAGGTCGGTCCCTGCGGCGAGTTCGGCGACCGTCTGCGTCTCGACCCGGCACAGCTCGATGATCGAGCGGTGCTCGGGCCCGAGGGCGGTGTCGTCGTGGGTGTCGGGCGCGGCGGAGTCGAGCGACACGAGGGCGATCAGGTCGAACCGCATCGCCTGTGGGCCGGCCGTGGTCCGTCCGCCGGTCATCGCGTACGGGCGCACGAGCGGTCCTGCCTCGTTGTCGAACCACTGGCTGCCCTGGTCCTGGGGGCTGCCGCGCTTTTCATGGCCTACGTGGGCGTCACCTCGGTACGCCCCCGCCTCCTGGTACGGCTGCTCGAACATGTCGTCATCCATGACGCGGGCCGTCCCGCTCAGCCTGCGGTGGGCGGGTGACCGGCGAACCGGGGCGCTGTGTAGAGGTGTTCGCCGACACGCTTCACCAGGCGGGCCATCTCGTAGGCGACGAGTCCGATGTCCGCGGTGACGGCGCTCAGGACCGCGAGGCAGGAGCCGTCGCCCGCGGCGGCCACGAAGAGAAAGCCGTCGTCCATCTCGACCATCGTCTGGCGCACTCCTCCGGTGCCGAAGTGCCGCCCCGTCCCTTTGGCGAGGCTGTTGAACCCGGAGGCGACGGCGGCCAGGTGCTCGGCGTCCTCGCGGCCGAGGCCGTTGGAGGCGCCGACGGCCAGACCGTCGTTGGACAGGACGACGGCGTGCCGCAGTTCGGGGACGCGGAGCACCAAGTCGTCAAGGAGCCAGTCGAGTTCACCCGAGCCGTGGGGCGTGCCCTGGGTCGTGGTCGGTTCCTTGATCATGTGAGGTCTCCTTCATTGCTGTCGCTGCCGGGCGGGCGTCCGCCGCCTCTGACCCAGCCGTCCCGGAAGGACGCCATACGGGCCCGGACCTGTTCGGGGGTGCGGTCGCCGGGCTCCGTCACGCGCACGGGTGCTGCCGGTGCGGCGGGGCGCTCGCGCAGCTGGGGTGCGAGGTGCGCCTGGCGTACCCGGCGCGGGAGCCCGTCCCCGTCGGGGACCTCTTCCTGCTCCGTGACCGCCTGCTTGCGCAACCGCAGGGCGGTGACGCCCGGTGGGTGCGCGGTCTCCTCGGCCTCCTGCCGGTCGGGGCCCGCCGAGGGCGCGAGCGCGGGGCGTGGGGCCGGTGCGGGGACGGAGTGACCGTTCATGGGCGCTGCTTCGGGCTCGGGCGCGCGCACGTAGTGGCGCTGCCGCTCTTCGGACGGTGGGGGCTCGCTGCCGGCCTGCAGAGCACCGTCCTTGTGCAACAAGGAGGTGGGCAGCAGGACGACAGCGGTGGTGCCTCCGTAGGGCGAGGTGCGCAGGTGCACCTTGATGCCGTGACGCTCGGCGAGCCGGCTGACCACGAAGAGGCCGAGACGGTCGCTGTCGAAGAGGTCGAGCGCCTCGGAGTGCGCGATGCGGTGATTCGCGTCGGCGAGGGTCTCCTTGCCCATGCCGAGGCCGCGGTCCTCGATCTCGATCGCGTACCCGTTGCCGACGGGCTCGCCGCTGATGCGCACCTTGGTGTGCGGGGGTGAGAACTGGGCGGCGTTCTCGACGAGTTCGGCCACCAGGTGGGTGAGGTCGGCGACAGCGGCGCCCGTGACGTTGGCCGCTGCGAGCTGACGCACCTCCACGCGCGCGTAGTCCTCGATCTCGGAGACGGCTGCCCGTACGACGTTCGTCAGCGGGACGGGCATCCGCCAGGCCCTGCCGGGCGCGGCTCCCGAGAGGATGATCAGGCTCTCGGCGTGCCGGCGCATACGGGTCGTCAGGTGGTCGAGGCGGAACAGGTCGCCGAGTTCGTTCGGGTCCTCGGCCCTGCGCTCCATCGTGTCGAGGAGTCCGAGCTGCCGGTGGACGAGGACCTGGCTGCGCCGGGCCAGGTTCACGAAGACCCCGGAGATGCCGCTGGCGAGCTCGGCGCGCTCGACGGCGGCGCGCAGGGCCGCGCGGTGCACGGTGGTGAGGGCTTCGGACACCTGGCCGGTCTCGTCCTCCGCGGGCGGCCCTTGCGGTGCCTCCTCCTGTACGTCGATCTCCTCGCCGGCCCGCAGTTTCCGCATGGCGTGCGGAAGTTTGCGTCCTGCGATCTCCAGCGCGGTGTTGCGCAGGCTGACCAGTTCGACGACGAGGCCGCGGCCGATCCGGACGGAGATGACGAGGGAGGCGGCGACGGCCACGAGCCCGAACAGAACGGCCGCTCCCGCGGGTGACACCAGTCCTCGGGTGACCGGGTCGGCCCGGTCCGCGGCACTGCGTGCGGCGTCCGCCGCAATGGCCCGCATGCCGTCCTGCACGGCCCTGTGCGCCGTGTCCCAGGTGTCCGCGGGTGCCGCGGCCAGTGCCTTGCGGCCGGGCTGCGCGATGAGCGTCCGGTCCTCGACGGCGCGCACGTCGCCGTACGCACTCCCCTCCACGAGGTGGTTCCAGGCGGCTCGTTCGGGTCCCCGCAGATCGGCCGCGGCTGCGTCGGCGAGGGTCCTTCGGGTGTCGACGGCGCCGGTGAACAGCCGGAGCCGTTCGCCCTCCAGCGCGGCTGCGAGACGGGCGCTGGTGAGGACGGCGTCCTCACGGGCGAGCATCTCGCCCGAGCGGCCGAATTCGAGCAGTACGCGCGCGTCGGAGCCGAGTTCACTGTCCTGGATGGCGGTGAGTGCTCCGCTCACCTTGTAGGCACTCCCGATGGTCCTGGTGTACTGCCCGTACGCGGTGTCCCAGCCCGCGTGCCGTTCCAGGACAGCGGTGCGTACGGTCCGCAGCCGCTCGGCGTCGGTGACGAAACTGCCCAGCCGTCCTGCCACTCCTGCCGGCAGGTCGGCGCCGTCGGCGACCGTGTGGGTCCTGTCGACGCGCAGAGCGGCCACGGCTCGGTCGGTGGCGGCCGCCAGCCTCTTGAGGTCGTCGCCGCGGGCGGGAGCGGGCTCCGTGGCGTAGGCGACGGCTGCGGTGCGCTCCGTCTGGAGAGCCGCGACCGCGGCTGCCACCGGGGCGCGTACCGAGCGGTCCACGCGCTGCAGTTGGGTGAGCCGGGCGACGTCCTGTGCCGTGCTGACGGTGGCGTAGGCCCACAGGGCGAGCAGGGAGACGACCGGCACCATGAGCAGGCAGACGATCTTGGCCCGGACGGTGCGGGGGCGCAGGCTCCTGCGTCCCGCGCGCGGGGGTGCCACGCTCCGGGCGGTCGCCGTGCCTGTGGGGTCCTCCTCGGCGGGCGGCCCGGCGTGGGCGCGGCGGCCACGCGCCGGGGGCGGCGGCATCTGTGGTGGATCGGAGCTGGGCGTGGTGCGGAGCGGCGGGCGCATGGCCTCCTCGATCCGGGGTCTGGGGCGGGGTCGGCGCAGGTCCGTCAACGGGCCAGGCTCTCCTCGGGCAGGGGGGCGACAGCCGCGGAGGCCTCGCTTTCGTCCGCGCTCGGGGAAAGCGCGACGAACGCCGAGGTCAGGAAGAGGTAGGAACCGAGTCCCACGGCGAGGGGAAAGATGAACTGCATCGCCGTCGCCCCGGGCAGTACGGCCGACGAGGGCGCGACCCGCACACTCACGGCCATCATTCCGGTGTAGTGCATGCTGCTGACGGCGCCGCCCATCACGAGCGAGGCGACGGCGACGGCCGCAGGCGACTTGATGTTGAGGCCGGCCCACAGGGCCGCGGTCGCGGCGACGACGGCGATCACCACGGAGAGCGCGACGAGCAGGGGGTCGTAGCCGACGTGTCCGTGCAGGCGCAGGGCGGCCATCCCGAGGTAGTGCATGCTGGCCACGCCGAGACCGGTCGTGAGGCCCCCCAGGACGAGGGCGCGCACCCGGTCGTGGCCGTAGCCGACGGCGAAGACCCCGATGCCGACGACGACCACGGCGACGACGAGGCTCAGGATGGTCAGCGGCACGTTGTAGCGGATCTCGGTACCGGTGACACCGAAGCCGAGCATGGCGACGAAGTGCATCGTCCAGATGCCGGTGCCGATGGCGGAGGCCGCGGTCACGAGCCAGTTGCGGCGGGCCCGTCCCGTCGCGTTCAGGGCGCGCACGGTGCAGCGCAGTCCGAGTGCCGCGCCGATGCAGGCCATCACGTACGACAGCACGGGCGTAAGCCAGCCGTAGGTGGCGTGGTCCAGGTGTCCCATGGCCCGGGAAGCTAGTCGCGGTGGGGGCGCACACCAGGGGCGCATTTCGAAAGCTGCTGGAATCTGACAGCAATACGCTTCTGAACGACCGCGTCAGGCTCGAACGTGTGCACCGCACGGGCATACGACGGTTTCGGTTCGGACAGGGACGTTTCGACCCGATGTCCCCCACAGGTGCCGCACGGGTTGTCGGTGCGCTGCGCAATCATGGAGCGCATGAGCGATGACCCCACACGTGTGCAGGAGTTCTTCGCGGCCAGGGCCGCCGACTGGGACTCCCGCTTCCCTGACGACGGCCCGGCCTACGAGGCCGCCGTGGCGGCACTGGGGCTGCGCCCGGGCAGCCGTGTGCTCGACGCGGGCTGCGGCACCGGCCGCGCGCTGCCACCACTGCGCGCCGCCGTGGGCCCTTCGGGAGTCGTCCTCGGCGCGGATCTGACCGAGGCCATGCTGGCGGCCGCCGTGCGGGCGGGCCGCGGCCGCGAGGGGCAGTTGCTGCGCACGGACGTGTCGAGACTGCCGCTGCGCACGGCAGCGCTGGACGCGGTGTTCGGCGCCGGCCTCATCTCGCACCTGCCGCAACCGGCGGAGAATCTGCGGGAGTTGGCGCGCGTGGTGCGCCCGGGCGGACTGCTCGCGCTCTTCCACCCCATCGGGCGCGCGGCCCTCGCCGCGCGCCAGGGGCGGCAGATCACTCCGGACGACCTGAGGGCGGAGCCCCGCCTGCGCCCGCTGCTCGCCGGTTCGGGCTGGCGCATGGAGTCGTACGTGGACGAGGACGCACGCTTCCTGGCGCTCGCGGTGCGCGAGGACTGACGTCACCGCCGTCCGCTCCCGCTACCCCCGGACGGCCCTCGCGAAGGCGTCCGGGGCGTCGAACATGACGTTGTGCCCCGCGTCCGGCACGTCGATGACCTCGACGCCCGCCGCCACCAGACCGTCCCTGCCCGGGAGTTCACCGCTGAGCGCACCTTGGAGGTACACCCGCTCGACCTTCAGGTCTGTCAGCATCCGGCGCATGGTGGGGTGGGTTCCACGGACGAGACCCATCGCGCTCCGGTGCAGGGCGAGCGGGTCGGCGAGACGCATGGTGGCGGCCCACAGCGGACCGACTTTCGCCAGTACGCGCGCGTGGCCCCCGCCCTGCACGTACGCGTCTTCTTCATAGGCCGCGATTCCACTGCTGCCCGCCGTGGGCTGCGGATGCGGATCGAGGTTCCCCTCGGTGACGACGAGACGCGACACGAGGTCGGCCCGCCGGTGCGCGAGGACGATCGCCACCGCGCCGCCCATGCTGTGCCCCACGATCTCCGCCCCGCTCACCTCCGCCGCGTCGAGCGCCACGGCCAGGGCATCGGCATGCTCCTCCAGCGTGTAGCCGAAGCCGGCCGGGCGGTCGCTGATGCCATGGCCCGGCAGATCGACGAACAGCGAGCGCCGCCCCGCCAGTTCGGGCCGGGCCGCGATGTGCGCGTGGTACACCGTCGAGGCGGATCCGAGCCCGTGGACATAGACCCGCGCCGGTTCATGACCCGCCGCTTCGGTCCACCGAATGTGACTGCCCGCCGTGTCGAAGCATGCCTGTCGCATGACGCCCTCCCTGTTCGCACTGTCTGCTCAGCCGTCGCCGCGACAATACATCGGTCACGTAGTACTACGTCAACGATGTACTGCGGAGTCGACCCCGTAGGCCACAATCAAGGAATGCTGGAGCTGGCCATCCTCGGATTCCTCTACGACGCACCGCTGCACGGCTATGAGCTGCGCAAACGCATCACGGCACTGACCGGTCACGTGCGACCGGTCGCCGAGAGCACCCTGTATCCCGCGATCAAACGTCTGGAGAAGGCGGGCCTCCTGGCGCGCGAGACACAGCCGGGAGCGGTCGCCGCGCCGCGGCACGTGCTGAGCCTGACCAAGGAGGGGCGCCTGGAACTCCGTCGCAGGCTGCGCGAGCCGGCCCGGTCCGACATCACCGACGAGAACCGCTGGTTCACCGTGCTCGCGTTCCTGCGCCACCTCGAGGACCCGCAGGATCAGGCGGACGTACTGCAGCGCAGACTCGACTTCCTGGAGGAGCCCGCGAGCTTCTTCTACGAAGGTGGACGCCCGCTGCGCGCAGAGGAGTTGGGCGATCCGTTCCGACGGGGCATCCTCACCATCGCGCGGGCCACGAGCCGCGCCGAGCTCTCCTGGCTGCGCGCCACGCTCAAGGACCTGGAAGCGGACGGCTGCTGACTCTTCTCCGGGCCCGGCTCGGGCGGGTCTGACGGACGCCTCCTTCTGCCACCATGGGTTCAACTGCACGACGGGCAAAGGACGTTGCGCGGTCGATGACGACACGGGGGACATCGACAGGGGGACGGTGACACGTGATGCTCAGCAGAGTCCGCAAGACGTGGAGTGCCTGGCGCAAGAAGGTCGCGCGTCATGAAGAACGGCCGAGAAAGGGCGAGCGCGCCGCCCGCCGCGCCGACGGGCAGACTGCCGACCGGCGGCGTCCGCACAACCTCTTCGAGGCGGCGGCGACGTATGTGACGGCGTGCGTGGAGGACGACCAGGAACGCCTCGAGGAAGCCGCGGGCTGGGTGGAGCCGAGCGCACTGGTCTTCGGCGTCAACGAGTTGGCGTGCCGGGCACTCATCGCCCTCGCCCGGGAACGGGACGAGTCGCCCCGGGTCGTGGCGCGCAGCCTCCTCGGCCTGCCCGCGGCCTGAGGTCGGGTCGGCGCATCGCAGCGGGCGCGCACGCCGCGTCGTACGCGCCCGTAAGCCCGGAAGCGCTCGGAAGCCCGGAAGCGCTCGGAAGCCCGGAAGAGCCGAGAGCCCGGAGGAGTTCGGAAGAGCCGGTGAAAGCCCGCCTGTGCGAACGAGACCCACCAGGCGAAGCACACAAAGTGCACACGGGACGTCGACATGCCGTCCACCGTCGGCGTACACACCCCGGACGACCATTGCCTTTCCTGGTCATCGCCCCTGTACGGGGTCGTACGCGAGTGGCTAAGGTCGCGCCGACGGATTGATCTCAGGGGAGGCTGGCATGACCGGGACGGACGACGCCGTCGTCGCAGGGGACGACGCGCTGTACGTACTGACGGCGGTGTTGTTGACCCCCGCGAAGTTCCCGAGCGTGCTCGGCGACGACTACCCCGAGGCGTGTGCCGCGCTGGGGCTCGCTCCGCTGGCCGACGGCTACGGCCTGGTGCTCGGCCAGGACGCGGAGGGTGCGCGCTGGACGGTCGTCGTCGATGACGTGTCGCTGGTGGCCGTGGCGATCGCCTCGTGGGACTGCGGCATGGAGTACGCGTTGTCCCCCGACGAGGACAGCATGGTCGCCGCCCTGCCGGGCTGGCCGCTCGCGCTCGCGGTGGCGGCGCCCGGGGTCCCCGCGCCGCACGACCCCGCACCCGACCCGGAGACCGCCGACATGCCGCCCCTGTGCCCGCCGGACACGCAGACGTGGGGTCCGGCACAGCGGCGCCTGGGGGCGGACGAGATAGCGCTCCAGTGGGCCGTGTGGCGCGAGCAGATCGACGATGCCGAGTTCGTCACGCAGGCCGCCGCCCAGGCGCCCCAGGAAGGCGCCGACAAGGCCGAGGAGCCGCCCGCCGCGGGCAGTTCGCACCAGGGCGTCCGGCGCGTCCTCGCCGAGGCGCGTGCCTATGTGGACGCTCCGCCGCCGCTGGGGCGGGTGCGGTCCGCGTTCGCGTCGGGCGACGCTCGGACCCTGCGCGCCGACGGTCCGGGCTGGTCGATGGTGGCACGTACGGACGACATCGCCTTCATCCTGCTCGACGACGAACCCGGCGAGGTGCTGCCCGTGGGCCGTGGACCCGAACTGCCCGGCCTTCTCGAAGCACTCGACAAGATGGCCGTACGCCCGGCCTGAACCGCCGCCCCCACACAGGGCGTTCGTCCTCCATGTGGTCCCGCCCCATGGAGGAGCCCGGGTTCCCCCTCGACGATGAGGCCTCTTCCCGCCACTTCGAGGAGGCTCATCCATGCGTACGCCCAGATCCGTCCCCCTGTTGGCCACAGCACTCGTGGCACTGGCCGCTTCTGGGCCGCAGGCGGCGAATGCGGCCGCGCCGCACGGGGTCCCTTGCGCGCGTCAGGCGCACGCGCGCGTGCCGGGTGCGCAGTTCCAGGAGCGGGCCTGTCTGGCCGATCTGACGACCGCCGGTCTCGCGGGCACCCGGTACACCGACACCGCCGATCAGGCCGGCTTGACGGCCAAGGGCACCCGCAGCCCGTCCGGCGTCCCCGGGCTGCAGATCGACGGCTACTTCCGGGACGACTCACACACGAACGCGACCCACGGCTGGAACCACGACGCCCAGTTCGTGATCCGGATGCCCGACCACTGGAACGGCGGGCTCGTGGTGACCGCGTCGCCCGGCAACCGCAAGCAGTACGCCACCGATCAGGCCATCTCCGACCGCGTGCTCGCCGAGGGCTACGCGTACGCGGCGACGGACAAGGGCAACACGGGCCCGGACTTCTACCGGGACGGCACCCGTCCCGGCGGGGCCGTCGCCGAGTGGAACTCCCGCACCACGCAGCTCACCCGGGCCGCCAAGAGGGCCGTCGCCGGACGCTACGGCCGTGCGCCGCGCCGCACGTACATGACGGGCATCTCCAACGCGGGCTACCTGACCCGCCGGCAGTTGGAGAACCATCCGGAGCTGTACGACGGCGGGGTCGACTGGGAGGGCGTCCTGTGGACGGCGGACGGCCCGAACCTGCTGACCTCCTTGCCCACGGCCGTGGCCTACGGACGGGGCGAGGCCTCGGCGGGCGACATGTATGCGGCCGGTTTCGCACCCGGCTCGGAGTTCCTGTGGCCGTATCACCAGAAGGCCTACTGGGGACTCACACAAAAGGTGTACCGCGCCGAGTTTGACCCGGCGTACGACGCCGACTGCCCCGGTACGTCGGCCGGTTCGACGACGGAGGAGATCCTCGCCCCCTGCACGTCCGACGCCGCGTACGACTACGCGGCACGCCCTGCGTCGGTGCACCGGGCCGTCGCGCGCGTGGCCCTCACCGGACGCATCGGCAAACCGCTGCTCACCCTGCAGGGAGACCTGGACACGCTGTTGCCGATCGCGACGGACGCCGACGTGTACGCGCGCATGACCTCCGCGCAGGGCCGCGGCTCCCTGCATCGCACGTACACGATCCGGGGCGGCAGTCACACCGACGGTCTGTACGACACCCATCCGGACCGGCTGCGGCCGATCCTGCCGTGCTACCGGGACGCCTTCGACATCCTCACCCGCTGGGTGGAGAGCGACGTGGAACCGCCCGCGGACCGTGCCGTCGGACGGCCCGCGGGCGGTGATGTCGTCAACTCGTGCTCCGTGCGGACCTCTTAGGGACCCCCGGCTCCTGAGAGCTCCGGAGACGCCTCCAGGGCCCCGGCCGGGCGTCTCGCCGGCTCCGGAGGTCTCTCAGCGGCCGAGCTCCTTGCGCGTGACGCGGCGGAGCCGGCGGCGCTGCGAGGGGTCGAGGGTCAGGTATGCCGCGGTGGGCACGCCCAGGACGATGAGCAGGGCCGCCCACCACGGCAGCCAGATCCAGAGGATGATTCCGGCCGCCACGCCTCCCGCGGCGATCTTCGCGTTCTTCGACATGTGTGTGGCCTCCTTCGGGGCGGCCCGCCCTCGGCTGGGTTGGGACGAACTCGCCTCTGCTGTGAGAAACGGGCCCACGGCGTCCACGGTTCCGGCACGCGACCCTGATTCGACCCTGATCCCGCACCCCCGAGACACCTCCGGGCCGAGGTACCGCCGTCGGGAAGTACCTCAGATGTCGGCCCGCAGCGGTTCCCCCACTTCATACATGTGGCGCAGCGCCTGCCGATAGGAGTCGACGAGGCCGGTCTCCACGAAGGGGATGCCCACCTGGCGGCAGTGCGCCTTCACCATGGGTTGCGCGAGGCGCAGATGGGGCCGGGGCATGCTCGGGAACAGGTGGTGCTCGATCTGGTAGTTGAGCCCACCGAGGAACCAGTCGGTCAGCGCGCCGCCCTTGATGTTGCGCGAGGTGAGGACCTGGCGGCGCAGGTGGCCCCACTTGTCGCCGTCGGGGTCGGGCATCTCCATGCCCTTGTGGTTGGGGGCGAAGGCCATCCCCAGGTGCAGCCCGAACAGGGCCTGGTGCAGCGCGGCGAAGGCAAGGGCGTGGCCGAGCGGCATGGTGGTCAGCAGCAGTGCGACGTAGCCGACGACATGCGCGACGAGGAGGCTGCCCTCCACCCGGCGTTCACGGGGGCTCTGCCGGCGCAGGTCCTGGAAGCCGTACATCTTCAGGGCGAGGCCTTCGAGCAGGGTGAGCGGGAAGAAGAGCCAGGCCTGGTGCCGGGTGAGCCAGCCGCGGAAGCCCACGCGCGTGGCGGCCTGCTTACTCGTGAACACGAGGACGTCGGCGGCGACGTCGGGATCCTTCTCGATGTGGTTCGGGTTGGCGTGGTGCCGGTTGTGCTTGTCGTTCCACCAGCCGTAGCTCATGCCCAGCAGCAGGTTGCCGTGGATGAGGCCGATCACGCGGCTCACGGTGCGATTGCCGGTGATCTGCGCGTGCCCGGCGTCGTGCCCGATGAACGCCGTGCGGGCACCGAGGACGGCCAGCAGGGGCGCGAGGGCGAGAACCCACCAGGAGCCGCCGATGAGCGCCATCCCGGTGACGACCGCGGCCAGGCAGAGCGCGTTGACGGCGATGGTGCGCACGTACCAGCCGGTGCGCCGCTCGAGCAGGCCCTGGCCCTTGATGTCGCGCAACAGCGGCGTGAACTCGCTTCCCCCTTCGGGTGGGGAGGGCCGTGCGACGGTTCCTGTGGCGTGTTCCGGCAGGGTTCCGACAGCCAGGGCCATGGCAGTTCTCCGGTCTGTGAAGGGTGAGGGCGATACGGCGGGCGACGCGTCGGCCCGGCCTCAAAAAACCTATGGACCAGGGGCCTTGGCGGGCCATGGCGCCACCACCCGGCTGCGGAAGGGGGCCAGCCCTCCTCGACAGGGGTGCTAGCCACACCCTTAAGGGTCGAGTGATCCGGATCACGACTCGATCGGGTCCGTTCGGCCTTCGCGGGGGTGTACCCTCGCCGACTCCAGGGCGAGTAGTCAAAATTGAGGAATACGAGGAAGCTGCCATCTCCGAACACATGCGTCCCGCACCCACCCCCGCAGAGACCTCCGAACTCGCCCGCTGCTGTGCGGTGTTCACACCCGGCGACCCGGCGCGCACCTCGGCCGTCGCCTTCTGGTGTGCCGACGGCAGCGAGCCGCCCCTCGTGGCAGCGGGCACGCGTATCGAGCTGCCTCTGGCACTGCCCGGCGACGACGGCGTCGAGGTGGTGACGGTCACCGCCGTGGCGCTGCCCGTGCGGGCCGCCCTGCCGGTGCTCACGCGCGCGCGGGCGGCCGCTCGGGCCGACGCGACAGCCGCCTTCTGGGGCGCGGCCTCGCTGCTGGCCCTCCAACTGGCCGCGCGGGGGCTGCTGTTGCCCGGCCTGAGCGTCGACGAGTACGACGCGTGGCGCGCCGGGCCGCTGCGGCCCGAGGACGTGGAGCGGATCCGGGAGCTGGCCGCCGCGATGCCGCCCGAGGCACACGCGGTCCCGCTGGACGGTCACGAACCTCCCCGGCTGCACGCACCCGAGCGGCTGCTGCGCGTCTTTCTCGACGCGGTGGCCGACACCCTGCCGCGCTCCCCCGGCGCCGAACTCGCCGCTTCGGGACCGGCGTTCGCGGCCCGGGAGCCGCGGCAGGCGCCCGGGCTGCGCGCGTGGGCGGCCGACGTCGCGTCCGGGCACGACGCCGGGGTGCGGATCTCCCTGCGCGTGGAGATCCCCGGGCTCGCACAGGTCACGGACGGCGAGACCCGTCTCCCGTTCCGCGCCGTGCTGCAGATGCACAGCGTCAGCGACCCCGCGCTGGTCGCGGACGCGGCCGAGGTCTGGGCGGGCACGGGGCCGTCCGGCACGGCGTTCGGGGCGCCGGCCAGGATGGACGCGCTCCTGGCGCTGCGCCGCGCGGCACGCGCGTGGTCACCCCTCACCCCGCTGCTCTCGGCCTCCGTCCCGGACGCGGTGGAGCTGGCCGACGACGAGGTCACCGACCTGCTCGGACCGGGCATGCGCGCGTTGTCCGCAGCAGGCGTCGAGGTGCACTGGCCGCGGGAGATGGCCCGCAAGCTGACGGCCCGGGCGGTGATCGGCCCGCCCGAGGGCGACGGCCCCGACGCCTTCTCCTCGGACGCTCCGTCATTCCTGTCCGCCGACGCGCTGCTGGCCTTCGACTGGTCGTTCGCCCTGGGCGACCAGGAGTTGAGCCGCGCGGAACTGGACCGGCTCGCCGAGGCGAACCGCCCCGTGGTGCGGCTGCGCGACCAATGGGTGCTCGTCGACCCGGAGCAGGCCCGCCACGCCCGCACCCATCAGGACCGCAAGGTCACGCCGGTCGACGCGCTGAGCGCCGTTCTCACGGGCTCCACCGAGATCGACGGCCGCCAGGTCGAGGTGCGGCCCACCGGCTGGCTGACGGGCCTCAGGGACCGTCTCGCGGACCCCGAGGGGATGGACCCGGTCGGGCAGCCCGCCGCGCTCGCCGCCGAGCTGCGCGACTACCAGCTGCGCGGTCTGAACTGGCTGGCCCGCATGACGTCGCTCGGCCTGGGCGCCTGCCTCGCCGACGACATGGGCCTCGGCAAGACGATCACGCTGATCGCCCTGCACCTGCACCGGCAGACCGCCTCCGAGACATCCGGCCCCACCCTCGTGGTGTGTCCCACGTCCCTCATGGGCAACTGGCAGCGCGAGATCGAGAGGTTCGCACCAGGCACTGCCGTACGCCGCTTCCACGGCGGACGCCGCTCCCTGGATGGCCTGGCCGACGGGGAGTTCGTCCTCACGACGTACGGGACCATGCGCCTGGATGCCGCCCAACTGGCCGGTACCGCCTGGGGGATGGTGGTCACCGACGAGGCCCAGCATGTGAAGAACCCGTACTCGGCGACAGCCAAGGAACTGCGCACCATCGGCGCCCGCGCGCGCGTGGCGCTCACCGGCACCCCGGTCGAGAACAACCTCTCCGAGCTGTGGGCGATCCTCGACTGGACCACCCCCGGCCTGCTCGGTCGGCTCGGCACCTTCCGCACGCGCTATGCGCAGGCCGTCGAGTCGGGCAAGGACCCGGCCGCGGCGGAACGCCTGGCGAAGCTCGTGCGCCCTTTCCTGTTGCGGCGCCGCAAGTCGGATCCCGGCATCGCCCCCGAACTCCCGCCCAAGACCGAGACCGACCGGGCCGTGTCGCTGACCAAGGAGCAGACGGGGCTCTACGAGGCGGTGGTGCGCGAGACGCTCGCGGAGATCTCCGGGGCGGACGGTTTCGAACGGCGCGGCCTGATCGTGAAGCTGCTGACGGCCCTCAAGCAGATCTGCAACCACCCGGCGCAGTACCTGAAGGAGGACGCCCCCCGGATCGTCGGCCGCTCGGGCAAGCTCGAGCTGCTCGACGAACTGCTGGACACCATTCTGGCCGAGGGCGCGAGCGTCCTGGTCTTCACCCAGTACGTGCAGATGGCGCGCCTCGTGGAGCGCCATCTCGCGGACCGGGGTGTCGGCAGGCAGTTCTTGCACGGAGGTACTCCGGTCGCCCAGCGCGAGACGATGGTGGAGCGCTTCCAGAACGGTGACGTCCCCGTGTTCCTGCTCTCCTTGAAGGCGGCGGGCACCGGTCTCAACCTCACGCGCGCGGAGCACGTGGTGCACTACGACCGCTGGTGGAACCCGGCCGTGGAGGCACAGGCCACCGACCGCGCGTACCGCATCGGGCAGACCCGGCCGGTGCAGGTGCACCGGCTCATCGCCGAAGGCACCATCGAGGACCGCATCGCCGACATGCTGCTGCGCAAGCGGGAGTTGGCGGACGCGGTGCTCGGCTCGGGCGAGGCGGCACTGACCGAACTGAGCGATGCCGATCTGGCCGATCTGGTCGAGCTGCGAGGGGGCGCCCGATGAGTGACCTGTATGACGAGTACGACGACGCGCCCATGGGCGAGGACTCCGAAGAGCGCACGTTCGCGGCGCTGCCGCCCGCGGCAGGCCGGGGCTTCGCGCAGACGTGGTGGGGGCAGGCCTGGCTGAAGGCCCTGGAGGACACTGCTCTCGAACTGCGGCAGCTCAAGGCGGGCCGCGCGCTGGCCCGCGCGGGAGCGGTCGGCGCCATCTCGGTCCGCCCGGGGCGCATCACCGCGCTGGTGCAGGACCGCCGCGGCGTCCGGCACCGGGCGGACGTGGTGCTGCAGCGGCTCGACGAGGACGACTGGGACCGCTTCCTCGGGATGGCCGTCGAGCGGGCGGGACACATCGCGGCCCTTCTGGACCGCGACATGCCGCCGCACCTGGTGGAGGACGCCGCGGCCGCAGGCGTGGAACTCCTGCCGGGAATCGGCGACTTGGAGCCGCACTGCGACTGCGAGGCCTGGGACCACTGCGCGCACACGACCGCCCTGAGCTATCAGCTGGCCCGGCTGCTCGACCAGGATCCGTTCGTACTGCTCCTGCTGCGCGGCCGCGGTGAGCGGGCGCTGCTCGACGAGCTTCAGGTGCGCAGTGCCGCACGCGCCGAGCCGGTGGCCGCGCCGCCCGAGGAGGCCGAGGGCGTGGACGCCACGGAGGCGTACGCGTCCGCCCTGGTGCTGCCGCCCCTGCCGCAACCACCCGCGCTTCCCGACGGGCCCGGCCTGCCGCCGTCGCTCGACACGGAGACGCCACCACCGGCGGACACGGACGTCGCGGCGCTGGAGTTCCTGGCCGCGCAGGCCGCGGTGGAGGCACACCGGCTGCTCGCGGACGCCCTGGCCGCCGGACACGAACTGCGTCCCGCCCGGCCGGAGCCCACCCCGTCGCAGGACGCCGTACGCCTGGCCGCGGCTTCTCCCGAGCCACACATCGCCGCCCGGCTCGCCCAGGGGTCGGGGCGGGACCGAGAGGGCCTGGCACTGGCCGCGCGCGCCTGGGAGCAGGGTGGTGCGCCCGCCCTCGCCGTCCTGGAGGAGGAGTGGACGCCGGACGCGGAAGCAGCGGCACGCGCGCGTGCCGCGCTCGAAGCGGCCTGGGAGCCCGACGAACAGCCCGCTCTCAAGTCCTCCCGTGACCGCTGGACGGTCGTGGGCCGGGACGCCCAGCTGCGCCTCGGCCGCGACGGCCGCTGGTGGCCCTACCGCAAGGAGAGGGGCCGCTGGTCCCCCGCGGGACCGGCCGCGTCCGATCCGGCGGCAGCCCTGGCCACGGCCCTGGGAACCGACGAGGAGTAGCGCCCGCGAGCCCGCCGCGCGACCGGCATGGAGTAGTCCGACGGGACGAACGGCGCGCGGCGGGTGATCGTAGGTGAACCTCCCTTCATCAAGGGAGGCACCCTTCAATCGGGGGGCGACCAGAAGGCGCAGGCTCATGGCGACTTTGTGCAGACCCGCTGTCTCCGTACCGGAACATGTCATCACCATGGAGGAGACACTCGCTCTGGCCCGCTCCCACCACGCCGATCACCCCCAACTCCCGCTGGCACTGCGCCTCATCGAGAACACGGGGGTACGCACACGGCACATCGTGCAGCCCATCGAGGAGACGCTGAAGCACCCGGGCTTCGAGGACCGCAACAGCCTCTACGAGGCGGAGGCCAAGGCCCGGGTGCCGGCCGTGGTCCGCCGCGCGCTGGACGACGCGGGCCTGCGCGCCAAGGACATCGGCGTGATCATCTACGTCTCGTGCACCGGCTTCATGATGCCGTCGCTGACCGCGTGGCTGATCAACGAGATGGACTTCTCCAGCGACACCCGCCAGATACCCATAGCCCAGCTGGGCTGTGCGGCGGGCGGCGCGGCGGTGAACCGGGCGCACGACTTCTGTACCGCCTACCCGGAGGCGAACGCGCTGATCGTGGCCTGCGAGTTCTGCTCGCTGTGCTACCAGCCCACCGACCTGGGCATCGGCTCGCTCCTGTCGAACGGGCTGTTCGGGGACGGCGTGGCCGCCGCCGTGGTGCGCGGCCGCGGTGGCACGGGCATCACGCTCGAGCGCAACGGCTCGTATCTCATCCCCAAGACCGAGGACTGGATCGCGTACGACGTGCGCGCCACGGGCTTCCACTTCATGCTCGACAAGCGCGTGCCGACCACGATGGAGCCGCTCGCCCCGGCGCTCAAGCAGCTGGCGGGACTGCACGGCTGGAACGCCTCGGAGCTGGACTTCTACATCATTCACGCCGGTGGTCCGCGCATCCTTGACGACCTCAGCAAGTTCCTTCAAGTACCGCCGGACGCCTTCCGGTTCAGCAGGGCCACGCTCACGGAGTACGGCAACATCGCGAGCGCCGTGGTGCTCGACGCGCTGCGCCGGATGTTCGACGAGGGCGGCGCGCACCACACGGCACGCGGCCTGCTCGCCGGTTTCGGTCCCGGGATCACCGCGGAGATGTCGCTGGGCCGCTGGAGCCGCCAGGACGACCCCTCACAGCTCGCGGAGACCCCCGTATGACCGAGGACACCACCACACGCCCGCCGGTCCGCCAGTGGCCCGCTCTGGACCTCCACGGCGTCGACTTCGACCCGGTCCTGGCCCGGCTGATGGACGAGGGCCCGGTGACACGCATCCAGCTGCCCAACGGCGAGGGCTGGGCGTGGCTGGTGACGCGGTACGAGGACGTGCGCACGGTGACCAACGACTCGCGGTTCAGCCGCGAGGCCGTGGTCGGCCGTCAAGTCACGCGTCTGGCACCGCACTTCATCCCCCAGGCGGGCGCCGTCGGCTTCGCGGACCCTCCTGACCACACCCGGCTGCGCCGCTCGGTGGCGGCGGCGTTCACGGCGCGCGGTGTCGAGCGGCTGCGCACGCGCGCGCAGGAGATGCTCGACGAGCTGGTGGCGGGCGTCCTGCGCGACGGCCCGCCCGCGGACCTCACCGAGCGGCTCCTTGTGCCCTTCCCGATCGCCGTGATCTGCGAGCTGATGGGCGTACCCGCGGCCGACCGGCACCTGATGCACACCTGGACGCAGCTGATCCTGTCGTCCGCGCACGGCGCCGAGGTCAGCGAGCGCGCCAAGAACGAGATGTCCGCCTACTTCGGGCGCATGATCCGCGCACGCGACGACGGGACGGGCGAGGACGTGACGTCCTTGCTGGGCACGGCGGTCGGCGCGGGCGAGCTCACCGAGGACGAGGCGGTCGGTCTCGCGGTGCTCGTCCAGATCGGCGGCGAGGCCGTGACCAACAACAGCGGCAACATGACGTACATCCTGCTCACCCGCCCCGACCTCATGGCACGGCTGCGCGCGGAGCCGGCGTTGCGCCCGCAGGCCATCGACGAACTGCTGCGCTACATCCCGCACCGCAGTGCCGTCGGCCTGTCGCGCATCGCCCTGGAGGACGTCGACATCGCGGGCGTGCGCATCAGCGAGGGGGATCCCGTCTACGTGTCGTACCTCGCCGCCAATCGCGACCCCGACGTGTTCCCCGACCCCGACCTCATCGACTTCGACCGGGCGCCGAATCCGCACGTCTCCTTCGGCTTCGGACCGCACTATTGCGTCGGCGGCATGCTCGCGCGCCTGGAGTCCGAACTGCTGGTGGGTGCTCTCCTCGACCGCTTCCCCGGCCTGCGACTCGCCGTGCCCGCCGAACAAGTCCCCTTCCGCAAGGGAGCGTTGATCCGCGGGCCGGAGGCGATGCCGGTGACCTGGTCGGCGGACGGATGACGGCGCTGACACCGGCGGAGGGACTCCTGGTGCCGCCCGGCCACGGCCGCACCGTGCAGACCGCCGCGCAGGAGGTCACCTTCAAGGTCACCGGCGATCACTCACGGATCGCTTCGAGCTTCGAGGTCGTGGTCCCTCCCGGCTTCGACGTCGGCGCTCATGTGCACACAAGGAGCGAGGAGTTGTTCTACGTCCTTGAGGGCGAGCTCGACGTGCTCGCCTTCGAGCCGCGCGTACGTACGGCGGACAACTGGCAGCGCTGGCAGTCCCCTTCGGGGAACACGGTCGTACGGGCAACCCCGGGCACCGTGATCGTCGTGCCGCCGGGCTGCCCGCACGCGTTCGCCAACCCCACGGACGTCCCGGCGAAGATGTTCTTCCAGGCCTCTCCCCCGCCGGACCACGAGCGGTACTTCGAGGAGCTGCTGGAGATCCTCTCCGCGGACGGGCCGCCGGACCACGCGGCGATCGCGCGACTCCGCGCCCGGTACGACATCGAGCAGCTCACCCCGCTGCGCCACGGCGCGACGTGAGCACGGCGCAGGCAGAGAGCAGGCCCTGGAGGACGAACCGGCCCGGGGCTTCGCCCAGGAAGGCGCGCCTCCGTGTTTCTCGCGGGACGCTCGCTGGAGCCGTCGAGCGGGTCGCTGCCGCGATCAGGGACACCGGCGGGAGCCGCGGGGCCTTCCAGATCGGCGCGCTCGACGAGACGGCCGTACGCGGGTTCGTGGACGCGGAGAGCGTCCCTCAGGACTTCGCCGGCCGTGCCGAGCCGGTCGAGATGCTGACCGAGTCGACGCTGCTCGGCCGTACGGCGACGCTGTCCGACGTGGGCGAGGGCGCCGCGTTCGTGGCCGGCGACCGGGCCCGCACGATGACGTCCGCGACCGTGAACGTCTCCTGCGGGGCCCTGGTCGACTACTGAGCTCCTACGAAGGCGGCTGCTGAGTCCACGCGGCCGCGCCCTAGCGGATCGGCATCCCGGACAGGGTGCGGGCGATCACCAGGCGCTGGATCTCGCTCGTGCCCTCGAAGATCGTGTAGATCGCGGCGTCACGGTGCATGCGCTCGACGGGGTACTCGCGTGTGAAGCCGTTGCCGCCGAGGATCTGGATCGCCTGGGCGGTGACCTTCTTGGCGGTCTCGCTCGCGAACAGCTTCGACATGGAGCCCTCGGCGTTCTCGAACTTCTTGCCCGTGGTCCCCATCCAGGAGGCACGCCACACCAAAAGACGCGCGGCGTCGATCTGGGTGCGCATGTCGGCCAGTTGGAAGGCCACACCCTGGTTGTCGATGATCGGGCGGCCGAACTGCTCGCGGGTCTTGGCGTACTCCAGCGCCTCTTCGTACGCGGCACGCGCGGTGCCCACGGCCATGGCGCCGACGGCCGGACGCGAGGCCTCGAAGGTGGCCATCGCGGCGTTCTTCACGCGCTCGCCGCCCTTTGCGGCCTTCTCACGCGCGCGGGCGATGCGCTCGTCGAGCTTGTCCTTGCCGCCGAGCAGGCAGGAGCCGGGGACGCGGACGTTCTCCAGGACGACCTCGGCGGTGTGCGAGGCGCGGATGCCGTGCTTCTTGAACTTCTGCCCTTGGGACAGGCCCGGCGTGTTCGGCGGAACGATGAAGGAGGCGTGCCCCTTGGAGCCGAGCTCGGGGTCGATGGAAGCGACCACTACGTGGACGTTGGCGATGCCGCCGTTCGTCGCCCACGTCTTGGTGCCGTTGAGGACCCACTCGTCCTTGGCCTCGTCGTAGACGGCGCGGGTACGCATGGAGGCGACGTCGGACCCCGCGTCCGGCTCCGAGGAACAGAAGGCAGCCACCTTCACGTCGTTCACGTCGCCGTACATCTGCGGGATCCAGGTGCCGATCTGCTCCTCGGTGCCGTTGGCGAGGACGCCGACGGCGGCAAGACCCGTGCCCACGATCGACAGCGCGATGCCCGCGTCGCCCCAGAACAGCTCCTCCATCGCCATCGGGATGCCGAGCCCGGTCGGGTCGAAGAATTGCTGCGCGTAGAAGTCGAGGGAGTAGATTCCGAGCTTGGCCGCTTCCTGGATGACGGGCCAGGGGGTCTCCTCGCGCTCGTCCCACTCGGCGGCCGCGGGGCGGATCACATCGGCGGCGAAGCCGTGCAGCCAGTCACGGACTTCCTTCTGCTCGTCGTTGAGATCCATCGTGAACTCGGCCATGACCCCTCCAGGGCTGCGTGCACTGCATATGTTACTTGCGGTAACGAGAGTCTGTTACTGGCCAGTAGCCCGTGTCAACCTCCGAGTACGCGTTCGATACCGCGGAGACGCCGAGTGTTACCTTTCGCGTGCGTCAAGCAATCGCACGGGCGGGGAGAAACCTCATGGTGACCACACAGCGGACCGATCAGCGCGCGGAGCAGCAGTCCGCCGCCGAGCGTCGACGGCGCGAGCTGCTCGAGGCCGCGGACCGTGTGGTGCTCCGCGACGGCCCCGGTGCGTCGATGAACGCGATCGCGGCCGAGGCCGGGATCACCAAGCCGATCCTGTACCGGCACTTCGGCGACAAGGGCGGCCTGTACGCGGCCCTCGCCACGCGCCACACGGACGCCCTGCTCGCCTCGCTGCGGGCGGCGCTGGACGCCCCCGCGGAGCGCCGTGAGCGCGTGGAGTCGACGCTGGACACCTACCTGGCGGCGATCGAGGCCAGGCCTCAGGTCTACCGCTTCCTGATGCATCCGGCGGAGGGCTCCCCCGGCGACACCGGATTCGACGTGGGCCGGCACTCCGCCCCGCTGCTGCGGCGGATGGGCGAGGACCTCGCCGAGGTGATCGAGGAGCGGGTGGACCTCGGACCCGGCAGCCAGCAGCTCGCCCGCGTCTGGGGCCACGGCATCGTCGGCATGATGCACGCCGCAGGTGACTGGTGGCTCGGCGAACGGCCGTGCACCCGGGCCGAGTTGGTGCAGAGCCTCGCCGATCTGCTCTGGGGCCGGCTCGCCGCCGCGGGCGACAAGGTCGGCGGCCCCGGGTTCTGAGACCGGCGCGCTCACGGGGCGTACCGCGCCCTACAGTGCCGCCGTCCGCGCCCAGGAGGCCCGCGCCGCCTGGCGCAGCACCCGGCGCCGCCGCCAGCCGGTGACCCGGTCCGTGTACGTGCGGCCCTCCAGGTGGTCGCACTCGTGCTGCAGGCAGCGGGCGAACCACCCTGTGCCATGAATCACCACCGGGTCGCCCGCCACGTCGAAGCCCTCCACGCGCGCGTGGTCGAAGCGCGGCGTGCCCGCTTCCAGGCCGGGCAGCGACAGACAGCCCTCGGGGCCGCGGATCACGACGCCGTCGGCCTCCACCAGGCGCGGGTTGACGACGTGGCCGACGTGCCGCACATCGTCGTCGTCCTCGCAGTCGTAGACGAAGACCCGCAGGGACTCCCCGACCTGGTTCGCCGCGAGGCCCACGCCCTGGGCCGCGTACATGGTGGCGAACATGTCCTCCACCAGGCGCGCGAGCACGGGACCGAAGTCCGTGACGTCCGCGCACGGTTGGTGCAGCACGGGATCACCGAGCAGGGTCAGGGGTCGTACGCGCCCGGAGGCGCCCGGGATCGAGCCGTGTCGCATGGCCGTAAGGGTACGGTCCGATGAGCACCCCGATCCGCTGGTGGTGCCGCAGTTCGGGCTTGTCGGAGTCTCTCGATAGGCTGAGGCCGGAAAGCGATGCCCGGGCAGGCGCGGCGCCGTACGCAAGGAGGACCCAGGAAGATGGCAGGCAACTCGGAGTCGATGACTCCGCGGGCCAAGCTGGCCGTGACGGCGGGCAAGGCCGCGGCCGCGGTGTCGCGGGCGGCGGGCCGCGGCAGCGGATCGGTGATCGGCGGCAAGGTCGCGCTCAAGCTCGACCCCGAGCTGCTCGGACGGCTCGCCACGCACCTGGACGTGGTGCTCGTCTCGGCCACGAACGGCAAGACGACGACCACGCGACTGATCGCCGAGGCGCTGCGCGCCGCGGGCCCGGTCGTCTCGAACGCGCTGGGCGCGAACATGCCGGCGGGCATCACCTCGGCCCTGGCCGGCGGCTCGGAGTCGAAGTTCGGCGTCATCGAGGTCGACGAGAAGTACCTGGCCGGTGTCGCGCGCGACGTGGACCCGAAGGCGATCGCGCTGCTCAACCTCTCGCGCGACCAGCTCGACCGCGCGGCCGAGACCCGCATGCTCGCCGAGAAGTGGCGCGAGGGCCTGGCCGGTTCCAAGGCCGTCGTGATCGCCAACGCGGACGACCCGCTGGTCGTGTGGGCCGCCTCCTCCTCGCCGAACGTGGTGTGGGTCGCCGCGGGGCAGGAGTGGAAGGACGACGCCTGGTCGTGCCCCGCGTGCGGTGGCGTGATGCAGCGCCCCGGCGACGACTGGTTCTGCGGGGAGTGCGGATTCCGCCGGCCCACCGCGAGCTGGGCGCTGCAGGGTGACTACGTGCTGGATCCGCACGGCTCCGCCTGGCCGATCCACCTCCAGCTGCCGGGCCGTGCGAACAAGGCGAACGCGACGACGTCCGCCGCCGTCGCCGCCGTCTTCGGCGTGCCGCCGCAGGTCGCCCTGGAGCGCATGTACCAGGTGCAGGCCGTGGCCGGGCGCTACGACGTGGTGCAGTTCCAGAACAGGGACCTGCGCCTGCTGCTCGCGAAGAACCCCGCGGGCTGGCTCGAAACGTTCACTCTCATCGACCCGCCGCCGACCCCGGTGATCCTTTCGGTGAACGCGCGGGGCGCGGACGGCACCGACACCTCCTGGCTGTGGGACGTCGACTACACCCGGCTCGCCGGGCACCCGATCTGCGTCATCGGCGACCGCAAGCTCGACCTCGCGGTCCGCCTGGAGGTCGCGGGTCTGCAGTTCCGCGTCTGCGAGACGCTCGACGAGGCGGTGCAGATGTCGCCGCCCGGCCGGATCGAGCTGATCGCCAACTACACCGCGTTCCAGGACGTCCGCCGCCGCGTCGGCAACTGACCCGATCCCGACGAGAAACGCATAAGGATCATGAGCATGAGCGACAACAGCCTGCGTCTCGTGTGGGTCTACCCCGACCTGCTGAGCACCTACGGAGACCAGGGCAACGCCCTCGTGGTGGAGCGCCGCGCGCGCCAGCGCCGCCTCCAGGTCGAGCGTTACGACGTACGCAGCGACCAGCCGGTGCCCACCTCCGGCGACATCTATCTGATCGGCGGTGGCGAGGACCGGCCGCAGCGCCTCGCGGCCGAGCGGCTGCGCCGCGACGGCGGCCTGCAGCGCGCGGTCGGCAACGGCGCGATCGTGTTCTCCGTGTGCGCCGGGTACCAGATCCTCGGCCACGAGTTCATCAACGACCTCGGCGAGCGCGAGCCCGGCCTCGGCCTGCTCGACGTGGTCTCCACGCGTGGCGAGGGCGAGCGGTGCGTCGGTGACGTACTGGGCGACATCGACCCGCAGTTGGGGCTCCCGCCGCTGACCGGGTTCGAGAACCACCAGGGCATCACGCACCTCGGCCCGTCCGCGCGGCCCTTCGCCCGCACCCGCATCGGCAAGGGCAACGGCACGGGGGACGGCACCGAAGGTGCCTTCAACGACACCGTGTTCGGCACGTACATGCACGGGCCCGTCCTGGCGCGCAACCCGCTGATCGCCGATCTGCTGCTGAAGCTGGCGCTCGACGTGAACGCGCTGCCTCCGGTGGACGACCAGTGGTACGAGGCCCTGCGCAACGAGCGGATCGCTGCCGCGACCGCGCAGCCGGCCTAGCACCGACGCTGGTTCCACGCTGCTCGACCAGAGGTCCTTTTGCGGTGGTTCGGCGCCCCCTTCGGGGCGCCCCCGCGCCCATATGAGCGGGCATGTCCACCTGGCGGACGGCCCTTACGGACGGCCCCCGGGGCGCCGATAAGGTACGGGAAATCCAGCCGGACGATGCAGTCCGGCCATCGGCCCACGTTTGCAAAGGTATCTCGGGCTTATGCGTATTGGTGTCCTCACCTCAGGCGGTGACTGTCCCGGTCTGAACGCCGTGATCCGTTCGGTCGTGCACCGTGCCGTCGTCGACCACGGCGACGAGGTCATCGGCTTCCACGACGGGTGGAAGGGCCTGCTCGAGTGCGACTACCGCAAGCTGGACCTGGACGCGGTCGGCGGCATCCTCGCCCGTGGCGGCACCATCCTCGGCTCCTCCCGGGTGCAGCCCGCACATCTGCGGGACGGCGTCGAGCGGGCCAGGGGACACGTCGCGGACCTCGGCCTTGACGCGATCATCCCGATCGGCGGCGAGGGCACGCTCAAGGCGGCCCGCCTGCTGTCCGACAACGGGCTCCCGATCGTCGGCGTACCGAAGACGATCGACAACGACATCGCCGTGACCGACGTGACGTTCGGCTTCGACACCGCCGTCGGCGTCGCCACCGAGGCCCTCGACCGGCTGAAGACGACCGCCGAGTCGCACCAGCGCGTGCTGATCGTCGAGGTCATGGGGCGGCACACCGGCTGGATCGCGCTGCACTCCGGCATGGCCGCGGGCGCGCACGCGGTGGTCGTGCCGGAGCGGCCGTTCGACATCGACGAGCTGGCCAAGAAGGTCGGCGAACGGTTCGAGGCGGGCAAGAAGTTCGCGATCGTCGTCGCCGCCGAGGGCGCCAAGCCCCGCCCGGGGTCGATGGAGTTCGACGAGGGCGGCAAGGACGTCTACGGCCACGAGCGCTTCGCCGGGATCGCGCGCCAGCTCTCCCTGGAGCTGGAGCAGCGCCTGGGCAAGGAGGCGCGTCCCGTGATCCTCGGCCATGTGCAGCGCGGCGGCACCCCCACCGCGTACGACCGCGTACTGGCGACGCGGTTCGGCTGGCACGCCGTGGAAGCCGTGCATCGGGGCGAGTTCGGCAAGATGACCGCCCTGCGCGGCACCGACATCGTGATGGTGTCGCTCGCCGAGGCCGTCGAGACGCTGAAGACGGTGCCCGACGAGCGGTACGCGGAAGCGGAGTGCGTGCTCTGACTCCACTCCGATCGCCCGCTCGCCACTGCGCTTTAGTTGGTCTTTAAAGAGAGCTGCCCCCGGCCGAAGTCCCGGCCGGGGGCAGTTCTAGTCTGGTGGCGCACAATCCGTACGAAACGAGCAACAGGAGCCGGCGGATGGATCACAGCGGGCACGGCATGGACATGGACCTGCCGCCGTTCACGCTGGGGCGCGGCCTGGAATGGTCGGCCGACCCCTTCTTCCTCGTCGGCTGCCTCCTGGCACTGGCCCTCTACGGGTGGGGTGTCGTCCGGCTCGTGCGGCGCGGCGACTCCTGGCCGGTGGGGCGGACCGTCTCGTTCGTCGTGGGCGTGCTCACCATCGGCCTGGTGATGTGCACCAGGCTGAACGACTACGGCATGGTCATGTTCAGCGTGCACATGGTGCAGCACATGGTCATCAGCATGCTGTCGCCGATCCTGCTGCTCATGGGTGCGCCGATCACGCTGGCCCTGCGGGCGCTGCCGGTGTCCGCGCAGCGCGGCAAGAAGGGGCCGCGCGAGCTGCTCCTGATGCTGCTGCACAGCCGCTACATGCGGATCATCACGCACCCGGCGTTCACGATCCCGCTGTTCATCGCGAGCCTGTACGCGCTCTACTTCACGCCGCTGTTCGACTTCCTGATGGGGTCGAAGGTCGGCCACATCGGGATGATGGTGCACTTCCTCGCGGTGGGCGTGGTGTTCTTCTGGCCGATCATGGGCGTGGACCCGGGGCCGCACCGCCCCGGCTACGTGATGCGGATGCTGGAGCTGTTCGCGGGGATGCCGTTCCACGCGTTCTTCGGCATCGCGCTGATGATGGCGAGCACGACGATGGTCGGTACGTTCGACAACCCGCCGGCCTCGCTCGGGCTCGACCCGATGTCCGACCAGGTCGCGGCGGGCGGCATCGCGTGGGCGTTCAGCGAGGTGCCGTCGGTGCTCGTGCTGCTCGCCCTGCTCTTCCAGTGGAAGAAGTCGGAGGACCGGCAGGCGCGCCGCAAGGACCGCGCCGCGGACCGGGACGGCGACAAGGAGCTGGAGGCGTACAACGCCTACCTGGCTTCCTTGAACGCGCGCGGACGGTAGCGCCACCGCCCCTGTCTGGGTGACTATGGCCTTCCTGCGAGGAGGAGGGTGTGCGATGCCCGGATCCACGAAGACCATGGGCGTGTTCACCGTGGGCGGCCTGGTGGCCGTGACCGCCTACACGGTGGCGCTCGGCAGCAACGGCTGGCTGTGGTTCGGCTGGGTCGTGCTCGGCCTGATCACGGTCGCGATGGTGGCCTCGCGCAGCACCTGACCCGTCCCCCCGCAGCGCAATGCCGAGCGCAAAGCCCTCAGAAGCGGAAGACGTATCCCATCGCCGCGTCCATGGTGCAGGCGTTGGGATACGTCTTGTGCCAGGCGATCATCCGGCCCCGGTGGGTGCCGGTCGCGCTGACGGTGACCGGGTTGAACTCCTTGGTGCACACGCGCGGTCGGCCCGTGACCTCGTCGAGGTCGCCGTGCGCCGCGTCGAGTGCCGCGCAGGCCTCGGCCGCGTACGGATGGTGCCCCCACGGCTCGGGCGCGCAGCGCAGGAGCAGGCCGCGGATCCAGGTGTTCTCGTCGCCGGAGACCGTGAGGAACAGGCCGCGTTCCGGGGTCGGCGCGGTCGCGGCGTGGGCCGGTGCGGCCGCGGCGAGGGACAGGAGTGCGGCGGCGACGACGTAGGACGAACGCATACGGAAAGCCTCCGGGGGCTGGACGTCGGGGTGGCAACAGGGCACCTTTCGTGGCCGCCGGTGCCAAGGGGACGCGCCGCGCGGGCGGTGGACAAGGCCCGATCGGGCTCTCGCGCGCGGGCCGCCGATTGACTACTGTGCGCAACGATCGCATTCGTGCTGTTGATGCGGTTCACGGGCTCCACGCGCTTCAGGGGGGAAGGCGAACGGCATGTTCTACCGACTGCTCAAGTACGTGATCCTCGGGCCGCTGCTGCGTCTGATGTTCCGGCCACGGATCGAGGGTCTGGAGCACATCCCGGAATCCGGTGCGGCGATCGTCGCGGGCAACCACTTGTCGTTCTCCGACCACTTCCTGATGCCGGCGATCATCAAGCGGCGGATCACGTTCCTGGCGAAGGCCGAGTACTTCACGGGGCCCGGCATCCGGGGGCGGCTGACCGCGACGTTCTTCCGCAGTGCGGGGCAGATCCCGGTGGACCGCTCGGGCAAGGAGGCGGGGCAGGCCGCGATCCGTGAGGGGCTCGGGGTGCTGCGCCGCGGTGAGCTGCTCGGCATCTATCCGGAGGGCACGCGTTCGCACGACGGGCGGCTCTACAAGGGCAAGGTCGGGGTCGCCGCGATGGCGCTGAAGGCGCAGGTGCCGGTGGTCCCGTGCGCGATGATCGGCACGTTCGAGGCGCAGCCGCCCGGCCAGAAGATCCCGAACATGCGGCGGGTGACGATCCGGTTCGGCCCGCCGATGGAGTTCTCGCGGTACGCGGGGATGGACGGCGAGAAGGCGATCCTGCGGGCGGTCACCGACGAGATCATGTACGCGATCCTCGAGCTGTCCGGTCAGGAGTACGTGGACAAGTACGCGGCGCTCGTGAAGGCAGAGGCCGAGGAGGCAAAGGCGCGGAAGTTCCCGCGGATGCCGCTGAGCTGAGCCGCTCTGCGCTGGGCAGAATCCGCTGGTCGGCGCGGAGCCGACCGGCTTACGGTCCCCGCATGAAGACAGCTCTGGTGATCGGTGCGGCAGGACAGATCGGACGACCCGCGGTGCGGGCCCTCGCGGACGACGGCTGGTCGGTGACGGCCGCCTCGCGCGGCGGTGGCCGGGACGGGACCTGGCCGGACGAGGTGCGGTCGGTGCGGCTCGACCGGGACGACGACGCGGCGCTCGCGGAGCTGGTCGGCGACGGTGTCGACGTGGTCGTGGACCTGGTGGCGTTCGAGCGGCGCCACGGGCAGCAGCTGGCGGACCTGGCCGATCGCATCGGCGCGGCGGTCGTCCTCAGCAGCGGTGCCGTCTACGAGGACGGGCAGGGGCGCGGGTTCGCCACGCAGGGCGAACCCGACGGGATGCCGCTCTATCCCGTCCCGATCCCGGAGACGCAGCGGTTGGTGGCGCCGGGCGACACGGGGTACGGGGCACGGAAGGTTCAGCTGGAGCAGGACCTGCTGGGGCTCGGCGAGCGGCTGCCGACGACCGTGATCAGGGCGGCGGCGGTGTACGGGCCGCACTGCCGCACCCCCCGTGAGCTGTACTTCGTGAAGCGGAACCTGGACGGGCGGCGTACGCGCGTACTGGCGTACAACGGGGAGACCCGCTTCCATCCGGTGAGCACCCGCAATCTCGCGGAGCTGGTGCGGCTCGCCGCGGCACGGCCCGGCTCGCGGATCTTGAACGGGGCGGACCCGAGTGCGCCCACCGTTGCCGACATCGGCGCGATGATCGACGACCTGATGGGCGTCGAGACCGAGACGGTGCGCGTCGACGGTCCCCCGCCGGCGCCGAACGTCGGCGACACCCCGTGGTCGATGCCGAACCCGGTCGTCCTGGACATGACCGCGGCGGAGCGGGATCTCGGGTACAAGCCGGTGACCACGTACGCCGAGGCGCTCCCGGAGACCGTGGCGTGGCTCACGCGGCGGCTGCGTGAGCAGGACTGGGTGGACGACTTCCCGAAGATGGTGCAGTCGTACACCCTCGGCCTGTTCGACTACGCGGGCGAGGACGCCTGGCTGGCGAGCCGGCGCTGAACAGCAGAGGTCCGGCCCTCGCATCGGCGGCGGGGGCCGGACCGGCTGTCCGTGCTCAGGCAGTTGCTACGGCTTGGGGGTGGCGTGCGGGGTGCACGTCACGTCCTTGCTGTCGGTCTTGCCGGTGAGCAGGTAGGTGTCGACACGGTCGTTGATGCAGGGGTTGGTCAGACCGGTGACACCGTGGGAGCCCGCGTCCTTCTCGGTGATCAGGCGGGAGCCCTTGAAGCGCTTGTGCAGCTCGACGGCGCCCTCGTACGGGGTGGCGGCGTCCCGGGTCGACTGGACGATGAGGACCGACGGCAGGCCCTTGCCGGTCTTCACGTCGATCGGGTTCTGCTGCTTGGTCTTCCACGTGGCGCACGGCAGGTTCATCCACGCGTTGGCCCACGTCATGAACGGGTACTGCTTGTTGAGCTCGGTGTTGTCGCGGTCCCACTTCTTCCAGCTGGTGGGCCACTTGGCGTCGGCGCACTCGACCGCGGTGTACACCGCGTTGCCGTTCTCCGAGGACGCGTTGCCCGCGGTGTCCGACATGTCGGGGGCGGCGGCGTCGACGAGCGCCTGCGTGTCACCGGCGACGTACTTGCTGAACACCTGGGCGACCGGCACCCACGAGGAGTCGTAGTACGGCGCGCTCTGGAAGAAGGAGATCAGCTCGGCGGGACCGACGAGGCCGCCGATGGGGTTCTTCTTCGCGGTGGCCCGGAGCTTGAGCCACTGCTCCTGCACCTTGGCGCGCGTGTCGCCGAGGTGGAAGGTCGCGTCGTTCTTGGCGACCCAGTCCTCCCAGTCGTTCCAGCGGCCCTCGAAGGCGATGTCCTGGTTCAGGTTGGCCTGGTACCAGATGTTGTCCTTCGCCGGGTTGACGACACTGTCCACGATCATGCGGCGGACGTGGCCCGGGAAGAGCGTGCCGTAGACGGCGCCCAGGTAGGTGCCGTAGGAGACGCCCAGGTAGTTGAGCTTCTTCTCGCCGAGGGCGGCGCGGATGACGTCGAGGTCGCGCGCGGTGTTCGGCGTCGTCATCTGCGGCAGCATCTCGCCGCTGCGCTCGTAGCAGCCGTCCGCGTACTCCTTGGCGAGCTTGCGCTGGGCGAGCTTGTCCGCCTCGGTGTCGGGGACCGGGTCGGCCTTGGGCGCCTTGACGTACTCCTGCGGGTCGATGCAGGAGATCGGCGCGGAGTGGCCGACGCCGCGCGGGTCGAAGCCGACGAAGTCGTACGCCTTCGAAGTCTTCGTCCACAGCGGGTTCTTGTTGGTCACACGCGTCGGGAAACGCATGCCGGAGCCGCCGGGACCGCCCGGGTTGTAAACGAGCGCGCCCTGGCGCTCGTCGGCCGTACCGGTGCTGCCGATGCGGTCGACGGCGAGCTTGATCTGCTTGCCGTACGGCTTCGCGTAGTCGAGGGGCACGGTGACCCAGCCGCACTGGATGGGCTTGGCGAAGCCCCAGTCGGCGGGGCAGTCCTTCCAGTCGATGCCCTGCTTCGCCGCCTTGGCCGCGGCGATGGCGGCACCCTTCGCCTCACGGTCCTGGGTGCTGCTGCCGTGGTGGCGGGCGTCGGCGTTGGCGGACGGGGCGGCGACCGCTCCCGCTATCAGCGCCGCCGCGGCGAACGCGCCCGCGGAGCCGATCACCACCTTCCGGCTGCCACGACTCGTCTGTCGAGTCCGTCTCAAGTGGGGCCTCCCGCACGTCGATTCGAGCATTACGTCGATCGTGTAGTCGATCGGTACGCGGATCCTGTCGCGTGGGGGGTCCCTGACAACAGAGATGACAGACGTTCTTTACCAATCCGATAAACGGGATACTTCGTACCGGTGAGCGGTCAGGCCATTCGGCCCAGTGCCGCATCGAGGACACGGCGCAGTCGCAGGGCGTCGGGGGCGACGGCGGTGACCAGGACGGCGGGGCCCGCGAGAGGGGTGAGCGCGGCCGTCCCGTCCGCGTCGAGCACGGTGGCGGACGGCCGATCCGTCTCGAACTCCGGGCGTACTACCACGAGTTGGCCCAGAGCGCGGTGTCCGGCCAGGATCGCGGGACCGTCCCAGCCACCCGGCGCGCCCGGGCCGCAGGCGAGCTCCTGGTCGAGGAGCGGCCGGCCGGCGCGGTACACGGTCAGCCGGCTGGTGAGGCGGCCCGGCTCCTCGCCGACCCGGCCGAGGACCTGTTCCTCGCGCAGCACCAGGCGGGCGCCCGGGGCGAGGTCGGCCCGGGTGGTGACGCGCAGGTCGCTGCCGCCCGCCGAGATCAACTGCTCGGGAAGCCAGTCCAATTGCGCCCCGTCGGCGACGGTGAGGCGCACGTCGTAGCGGGCCTCGCCCTTGGCCTGTCCGGGCAGGGCGAGCGTGGCCGCGACGGAGCCCAGGTGCAGTTGGGCGCCCCGTTCGGCGTGGGCCTCGACGGTGAAGTGGTCACCGCCGAGGGGGCCGCTCATGGCGCCGACGAGCAGGACGCGCGCTTCGGCGGGGGTGGCGCCGCGGGTGCGGCGCAGGGCGAACGAACCCTCGCTCTCCAGGACGGGCAGGGCGGTCCCGCCGCGGCCGTCGTCGCGCGCGACGACCCTGGCGGTGGAACGAACGCCCGCTCGCGCTTCCCCGGCGGGCAGCGTCACGGTCACGCCGTCCATGCGGCGAGCTGGGCACGCACCCAGGTCGCGACCTCGGTGACGCCGGCCTCGGAGCGCAGCGACTGCAGGACGACGGGGAGTTCGGCCCGGGACTCCTTGGCGTCGGCGGCCATCCGGGCGAGGTCGGAGCCGACGTACGGCGCGAGGTCGGTCTTGTTGATCACGAGCAGGTCGGCGGTGGTGACGCCGGGGCCGCCCTTGCGCGGGATGTCGTCGCCGCCCGCCACGTCGATGACGAAGACCTGGGCGTCGACGAGGCCCTTGGAGAAGGTGGCGGTGAGGTTGTCGCCGCCGGACTCGACGAGGATCAGGTCGAGCGGGCCGACCTCGTCCTCCAGGTCCTCGACCGCCTCCAGGTTGGCGGAGATGTCGTCGCGGATCGCGGTGTGCGGGCAGGCGCCGGTCTCCACGGCGGTGATCCGCTCGGGCGGCAGGACGGCTTCGCGCAGCAGGAACTCGGCGTCCTCGCGGGTGTAGATGTCGTTGGTGACGACGGCGAGGGAGAGCTGGTCGCGCAGCGCGCGGCACAGTGCGGCGACGGTCGCGGTCTTCCCGGACCCGACGGGCCCGCCGAGCCCGATGCGCAGGGCGCGGCGCGTGCCGTCGGGCCGGTGGGCGTCGGCGGAGACGGCGGCGGGTCCGTCGTGGGAGTGGTCGAGGTGCATCTGCATGGTGATCACGGCTCCAAAATGAGATCGGCCCGAGGTTTGTCCTGGTTCTGCGTTCTGCGTTCTGCGTTCTGCTTTCGGCCCGTCCGGCGTGAGAGGACGAGACCGTTCAGGCTTCAGGCCGATGGGGGTCCGGGGGCACAGCCCCGGCTTCGGGGCGGGAAGGGGCGGCGGGGCGGGTCTCCGCTACGACGCGAACAGCCGCACGGGCCAGGCGGCGTGGACCTCCGCGCTGATTTCCAGCAGCGGCGCGGACCGGGCGGGCAGGGCGTCGACCCCGAGGTCGACGGCAGCTCGCGCGGCGTCGACCGCGTCCCGCACGACGAGATCGACCTCGGGCGCGAGGCGCGCCAGCACGCCGGTCGCGTCGAACGGGTCGAGGCTCAGCAGCCGCACGACCGCGGTCGCGGGCCCACTGACGCCTTCGTACGCGGAGCAGTACGCGGCGTCCTCGGGCCCGAGCCCGGCGGCGCGGGCGGCGAGGCCGAGCACCACCGGCTGATGCGCGCCCTTGGGGAACTCCCGCGCCAGTGCGTCGAGTTCGGGGTGCGGCCAGGTGGTGCGGGCGGCCCGCATCAGCTGTCTGCCGAGCTTGCGCGCGGCCACGCGCAGTGCGGCCGACGGCGTACGGGCATCGGCCGCCGCGTCCAGGGCGACGGGGTCGACACCGAGCGCCGCGGCGGCGGCCAGGGCGGCGGACACGAGGCCGCTGGTGTGCAGACGGCCGCGACAGAACTCCTCCAGGTCCGCGGCCGCGGTGATGCGGCCCGCCTTGACCGCGGCCTCCGCCCCGCCGGAGTGGGCGTGCCCTCCGGCGGGGAAGCGGCCGTCGGCCAGGACGAGCAGGGCTGCGCGCGTCATGACGTACTCACTCCGCGGCTCAGAACAGGAAGTACCGCTGGGCGAGCGGCAGTTCGGCGGCGGGTGCGGGTTCGACGAGTTCGCCGTCGATGGTCACGGCGAACGAATCCGGGGCGACCTCGACGCGTGGCAGCACGTCGTTGTTGACCATGTCGGACTTGCCGCGGCCTCGGGTCGAGCGGATCGGAACGAACGTTCGTCCAAGGCCGAGGCGCTCCGGGAGCCCGTCCTCGATGGCCCATTCGCTGGTGAAGTTGAAGGAGTTGGCCGCGGGCGCCTTGCCGTACGCGCCGAACATGGGGCGTGGCATCACGGGCTGCGGGGTCGGGATGGAGGCGTTCGCGTCGCCCATCTGCGCGTACGCGATCTGCCCGCCCTTGATGACGACCTGCGGCTTCACTCCGAAGAACTTCGGGTCCCACAGGACCAGGTCGGCGAGCTTGCCGGTCTCGACGGAGCCGACCTCGTGCTCGATGCCCTGGGCGATCGCCGGGTTGATCGTGTACTTGGCGACGTAGCGGCGGGCGCGCTGGTTGTCGGCGCGCAGGTCGCCGGACAGGAACCCGCGGCGGCGCTTCATCACGTGCGCGGTCTGCCACGTGCGCATGATGACCTCGCCGATGCGGCCCATGGCCTGCGAGTCCGACGACATGATCGAGATGGCGCCCATGTCGTGCAGGATGTCCTCGGCGGCGATGGTGGTGGGCCGGATGCGGGACTCGGCGAAGGCGAGGTCCTCGGGGACCGCGGCATTGAGGTGGTGGCAGACCATCAGCATGTCGAGGTGTTCCTCGACGGTGTTGACGGTGTGCGGCCGGGTCGGGTTGGTGGAGCTCGGCAGCATGTTGGGCAGCTGCACGGCGGTGATCATGTCGGGTGCGTGTCCGCCGCCCGCGCCCTCGACGTGGAAGGCGTGCAGGGTGCGGCCGCCGACGGCGTCGAAGGTGTCCTGGACGAAGCCGGCTTCGTTCAACGTGTCGGAGTGGACGGCCAGTTGGGCCCCCGACTCCTCGCACACGTCGAGGCAGGCGGAGATCACGGCCGGGGTCGCGCCCCAGTCCTCGTGGATCTTGAATCCGCAGACGCCCGCGCGCAGTTGGTCACGCATGGACTCCTTCGACATGGTGTTGCCCTTGCCGAGGAATCCGAGGTTGACGGGGCTGTTCTCCATCGCCGCGAACATCCGGGCGAGGTGCCAGGAGCCGGGGGTGATGGTGGTCGCCTTGGTGCCCTCCGCGGGTCCGGTGCCGCCGCCGACGAGGGTGGTGACGCCGGAGGCGAGGGCCTCGTCGACGATGGTCGGCGAGATGAAGTGGATGTGGGTGTCGATGCCGCCCGCGGTGAGGAACTTGCCGTTGCCCGCGAGGATCTCGGTCTCGGGGCCGATGACGAGGTCGGGGTGGACGCCGTCCATGGTGTCCGGGTTCCCGGACTTGCCGATGGCGGTGATCCGGCCGTCGCGGATGCCGATGTCGGCCTTGACGATGCCCCAGTGGTCGATGATCACGGCGCCGGTGATGACGGTGTCGGGGGTGCCTTCCGCGCGGGTGGCACGTGACTGGCCCATGGATTCGCGGATGACCTTGCCGCCGCCGAAGACGGACTCGTCGCCGGAGAGGCCGGGGCCGCCCGAGCGGTCCTCCTCGATCTCGACGAACAGATCGGTGTCGGCGAGGCGGATGCGGTCGCCGGTGGTGGGGCCGAACAGATCGGCGTAGGCGGCGCGGGACAGCTCAGGCATCGAGGGCACCTCCGGTCTCGCCGCGCAGGCCGGTGACGACACGGTCGCCCGCGAGGGGGACGAGTTCGACGTCGACGGGGATGCCGGGTTCAAAACGAACGGCCGTTCCGGCGGCGATGTTCAGCCGTCGGCCGCGGGCCGCGGCACGGTCGAGGTCGAGACCGGGGTTGGCCTCGGCGAAGTGGTAGTGGGAGCCGATCTGGATGGGACGGTCCGCGGCGTTCAGGACCGTCATGCGTATGACGTCGCGGCCGGCGTTGAACTCGACCGGCTCGTCGGCGAAGAGGATCTCTCCGGGAATCATGGCCCTCTCCCCCGTCAGACGATCGGCTCGTGGACGGTGACGAGCTTGGTGCCGTCCGGGAAGGTCGCCTCGACCTGGACGTCGTGGATCATCTCGGGGATGCCCTCCATGACGTCGTCACGGGTGAGCAACTTGCGCCCGGAGGACATGAGTTCGGCGACGGTGCGGCCGTCGCGCGCGCCTTCGAGGACGTGCGAGGTGATCAGGGCGATCGCCTCGGGGTGATTGAGCCTCAGACCCCGGGCACGCCGCTTCTCGGCCACGTCGGCGGCCACATGGATGAGCAGTCTCTCCTGCTCGTGCGGGGTCAGTTGCACGCGTCCCACCTCACAGTCCTTCGCTCCGGACCGTGCGGGGCCCGGCTGCCGCGGCCACCGCGACGGGTATAGATGTAACACACAAGAAATGCGCATGATCGTGCGCACCCCGGATACAAAAACCCCTGGTGACGTGCGCCGCAGGCTAGTTGGGCGGAGTTTCAACGAGGTTAACCGTGACTTGACCGCGCCATTGCCGTCAGCTGACCTCGCCCATACTCATCAGGCCACGCAGGCCGATCTGCAGCGTCTCGATCGGCATCTCCCCGAAGAGCGCCTGCTGCGCGGCGAACCCCTGGGCCGCGGCGATCATCGTGCGCGCGACGGCGTCCGGATCCGCGTCGGCGCGCATCATCCCCGCCTCCTGATACCCCTCGACGATCTTGACCCAGGCCGCCCTGACCTTCACGAAGCCCTCGCGGAGCACGGTGGCGAGCTCGGCGTTGCGCAGGGTCTCGGTCCACACCTGCACCATCAGGCGCGGGAAGTAGGACACGTCACCGACCTGGAGCCCGGGCCGCTCGCGCAGCACCTCGGCGAGCACCGTCCCGACGAGTTCGTACGGCGGCGGGGGCGGCGACTGCTGCCCGGCCGCCTCGAACGAGGACCGGATGTCGTCGAGGACCTCCGTGACGATGGCGTGGATCAGCTCGTCCTTGCCGCGGAAGTAGCGGTAGACCGCGCCGGCCGAGAGGTCCACCTCCTTCAGAACGTCCTGCATGGAGGTGGCGTGGAAACCGTTGCGGGCGAAGCAGAGCGCGGCGCCGTCCAGGATCTGGCGGCGGCGGGCGTCGAGGTGCTCTTGGGATACGCGGGCCATGCTTGCCAACGTAAAACGAACATTCATTCTTGACAAGAAGGCGCGCCACCACGATGGTGGGGTCTTCGCGTAAAACGAACGATCCTTCGCCATTGATCACGCCGCTGGAGATTCCCATGGACTCGCCCTCCCCCCGACCGGCGCACTTTCGCACCATGGTCGCCGTCATCCTGATCGTGCCGTTGCTCGCGACCCTTGCCCTGTGGGCGTTCGCATGGCCCGCGGCGCGGACGGCGCCGCGTGATCTGCCGGTCGGTGTCGCGGGTCCCGCCGCGGCCGCGGCTCCCGTCGCGCGTCAACTGGGCGCGAAGGAGGGAGCGTTCGACGTGCACCGGTACGCCGACGAGGCGGCGGCGCGTGCCGCGATCGAGGGACGGGTCGTATACGGGGCGGTGGTGGCGTCGCCGGGCGGGCCGAAGCTGTTGACGGCGTCGGCGGCGAGTCCGGTCGTGGCGCAATTGTTGCAGCAGGCCGTGACGGCGCAGGCGCCGGCGGGGGCGAAGGTGACGACGGTCGACGTGGTGCCGGCGCCGGCCGCGGATCCCCGTGGTTCCGTGCTGAGTTCGAGCATGCTGCCCCTGGCCATCGCGGGGGTCGCCGGCGGCGCGCTCGTGACGCTGCTGCGGCTGCGCGGCGTGCGGGCCGTGCTCGCCCTGCTGGCGGCGACGGCCGCGGTCGGCGCCGTGGCGGCCGCGCTGGCGCACAGCTGGCTCGGGGTGCTGACGGGCAACTGGTGGGCGGAGGCCGGGGTGTTGGGCCTGTCGTCGCTCGCGGTCGGGGCGACGGTGGCCGGGCTCGCGGCGCTGATCGGACCGGCGGGCATCGGGGTCGGGGCGTTGTTGATGGTGCTGCTCGGCAATCCGTTCTCCGGGGTGACGTCGGCGCCGCAGCTGCTGCCCGAACCGGTCGGATTCCTGGGCCAGTTGCTGCCTCCGGGCGCCGGGGGCTCGCTGCTGCGCTCGGTCTCCTACTTCGACGGGGCCCGGGCCTCGGGGCCCGCGCTGACGCTCGCCGTGTGGGCCGCGCTCGGGCTCACGGCCGTCCTGCTCGGGGCCCTGCGCGGGCGGCGGGCGGCGACGCCCGCGGTCCAGGAGGTCACTCCGGAGCGGGCACCGATACCCGCGGGCTGACCGGCCGCGCACACGGACCGACCGTGCACCCCCGCTGTAGCGGACGGGGGTGCACGGTCATTTTGCGCGTGGCGTGCGGGAGTTGAGCCAGGGGCTAGCGGACCTCGGGGCCGCGGTGTTCGGCGGCGATGCCGAACCGCTGGCGTTCGCCCGGAGCGGACGGCAGGGAGCCGACGCGGGAGACGGAGCTGATCACCGGCTCGTCCGCGGAGTCGCCGGCCGGGTCGCCGAGCGCCTGGAGTCGCTCCAGGTCAGCGGCGGAGACCAGGGCGACGAGCGGCTTGCCGTGGCGGGTGACGACGACGCGCTCCCCGCCGTACACCACACGGTTGATCAAGTCGGCGAGCTCAGCCCTGGCTTGCGTCACCGGAATCTCGTAGGCCATGCTCGCCATCGTACGTCATGTACGTCCTGTACATTTTTGGCAGAGGCGGCCTCCCGCAGCCGGAGCCGTCGGTCGCACGAGCACAGGAGGCGCGAGCACCATGACCCGTCCCTTCGGCCCGCCCTCGGGCCGCTACGTCCTGCCGGAGTTCACGGAGCGCACGGCTTCGGGGCAGCGCACGCTCGACCCGTACGCGAAGCTGCTCGAAGAACGAATCGTCTTTCTCGGCACCCCGATCGACGACACGTCCGCGAACGACGTGATGGCGCAGTTCATGTACCTCGAGCACGCCGCACCGGACCGGGACATCTCGCTGTACATCAACTCCCCCGGGGGCTCCTTCAGCGCGATGACGGCGATCTACGACACGCTGCAGTACGTCAGTTGCGACGTGTCGACGACCTGCCTGGGGCAGACCGCGTCGGTCGCCGCGGTGCTGCTCGCCGCGGGGGCGCCGGGGAAGCGGATGATGCTGCCGGGGTCGCGGGTGGTGCTGGATCAGCCTGCGCTGCCCGAGCCCGCGCAGGGGCAGCCCACCGATCTGGAGATCCGGGCCGGGGAGATGGTGCGCATGCGGGGGCAGTTGGAGGAGTTGCTCGCGCGGCACACCGGCAGGTCCCGAAGCCAGGTGGGCCGGGACATCGAGCGGGACACGGTGCTCGATGCGGCGCAGGCGCTGGAGTACGGCCTGGTGGACCACGTCGTGGCGAGCCGCAAGTCCTCGCTCGCCGGCCCGGGCGCGAGGTGAGGCGGCGGTGCTTCCCCCCGAACTTCCGCCGTTGCCCGCGCTGACCCGCGCCGAGGGCGAGTTGGTGGACAGCTATCTGGCGGTGGTCGATCTGCTCGCGCGGATCAATCCGGCGCGGGGCGATCTCACCTGTCGCGGGCTGCGGGCGGCGCAGGCCCTGGTGGCCCGGGCGACGGAGCTGCGGGATGCCCTGGCGCTGATGCACCGGCGCGGTGAGAGCGAGGTGCACGCGGAGACCCTGGCGCGGGCGTTGCGGGTCCTGGACGGCGAACGGCGAACACAGAGGGTCACTTTGCCGCCAGAATCGGTCAGTTGATGTCACGGGTCGCGCGGACCGTCTACAGCGGGGCCGAAACGGCCCAGATGGCGTACCCCCGTATGGCCTAGACGTTCGTACGCCAAGAAGTCCGTCAGAGTTGCGCATCGACAGTACGCGAAGGCCGGAATGAGGGGTTCCGGTGCTGGTGCGGGCATGGTCGGGCGTCGCGGGCCCGGCCCCGAAACGGCACTGTCCACCTGAACGGGTCAAGCGTGAGGAGCCTCACTTACCGCCGGTTCAACTCGGATTTCACGACACCTGTGCGTGAAGATCCCTTCCGACGACAAGCCCCCGCCGCCGCGGCGGGGCGGTCCGTGCGGACGCCGAGTCCTGCCGCCGTACGGATGCCAGGTCGACAGAAGTGGATCGGCAGGAGTGGAGGACCCAGGTACGACGGGTCGCCGGAACGAACGTCCGTTCCGAGCAGCCCTTGGGGTGAAGCCGCAGCAGCGGCCGGGCATCTTCGCCAGCCCGAACCCGACAGGTCATCCTTCGCAGGCGGCTGACGAAGGGTTGCGCATGACTGCGCTCAATCGTGTCCCCTCGCTGCTGACCCGGGCCGGTACGGCATCGGCCCTGACGCTCGCCGTCGCCGGAGCCTCCGTGATGGTTCCCGGCGGCGCGTCCGAGGCATCGGCAGCGGCGGTGTCGACGAAGGCACTGCAGGTCGCGGCGTCCAAGAAGGGAGCGCCCTACAAGTGGGGCGCCGCGGGGCCGAAACGTTTCGACTGCTCGGGCCTGACGCTGTACTCGTTCAAGCGGGCGGGCAAGAAGCTGCCCCGTACCGCCGCGCAGCAGTACAACAAGACCCGCCATGTCTCCGCGTCCCACCGCAAGAAGGGGGACCTGGTGTTCTTCCACTCGGGCCGGAGCGTCTACCACGTCGGGATCTACGCCGGGAAGGGGCGCATCTGGCACTCCCCCAAGACCGGGGACGTGGTGAGGCTGCAGAAGATCTGGACGAAGAGCGTCTGGTACGGCCGGGTGCGCTGACCCCGCCGCACGGCCCCACGGGGGAGGGCCGGCGCCGGCCCTCCCCCGTGGGGCCTCTCAGGCGAGCAGCGGTTCCAGCAGGAGGACCAGGGCCAGGACCACCAGTGCGCTGCCGGTGACGGCCTCCACGGCGCGGGCGGTACGCGGCCTGCGCAGCCAGCGGCCGAGCCGGTCCACGAGCAGCGCGACGGCCGGGAACCAGAGCAGTGCCAGGACGACGACGATGGCCGAAAGAACGGCCGTTCGCGGAAGGGCCGGGCTGCCCGCGGGCACGAACTGCGGCAGCACGCTCAGGAAGGTGATCGGCGCCTTCGGGTTGAGGGTGTTGGTCAGGAAGCCCTGCCGGAGCGCTCCGCCCGTCGGGCCCCGGCCGCCCTCCCCCGCCCCCTCCGCGTCCGTTGCGGACACCGCTGTGTGCCCCAGGGGGCGCAGAGCCGACTGCAGCGTCCTCGCTCCGAGGTACAACACATAGGCGCCGCCCGCGAGTTGGAGGGCGCGGAACAGGGCGGGTACGGCCGTGAGGACGGCGGCGACGCCGGCGACGGCGAGCGCGGTGTGGACGAGGAGGCCGCCGGCCACGCCGAGGGCGCAGGCGACTCCGGCGCGGCGCGAGACGAGCGAGTTGCGCACGACGACGGTGAAGTCGGCCCCGGGCAGGGCGACCATTCCCGCCGCGACGCCGGTGAAGGCGACCAGTTGAGCATCCATGACCGTCAGCCTGCCCGAGCCGGGCCTTCAGCAGGTATGTGCAATATCCTGGGTCTGCCTAAAGCATTGCTTAACCCCAGCGCATCGCCTCGGAGGCCGCCGATGTACGACCCGACGCGGCTGGCCGCGCTGGTGGCGGTCTCCGAGGCCGGTTCGATCACGCGGGCGGCGCAGCGGCTCGGTTACACGGTGCCCGCGCTGTCGCAGCAGCTCGCGAAGCTGGAGCGCGAGGCGGGCACGGCGCTGCTGGTGCGGCATCACCGGGGCGCGCGGCTGACCGGTGCGGGCGAGGTGCTGGTGGAAACGGCGCGGCGGGTGCTCGACGAGCTGGAGCGCGCCCGGCACGAGCTGGCGCGGCTCGCGGGCCTGTCGGGCGGGCGGCTCAGGCTCGGTACGTTCACGACGGCGGGCATGCATCTGCTGCCGCCGGCGCTGACCGCGTCCCGCCGGGCGCATCCGGATGTGGAGCTGTCGGTGACGGACTACGAGCCGCCGCTGGGGGTCGCCGCGGTGGCCGCGGGCGACGTCGATCTGGCGCTCACCCACACGTATGCCCCGGCCGAGCCGGTGGCGGCGCCGTCGTCGGTGGTCCTGGAGCCCGTGCTCGTAGAGGAGTTGGTGCTTGTCACGGCGCCGGGGCAGGCGCTGACGGCGGGGGCCGGCGGGTCGTCGCGGTTGCCGTTGTCCGAGCTGGCGGGGCAGCCGCTGATCAGCATGGCGCCGACGCATCCGCCGCGGCAGGGTGTGGAGTCGGCGCTCGCGCGGGCCGGGGCGACGCCGTCGGTGCTGGTGGACGCGCCGAGTTACGCGCTGGTGTGTGCGCTGGTCAGTGCGGGGCTCGGGGTCGCGGTGGTGCCGGAGATGGTGGCGCGTATGTCGGCGGCGCCGCTGGGGTGGCGGCTGCTCGAGCCGGGGGATCTGCGGCGGACCATCTCGCTGGTGCACCGGGCGGACGAGTCGAATCCGGCGGTGGACAGCTTCCGGGCGCTGCTGCGCGGGGCGTTCGGCCGGTCCGGGAGCTGAGGCGCGTCCCCGCGACGTACGGGCAACTTGGTCAACAGGCGGGTGCGGGGCGGCCGTTGGCGCCGTTCAGCGTCGTGATCCAGGGCAGGGCGATCCATACGGTCTTGCCGCCCTCGGGGGTGGGTGAGACCGAGAGTCTGCCGCCGCACTCCGCGGTGAGGCAGCGGATGATGACCAGGCCGCGCCCGTTGTCCTGCTGGACGGCGGCGGGCAGTCGCTTGGGGTAGCGGGGGTGGCTGTCGGTGACGCCGATGCGCAGGTGCTCGTCGCGGTCGAGCTCCACGTCGACGGTGAAGGTGGGTGACTGGCCGAGGGTGTGCTGCACCGCGTTCGTCGCGAGTTCGGAGACGATGAGGCGGACCGCTTCGGCCGCGTCGGTGTCTGTCGGCATGCCCCACTCCGCCAGCACGGTGCTGACGTACCTGCGGGCGGCCGAGACCGAGGCGGGATCGCTCGGCAGCGTGACGGATGCTTCCTGGTGGTCTGCCATGGCGACGTCGTCCCTTTCCCGCCGGGGTCGCGCGTCCGACTCTGGCGGATCGCTTGCGCGCGGCCCCCCGACTGCTGCTTCGCGCCAGAGTGCCACTTCGATGTCCTTCCGTGGTGGCGATCCCCCAAGATATGCATATATCTGTCGCTCGAAGCGGTGAACTCTGCGACGACAGACCGTATTTGGGCGAGCGCACGCCGGTTCCTCTACCGTCTGCTCAGAAGCCACCGCACAGGGGCCGGGAAGGGGCCTGGCTCGAAATTCGATGCGCCCGAGGAGTGAGGATGAAGTACGGTCCCGCGGTCCGCCGTCGCAAGCTCGGTGCCGAATTGCGTGCGCTGCGCGTGCAGGCGGGGCTGACGAGCGGTGAGGCGGCCCGTCTGGTCGGCTGGCACCAGTCGAAGGTGAGCCGCATCGAGACGGGGCGCAGCGGCGTGAAGCCGTCGGACGTCCTGCTGCTGCTCGACGCGTTCGACACGAAGGATCCCCAACTGCGGGAACTGGTCGTCGCCTTGGCCGGGGCGGAGGACGCGGCCGCGGATCACTGGTGGCACGCGTACCGGGGGCTGTTGCCGCCGTCGTACCGGGACTTCATCAGTCTGGAGTCGCAGGCGTCGCGGATCCGCACGCTGGAGACGAGTGTGGTGCCGGGGCTGCTGCAGACGCCCGAGTACGCGCGTGCGGTGACGCGTGCGGTGCTGCCGGGGGCGCCGGAGCGGCACATCGAGGCGCTGGTGGAGGTCCGTCTGGCGCGGCAGGACGTGCTACGGGCGCAGGCGCCGCTGGAGTTGAGCGCGGTGCTCGACGAAGGGGTGTTGCGGCGCGAGGTGGGCGGTCCTGGTGTGCTGCGCAGGCAGGTGGCGCACCTGGCCGGGATGGCGCGGATGCCGCATGTCCGGATCCAGGTGCTGCCGTTTGTGGCGGGTGGCCATATCGGGCTCACTGGGCCTTTCGTTGTGTTCTCATTTCCGAACACTTCTGATCTGGATGTGGTTGTTCTCGACCATTTGACGAGTAGCCTCTACCTCGAGCGGAAAGAAGACCTCAAGGCCTACACGGAAGCATTCGACGGTCTTCTGCTCCGCGCTCTACCGCCCGAGGAATCGTTGGAACTGATCGCACAGATCGCCGGGTGACCGGACGGCGAGGACGCCGACACCTCGTCACGGGCCGGCACCGCGTAAGGGGGCACCATGACTGCACTGCCTCGGTACGTACCCTCCGTTCCCTCCAGCTCGTCGCTGAGCGGCGCGCGGTGGCGGCGCAGCAGCCGCAGCACCGGCGCCAACAACTGCGTCGAGACGGCCGAGTTGACCGCGGGGCCGGCAGCAGGACTGCTGGCCGTCCGTGACTCGAAGGACACGGCGGGACCCGCTCTGTTGTTCACCCGCAGCACCTGGAAGGGGTTCGTCAACTCCCTGCGGTGAACGCGCCGTCGGGAGCCGTGCGGCTGATCACCCCTACCGCCTCGCCGAGTTGGGCATCGGTGAGGTCGGCGCGGGCGGTCAGCCGCAGCCGTGAGATGCCGTCGGGCACCGACGGCGGACGGAAGCAGCCCACCGAGAGTCCCGCGGCACGGCAGTTGGCGGCCCAGCGCACCGCCGTCTCGGGCGAGGGGGCGCGCACGGACACCACCGCCGCGTCCGGCCGTACGGCCAACAGGCCTTCTTTGGTGAGGAGTTGATGCAGGGTCGCGGCCACCTCGCGGGCCCGGTCCGCGCGCTCGGGTTCGCGGCGCAGCAGCCGTAGCGCGGCGAGTGCGGCCCCGGCCGCCGCCGGGGCGAGTCCGGTGTCAAAGATGAACGTGCGGGCCGCGTTGATCAGATGCTCGATGACCGGGGCCGGGCCGAGGACCGCACCGCCCTGGCTGCCCAGGGACTTGGACAGGGTGACGGTGGTGACGGTGTCGGGTGCGCCCGCCAGGCCCGCCGCGTACGGGGCGCCGCGGCCTCCGGCGCCGAGCACGCCGAGTCCGTGGGCGTCGTCCACGAGCAGCCCGGCGCCGAACTCCCGGCAGGCTGCGGCCAGTTCGGCGAGCGGCGCCCGGTCGCCGTCGACGGAGAACACGGTGTCGGAGACGACGACGGCCGGCCCGTCATGGGTGCCGAGCGCCTTGCGCACCGCCTCCGGATCGGTGTGCGGGGCGACCTGCGTGGTCCCGCGGGCGAGGCGGCAGCCGTCGATCAGGGAGGCGTGGTTGCCCGCGTCGGAGACGATGAGCGAGCCGTGCGGGGCGAGCGCGGTGACGGCGGCGAGGTTCGCGGCGTATCCGGACGACAGCACGAGCGCGGCCTCGACGCCGCAGAACTCGGCGAGCTCGCGCTCCAGGTGCGCATGAAGTTCGGTAGTGCCGGTCACCAGGCGGGAGCCAGTGGCACCGCCGCCCCAGCGGTGCGCGGCCTCGGCGGCGCCCGCGATCACCTCGGGGTGGCGGGACAGCCCCAGGTAGTCGTTGCTCGCGAGATCCAGCAGCGGGGAGTCGGCCGGGCGGGGGCGCAGCGTGCGGACGAGACCTGCGGCTTCGCGGGCGCGGTGCTGTTCGTCGAGCCAGCCGAACGCACGGTTGGAGACTGTGGCCATGACTCCCTCGTTTTGTAGGTAACGCACAGACCCTAGCCGTGCCGCCACCCGGGCCGAATGTGGCAATACCCACACGTCACAGGGCGTGCTTTGTTCAAAGCCTCCTTTCCCCGGAGCGCCTCGATGGTCCAGGATCAGACGCCATGGACCTGCTGAACACGCTGGTGGACAAGGGGCTTCGGCGCGAGACGCCGACCCGTGAAGAGGCGCTCGCCGTACTGGCGACGTCGGACGACGAGCTGCTCGATGTGGTGGCGGCGGCCGGCAAGGTGCGCCGTACGTGGTTCGGGCGGCGGGTGAAGCTCAACTATCTGGTGAACCTGAAGTCGGGTCTGTGCCCCGAGGACTGCTCGTACTGCTCGCAACGCCTCGGTTCGAAGGCGGAGATCCTCAAGTACACCTGGCTCAAGCCGGACGAGGCGTCGAAGGCGGCCGCCGCCGGTGTCGCGGGCGGGGCGAAGCGGGTCTGTCTGGTGGCGAGCGGACGCGGTCCCACGGACAAGGACGTCGACCGTGTTGCGCGAACGATCGATGCGATCAAGTCGGAGAACGAGGGCGTCGAGGTGTGTGCCTGTCTCGGGCTGCTCTCCGACGGGCAGGCGGAGCGACTGCGCGGGGCGGGCGCGGACGCGTACAACCACAACCTGAACACGTCCGAGGCCACGTACGGCGACATCACGACGACGCACACGTACGCGGACCGGGTCGACACCGTGCAGAAGGCGCACGCGGCCGGTCTTTCGGCCTGTTCCGGGCTGATCGCGGGCATGGGCGAGAGCGACGAGGACCTGGTCGACGTGGTGTTCGGGCTGCGCGAGCTGGACCCGGACTCGGTGCCGGTCAACTTCCTCATCCCCTTCGAGGGGACGCCGCTGGCCAAGGAGTGGAGCCTCACGCCGCAGCGCTGCCTGCGGATTCTGGCCATGGTCCGCTTCGTGTGCCCGGACGTGGAGGTGCGGATCGCGGGCGGGCGCGAGGTGCACCTGCGCACCATGCAGCCGCTGGCCCTGCACATCGCCAACTCGATCTTCCTGGGCGACTACCTGACCAGTGAGGGCCAGGCGGGCAAGACGGACCTGGAGATGATCGCGGACGCCGGGTTCGAGGTGGAGGGCACCGACCAGGTGACGCTGCCGGAGCACCGGGGCGGCGGCTGCGGTTCGGTGTGCGCCTCCGAGCCCTCGGAGGCAGGGGCGGTGGCAGAGGTGCCCGAGGCGCGGACGGATCTCGTGGCGGTACGTCGCCGGGGTGCGGGGACGGATCTCGCGCCCAATGCCTGACACGCCCGACGCGCGCATCGAGGAGCTGCTGGACCTGGACCGGCGACACGTCTGGCATCCGTACGGTCCCATGCCCGGGCGGCAGCAGCCGCTGGTCGTCGAGTCGGCGGCCGGGGTGCGGCTGCGGGTGGCCGGGCACGGCGAGCTCGTGGACGGGATGTCGTCGTGGTGGTCGGCGATCCACGGCTACAACCACCCCGTGCTCAACGAGGCGGCGCGCGGCCAGTTGGAGCGGATGAGCCACGTGATGTTCGGCGGGCTCACGCACGAGCCCGCCGTGCGGCTCGCCGAGCGGCTGGTCGACATCTCGCCGGACGGCCTCGAGCACGTCTTCCTGGCCGACTCCGGTTCGGTGTCGGTCGAGGTCGCGCTCAAGATGTGCCTGCAGTACTGGCGCTCGCTGGGCCGGCCCGGGAAGCGGCGGATGCTGACGTGGCGCGGCGGCTACCACGGGGACACGTGGCAGCCGATGTCCGTGTGCGATCCCGAGGGCGGGATGCACGGGCTGTGGTCGGGGGTGCTGAGCGAACAGATCTTCACCGATGCGCCGCCCACGGAGTACGAGGATTCGTTCGCCGAGCACCTTCGGGAGACGATCGAGCGGCACGCGCACGAGCTGGCCGCCGTCATCGTCGAGCCGGTGGTGCAGGGTGCGGGCGGGATGCGGTTCCACTCCCCCGGCTATCTGCGGGTGCTGCGGGAGGCGTGCGACGCGCACGACGTGCTGCTCGTGTTCGACGAGATCGCGACGGGGTTCGGGCGGACCGGTGCGTTGTTCGCCGCGGAGCATGCGGCGGTGACGCCCGATGTGATGTGTGTCGGCAAGGCGTTGACCGGTGGCTATCTGACGCTGGCGGCGACGCTGTGCACGGCGCGGGTCGCCGACGGGATCTCGCGGGGCGAGGTGCCGGTGCTCGCGCACGGGCCGACGTTCATGGGCAATCCGCTGGCCGCGGCGGTGGCCGGTGCGTCGATCGACCTGCTGCTCGGCCAGGACTGGCAGACGGAGGTCAAGCGGATCGAGACCGGGCTGCGTGACGCACTGTCAGAGGCGGCTGCCGTACCGGGAGTTCGGGACGTACGTGTCCTCGGGGCGATCGGTGTCGTCCAGCTCGACCACGAGGTGGACATGGCGGCGGCGACGCGGGCGGCGGTCGCGGAGGGGGTCTGGCTGCGGCCGTTCAGGGACCTCGTGTACACGATGCCGCCGTACATCACGGGCGACGACGACCTGGCACGGATCGGGCGCGCGGTGTGCGCGGCCGCGCGGGAGGGATGAGGGCATGACGGTACTGGTGGTCACGGGGACCGGGACCGAGATCGGCAAGACGGTGACCACGGCCGCGGTCGCGGCGCTCGCAGTGCGGGCCGGCCGTTCGGTGGCCGTGCTCAAGCCCGCGCAGACCGGGGTCGCGCCGGGTGAGCCCGGGGACGTCGACGAGGTGCTGCGGCTGGCCGGGGACGCGGTGACGCCCCTCGAACTGGCCCGGTTCCCCGAGCCGTTGGCGCCCGGGACCGCCGCGGCGCGGGCCGGGCTCGAGCCGGTACGGCCCGCTCAGGTCGCCGAGGCGGCCGAGAAGCTGGCGGCGTCGCACGACCTGGTGCTCGTCGAGGGGGCGGGCGGGTTGCTCGTGCACTTCGACGGGCAGGGCGCGACGCTGGCGGACGCGGCGCGGCTCCTCGGGGCGCCGGTGCTCGTGGTGGCGCAGGCGGGGCTGGGCACGCTGAACTCCGTCCAGCTGACGGCCGAGGCGCTGCGGGCGCGGGGGCTCGACCAGGCCGGTGTCGTCATCGGCAGCTGGCCGCACGAGCCGGGCCTCGCCGAGCGGTGCAACGTCGCGGATCTGCCGTGCGTGGCCGGGGCGCCGCTCGTGGGGGCGGTGCCGCAAGGGGCCGGCGGGCTGGATCCGGCCGCGTTCCGGGCGCGCGCCGGGGGCTGGCTCGGGCCGGGGCTCGGGGGCACGTGGGACGGCGCGGAGTTCGCGGGGGCGGTGCGGCCACCGGAGTACGGCGGCGCGGCGCGCCCGTAGGGATCCGTGCCGAAGGCCGTTCGTCGGCGCCCGGCCGGGGAACAATCGGCGTAAGCAGTCGGCCCGGCCTAGGAGGTCCCATGGTGGACCAGGATCCGTCCCCCGGCAGGAAGCCCGGGGGCAAGCCCGACAGGACGCGCGACGCGGTCGGTCATCCGTGGTTCGCGCGGTACTACGCCCGGCTGAGCGAGCGGGCCGAGCCCGTGATGGCGCCGGTGCGCAGCGAGTTGCTCGGCGGTCTGTCGGGGCGGGTCATCGAGGTCGGCGCGGGCAACGGGCTGAACTTCCGGTACTACCCGCACACCGTCTCCGAGGTCGTCGCCATCGAACCGGAGCGTCTGCTGCGGCAGTTGGCCGTCGAGGCGGCGCAGCGCGCGGAGGTCCCGGTCGACGTGGTGCCGGGGTCGGCGGAGGCGCTGCCGGTGAAGAGCGAGGGGTACGACGCGGCCGTGCTGTCGATCGTGCTGTGCAGCGTGCGTGACGTGTCGCGGGCGCTCGCCGAGGTGCGCCGGGTGGTGCGGCCGGGTGGCGAGGTGCGGTTCTTCGAGCACGTACGGGCGCCGAAGCGCGGGATGCGCGGCGTGCAGTCGGCGCTCGACCGGATGGTGTGGCCGCGGCTGTTCGGCGGGTGTCACGTGGGGCGCGACGCGTTGGGTGCGCTGCGCGAGGCGGGGTTCGAACTGGGCGCGTACCGCGAGCTGGTGATGCCGGAGCGCGGGCCGCGCCTGCCCACGTCGTACTGCGTGCTCGGTACGGCGCGGCGGCCCGAGCTCGACCGCGCCTGAGTACGGGCGGGTGACCGGGCCCGGGCAGCGCGCGGGTCACTGGCTCCACTTGCGCAGTTCCTTCTCGATGTCGAGGACGCTCGCGCCGCCGTCCTTGACGAGGCGGGCCAACTCCCGTACCTGCTCGGGCGAGATGGCGATCTTGAGGCCGCTGGCGACGAGGTAGGCGTAGGCGACCGCGGAGGCGAACATCGCGTTCGAGCGCTCCAACGCCGGTACGTGGATGAGGAGTTGGATCAGCGAGGCGGCGCGGGCGTGCGGACTGTCGTAGACGGGCACGTCGAATATCCGGGCGTCGTGCCGGGCGACGGCCGCGACGAGGGCGCCCCAGTCGGTGACCTGCGGGTCGCCGGGGGTCTTCTGCTCGGCGATCATGAGCAGCCAGGCGAGGTCGATGCCGAGGGGCGCGGGGTTCGGGGAGCGGCTCGGGTCACTCAACGGGGCGGCGCCGGCCTTCGCGGTCCGGGCCGAACTCCTCGGCGAACACGGTTTCGTACTGCCGCATGAAGTCGGCCGCGGCGTCGACGAAGGTCCGGCCGAGCTCGCCGGCGTCCCGCCTGACCAGCTCCTCGATGTACCGGTTGACGCTCATGCCGCGGGCGAGCGCGCGCTCCCTGGCGGCGCGGGCGGTGTCCTCGTCCACGCGCACGTTCAGCTGGGTCTTCGCCATGCCCTCACGCTAGCGTCGATGTGCTAGCACCGGCAAGACGGGCGCGCGCACCGGCAGGACGGGCGGGTCCGGGCTATCCTCGAAGCCGACCTGATGCGCAACTGACTTACGATGTAAGGGAGTTGGGGTGGGGGATGCGGATGGGGCCACGGATGTGGTCGCCGCGCGGGCCCGGAGTCTGACGAAGGCGTACGGTTCCGGCGAGACGCAGGTGCTCGCGCTGGACGCGGTGGACGTGGACATCGCCCGCGGCCGGTTCACGGCGGTGATGGGCCCCTCGGGCTCCGGCAAGTCCACGCTGATGCACTGCCTGGCCGGGCTCGACACGGTGTCGGCGGGGCAGGTGTGGCTGGGCGGCACGGAGATCACCGGCCTCAAGGAGAAGGAGCTGACGCGGCTGCGGCGCGACCGCATCGGGTTCATGTTCCAGTCCTTCAACCTCATCCCGACGCTGAACGCGGCGGAGAACATCACGCTGCCGATGGACATCGCGGGCAAGGCCCCCGACGAGAAGTGGCTGGAGCAGGTCATCGACACGCTGGGGCTGCGGGACCGCCTGAGGCACCGGCCCGCGCAGTTGTCCGGCGGGCAGCAGCAACGGGTCGCGTGCGCACGGGCGTTGGCAGCGCGCCCCGAGCTGATCTTCGCGGACGAGCCGACGGGGAACCTGGACTCGCGGGCGGGCCTGGAGGTCCTCGGCTTTCTGCGCGAGGCCGTCGACAGCCTCGGGCAGACCATGGTGATGGTGACGCACGATCCGGGCGCCGCCGCCCACGCCGACCTGGTGCTCTTCCTCGGGGACGGACGGCTCGTGGACGAGATGCGGGGGCCGACGGCGGAGGCCGTTCTGGAGCGGATGAAGCGGTTCGACGTCGGCCGCGGCGCCGTGCCCGAGCCCCGCCCGTCCGACCGGCAGACGCCCGACCAGCAGGCGCCCGACCACCAGACGCCCGACCGGCAGACGCCTGATCAGCACGCTCCCGACCAGCACGCTCCGGGGCAGTAGCCATGCTGAAGGCGACCCTGCGGAGTTTCCTCGCGCACAAGGGGCGGCTGATCCTGTCGGCGCTCGCCGTGGTCCTTTCGGTGGCGTTCGTCGCGGGCAGCCTGATCTTCTCGGACACGGTGGCCCGCACGTTCGACCGGCTCTTCGCCTCGACGTCCGCGGACGTACGGGTGAGCCCGAAGGAGGACGACCTCAGCGAGGCGCTGCCCTCCGGCGAGGTGCGCACGCTGCCCGCGTCGCTCGCCGACCGGATCGGTTCCGTCTCCGGGGTCGCGGCCACGCACATCGACGCCCAGATCGAGAACATCACGGTCGTCGACCGCAAGGGCGACTCGGTCGGGCCGACGACGGGCGCGCCCACCATCGCCACCAACTGGGAGCCCACGGAGCGCAGTCCGGTCCGCCTCACGTCGGGGCACGCGCCGCGCGGCGACCGCGAGGCGCTGCTCGACGCGGACACCGCCGACAAGAAGCACGTACGCATCGGGGACACGCTCACCGTGATGGCGCGCGACTCGTTCAAGGTCGAGGTCGTCGGCATCGCGACGTTCCGCACCACGAACCCGGGCGCCGCCCTCGTCTTCCTCGACACGCCCACCGCGCAGCGCAAGCTGCTCGGCGGGGCCGGACGGGCGACGAGCATCTCGGTCGACGCGGCGCAGGGCGTCAGCGACGTACAGCTCAAGCGGAACGTCGCCCAACAGGTGGGCTCCGGCTACGAGTTGAAGACGGCCGACGAGGATGCGAAGTCGGCGGCGGAGGACCTGGGCGGGTTCCTCGACATCATCAAGTACGTGATGCTGGGCTTCGCGGGGATCGCCGTGCTCGTCGGCATCTTCCTGATCGTGAACACCTTCTCCATGCTGATCGCCCAGCGGACGAGGGAGTTGGGGCTGCTGCGGGCGCTGGGCGCCGACCGGCGGCAGGTGCGGCGCTCGGTGCTGACGGAGGCGGTGCTGCTCGGTCTCGTCAGCTCCGCCGTGGGCCTCGGGCTCGGTGTCGGGCTCGCCGCGGGCCTCATCAAGCTGATGGGCGTCTTCGGGATGAACCTCAAGTCCACGGAGATGGTGGTGGGTTGGGGCACGCCGGTCGCCGCGTTCGCGGTGGGGGTCGGGGTCACGTTCGTGGCCGCGTACCTGCCGTCCCGGCGGGCCGCCCGCGTCTCCCCCATGGCGGCCCTCGCGGATGCCGAAATCGCCGGTGTGGGGCGGCCGTTGACGGTGCGGGCGCTCGTCGGCGGCCTGGTCGCGGCGGCGGGTGCGGCCGCGCTCGTGGGCTGTGCGGCCGCCACGAAGACCGGCACGGCCGGCTCGCTCCTCGGCCTCGGCATTGTCCTGACGCTGATCGCGACGGTGATCGCGGGCCCGCTGCTGGTGCGTCCCGTGATCCGGGTCCTCGGCGCCGCGTTCCCGGCCGTGTTCGGCTCGATCGGCCGGATGAGCCAGCGCAACGCACTGCGCAACCCGCGCCGCACCGGGGCCACCGCCAGCGCCCTCATGGTGGGGCTCGCGCTGGTCGCGGGCATGTCCGTGGCGAGCGCCTCGATGAGCCGGTCGTTCGACGAGCAGATCGACAAGACGCTCGGCGCCGACTTCACCGTGCAGAACGCGAACTTCATGCCGTTCCCCAAGGAGGTCACCGACCGGATCGGGGCCACCGAGGGCGTCGGCCTCGTCGTGCGGCAGCGCTTCACGCCGCTCGCGGTGCACATGCCCGACGGCAAGCGGGTCAAGACGAGCGCGGCCGGGTACGAGCCGCGGCTCGACGACGTCGCGCACGTGACGTACGAGCAGGGGAACACAGCGGGGGCGCTCGCGCCCGGACACCTGGGGATGCAGAAGCAGTTCGCGGACGACCACAAGGCCAAGGTGGGCAGCGTGCTGCAGGTCGAACTGCCCGGCGGGCAGCGCGCGGAGTTCACGGTGGGCGCGCTCACCGACCAGGAGGGCGGCGGCTTCGGCCTCGAGGGCGGCCTGTTCATGGGGCTCGCCACGCTCGAGAAGTACGTGCCGGGCGGGCAGGACTCGGCGGTCTACGTGAACGCGGCCTCCGGCGTCTCCGCCGACACGCTGCGCGCCCGCCTCGACAAGACGCTCGACGCGTACCCGCAGGTGCAGGTCCGCGACCTGGCCGACTACAAGAAGCTCATCCACGACCAGATCGCCGTGCTGCTGTACCTGGTGTACGCCCTGCTCGGCCTGGCGATCGTCATCGCCGTCCTCGGCGTGGTCAACACGCTTGCCCTGTCGGTCGTCGAGCGCACCCGGGAGATCGGGCTGCTGCGGGCGATCGGGCTCGCCCGGCGACAGCTGCGGCGCATGATCCGTCTGGAGTCGGTGGTGATCGCGGTGTTCGGCGCGGTCCTCGGCCTCGCGCTCGGCCTCGTGTGGGGCGTGGCCGCGCATCAGGTGCTCGCGCTGGAGGGCATGGACGCGTTGGCGATCCCCTGGACGACGATCGCCGCGGTGGTGATCGGCTCGGTGGTGGTGGGTCTCGCGGCGGCCCTGCTGCCGGCGCTGCGGGCGTCGCGGATGAACGTACTGGCGGCGATCGCCCACGAATGACTGGGCGTGACCCGGCGCGTGGCCGACGGCGGTCCGGCATGTGAAACGTGCGGCACGGCGGGCGTCGGCGGTGGTGGGATCGGGCCATGAGTGAACTGCGTATACGGTCCGCCGCTCCCGCCGATCTCGACGCCGTGCTGGGTTTCTGGAAGAGCGCGGCCGAGGGGACGAGCATCAGTGACGACCGTGCGGGCGTGGAGCGCCTGGTCGCGCGGGATCCCGAGGCGCTGATTCTCGCGGAGCGCGACGGGGAGCTGGTGGGCACGGTCATCGCCGGGTTCGACGGCTGGCGGTGCCATCTGTACCGGCTCGCGGTGCGGCCCGACGCGCGGCGGCAGGGCATCGGCTCGGCGCTGCTGGCCGCCGCGGAGGAGCGGTTCGTGGCGCTCGGCGGGCGACGCGGCGACGCGATGGTCCTGGACCGCAACGAGCGGGCGCACCAGGCCTGGAAGGCGGCCGGTTACGCGCCGGAGCCGCAGTGGTCGCGCTGGGTGAAGCCGCTCGTCCGGGACTGAACGGACCGGATGAAGCCGGCAGCCCCTCAACCGCGGGCCGCTTTGCCGATCCTTTACCATGGGTGCGTCAGGTGCGTTGCCCGACACGTCTCCGTCCGTTCTGCGAAAGGTGTGAGCGTCCGCCCATGGGCGAGCCTCCCAGTACCCGGTCCCTACCCCTGCGCGGTCCACGCGAGCGCGCGACCCTCCCGGCCCTGTCCGATCATGGGACGGAGGTGACGACCCGATGACCGAAGTACTCCTGCTCGCCGTCGCAGTACTGCTCTCGCTTGCCTGCGGCGCCTTCGTCGCGGCGGAGTTCTCGCTCACCACCGTCGAGCGCAGCGATCTCGAAGACGCCGTGGAGCGGGGCGAGCGCGGCGCGGCCGGCGCCCTGAAGGCCGTACGGAACCTCACGTTCCAGCTGTCGGGCGCACAGCTCGGCATCACCGTCACCAACCTGGTCGTCGGCATGCTCGCCGAGCCGTCCATCGCCAAGCTCATCGCGGGCCCGCTGGAGTCCCTCGGCATCCCGAAGTCCGCGTCGTCGTCGGTCGCGCTCGTGCTCGGCACCGCCCTGTCGACCGTCTTCCTGATGGTCGTCGGCGAGCTGGTGCCGAAGAACTGGGCGATCTCGTCGCCGCTGGCCGTGGCCAAGCGGGTGGCGACGGCGCAGCGGATCTTCAGTGCGGCGTTCCGCCCGTTCATCACGCATCTGAACAACACGGCGAACCGGCTCGTGCGCCGCTTCGGCATCGAGCCGACCGAGGAGCTGGCCTCCGCGCGCGGGCCGCAGGAGCTGATGGCCCTCGCGCGGCACTCCGCGAAGGAGGGCGCGCTCGAGGCGGACACCGCCGAGCTGTTCGTGCGGACCCTGAACCTCGCCGATCTGACCGCCGAGAACGTGATGACGCCGCGCGTCCAGGTCGTCGCCCTGGACGTGCTGGCCACCTGCGAGGACGTGGCGAACGCGACGCGGGCCACCGGCCTGTCCCGGTTCCCCGTCTACCGCGGCAACCTGGACTCCGTCGTCGGCGTCGTGCACATCAAGGACGTGCTCGCCGTGCCCGACGAGCAGCGCTCCCGCAAGCGCGTGTCCGAGCTGCTGCGCGAGCCGCTGCTCGTGCCCGAGTCGCTGACCGTGGACCGGCTGCTCGACCGGCTGTCCGGCAAGCGCACGATGGCCGTCGTCATCGACGAGTACGGCGGCACCGCCGGTGTCGCCACCCTGGAGGACATCGTCGAGGAGGTCGTCGGCGAGGTCCGCGACGAGCACGACCCGCACGAGACGCCCGACATCGCGGCCGCGGGCACCGACGACGACGGTCGCCCCCTGTACTCGGCGGACGGCGCCGCCCGCACCGACCAGCTCGCGCGCGTCGGGCTGCGGGTGCCGGACGGTCCTTACGAGACGCTGGCCGGTCTGGTCGCGACCAAGCTGGGCCGCATCCCGGACGTCGGCGACAGCGTCGAGATCGCCGGGTGGCGGCTCGACGTCGTGGACGCGCACGGCCACCGTGCCGCCCGCGTCCTGCTGCACGCCCCGTCGCCCACCGATGTCGAGGAGGAAGCCCGATGACCGCGATCCAGTTGCTGATCGGCCTGGCGACGCTGGTCGTCAACGCCTTCTTCGTCGGCGCCGAGTTCGCGCTGATCTCCGTGCGGCGCAGCCAGATCGAGCCGCACGCCGAGGAGGGCGACCGGCGGGCGCGCAGCGTCCTGTGGGGCCTGCAGCACGTGTCCGCGCTGCTCGCCGCGGCGCAGCTCGGCATCACGCTGTGCACGCTGGTGCTCGGCATCGTCGCCGAGCCGGCCATCGCGCACCTGCTGGAGCCGGTGTTCGACGCGGTCGGGATGCCGCACGGTCTGATCCACCCGATCTCGTTCGTGATCGCGCTGACCGTGGCGACGTATCTGCACATGCTGCTGGGTGAGATGGTGCCGAAGAACATCGCGCTGGCCGAGCCGGTGCGCTCGGCGCTGCTGCTCGGCCCGCCGCTGGTGGCCCTGGCGCGCGCCCTGCGCCCGGTGATCTTCACCATCAACGCCTTCGCGAACACGTTGCTCAAGCTGATGCGCGTTGAGGTCAAGGACGAGGTCGCGGCGACGTTCTCGGACGACGAGCTGGCGCGCATGGTCAAGGACTCCTCCGACGCGGGTCTGATCGACGACCGGGCGCAGGAGCGGCTGCACGACGCGCTGGAACTGGGCCGCAGGCCCATCAAGGACGTCGTGCTGCCGTTGGAGAAGGTGGTCTACGCGCGCGTGGGCGTCACGCCCGAGCAGTTGGAGCGGCTGTCCGCCGAGTCCGGCTTCTCGCGGTTCCCCGTCGTGGACGAGGGGCGGCGCATCGTCGGCTATCTGCACGTGAAGGACGCGCTGGACGCGACGCCGCGCGATCTGCCGTTCCGGGTGCCGGAGATGCGGTCCATCGCGCGCGTGCGGGAGACGACGCCGCTGGACGACGTCCTCACGGCGATGCGGGGCAGTCGTACGCACGTGGCGGCGGTGCTCGGCGCGGACGGCCGGCTCGCCGGAATGGTGACCATGGAGGACGTGCTGAGGGAGCTGTTCGGGCAGACGGTCTGAACCGTCTGCACCGTCTGAACCGTCCGGTCTTCCTGGTGGTCCGAGGTGAACGGGGGTGTGATGAGTCAGCTCGTCCTCAGGGACGTCTCGTACGGGTATCCGGACCGGCCGGTGCTCGAGCGGGTGTCCCTGTCGGTGCGGCCCGGGGAACGGGTCTGCGTGATCGGTGAGAACGGGTCGGGGAAGTCGACGCTGCTGCGGATCGTCGCGGGCGAACTGGTGCCGGCGGACGGCGGGGTGACGGTCGTCGCCGACGGCGGCACGGGACATCTCGCGCAGACGTCGGCGCTGCCGCCCGAGGCCACCGTGCAGGACGCGGTCGATGCGGCCCTCGCCGAAGTGCGCGACCTGGAGCGGCGGATCGGCGCGGCCGAGGCGGAGCTCGGTTCGGCGGATGCGGCGGGGCTTGCCGCGTACGGGGAGCTGGTGGCCGCGTTCGAGGCGCGGGACGGGTATCGCGCCGACGCCCGCGTGGACGCCGCGCTGCACGGGCTCGGCGCGGCGCACCTGGGGCGCTCGCGGACCCTCGGCTCGCTGTCGGGCGGCGAGGCGGCCCGGCTCTCGCTGGCCTGCGTCCTCGCGCCACAGCCCGAGCTGCTGCTCCTGGACGAGCCGACGAACCACCTCGACGACCAGGCCCTGGCCTGGGTGGAGGACCGGCTGCGCGCGCACCGCGGGACCGTCGTCGCCGTCACCCACGACCGGGTCTTCCTCGACCGGGTGGCCACGGCCGTCGTCGAGGTGGACGGCGACCGCCGCCGCGTCGCCCGCTACGGCACCGGCTGGCACGGCTATCTGGAACAGCGCACGGCGCTGCGCCGCCGCTGGGAGGAGCGCTACCGGGAGTGGAGCGCCGAGGTCGAGCGGCAGGAGACGATCGCGCAGGGCGCGTCGGCGAGTCTGCAGGGCGGCTGGCGGATGCGGGACAGCAGTACGTTCGCGAAGTTCTCCAAGCACCAGCGGTCGGTGGAGGGCCAGGTCTCCGGTGTCGTGCGCAACGCGCGCGAGCGGCTGCGGCGGCTGCGCGCGGACCCGGTGCCGAGGCCGCCCGACCCGCTGCGCTTCACGGCCGGCGAGGGCGCTCTGGAGGGCGGCGGCCATCCCTTCGTCCGTCCCGTCGAGGTGCGGGACGTGGTGGTCGGGCACCGGCTCACGGTCGACCGGCTCGACCTCGCTCCCGGCTCCCGGACCCTGGTCACCGGGCCGAACGGGGCGGGCAAGTCGACGCTGCTCGCGCTCCTCGCGGGAAGCGTCGCCCCGGACCGGGGCACGGTGCAACTCCCGCCCCGCATCGGCTACTTGCCGCAGGAGGTCGCGCACCACGGCTCGGCGCTCCCGCTGCTCGACGCGTTCGCGGCGGGGCTCGGCGGGCTCCCCGGGGAGCACGCGCAGACGCTGCTCGCGCTCGGCCTGTTCCGCGAGGAGGACCTCGCCGTGCCGGTGCGGGGCCTGTCGGTGGGCCAGCGGCGCCGGCTCGATCTGGCCCGGCTCGTCACCCGCCCCGTCGATCTGCTCCTGCTGGACGAGCCGACGAACCACGTCTCGCCCGCGCTCGTGGAGGACCTCGACCGCGCGCTCGCCGGGTACGCGGGCACCCTCGTCGTGGTCTCGCACGACCGCAGGCTGCGCGAGCGGTTCACGGGGGACGCGGTGCGCGTGGACAGCGGCACGGTCGTACGCGGCTAGGGCGTCGCCTGCGCCTCGGTGGTGTGCGGGGTCTCCGCCGTCGGGGTCTCGAGGATTCCGGGGCCGTGCGGGCCGATGCCCGCGGTGCCGACCGCGGTGAGCACCGCGAGCAGCGTGGCGAGTCCCGCGGTGCCGAGCGCGGCGGCCCAGTCGACGTCGAGCAGGTTCGTCGCGCCCGCGACGAGCACGGCGGCCAGGGCCTGTGCGAAGGTCCTGATCGCACGCTCGGCGGTGGCCTGCCAGAAGGCGACGGTCCAGATGCTTCCTGCCATGGGTGATCTCCCCCGTTCGTCCTGCTGAGGTACGTGTTTCCGGCATACCGCCGCTTCGGCCCGCTGCCCAGACCTGCGGCGTACGCGCCGGTAGCCGGCCGGGATACGATCTGGGGCGCCATGCAGACGAATGCCAACTACACCAGCCTTGTCGCGGTCGGCGACTCCTTCACCGAGGGCATGTCGGACCTGTTGCCCGACGGCTCCTACCGCGGATGGGCCGACCTGCTGGCCGCGCGGATGGCGGCGCGCGGCCCCGGTTTCCAGTACGCGAACCTCGCCGTGCGCGGCAAGCTCATCGGGCAGATCGTCGACGAGCAGGTCGATGTCGCCGCCGCGATGAACGCCGACGTGGTGACGCTGGTCGGCGGGCTCAACGACACCCTGCGGCCCAAGTGCGACATGGGCCGGGTCACCGGTCTGCTGACGGAGGCGGTCGAGAAGCTGGCCCCGTCGTGCGGACAGCTCGTCCTGATGCGCAGCCCGGGGCGCAACGGCCCGGTCCTGGACAAGTTCCGGCCCCGCATGGAGGAGCTGTTCGCCTGTATCGACGACCTGGCCGCGCGGCACGGCGCCGTCGTCGTGGATCTGTACGGTGCCACGGCCCTGGCCGACCAGCGGATGTGGGACGTGGACCGGCTGCACCTGACGGCGGAGGGCCACCGCCGGGTCGCCGAGGCCGTCTGGCAGACCCTCGGGTACGAGGCCGAGGAGGACTGGCGCGCGCCGCTGCCCGCGTCGGCACGGCCGGGCTGGACGGCGCGCCGCGTGGCCGACGCCCGCTTCGCCAAGCAGCACCTGGTGCCGTGGATCGGCCGGCGGCTCACGGGGCGCTCGTCCGGTGACGGGCGCCCGCCGAAGCGTGCGGAGCTGGCGCCGTATCCCGACGAGCGGCCGGCGTAGCGGTCACGACGGCCTCCCGCCGGGTCGAGCGTTCGGCTCAGCCGGTGAGCGACACGGTGTCGATGTCGAACAGCGACCCTGCTCCCCCGGTGAACCGCAGGAACAGCGGGCCCGATCCGGTGCCGTTCAGTGCCGTGGCCACCGTCGTGAAGGTCTCCCAGCCGCCGGTCACGGGCACCGCGACCGAGCCGAGCAGCGGGCCGTCCGCGGCGCCCGAGCGGATCTCGATCGTGCCGCCCGCGCCCGCGGACGACACCTTCGCCGTGAAGCCCTTCGCGCCCGCCGTGCTCACGGACGCGTATCCGGCCCAGTCGCCGTTGTCGATGTAGCCGAGGGTCCGACCGCCACTGGCGGCGGCGTGGTCGGCGCTCTGCACCCCGGAGCCCGAGGTGTACGCCTCGCCCTCCACCGTGTGCGCGCCGCCCGACGGCGGCGCGCAGTCCGCGGCCGCCTGCCCGGCCGCGTAACGGACCGCGCCGAGCAGCAGCGCGCGGAAGGCGGGATCGGCGTACGACTCGGCGGTGTGGCCGAGGCCGGTGTAGAAGGAGCGGCCCTGCCCCTGGGGGTGGCACCACGTGATGGGGTGGTCGCCCGCCATCTCCCCGCCGCTGTACGACGATTCGTCCAGGCTCTGCAGGACGTGCACGGTTGCGCGGGGGTCGGTGCGGTAGTTGTACCACTCGTCGGTACGGGACCAGGTGGCGGCCAGGTGCGCGGTCGCCGGGTGCGTACGGTCCTCGGTGACGACGGTGGCCTGCTGGATCGCCGGGTGGCTCTTGAACCAGGCGCCGACGAGTTGCCCGTAGTACGGCCAGTCGTACTCGGTGTCGGCGGCCGCGTGCACTCCTATGTAGCCGCCTCCCGAGTCGACGTACGCCTGCAGGGCGTTCTGCCGGCTGTCGTCGAGGACGTCGCCCGTGGTGCTGAGGAAGACGACGGCCTCGTACGCGGAGAGGTTGGCCGTCGTGAAGGCGGCGGGGTCCTCGGTGGCCGTGACGGTGAAGTCGTTGCCCGCGCCGATGGTGCGCAGGGCGTCGATGCCGGCCGGGATCGAGTCGTGGCGGAAGCCCGCCGTCCGGGAGAACACGAGGACGTCGAAGGACGCGGCGTCATCGGCTCCCGCCGGGGCGGTCGGCACGGCGAATACCAAGGCCACGGCGCAGGCGAGCACGGCGCAGGCCCGGTTCAGGCGGTTCCAGGGATGCTTCATGGTCGTCAACTCCCCTCCTGCACATGGCCCTTGGCGGCCGTGGATGCCGGGGACGTCGTACCGAGCGTGAAGGCGTCGACGTCGAAGAGATTGCCCTGGCCCGTCGGGCCCTTGAAGACGAGCACGAGGCCGGTGGAGGACGAGGGCGCGCCCGTCAGGTTCGTCGTGACGTCCTGGAAGTTCTCCCAGCCGCCCGTCGTCGGGACGGCCACCGAGCCGAGCAGGGTGCCGGTGGGTGAGCCCGCGCGGATCTCGATCGTGCCGCCGGGGCCGCCGGAGGAGATCCGGGCGGTGAGGCGGTTGGCGTTGCCGAGCGCGTACGGCTTGAAGGAGATCCAGTCGCCATCGTCGGTGAAGCCGACGGTGTTGGCTCCCTCGGCGGGGCCGTGTCCGGCGATCTGGATGCCGGACTGCGCGGTGAAGTGCTCGGCCTGCCGGTGTCGCGGCTGCAGGGTGTGCCGGGTGTGGGTGGTCAGCCCTGCCTGGTCGGTGTACTCGGCGTCGAAGACCCCGTACAGGTTGGCGGCGCTGTCGTGTTCGCCGTCGACGGGCACGGCGATGCTGCCGCTGCAGCCGTTCCGGGAGGTGATGGAGTGCGCGTGGCTGTCGTGCCCGAGGAGATAGGTGACCTTGACCTTGGCGCAGTCGACGGCGCCGTCCTCCGGGTCGGTCACGGCCGCCTTGAAGGGCACGGTGTCACCGAAGGCGAAGAGCTGTCCGTCTGCGGGCAGTTGGAGGTCGACGGCAGGGGCGGTGTTGCCCGCTGTCACGACGAGGCTCGCGGTGCCGGTCAGGCCTGCGGGGTCCTTGACGGTGAGGGTGGGCCGATAGGTGCCCTTGGTGGTGTACGTGTGCGAGGGGTTGGCCTGCGTCGAGGTGGTCCCGTCGCCGAAGTCCCAGCTGTAGGTGAGGGGTTGGCCCTCCGGGTCGGAGCTGCCCGCGGAGGAGAACTGCACGGTCAGCGGCAGTGCACCGGAGGTCTTGTCCGCGGCGGCCTGCGCGACCGGGTTGCGGTTGCTGCCGCCGAGGTACTCGACGCGGTACAGGGCCTGGTTGTCGCTGCCGGTGCCGTAGTCGAGGACGTACAGCGCCCCGTCCGGGCCGAAGTCGCTGTCGATGATCTGCGTCCCGGTCCACGGGAAGTCCTCGATCACGCCGCGCGATCCGTCGCCCCTCACCTCGATGGCCTTGATCCACTTGCGGCCGTACTCGGTGGCGAAGAAGCGGCCGTCGAGGGACTGGGGGAACTTCACGGAGGAGTTGAGGTTCGGGTCGTAGCGGTAGACGTCACCGGCCATCGGCGACTCGGAGCCGCTGCCCAGTTCGGGCGGTGAGTCGGTCCAGCCGTACTTGATCCAACTGGACTGCGCGGCGGGCAGCCTGCCCTGACCGGTGTTGCGGAAGGAGTTGTTCGTGGGGCCGCCCGCGCAGTCGTACTTGGCCGCGGAAGGGCCGCTGGGGAAGGTGTACTCGTTGTAGGTCTCGGCGGTGGTGTTGGTGCCGGTGCAGTACGGCCAGCCGAAGTTGCCGGGGCCGGTGACGCGGTCGAACTCGACCTGGCCGCCCGGGCCCCGGTCGGCCGCGCCGTCGCCCGCGTCGGGCCCGTAGTCGCCGACGTAGACGACGCCGGTCTCCTTGTCGACGCTCATCCGGAACGGGTTGCGGAAGCCCATGGCGTAGATCTCGGGCCGGGTGTTCGCGGTGCCGGGGGTGAAGAGGTTGCCGGCGGGGACGGTGTAGCCGCCGGCCGCGGTGGGCTTGATGCGCAGGACCTTGCCGCGCAGGTCGTTGGTGTTGCCCGAGGAGCGCTGGGCGTCGAACTGCGGGTTGCGGTCCGTGCGTTCGTCGAGCGGGGCGTAGCCCGCGGAGTCGAACGGGTTGGTGTCGTCGCCGGTGGTCAGGTACAGGTTTCCGGCGGCGTCGAAGTCGATGTCGCCGCCGACGTGGCAGCACTGGCCCCGGTCGTTGGCGACTTCGAGGACGACCTTCTCGCTGCCGAGGTCGAGGGTGTGGTCGGCCTTGAGCGTGAAGCGGGAGAGGTTGAGGTGCCCCTTCCACCGGTCGAAGTCGGCGGCGGTCCCGGTGGCCGGGGCGTCCCCGTCGGGGGTGCTCAGCCGTGGCGAGTAGTACACGTACACCTGGCGGCTCGTGGCGAAGTCGGGGGCCGCGGCGATGCCTTGCAGGCCCTCCTCGTCGTGGGTGTACACGTTGAGCTTGGCGGCCGTCGTGGTGTTCCCGGCCGGGTCGGTGTATCTGACCGTGCCGTCGCGGGCGGTGTGCAGGACCGACCGGTCGGGGAGCACGGTGAGCGACATGGCCTCGCCCAGTTCGGCCGCGCCGGAGGCGAGTGGGACCTGCTGGTAGTCGCCCGGCGGAATGGCCTGGGGCGCCGGGGCTGCCGGTGCGGCCTGCGCGGTGGCTCCGGCCAGGACGAGTGCGAGCACGGTGAGCAGCTTCAGCCCTGTACGAGGGCGTGGGGACATGGGGCTTCCTCCTGACGCTCGGGGGCGTGTCAGGCAGGGCGCGCGCCGGCCGCGCTTGCTGCGCTGCGACATCAAGACGTATGTGAATTGCGTGCTTGGTGCAGAGGATTACGCAGAATTGCGAGCGTCTTGCACGATGGTGGCCTCGCCTTCATTTGTCAAGGACGTGTCAAAATGCACCGTGCGGCCCCTCCGGGCACGGACCGTGACAAGCGCACCCCGACCCCCTGTGACCTGTAGGTTCCTCCATCCCCCCGATGGTTCGGAGCCTGTAGGGACGCCCGGTAAACTCCGTACACGTGACTGCGCCTGCTAAGCCCCGTATCCCGAACGTTCTCGCCGGACGCTATGCCTCCACCGAGCTCGCCACCCTCTGGTCGCCGGAGGAGAAGGTGAAGCTGGAGCGCAGGCTCTGGCTCGCCGTACTGAAGGCCCAGAAGGACCTCGGGATCGAGGTGCCGGACGCCGCGATCGCCGACTACGAGCGCGTCCTGGACCAGGTCGACCTGGTGTCCATCGCCGAGCGCGAGAAGGTCACGCGCCACGACGTGAAGGCGCGGATCGAGGAGTTCAACGCGCTCGCCGGGCACGAGCAGGTCCACAAGGGCATGACCTCGCGCGACCTGACGGAGAACGTCGAGCAGCTGCAGATCCGGCTCTCACTGGAGCTGATCCGCGACCGCTCCGTCGCCGTCCTGGCACGCCTGGGCAAGCTCTCCGGCGAGTACGCCGAGCTGGTCATGGCGGGCCGCTCGCACAACGTCGCGGCCCAGGCCACCACGCTGGGCAAGCGCTTCGCGACCGCCGCCGACGAGCTGCTCGTCGCGTACGGCCGCGTCGAGGAGCTGCTCACCCGCTACCCGCTGCGCGGCATCAAGGGGCCGGTCGGCACCGCGCAGGACATGCTCGACCTGCTCGGCGGCGACGACGCGAAGCTCGCGGACCTGGAGGACCGGATCGCCGGTCACCTGGGCTTCTCGCAGGCGTTCACCTCGGTCGGCCAGGTCTACCCGCGCTCGCTCGACTACGAGGTCGTGACCGCGCTGGTGCAGCTCGCCGCGGCCCCCTCCTCGCTGGCCAAGACGATCCGTCTGATGGCCGGGCACGAGCTGGTCACCGAGGGCTTCAAGCCGGGTCAGGTCGGCTCGTCCGCGATGCCGCACAAGATGAACACCCGCTCCTGCGAGCGCGTCAACGGCCTCATGGTGATCCTGCGCGGCTACGCGTCGATGACCGGCGAGCTGGCGGGCGACCAGTGGAACGAGGGCGACGTGTCCTGCTCGGTGGTGCGCCGCGTCGCGCTGCCGGACGCGTTCTTCGCGCTGGACGGTCTCCTGGAGACGTTCTTGACGGTGCTCGACGAGTTCGGCGCGTTCCCCGCCGTCGTCGCCCGCGAGCTGGACCGCTACCTGCCGTTCCTCGCCACGACGAAGGTGCTCATGGCGTCGGTGCGGGCCGGCGTGGGCCGCGAGGAGGCCCACGAGGCGATCAAGGAGAACGCGGTGGCCTCCGCCCTCGCCATGCGCGAGCAGGGCGCCGAGCGCAACGAACTGCTCGACAAGCTGGCCGCCGACTCCCGCATCCCGCTGGACCGGACGCAGCTCGACGGGCTGATGGCGGACAAGCTGTCGTTCACGGGCGCCGCCGCCGGTCAGGTGGGTCAGGTCGTGGCCCGGATCGAGGAGATCGTGAAGCAGCACCCTGAGGCTGCGGGTTACGCGCCGGGGGCGATCCTCTGACCTCCCGCCTCACGCAGGCGGACCTGGAGGCCGCTCGTGACCGTCTGGTTCCGGACGTCGTCGCGAGCGGCCTTCGGGTTCTGTTCTGCGGGATCAATCCGGGGTTGATGACGGCCGCGACCGGGCACCACTTCGCACGGCCCGGCAACCGCTTCTGGCCGGTGCTGCACCTGTCCGGCTTCACGCCGCGGCAACTGCTGCCCGCCGAGCAGGAGGAGCTGCTGTCGTACGGCCTCGGCATCACGAACGTCGTCGCGCGGGCCACTGCGCGGGCGGACGAGCTGAGCGCCGATGAGTACCGCGAGGGCGGCCGCGTCCTGGAGGAGAAGGTCGCGCGGCTGCGGCCGGCCTGGCTCGCCGTGGTGGGCGTGACCGCGTACCGATCGGCTTTCGGGGACCCGAAGGCGAAGATCGGGCCGCAGGAGCGGACGATCGGGGGCGCCCGGGTGTGGGCGCTGCCCAACCCCAGTGGCCTGAACGCGCATTGGACGGCGGCGACGATGGCCGACGAGTACGCCCGCCTGCGCGCCGCCGCCGAGGCGTCCTAGGGCGTGTCTTCAAAGTGGGTTAGCGAGATGATGGGTCCGTGAGTCGTCGCTATGAACTGACGGATGAGGAGTGGGAGTTGTTGTGCCCGC
>NZ_JBITJZ010000011.1:220251-221161 GCF_044460595.1 Streptomyces sp. NPDC050085 | reverse complement strand
GTTACATTCCGAACCCGGAAGCTAAGCCTTACAGCGCCGATGGTACTGCAGGGGGGACCCTGTGGGAGAGTAGGACGCCGCCGAACTATTTTTGAGAGGACCCTTTGGTCCCGGCACACATGCTGGGACCAAAGGGTCCTTTTTGTATTTCCCAGAGCTCTTCTCGGAGCGCGCCGGCACCCCGGTTGCGTGAGAATGACTGCGGTACCGAAGACAGGAGTCACCGATGTCCACCAACTCTCCCGACGAGCGACCGGAGCGCGACCAGCGCCGCCGGGACAGTGGTGACCGGGGCGGATACCGCGGTGGTGACGGCCCTCGCCGTGACCGGCGTGATGACCGTCCGTCGTTCGGGGACCGTGATCGTGATCGTGGGCCCCGTCGGGATGGGGACCGTCCGCCCTTCCGTCGTGATGACCGTCGGGATGACCGGCGTGACGACAACCGCGGTGGTGGGTTCCGTCGGGACGACAATCGCGGTGGCGGTGGCTACCGCGGTGGTGACCGGCGTGACGACAACCGTGGCGGTGGCGGTGGCTACCGCGGGCGCGACGATCGTCCCTCGTTCGGAGATCGTGATCGGGATCGTGGGCCCCGTCGGGATGGGGACCGTCCGCCCTTCCGTCGTGATGATCGTCGTGACGACCGGCGGGATGACCGGCGTGATGACAACCGCGGTGGTGGGTTCCGGCGTGACGACAACCGTGGCGGCGGTGGCTACCGCGGCAGTGACCGTCCCTCGTTCGGGGACCGTGACCGTGATCGTGGGCCCCGTCGGGATGGGGACCGTCCGCCCTTCCGTCGTGATGATCGTCGTGACGACAACCGCGGTGGTGGGTTCCGTCGGGACGACAATCGCGGTGGCGGTGGCTACCGCGGTGGTGACCGGCGTGACGACAACCGTGGCGGT
>NZ_JBITJZ010000011.1:0-220155 GCF_044460595.1 Streptomyces sp. NPDC050085 | reverse complement strand
CGGTGGTGGCTACCGCGGTGGTGACCGGCGTGACGACAACCGTGGCGGTGGCGGTGGCGGCGGCTACCGCGGGCGCGACGATCGTGGCGGGCGGCCCGGTGGGTTCCGTGGGCGTGACGACCGGCGCGACGACCGCCGTGGCGGCGGGCGATTCCGGGATGAGCGGGAGCGGGACCGTGAGCCGATCAAGCGGCTGCCGATCCCCGAGGACGTTTCCGGTTTTGAGCTCGACAAGGACGTACAGCAGGAGCTGCAGTCCCTGCCGAAGGGGCTTGCGGAGGATGTCGCCAAGAACCTGGTGATGGTTGCGCGGCTGATCGACGAGGATCCCGAGGGTGCCTACGGGTACTCGCGGGTCGCTCTGCGGCTCGCGTCCCGCGTCGCCGCCGTGCGTGAGGCTGCGGGCTTCGCCGCGTACGCGAACCAGAAGTACAACGAGGCCCTGGCGGAGTTCCGGGCCGCGCGGCGGATGACCGGCAATGTCGAGCTGTGGCCCGTCATGGCCGACTGCGAGCGTGGGCTCGGGCGACCGGAGAAGGCGCTCGACATGGCCGGTGCGTCCGAGGTGAACCGCCTGGACAAGGCAGGGCAGGTCGAGATGCGGCTGGTCGCGGCCGGGGCGCGGCGGGACATGGGGCAGCTGGACGCCGCCATCGTCACGCTGCAGAGTCCCGAGCTGGCCTCGAACTCCGTGCAACCGTGGACGGCACGCCTGCGGTACGCGTACGCCGATGCGCTGCTGGCCGCCGGGCAGGAGGACGAGGCGCGCGAGTGGTTCGCCAAGGCCGTCGAGTCCGACAAGGACGGCAGCACCGACGCGTCCGACCGGCTGGCCGAGCTGGACGGTGTCGAGTTCGTCGACGCCTTCGACGGCGATGACGATGACCATGACGATGACGCGGCCGACGCCGACGCCGATGAGGCTGCGGCACCGGCGTCGGCCCATGGCGATGTCGATGGTGAAGACGGTTCCGACTTCAAGTAGGCGGGCGCTGTAGTGGCGGGCGGGTTCCTTCGGGGGCCCGCCCGTCCGTCGTTTGCGGGTCAGTCGTCGGTGAGCGTGCGCAGGACCAGGCCCGTTGCCGGCTTCGGGCCGAACGACGTCGACTTGCGGGGCATCGTCACGCCCTGGCGGGCCAGCTCGCGCACGACCTCCTCGCGGACCGGGTGCATGAGGACCGCGGTGCCGCCGTCGCGCTGCGCCTTCTCGACCGTCGCCGCCGTGTCGTGGATGTACGAGACGTCGGCGGGGGAGTCCTCGGGAATGCCCCAGACGTGGCCCAGGAGCACGGCGTGCAGGACCGTCGCGTCCAGGGTGCGCCAGGCCTCCGGGCGGTCCGTGGGGATCGTACGGTCAAGGAGGTTCTGGTCCGGGCGGTCGAGCAGGTGGAACGTGCCGTCCGTGCCCGTCAGGAGGAAGGCGTTGCCGTGGGCTGCCGCGCCGGCCAGGACGTCCAGGGCCTGGGGGAGGGGGCCCGCGACATTTCGTACGCGGAAGCAGGGGGCGGCCGCCGCCAGTGCCTGGTCGATCGGGAGCCGGTTCAGGAGGCGGTGGATGGCGCGCACGCGCAGCGGATAGCGGGCCGTGTCGACGAGGAGGACCAGGCCGTAGTCCCACGGGGTGGGCGAGGGGTGTTCGGTGCGCAGGCGCAGGTAGGTCGCCCAGCGGTGGTGGCCGTCGGCGATCAGGGCCTGGTGGTGGGCCAGGGCGTACTGGACCTGCTGCTGTTCCGCCGGGTCCGTGATCGCCCACAGGCGGTGGCTGTAGCCGTCCTCCGTGGTCGTGGCGAGCAGCGGAGGGCGGCGGACCGTGTGCTCGACGACAGCAGTGGCGCCCGTGGCGTTGCCGTTGCTGCGGTAGGTCAGCAGGAGCGGCTCGAGATTCGCCGACGTGGTGCGCATCAGGCCCGCACGGTCCTCGATCACGTGCGGCATGACGTCCTCGTGCGGCAGGACCACGCCTTCGGAGGCTTCCGACAGGCGCAGGGCGCCGATGAGGCCGCGCTGGAGGAGGTCGCCGTTGCGCTGCTCGTACACGTACAGGGCCGGTTCGGCGTCGGGGGCGAGGACGCCCTCGGTGAGCCAGCGGTGCAGGGTGTCGGCCGCCTGGTCGTTGCGGGACTGCGGTGACGTGGCCTGCGGCAGGATCAGGCGGACGATGTTGTGGGGGTCCGCGCTCTCCAGGTGCAGCAGGCCGTCCGGGCGGACGACGACGTCGTACGGGGGCGAGGTGACGGCGGCGAGGCTGCCGACGCGCTCGGGGACGTAGCGCACCCCTCGGAAGGGGCGCAGATCCAAGCCGTCACCTGCAGTGTTCATTCGTGCATCGTACGAGTGTCAGTGGCGTGGGGGATGATCGGGTCAGTGGGATCGAAAGAAGGGCGATACGGAATGAGCCAGAGTGCGAGCGGTGCGGCCGGCGGCGGGTCTCGGGTGCGGCCGGAGGGCAGCGCGCGGGCGTTGAGCGAGGCGTACGACACGGCGCTGCTCGATCTGGACGGGGTCGTTTACGCGGGCGGGCACGCCATCGAGCACGCCGTGGACGCGCTGGCCGTGGCGCGTGACGGGGGGATGGGGCTCGCGTACGTGACGAACAATGCGCTGAGGACCCCGGATGCGGTGGCCGAGCACCTGACCGAGCTCGGGATTCCGACCGGGGCGGGCGATGTCATCACGTCGGCGCAGGCCGTGGCGCGGCTCATCAGTGAACAAGTGCCGGGCGGGGCGCGGGTGTTGGTGATCGGCGGGGAAGGACTGAAGGTCGCACTGCGCGAGCGTGGGCTCGTGCCGGTGGACTCGGCCGACGACGATCCGGCCGCTGTGGTGCAGGGGTTCGGCGGGCCCGACATGGCGTGGGGGCGGTTCGCCGAGGCCTGTTATGCCATTGCGCGGGGTGTGCCGTGGTTCGCGTCGAACACGGACCTGACCATTCCGAGCGGCCGCGGGATCGCGCCGGGTAATGGGGCGGCGGTCGAGGTCGTCCGGATCGCGACCGGCGCGGAGCCGCAGGTCGCGGGGAAGCCGCTGCCCCCGATGCACCGGGAGACGATTCTGCGGACCGGGGCGAAGACGCCGCTGGTGGTGGGGGACCGCCTGGACACGGACATCGAGGGCGCGTTCAACGGGGAGGTGGACTCGCTCCTCGTGCTGACCGGAGTGACGGACGGGGCGCAGCTGCTGGCCGCGCCGCCGCAGCACCGGCCGACGTACGTGGACCTGGATCTGCGGGGGCTGCTGACCGGGCAGCCGGAGGTGGCCGAGGAGGGGACCGGGTTCCGGTGCGGGGGCTGGACGGCCTCGGCCGGGGCGGCGGAGCTGGAGCTCGAGGGGGACGGGGAGTCGATCGACGGACTGCGGGCGCTGTGCGCTGCCGCGTGGACGGCGGCGGGGGACGGGGAGTGCGAGCTGGACTCGGACAAGGTTCTGGCGCGGTTGGGGCTGTAGGGAGGGGGAAGTTGGGGCTGTAGGGAGGGGGAAGTTGGGGCTGTAGGGAGGGGGAGGAGGGAGGGCAGGGCCGGCGGTGAGCCCTGCCTGGGCTTCCGGCTCCGCCCGCTCTTGCCCCTGCTCCTACCCGGGCCTTTTCGTCGAACCAGGTAGGGGAGGTAGCCGGATCGGAGGGTAGGCTAACCTAACCTCGTGTTGGTCGACAGTCCCCCAGAAACCAGCGCGGAGACCGCTCCCGCGCCCCCCGGCCGCCGTATCGCGATACGTACGGCCGGGCTGCTCGTCGCGACCGTCCTGCTGCTCGCCGTCGTCGTGGCGAGCATCGCCGTCGGAGCCAAACCGCTCTCGCTCGACCAGGTCTGGCACGGCCTGTTCCACGACACCAACAACTACGCGGACGTCGTCGTGGGCGAGCGCGTCTCCCGTACGCTGCTCGGTCTGCTGGCCGGGCTCGCGCTCGGGCTCGCCGGTGCGGTGCTGCAGGCGCTGACCCGCAATCCGCTCGCCGACCCCGGCATCCTCGGCATCAACATGGGCGCGTCCGCCGCCGTCGTGACCGCCATCAGCTTCTTCGGGGTGACCTCGCTCAGCGGGTACGTCTGGTTCGCGTTCTGCGGCGCTGCCGCCGTCGGCGCCCTCGTGTACATCCTGGGCGGCACGCGCAACGCGACGCCCGTGCGGCTCGCCCTCGCCGGTACCGCCATCAGTGCCGCACTCTCCGGTTACCTCTACGCGGTGATGATCACCGACGACGTCGCGCTGAACCGCATGCGGTTCTGGCAGGTCGGCTCGCTGGCCAGCGCGAAGATGGACACGATCGAGCAGGTCTGGCCGTTCATCGCCGCCGGTACCGTCCTCGCGCTCGGCCTCGCCCGGCCGCTCAACGCCATGGCCATGGGCGACGACACCGCCCGCGCGCTCGGCGCCCACCTCGGGCGCACCCGCGCGCTGAGCATGGCCGCCGCGACCCTGCTGTGCGGCGCGGCCACCGCGGCCTGCGGGCCCATCGTCTTCGTCGGCCTGATGGTGCCGCACATCGTGCGCTCGTTCACCGGGCCCGATCTGCGCTGGATCCTGCCGTACGCGGCGATCCTCTCGCCGGTCCTGCTGCTCGGCGCCGATGTCGTCGGCCGCATCGTGGCCCGCCCGGCCGAGCTCCAGGTCGGCATCGTCACCGCCGTCATCGGCGCGCCGGTCTTCATCTTCCTCGTACGACGCCGGAGGTTGGCCCAGCTGTGAAGGCGAACCAAGAGACGAAGGTGCCTGCCACCAAGGCGCCTGCCACGAAGGCTCGGGACATCGAGGCTCGGGGCACCAAGGCGCGGGACATCAAGGCGATGAAGGCGATACGCACCCCCGGCGGGCTCTCCGTGCGGGTCGACGTGCGGGCGTCCGTCGTCGTGGTGGCCCTGATCGTGGTCGCGCTCGCCGGGAGCGTCGTCCTGATCGGCACCGGCGACTTCCCGATCCCGGCTCTCGACGTGCTGCGCACCCTCGTCGGGCACGGCAACGCCGGCCAGGAGTTCATCATCAACGACCTGCGCCTGCCGCGGGTCCTCGTCGGCCTCCTGGTCGGCGGCGCGCTCGGCCTGTCCGGGGCGCTCTTCCAGTCCATCTCCCGCAATCCGCTGGGCAGTCCCGATGTGCTCGGCATCGGGCAGGGCTCGACCGCCGGTGCGCTCGTGATGATCGTGATCTTCGGCGGGAGCGCCGGGGAGGTCGCGATCGGCGCCCTCGTCGGCGGGCTCGTCACCGGTCTCGCCATCTACGTACTGGCGTGGAAGCGGGGCGTGCACGGCTACCGGCTCGTCCTCGTCGGCATCGGCGTCTCCGCCTTCGTCACCGCGATCAACGGCTATCTGCTCACCAAGGCCGACTTCGTCGACGCCGCCCGCGCCACCGTGTGGATGACCGGGTCCCTCAACGGCCGCGGCTGGGACCAGGTGTGGCCGCTGTTCTGGCTGTTCGTCGTGCTCGTCCCCGTCGTCGCCGCGTACGGGCGGCCGCTGCGCATGCTGGAGATGGGCGACGACTCGGCCGGCGGGCTCGGCATCCGCGTCGAGCGGACCCGGCTGCTGCTGCTCACCGCCTCCGTCTTCCTGACCGCGGCCGCGACTGCCGCGGCCGGGCCGGTCGTCTTCGTGGCGCTGACCGCGCCGCAGATCGCGCGGCGCCTGACCAAGTCGCCCGGACCGAACCTGATGGCGTCCACCTGGATGGGCGCGACCCTGCTGATCGTCGCGGACCTGGCGTCGCAGCGGGCGTTCGGCGCGGACCAGCTGCCCGTCGGCGTCGTGACCGGCGTGGTCGGCGGTGTCTATCTGCTGTGGCTGCTGGTCACCGAGCGCAAGGCGGGGCGGATATGAGCGGGCAGCCTTCGACGACCGACGCGCGTACGTCTTCGCGTACGTCTTCGCGTACGTCTTCGCGTACGAACCAAAGGAGTACCCCTGTGAACAGGCTGATAGCCGACGACGTGACCCTCGGATACGACCAGCGCGTCATCGCCGAGAAGCTGTCCGTCGAGATCCCCGACAACTCCTTCACGGTGATCGTCGGCCCGAACGCCTGCGGCAAGTCCACGCTCCTGCGCGCCCTGTCGCGGATGCTCAAGCCGAGCGCGGGGCGCGTGCTGCTCGACGGCAGCGTCATCCAGTCGATGCCCGCGAAGAAGGTCGCCAAGACGCTCGGGCTGCTGCCGCAGTCGTCGGTGGCGCCCGACGGCATCACCGTCGGCGACCTCGTCGCCCGCGGCCGCTACCCGCACCAGGGCCTGCTGCGCCAGTGGTCGCCGCAGGACGAGAAGGTCGTACGCGAGTCGATGGAGTCGACCGGCGTCGCCGAGCTCGCCGACCGGTACGTCGACGAGCTCTCCGGCGGCCAGCGCCAGCGCGTGTGGATCGCCATGGCGCTCGCCCAGCAGACGCCGCTGCTGCTGCTCGACGAGCCGACGACCTACCTCGACATCCAGCACCAGATCGACGTCCTCGACCTCTGCGCCGAACTGCACGAGGAGCAGGGGCGCACACTCGTCGCCGTGCTGCACGACCTCAACCACGCCGCCCGGTACGCGACCCACCTCATCGCGCTGCGGGACGGGGAAGTGATCGCCGAGGGCGCCCCGAAGGACATCGTCACCGCCGAGCTCGTCGAGCGGCTCTTCGGTATGAAGTGCCAGGTCATCGACGATCCGGAGACGGGGACGCCGCTGGTGGTGCCCGCCGCGCGCAAGGCCCGGCAGCGGGCGGTCGCTACAGCAGCGTCCTGAGGCGCAGCAGGTCGCGGAACGAGGCCTCCAGCCTGACCCGGCCCGAGGCCCAGGCCTTCGCGAAGTTCAGCCGCCCGTTCACCATCGCCACCAGGTCGTCGCCCGTCATCGCCAGGCGGATCTGCGCCTTCTGCGCGGGCGGCCCGGGCCGGGTGTCGAGCACCTTGATCCGGCCGTCCTCGAGACGGCCGGAAAACGTCACGTCCAGGTCGGTGATGCGGCAGCTCAGCGAGCGGTCGAGCGCCGCGGCGGAGCGGACGTCACCGTCGGCCCCCGCCATGTTGTCCGAGAGTGTGTCGAGTGCCGCCCGGCACTCTTCGATCGTGGCCATCGTGATCGACGGTACACCGGCCTTCCGAGGTAGCGTCGGGGCATGAGTGAGACTCCGGCCGACGTGCCGGCCCCGGCCGATGAGCCGTCGTACGAGCCCGCGGCCCCCGCCCCCCTCGGCATCGAGCGCACCCCCACCGGCAACGCCGAGGTGGACGCGCAGCTGGAGCGGCTCGGCGACGTGGACCACCTCGCGGCGGACGGACACGTCGAGGTGTACGAGGATGTACACCAGGGGCTGCGCACCGCGCTGACCGCGCTGGACGCCAGGCCCCAGCCGTCATCCTCGTACGAGCACAGGAGCTGAACCCAACGTGGCAGGTGTGGCACGTCGCCGCCTCGACGCCGAACTCGTCGTCCGGAAGCTGGCCCGCTCGCGCGAGCACGCCAGTCAGCTGATCGCCGAGGGGCGGGTCGCCGTCGGCAAGATCGTCGCGACCAAGTCCGCGACGCAGGTGGACACGGGTGTGTCGATCGTCGTCGCGTCGGACGACAGCGACCCCGAGTACGTCTCGCGCGGCGGGCACAAGCTCGCGGGCGCGCTGGCCGCCTTCGTGCCGCAGGGGCTCGTGGTGGAGGGGCGGCGGGCGCTCGACGCCGGCGCGTCCACCGGCGGCTTCACCGACGTCCTGCTGCGGTCCGGCGCCGCGCACGTCATGGCCGTCGACGTCGGATACGGGCAGCTCGCCTGGTCGCTGCAGAGCGACGACCGCGTCACCGTCAAGGACCGTACGAACGTGCGCGAGTTGACGCTGGACGCGATCGACGGCGTACCGGCGGACATCGTGGTCGGCGACCTGTCGTTCATCTCGCTCGGGCTCGTGCTGCCCGCCCTCGCGCGGTGCGCGGCGCCCGACGCGGACCTCGTCCTGATGGTCAAGCCGCAGTTCGAGGTCGGCAAGGAGCGCCTCGGCAGCGGCGGAGTCGTGCGCAGCCCCGAGCTGCGGGCCGAGGCCGTGCGCGAGGTCGCCGCGCAGGCGTTCCGGCTCGGGCTCGGCGTGCGTGGCGTGACCGCGAGCCCGCTGCCCGGGCCCTCCGGGAACGTCGAGTACTTTCTGTGGCTGCGTGCCGGGGCGCCCGAGGCGGACCCGGCCGACATCGACCGTGCAGTGGCGGAGGGGCCTCGTTGACACAGACCCGAGCTCGTACTGTTTTCCTGCTGGCGCACACCGGGCGGCCCGCGGCCATCCGCAGCGCCGAACTCGTCGTCCAGGGGCTGCTCCGCAGCGGCCTGGGCGTGCGCGTCCTGGAGGCGGAGGCGGCCGATCTGCCGCTGCCGCCCGAGGTGGAGCTGGTGAAGGAGGCGACCCCGGCCTGCCTGGACGCGTGCGAGCTGCTCATCGTGCTCGGCGGTGACGGGACGCTGCTGCGCGGCGCCGAGTTCGCGCGGGCGTCCGGCGTGCCGATGCTCGGGGTCAACCTGGGCCGGGTCGGCTTCCTCGCCGAGGCCGAGCGGGACGACCTGGACAAGGTCGTCGACCGGGTCGTCACCAAGGAGTACGAGGTCGAGGAGCGCATGACGATCGACGTCGTCGTGCACCGCAACGGAGACGTCGTGCACCGCGACTGGGCCCTGAACGAGGCCGCCGTGCAGAAGACCGAGCCCGAGCGGATGCTCGAGGTCGTCCTCGAGATCGACGGGCGGCCCGTCACCGGATTCGGCTGCGACGGAATCGTGTGCGCGACGCCCACCGGGTCGACCGCCTACGCCTTCTCGGCGGGCGGGCCCGTGGTGTGGCCCGAGGTCGAGGCGCTGCTGATGGTGCCGATCAGCGCCCACGCCCTGTTCGCCAAGCCCCTGGTCACGTCGCCGGATTCGGTGCTCGCCGTGGAGGTGCAGCCGCACACGCCGCAGGGAGTGCTGTGGTGCGACGGGCGGCGGACCGTGGAACTGCCCGCGGGGGCGCGGGTGGAGGTGCGGCGGGGGGCCGTGCCGGTGCGGCTCGCGCGGCTGCATCACGCCGTTTTCACCGACCGGCTCGTGGCCAAGTTCGCGCTGCCGGTGGCGGGGTGGCGCGGGGCGCCGAACTAGCCGCCCTCGACCGCCTCGACCGTATGTACCCCAACAACCGCATCAACCGCATCAACCGCATCAACCGCATCAACCCCATCAACCGGGTCAGCCCTGCAGGACCCGTACCGCCTGTCCGCGCATCGCCCAGCGCACCGGGACGCCCGTCGACGTGACCGTCAGGGCCGCTGTCGTCAGTGCGACGGCGGCGGCCAGGGACCACGGGACGTACGGGAACGGGGAACCGAAGGCGCTCGCGAGGATCGGGGCCAGCGTCACTCCCGCGATCGCCGCCCCGAGCAGCAGGGCCGTGCCCGCCACCACCAGCGCCTCCCAGAACGCCATCGCGGTGATCTGGCGGCGCTGGGAGCCGACGACGCGGAGCAGGGCCACGTCGCGGCGGCGTTCCAGGGAGATCATCGCCAGGGTGTTGGCCGAGGCGATGGCGGCGAAGCCCGCGTACAGGGCCGTGCCCATGTAGTCGAGCCACACCTCGCCGGGGCTGCCCGCCGAGCCCGTGACGTGCGCGGCCGTGGTCCGCAGGGCGATCTTCGTGACGCCGAAGCCGACGACCAGGACGAGCGGGACCACCGCGGCGGAGAAACGGCGGGGCTGCGAGCGGATGTTCAGCATCGCCAGCCGGGCGCCGGGCCCGATCCGGCCGATGAGCGCCGAGACCAGCCAGGCCGCCGGGCCGATCAGCCGCGGACCGAGCAGGCCCACGCCGACGCAGAACAGGATCAGGACCAGGAAGGCACCCTGGTTCGCGTCGTCCGCCGACTGCTGCGACAGGAGGACGGAGAGGAACCCGGCCCCCGCGAACGCCAGGACCCCGAGAGGGGCCCGCAGCAGGCCCAGGCGACGGCGGCCCGCCGCGGCCTCGTCCAGGGCGCGGGCCGGGCGCAGCAGCGAGAAGCGCAGCGAGGCCAGGAACGCCGCGATCGTCGTGGTCACGACCGCCACCGCGAGGCAGACGGGCAGCGCCAGCCAGGAGAAGCGGAACGGGACCGAGGCGGGGATCAGGTCGTGCGTGACCATCCCGTGGAACCAGAAGCGGGCCAGCACCCCGCCCGCCGCGAAGCCGAGCAGCGCCGCCGGTACGGACGCCACGAGCGCCTGGAGGGCCACCGCGCGGCGGACCTGGCGCGGGCGGGCGCCGATCGCGCGGACCAGGGCCAGTTCGCGGTGCTGCTGGGCGACGGCCGTGCCCATCGTGGAGACCACCACGAAAATCGACATGTAGATCGAGCCGATGAGGAGCACGGTCGCGATGTCGCCGACCCCGTTCGCCGTGATGGCGTGGCGGGCGGCCGCAGGGACGTCGTGCGTGCCGGTCGATACGAGGATCATCAGCGAGGCGCTCACCACGGTCGCCGCGAACAGTGCGGCCACCGCCGTCCCCACGAACGCCGGACGGTGGGCCTTGAGGGCTGCCTGCGCCAGTGCCGTACTCATGGGGTCAAGCGTGCGCGGACCGGTCCTGCCAAGGACATGGGGCGGGCCCGTCGATCATCCCGGGGGACAACCCCACCCCCACTCGCCCGGGTGAAGACCCTGTGTGCGGGGCCCGCGTCACCTGCTGATTCCCTCCCGGAGGCCAGGGCCCGTCGCACAGGTGGCCCCCGACCTCGTAAGGTCGTGTCCGTGTTGGAGGAGATGCGGATACGGTCGCTCGGAGTCATCGACGACGCGGTGGTCGAGCTGTCGCCCGGATTCACGGCGGTGACCGGTGAGACGGGCGCGGGCAAGACCATGGTCGTCACCAGCCTCGGGCTGCTGCTCGGGGGGCGGGCCGACCCGGCGCTCGTGCGGATCGGCGCGAAGAACGCGGTGGTCGAGGGGCGCGTCGCCGTGCCCGCGGGCTCCGGTGCGCAGACGCGTGCCGAGGAGGCCGGCGCCGAGCTGGAGGACGGGGTGCTGCTCGTCAGCCGTACCGTCTCCGCCGAGGGGCGCTCGCGGGCGCACCTGGGCGGGCGGTCCGTGCCGGTCGGCGTCCTCGCCGAGCTGGCGGACGACCTCGTCGCCGTGCACGGACAGACCGACCAGCAGGGCCTGTTGAAGCTCGGCCGGCAGCGCCAGGCGCTCGACCGGTACGCGGGGGACGCGGTCGCGAAGCCGCTCGCCAAGTACGCGGCCGTGTACAAGCGGCTCAAGCGCGTCAGCAACGAGCTCGACGAGATCACCACCCGGGCCCGTGAGCGGGCGCAGGAGGCCGATCTGCTGCGGTTCGGGCTCGACGAGATCGCCGCGGTCGAGCCGCGCGCCGGCGAGGACGTGGAGCTGGCCGAGGAGGCCTCGCGGCTCGGGCACGCGGAGGCGCTCGCCTCGGCGGCCACCGCCGCGCACGCCGCGCTCGCCGGAAACCCCGAGGACCCGGAGGGAGTCGACGCCACGACGCTGGTCGGCGGCGCCAACCGGGCCCTCGATGCCGTGCGTTCGCACGACCCCGCCCTCGCCACGCTCGCCGAGCGGATCGGCGAGGTGCAGATCCTGCTCACCGACGTCGCCGCCGAACTCGCCGGGTACGCCGACGACTTGGACGCCGACCCGCTGCGCCTGTCGGCCGTCGAGGAGCGCCGGGCCGCGCTCACCCAGCTCACGCGCAAGTACGGCGAGGACGTCGCCGCGGTGCTCGCGTGGGCCGAGACGAGCGCCGCGCGGCTGCTCGAACTCGACGGCGACGACGAGCGGATCGACGAGCTGACCGCCGAGCGCGAGTCGCTGCGCGGTGAACTCGGCGCGCTGGCCCAGGAGTTGACGGCCGCCCGCATCGAGGCCGCCGCCCGCTTCGCCGCCGCGGTCACCGAGGAACTGGCCTCGCTCGCCATGCCGCACGCCCGGATCTCCTTCGACATCCGGCAGACCGAGACCGGCGAGGGGGACGGCATCGAGGTCGAGGGACGGACCGTGATCGCCGGGCCCAGCGGCGTCGACGAGGTCGAGCTGCTGCTCGCCCCGCACCCCGGGGCCCTGCCCCGCCCCATCGCCAAGGGCGCCTCCGGCGGTGAACTGTCCCGCGTGATGCTCGCCGTCGAGGTCGTCTTCGCGGGCACCGACCCCGTGCCCACGTACCTCTTCGACGAGGTCGACGCCGGCGTCGGCGGCAAGGCCGCCGTCGAGATCGGCCGCCGCCTCGCCAAGCTCGCCAAGTCCGCGCAGGTCGTGGTCGTCACGCACCTCCCGCAGGTCGCGGCGTTCGCCGACCGGCAGCTGCTCGTCGAGAAGACGAACGACGGCTCCGTGACGCGCTCCGGCGTGACCGTCCTCGAAGGCGAGGACCGCGTACGGGAGTTGTCGCGGATGCTCGCGGGCCAGGAGGACTCCGAGACGGCCCGCGCGCACGCGGAGGAGCTGTTGGCGGCGGCGCGCGCCGATGCGTAACTCCCGGCCGTTCCAGGGTGACGGCATGATCGACGTCAGCCGCACCCTCCGCTCCGCCGCCCTCGCCGCAGGCGTCACGCGCACCGCGTGCGCCGCCCTCCGCCGTACGAAGCCGGGCGGCGCGGGCCGGTGGGAGCGGGCGAACCACGCGGGGCGCACCGTCGACCTGTGTGCCGGTCCCGCCGTCGCGGCAGGCGTCGCGGCGGGCGCCCTCGCCGCACAGCCGGGCACCCGCGCCGCCGCCCTCGTCGCCACGCTCGCGGCCGGAGCCTGTGGCGCGTACGACGACGTGGCCGGGGCGGGCGATCCGCGGCGCGGCTTCCGGGCGCACCTCGGGGCGCTGCGGCACGGCGAACTCACCAGCGGCGCCGTCAAGTTGTTCGGCATCTCGGCGGCCGGGCTCGTCGCCGGAGCCCTGCTCAAGGAACGCTCGGCCGACAAGGTGCTCGCGGGCGTCGTCGTCGCGGGCACGGCGCACCTCGTCAACCTCGTGGACGTACGCCCCGGGCGCGCCGCCCAACTCGCCCTCGCCCTGGGTGCGCCCGGACTGGTGCGCGGCCCGCTCGCCGCCGCGCCGATGGGCGCCGCCGCGGCCGTGCTCCCGGACGACCTCGCCGAACGCGGCATGCTCGGCGACGCCGGGGCGCACGCCCTCGGGGCCGCGCTCGGCGTCGCGATCGTCGCGGGCAACGGGCGAGCGGGCCTGGTGGCGCACGCCGCGGGGCTCGTCGCGGCGGCCGCGTACGGGGACCGGGTCAGTGCGCTCGCCAAGGGCACGGCAAGTGAGCCCACTTCACCCGTGTGAGTGATCCCGTGCGCCGTGTTGCCCGTGGCCGTGCGGTGCGGGACCGTGGCCGGTGCCGGAACGCCCGTACGGGCTGGCATCCTTGGCCCCGGCGGCATGTACGTACCCCAGACCTGCACCCTCCGTATACCTACGGACCTCAGTCCTCTGTCGACTGTCCGCCACCGACTGTCCTCTATCGACCAGGAGCCCCGCCGCGTGAGTCACGTGAGCAGCCACTCGGCACACGGCCAGTCGCCGTTGCGCACCGTGCAGGTGCTGGGCGGCGGCAGTGCGGGCAGCAGTGCCCATGTCCGGTCGCTCGCGGCCGGGTTGGTGGCCCGCGGGGTGCGCGTGACGGTGTGCGCGCCGTCCGAGGCCGAGCGCGCGTACGGGTTCGGGGGCGTCGGCGCCCACCACCTCGCGGTGCCCCGCAGCAGCGACCCCGCGTCCCTCGCCGCGCTCCGCGTGGCCTGCGCCGACGCCGACCTCGTGCACGCGCACGGACTGCACGCCGCGCTGCGCGCCTCCCTCGCGCTCAGCGGCCGCAGCGTCCCCCTCGTCGTCACCTGGCACACCCGGTCCTACGCGGAAGGCGCCCGCGCCCATCTGCTGCGGATGCTGGAGCGGCGCGTCGCCCGGGCCGCGTCCGTGGTCCTCGGCACCTCGTCCGACCTGGTCGACCGGGCCAGGGCGCGGGGCGCACGCGACGCGCGGCTCGCCGCGGTCTCCTTCCCGCCGCCGCGCGCTCCCGCCGGCAGCGCGGACGACGCCGAGCGCGCCCGCCTCAAGACCAGGGCCGAACTCGGCGCCGTGGACCGGCCGTTGCTGATGGCCGTCGGCAGCCTGGAGCGGCACCGCGGCTACGACGTACTGCTCGACGCCGCCCACGCATGGCTCGCCCTCGACCCGGCCCCGCTGCTCGTCATCGCGGGGGAGGGACCCGAGCGGGCCGGACTCCAAAGGCGCATCGAGAGCGAGGGGCTGCCCGTGCGGCTGCTCGGCCGGCGCGCTGACGTCGCCGAACTGCTCGGCGCCGCCGACCTCGCGGTGCTGCCCAGCAGCTGGGAGTCCCGCTCGCTGCTCGCGCAGGAGGCGCTGCACGCCCGGGTCCCGCTGGTGGCGACCGATGTCGGCGGCATCCCCGAACTCGTAGGAGAAGGCGCCGAGTTGGTGCCCTACGGGGATGCCCCTGCGCTGGCCCGGGCCGTCGAGCGGCTGCTGTCCGACGCAGACCGCCGCGCCGAACTCATGGAGCGGGGCGCCGCGCAGGCCGCGTCCTGGCCGACCGAGGACGCCACGATCACCCAAGTGCTCAGCGTCTACGACGAGTTGGCCGGCGGGTTCTGAGAGCCCGGTACTGACAGGCCCTACGGCACGTGCCGGCGGGCCCGCAGCGCCAGGCTCAGCGCGAGCACCGTCTGCGGGTCGTCGAGGTCCGTGCCGAGCAACTCCCCTATGCGCGCAAGGCGGTTGTAGAGGGTCTGCCGGTTCAGATGCAGCTCGCGCGCCGTCTCCGCCTTGCGGCCCGCGTGCGCCAGATACGTCTGCAGCGTGGGCAGCAGCGGCGGCTTCGACCTCTTGTCGTGCTCCCGCAGCGGACCGATCGCGCGCTCCACGAACGCCGAGAGGTCCGGATGGTCCCGAAGCCGCCACAGCAGCAGATCGATGTCCAGGCGCCGCGCGTCGTACCAGGGCCGGTCGTCCAGGCCCTGCGCCGCCGTCGCCGTCTCCGCCGCGTGCCGCAGGCCCGCGGCCGCCGCCGCCCAGCCGCCCGCACCGCCGACCACCACGACCGGCGCCTGGGTGCCCGCCCGCTGCATCCCGGCCCGCTCCACGCCGGCCCGCAGTGCCGCCGCGACCCGCTCCGCGACCGCCGTGCGCTCCGACTCCGAGCGCAGGCCGAGCAGCAGCGGCACCCGCCCCTCGACGGGCCGGACGCCCAGCAGGACCGGCACGCCGACCGAGGCCAGCTCCTCGGAGACGGCCCGCGCGAGGACCGCCCAGCCGCCACCCGGCGAAGGCCCCATCGAGGCCTCGGGCAGCCGCATCACCACGGGCAGCAGCGGGCCCTGGCCGGTCGGCTTGAAGCCCAGGACGCGGGCCTGCGCCGGGGCGTCCTCGGGGGTGATCCGGCCCTCGGCGAGATCGGTGAGGAAGTCGCCGCGTCCGCGTGCCGCCAGCTCCTCCTCCTGCCGGGCCTGCATCAGCACCACCGCGAGCGACCCGGCGGCCCGCTCGGCCGCGATCCGGTGCACGGGTGCGAGCGGCGCCGACACCGGGAGCAGCACGAGCCGCGCCCGCACGGACCCGGCCCCGGGGCCACCGCCCGGCACGTCCACCAGCACGGCCCCGCCCGGCGGTTCGTCCTGGTGCGTACCGCGCATCCCCTCCCACACCTGCAGGGGGTCGGCGACCTCGGAGTCGACCCCGGCCGCGTACAGCAGCTGCCCGTCGGCGGTCTCCAGGAACACCGGGTTGTTGCTGAACTCGGCCAGGATGCGCAGGACTTGAGGCACGCCACCGCCACCGAGCAGGGCGTTCGTGCACCGGCGGTGCACTTCCTCGGCCCGCTGCAGCAGCGCGTAGTGCCCGTTGACGATCTCGGTGTGGATCTCCTCGGTGACCGTCACGAACGGCACCTCGCGGTGCAGCTGCACCAGCGGAAGACCCGCCGCCCGCGCCGTCTCCACCAGCGCCGCGGGCAGCCGCGCGAACCGCTGCCCCAGCTCGATCACCAGCGCCGCGATGCCCCGCTCGGCCAGCTTGCGCACGAACGCGCGCTGCTCGGCGGGCCGCGTCCCGAGGCCGAACCCCGTGGTCAGCAGCAGCTCGCCACCCTTGAGCAGCGACGCGATGTTGGGCACCTCGCCCGCATGCACCCAGCGCACCGTCCGCTGCAGCCGCTCCCCGCCGGCCACCACCTCCGGCAGCCCGCTGCGCAGCCCCGGAAGCTCCAGGGCGCGCTGCACGGTGATGCCGCCGGGGGAGGAGAAGTCGGGGGAGGTGCTGTCCATGCAGCGGACGGTACCTGCGTGCGGGTTCCGGGAACATCTCCGGTCCGTTACGGGAGTGATCACCCGGCCGGATTCCGCGACAACTCGTCGTCCCGTGGCGGAAATTGCGCGACCTGCTGTCTGTTGTGGCGTACGTCACTTCCCCGCCACACTGACGCATTCGTACGCGTACCCCCAATCGATCTACGGATTTCGCAGCAGCTGCCCCCAGAGAGGGACGGAAATGCCAGAGACAGTGGAGAACGGCGCACACGGCACGACCCCCGGCGCACCCCCGGTCCAGCGCCTGAAGGCGAACTCGGTGGGGCTCGTCGGGGTGGTCTTCATGGCCGTCGCCACGGCCGCCCCCATCACCGCGATGACCGGCAACCTGCCCATCGCCGTCGGCTTCGGCAACGGCACGGGAGCCCCCGCCGGCTACCTCTTCGCCACGCTCGTCCTGACGGTGTTCTCCGTCGGCTACGTCGCCATGGCCAAGCGCATCACGGCGGCCGGCGCCTTCTACGGCTACATCTCGCACGGCCTCGGCCGCATCGCCGGCATGGCGTCGGGGATGCTCGCCGTCCTCGCGTACGTCGTGTTCGAGGCGTCGATCGTCGGCGTCTTCGCGTACTTCGCGAAGACCACGGTCCACGACCAACTCGGCCGGGACGTCCCGTGGATCGTCTACGCGGCGGCGATGCTCGCGGTCACGGCGGCCCTCTCCTACTTCGACATCAACCTCACCGCGAAGGCGCTCGGCGTGATGCTGATCGCCGAGATCGCGGTCCTCTTCGCGGTGGCGACGGCGGTCCTCGTCCACGGCGGCGGCCCCGACGGCATCCCGCTCGAACCGGTCAACCCCAAGAACGCCTTCACCGGTACGTCGGCGGGCCTCGGCCTCTTCTTCGCGTTCTGGTCCTGGGTCGGCTTCGAGTCGACGGCGATGTACGGCGAGGAGTCCCGCGACCCCAAGCGCGTCATCCCGAAGGCCACCCTGATCTCGGTGGTCGGCGTCGGCCTCTTCTACATCTACGTCTCCTGGATGACGATCGCGGGCAACGGCCTCGAGGGCTCCGTCAAGGTCTCCTCGGGCACCAGCCCGCTCGACCTCTTCTTCGACCCGGCGCACTCCTTCATCGGGGCGTGGGCGGTCGACGCGTTCCAATGGCTGCTGATCACCGGGTCGTTCGCCTGCGGCATGGCCTTCCACCAGTGCGCGTCCCGCTACCTGTACGCGATCGGCCGCGAGGGCTTCCTCCACCCGGCGCTCGGCCGCACGCACCGCGTGCACGGCTCCCCGTACATCGCCTCGTTCGTCCAGTCGGTGATCGCCGTCGCCATCGTGGCGGCCTTCTGGCTCACCGGCCAGGACCCGTACGTCCACCTGTACACGCTGCTCGCGATCCTGGGCACGATGGCGATCCTCATCGTCCAGACGCTGTGCTCGTTCGCCGTGATCGGCTACTTCCGCCACCACCACCCGGAGGACCGGCACTGGTTCAGGACCCTGGTGGCCCCGCTCCTCGGCGGCATCGGCATGATCGTGGTGGTCGTGCTCCTGGTCCTGAACATGGACACGGCGGCCGGTACGGCCGCCGGTTCCCTCTTCTTCAAGGCGATCCCGTGGATCGTGGGAGTCGTCTTCTTCGGCGGCCTCGGCCTCGGGTACTACCTCAAGTCCCGCCGCCCGGAGCGCTACGAGGTGATCGGCCGCATCGTCCTGGAGGATGCGGCCGAACGCTCCGAACCACGGGAGCCGGCGCTGAGCTAACCGCCGTACGCCCCGCTCGCCGTCAGCCGCAGTGCCGTGTCGATCAGCGGCACGTGGCTGAAGGCCTGCGGGAAGTTGCCGACCTGCCGCTTCAGGCGCGGGTCCCACTCCTCGGCGAGCAGCCCCAGGTCGTTGCGGAGGTCGAGCAGCTTCTCGAAGAGCTTGCGGGCCTCGTCGACCCGGCCGATCATCGCGAGGTCGTCGGCCATCCAGAACGAACAGGCGAGGAACGCCCCCTCGTCACCGGGGAGCCCGTCGACGCCCGCGTTGTCGCCGTCGGTCGGGTAGCGCAGGATGAACCCGTCCGGCGTCGACAGCTCCCGCTGGATCGCCTCGATCGTCCCGATGACGCGCTTGTCGTCGGGCGGCAGGAAGCCCATCTGCGGGATCAACAGCAGGGAGGCGTCCAGCTCCTTGCTGCCGTACGACTGCGTGAAGGTGTTGCGCTCCTTGTCGTAGCCCTTCTCGCAGACGTCCCGGTGGATGTCGTCGCGCAGATCGCGCCACTTCTCCAGCGGACCGTCCGCGTCACCGGACTCGATGAGCTTGATGGTGCGGTCGACGGCCACCCATGCCATCACCTTCGAGTGCACGAAGTGCCGCCGCGGCCCGCGCACCTCCCAGATGCCCTCGTCGGGCTCGTCCCAGTGCCCCTCGAGGTAGCGGATGAGCTTCAACTGGAGCAGCGAGGCGTAGTCGTTGCGGGTCAGGCCCGTCATGTGCGCGAGGTGCAGGGCCTCGGTGACCTCGCCGTACACGTCGAGCTGCAGCTGGTGCGCCGCCCCGTTCCCGACGCGGACCGGCGCCGAATTCTCGTACCCGGGAAGCCAGTCGAGCTCCGCCTCGCCCAACTCCCGCTCGCCCGCGATCCCGTACATGATCTGCAGGTTCTCCGGGTCGCCCGCCACGGCCCGCAGCAGCCACTCGCGCCAGGCGCGGGCCTCCTCGCGGTAGCCCGTGCGCAGCAGCGACGACAGGGTGATGGCCGCGTCCCGCAGCCACGTGTACCGGTAGTCCCAGTTCCGTACGCCGCCGATCTCCTCCGGCAGCGAGGTGGTGGGCGCGGCGACGATGCCGCCGGTCGGCGCGTACGTCAGCGCCTTCAGCGTGATCAGCGAGCGCACCACGGACTCGCGGTAGGGCCCGTGGTACGTGCACTGCTCGACCCAGTCGCGCCAGAACTCCTCGGTCGCCTCCAGCGAACCCTGCGGGTCCGGCAGCGGCGGCGGCTCGTGGTGCGAGGGCTGCCAGGTGATCGTGAAGGTGATCTTGTCGCCGGGCGCCACGGTGAAGTCGGCGTACGTCGTCAGGTCCTTGCCGTACGTCTCCGTGTCCGCGTCCAGCCACACGGAGTCGGGCCCGGCCACCGCGACCGTACGTCCGTCCGCCTTGTGCACCCAGGGGGTGATCCGCCCGTACGAGAACCGCATGCGCAGCGCCGAACGCATCGGCACCCGCCCGCTGATGCCCTCCACGACCCGGGTCAGCTGGGGCGCACCGTCACGCGGCGGCATGTAGTCCGTGATCCGGACCGTGCCGCGCGGGGTGTCCCACTCGGAGTCGAGGATCAGCGAGTCACCGCGGTACGTGCGCCGCGTCGCGCTGGGTGGCTGCGCGTCCGCCGCGTGCGCGGGGCCCAGGCGCCAGAAGCCGTGGTCCTCGGTGCCGAGCAGCCCGGCGAAAATGGCGTGCGAGTCGAAGCGGGGCAGGCACAGCCAGTCGACTGTGCCGTCCCGGCAGACCAGGGCTGCGGTCTGCATGTCTCCGATGAGTGCGTAATCCTCGATGCGCCCGGCCACGTGCATCTCCAGTCGAACGGCCACGTGCGCCCCCGGAAGAACGGGGGCCAACGGTCAAGTGGGGTCAACGGTCAAGTCAACGGTCAATGGGGGAGTCAACGGATCGTCGAGATTCGTCATGCTGATACGTCGTTGTCAAACGAACTGACGAGCCGGTTGTTCCGGCGCAGCCACCGGCGATCGGGCTTCGTGATCCGGTGAACGGTCGGGAACGGACAGGGGTGTTGCCGTTGTGGTGCCGTTGTCCTGCGTGACTCGCCAGCCGAGTGTCCGAGCAGGATACGACGCACCCAAGTGATCCGCGTGCCGCTCGCGGCAACGCGTCTGGGCCGAACGGGTGAGCGTCGGGTGACCAGGTCGTGCGCCTGTGGCGGCGCATGCGCGGAGCGTGGCCGGAAGCAGCCTCGTCCCGTCGCTGATACCCTGGTAGCCCGTGAGCCGGTGGTCATAGAACCCCCGAACCGCAGCGACGGCGCCTCCCGCAAAACGGGACGGATCGCCGGCACGCACCCCAGACCGCGACCACGGGAGCCCCCTCTTGGCCATGCAGCCGAAATCTTCGACGACCAAGCACATCTTCGTCACCGGGGGTGTCGCCTCCTCTCTCGGCAAGGGGCTGACCGCCTCCAGCCTCGGCATGCTGCTCAAGGCGCGGGGCCTCCGGGTCGTCATGCAGAAGCTCGATCCGTACCTGAACGTCGACCCGGGCACGATGAACCCCTTCCAGCACGGTGAGGTGTTCGTCACGAACGACGGCGCTGAGACCGACCTGGACATCGGACACTACGAGCGCTTCCTCGACCGTGACTTGGACGGCAGTGCGAACGTCACTACAGGCCAGGTCTACTCGCAGGTCATCGCCAAGGAGCGGCGCGGCGAATACCTCGGCGACACCGTCCAGGTCATCCCGCACATCACGAACGAGATCAAGCACCGCATCCGCCGCATGGCGACGGACGAGGTCGACGTCGTCATCACCGAGGTCGGCGGCACGGTCGGCGACATCGAGTCGCTGCCGTTCCTGGAGACCGTCCGCCAGGTCCGCCACGAGGTCGGCCGGGACAACGTGTTCGTGGTCCACATCTCGCTGCTGCCCTACATCGGCCCCTCCGGCGAGCTGAAGACCAAGCCCACCCAGCACTCCGTGGCCGCCCTGCGCAACATCGGTATCCAGCCGGACGCCATCGTGCTGCGCTGCGACCGCGAGGTCCCGACCGCCATCAAGCGCAAGATCTCGCTGATGTGCGACGTCGACGAGGACGCCGTGGTCGCGTGCCCCGACGCCCGCTCGATCTACGACATCCCGAAGACCGTGCACGGCGAGGGCCTGGACGCGTACGTCGTCCGCAAGCTGGACCTGCCGTTCCGCGACGTGGACTGGACGACCTGGGACGACCTGCTCGACCGCGTCCACAACCCCGACCACGAGATCGTCATGGCCCTGGTCGGCAAGTACATCGACCTGCCCGACGCCTACCTCTCGGTGACCGAGGCGCTGCGCGCCGGCGGCTTCGCCAACAAGGCCCGCGTCAAGATCAAGTGGGTCACCTCCGACGACTGCAAGACCCCGGCCGGCGCCAAGAAGCAGCTCGGTGACGTGGACGCGATCTGCATCCCCGGCGGCTTCGGCGACCGCGGTGTGTCCGGCAAGGTCGGCGCGATCCAGTTCGCCCGCGAGAACAAGATCCCGCTGCTCGGCCTCTGCCTCGGCCTGCAGTGCACCGTGATCGAGGCGGCCCGGAACCTGGCCGACATCCCCGACGCGAACTCGACCGAGTTCGACGCCGCCACCGCCCACCCGGTCATCTCCACCATGGCCGAGCAGCTCGACATCGTCGCCGGTGAGGGCGACATGGGCGGCACCATGCGGCTCGGCATGTACCCGGCCAAGCTCGCCGAGGGCTCCATCGTGCGCGAGGTGTACGACGGCAAGGAGTACGTCGAGGAGCGCCACCGCCACCGCTACGAGGTGAACAACGCCTACCGCGCCGAGCTCGAGAAGAAGGCCGGACTGCAGTTCTCCGGCCTCTCCCCGGACGGCAAGCTCGTCGAGTACGTCGAGTACCCGCGCGAGATCCACCCCTACCTGGTCGCCACCCAGGCGCACCCGGAGCTGCGCTCGCGCCCGACGCGCCCGCACCCGCTGTTCGCCGGTCTGGTGAAGGCCGCCGTCGAGCGCAAGGTGGCCGCCGCCGCGGGGGCCAAGAAGGCCAAGTAAGGGCTCTCAGGGGCCTGTAACACAGGCGATGTACGGTAACCGGGGTGCGTGCCTTTTGAGGCACGTGCCCCGGTTTTCTTGTGCGTACGTGGGAGGACGTTCCGGCATGACGACGATTCTGGACACCGCCGAGCAGTGGGAGGTCCGGGCGACCGCGACCCCGTTCGTCGGGAACAAGACCTCGGTGCGTACGGACGACGTGGTCATGCCCGACGGATCGGTCGCCCGGCGCGACTACCAGGTCCACCCCGGCTCGGTGGCCGTGCTCGCCCTGGACGACCAGGGCCGGGTGCTGATCCTGAAGCAGTACCGCCACCCCGTCGGCATGAAGCTGTGGGAGATCCCGGCCGGACTCCTCGACGTCCCCGGCGAGAACCCGCTGCACGCGGCGCAGCGCGAGCTGTACGAGGAGGCGCACGTCAAGGCCGAGGACTGGCGCGTCCTCACCGACGTGTACACGACGCCGGGCGGCTGCTCCGAGGCCGTACGGATCTTCCTGGCCCGTGATCTCTCCGAGGCGGAGGGGGAGCGGTTCGAGGTGGAGGACGAGGAGGCGGACATGGAGTTCGCGCGGGTGCCTCTGGCCGAGCTGGTTCGGGGGGTGCTCGGGGGTGAGCTGCACAACAACTGCCTTGTGGTGGGGGTGCTTTCGCTGAGCGCGGCTCTGGCGGGTGACGGGGTCGAGGCCCTGCGTCCCGCGGAGGCGGAGTGGCCCGCGAGGCCGTTCGAGGCCTAGTCGCCGTAGCTGTGCCGGTTCGGTTGGCGGGTGCGGCTTTCGTCGTGGCTGGTCGCGCAGTTCCCCGCGCGCCTGAAGGCTTGCGGCTGCGCCGCTCGCCTCCATCGACGTACCCGCACCCGTCGACACGGCGCCAGTCCGACCATCCGCTGATCCGATCGGGGGATTCGGCGGCGCCGCTCGCCAAGGAGAGGCTCACCCCCTGAACTAGGCTCGGAATCGCCCCTGCCGACCCCCGGAGGGGATCGGTGGACGGAGCGTGGCCCGTGACGGAGCAGGCGGTCGAGTCGGACGGCGTAACGGCGGTCGAGGCGTCCTCGGATCCGTCCCGCAAGCGGCGTCGAACCCGCCGCGGGCAAGACGTGACGGAGCCTCAGTTCCTGGGGCGCAGGCGGGAGTTGAAGGAGCTCAGGTCCGACATCGAGCGGGCCGGACTCGACACCCTGTCGGGGCGGAAGGCGCCGCGCGCCCGGGTCCTGCTGATCGCGGGACGCCCCGGCACCGGCCGCACCGCCCTCGCCGAGGAACTGCTGCGCCAGGTCGCCGACGCGTACCCGGACGGCGTGTTGCGCACCCGGCTGACCGCCCCGGACGGCACCCCCGTGCCGACCGAGCGCGTCGCCCGTGACCTGCTGAACGCGCTGGAGCTGCCCGCGCCGCCCGGCGAGAGCGCCGACGACCTCACGGAGCGGCTGCGCGAGGGGCTCTCCGTGCGCCGCGTCGTGCTGCTCCTCGACGACGCCGGTGACGCCGAGCAGGTCGACCCGCTGCTCCCGGACTCCCCGGACTGCCTCGTCGTGGCCGTCGCCGAAGGGCCGCTGACCGGCATCCCCGACGTACGGCCGTGCACGCTCGGCGGGCTCGACACCAAGTCCGCGCTCGAACTGCTGACCCGGCACACCGGGTCCGTCCGGGTCACCTGCGACCCGCGCTCCGCCGAGTCCCTGGTCGAGCTGTGCGGCGCCGAGCCCGCCACCCTGGAGATCGCCGGCGGCTGGCTCGCCGTACGCCCGAAGGAGTCCGTGGCCGACCTGGCCAAGCAGTTGCACGCGCTCGACGGCGACGGGCCCGCCCTCGCCCGGGTGTTCCGGCACTCCTACGCGTCCCTGCCCGGGCCCGCCGCCCGGATACTGCGATACCTGTCGCTCGCCCCCGAGGGCTGCGTCGACCCGCACACCGCGTCCGCGCTCGCCGGCTGCTCGGTGTCCGCCGCCCGCACGACCCTGGACGACTTCGTGACGCTCGGCCTCGTCCGGGCCGTCGACTCGGAGCTGCCCCAGTACGAGGTGCCCGGCTGCCTGGTGCCGCTGCTGCGCGGACTCACCGAGACCCTGGACCGGCCCGCCGAGGTGCAGCTGGCCCGCGCCCGGATGCTGGAGCGGACCGTGCGGCTGCTCACCTCCTGCCGCGCCGTCACCGAGCCCGACGGCTCCCCGGCCCGCAAGAAGCTCGCGGGGCTGCCCAGCGCCCTGCGGTTCGCCGACCCGGAAGCGGGCGCGGAGTGGCTGCGCGTACGGCAGCCCGCGCTGCTCGCGTCGGCCCGACTGGCCGTGGCGGACGGGGAGTTGGACACCCTGGCGCGGCGGCTCATGGCCGCTCTCGTGCGGGCGATGGTGGCGCACCGGGGGACCGAGGCCGCCGCTCCCGAGCTGTACGGGATCCACCGGCTCGTGCTCGACGTGGCCGAGCGGCGGAACCTGCCGAGGGAGAAGGCGGCCGCGCTGCTCAACCTCGCCGATCTGGATGCCCAGACCGGTCGTACGCAGGAGGCCCTCGCCCGCTACCGGGCCGCGCTCGACGCCGGGCGGGTCGCGCAGGACCCGTACGCGACGGGCCGCGCGATGGAATCCGTAGGCGGCGCCTACCAGGAGCTGGGGGACTGGCAGCGGGCCGCCGACTGGTACGGCCGCGCCCTCGCCCAGCGCCTCACCCGGAGCGAGCGGGCCGACGCCGCGCGCCTGCACGGACGCATCGCCGCGGTCCACACGTACGCGGGGCGCTACGGCGAGGCGCTGCGCGGCTGGCGCTCGGCCGTCGCCGGGTACCGCAAGGAGGGCGACGTGGCCGCCCAGGCGCGGGCCCTGAGCGAACTGGCCCGGGTGCAGGAGTACGCGGGGCGGCCCGACGAGTCGCTGTACACCTGCCAGGAGGCCGTCGAGTGGGCGCGCCAGGCCAAGGACGTACGCCTGCAGGCGGCGCTCCAGCTGCGGCTCGCGGACACGCTGGAGCGGCTCGGCGACCCCGCCGCGGCCAAGCTGCACCGGGGTGCCGCCGAGCGCATGCTGGGGGAGGAGATGCCTGGTGGCCCCGCAGACGGGGCAGCGGAAGCAAACCCTTCGGAACGAGCCGCTAACACCTGCGAAATCCGTAGTGCATCCGCGAAAGATTGATGCATCGAAAGGCTAGACAGCTCGACAACCTTCATTAGACTGGCTCCGCCGCGTACTTCCGTGGTGTCTCCCGGTGTGTCCTTCGGCGCACTGGTATGCAGTGCATTGCCCGAGATATCCCCTGAGCCAAGGACCGTGATCGACGATGAAGGTCGGCATCCCCCGCGAGGTCAAGAACAACGAGTTCCGGGTGGCCATCACCCCCGCCGGTGTGCACGAGCTGGTGCGCCACGGCCACCAGGTCTTCATCGAGCGGGACGCCGGTGTGGGTTCCTCGATCACGGACGCCGAGTACGTCTCGGCGGGCGCGCAGATCCTCGGCACCGCCGACGAGGTCTGGGCCACGGCCGACCTGCTCCTGAAGGTCAAGGAGCCGATCGCCGAGGAGTACCACCGCCTCCGCAAGGACCAGACGCTCTTCACGTACCTGCACCTGGCCGCGTCCAAGGAGTGCACCGACGCGCTCCTGGAGTCGGGCACGACCGCGATCGCGTACGAGACGGTCGAGACCGCGAACCGTCAACTGCCGCTGCTCGCCCCGATGTCCGAGGTCGCGGGCCGCCTCGCCCCGCAGGTCGGCGCCTACCACCTGATGGCCGCCAACGGCGGCCGCGGCGTGCTGCCCGGCGGTGTCCCCGGTGTCGCCGCCGGCAAGGCCGTCGTCATCGGCGGCGGTGTCTCCGGCTGGAACGCCGCGCAGATCGCCATCGGCATGGGCTTCCACGTGACCCTGCTCGACAAGGACATCAACAAGCTCAAGGAAGCCGACAAGATCTTCGGCACGAAGATCCAGACCGTCGTCTCCAACGCCTTCGAGCTCGAGAAGGCCTGCCTCGACGCCGACCTCGTCGTCGGTGCCGTCCTCATCCCGGGCGCCAAGGCCCCCAAGCTCGTCACCAACGAGCTCGTCTCGCGGATGAAGCCGGGAAGTGTCCTTGTCGACATCGCGATCGACCAGGGCGGCTGCTTCGAGGACTCGCACCCGACGACGCACGCCGAGCCGACCTTCCCGGTCCACAACTCGGTCTTCTACTGCGTCGCCAACATGCCGGGCGCCGTGCCCAACACGTCGACGTACGCGCTGACGAACGCGACGCTGCCGTACATCGTGGAGCTGGCCAACCGCGGCTGGGTCGAGGCGCTGCGCCGTGACCCCGCGCTCGCCCTGGGCCTCAACACCCATGACGGCAAGGTCGTTTACAAGGAGGTCGCCGAGGCGCACGGCCTCGAGCACCTGGAGCTCGAGACCCTGCTCGGCTGACTTTCCGACCGACCTCGTCAACGAGAGTCGTCAATCTCACGCCAACGGCCGGACCTTGTGAGGGGTCCGGCCGTACGTGTAGGGAAGCGGCATGGGTACGGACATGCTCAACTCGCCTTGAACGTAACCCTTTAACCGATTCGCGCAGCCGTGAAACACACCGAAGAACCGTCGCACGCCCTTGACATGAGGGTGTTCGGTTGTCGCTGAAGTGCCGACACATCGTGCCGGGTCCGGCGGATTGTGTTGCTGCGGAGTGGTGACACGCCATAGAGTCGCCAACCGTCGGCATGGTGCCACGCTGACCTATCGATAAATGTTCCTGGTCACATCCAAGGAGGTAAGACGACTTGTGAATGAGTCGACATTTACTCCCGGAGGTGGCCAGCCAGGCGGACAGGTTCCCGCGGGGCTTCAGGCTGTCGGCTCCGTCGCTGTGCGTACCTTCGCGGCCCAGCAGAGCAGTTACCCGGGCAGCCCCCAGCAGACGCCGACGCAGACAGCACACCAGAGCATGGATGGCCATCACGTGAACGCCATGGCCGGCGACCGAAGCGGCGACACACGAAGCCACTTCGCCGACTACGACGAACTGTCCCCCGAGGGGCACTTCTACGACCCCGACGCCGAATACGAGCCCGACCCCGAATACGCGGCCACGCTCGCCCCGGACGCTGCACGCCAGCGCCGTGAGCGCGTCGGCCCCACCGGGCGTCCGCTGCCGTACTTCCCGATTCCAGGACCGCTGACCGACCACGGCCCCGCGAAGATCATCGCGATGTGCAACCAGAAGGGCGGCGTGGGCAAGACGACGTCGACCATCAACCTGGGCGCCGCACTTGCCGAATACGGCCGCCGGGTCCTGCTCGTCGACTTCGACCCGCAGGGTGCCCTGTCGGTCGGGCTCGGCGTGAACCCGATGGAACTCGACCTGACGGTCTACAACCTGCTCATGGAGCGGGGGATGTCCGCGGACGAGGTCCTGCTGAAGACCGCCGTCCCGAACATGGACCTGCTCCCCAGCAACATCGACTTGTCGGCTGCCGAAGTGCAGTTGGTGAGCGAGGTGGCCCGAGAGTCCACGCTGCAGCGGGCGTTGAAGCCGCTGATGGCCGACTACGACTACATCGTGATCGACTGCCAGCCCTCGCTCGGCCTGCTGACCGTGAACGCGCTGACGGCCGCTCACAAGGTCATCGTCCCGCTGGAGTGCGAGTTCTTCGCGCTGCGCGGTGTCGCCCTGCTGACCGAGACCATCGAGAAGGTCCAGGAGCGGCTCAACCCCGACCTGGAGCTCGACGGCATCCTCGCGACGATGTACGACTCGCGCACGGTGCACAGCCGCGAGGTGCTCGCCCGGGTGGTCGAGGCGTTCGACGATCACGTCTACCACACCGTGATCGGCCGGACCGTGCGCTTCCCGGAGACCACCGTCGCCGGTGAGCCGATCACCACGTACGCCTCGAACTCCGTCGGTGCCGCCGCCTATCGCCAGCTCGCCAGGGAGGTGCTCGCCCGGTGTCACGCCGAGTGAGTCTGCCGGGGGCCGACGAACTGTTCCGTACGACCGGGGGAATGGCACTGCAGGCGTCCTCGCCGAGGCGCCCGGCGAACGGCGAGGCGCGGGTACCGGGCCCTGCCGGGGAGAGCGACGAGGCGGCCGCCGCGGCGCCCGCCGCCGAGGACGGTGACGCGGACTCCGGGTCCGCCGCCTCTGGTGAACACACCGCTTCCGAGGCCGAGTCGGACGCCGGCTCGCGCAGTCGCGGCGCCGGGGCGGAGACCGGCAAGCGCTCTTCGAACGGCGCGCAGGAAGGTTCTGGCAACGGTCGTGGCACGGCCGCGGCGCGGCGTCGGTCCCGTGCGGCCAATCGCCGGCCCAGCGGCCGTGAGCGGCACGACGAGAAGATCACCGTGTACGTCTCCGCCGAGGAGCTGATGGACCTCGAGCACGCGCGTCTGGTGCTGCGCGGGGAGCACGGGCTCGCCGTCGACCGGGGCCGCATCGTGCGCGAGGCCGTCGCCGTGGTCCTCGCCGACCTGGAGTCGCGCGGCGACGCGAGCATTCTCGTACGCAGGCTGCGCGGGCGGTAGCCTCCGGCATTGTGCCTGTGAACGATTCCGCCTCCCTCACGCCTGACCGGGGTGCGCGTCGGCGTGCGCTGGGGCGTGGGGCGTTGTCCTCGCCGGACGAGCCGGAGAGCCCCGCGGAGTCGCAGAGCGCTGCCGAGTCGGTCGTGGCGCCTGACGGTGACGGCGACCCCGCGCCCGAGGCGGCCGACCCGGCGCCCGAGGAAGTCGACGACGGTCGCTTCAAGGTGCGGCTCGCGAACTTCGAGGGGCCCTTCGACCTGCTGCTGCAGCTGATCTCGAAGCACAAGCTCGACGTCACCGAGGTCGCGCTGTCGAAGGTCACCGATGAGTTCATGGCGCACATCCGCGCCATGGGGCCCGACTGGGACCTGGACCAGACGACCGAGTTCCTCGTCGTCGCCGCGACCCTGCTCGATCTGAAGGCCGCGCGGCTGCTGCCCGCCGCCGAGGTGGAGGACGAGGGCGATCTGGCGCTCCTCGAAGCGCGGGACCTGCTGTTCGCGCGGCTGCTGCAGTACCGCGCGTACAAGCAGATCGCCGACATCTTCAGCCGGCGGATGGAGGACGAGGCGCGGCGCCGGCCGAGGACCGTCGGGCTCGAGCCGCACCATGCCGAGCTGCTGCCCGACGTCGTCATCAGCATCGGGGCCGAGGGGTTCGCCAAGCTCGCCGTGAAGGCGATGCAGCCCAGGCCCAAGCCGCAGGTGTACGTCGATCACATCCACGCCCCGCTGGTGAGCGTCCAGGAGCAGGCCGGGCTCGTCGTGGCCAGGCTGCGCGAGGTGGGCGAGGCCAGTTTCCGGGACCTGGTGGCGGACACCGACGACACCCTCACCGTCGTGGCCCGGTTCCTGGCGCTGCTCGAGCTGTACCGGGAGAAGGCCGTCGCCCTCGACCAGGAGACCGCCCTCGGGGAGCTGCGGGTGCGCTGGACCGGGGACGAGGGCGGCCCGGAGCCCGTGGTGACCGATGAGTTCGACCGGGCTCCCGAGCCCGTGACCGACGACACCGACGACACCGACGACGTCAGCGACAAGGAGCGTGCGGGATGAGTGTGGAGACCGGGGCCGAGAGCGAAGTCGCGGCGCTTGAGCTCAGGCCCGCCCTCGAAGCCGTGCTGATGGTCGTCGACGAGCCCGCCACCGAGGAGCACCTGGCCAAGATCCTGCAGCGCCCGAAGCGGGCCGTCGCCGATGCGCTGCGGGCGCTGGCCGACGAGTACACGGTGCAGGGGCGCGGTTTCGAGCTGCGGCTGGTCGCGGGCGGGTGGCGGTTCTACACCCGGCCCGAGTACGCCGCGGCGGTCGACGGCTTCGTGCTCGACGGGCAGGTCGCCCGGTTGACGCAGGCCGCTCTGGAGACTCTGGCCGTGGTCGCGTACCGCCAGCCGGTCAGCCGTTCCCGGGTCTCCGCCGTGCGCGGAGTCAACTGTGACGGGGTCATGCGGACCCTGTTGCAGCGGGGTCTGGTGGAGGAGGCGGGCGCGGAACCCGAAACAGGTGCGATCCTGTACAGGACGACGAACTACTTTCTGGAGCGGATGGGCCTGCGCGGCCTGGACGAGCTGCCGGAGCTCGCGCCCTTCCTCCCCGAGGCGGACGCGATCGAGGCCGAGACCCTGGAAGGGGTTCCGTCGTTCGACCCGGACGCACCCGATGCGCCGGGTTCCGACTCCACCGAGTAGACAGCCGACTAACGGAAATTTGATGCGAAGCAGCAGCGGCAGGAACAGCAGCGGAAACAACGGCGGGAGCCGTGGTGGCAACAGCGGCGGCCGCGGCGGGAGTGGCGGCGGCCGCGGTAACTACCGCGGCGCCGGCAACAACCGCGATGACAGGCGTGACGACCGGCGTGACGACAAGCCGGGCAGCGGCCGTCCGAAGAAGCCGCGTCCCGAGGAGCGGCGCTACGACGTGGGCCCCGGCGGCACGCAGGACGGCCCGAAGTCGGGCCGCGGCGCCTCGGCGCGCGGCGGCGCCAAGGGCGGCCCCAAGCGGGGTCAGCAGCAGTCCTCGACCGGGCGTGGGCGCTGGGTCCCGGCGACGTCGCGCGAGTACGAGGCGCGGGCCGAGGAGCGCAACCGCGAGCGGTACGCGGGCAAGCCGAAGGTGAACCTCCCCAAGACCTTCCCCGGCGCCGAGCAGGAGGGCGAGCGGCTGCAGAAGGTGCTCGCCCGTGCCGGTTACGGCTCGCGGCGCGCTTGTGAGGAGCTGGTCGACCAGGCCCGCGTCGAGGTCAATGGCGAGATCGTGCTCGAGCAGGGTCTGCGCGTCGACACCGAGAAGGACGTGATCAAGGTCGACGGGCTGACCGTGGCCACGCAGTCGTACCAGTTCTTCGTCCTGAACAAGCCGGCCGGCGTCGTCTCCACCATGGAGGACAACGAAGGACGGCAGTGCCTCGGGGACTACACGAACAACCGTGAGACGCGGCTGTTCCACGTCGGGCGGCTCGACACCGAGACCGAGGGCGTCATCCTGCTCACCAACCACGGCGAGCTGGCCCACCGTCTGACCCACCCCAAGTACGGCGTGAAGAAGGTCTACCTCGCGCACATCGTGGGCCCGATCCCGCGTGACCTGGGCAAGCAGCTCAAGGACGGCATCCAGCTCGAGGACGGGTACGCGAAGGCGGACCACTTCCGCGTCGTCGAGCAGACCGGCAAGAACTACCTGGTCGAGGTGACCCTGCACGAGGGCCGCAAGCACATCGTGCGGCGGATGCTGGCCGAGGCCGGGTTCCCCGTCGACAAGCTGGTCCGGGTGGCCTTCGGGCCGATCACGCTCGGCGACCAGAAGTCGGGCTGGCTGCGGCGTCTGTCGAACACCGAGGTCGGCATGCTGATGAAGGAAGTCGACCTGTAGGTCTCACCCGCGGCTCGTACGTCGGCCGGTTCCGGAGAAATCCGGGGCCGGCCGATTCCTTTTCGCCCGTCGGCAGGTCAGTAGAGGGGATGGGCGACGGAAGGGGGCGGCCGGCATGGCGGACCGCGAGGAGTTCGAGAAGGTGGCGGAGCCGCTGCGGCGGGAGCTGCTGGCGCACTGCTACCGGATGCTCGGTTCCGTGGACGACGCCGAGGACCTGGTGCAGGAGACGTACCTGCGGGCCTGGCGCGCGTACGACGGCTTCGAGGGCCGGGCCAGCGTGCGGACCTGGCTGTACCGGATCGCCACCAGGACCTGTCTGACGGCCATCGAGACGCGGGGGCGGCGTCCGCTGCCGTCCGGGATCGGCGCGCCGTCGGACGTCCCCGAGGAGCCGCTGGGGAGGGCGTCGGACGACGTGCCGTGGCTGCAGCCGCTGCCGGACGCCCTGGTCGACCCGGCGTCGCTGGTCGTCGCGCGCGGCAGCCTGCGGCTCGCCCTCGTGGCCGCCCTGCAGGAGCTGCCCGCCCGGCAGCGGGCGGTGCTGATCCTGCGCGAGGTCCTGGCCTGGCGGGCGTCCGAGGTCGCCGCGGCGCTCGGGACGAGTACGGCCGCGGTCAAGAGCACCCTGCAGCGGGCCAGGGCGCGGCTCGACGAGGTGGCGCCCGCCGAGGAGCTGCTGTCCGAGCCCGCCGCCGTGGACGAACGGGCCCTCCTCGACCGCTACATGGCGGCCTTCGAGCGCGGTGACGCCGACGGACTCGCCCAACTCCTGTACGACGGCATCGAGTTGGAGATGCCGCCCTACGCCGCCTGGTTCAGCGGCAAGAAGGACGTGCTCGCCTTCCTGGGGGCCAGGGTGCTCGACCCGTTCGGCGACGCCCGGATCCGGATGCTCGCCACGCGGGCCAACGGGCAGCCGGCCGTGGGCGCCTACGAGCGAGGGGCGGACGGCATCTGCCGGCCGCACTCCGTTCAGGTGCTCACGCCGGGGCCCGACGGGACGCGGCTCACCCGGATCACCGCCTTCCTCGGTGAGGGGCTCGTCGAGCGCTGCGGGCTGCCGCCGGTGCTGCCGTGAACGCCGACGAGCTCCTGGAGCGGGCCCTCGCCTACGCCCTCGGCAGCCTGGCCGGGGTCACCCCCTGCCAGCTGGCACGGCCCACTCCGTGTGCGCAGTGGGACCTCGGCGCGCTCATCGGGCACCTCGACGACTCCCTGGACGCGTTGCGGGAGGGCCTCGGGGGCGGCTGTGTAGGGCTCGGGGCCGGGCCGCGAACGCTGCTCGGCGCGGACCCGGGAGCGGGCTTCCGGGAGCGCGCCCGGGACCTGCTGGGCACGGCGGTGCGGGACGCCGAGCCCGTCCTCGTGGCGGACCGGGGCCTGCCCGCCGGGGTGGTGGCCGCCGTCGGCGCCGTGGAGATCGCCGTGCACGGCTGGGACGTCGCCGAGGCCCGCGGCGTCCGGCGGCCCGTGCCGCCCGCCCTCGCGGCCGAACTGCTGCCGCTGGCACGGCGGTTCGTGACGTCCGTCGAGCGCGGCACGGGGTTCGCCGAGCCGGTCGACGTGGCCCCGGGCGCGTGCCCGGGCGACCGGCTCGTCGCCTTCCTCGGCCGCCGTCCGGCCGGGCCGCCGCGATTCCTTTCCGGCCCCGGCCCGGTCTGTCTTCCGTGACCAGCACCGCACGTACGTCCACGCGTACGTGCCTTCGTCCCGGAAGGACAGTCACCGTCATGACAGACACAGAAATCGTCGCGGGCCCGGTGGGACTCGGGAAGTCCCCCGCGCCCGCGCCCGGGGTGCCCGTGCGCCGCGGCTGGACCGTCGCTCTCGCCGGGCTCGGCGCGCTGCTCGGCTCCCTCGACGTGGTCGTCGTCTCGACCGCGCTGCCCGCGCTGCGGGCCGACTTCGGGGCGAGCCTGTCGCAGCTCGAGTGGACCATCAACGCGTACAACCTCGCCTTCGCCTGTCTCACCCTGACCGGCGCGGCCCTCGGCGACCGGTTCGGGCGGCGGCGCATGTTCGTGGCCGGGCTCGCCCTGTTCACGCTGGCCTCCGCCGTCGCGGCGCTCGCCGCGGGGCCCGAGATCCTGATCGCCGCCCGGGTCGCGCAGGGCGCGGGCGGCGCACTCGTGCTGCCCCTGACGCTCACGCTGATCAGTGACGCGTTCCCGGCGGAGAAGCGGGGCGTGGCCATCGGCCTGTGGGGCGGGGTCACCGGGGTCGGGGTGGCGCTCGGGCCGGTGCTCGGCGGGGCGGTCACCGAGGGGCTCTCCTGGCAGTGGATCTTCTGGATCAACGTGCCGATCGGACTCGTCATGATCCCGTTCGCGGCGTCGAAGCTGCGCGAGAGCAAGGGGCCGCGGCCCCAACTCGACCTGGTGGGCCTGGTGTTGGCCGCCATCGGCATGTTCGCCCTGACCTGGGCGCCGGCCCGGGCGCCCGAAGTCGGGTGGGGGAGTGCGGAGGTGCTCGGGTCGCTCCTGGTGGGCGCCGCGTTCGTGACGGCCTTCGTGCGGTGGGAGCGGCGGGCCCGGTATCCGATGCTGCCGCTCGCGTACTTCCGGCTGCGCGGGTTCTCCGCCGCGAACGGCGCGCTGTTCCTGCAGCTCGTGTCGCTGCTGGGCGCACTGTTCATGATCTCCCAGTTGTTCCAACTGGGGCTCGGGAACTCGCCGTTGGAGGCCGGCCTTCGGATCCTCGTGTGGACCGGCATGCCGCTGCTCGTCGCGCCGCTCGCGGGTGCGCTCGCCGACCGGTACGGCAACCGCCTGTTCATGCTGACCGGTCTCGTCCTGGAGGCGGTCGGGCTCGGCCTGATGGCCATGGTCACCGAGCCCGGGGTGGCGTACGGGAAGCTCGTCCTGCCCCTGGTCCTCGCCGGGGTCGGCATCTCCATGGTCTTCCCGACCGCCGCCAACGCCGTCACCTCGGCGGTGCCGCCGCCGGACGCGGGTGTGGCCTCCGGCGTGAACATGGCGCTGCGGGAGCTGGGCGGGGTGTTCGGCGTGGCGATCGCCGCCGCCGTCTTCGCGCGGGCCGGTGGTTACGGCTCGCCCGTGGACTTCATGGACGGGTTCGTGCCCGCGCTGTGGGTGTCGGCCGGGGCGTCGGCCGCGGGGGCGGTGGTCGCGGCGTTCGTGCCGGGGAAGTCCTCGTAGTCCGCGCGGGGCGTCAGCGCACGGCGCCCGCGCGAGGCGGGTCGGCGCTTTCAGGGGCTTGTGCGTGCCTGCCCCCTCTCTTTATAGTCAACTAGACATTAAAGAGAGGGGGTGGGCATGCACGGATACGACAAGCACGCCTTCGAGCCCTTCGCCGTCACCGTCGACCTGGCCGTCTTCACGCTGCGCGCGGGGCGGCTGCAGATCCTGCTCGTCGAGCGCGGCCAGGATCCGTACGCGGGACGCTGGGCGCTGCCGGGCGGGTTTCTGCAGCCCGCCGAGTCCGCGGAGAGCGCGGCGCGGCGCGAGCTCGCCGAGGAGACGGGGCTCAGCGACGTGGCCGGGCTGCACCTGGAGCAGCTGCGCACCTACAGCGAGCCGGACCGCGACCCCCGGATGCGGGTCGTGTCGGTGGCGTTCGCCGCGCTGGTGCCCGACGCCCCGCAGGCCCGCGGCGGCGGGGACGCGGCCCGCGCCGCCTGGCTGCCGTACGAGCCGGGGGCCCGTGGCGCGTACGGGCCGCTCGCCTTCGACCACGACCGGATCCTCGCCGACGCGCACGACCGGATCGGCGGCAAGCTCGAATACACCTGCCTGGCCACGGCGTTCTGCCCGCCCGAGTTCACGCTCGGCGAGCTGCGGCAGGTCTACGAGGTGGTGTGGGGGACCGAGCTCGACCCGGCGAACTTCCGGCGCAAGGTCCTCGCCACCCCCGGATTCGTCGAGCAGGTCCCCGGCGCGTCCCGGCTCACCGGCGGCCGCGGCAAGCCCGCCGCGCTGTACCGGGCCGGTGGCGCCTCGTCCCTGCTCCCGCCGCTGCTGCGGCCCGCGCCCGAACCCACGGAAGGAAACCGCCGGTGACCAAGACCGCCGCGACCGGATCGCTGCTCGGGCTGGCTCTCGGGGACGCGCTCGGCTTCCCGACCGAGTTCAACGACGTACCCGCGATCCTCGCGAAATGCGGGCCGTGGCGGGAGATGGAGCTGCCGGGGCACCCCCTCGCGTACATCACGGACGACACGCAGATGGCGCTGGCCGTCTCGCGCGGGCTGCGCACCGCCATGGGGCGCGGGCTGCTCGGGCCGAAGCGGTTCGAGCGGCCGCTGCGCGAGGAGTTCGTGGACTGGTACCGGTCGCCGGACAACAACCGCGCGCCGGGCAACACCTGCCTGCGCGCGTGCAACCTGCTCAAGGCCGAGGGCCGGGCCTGGCAGGACGCGAGCCAGGTGCACTCCAAGGGGTGCGGTGCCAACATGCGGGTCACGCCGCTCGGCCTCGTGCCCGGGCTGAGCGACGAACAGCGGGCGGGCGCCGCCCAGTTGCAGGCCGGGCTCACCCACGGACACCCGACGGCCCTCGCCGCCTCCGACCTCACCGCGCACGCCGTACGCCTCCTCGCCGAGGGGGCCGAACCGACCGGGCTCGTGGGCCTGCTGCGTTCGTACGCGTACGAGAACCGTGAGACGTATCACGAGCGGTGGCTCGGCGATCTGTGGACGCGGGGGGAGGCGGCGACGCCCGAGGCGTTCATCGCGGGCGGCTGGGACGAGTGCCTCGGCGTGCTCGACCGGCTGCGCGACGCCCTCGCCTCGCCCTCGCCGGAGACCGACCCGTGCCTGGCCACCGGCCCGGGCTGGATCGCCGAAGAGGCCCTCGCCACCGCCCTGTTGTGCTTCCTCCTCTTCGTCGACGAGCCGGTCCTCGCCCTGCGCCGGGCCGCCTGCACGTCGGGCGACTCGGACTCGATCGCGGCGCTCGCGGGCGCCTTCGCCGGGGCCCACCTGGGGGCCGACGCCTGGCCGGGGGACTGGGTGCGGCGCATCGAGCACCGGGACGAGCTGCTCGGGTTCGGGGCGGAGTGGGACGGGTCCTGCCGGTAATTCGGTGGGGCGCGGCAGCGGGGTCGGGGAGCATGGGCGGATGATCGCCGACGCACAGCTGCCCGCCGTGGACCTGACCTCCGTGGTCGCCGCCGAACCCGACCCCGTACTGTTCGCCACCGTCTCCGGGGCGCACCTGTACGGGTTCCCGTCGCGGGACTCCGACGTCGATCTGCGCGGCGTGCACCTGCTGCCCGCTCAGGCGCTGCTCGGGCTCAGGGAGCCGGAGGAGACGCGGTCGCGGATGTGGGACGCGAACGGCGTCGAGATGGACCTCGTCACGCACGACCTGCGCAAGTTCGTCCGCCTGATGCTGCGGCGCAACGGCTACGTACTGGAACAGCTCCTGTCGCCGCTCGTCGTGCACACGACGGACGTGCACGCGGAGCTGGTCGCCCTGGCGCCCGGCGTGATCACCCGTCATCACGCGCACCACTACCGCGGGTTCGCGGGGACGCAGTGGCGGCTCTACGAGAAGACGCGGGAGCTGAAGCCTCTGCTGTACACGTTCCGGGTGCTGCTCACCGGGATCCGTCTGATGCGCAGCGGCGAGGTGCAGGCCGATCTGCCCACGCTGGCAGGGGAGTTGAGGGCGCCGGGCTATCTGCCCGAGCTGATCGAGGTCAAGGCCGCTGCCGAGCACGGTCGCGCCGAGGTCGACCACGCGCGCGTGGCCGCCGACGTCGAGGCGCTGCACGCCGAGCTCGACGCGGCGCAGGCCGCGTCCGAGCTGCCGGACGAGGCGTCGGCGTACGACGCGCTGCACGACCTAGTGGTCAGGGCCCGCCTGCAGGGCTGACGCCCGGCGCGCGCGGAACAGGAAGTCCGCCACGCGGGCCCTGTCCGGTGCGGCGGGCAGCGGGGTGTCGAGGGCCGCCTTCTCCGCCTCCTCCGCGAGGAGCGTCATGCGGCGCTCCACCTCCGGCCACGGGACCTCGCCCCGCTTCACCGCGAGCAGCGGCTCGCGGTGCTCGCCCACGTCGATCGTCAGCTCGCCGGTGCGCAGCAGGTCCCGGGCCGACATGAGGAGGCGCAGCAGGTGCATCGCGTGCTTCCAGCGCGGGGCGCCGTGCGTGCGGACGTCCGCCTCCAGCTTCTTGCGCTGGCCGAGCGCGTAGCGGGCGAACGTGTCGTGCGCCTGGCGGGAGAGGAACGCGTCCCGCAGGGACAGGAGTTCGCGGCCCGTGTCCGTGAGGTGCTCGACCAGCGGGGAGTGCAGGCACTCCAGGATGTTCGGATTGGCGCGCAGGGCCAGTTCGCAGAAGCGCTCCAACTCCCAGGAGAACTGTTCCTCGGCCGGGCCCTCGACGTGCGTGGGGGGCTTCTCGAAGTGCCAGTACAGGGGCGTGGGCGCCAGGTACACGCCCCTGCGGTCCGTGTCGCTCGTGTCCGTGGCCAGGCCGAAGGCGCGCGAGCCCATCACGCAGGAGTACACCGTGTGGTCGCGGACCAGGTCGTGCGGGTTCATCCGCGCAGCCTAGGGCGTGTCAGGGGGCCCCTCAGCCCAGCGAGATCGAATTTCCGGTGACCTTGATCGCTTGGGGTGCGAGGGCGCGCGGGGCTGGGCCGTCCGCCACCGAGGCGTCCGCGATCCGGTACTTCGAACCGTGGCACGGGCAGTTGATCGTGCCGTCCGAGACCGAACTGACCGTGCAGCCCTGGTGCGTACAGACCGCGGAGAACGCCTTGAAGTCGCCCTGCGTCGGCTGTGTCACCACGACCTTCTTGTCGGCGAAGATCTTTCCGCCGCCGACCGGAATGTCGGACGTTTTCGCCAACTCGTCGGCGGCGGGCGGCTGTTGGGATCCGCCGGAGCCGGTTCCGGTGTCGGTTCCGGTGCCTGCCGTGGACGGTCGCGGCTCCGGCTGCGCCGTGTCGCCGCCCGAGCCCCCGCTGTCCCCGCCGCCCTCGTCGCCGTACTTGCTGCACCCCGCCGCGAGCACCGCCGCCCCCGCGACGAGCACGCTGCGCCGGGCCGGTGGCGGCCTCACGTCGTCACCCCGACCGTGCGGAAGAACCACAGCGCCGACGTCAGCCACAGCAGCGTCAGGACCGCGAAGGCGAGGCCGCCGACCACCGGGAGCAGCCAGCCCGGCAGCCGTTCCGTGCGCAGCAGCAGCATCTTGGCGCTGAACGCCCCGAAGAAGAAGCAGCCGAAGAACGAGTGCCACATGACGCGGGTCGAGTACGTCTGGTAGCCGAGCGCGTAGAGGCAGTGCACCGCCACCGGGACGGCCACCAGGAACGCGATCCGGCCCGACCAGCGGTGCAGGACGGGCGCCCAGGACGGGCCGCGCAGCTTCCCGTACACCATGAAGGCCGAGACGACCTGGACGACGCCGAACGCGAACGCCACCGTCGCCAGCCAGGCCTTCACCGCGCTGGTGCTGGAGAACCCGGCCAGGTTGAACGCCGTGCCCTCCGGGTCGTGGACCTTGCCGTACGCGCCGAGCGCCACGGCCACGGCGGCCGCGACGAGCGCGGGCACGAGATAGCGGGCGGGGCCCGGACGGCGGTGCCCGGGGTCGGGTCCGCCGGGGAAGCTCTGGGTGGCGGCATTCGGGTCGACGGTCATGACGACGCCTCCGGGGAGGTCAGGGGACGACGGGACGCGCGGTCAGGTGCTCCCCGTCGACCGTGACGGCTCCGGTCTCCGGGTCGATGGGAGGCGCGGAGGACGGCTTGTCGTTCTTCGTGACGATGCCGACCTGGCGGCCGCCGGGCAGCACGATCCAGCCGCCGTCGACCTTCGCGCCGCGCACCTCGGTGGTGGCGCGGTACAGGCCGGACGGCTTGACGGCCTTGCGCGCCGTGAAGCCGTACGGGCGGTCCTGGATCTCGACGGTGCCGCGGATCCGGTCACCGGCGAGGGTGCCCTCGAGCTTGGCGCCGTGGCTGCCGCTGAGCTTCATGGAACCGTCGTCCTCGACGTTCCCCTTCAGCCAGGACTCCTTGGTGCGGCCGTCGCAGAAGTACGCGACGGCCTTGTCGCCGCGTACGGAGACGGAGACGGCGGAGGTGTTGTCGTCGGTGCGGCCCGCGTAGCTTGCATTCGGGCGGGCCCGCTTGGTCTGCGACGGGCTCGCGCTCGGGCTCGTGCTCGGGCTCGCCTTCGTGGCGGACGGCGAGGGTGAGGCCGAGGGCGATGCGGACGGTGTGGTCGTCGCGGCCGGAGCGCCGCCGTACGACGAGGTGCCTTCGCCCGTCGTCGCGTTCAGCGACAACATGAACAGCGCGAGGGCCAGGCCGGTGAACAGGGTGAACAGGGGTCCAGAGCGCTTCATGACGAGCCTCCCCCGAGGCGGCACGGTGCCGCCCTCCATGCAAGCAGCTCCGGCCGAGTGGCGACAGGGGGTGGTTCGGGTGACATTGAGATGGTCCGGGTTTCCTTAATGTCCCGAAAGGCGCGGTAACCATGGCGGGTAACGATCTGGGCAGTCTCCTCGGCGGCCTCCTCGGCGGCGGCGGGTCCAGCAGCGGTGGCGGCCTCGACCTCGGCAAGATCCTGGGCGGCCTCCTCGGCGGCGGCGCCGGCGGTGCGAGCGCGGGCGGCGGCGGTGGGTCCAACCCGCTCGGCGGCCTCATGGACATGATCACGAAGTCGGGCCTGGTCAGCCAGGACCAGCTCGACTCGTTCATCGGCAAGGGCGACAACCAGCCGATCAGCCCCGAGCAGGTCAAGCAGGCCATCCCCGACGAGACGCTCGACAAGCTCGCCGAGGAGGCGCACGTCAGCCGCGACCAGGTCGCCGAGCAGGTGGCGCAGAAGCTGCCCGAGGCGATCGACAAGCTGACGCCCGAGGGACAGGTGCCGACCGGTTCGCTGGACGACATCATCAAGCAGCAGAACCTCTGACCCGTAAGCACGCGTGCGCGGCGGCCGTCTCGAAGGACGGGCGCCGCGCACCCGTGTGTGGGGCCCCAACTAGTCTTGAGCGACAAACGTGTGGCACGAACGCACAGCACAGGATCAAGGAGTGACACCGTGGCGGTACGAGCGGTGCGAGGCGCCGTCCAGCTCGACCGGGACGACGCCGGGCACATGGACGAGCAGGTCAGCGAGCTGCTCACCGAGGTGCTCGGGCGCAACGGGCTGGCCGGGGACGACCTGATCTCCATCTGGTTCACGGCCACGCCCGATCTGCACTCCGCCTTCCCCGCGGCCGCCGCCCGCGGGCTCGGCATCGTGGACGTCCCGCTGATCTGCGCACAGGAGCTGGACATCGCCGGGGCCATGCCGCGCGTCGTCCGGGTGCTCGCGCACGTCGAGACCGACCTGCCCAAGTCCGAGATCGCGCACGTGTACCTCGGTGCCGCGGCCGCCCTCCGCAAGGACATCGCCCAGTGAGAACCGCACTCGTCATCGGCACCGGCCTGATCGGCACCTCCGCCGCCCTCGCCCTGGCCTCGCGCGGGGTCACCGTGCACCTCGCCGACCACGACCAGGCGCAGGCCCGCACCGCCGCCGCGCTCGGCGCGGGCACGACCGAGGCGCCCGAGGGCCCCGTCGACCTGTGCGTCGTCGCGGTGCCGCCCGCGCACGTCGCCGCCTCCCTCGCCGACGCGATGCGCCGGGGTGTGGCCCGCGCCCACCTCGACGTCGCCAGCGTCAAGGGCGGCCCGCGCCGCGAGCTCGAGGAGCTCGGCCTGGACCTCACCACGTACATCGGCACGCACCCCATGAGCGGCCGGGAGCGCAGCGGCCCGCTCGCCGCGACCGCCGACCTCTTCGAGGGCCGCCCCTGGGTGCTGACCCCGACCCGGGACACCGACACCGAGGTCCTCAACCTCGCGCTCGAACTGGTCGCGCTATGCCGCGCCGTGCCCGTCGTGATGGACGCCGACGCCCACGACCGGGCCGTCGCCCTCGTCTCGCACATGCCGCACCTGGTCTCCAGCATGGTCGCGGCCCGCCTGGAGAACGCAGAGGAGTCCGCGGTACGCCTGTGCGGCCAGGGCATCAGGGACGTGACCCGGATCGCGGCCTCCGACCCCCGGATGTGGATCGACATCCTGTCCGCGAACCCGGGCCCCGTCGCCGACCTCCTCTCCGCCGTCGCCGGCGACCTGGAGGAGACGGTGCAGGCCCTGCGCTCCCTCCAGTCCGCCGACGACGCCAAGCGCCGCGAGGGCGCCGACGGCGTCGAGACGATGCTGCGCCGGGGGAACGCGGGCCAGTCCCGGGTCCCCGGCAAGCACGGGGCGGCCCCCGCCGCGTACGAGATCGTCGCCGTCCTCATCTCCGACCAGCCCGGCGAGCTGGCCCGCATCTTCGCGGACGCGGGCGCCGCGGGCGTCAACGTCGAGGACGTCCGGATCGAGCACGCCACCGGGCAGCAGGCCGGTTTCGTGCAGCTGATGGTGCAGCCCGCGGCCGCGCCCAAGCTGGCGGCGGCGCTGCGCGAGCGCGGCTGGGCCATGCGCCAGTAAGCGGCTGTGAGAGGCGCCGCGCGGAGCCAGTAACCTTGTGCGGGGCGTTCTCGCGTCCCGCACCTCCGCCCGCGTACTCAGAAAGGTGCCCGTCACCGTGGAAACCGCCGCCCCGGCAGCTGTGATCGTCGCCATCGACGGACCCTCCGGCACGGGCAAGTCGAGCACCTCCAAGGCCGTCGCCGCCCAGCTCGGCCTGAGCTACCTGGACACCGGTGCCCAGTACCGCGCGATCACCTGGTGGATGGTGAACAACGGGATCGACCTGACCGACCCGACCGCCATCGCCGCGGTCGCGGGCAAGGCCGAGATCGTCTCCGGCACCGACCCGTCCGCCCCGACCATCACGGTCGACGGCACGGACGTCGCGGGGCCGATCCGCACCACCGAGGTCACCTCCAAGGTCAGCGCGGTCAGCGCCGTGCCCGAGGTGCGCGCCCTCATCACCGAGCTGCAGCGCTCCATCGCGAAGGGTGCCGAGAAGGGCATCGTCGTCGAGGGCCGTGACATCGGTACGACGGTGCTGCCCGACGCCGACCTGAAGGTGTTCCTCACCGCCTCGCCCGAGGCCCGCGCCGCCCGCCGTTCCGGCGAGCTCAAGGGTGCCGACGTCAAGGCCACGCAGGAGGCCCTGGTCAAGCGCGACCAGGCCGACTCGAGCCGCAAGACGTCGCCGCTGGCCAAGGCGGACGACGCCGTCGAGGTCGACACCACCGAGCTCACGCTGCAGCAGGTCATCGAGTGCGTGGTCACCCTGGTCGAGGAGAAGCGGGCGTCCAAGTGACAGCTGCTTCTGAGCGTGCTTCCGAGCGTGGCGCCGAGGTCGGGCGGCGCATCGGCGTCGGCCTGATGTACGGGCTGTGGAAGCCGCGCGTGCTCGGCTCGTGGCGGGTTCCGGCGAGCGGACCCGTCATCCTCGCCGTCAACCACTCGCACAACGTCGACGGCCCGATGGTCATGGGCGTGGCCCCGCGGCCGACGCACTTCCTGATCAAGCAGGAGGCGTTCGTCGGCCCGCTCGGCACCTTCCTCGAAGGCATCGGGCAGCTCAAGGTCGACCGGACCACCGCGGACCGCAAGGCCATCACCCGGGCCCTGGACGTCCTCGCGGACGGCGGCGTGCTCGGGATCTTCCCCGAGGGCACCCGCGGCGACGGCGACTTCGCGTCGCTGCGCGCCGGGCTCGCGTACTTCGCGGTGCGCAGCGGGGCGCCGATCGTCCCGGTCGCCGTACTGGGAAGCACGGAGAGGCGCGGACGGTTGATAAAGGGGCTGCCGCCGCTCAGGAGCCGCGTGGACGTCGTCTTCGGGGATCCTTTCGAAGCGGGCGACGGCAGCGGACGGCGTACGCGCAAGGCGCTGGACGAGGCGACCGTGCGCATCCAGGAGCGGCTCACCGCCCACCTGGAGAACGCCAGGCGCCTGACCGGGCGCTGAGCGAGACTTTCAGTAGTGCACCAGCCTTCATGAGGGGCGGGCGCACCGATCACCACGAATGAACGACGAGGTACGGACTTCATGAACGACCAGATTCAGCCCGAGGGCTCGGCGGAGTACGAGCACGGGGCGCTTGGCGATGCCGATGCCGCCGAGTACGCGGAGTTCATGGAGCTCGCCGCCGAAGAGGGCTTCGACATCGAGGACGTCGAGGGTGCGATCGAGGCCGCGGGCCACGGTCCGCTGCCCGTCCTCGCCGTCGTCGGCCGCCCGAACGTCGGCAAGTCGACGCTCGTGAACCGCATCATCGGCCGCCGCGAGGCCGTCGTCGAGGACAAGCCGGGCGTCACCCGCGACCGCGTCACCTATGAGGCGGAGTGGGCGGGCCGCCGCTTCAAGGTCGTCGACACCGGCGGCTGGGAGCAGGACGTGCTCGGCATCGACGCGTCCGTCGCCGCCCAGGCGGAGTACGCGATCGAGACCGCCGACGCGGTCGTCTTCGTCGTCGACTCCACGGTCGGCGTCACCGACACGGACGAGGCCGTCGTGCGCCTGCTGCGCAAGGCGGGCAAGCCCGTGGTGCTCTGCGCCAACAAGGTCGACGGCCCGTCCGGCGAGGCCGACGCCACCGCCCTGTGGTCCCTCGGCATCGGCGAGCCGCACCCGGTCTCCTCGCTGCACGGCCGCGGCACCGGCGACATGCTCGACGCCGTCCTGGAGGCGCTGCCCGAGGCGCCCGCCCAGACCTTCGGCACGGCGGTCGGCGGCCCGCGCCGCATCGCGCTGATCGGCCGTCCGAACGTAGGAAAGTCCTCGCTGCTCAACAAGGTGGCGAACGAGGACCGCGTCGTCGTCAACGAGCTGGCGGGCACCACCCGTGACCCGGTCGACGAGCTCATCGAACTCGGCGGCGTCACCTGGAAGTTCGTCGACACGGCGGGCATCCGCAAGCGCGTCCACCTGCAACAGGGCGCCGACTACTACGCGTCGCTGCGCACCGCCGCCGCCGTCGAGAAGGCGGAGGTCGCGGTCATCCTGATCGACTCCTCCGAGTCGATCTCGATCCAGGACCAGCGGATCGTGACGATGGCGGTCGAGGCGGGCCGCGCGATCGTCGTCGCGTACAACAAGTGGGACACCCTCGACGAGGAGCGCCGCTACTACCTGGAGCGCGAGATCGAGACCGAGCTCGCGCAGATCGCGTGGGCGCCGCGGGTGAACGTGTCGGCGCGTACCGGCCGCCACATGGAGAAGCTGGTCCCGGCCATCGAGACCGCCCTCGCCGGGTGGGAGACCCGCGTGCCGACCGGGCGGCTCAACGCCTTCCTCGGCGAGCTCATCGCGGCCCACCCGCACCCGGTCCGCGGCGGCAAGCAGCCCCGCATCCTCTTCGGTACGCAGGCCGGCACCAAGCCGCCGCGGTTCGTGCTCTTCGCCTCCGGCTTCATCGAAGCCGGCTACCGGCGCTTCGTGGAGCGGCGTCTGCGCGAGGAGTTCGGGTTCGAGGGGACGCCGATCCACATTTCGGTGCGGGTGCGGGAGAAGCGCGGCAAGAAGAAGTAGTTCTTCTACGTTCTTGGAGCAGCTCTACGTTGTTCCTGGAGCGGCTCTACGTTCTGGCGGCGCGGGCTCAGTGCTCGCGGCGCGGTCCGGGCGGCAGTGCGGCGGGGAAGTGACTTCCCTGGCTGTACTGCCGCCCGTTCGTCTGTGGCTGCCAGTGCTGCTGCTGGTGAGCGTGCGGGTGGGGATGCGGGTGCGGGTGCTGCGGCGCGTGGTGGTGCCGTGTCCCGTACGGCCCCGTCCCGAAGGCCGTGAACCCGAGATCCTCCTCGCCGCTGCGGTCGCCCGGCAGGGCCCGGAAGGACCGGCGGTACTCCGCGTACAGCGCGTCGTAGATCGGTGTCGCCGAGTGGCTGCTCGCGTGGTCCTCCGCGGGACGCATCGCCGGGATGGGGGACGGGTACGGCTGGCGCCGCCCGGAGTGGGCCGAGGTGGGGTCGTATGGGTGCACGTATGTGCCAACGACCCGGACCCCCGACGGATGCGCCCTTGGCCTCGGGTTGACCGGGGCATCAGGAGTGTGACCGGCGCATTCGCGGGGGACCGGGTACCGACGGGGTGGTGGCTCAGGTGCCCGCGAGCGGCATCGCGGCGGCCACCAGACGGCCGTTCGCCGCGGCCTTGTCGAGGGCGTCGCGCAGCAGGTCCTCGCGCGGCTGGCGGCCGATCGAGCCGACCGGCGCGGCGAAGACGAGCACGGTGTGCGTCTTGTTGGCCGCGGCCCGCCAGCCCTCGGTGACCTGCAGCGGCTGGTGTGCCTGCCACCAGGCGACCTGGGAGGGGGAGCCGCCGGTGCCGGGCTGCAGCACGGCGTGCAGCTGGCCCATGGCGAGCAGTACCGACCAGCCGGGCAGCGCGCGCGGCGCCTCGGTCAGCTCGGTCAGCGGCATGAAGCCCTGCTCGATCAGGAGCGGCAGGAAGTCGTCCCCGCCGGCCTCGGCGCCCGGGCGCGAGATGGGACCCGTCGGCTCGACGACGAGCGCCGGGTGCAGTTGGCCCGCGATCAGCACCAGACCGCTGGTCACGCCGAGCACGGCCTGCGCCGGGGCGACCTCGGGCGGCTCGGCGCCGTCGTCCGCGCCGCCGAGGGAGCGCACCGCGCCCTGCAGCTGGTCCTCGGCGACCTGCACCACCTGCGAGGGCAGACAGCCGGCGTGGGCGAAGGCGAGGACGGCGGTCTCGTCGCCGACGAACAGGACCGTGCTGGTGCGCTCCCGCTCGCTGTCGCCGGGGGTGCGGCAGGACGTGCAGTCGTAGCCGCCGGGGGTGCTGTCCCCGGTGAGCAGCCGGTCGGCTTCGTCGTCGCCGATCTCGGCGCGTACGTCGTCACTGACGTCGAGCAAGCGCGGCACGGGGGACTCCTCTGGATCGGGCGTGGATCGGGCGTGGAACGGGATCGGGCTGATAAAGGGACAACGGCCGATCTGTGGCAGGAGTCACGCCCGGAACCGAACGGAATCCACCCATCCGAAGCACACCGTGAACGGCCGCCCGGAATCTGTCACTCCATGCCAACTTGTTGGGAATCCAAGGAAGTTGAGGGGGTGAAGTGGGTCACAGATCACCGAGGTGACAGGTCGACAAATCCTGAAATCAGTGAATGAAGTGGGTGGCTTGAACTCGTCGCTACTTCGGGTAACGGCGAACTGGCCTGGCGTGACAAGCCGTTGGTTGATGCCAACCTCGTGGGCTGCCTAGATTCCACCGCCGTCTGCACCTTGCAGTCCACGAGAGGGAATCTCATGTCCGTGCCGATACGTACGGCTCGCACGACAGCGGTGATCGCCGGGGCGGCTCTGCTCGCCCCCCTCGGTCTGCTGGCGTCCGCGGGATCCGCCCATGCGGCGGACCCGGGCGTCTGGGACCGCATCGCACGCTGCGAGAGCGGCGGCAACTGGCACATCAACACCGGCAACGGTTACTACGGCGGGCTCCAGTTCTCCGCCGGGACGTGGCGCGCACATGGCGGAGGGGCCTACGCAGCCACGGCCGACCGGGCGTCGAGGGCGCAGCAGATCGCTGTGGCCACGAGGGTGCAACGCGCACAGGGCTGGGGCGCCTGGCCCACCTGTGCGGCGCGGGCCGGAGCGTACGGCAGCGCGCCGGGGGCGGGAGTGGCCGCGCCCAAGTCCACGAAGCCCAAATCCACGAAACCGAGGTCCGTGCAGCCCAAGTCGGTCAAGCCCAAGTCCGTTGCTCCGAAGCGGAGTTCGTCGGGGGCCGAGCGCGGTGCGGCCCGCCGGGGCGGCTATGTCGTGCGCGGCGGTGACACCCTCGGCGCGATCGCGACCGCCCACGGCACGAACTGGCAGCGCCTCTACACCATCAACAAGGCGGTGATCGGCGGCGATCCGGATCTGATCCTGCCGGGTCAGCACCTTCTGGTCCGGTAGCGCGAACCGGGACCCGCGGCCCCGCCCGGTGCGCCGACCGGGTGGGGCCGCGGGCGGCGCGGCGCGGCACCGGAGGCGGCCCTGTCCCCGCTGCTTAGCGTGACGCGATGCACCTGATGCCTACGATGCCGACGATGCACCGCTGGGCGGCGGCCCTTCTGGGCGTGCTGCTCGCCCTGATCCTGGCGCCGACAGCCGCGTCCGCCTCTGCCTCTGCCTCTGCCTCCGTCTCTGTCTCTGTCTCTGTCTCTGCGTCTGCCGAACCCTATGACTGTGCCCGTGAGCAATGGCCGTGGTCCTGCCTCGCCCAGTGCGAGAGCAGCGGCGACTGGCAGGAGAACACCGGCAACACCTTCTACGGCGGGCTCCAGTTCTGGCAGCCCACCTGGGAGGAGCACGGCGGCCTCGCGTACGCGCCGCGCGCCGATCTGGCCACCAGGGAGGAGCAGATCGAGGTCGCCGAGGAAGTGCTGCGGGACCAGGGCTGGCGCGCCTGGCCCGTGTGCTCGAGGGCGTACCGGCTCGACGGGCGCATCCATGTGGTGCAGCGCGGCGAGACGCTGGCCTCGATCGCCGCCCGCTTCAAGGTGAAGGGCGGCTGGCAGGCGCTCTACAAGGCCAACCGCCAGATGGTCGGCCCGCACCCGGACCGGCTGAACGTCGGGACGATGCTGCTCATCCCGGAGAGGGCCCGCGCGGTCCCGGCCGGGGTGTCTCGCTCGCTTCACCGCTGAACACGACGGATCCGCGCCGCAGTTCGTGCACCACCACTGCCGCCCCGCCCGCGCCGACCGCGCGCAGGCCGGGCGGCAGTCGCTGTTCGGCGAGGACGACGCAGGCGTCCAGGCCGCGCAACAGGGCGTAGGTGCGGGCGGCCACGTGGGGGGCCATGCCCTGGGCGGGTTCGTCCACGAGGACGGTGCGGGCGCGGGAGAGGAGGGCGCGGGACACGGCCAGCATGCGCTGTTCGCCGCCGGAGAGGGTGCCGGCGCGGCGGGGGAGGAGGGGGCGCAGTTCGGGGTACGCGTCGAGCGCGAAGGTGAAGTCGCCGTCGGGTGCGGCCAGTTGAAGGTTCTCGGCGACGGTCATGCCCGCGAAGACGGCCTGCCGGTCGGGGACGAAGCAGAGTCCGGCGGCCGCGCGGGCGTGTGCCGTGTGCCGGGTGATGTCGGCGCCGTCCCGCAGAACGGACCCGGCGCTGAGCGCGACGGTGCCCGCGAGGGCGCGCAGGGCGGTGGTCCGGCCGGAGCCGTTGCGGCCCAGCAGTACGGTGACCGTCCCGGCGGGCGCGGCCAGGGTGATGCCGTGCAGGGCCTCCAGGGGGCCGTAGCGGACGCGGGCGTCGCGGAGTTCCATGCCGTGCCTCATGGGGCGTCCAGGCTGTCAGGGGGCCGGGCCAGGGCCGTGCGGGGCGGGCCCGAGGTGACGATGCGGCCCGCTGTCATCACGTGCACCGTGTCCGCCAGGTCCGTCACCAGGTCCAGGTCGTGCTCGACGACGAACAGGGCCGTGCCGTCGGCGGCCAGCGTCTTCAACAGCCGTGCCAGGTCCGCGACTTCGGCCTCGTCCAGGCCCGCGGCCGGCTCGTCCAGAAGCAGGGCGTGCGGTCGGCCCGCCAGGGCGCGGGCGAGTTCGACCCGGCGCAGGGCCCCGGTGGGCAGGTCGGCGGTGAGCGCGTCGCCCCGCAGGCCGAACAGGGCCAGCAGGCGCCCGGTGACGGCCGGATCGCGGACTCGGCCCTGCTCGGCGCCGACGCGAATGTTCTCGGCGACGGTCAACGACGGGAAGACGACGAGCTGTTGGAAGGTCCGCGCCACCCCGAGCCGCGTCCGGGCGTGCGCGGGCAGCCCGGTGACGTCCCGCCCCCCGAACCGCACCCGCCCGCCACCGGGCCGCAACGTCCCCGCCAGACAGTGGAACAGGGTGCTCTTGCCCGCCCCGTTGGGCCCGACGACGGCGGTGATCCGCCCGCCGGGAACCGTGATGTCGACGCCGTCGAGGACGCGGCGGCCGTTGAAGGTGACGGTGAGGCCGGTCGCGGAGAGGGAGGGGGGTGAGGGGGCGGTGACCGGCCGGTACTCATGCGGCTCGTGCGACCTGTCCGGCTCGTGCGACCTGTCTGGCTCGTGCGGCTCGTGCGGCTCGTGCGGTTCGTGCGGCTCGTGTGACCCGAGCGGCCCGTGCGGCCCGTGCGACCCGTCCGGCCCGCCCGCGCCGGACCTGGACCTCGGCGCGCGCCGCCCCTCAAGCGGCTGCTTCCCGTCCGAACCCCCCGCCTCCGACCCCGGCGCACGCCGCCCTCCAAGCGCCTGCCATCCGTCCGAACCCCCCGCCCGCGCCTCCGCCCCCGCCCCCAACACACCCCGCACCCCAACCCCCCGCACAGTCAACCGCCGTCGCCCCCGGCCCCGTACGGACGGGAGTCGGCCCGTCGTCACCGCCAGCAGGCCCACCAGTCCTGCCGCCACCCCGCCCGTGGTGCCCGCGTCCAGGCCCACCAGGAGGGCCGCGCCCGCGAGTGCGCCCAGTGGGCTGTCCGCGCCCAGGACCACGATCGCCGCGAACCACAGCAGGCCTCGCACCGGGTCGTACGCCCCGGGGTCGAACGAGCGCAGGGCGAACGCCAGCAGGCCGCCGCCGAGCGCCGCCAGGCCCGCGCCCACCACGAACACCGCCACCTTCAGCGCGGGCACCGGCACCCCGGCCGCCGACGCCCCCGCCTCGTGGTCCCGGACCGCGGCCAGCGCACGGCCCACCCGGCCCCGGCGCAACGCCCGTACGAGGATCAACGCGCCGGTGAGCAGGGCGAGTTCGAGGACGTAGAACGCCCGGTCCGAGCCGAAGCCGGCCGGTCGACCGGGCGCCAGGCCCGTGGCCGCGTACGGCTGCGCGAACACGAACCGGCTCACCCCGACCCCGACCGCGAAGGTGGCCAGGGCGAGCGCGAGCCCGTGCCGGCTGATCGCGGGGACGGCCGTCAGCAGTCCCAGGGGAGCGACCAGGAGCATCGAGATCAACAGGGCTGTCAGGGCCGGGAGTTGAGGGACCCCGGGGAAGCGTCCCAGGGTCAGGAGCGTCGCGAAGAGCGCCCCAAGGCCCGCGAACGCGCCCTGGCCGAGCGCGAGTTGCCCCGCCCGGCCCGTCACCACGACCAACGACAGCAGGATCAGGGCCAGCGCCGGGACCTGGATCGACGTGTGCAGGTCCGAGCCCGCGAAGCCCAGCGGGAGCAGGAACAGCACCGCCGTGACCAGCCAGGCCCCCGGAGGTGCAGGGACCACCCGGCGCGTCACCGCACGCGGCAGCGCGTCCCGCCCGCCGATCCCCGGCAGGGCGAGCGCGGCGACGAGCAGCGCCACCACGAACAGGTTCGCGCCGACCGCCTGCAGCAGCGGCTGCACCCGGCCGTCGGGGTGCAGCCGCGTCAACTGGCTCTGCGCCACGCCGATCGCCAGGGCCACGAGCACCGCCACCGAGAGCAGCCGCATCCGCGCCGCGACCGCCACCGCCACGACCTCCATCACGAGCAGCGGCAGGCCGTACGGGTCGAGGCGTACGTAGGGCGCGAGCAGCACGCCCGTCAGGCCCGCGGTGAACGCGCCGAACGCCCAGCCCACCGCCGCGACCCGGTCCGCGTCGATGCCGCCGAGGACCGCGAGCGACCGGTTGTCGACGACCGCCCGCAGCTCGCCCCCGAACCGCGTCCAGCGCGTCACCGCCCACACCGCCACCGCGAGCGCGCAGGCCACCGCCAACTGCCCCCAGGGATCGGCTGAGATGAGCGTCGGCGCGTCCTCCTGTGCGCCGGTTCCCCACGCCATCGCCGCCGCACCGACCAGCAGCACGAAGACGCCGATCGACGCGACGAGGGTGCGCGCCGGGTCGGTCCCGGCCTTCGCGAGCGGCCTGAACACCAGGCGTTCCAGGGCGAGTCCGAGCGCCGGGGCGACGACCAGGAGGACCAGCGCCGCACCCGCCCACAGCGGCCAGGACCACACGACCACGAACTGGCGCAACAGATAGGCGCAGAGCATCGCCAGCGCGCCGTGCGCGAAGTTCAGGACACCCGTCGCGCGGTACGTGACGATGAGCCCGACCCCGCTGAGCGCCGCCGCCGCGCCCACCGAAAGACCCGCCAGCGTGAGGTCGTACGTCAGTGACGACACGCCTCAACTCCCCGCGGGCGGCTCGCAGATGGGGCACGGGTCGAGCCCGGCGGCCGCGACGGCCCCCGCGTCGGCGGGCACCGCCTCCGGCTTCCCCTCGACGAGCGGGCAGTCCGCGCGGTGCCGCAGCGTCCCACCGGGGACCATCAGCAGTGCCTCGGCGGTCGCGAGCGGGAGAGCGGCCTCGGCCCGCTCCGGCGGCTCGACGGCGACCAGAAGCTCGTACAACTCCTCCACGCGGGAGCTCGCGAGGGTGCTCCTGCCGTACGTGAGCAGGATCGCGCCCACGACGATCAGGGCCGCGCCGGGCACCGTGCACGAGGCGAGATAGGGAAGTTGGCGCTCGGCGAAGCGCTCGCCGGACATCCCGTACCAGCCGACCACGCACAGCACCGCGCCCGCGGCGAGAGCGGCGAGGCCCGCCCATAGGGCGGGGTGCACGGTGCGCAGCCGCGAGATCCGGGCGGACCGGGCAGACCGGGCAGTTCTGGCAGTCCGCATCGGTGACCCCCACGTCGTGACGTCCTGCGTGCGTCTGGTCTTGTCGGCCGATCGCTTGCACTATGCCTTCTGCAGGCCAACCCTGAAAGCTCCGGGCGCAGTTGGGGCCCGGACCGACACCCGGTGGTGAGCCAGATGGTTCGTGCGCGCACGATCAGGCCGGCCCGCGGACGCGGCAGGGCACTCGCCCTCGCCGTCGCGGCCCTGGCGCTCGGACCGGCCCTGGCCGCGTGCGACGACAGCGGCGGCAACGAGAGCAACCCGCCCACCCCCTCGACGCAGCGGCCCACGTCGCAGCAGCCCTCCTCGTCGGCGCCCGCGCAGACCGCACCCGCGGACAGGGCCGCGGCGGAGAAGGAGATCAAGGCGAACTGGAAGAAGTTCTTCGACCCGGCCGTGCCGCTCAAGGAGAAGCAGAACGTCCTCGAGAACGGCGACAAGATGCGCCAGGTGCTCGACAGCTTCAACGGCGACAAGCGGGGCGGCCAGGTGCAGGCGAACGTCGACAAGGTCGCCTTCACCTCGGCGACCGGCGCCGACGTGACGTACTCGCTGGCGCTGAAGGGAGCCACGGTGCTGCCCGGCGCGAAGGGCACCTCGGTCGAACAGGACGGCACCTGGAAGGTCTCCGTCAAGACCCTGTGCGCGCTGGTGCAGTTGAGCGGGAATGCGTCGCCGGGCCCGGGCTGCTGAGGCACTCGCGGCCGGGTTCGCCCTGCTCCTGCTCACGGCCTGCGGGTCACGCCTGCCCGAGAGCGACTTCCAGGACCGGTCCGCCTCCCGTACGCCGGTGAACGCGGCGGCCCCGATCCGCGTCGGGATCATCACCAGCGCCACCAGCCCCGTCGGCGGCGCCACGTTCACCGACACCCGCGACGGCGCACAGGCGTACTTCCGGAACCTGAACGCCGAAGGCGGCATCCAGGGACGGCCGGTCGAGGTGCACCTCTGTGACGACGGCGGCAGCGGCGTCGGCAACAACGAGTGCGTGCACAAACTGATCGACGAGGAGAAGGTCACCGCCCTGGTGGCCACCACGTCCCTGGACTACGCGGGCGCGGGCCTCGTCTCCCGCGCGCGCGTGCCCGACATCGGCGGCCAGCCGATCGGCGCCGCCTACGACACCTACCCGCACCTGTACGGGATCTACGGCAGCCTCGCACCCCGCGACGGCACGCCCGGCTGGCACGGCAAGCTGTACGGCGGCACCGAGGTCTACCGCTACTTCAAGCGGGAGCAGGGCGCGCGGACCGCCGCCGTCGTCTCGTACAACCAGGCCGCGTCCGCCGCGTACGCACGCCTGGTGACCCGCGGCCTGCGGGCCGAGGGCTACGAGGTGATCACCGAGCAGGTCGACTTCGCCCTGCCCAACTTCCGTGCCGCGGCTGCCGACGTGAAGGACCAGGGCGTCGACCTCGTCTTCGACGCCATCGACGCGCACGGCAACGCACAGCTGTGCAGGGCCATGGACCAGGTCGGGGCCCGCGTCACCGCGAAGGTCACGAACGTACAGAACTGGACGTCGTCCGTGGCCGCCGACTACAAGGACGCGCCGCACTGCCGCGCGTCCCTGTGGGCGACCGGAGCCAGCCGCAACTTCGAGGACACCGGGCACCCCGCCGTGCGTGCCTTCCGCGACGCGACGAAGGGGCTGGAGACGCACTCGCAGTGGCAACTTGAAGGCTGGGCCGCCGCGATGTGGTTCACGGACGCCGCACGCTCCTGCCTGCGCGACGGGGGCGACGCCACGCGCGCGTGCGTCGACCGCTTCATGAACCGCCAGACTCCGTACACCGCCGACGGGCTGCTGCTCCCGGTGACCTACCGCGCGCTCCCCGAGCCCCCGGCGACCCACAGGACGTGCCTGTCGGTCGCGCGGTGGACGGACGGCACGGGCTGGGTCACTCAGAACGGTGACATGAACCGGACCTGCTTTGACGTGCCGCAACTGTCCTACCAGCCGTGATCTGCCCTTGAGGGACGAAATGGCGTAGTGGTTCCTGAAATTGACTACCAATAGGGCAACCGTTTCGGAACAAGATGATGATGAAGGACAACCCTCGCGAGGACATCTCCGTCTAACCCCCAAGGCAGGGGAGCACCCGGACCGTTCGGACACCAGGACCGTTCGGACCCCCGGGGCGGCTGCGAGGGACGGCTGAATACGGGGACGCATGCACATTTCTTTCCTGATTCACAACGCGTACGGGATCGGAGGCACGATCCGCACCACGTACAACCTCGCCGACACCCTGGCCCAGCAGCACGACGTGGAGGTCGTCTCCGTCTTCCGCCACCGTGACGAGCCCGTCTTCACGCCCGACCCGCGCGTCCGGCTGCGCCACCTCGTCGACCTGCGCAAGGGCACGCCCGGCTACGAGGGCGACGACCCCGAACACCGGGCGCCCGCCGCGGTCTTCCCCGGCAGCGAAGGGCGCTTCGAGCAGTACAGCGCGCTCACCGACCGGCGCATCGCCGCGCACCTGGCCTCCGTCGAGGCGGACGTGGTCGTCGGCACCCGGCCGGGGCTCAACGTGCACCTCGCCCGGCAGACCCGGCGCGGACCGCTGCGCGTCGGCCAGGAGCACCTCACGCTCGGCACGCACCCGGCCGCACTGCGCCGGGCGCTGCGCGCGGCCTACCCGCGCCTGGACGCGCTCACCACGACCACCGAGGCCGACGCCCGCGCCTACCGCGAGCGGATGCGGCTGCCCGGCGTCCGCATCGAGGCCATGCCCAACTCCGTGCCCGCGCCCGGCATCGCGCCCGCCGACGGCTCGGGCAAGTGGGTCGTCGCGGCCGGCAGGCTCGCGCCCGTGAAGCGCTACGACCTGCTCGTCAGGGCCTTCGACCAGGTGCGCGCCGAGCGGCCCGACTGGCGGCTGCGCATCTACGGCTCGGGCGTACAGAAGGACAAGCTTCGCCGTCTCATCGGCCAACTCGGCCTGTACAACCACGTGTTCCTCATGGGGCCCGCCCACCCCATCGAACCGGAGTGGGCGAAAGGTTCCATCGCGGCCGTCACCTCGACCTTCGAGTCGTTCGGCATGACGATCGTCGAGGCGATGCGCAGCGGCCTGCCGGTCGTCTCCACCGACTGCCCGCACGGCCCCCGCGAGATCATCGACGACGGCACGGACGGCCGCCTGGTCGAGACCGGCAGCGTCGGCGCGATCTCCGCCGGGCTGCTCGGCCTCATCAACGACGACGACCTGCGCGCGCGGATGGCGGCCCGCGCCCTCGACCGCTCCGCGCGCTTCGACCCCGCGCGGATCGCCCAGCGCTACGAGGACCTCTTCGGCTCGCTCACCGGACGCGGCGGCTCCGTCGGCCTGCTGCACCGGGCGCGCGGCTCCGTGACCGGGGGCCTGCACGCCGTGCGCGCCGCCCTCACCTCCCCGTTCCCGCCTCCGTCCCGGGGAAAGGGGCGCACCGCATGAGCACCACCACCCTTCCACCGCAGGCCACGCCCGACGACAGGACTGCCCGAATGGCACCAAGAGCCGACTGCATCGCCGACTCCGCCGGCGGACTCACCTTCGACGTCTGCGACCGCGACCACGGGACGTCGGGCCCCGCCCACCTCGTCCTGGTCCGCCGGGCCGACGGCGAGGAGGTGCGGCTACCGCTGTCCCCGGCCGGGGACGGACACCTGCGCGCCTCGCTGCCGATCGGCGTCGGCCTGCCCGAGGGCCGCTGGGACGCGTACGCGCAGGTAGCGGGGGAGGAGCCGGTGCGTCTCGTGCCGGGGGTGAACGATCTGCGCTCCCTGCTGGACCGGGCCCCCAGCGGATCACGCGGCCATGTGGCCGTCCGCATCCCGTACGCGACCAAGAACGGCAACCTCAGCGTACGGAGCTGGCTGCGGGCGCCGCACGCGGAGGCCGGTGAACTGCTCGTCACGGACGCCGAGTTGACCGTGCACGGGCGTGTGTACGGCACCGCGTTCACCGCCAAGGCCCACGCGGAGATACGCTCCCGCGTGGCACGCGGACTGGTGCTGCGCGGTGAACTGACCGTGGACGGAGTTCAGTTCACGCTGCGGATCGGGTACGACGAGCTGTCCGAGGGGCGCTGGGACCTGTGGCTGCGGCCCGGCGGTGAGGACGGGCCCGAGGTGCGCCTGGCCCGGATCCTCGACGACGTCGCCGACAAGAAGCCGATCTTCACGTATCCGGCCGCTCAAGTGACGGTCTCCGGACGGCAGTTGTCGGCCGAGCCGTACTACACGCTGGACAACGACCTGTCCGTGCACGTCACGCCGGGCGGCTGATCAGGGGGCGCCCTCGATCTTGTCCGGTGCCTGCTGGGGCCGGTCCTCGAACGCCGCGAACTCCGGGTGGTGCAGGTCGAACGCGGGCGACTCCGAGCGGATCCTCGGCAGCGTCGTGAAGTTGTGCCGGGGCGGCGGGCACGACGTCGCCCACTCCAGGGAGCGGCCGAAGCCCCACGGGTCGTCGACCTCGACCTTCGCCCCGTACTTGGCCGTCTTCCAGATGTTGTAGAGGAACGGCAGCGTCGAGATGCCGACGAGGAACGCGCCGATGGACGACAGGGTGTTGAGCGCCGTGAAGCCGTCCGCCGCCAGATAGTCCGCGTACCGGCGCGGCATGCCCTCGGCGCCCAGCCAGTGCTGCACCAGGAACGTCGTGTGGAAGCCGACGAACAGCGTCCAGAAGTGGATCTTCCCGAGCCGTTCGTCGAGCATCTTCCCCGTCAGCTTCGGCCACCAGAAGTAGAAGCCGGCGAACGTCGCGAAGGCGACCGTGCCGAAGACCACGTAGTGGAAGTGCGCCACGACGAAGTACGTGTCCGAGACGTGGAAGTCCATCGGCGGCGAGGCGAGGATGACGCCGGTCAGACCGCCGAACAGGAACGTGACGAGGAAGCCGACCGACCACAGCATCGGCGTCTCGAAGGAGAGCGAGCCCTTCAGCATCGTGCCCGTCCAGTTGAAGAACTTCACCCCGGTCGGGACGGCGATGAGGAAGGACATGAAGGAGAAGAACGGGAGCAGCACCCCGCCCGTCACGAACATGTGGTGCGCCCACACGACCACCGACAGACCGGTGATCGCCATCGTCGCGCCGACCAGCATCGTGTAGCCCCAGATCGGCTTGCGGCTGAAGACCGGCAGGATCTCGCTGATGATCCCGAAGAACGGCAGCGCGATGATGTAGACCTCGGGATGCCCGAAGAACCAGAAGAGGTGCTGCCACAGCAGCGCACCGCCGAACTGGGCCTCGAAGACCACGGAGCCGAACCGCCGGTCCGCCTCCAGGACCAGCAGCGCCGCCGCGAGGACCGGGAACGCGAGCAGCACGAGGATCGACGTGAACAGCGTGTTCCACGTGAAGATCGGCATCCGGAACATCGTCATGCCGGGCGCCCGCATCCCGATGATCGTCGTCAGGAAGTTCACCGAGCCGAGGATCGTGCCGAACCCGGACAGCGCGAGCCCCATGATCCACATGTCGGCGCCGATGCCGGGGGAGCGGGTCAGGCTGTTGAGGGGCGCGTACGCGAACCAGCCGAAGTCCGCGGCCCCGCCCGGCACCACGAGCGAGCCGAGCACGATCAGACCGCCGAAGAGGAACAGCCAGTACGAGAGCATGTTCAGCCGCGGGAACGCGACGTCCGGCGAGCCGATCTGCAGCGGCATGATCTCGTTGGCGAACCCGGCGAACGTGGGCGTCGCGAAGAGCAGCAGCATGATCGTGCCGTGCATCGTGAAGAGCTGGTTGTACTCCTCGTTCGAGAGGATCTGCAGTCCGGGGCGGGCGAGTTCGGCCCGCATCAGCAGCGCCATCACACCGCCGACCAGGAAGAAGCCGAACGCGGTGATCAGATAGAGATGGCCGATCTTCTTGTGGTCGGTGGTGGTCAGCCAGTCCACGATCACCCTGCCGGGCTGCCGCTCCCGTGGCGGCTGAACCGCCGCGGGCCCGGCCTGCACCCCGGTCGTTCCCATGCTTGCCCCCTCGCTGCTCGCGCGCCCCGGGCCTGCTCCGAACTCCCGCCATGATGCTCGCGTTGCCCCCGCGGCGACAGGGGGCGTACGCCTCTTTGTGGCATGGACAGGCAATTCCCGGACGTTCTCAACTCGCCCGTCGTGCCACCGGATTCGGAATGCGCGGAGAATTGGGCGGGGCCGCTCCGGTAAAGGAGAGGGGCCCGTCCCGGTATATGCGCGAGGGGATCCGGAATTTCCCGCTCTGGGCCGGGAAGAGGGCACGTAAGAAGTGCGTAAGAAGTAAGGAACCGCCCGATCGTGTGAGGAAGTTCGACAGAAACCGCTGTCGTGATCTTGTGACGAAAGCGTGACCGTACGAGACCGGGGCGGGCCCGCGCCGACGGGCCTGGCGTCGCTCGCACACACGGCCTACGGTGGCCGTATGGCACCCATTCCGACCCCGCCCACGGACCCCCAGGACAGCACTGACGCCTACGTCGGACTCGACGCGGAGCAGGCCGAGCAGCAGGCCCGCGGCCGCGGCTGGTCGAGCGTCAGGCAGTTGCCGCCGGGGGCGATCATCACCATGGAGTACCGCGCGGGCCGGCTGAACTTCGAGGTCACGAGCGGCCGGGTGACGCGCTGCTGGAAGGGCTGACCGCCCCTGGAGCGTGCGAAGGCCCCCGCAACCGTGAGGTTCCGGGGGCCTTCGTCGTGCGGGCTGGTTGTGCGTACCGTGCCCGCTGTCCGTGTTGTTCGAGGTTGTTCGAGGGGACCTAGAGCGTCCTGGCCGACGGCGCGGTGCGCGGGACTCTCTCGGTCGTGGGGCGGCGGCTGCCGGCCGGGGTGACCGGGGTGCGCTCGCCGCGCGGCGTGTACGGAGGCGTCGACAGGCGCGCCGAGCGGGAGACGCCGACGGGCTCGCGGGCCCGGACGCCGTCGTCCGCGGGCACCGGGGTGCGCGGCGGGACCATCGCCGGGGTCGGGACCGGTGTCGGCCGGGACACCGGAACACCGGAGCGGCGGTTGCGCCAGTGGGTGCGCAGCGCGAAGACGAGGGCCTCGACGCGGGCGACCAGCGGCTCGCACCAGGGCAGCGCCAGGAGGATCAGCAGGCCGGCGGCCCAGCCGAGAAGGACGTCGCTCAGCCAGTGCGTACCGAGGTAGACGGTGGTCAGGCCGACGCTCAGGGAGATGACGGCGGAGACCGCGGACAGCCAGCGGCGGGCGCGCGGCGTGGAGGCGAGGTAGGCGAGGATGCCCCAGGTCACCACCGCGTTCGCGGTGTGCCCCGAGGGGAATATGTCGCCGCCCTGCCACATCTCGTTCGAGCCGATGACGGTCGCGTAGTGCGGTCCGGCCCGGCCCATGCCGAGCTTCGCGGCGCCGACCGTCACGTTGAGCAGGAGGAGCGCGGTGCCGAACATCAGCAGGGGGCGCAGCGTGTGCTGACGCCACGAGCGCCAGCCGAGCCAGGCCATCACCATGACGGCGGTGGGGCCGCGCTGGCCGAGGACCACCCAGTAGTCGAGGAAGGCGTGGATCTGCGGCCACTGCTGGTACGGCCGGAAGAACATGACCTGCCAGTCCACCTGGACCAGCCACGACGTGGTCAGGACCGCGACGACGATGGCGAGGTAGAAGGACAGGGTGAGCCCGAAGAGCACGACGCGGTGCCGACTCATCCTGGGCATGTCCAGGTTGGTCGGCCGTTCGGGCTCGCGGTCGAGCCGGGCGAAGACCCGCTCGAGGCGGCGGGTCAGGTTTCGTTCGGTACGCACCCAATCGACGCTACAGCGGGCGCGCGGCGGACCTGGACGAAACAGAGGCTTTGTGATGACGATGTGATGTGGGATTGATCTCAGGAAGCCATGTATTCCCGGGATCGAAGTGAGTTCCGGGGGAAGTCCCTGTGAATTCGCTGATCGTTTTAGAGCCGCCGTTATGGCCTGCTTATGAATGCGTTCACCGCTTCCTGGCACGGAATTCTCCGTCCGCTCATCGGCGCCGCGGGGGTCACGGCGGGCCCGATCCGTTCAGCCAGAACGCCCCGTAGACGGCCGAGGCCGCCGCGAGCCCGCCGAGCAGCCACGTCGCCCTGCCGGTCCGCCACCGGGCCAGCGCCACCGCGATCGGCAGCAGCAGCGGGAACGCGGGCAGCAGCAGCCGCGGCTTCGACCCGAAGTACCCCGAAGCGCACAGGGCAAGCGCGACGACGATGCCCGTGTAGACGAGCAACGGCACCGGCTGGTGCTGCCGCACCCCCGTCACGTACAGCCAGACGACCAGGGCGACCCCGACGATCAGCCCGATCCCGGCGAGCGTGCCCAGCGGTGACGTGAACTTGTCGCCGATGAACCGCGCGAACGCGGCGCCCCCGTCGAACCCGTTGCCCCACTGCCCCTGCACGTCGAGATAGCCGAAGAGGCCGCCGCCGGTGCGGTGTCCGACCCACAGCACGTACGCCGCCGCGCCCACGGGGGCGAGCAGCACGCCGAGGACGAGACGCCAGGGCGCACGCCGCTCGCGGGCGATCCACAGGGCGGCCGCCACCCACACCGCCGCGACGGCGGCCGCACCGACCGGCCGGGTCAGCCCCGCGAGGGAGGCCAACAACCCTGCCGTCACCCAGTGTTGCTGGACGACCGCATACAGTGCCCACGCTGCGAGCGCGGCGAACAGGGCCTCGCTGTACGCCATCGACGCGACGATCCCGACCGGCAGGGCGCCCCACAGGACGGCCAGGCACACTCCGGCGCGACGGCCGTACAGCCGGTCACCGACGGCGAAGATCCCCCAGGCTGCGGCGAGCGACGCGAGCCAGCTGACGACCATGCCCGCATCCGCGTACGACAGCGGACTGACGGCCGAGACGAGCCGTTCCAGCCACGGCAGCAGCGGGAAGAACGCGAGGTTCGAGTGGACGCTGCCGTCGGGCAGCGTCACCGACCAGCCGTACCCCTGCCCGGCGACCCGCGTGTACCAGAGCGAGTCCCAGCGCGCGGTCAGCAGCGTGTGCGGGCTCTTGCCGGTGGCCGCGCACCACAGGGCGAGGGCGAGCAGGCCGAGGGCGCGTACCCCGGCGTAGCCGAGCAGGGCCGGTGCCGCCCGGCGCAGCGAGGGCCGGTCTTGTTGATCCACATCGTTCACGGCCCCGATTATCGATGCCGGACTCACCCGGTCCGTGCGCCACCCCCGCCCCGCGAGTGGCGCACGCCACACGGCCGTGAAGCTTCCGTGAGAGGTCTGCCACGTGTCACTGGCCTGAACTCGCGTACGCTGACGGCTCACTCGCCCTTCGCCGCGGGGCCGGGAGAACGCTCCTCCCGACCGAAGACCGCGGGGCCATCCCCAGCCCCCGGATCCGCCGAACGCGAGGACCACTGGGAGGTACGCACATGTCCGGGACGAGCACGGCCACCGGACGCCTGCGCCGACGGGCGGCCGCCGCCATAGGGGCCCGCACGAACCGCTGGGTCGTCCTCGTCGTCCTGTGCACGAGCCTGCTCCTGGTCGCACTCGACTCGACCATCCTGTACGTCGCCCTGCCCTCGGTCACCGAGGACCTGAAGCCCACCTCGGTCGAGCTGCTGTGGATCGGCGACGCGTATCCGCTGGTGTGCGCCTCCCTCCTGATCCTGTTCGGGACGCTGGGCGACCGGGTCGGCCGGCGCAGGATCCTGCTCCTCGGCTACGCCCTGTTCGGCATGGCCTCCGCGCTCGCCGTGTTCTCCGACACCGCCCAAGTCCTCATCGCCGCACGGGCCCTGCTCGGCATCGGCGGCGCGATGATCATGCCCGCGACGCTGTCGATCCTGCGGGACGTCTTCCCCGACCGGCGCGAGCGGGCCGTCGCCATCGGCGTGTGGACCGCGGTCGCCGCGATCGGCGCCGCCACCGGACCCGTCCTCGGCGGCTTCCTCGTCGAGCACTTCTGGTGGGGCTCCGTCTTCCTCATCAACATCCCGCTGATGGCGGTCATGCTCCCGCTGTGCCGGGTCCTCGTGCCCGAGTCGAAGGGCCGGGCCGACGGGCCGTGGGACCTGTTCGGCGCGCTGCTCGCGGCGCTCGGCGTGCTCGGTGTCGTGTACGGCATCAAGGAGCTGGGCATCGAGCGCGACCTGTTCGACGCGGGCGCGGTGCTGCCGTTCCTGGTGGGACTCGCGCTGCTCGGCCTCTTCGTGCGCCGTCAGCGGCGGCGCACGCATCCCCTCATCGACATGCGGCTGTTCTCGCGGGCCGCGTTCTCCACCTCGGTCGGCTGCATCGTGATCGCGATGCTGGCGCTGGTGGGCCTCGAGCTGATCGCCGTGCAGTACCTGCAACTGGTGCTCGGCCTCAGCCCGCTGGAGACCGGCCTGCGGATGCTGCCGCTGACCTTCGCGGCGATGGTCGCGGGCGTCCTCGGCTCGGCGAACCTGCGCCGGTTCGGGCCGCGCGCGATGGTCAGCTGCGGCTTCGCGCTCACCGCCTGCGCCGTCCTCCTGCTCTGCCTGATGGGCGAGCACGACCGGCCGTGGCTGCTGAGCGCCGGATTCATACTGCTCGGATTCGGCTTCCAGACCACGCTGTTCGGTGCCTACGAGTCGATGCTCACCGAGGCGCCGGCCGACGACGCGGGCGGCGCGGCCGCCATCGGCGAGACCTCGTACCAACTGGGCGCGGGCATGGGCATCGCGCTGCTCGGCTCCGTGATGAACGCGGCGTACGCGCCCGGCCTGACGCACGTCACCGGGGTGTCGGGGACGACGAGCGGCGCCGCCGGGCACTCGCTGGGGGAGGCGTATCAGATCGCCGCCCAGCTCGGGGGCGGCGCGGGGGACGCCCTGCGGCACGCGGCGCGGGGCGCCTTCGTGCACGGACTGCACGTGACGCTGGTGGTCAGTGCGGGGCTGCTGTTCCTCGGGGCGCTGGCGGCGCTGCGGCTGCCCCGGCGCATGGAGTGCGAGGCGCCGCCGGTCGAGGTGGCGGCGCCGCGGCGCCCGTCCCGGGCGGAGTCGTCGGTCGTCTGACCGTCCGGTGGGGGGTGCGCCCGGCCTTCGGCCGGACGTGCTCACCCTCCACCCCGCCCGTGACCCTCCCGGGCAGGGCCCGCGTCAGCTCTGGTTGAAGAAGCCGTCCGGCTGGACCTGGCCCTCGCGGCCCGACACGATCTGCGTGTCCGCGGGGGTCAGCAGGAAGACCCGGTTGGCGACCCGGTCGATCGAACCGCGCAGGCCGAAGATGAGCCCCGCCGCGAAGTCGACGACGCGCTTGGCGTCGGTGGGCTCCATGGCCGTGAGGTTCATGATGACCGGGACGCCGTCCCGGAACATCTCTCCGATCCGCCGCGCGTCCCGGAAGCTGTCCGGGGTCACGGTGCCGATGCGGCGGCCCTTCTCCTCGGCCTCCTCAGCGGCAACCTTCACGCGCGGGTCCGTCACCCAGGCGTCACCGGGCTCGGGCCCCTCGGCGTAGTCGTCGTCGTAGTAACGCTCGTCATCGTTGTCGTCGACGAGGCCAAGCCAGGCACTCGCCTTGCGCACCGATCCCATGGACGCCTCCTCTCACAGCGGTTCCTCTGCGTTCCGCATGTCCTGCTCCCCAATGTTCATCCATGATGCGGATCCGGCGCCAAGTGGATAGTCGCCGCGCGGGGTTTTCGTGACGGTACTGGTGCACAGTCAACACGGTGTTGCCCCGGAGTTCCCAAGGGCTGTACGGGGTACGGCTGCTGACAGTGAGTGAAATATGATTCTTCACGGCGTATGGGTGACATGCGGTGCGTACGGGTGAACGAGGGGGCGCGGGGGCGGCTCGATACGATGCCGTCGTCCTCGGCCCGTCCTCGATCCACGCCGTATTGACGCGGCGTGTCGGCTTGTTGACGGACCGTCATTCGGCGTACGGGGGAGTCGCCTTGTTCGGAATCGTCCGGCCCTGCAGCCATCGGCTCGGCGAGGGGTTGAAGACCCAGTGGATGGCTCATCTGTGCGGGCTCTGTCTGGCGTTGCGCGGTGACCACGGGCAGTTCGCGCGGGTCGTCACGAACTACGACGGCTTGCTGGTCTCGGTTCTGACGGAGGCTCAGGCCGAGCGGACCGCGGCCGGCGGGTGGCGCAGACAGGCCGGTCCCTGCCCGCTGCGCGGAATGCGCACCGCGTCCGTCGCGCAGGGCGAGGGCGCACGGCTCGCGGCCGCCGTCTCGCTGGTGCTCGCCTCGGCGAAGGTCCGCGACCATGTCGACGACCGCGACGGCCTGTTCGCGCGCAGGCCGGTGGCCGCCGCCGCGCGGAAGGTCGCCGCGAGCTGGGGCCGGGCCGGGGCCCGTACCGGATCCGACGTCGGGTTCGACACGGCCGTGCTGCTCGATGCTGTCGAGCGGCAGGCCGGGATCGAGGCGCTCGCCGGTCCCGGCACCTCCGTGCTGACCGTGACCGAGCCGACGGAGACCGCGACCGGCGCCGCGTTCGCGCACACCGCGCTGCTCGCCGGGCGGCCGCACAACGCCGAGCCGCTCGCCGAGGCGGGCCGGTTGTTCGGGCGGCTCGCGCACCTCCTCGACGCCGTGGAGGACCGGGGCGCCGATGCCGCCGCCGGGGCCTGGAACCCGCTGACCGCGACCGGGACCCCGCTCGTCGAGGCGCGGCGCCTGGCCGACGACGCCGTGCACGGCATCAGGCTCGCGCTGCGCGAGGTCGACTTCGTGGACGGCAGGCTCGCGCATCTGCTGCTCGCGCACGAGCTGGGCCGGTCGGTGGACCGGGCGTTCGGCACCGGCACCTGCGCCACCGGGCACGGCCCGCACTCCGGGGCGGCGTCCACGCCCCAGCAGGGCGGCGGGCAGGACGGCTGGGTGCCGACGGGGGCGCCGGGCAGCCCGTACGCGCCGACCGGCGCGGGAGCGTACACCTCCAACAACCCCTATGGCGGCGGCAGTTCAGGCGGACCCGGTGGCCCTGGTGGCCCTGGTGGTCCGGGCGGCCCCGGTGGTCCCGGTGGGTTCGGGGGCGGGCCGTCCTTCCAGCCGCCCAAGCCGGGCAAGCGCGGGTTCCTCGCCGGGTGCGCGGTCGCGATCGGGCTCTGCTGCACCTGCAGGGTGTGCTGCGCGGAGGAGTTCGAGGGGCCCTGGTCGCGGAAGAAGCGCGAGGGCGCCTGCCACGTCTGTGGTGACGGCGGTGACTGTTGCAACGTGTGCGAGTGCTGTGAATGCTGCTCGTGCTGCGACTGCGGGCTGTGAGGCGCTGGCCCCGTATACGAAGCCGTCGCGGCCGGACCGGTCGGGGGCAGCCACCTGCGGGCCCGTGAGGAAGCGGTTTCCGGGACGTAAAACAAACACATGATCCGGTGACCGGGGCCGGAGAGGAGTCGTTGGCCGGGCGCAGATGCACCGTTTCTGCCCCGCCAACTCGCCCTCTCCATAAGGCACTTCAGTGGACCTCGTATCGTCTCTCACAGCCAGGACGCCTCTCGCGTCCAAACCCAGAACCATCCGTACGCGGCTGCTGCGCATCCTCGGACTCGCGCTCGCCGTCCTGCTCGCCCTGCTCGGCGTCTTCGCGGTCGAGCAGATCTCCGGCTATCGCAACGCCTCCGCGACCGCCGCCAACGCCCGCCTCGAGATCACGCTCCAAGGGCTCGTCCACGAGCTGCAGAAGGAGCGCGGTCTCAGCACCGGATACGTCGGCGGCGTACGGCAGTTCCGCGCCAAGCTGCCCGCGCAGCGCAAGGCCACCGACGCCGCGCGCAGCGCACTCGACGCCGCCCTCGCCGGGCGCGACGACGCGGCCGCGGGCTCCGTGCGCGAGTCGCTCGGGCGGCTCGCCGGGCTCGCCGGCATCCGCCGCAGCGCGGACGACGGCACCGGCCAGGTGAAGGCCACCTTCGACTACTTCACCACCACCATCACCGTGCTCGACCGGCTCGGCCTCGGCCTCGACGACGTGCACGACGGACGGCTGCGCGACGCCTACCAGACCCTCCAAGTCCTCGGCAACGCCAAGGAGTTCATGGGTGAGGAGCGGGCCATCGTGCTCGGCTCCGTGCGCGCCGGGCACTTCCGCGGCGACGACTACAGCCGCTTCATGGAGATCCGCTCGGGCCGGCTCGCCGCGCTCGACGCCTTCCCGCGCACCGCGGCCGACGCACAGCAGCGCCGCCTCGACGCGGCCCTCGCCACGCCCGACGCCCAGCGGGCCCTCGCCTACGAGGCGACCGCGGTACGCGGCACGGGACGGCTCAGTGCCCGCGAGGTCGCGCCGATGGCCTGGTGGGACGCGATGACGTCGACCATCAACGGGCTGCGGGACGTCCAGGTCTCCATCGGCACCGACGTCGAGAACCGGGCCGCGGAGCTCGAAAGCGCCGCCCAGCGCGACCTGTTGCTCTTCGTGCTCCTCGCGCTCGCCGTCGTGGCCGCCCTCGCCGCCCTCGCCTACGACTGCGTGCGGTCCGTCTCCGTGCCGCTCAGCGGGCTCGCCCAGGAGGCACGCGAGGTCGCGGGGGCCCGGCTTCCGCAGGCCGTCGCCGCGGTCCAGGCGGCCGAGGGACAGGTGCCCGCGCCGCCCGCGCCGCTCGCGCTCGACGGGCGGGCCGGGGCCGAGGTCAGGGACGTCGCCGAAGCGTTCGACCGGGTGCAGCGCGCCGCGTTCGACCTCGCCACCGAGCAGGCCGTGCTGCGGCGCAACACCACCGAGTCGCTGGTCAGCCTCGGCCGCCGCAACCAGAACCTGGTACGCCGTCAGATCGGCTTCATCAACAAGCTGGAGCACGAGGACGCCGACCCGGACACCCTCGCCAACCTCTTCGAACTCGACCACCTGGCCACCCGTATGCGCCGCAACGCCGAATCGCTGCTCGTCCTCGCCGGGGAATCGAGCCCGCGCACCTGGTCGACGCCGCTGTCCGTCAACGACGTACTGCGCGCCTCCCTGTCGGAGGTCGAGGAGTACCGCCGCGTCACCCTGCGGCGCGTCGAACCCGCCCACGTCAGCGGGTCCGTCGTCGCCGAACTCGCCCACCTGCTCGCCGAATTGGTGGAGAACGCGCTGAGCTTCTCGCCGCCGGACTCCGACGTGGAGGTCGAGGGGCGGCGCACCAGCGCCGGGTACCTCATCGCCATCGTCGACCACGGGCTCGGCATGGACACCCAGGCCCTCGCCGAGGCCAACGTACGACTGTCGGGCAACGCCAGCTTCATGGCCGAACCCACCAAGTTCCTCGGCCACTTCGTGGTCGGCGCACTCGCCCGCAAGTGCGCCATCGAGGTGCGACTCGGCGAGGCCCCGGCCGCTGGGGTTGTCGCCCGCGTGCTCGTACCGGCCACGCTGCTCACCGAGCCGGCCGCAGCCGCTGTGGAGCCGGGCGGGGCCCGCGCCACGGCCGGGGAGGAGCCCGCCAAGCTGCCCGCGCCGCGCAAGGAGCCCGCGCCGCTCGCCGCGGCCAAGGCCGAGCCCAAGGGGCGGGCCGCCGCCACGGCGTCGTCGTCCGCGGCCCGCACCCGCAACGGACTGGTCAAGCGCCCGCAGCGCAGCGGCATCGCGAAGGCCGTGCACGAGGCCGACGCACCCAAGCGGCCCGTCCCCGAAGGGCCCGCCGTCGAGCGCAGCCCCGAGGACGTGTCCGGGATGCTGTCCGGGCTGCGCAGTGCGCACATGCGCGGGGCCATCAGCGTGGAGAAGGAACGGGCCGTGGCCGATGGCGGCAAGGGCAAGAGCAGCGAAGGGCAGGGCGACAAGTGACCACCGTCGACACGCGGGGCGACTCGCAGACCTTCAACTGGCTGCTCGCCAACTTCGTCCGCAACACGGACGGCGTGCGCGACGCCGTCGCCGTCTCCTCGGACGGGCTCCTGATCGCCGTGTCGGAAGGGCTCGGGCGGACCGAGGCCGACCACCTGGCCGCCATCGTGTCCGGGCTCTCCAGCCTCGCGCGCAGCGCCTCCAAGCGGTACAGCTTCGACGGCGTCAAGCTCATCATGATCGAGATGGGGCGCGGCTTCCTGCTCGTCTCGGCGATCAGGGACGGCTCCTGCCTCGGGGTGCTCGCCGACAGCAGCGGTGAACTCGGCCTCGTGGGCTACGAGATGGCCGTCCTCGCCGAGCGCGCGGGCGATCTGCTCACCCCCACGCTCATCGCCGATCTACGGGAGACGCTGCCGCGATGAGTGCGTCGTCGCAAGGGCCGGAGGACGCCGCGGACACCCAGTTCGTACGTCCCTTCATCATCACCGGTGGGCGTGCCCTGCCCGCGCAGGCCGATCTGCGTCTGGAGACCCTCGTCGTCGCGCTCGACGCGGCGGAGGGGGCCGCGCCGCTCGCCTTCGAGCACCAGCGGATCGTGACGCTCTGTCAAGAACCCACCACTGTCGCCCAGATCGCGGAGGCGGTGGGGGTGCCGCTCGGCGTCGCCAAGGTGCTCGTCGCCGATCTCGTCGTCGGCGGCCGGCTGTCGTGCTCGCAACCCGCGGAGCTGCCGCTCCACACCCTCGAAAGGATCAGGGACCATGTCAGGGCGCTCTGAACGCCTCGCGCCGCTGGCCGTGAAGATCGTGGTCAGCGGTGGGCTCGGCGTCGGCAAGACCACGTTCATCGGAGCGGTCTCGGAGATCGAGCCGCTCGACACCGAGGCCGCGATCACCCAGGTCTCGGTCGGGGTCGACTCCCTCGACGGGGTCGAGGGCAAGACGACCACGACCGTCGCGCTCGACTTCGGGCGGATCACGCTCGACCCGACGCTCGCGCTGTACCTCTTCGGCACGCCGGGGCAGGACCGCTTCTCGTTCCTCTGGGACGACCTGGTCGAGGGGGCCCTCGGGACCGTGGTCCTGGTGGACACGCGGCGGATCGAGGACTGCTTCCCCGCGCTCGACTACTTCGAGTCGCAGGGGGCGCCGTTCGTGCTCGCCGTGAACCGGTTCGACGGGGCGGCGCGGTTCGAACTCGGTGAGATCCGGGAGGCGTTGGGGATCGGGGACGAGGTGCCGGTCATCGAGTGCGACGCGCGGACGCGGGGCTCCGTGCGGGATGTGCTCGGGGCGTTGATGGACCAGGTCATCGGGGTTCGTACGCGGGGGCGGCGGGCACCGGCGCTGTCCCGGTGACCCGGGGTGCCCCCGCCCCGCTCCTTCCTCCGGCGGGGTCGGGGGCACCGTGCCTCCAGGAGAGACGCGACCTCAGTCCTTGATCTCCGGCGGGGAGATCCGCGACGTGGTGATCGCCGAGGGCGTCGTGCCCCACTTGGCCAGGATCTTCTGGTACGTGCCGTCGGCGATCAGCTTGTTCACCGCCGCCTGGAAGGCAGGCGCGAGCGGCGTGCCCTTCTTGAAGGCGAAGCCGACGTCCAGGCGGTGGAACTCGTTGAGGAACTTCAGGCCCTCCTGCTGGGAGACCGCGAACCGCAGGCCGTTGATCGTGCTCATCACCACGTCGGAGCGGCCCTGCTGGAGCGAGGACCAGACGGCGCTCTGCTCGGAGTACGTCTTGACGTCGTACGCCTTCTTGCCCGCCTTCTCGCACAGGCTCTTGTTCTCCTCCAGCGTCGCCTCGAACGTCGTGCCCGCGCCGGTCGCCACGTTCAGACCGCACAGCTGCGTGAGGTCGGTGACCTTCTTCAGGTCGCTGTCCTTGCGGACGGCGAAGCCCTGGCCGTCGTTGATGTAGGTGACGAAGTCGATGGTCTTCCGGCGCTCGTTCGTGACGCCGAAGTTGCCCGTGCCCAGGTCGTACTTGCCGCTGTCGAGGGCCGGCAGGATCGCCTCGAAGCTCGCGACCTCCCGGTCGAGCTTGATGCCGAGGACCTTGCCGACGGCGTTCGCGAAGTCGATGTCCTGCCCGACGACGGTCTTCCCGTCCGGCAGGTACGTCGAGCCCGGCGGATTGCCGCCGACGCTCACCGCGATCCTGAGGCTGCCGCTCTTGCGTACGTCCGCGGGCAGCAGCTTCGCCGCGGCGGGGTCCTTCGCGACGGCGGACACCACGTCGGTCGTCGGGATCTTGGCGTTCTTGGCGGCGGCGGGCGCCGCGTCGCTCGTGCCGTCCCCGGAGCCGCAGGCGGTCAGGCCCAGGGCGGCGACGGTGATCAGCGCGAACGTGGAGGTCAGAGTGGTGGTGCGCATGGCGAGGAGTACTGCCCTTCGATGACAGTTCAGCGGTGGGTGAGGCGACGCGGTGAGGGGAGGGCGCAGCAGGGTGAAGGCGCGAGTGGGTATGCGGCAGGGACCGATACCGGGGCGCGGAAAAGGAGGCACAGGCCACAAAGGCCGGGCAGAGAAGAGAGGGTGACGCGCGCAGAAGGCGTCAGAAGGGCATCAACAAGACGCGGACCACACTCGACCGAAGTCGATGTGGGAGCGCGTGACCAGCCACTGCTGCGGATGCATGGGCACAAGTGGAACAGGCATCCGTTTCGGCGTCAACTCACTTGAGACGTACGGCTCACAGTGTGGACAGCCCCCCGAGTCGCCCTTGAGACGCCCTTGACAGACGACGCGAACCGCCGCGTACTCTCGGTGCGGTACCGCTGCTGAGGGGCTCCGGTACCAGGTGTGAAGGCAAGACCGTGCCGCACGTCCGGCACCACGGAGCCTTCCCATGTCCTCAGAGACCCTCGCCAAACTCTCCTCCCCGGCGCCACCCGCCGACGCCGCCGTGCCGCGCATCGTGCCGCAGCGCCGCATCGGCCAGTGGATCGCCGCGGCCGTCGTCCTCGGCCTGCTCGGCCTCGCCGTGAACTCGGTGCTGCGCAACGACGCGTTCCAGTGGGACGTCGTCGTCGAGTACTTCACGACCTCGTCCGTGCTGCGCGGACTCGGCCTCACCCTGTGGCTGACCGCACTCGTCATGGCCCTCGGCTTCGCCATCGGCACCCTGCTCGCCGTGATGCGGCTGTCCGCCAACCCCGTGCTGCGCGCGGTGAGTTGGGGGTACGTGTGGCTGTTCCGTTCGATGCCGATCCTGGTCCAGCTGCTGTTCTGGTTCAACATCGGCGCCCTCTACCCGAAGGTCCTCGGCGTCAAGACCGTCGACCTGTTCGGGCCCGTCACCGTCGCCATCATCGGGCTCACCCTGCACGAGGCCGCGTACGCCGCCGAAGTGGTGCGCGGCGGCATCCTCTCCGTCGACCGCGGCCAGATCGAGGCCGCGCAGGCGCTCGGGCTCAGCCGCCTGCGGCGCTGGCGCCGCATCGTGCTGCCGCAGGCCATGCGCTCCATCGTGCCGCCGGCCGGGAACATGCTGATCGGCACCCTCAAGGGCACCTCCATCGTCAGCATCATCGCCGTCCAGGACCTGCTGTACTCGGTGCAGCTCGTCTACCACCGCACGTACCAGGTCATCCCGCTGCTGCTCGTCGCCACCATCTGGTACATCGTCGTCACCTCGCTGCTCAGCGTCGGCCAGTACTACATCGAGCGGCACTACGCGCGCGGGACCGGCCGATGAGTGCCGGGCGACAGTCCCTCGTCATCGTGGGGGCCGGGCCGCGCGGTACCGGGGTGCTCGAGCGGATCGGCGCCAACGCCCCGGAAGGCGGTGGGCGGTTGGACCTCGACATTCACCTCGTCGACCCGTACCCGCCGGGCGGCGGGCGCATCTGGCGGCGCGAGCAGTCGCCGCTGCTGTGGATGAACTCGCAGGCCCAGGACGTCACGATGTTCACCGACGACACCGTGCAGCTGGACGGGCCCGTGCGCCCTGGACCCTCGCTGCACGAGTGGGCGGGCCTCGACGGGCGGACCTTCGCCGACCGGCAGCGGCAGGGCGGCTATCTGCGCTGGGTGTACGAGAAGGCCGTGGCCCAGTTGCCCGCGGGCGTCGTCGTCCACCATCACGCGCGCCGCGCCGTACGGCTCGCCGGACCCCGGCACGGTCGCCAGCAGGTCTGGCTCGAAGGGCGTCCGAGGCCCCTGCTCGCCGACGCCGTCGTCCTGGCCCAGGGGCATCTCGACGCCGAACCCGACGACGAGCAGCGGGAGTTGAGCGCGTACGCCGCACGGCACGGGCTCGTGCACCTGCCGCCCGACTTCACCGCCGACTCCGACCTGAGCGCGCTCGCGCCCGGCCAGGACGTCCTCGTGCGCGGCTTCGGACTCGCCTTCGTCGACCTGATGGTGCTGCTGACGGAGGGGCGGGGCGGCCGGTACGAGGGGGACACCTATGTGCCCTCGGGACGAGAGCCCGTCCTGCACGTCGGGTCGCGGCGCGGCGTGCCCTACCACGCGAAGATCGGCTACGACTGGGACGCGGCGGCGGGGGAGCGGCCGCCGCTGCCGCGCTTCCTCGGGCCCGCGCAGATCGACGAACTCCTCGCCCGGGACGGCGGGTTCGACTTCCACGCCGATGTGTGGCCGCTCGTCGACAAGGAGCTCGGCCATGCCCACTACCACCGCCTGTTCACCGCGCACCCCGAGCGCACCACCGTCGCCTGGACCGACTTCGAGGAGAAGTACGCCGCCGCCGACCCGCTGAGCGCCGAACTCCAGGCGCTCGTGGCCTCCGCCGTGCCCGACCCGGCCGACCGGCTCGACCTGACCGCCCTCGACCACCCGCTCGACGGTGTACGGCACACGTCGTACGAGGAACTGCAGGGCGGCCTGCGCGCGTACATCGAGGACGATCTGGCACGCCGTCACAACCCGGACCACAGCCCCGACCTGGCCGTCTTCCTCGGGCTGCTCTCCGTGTACGGACAGCTCGTGCGGCTCGGCGACGTCGGTACCTGGTGGCACGGCTTCTTCTCCTATCTGGCGTCCGGGCCGCCCGGGCCGCGACTTCGCCAGCTGCTCGCGCTGTCCCGCGCCGGCGTCGTGAAGTTCGTCGGCGCCGACATGCGGGTCACCGCCGAGGACGGAGTCTTCCGCGCCGCCGGTGCCACCGTGCCGGGCCACGTCGTGGAGGCCCGGGCCCTGGTCGAGGCCCGGCTGCCGGGGCCCACCCTCGCCCGCACCCGCGACCGGCTGCTGCGCGCGCTGTACGAGGACGGGGCCGCCTCAACTCCCGCCGGACTGCTGGTCGTCGACCCCGCCGACGGCCGCATCAAGCACCGGGACGGCAGCGTCCACCCGCGGCGCTTCGCCCTCGGCCCGGCCACCAACGCGCGCGGCGCCGGGGCCTTCACCCGGCCGCGCACCAACAGCCCGTCGCTGCGGCAGAACGACGCCACCGCACGCGCCGTCCTCGCGTTCCTGCGCGACCTCTCCTGTCGCGCCACCGCCACCACCGCCGCGTAACGCCCCTGCCCCACGACCACTTTCCGAGGTACCCCCATGTCTCTGACCAGCGATCCACCCCTCAGCAAGGCCGTCGCGGCGCCACCGGGCGACGACTACGCCCACCTGAAGGTCGTCCCCGTACGCCACCCCTGGCGCTGGGCCGCCATCGCCGCGACCGCCGTGCTCCTCGCCCAGTTCGTGCACGGACTTGCCACCAACTCCGGTTGGGAATGGCGGGTGTTCGGCGAGTTCTTCACCGCAGACGTCATCCTCAAGGCCGTCTGGACGACCCTCCAGCTCACCTTCTACGGCACCGCCATCGGCTTCGCGCTCGGCATCGTCATCGCCTTCATGCGGCTGTCGCAGAGCCGGTTCCTGCGCACGGTGGCGTTCGGCTACATCTGGGCGTTCCGGTCGATCCCGCTGATCGTGCAGCTGCTGTTCTGGTTCAACCTGGCCTACCTGTACAAGGAGATTCAGTTCGGCATCCCCTTCGGGCCCGGCTTCTTCTCCTTCGACACGATGGGGCTCGTCGGCGCGATGAGCGCCGCCGTCCTCGGCCTCGCCCTGCACCAGGCCGCGTACGCCGCCGAGATCGTCCGCGGCGGTGTACTCGCCGTCGACAGCGGCCAGTTGGAGGCCGCGGCCGCCCTCGGCATCCCGCGCCTGCGGCAGATCCGCCGCATCGTGCTGCCGCAGGCCATGCGCTCGATCCTGCCGAACGCGGCCAACGAGGTCATCTCCCTCTTCAAGGGCACCTCGATCGTCTCCGTCATGGCGATCGGCGAACTCTTCTACCAGGTGCAGGTCATCTACGGCCGCAACGGCCGCGTGGTGCCTCTCCTCATGGTCGCCACCGCCTGGTACATCCTCCTGACCAGCGCGCTCTCCGTACTCCAGCACTACGTGGAGCGCCACTTCGCGAAAGGCACCACCCGATGAGCGCCCCCTCCGTCACGGCCCCCGCCATGGTCGACATCAAGGCCGTCCACAAGAGCTTCGGATCGCTGGAAGTGCTGCGCGGCATCGACCTCGAAGTGCAGGCCGGCGAGGTCACCGTCGTGCTCGGCCCGTCCGGCTCCGGCAAGTCCACGCTCCTGCGCACCATCAACCACCTGGAGAAGGTCGACAGCGGCTGGATCAGCGTCGACGGCGCACTCGTCGGCTACCGCAGGTCCGGGGACAAGCTGTACGAGCTGCGCGAACGCGACGTCCTCAAACAGCGCACGCACATCGGCTTCGTCTTCCAGAACTTCAACCTCTTCCCGCACCTGACCGTCCTCGACAACGTCATCGAGGCGCCCGTCGCCGCCCTCAAGCGGCCGCGGGCCCAAGCCGCCGAAGCGGCACGGGCGTTGCTCGACCGGGTCGGGCTCGCCGACAAGGCCGACGCCTACCCCAAGCAGCTCTCCGGCGGACAGCAGCAGCGCGTCGCGATCGCCCGCGCCCTCGCCCTGGAGCCGAAGCTGCTCCTGTTCGACGAGCCGACGTCCGCGCTCGACCCGGAGCTGGTCGGTGAAGTCCTCGACGTCATCAAGGACTTGGCGCACCAGGGCACCACGATGATCGTCGTCACGCACGAGATCGGCTTCGCCCGCGAGGTCGCCGACACCGTCGTCTTCATGGACGAGGGCCGCATCGTCGAGCAGGGCGCCCCCGGCGACGTACTGGACGCGCCGCGCGAGGAGCGCACCAAGGCGTTCCTGTCGAAGGTCCTCTGACCCCCATCGAAGGTCCGCCGACCCCAACCCCCTTACCGGTCAAGCCATTGAGGAGTACGTCCATGCTCTCCCGCCGCACCTTTGCCGCCTCCTTCGCCGCGCTCGCCGCCGCCCCCCTGCTCGCCGCCTGCGGAGGCGACAGCGACGCCGCCACGACCACGAACAGCGGCGGCGGCACGAAGAAGGTCGGGAACATCAACATCGGCCCCGACCAGAACCGCATCCGCGGCAAGAAGGTCGACAAGATCGCCGCCCTGCTGCCCGAAGCCGTCCGCGAGCGCGGCACGCTCCGGCTCGGCGGCAGCGCCGACGCCTCGCCACCGCTCGGCTTCTTCGCCACCGACGACAAGACGCGGATCGGCTCCGAACTCGACATCGCCACCCTCGTCGCCGACACCCTCGGCCTCAAGATCGAGCAGGAGCTGGTGAGTTGGGAGAACCTGTTCGTCGGTCTCGACAGCGGAAAGTTCGACGCCGTCTTCTCGAACGTGACGGTCACCGAGGAGCGCAAGGAGAAGTACGACTTCGCCACCTACCGCCTCGACAACATCGCCTTCGAGGCGAAGAAGGGCACGAGCTGGCGGGTCAAGGAGCCCAAGGACGTCGCGGGCAGGACCATCGCGGTCTCCTCCGGCACCAACCAGGAGAAGATCCTCGTCGACTGGAGCAAGCGCAACGAGAAGGCCGGCCTGAAGCCGACGGACATCAAGTACTTCCAGAAGGACACGGACTACTACCTGGCCCTGCAATCCGGCCGCATCGACGCGTACCTGGGCCCGAGCCCGGCCTCCGTCTACCACGTGGCGTCCGCCGGACAGTCGCAGATCATCGGCACGATCTCCGGGGGCGGGGACGAGATCCAGGGGGAGATCGCCGCGACCACGAAGAAGGGGAGCGGGCTCGTCGACGCGTATGCCGCTGCCCTGAACCACGTGATCGAGGACGGGTCCTACGGGCGGGTGCTGAAGCGCTGGGGACTGTCCAGTGAGGCGGTGGCCACGTCCGAGGTCAACCCCAAGGGCCTGCCGAAGACGTAGGCGGCGGGCGTCCCCATGTCCCGCCCGTCGTCATCTCCCGCCCGTCGTCCCCCTGTCGAAAGGTTCCCCCGTCATGACCACCCGACCGAGCCGCGGCCTGCTCCACCTCGCCGCCGCCGTCGACCTCACCAACGCCTATGAGGCCGAGCCCCATCTCCACCTCGTCCGGCTCGCCGAACACGGGGCGCTGGACTTCGTCACGCTGCACGACACCTTCGCCGCGCCCGGCCTCGACAGCCTCTCCGTGCTCTCCCGGATCGCCCCGCGGACGAGCCGGATCGGCCTCGTGCCGACCGTCACCACCACCCACACCGAGCCGTTCCACGTCCAGGCCGCCGTCGCCACCCTCGACTGGGTCAGCCGCGGCCGGGCCGGCTGGCGCCCCGACGTCTCCCTGACCGACGACGAGGCCCGCCTGTTCGGGCGCAGGGACGCCGCCGCGCCCGCCGACCTGTGGCACGAGGCCGGTGAAGTCGCCGACGTGGCACGGCAGTTGTGGGACAGCTGGGAGGACGACGCCGAGCTCAGGGACGTCGCCACCGGCCGCTTCCTCGACCGGGAGAAGCTGCACTACGTCGACTTCGAGGGGCGTACGTTCTCCGTGCGCGGCCCCTCCATCGTGCCGCGCCCGCCGCAGGGCAACCCCGTCGTCGTGGTCGACGCCACGCAGCCGTACGCGTACGACGTCGCCGCACGCCATGCCGACGTCGCCCTGATCGGGGTCGCGGACTCCGCCCAACTCGCGGACGTGCGGGCCGGGTTGCGCCGCCGGGCCGCCGAGCACGGCCGGGACCCCGACGAGCTGCGGGTCCTCGCCGCCCTGCGGATCGACCTCGGCGACGGCGAGCGCGCCGCCCGTCCCGGCCACGGCGGCGGACCCCTGCCCACCGAGGACGGGCCGCTGTACCGCGGCGGGCCCGTCGACCTCGCCGAGCTCATCACCGACTGGCACGCCTCGGGCGCCGTCGACGGCTTCCACCTGACGCCGCTCGACCCGCGCCGCGACCTCGAGCGCCTGGTCAACGGAACCGTGCCGCTGCTGCAGCACCGCGCCCTGTTCCGCACGTTCTACCCGGGCAGCACGCTCAGGGAGCACCTGGGGCTCGCCCGGCCCGTCAACCGATACGCAGCCCTCGCGGGGGACCCGTCATGACATCGATCAGCCCAACAAGCCCTGCCCGCAAGCAGATTCATCTTGCCGCGCACTTCCCGGGCGTCAACAACACCACCGTCTGGGCGGACCCCCGGTCCAGGTCCCAGATCGACTTCTCCTCCTTCGAGCACCTCGCCCGCACCGCCGAACGCGGCCTGTTCGACTTCTTCTTCCTCGCGGAGGGGCTGCGGCTGCGCGAGCACAAGGGGCGCATCCACGACCTGGACGTCGTCGGGCGGCCCGAGTCGATCACCGTCCTGAACGCGCTCGCCGCCGTCACCGACCGGCTCGGTCTCGCCGCCACCGTCAACGCCACCTTCAACGAGCCGTACGAGATCGCCCGCCGCTTCGCCTCCCTGGACCACCTCAGCGGAGGCCGGGCGGCCTGGAACGTGGTGACCTCCTCCGACGCGTTCACCGGCGAGAACTTCCGCCGCGGCGGCTATCTCGACCGCGCAGACCGGTACACGCGCGCGGCCGAATTCGTCGAGGTGGCAAGGGAGTTGTGGGACGCGGGCACCGAGCGGCCGTTCCGCCACGACGGCCAGCACTTCACCGTCGAGGGACGCTTCACCGTGCCGCGCCCGCCGCAGGGCCACCCCGTCGTCATCCAGGCGGGGGACTCCAGCGAGGGCCGCGAATTCGCCGCGTCCGCCGCCGACGTCATCTTCACCCGGCACGGCACCCTGGAGGCCGGACGCGTCTTCTACGCCGACGTGAAGGCCCGGCTCGCCGCGTACGGCAGGGAACCCGACGACCTCAAGATCATGCCGGGCGTCACCTTCGTGCTCGGCGACACCGCGGCCGAGGCGCAGGAGAACGCGGCCGAGATCCGCCGGCAGCAGGTCTCCCCGCAGAACGCGATCCTCGCGCTCGAACAGATCTGGGGCGTCGACCTGTCCTCGTACGACCCGGACGGGCCGCTGCCCGACATCGACCCGGTCGTCGGGACCGGCCTGTCCCAGGGGCGCACCCACCGCGGAGACGTCTTCGACGTGGCCGAGAAGTGGCGGGAACTGTCGCGCGCCAAGGGCCTGTCCATCCGGCAGACCGTGATCGAGACGACGAGCCGGCAGTCGTTCATCGGGACGCCCGAGTCGGTCGCCGCCGAGCTCGACGCCTTCGTCCAGGGCGGCGCCGCCGACGGATTCATCCTCGTACCGCACCTGACGCCCGGCGGCCTCGACGAGTTCGTCGACAAGGTCGTCCCGCTGCTGCAGGAACGCGGCGCCTTCCGCACGGAATACGAGGGCTCCACTCTGCGCTCGCACCTGGGACTGCGCACCCCCGCACCGCTCCGCGAAAGGACCCCCACGGCATGACCGACGCCGCAGACCTCCACAAGCAGTGGCACGAGGAGCGGATCGCCGCCGTCTCCGCCCCGCAGGGACCTCTTGCTCTCGTCGGCACCCACTGGCTCGCCGATCATCCGGAAGGCCGACTTCCGGCCATCCCGGGTCAGTGGCGCGAGGGCGGCGACGCCCTCGTGCACACCCTCGACGGGCAGGAGACCCGGCTCGGCGCCGACGCCTCCGTGCCCCTCGGCGAGCGGCGGCTCGTCGTCATCGTGCGCGAGGGCCTGTGGGCCGTACGGGACTTCGACCCGGCCGCGCCCACCCGCACCGCCTTCACCGGCATCGACCTCACCCCGTACGACGCGCGCTGGTCGGTCGAGGGCCGCTTCACCGCGTACGACACCGCGCGCGAGATCCGCGTCGAGACCGCCGACGGAATCGAGCGCGGCCTCGGCCTCGCCGGGGAGCTGACCTTCACGCTCGACGGGCAGGAGCACACCCTGAAGGTGACGCGGTTCGCGGACGGGCGGCTGTGGGCCGTGTTCGCCGACGCCACCAGCGGGAGCGGCACCTTCCGGTTCCGTTTTCTGTACGCGCAGGCCCCCGACGCCGACGGCCGCACGACCGTCGACCTCAACCGCGCGGTGCTGCCCAACTGCGCCTTCGCCGACCACTTCATCTGCCCCTTCCCGCCCCCGGGCAACACCCTTCCCGTGGCGATCGAGGCGGGGGAGCGGAACCTGACGGCGCCGGTGGCCGTCTGACCGGACGAGCGAGACCGGGCATCAGCCCCGACGGCGTACGAAACGTACGAGGAAGCCGTCGGGGCATGCGGTCGTGTATGCGGAGATCTGGCGGAAGTCCGAAAGGCGCTCTTGTGCCGAGCAGTTGACTCCCCGAATACTCCCTCGCAGCGCTTGTCAGGAGCACGGCGTGACCGGAATCCGGGCCCTCGCCGTCCTGCTGGCTGCGCCTCACGGGCCCCGACCCCACGCGGGCCCCCGACTTCCCTACGGGAGGAACGACAAGTGAGGATCAAGCGCACCACCCCCCGCAGTGGCATAGCGAGACGGACCAGGCTGATCGCCGCGGGTTCCGGTTTCCTTGCCGCGGCCGCGTTCGCCGTACCCTCCGCCCATGCGGCCGAGGCCCAGACGTTCAGCGCCGCCCAGCTCACGCAGACCAGCGACGCGGTGCGCAGCGCCGATGTCGCCGGTACCGCATGGGCCGTCGATGCCAAGACGGGCAAGGTCCTCGTCACCGTCGACAGCACCGTCTCGCAGGCGGAGATCAACAAGATCAAGGCGCAGGCCGGCCACAACGCGGGAGCGCTCAAGATCGAGCGCACGGCCGGCACCTTCACCAAGTACATCGCGGGCGGCGACGCCATCTACGGCGGGCAGTACCGCTGCTCGCTCGGCTTCAACGTCCAGGACAGCAGCGGCGCCTACTACTTCCTGACCGCGGGCCACTGCGGCGAGGTCGCCTCGACCTGGTACTCGAACTCCGGGCACACCACCACGCTCGGCACGAACACCAGGTACAGCTTCCCGACCAACGACTACGCGATCGTGAAGTACTCCAACACCTCGATCGCCAAGTCCGGCACCGCGGGCAACACGGACATCAAGAGCGCCGGCACGCCCAGCGTCGGCACCACGGTCACCCGTGACGGCTCCACCACCGGCATCCACAGCGGCCGGGTCACCGCCCTGAACGCCACCGTCAACTACGGCGGCGGTGACGTCGTCTACGGCATGATCCAGACCACCGTGTGCGCCGAGGGCGGCGACTCCGGCGGCCCGCTCTACTCCACCAGCGGCATCGCCTACGGCCTCACCTCCGGCGGCAGCGGCAACTGCAGCTCCGGCGGCACGACCTTCTTCCAGCCGGTCACCGAGGCGCTCAGCGTGTACGGGGTGCACGTCTTCTGACCCCCGAGCCCGTCTCGTCCGTACGTCCTTGAACCGCAGCCAGCAGCGGGAGCCCCCGTCCAGCCGATTCGGCCGGGCGGGGGCTCGTCGCGGAGGAGGGTGTGGTGAACGAGGGCGACCGGTTCGCGCAACGCCGGTTGCGCCGCAACCTGTTGCTGTTCACCGCCCCCATCGCGCTGGTGGCCCTGCTCGTGCTCGTCCTGCTGCCGGTGCCCCGCGTGTGGCAGGCCGGGATGTTCAACGGGGGACAGCAGCACGCGGTCGTGGAGCAGGTCGCGTACGCGCTGGTCCCGCGCGGCGGGACCCAGGGGAACTGGTGCGACCACCACGGCATCCTGGCGGAGCTGGCCGGGAGAGGGCTCAGGCACGGCACGGACTTCCTGCTCGTCCAGTTGGGGCGGGGGCACTCGGTGGCCGGACGGCCGGTGGGCAGCGGGGAGTACGCGCCCGCCGTCGTCGACGCGATGGACGCCCTGCTGGTACGGGTGCGGGTCGTGGACGCCGCCGGGGACAGCCACGAGCGGATCATGGACCACCTGCACGGGGCGCGGCTCGAGCGCCCGGCAGGGCCGTGAATCCGGTCCGTGAACTCCCTTTGCGCCCCTTGCGGGGTTACCGTCGAAGCACGCGCCTGAACTACGCGCCTGTTGCGCCCACTTCGGACCCTGGGGGGCCGTGAGATGGTCGAGGAACTGGTGGCCGCGGGAGTCTCCGTCGTCTGCGTCGGAGGGGTCTACGCGATGTCGGCGGCCCGGGTCGTCAAACAGTACGAGCGCGGGGTGGTGTTCCGGCTCGGCAGGCTCAAGTCGTCCGTGCGCGGGCCCGGGTTCACGATGATCGTCCCGTTCGTGGACAAGCTCCGCAAGGTCAACATGCAGATCGTGACGATGCCGGTGCCCGCGCAGGACGGCATCACGCGGGACAACGTCACGGTGCGGGTGGACGCCGTCATCTACTTCAAGGTCGTCGACGCGGCCGAGGCCGTGGTGCAGGTCGAGGACTACCGGTTCGCCGTCTCGCAGATGGCGCAGACGTCGCTGCGGTCCATCATCGGCAAGAGCGACCTCGACGATCTGCTCTCCAACCGCGAAAAGCTCAACCAGGGGCTCGAGTTGATGATCGACAGCCCGGCCATCGGCTGGGGCGTGCAGATCGACCGGGTCGAGATCAAGGACGTGTCGCTGCCGGAGACCATGAAGCGCTCGATGTCGCGGCAGGCCGAGGCGGAGCGCGAGCGGCGCGCCCGGATCATCAACGCGGACGCGGAACTGCAGGCGTCGAAGAAGCTCGCGGAGGCGGCGGAGCAGATGTCCGACCAGCCCGCGGCGCTCCAACTGCGGCTGCTGCAGACCGTGGTGGCCGTCGCCGCCGAGAAGAACTCGACGCTCGTGCTTCCTTTCCCTGTCGAGCTGTTGAGGTTCCTGGAGCGGGCGACACCGGGGGATGCGGGGCGCGCCGCGCAGGCAGCGGTGCACCAGTTGACGGAGCTGGCCGAGGAGCACAAGCCGGATACCGCCGGCACCGATGCCACGGCAGTGAAATCCGGACAGGACTAGTCCTCACCCTCTGCCCCACACCAGCCGCACGGAGTGTTTGCGAAGGGGATCGACGTGCGACGCGGCCCCGGCGCACAAGTGGTGAAGGGAGCGCGAGCGTTGACGTACGCGCGTCCTGAAGTCGACCTTGTGTGCCCCCTGTGACGCTCGGGATAGTGGGCGCGTCAGCCTCGGGAAACAGGTCCACCCCCACGTCGGGCCCGTTCCCAACCCCCCACAGGAGGACAAGAGTTGAAGCACCGACGCATACCCAAGCGGCGCGTCGCCGTGGCCGGAGCGGGAATCGCCGCCCTGGTCACCGCGGGCATCACCTTCCAGACTGCGAACGCCAGCACCGAGACACCGGACCCGGCACCCCGGACGCTCTCCGTCGCCACGGCCGGAAATCTCGCCTCGACCCTGCACAAGGACCTCGGCGCGGACGCGGCGGGCAGCTACTACGACGCGGCGGCGAAGCACCTCGTCGTGAACGTCCTGAGCGAGGACGCCGCGAAGACGGTCGAGGCGGCCGGGGCCCGGGCCAGAATCGTGGCGAACTCCCTCGCCGCGCTCAAGAGCGCCCGCACCACCCTGAAGTCCGACGCCACGATCCCCGGCACCTCCTGGGCCACCGACCCCGCGACGAACAAGGTGGTCGTCACCGCCGACCGCACGGTCAAGGGCGCCGCGTGGATCAAGCTCAGCAAGGTCGTCGAGGGGCTCGGCGGCAAGGCCGAACTCAAGCGCAGTCAGGGTGAGTTCAAGCCCCTGATCGCGGGCGGCGACGCCATCACCGGCAGCGGCGGCCGCTGCTCCCTCGGGTTCAACGTGGTCAAGGGCGGCCAGCCGTACTTCATCACGGCGGGTCACTGCACCGAGGCGATCTCCACCTGGTCCGACTCCAGCGGCCAGGAGATCGGCACGAACGAACAGTCCAGCTTCCCGGACAACGACTTCGGCCTGGTGAAGTACACCGCCGACGTCCCGCACCCCAGCGAGGTCGACCTCTACAACGGCTCGGCGCAGGCGATCACCAAGGCCGGTGACGCGACCGTCGGCATGAAGGTCACGCGCTCCGGCTCCACCACCCAGGTCCACGACGGCACGGTGACCGGCCTGGACGCCACCGTGAACTACGGCAACGGCGACATCGTCAACGGCCTCATCCAGACCGACGTGTGCGCCGAGCCCGGCGACAGCGGCGGCTCCCTCTTCTCCGGCGACACGGCGATCGGCCTCACCTCGGGCGGCAGCGGCGACTGCAGCTCCGGCGGGGAGACGTTCTTCCAGCCCGTGACCGAGGCGCTGTCCACGTTCGGCGCGGAAATCGGCTGACCCCGGGTTCGAGGGCACCCCGCAGCCGCGGGGTGCCCTTTTTCCAGAAATTCTTGTGAAAGTTTTCACAAGCTCGCAAGGGGCTTTGGGCCTTGAGTGATGCGGCAGGTCAGGTGGCACTTGAGGCGCTCTCGGATGATCTTCGCGGGACTTTGTACCTCCCGGCCGAGGCCTTTTTCGGCCCTATCGGCAGAGCGTAAAGGTGTGGAATTGAGGCATCAGCGAAAAGGTCGTGAAGAAGGAGATCCTGCCGTGGCTGTCGTGGAAACCGAAGGCATGGTCGAGGGACAGGTCAATGAACTGGTCGACGGCGCACTGAAGGCGCTGGCCCGGTTCGAGTCGTACGACCAGGAACAGGTCGACCACATCGTCAAGAAGGCGTCGCTCGCGGCGCTCGCCCACCACGGCGACCTGGCGAAGGCCGCCGTCGAGGAGACCGGGCGCGGCCTCTTCGAGGACAAGGCGGTCAAGAACCTCTTCGCGTGCGAGCACGTCGTCAACTCGATGCGCGGACTGAAGACGGCCGGTGTCGTCGCCCGCGACGAGATCAACGGCATCACCGAGATCGCCGAGCCGGTCGGCGTCGTCTGCGCGATGACCCCCGTCACCAACCCCACCTCGACGACCATCTTCAAGGCGCTGATCGCCCTGAAGACCCGCAACCCGATCGTCTTCGCCTTCCACCCGAGCGCCCAGCAGTGCTCCGCCGAGGCCGCCCGCATCGTGCGCGACGCCGCGATCGAGGCCGGTGCCCCCGAGGGCTGTGTGCAGTGGATCGAGCAGCCGTCGATGGAGGCCACCGGCCTCCTCATGAACCACCCGGGCGTCTCCACCATCCTCGCGACCGGCGGCAACGCCATGGTCAAGGCCGCCTACTCCTGCGGCAAGCCCGCCCTCGGCGTCGGCGCCGGCAACGTCCCCGCGTACGTCGCGAAGGACGCCAAGCTGGGCCGCGCCGTGCACGACATCGTGCTCTCCAAGGCCTTCGACAACGGCATGATCTGCGCCTCCGAGCAGGCCGTGATCTTCGACCAGGAGATCTACGAGGCCGGTGTCGCCGAGCTCAAGCGCCTGAAGGCACACGTGCTCACTGCCGCCGAGAAGACCAAGATCGAGGAGTTCGTCTTCGGCACCACCGCCTTCGGCAACGACTGCGCGGGGGCCAAGCTGAACGCCGCCGTCGTCGGCAGGTCGCCGGTGTGGATCGCCGAACGGGCCGGCTTCGAGGTCCCGGACGACACGTCGATCCTCGTCGCCGAGTGCGCGGAGGTGGGCGTGGGCGAGCCGCTCACCCGCGAGAAGCTCTCCCCGATCCTGGCCGCCCTGAAGGCCCGCGACACCGGGCACGGGCTCGAACTGGCCGCGCAGATGGTCGAGTTCAACGGACTCGGTCACTCGGCCGCCATCCACACCGAATCCGCCGAGCTCGCCGAGGAGTTCGGCAAGCGCGTCAAGGCGATCCGCGTCATCGTCAACTCGCCCTCCACCTTCGGCGGCATCGGCGACGTCTACAACGCCTTCCTCCCCTCGCTGACCCTCGGCTGCGGCAGTTACGGCCACAACTCGGTCTCCAACAACGTCTCGGCGGTCAACCTCCTCAACATCAAGCGGATCGGGCGGCGCAACACCAACATGCAGTGGTACAAGATCCCGCCGAAGATCTACTTCGAGCGCAACGCCATCAAGTACCTCGGCGAGATGGACGGCGTCAGCCGCGTCACCCTCGTCACGGACAAGACCATGGGTGCCATCGGCTTCGTCCAGAAGGTCACCGACATCCTCAACTCCCGCCCCGAGCCGGTCACGTTGCAGGTCATCGACAACGTCGAGCCCAACCCGGAGCTCGCCACCGTGCAGGCGGGCGCCGCGGCCATGCGGGACTTCGGCCCCGACACGATCGTCGCGCTCGGCGGCGGCTCGCCGATGGACGCCGCGAAGATCATGTGGCTGATGTACGAGCACCCCGAGATCGAGTTCGCGGACACCAAGGAGAAGTTCTTCGACATCCGCAAGAGGGCCTACAAGTTCCCGCAGTTGGGGCAGAAGGCGAAGCTCGTCGCCGTCCCGACCACGTCGGGCACCGGCTCCGAGGTCACCCCGTTCGCGGTCATCTCCGACCCGGCCGCCGCACAGAAGTACCCCCTCGCCGACTACGCGCTCACCCCGAACGTCGCGATCGTCGACCCGATGCTCCCGATGAACCTGCCGGCCACCGTCACCGCCGACTCCGGCTTCGACGCGCTGACCCACGCCACCGAGGCGTACGTCTCCGTCTACGCGAACGACTTCACCGACGGCCAGTGCCTCCAGGCCATCAAGCTCATCTTCGAGAACCTGGAAGCGTGCGTGAAGGAGGGCGCCAAGAATCCCGAGGCGCGCGAGAAGATGCACAACGCGTCGACCATCGCGGGCATGGCCTTCGCCAACGCCTTCCTCGGCCTGGTCCACGCCATGGCGCACACCCTCGGCAACACCTTCCACGTCGCCCACGGCCGCACCAACGCACTGCTCCTGCCGCACGTCATCCGGCACAACGGCACCGTCTCGTACAAGGCCACCCCGTGGCCCAAGGCCGAGACCTACCGCGCCCCGGAGCGGCTCCAGGAGATCGCCAAGATGCTCGGCCTGCCGGCCGCGACCCCGGAAGAGGGCGTGGAGTCGTACGCCAAGGCCGTCGAGGAGCTGCGCGACCGCTGTGGCATCCCGGCCTCCTTCCAGGCGGAGGGCGTCGAGGAGCAGGCCTTCATCGAGGCCCTGCCGCAGCAGGCCATGAACGCCTACGCCGACCAGTGCGCGCCCGCCAACCCGCGGATGCCGATGATCGACGACATGAAGCAGCTGATGCGGCAGGCGTACTACGGGAACACGGAGGGCACCCCCGCCACCTAGGGCTCAGCGCGCTCGGGCTATCGCTTGGGCCAGTACCACAGCGGTTCGTCCAGTGGACCCTCGCGCCCCGCCACCGTCGTCTCACCGAACTCCTTGACCAGTTCAACGGAGTTGAGGTCGATGCGGTGGCGGGGCGCTTCGCGTGCCAGGGTGTCCGCGAGCGGGCGGGCGTGCGTGACCACGATGATCTGGGTGTCGCGCGTCGCCGTCAGGATCAGCCGCGCGAGCGGGGCCAGCAGATCGGGGTGCAGGCTGGTCTCGGGCTCGTTGAGGACCATCAGGGTCGGCGGCCGCGGCGTGAGCAGTGCGGCCGCCCACAGCAGATAGCGCAGGGTGCCGTCGGAGAGTTCGGCGGCGCCCAGCGGACGGAGCAACCCGTGCTGGCGCAGGGCGAGTTCGAAGCGTCCACCGTGACTGACGACGTCGATCCTGCTGCCCGGGAACGCGGCGTCCACGGCGGCGTCGAGCGCCCCGTGGTCCCCGGTCTCGCGGATGGTCTGCAGGGCCGCGGGCAGGTCCGAGCCGTCGGCGCTGAGCACCGGGGTACGGGTGCCGATCTGTGCGGCGCGGGCCGGGGCCTGAGCGTCGGTGCGCACGTGGTCGTAGAACCGCCAGGAGCGGATCAGCTCGCGCAACTGGAGCAGATCCGGGGCGAGTTGGGGGTCCGCGAACTCGCTGAGCATGCTGTCGTACGGGCGGATGTCCTGGGAGCGGTGCCAGCCGCCGGACGCCGTACGGGTGCGGACCGCCGGGCCCGCGCGGTCCGAGAGCAGGGCCGCCGGGCGCAGTACAGGGCCCGCCCAGGTCGCCTCGCGCTTGATCTCGGGGTCGAGGCCGAACAGGGAGTCCGGGTAGTCGGGCGGGGGATGCCCGAAGTCGACCGCGTAGCCGAACTCGTCCCCGGCGAAACCGAGTTGGAGCCCGACCGGCGCGTTGCGCACCGTCCCCTGGATCGGGTGGACGCCCTCGCGCATGGCCCGGCTGATCTTCTCGGGGCCCGCCCACAGCACCGAGGAGAGGCCGCCCTCCCGGGCGAGCGCGGCGACGGCGCCGCCCCGGGCCGTGTCCGCGAGCAGCCGCAGCGCCCGGTACAGACTGGACTTGCCGGTGCCGTTCGCGCCGGTGATCACGTTCAGCCGGTCGAGAGGGACGATCAGGCGCCGCAGGGAGCGGTAGTTCTCGACGGCGAGAGTGGTGATCATGCCGCCTACGACTCGTCGGGCTCGGCGGGCTCGGGCGGTGCCAGGAACCGGCCCATCGGCAGGACCGGGCGACCCCAGGTCGACGCCATGACCTGCCCGGCGAGCAGATACAGCGCCCCGGCCGTCGCGCCGAGCCCGAACCAGCCCGCGACCCGGTTCCAGCCGACCGCGCCCGTGAAGCCGTTGCAGGTCATCGCGACGAAGACGACGAGTACGCAGGTGAAGGTGAGCAGCAGGACGAGGTGGATGCGCCAGCTCGCCAGCCACAGCACGAAGACGACGAACACCCAGGGCAGCGTGAACAGGCCCATCGCGTCGCCCCGCAGGGACGGGTCGAGGGACGGCACGACCCAGTGCAGCATCATCGCCTTGGCCATCCAGAACAGGCCGAAGCCGCCGAAGACCGTGGCGTGCCAGGTGTCACCGCGCTGCGCCTGGAAGAGGCCGGCGAGGAGCTGGGCGAGGCCGCCGATGAAGAAGCCGACCGTGGGGATGTCGGCCGCCGCCAGCTTCTCGGGGAAGACGCCGGCGTCGATGCCCGTGGCGATCATCGTCACGACGATGAACCCGGTGAGGCCGAGGGGGCCGAGTTGGGCCTGGGCCGTGGGTTCCATGCGTTTGACGGAACGGGCCTGGGCTGCGGGTCCTGAGCGGTGCGGGAAGTTCATGGGCGCCTATTTCGTCTGCCGGGTGGGGCTTGTCGTGCGAGTGCGGATCGTGGTGGGTTGCCCCTAGGGAGTTGCAGTCCCCTGCGCTGCTTGCGGGACTGCCCGCTTCTTGGTGCGCAGGTTTGCCACCAGCAGGGTGAGTGCCACTCCGACCACCGCCCACGCCGACAGGACCAGCAGGGACTTCGTCATGTCGTTGCCCTGGAAGTACGCGATGGAGCGCGCCGCCCAGGTGCCCGCGCCCGGGGGGAGCCACGGGCCGATCGCCTTCCAGAACGGCGGCAGCATCGGCAGCGGGAACGCGCCGCCCGCGCTCGGGTTGCCCGCGACGACGATCAGCAGCACGGCCAGGCCGATGCCGACGACGCCGGTCAGCTCCTCGAGCGCGAGCGTGATCGCGCCGACCGCGAACGTGACCAGTGCGCCCAGCCCCGCGAGGCCCCAGAACGAGCCGGGCAGGGCGCCGAGGATCGAGTGGCCGATGATGAGCGAGCCGCCGAGGCCGCCGACGATCGCGACCAGCGCCATGGCGCCGAGCCGGATCGTCGCGCGCTGCGGGCTCGCGGGCTTGGACCCGGCGCTGATCGACATGATCGAGGCGCACAGATAGCCGCCCACGCACCAGCCGACGACGAGGTAGAACGACGAGAGCCCGTCGAAGTCCTGGGACGAGGCCGGTGCCACGTCGACGGTCCGCACGGTGCGCTTCTGTACGCCGTCGACCTCGGTCGCGATCGTCTCCAGGGCCTTCGACAGGACGGTGCCGCCGCCGGACGCGACGAGCAGCGTGTCCGTCGTGCCCCGCGGGTCGACGATCAGCGCGCCGTCGATCGTCCGGTCCAGGATCTGCTTCCGCGCCGCCTTCTCGTCGGAGACCACACGCGGGTCCAGCGGCGAACCCGGCAGCTTCGACAGCTGCTGCTCGGTCTGCTGGGCGAGCGCGGGCACCGGCGCGACGACACCGAACGGCACGTCCTTCGGCTTCGGATTGTGCAGCGCGCCCACGTACGACGCGATGAACAGCAGTTGCAGGGCGAGTACGCCGATGACGAGCAGCGCGGCGCGGGGCGTGACGGCGTTCTTGAACTCATCGGCGAACTTCATGCCCCCACGGTCGGCCGGGGGTCTGCGTCGTGCAGTCGGGGTGGGCCGAACGGGTGGCGGACAGGCCCTAGTGTCCTGGTCTTGTGTTCTGCGGTCTGATGGTGGTGTGCCTGGACCGCGGTTGGACCCGCTCGTGTTGTCCGAGGGCGAGCGGCGGATGCTTGAGGGGTGGGCGAACCGGCGTAGGACCGCTCAGGGCCTGGCCCAGCGGGCGCGGATCGTCCTGGAATGTGCCATGGGGCTGTCGAACGCTGACGTTGCGCGTCGGTTGGGTGTCTCCCGCTCCACCGTGACCTGTCGGCGGGCCCTCGGCTCCGTCCTGACCGGGCGGACCGCGGCGCAGCTGCGCTGCCGTGCCGTGGTCGGACCGGCGAACAACCAGCTCGCCACGCCGGACGTCGCCGACCTGCTGCACCGGCGCGACATCGTCTGGGTGCCGGACTACGTCGCGAGCGCGGGCGGAGTCATCAACGCCGTCAGCACCGAGGTCCACGGCCTCGGCGCAGACGAGGCCCGCGCCCGGGTCCTGGCCGTCGAGGACACCGTCGGCGATCTGCTGGACACCGCGCGGCGCAGCGGCCGGACCCCGGCGCAGGCGGCGGGCGAGCTGGCCCGGCACCGGCTGAGCGCCGCGCAGTACGCGCCGCGGTAGCCGCCGGGTCAGGCGACCCGCGACGCCCCGGCCGGCCGCACCGCCTGCGCTCCGTACTTGCCCCGGGCCCGGTCGACCACGGCCTCGATGCGGCGGGCCCTGTCGTCGGCGGGGTCGAACAGCAGCTGGTGCGTGGCGAGTTCGGCGGGGATCAGGTCGTCGGCCCGCAGCGCGAAGTGGCGGACCCGGGCCCGCTGCAGGCCGAGCCGGTCGTGCAGGTCGCGGGCGAGAGCGGTCAGCGGCGGGGTGTGGGCGGTGGCCTCGCGCAGGGCGCGGGTGCGGGTCGTCGTGGTGCGGTCGGCGTAGCGGACGGTGAGGGTGAGGGCGCGGGCCGCCTGGGACTCGGCGCGCAGCCGCAGGCCGAGCCGGTCGGCGAGGCCGAGGAGCACCGCACGTTGCCGGTCCCGGTCCAACTCGTCCTCGGAAAAGCCGTGTTCGACCCGGACCGAGCGGGCCGGAGCCGCGGGTACGACGGGCACCGGGTCGATGCCGCGGGCCGCGTCGTGCAGCCGTCGGCCCGCGGCGGCGCCCAGGATGCGCTGCAGGGTGCCGAGCGGCGCGGCGGCGATCCGGCCGACGCTGTCGAGGCCGTACGAGGACAGGGTGCGGGCGGTCGCGGGCCCCACGCCGTGCAGCGCGGCGGCGGGCTTGTGGGCGAGGAAGGCGGCGACCGCGTCGAGGTCGTCGGGCAGGGTGCGTACCGCCGAGGGCGGGCCGTCGGCGGCGACCATGCGGGCGAGCATCGGGTTCGCGGCGACCCCGACGGTCGAGCGCAGCCCGTAGAGGCCGCCCGTGCGGGCCCGGATGCGTTCGGCGAGGGCCGTGGCGTCCGTACCGAAGTAGCGCAGGCTGCCGGAGACGTCGGCGAGCGCGGCGTCCGGCGGCAGCGCCTGCACCAGCGGGGTGAACTCGGCCAGCAGGCCGAGGAGATGACGGTGGATCCGCTCGTCGGTCAGGTCGTGGAAGTGGATGTACATGATCTTCATCCCGCGCTCCCGGGGCTCTGGTGCCACAACTTCCGGCTCTGCTTGACGGATTCACCGGGCGGCTGCAGGTCCGCCCAGGGGTGCAGGTCGTAGCCGGTCTCCAGGCGGATGCTGCGGCCGTCGGGGGCCGCGCCCGGTGCGGGACGCTCGGCGGTGAGCCGTTCCGTCACCGCCGACAGGCCGCCCGTGCGCCGCAGTTCGGCCAGTTCGGCCAGGTCCCAGGCGGCCGATCCGGTGACCGAGAGGGCCTTGCCGCTGCCGCCGCCGCGGCGCTGGACGACACCGCGGACGAGCAGCAGCCAGGAGTGGAAGACGGTGTGCGCGCAGGCGTCGTGGCTGTCCTCGAAGAACGCGCAGTCCACCAGGCCCGAGGTGTCGTCGAGCGTCGTGAAGATGACGCGCTTGCCGGAGCGGACCGGCGGCGTCTGCACGGCGCCCTTCGCCCCGGCGACGAGGACCACCTGCCCGTGCGGCAGGTCCTTGAGGCGGTGGGCGGTGCTCACGCCGAGCTCGTCGAGCAACTCGCGGTGGGCGCCCAGGAGATGGCGGGAGGTGTCCATGCCGAGGACGCCGAGCTCGGCGCCGAGCCGTTCGGCGTCGTCGAGGTCGGGCAGCTGAGCGGGGGCGACCACGTCGTGCTCCGCGTCGCTCTCGCCCAGTGCCAACTGCCCGCTGGATGCCCGGAGTCGGGAACGGCTCAGCTCGGCGATGTGCAGCATCAGATCGCGCCGGTTGCGCCCGAAGGAGTCCAACGCGCCCACCTGGGCGAGCCGTTCGGCCACCGGCCGTGACGGGCGGGCCCGGGAGAGGAAGTCCTGCAGCGTGCCGTAGGGCCGCCCCGCGACGATCCGCTCCGCCTCGTCCTCGCTCATGCCGCGCACGTCCGCGAGGGCGAGCCGGACCCCGTGCACCGGGGCACCCCCATTACCGGACACCAGTTCGATTCGATAGGCCGCGTCCGACGCGTTCACGTCCAGCGGCAGGATCGGCACCCCCCACCGCCGCGCGTCCGAGAGCAGCAGCCGCTTCGGGTACATCCCGGGGTCGTGCGTGAGCAGCCCCGCGTAGAAGGCGGCCGGATGGTGCGCCTTGAGCCAGGCCGACTGGTACGACGGCACGGCGAACGCGACGGCGTGCGCCTTGCAGAACCCGTACGCACCGAACGCCTCGACGATCTCCCAGGTCCGCTCGACGACCTCCTCCGCGTACCCCCGCTTCCGCGCCCGCTGCGCGAACCAGGCCTGCACCCGGCCCACTTGGCCGGGGCGCGACAGGGCGCGGCGCGTGTAGTCGCCGAAGGCCCGGCTGCAGCCGGTCATCACGTGCAGGATCTCGATGATCTGCTCGTGGAAGACGACCACGCCGTACGTGTCCTCCAGCGCGTCCCGCAGGTCCTCGTGCGGGTACGCGGGGGCCTGCCGCCCGTGCCGCGCCTTGATGAACGGATCGACCATGTTCGCCGCGACCGGACCCGGGCGGAACAGCGAGATGTCCACGACCAGGTCGTGGAAGGTCTCGGGCTGCAGCCGCGCGATGAGGTCGCGCTGGCCCGGCGACTCGGTCTGGAAGCAGCCCAACGTCTGGGAGGACTTGATGAGTTGATACGTCTTCGGGTCGCCCGGCGGCACCTGCGCGGGGTCGTCGAGGTCGATGCGGCTGCCGGTCGCCCGCTCGATCTCGGTGACCGCGTGCGCCATCGCCGACTGCATCCGCACCCCGAGCACGTCGAGCTTGAGCAGCCCGAGGTCCTCGACGTCCTCCTTGTCGAACTGGGCCATGGGGAAGCCTTCGGTGCTGGTCGGCATGACGGGCGTACGGCGCAGCAGCGTGGTGTCGGAGAGCAGCACGCCGCACGGGTGCATGGCGATGCCGCGCGGCAGGGCGTCGAGCGCCTCGACCAGGTCCCACAGGCGCGGCCCGTGCTGCTCCGGGTCGATGCCGCGCAGCTCGGGAAGTTCCCGCAGGGCCGCGCGGGCGTCGCGGGCGCGGATGTGCGGGAAGGACTTCGCGAGCCGGTCCACCTCGGCCGGATCGAGACCGAGGGCGAGACCGACGTCGCGTACCGCATGACGTACGCGATAGGTCTCCGGCATGGACACGGTGGCCACGCGCGCGGGGCCGAAGCGGTCCAGGATCGCCCGGTAGACCTCGAGGCGGCGGGCGGACTCCACGTCGATGTCGATGTCGGGCAGTTCGGCGCGCTGGTCGGACAGGAAGCGCTCCATCAGCAGCCCGTGCTCGACCGGGTCGGCGGTGGCGACGCCGAGCAGATGGGTGACCAGGGAGCCCGCGCCGGAGCCGCGCGCGGCGACCCTGATGCCCAACTCCCGGGTGTCCTCGACGACTTGGGCGACGGTGAGGAAGTACGAGGCGTAGCCGAGCCGTTCGATCAGGCCCAGCTCGTCGTTCAGGCGGTCCCAGTACGGACGCTTGCGGTCGTAGCCGCGGGCCAGCATCGCGGCGACGGACCGCGAGCGCAGGACGCGGTCGGGGGTGCGCCGCGCGGCGCCGACGAGGTTCGGCTCGGGGAAGTGCACCCGGCCGAGCCCCAGGTCGTCCTCGGGGTCGACGCGGCAGGCGGCGGCCGTGTCCGCGGTGACCTGGAGCAGCCGGCGCGCGGTGTTCTCCCGGTACCCGGCGGCCTCGGCCACCTGCAGGGCGATCCGCTCCATGTCGGCGCCGGGCCTGAGCCACCGCTCCCCGCTGTCGAGCGTGCCCCGGGTGTCGATGGGCATCAGGCGGCGGGCGGAGTCGAGCACGTCCGCGACCTGGCCCTGCCCCTCGTCCGCGTACCGCACGGCGTTGGTCAGGACCGGCAGGATCCGCTGGTCGGCGGCGAACCCCAGCGCGCGGGCCGCGAGCCGCAGCGAACCGGGCCCGGTGCCGCTCAGTCCGTGGCAGACCACCTCGATGCGCAGCTGCGCGTCCCCGTACCGCTCCCGCCAGGGCGCGAGCAGCCGGGCGGCGCGGTCGGAGCGTCCGGCGGCCAGCGCCCGGCCGACGTCCGAGTCGGGGCCGAGCAGCACGACGACGTGCTCCCCGCCGACGGCGTCCCAGGGCAGCAGGGGGCGCCGGTTCTCCTGGGTGTCCCGGTGCGCCGCGGTGACCAGGGCGCACAGCTCGGCCCAGCCGGCGGCGCCGTCCCGGGCGAGGAAGACCACGCGCTGCGCCGTCTCGTCGACGAACGCACCGCCCCTGACCGGGGCGCGCCGCCGCTCGGTGCGACCGGCGGCCGCGGCTTTCTCAGGGGGTTCGGCGACTGCGAGATCCACCCCGAACAGCGGCCGGATCCCGGCCAGGGCCGCGGCCTTGGCGAAGCGGACGGCGCCGCCGAGGGTGTCCCGGTCGGTCAGCGCGAGCGCGTCCATGCCCCGCTCGGCAGCCCGCCGTGCGAGGGCGTCCGGGTGCGAGGCGCCGTAGCGCAGGGAGAACCCTGAGGAGGTGTGCAGATGCGTAAACCCATGCATCTGATCCACCTCGCCACTTGCAGCCCCCCTGCTCTTGACCTGTCACACCAGCCTCATCAGGCCGGTGACCTCACCATAGACCATGTTCGAATCTTTGTGCGATTCAAAGATCTGGGGGAGCGGGGAGCGGGGAGCGGGGGGTGGGGAGTGGGGGCGGTCGGCTCCGAGCGCGGGGCCTCACCTCACCGTGCCCACGGCGGCGCGATCCGGGTTCCGTCCGCCAGCTCCGCCTCCAGGCCCACCGACGTCGTGACCCACATCGTCGCCACCGCGTCCGTCGGGTTCTCGACCGAGAGAGTCGTGCCCGCGTTCACGATCGCCGTGTCGCCCGGGGCCAGGGTGTGGGTGGCGCCGTCGAGGGTGAGGCGCAGGGAACCGGTCAGCAGATGGAGGATCTCCTCGCGGGTCACCGTGTGGGCGGGCGCCCTGGTGCCCGCGGGGATCTCGCCCCGCCAGGCCGCCAGCTCCTTGCTGCCGGTGGCGGGGACGGCGTACGAGACGAATCGGGCGCCGTGCATCTCGTGGACGACGGCCTCTGAAGCGTGGATCACTGGCATGGCGTTCTCCTCGGGGTCCCTGTGGGTGGCTGAGATGGTCAAGCAGCTTGACCATATAGTCAGGTAGCTTGACCATCTCGTCAAGGGTGTTTCAATACGTGGGTGCAGAACTCCGAAGCCATGGCCCTGTCCACCGTCCTCCTCTCCGCCGCGGGCGAACTGACGCAGCGCATCCACGAGGGCGTCGTGGCCAGGGGGTTCGACGGGGTGCGGCCCGCGCACGGGTTCGCCTTCGTGCGGCTGTCCTTCGGGGATGCCACGGTCACCGATGTCGCCGCGCACCTCGGCGTGACCAAGCAGGCCGCCAGTCAGCTCGTCGACGAGCTGGTGCGCAAGGGGTACGCGGAGCGGCGGCCCCACCCGGGGGACGCGCGGGCCCGGCTCGTCGTGCTCACCGAGCGGGGGTGGGCCTGCACCCGGGCCGCCGAGGAGGCGGCGGCCGACGCGGTGCGGCCCTGGGTGGAGCGGCTCGGCGAGCGCAAGGCGCGTGCGCTGTACGAGCACTTGGCGGTCGTCGCGCCGAACGGGCCCATCCGGCCCGCCTGGTGACACCTCGTCAGGATCATCCGGCGCAAGCGCGCGGGGAATCTTTTACTGACGCGTAACTTCACGCCTCTACTACTCGCGCGTAACTTGACGTGGGCACAGCAAACTCCTGCAACTCCCTTGAGCCGCAAGGAGATTCATCATGCTGCCCGGAAACAAGCTGTCCGGAAACAAGCTGCCCGGAAACGAGCCGCCCGGAAAGAGATGGCGTCGCGCGCTGCGGGCCGCGACCGTCGCCGCCGCCCTGTTCACCGCCACCGCGACCCCCGTGGTCACCGCTCACGCGGACGCCGCGGCGAGCGCGGGATGGAACGACTACTCCTGCAAGCCGTCGGCCGCGCATCCGCGGCCCGTCGTCCTGGTGCACGGCACGTTCGGCAACTCCGTCGACAACTGGCTCGTCCTCGCGCCCTACTTGGTGAAGCGCGGCTACTGCGTCTTCTCCCTGGACTACGGGCAGTTGCCCGGCGTCCCCCTCTTCAACGGGCTCGGGCCCATCGCGAAGTCCGCCGGGCAGCTCGACGCCTTCGTCGACAAGGTGCGCGGGGCCACCGGTGCCGCGAAGGTCGACCTCGTCGGGCACTCGCAGGGCGGCATGATGCCGCGCTACTACCTCAAGTTCCTGGGCGGCGCGGCGGAGGTGAACGCCCTCGTCGGCATCGCGCCCGACAATCACGGCACCACGCTCTCGGGGCTCACCAAGCTGCTGCCGTACTTCCCCGGCGCCGAGGACCTGCTCACCCTCGCGACCCCGGGCCTCGCCGACCAGATGGCGGGCTCCGACTTCGTCACCCGGCTGAACGCGGGCGGCGACACCGTGCCCGGCGTCCACTACACCGTCATCGCCACCAAGTACGACGAGGTCGTCACCCCGTACCGGACGCAGTTCCTCGACGGGCCCGACGTGCGCAACGTCCTGTTGCAGGACCTGTGCCCGGCCGACCTCTCCGAGCACGTGACCATCGGGACCGTGGACCTCGTCGCGTACCACGAGGTGGCCAACGCCCTGGATCCCGCGCACGCCACGCCCACCGACTGCTTCAACTGACCTGCTGACGCGGGAAGTTGAGGACGGCGAGGGCCGCCGTCTCCCGGTACGAGGGGGAGACGACGGCCCGTCGTGCGTGCGGGGTCAGCGGCTGTGCCGGCCGCCCGCGATCGCGCGCCTGCGCACCGAGGCGAACAGGCCCGCCGCGCCGACCGCGAGCGCGGCCGCGCCGCCGATCGCGATGTACGGGGTGGTGGAGTCGCCGCCCGTCTCGGCCAGGTTCTCCGAACCACCCTGTGCCGCGGGGGAGTTGGCGTCACCCGCGTCGGAGCCCGCGGCCGCGGCGGCCGACTCGTGCGCCTCGTGCGTCGCGCCGGCGTCGTCGCCGCTCATGTCCATGCCGCTGTGGTCCACCGTCGACTTGTCGGCGTCCTTCGCGATCTGCTCGTCGGACGGCACGGACGGTGCGGACGTCGAAGGGGCCGCCGCGCCGCCGGACGACGACGAAGCGCCGCCGTACGTCACGTCCGAGCAGGAGTAGAAGGCCTCCGGGCTGTCCGAGCGCTGCCAGATGCTGTAGATCAGCTGGCGGCCCGTGCGCTCGGGCAGCGAGCCGGAGAACGTGTAGTAGCCGCCCTCGGCCGCCGGGTCCGTCTTCGTCGCGACCGGGTGCTCGAGGTCCAGGTCGGACCAGGCCAGCGGCTTCGACGGGTCGTAACCCTGCTTCGTCATGTAGAGGTTGAAGGTGCCCTTGTGCGGGGCGGTCACCTTGTACTTGAACGTGTACGAGCCCGCCGAGACCTTGGTGGCCGGCCAGTCGGCGCGGGCCAGGTCCATGCCCTTGAACTCGTCGGAGTTCGCCGAGCACAGCTTGCCGTCCGGGATGTGCTCCTGGTGCTTGCCGCCGGCGGCGCCGTCGCGGATGCCGTTCCAGTCGTACAGGGCCTGCGAGCCGCCCGCCGCGACCGCCGCCTTGCACGCCGCCGACGTGGGGTTCTCGGCGCCCTCGGCGTAGCAGGCCGCGACCCGGGAGACGGGGTCGCCGAGCGTGCCGTGCGCCGCCGCGGGGGAGGCGGACAGGGCGGTCAGGGCGAGGGGGGCGACGCCGACGGCGGCGAGTGCGGCGACCTTGCGGCGTGCGGGCATGGGTACTCCTCGGGGTTCTTGAACGTGGGGGTGTGGCAAGGAAGTTAGCCCAGGAAAGTGCGCAGGTCGGCCGCTGCGGGCGCACCGAGTCGATCTTTATGACGCGCTTAAGGTGCGGCTCAGACTCCGCTCAGACAGTGACCCGAGACCCCAGGGCAGGCCCTAGGAAACCCACTGGTACCGGCGCTCCGGCCGGCCCGTCCCGCCGTACCGCAGCGACACCCGCGCCCGCCCCGTCCCCGCGAAGAACTCCAGGTACCGGCGCGCGCTCACCCGCGACAAGGAGCCCGCCCGCTCGGCGCACTCCGCCGCCGACAGGCCCTCCGGATGGGCCCGCAGCGTGCGCTCCACCAGGTCCGCGGTGTGCGCGGCCAGCCCCTTCGGGAGCTCCCGGGACCCCGGCGGCCGCGCGCCGAAGATCTGGTCGACGTCCTCCTGACGCGCCTCGTCCAGACCGTCCAGCCGCGCCCGCACCGCCGCCACGTGCCGCAACTGCTCCCGCAGCGCGGCCTGGTTGAACGGCTTGATCAGATAGTGCAGCGCCCCGGCCCGCAGCGCCGCCCGCACGATCTCCGCGTCCCGCGCCGCCGTGATGAACAGCGCGTCCACCGGCGTACGCGAAGGATCGCGCTCCTCCGCCGCCCGCAGCTCACGCAGCACCTCGATGCCGTCCATGTCCGGCAGATACACATCGAGGAGCACCAGATCGGGACGTATCGCCTCCGCGGCGCGCAACGCCTCCGCGCCGCTGTGCGCCACGCCCGCCACCACGAACCCGTCCGTCGCGGCCACGTACCGGCTGTGCAGCTTGGCGACCATGAAGTCGTCGTCCACGACCAGCACCTTTGTCACGGGCGCAGGCTAGGTGCGCGACCACAAGGACCACAACGTTCCTTGCTTGCGGAAGGGAGACAGCTTGTTAACGCCTAGGCAACATGTGGGCCACCTCACAACCCAGAACTAGGTGGTGGCACACGTGCGCCTGCGCACACCGCTCTCCCTGCTCGGGGCCGCGCTGCTCGTCCTGGTGGGGCCGCCGCTGCTCACCACGGGCAGCGGCGCCGACACCGGCACACAGATCCCCGGCCTGCGCCTCATGGTCCCCAACACGCCAGGCGGCGGCTACGACATCACGGCGCGCACCGCCGCCAAGAACGCGGAGGACGCCGGACTCACCCACAACATCGAGGTGTTCAACCTGCCGGGCGCGGGCGGCACCGTCGGCCTCACCCGGCTCGTCGGCGAACACGGCAACGGCAAGCTCGCCATGTCCATGGGCCTCGGCGTCGTGGGCGCCGCGCGCTCCAACCACGCCCCGAAGACCCTCGCCGACACCACCCCCATCGCCCGCCTCACCGAGGAGGCGGACGTCGTCGTGGTCGCGAAGGACTCCCCGTACAAGGACATCAAGTCCCTCGTCGAGGCGTGGCGGGCGAACCCCGGCAAGCTGCCCGTCGGCGGCGGCTCCTCGCCCGGCGGGCCCGACCACCTCGCGCCCATGCTCATGGCGCGGGCCGCGGGCATCGCGCCCAAGGACGTCAACTACATCCCCTTCGACGGCGGCGGCGAACTCCTCGCCTCCATCCTCGGCAGCAAGGTCGCCTTCGGCGTCTCCGGCGTCGGCGAGTACCTCGACCAGATCAAGAGCGGCGAACTGCGGCTGCTCGCCGTCACCGGACCCGAGCGCGTCCCCGGACTCGACGGCCCGACGCTCAAGGAGTCCGGCTACGACGTCGACTTCACCAACTGGCGCGGCATCGTTGCCCCACCCGGCCTGAGTGACACGCAACGCGACAAACTCACCGCACTCGTACGGAAGTTGCACGCCTCCGACGAGTGGCGGCAGTCCCTGAAGAAGAACGGCTGGGACGACGCGTTCCTCGTCGGCGACGACTTCGGGGCGTTCCTCGACGCGCAGGACAAGCGGGTCGTCTCCGTACTGAAGGAGCTGGGACTGTGACCGCCACCGACACCCGGGAACGGCCCGGGACCCGGACGTCCTGGCTGCGCGAACACTCCGAACTCGGCGTCTGCGTCCTGCTGTTGGCCCTCGGCGCGCTCGTCCTCACCGACGCGCTCACCATGGACGTCGACCTCACCCAGCGCGGACCCGTCGGCCCCAAGACCGTGCCCGTCGCCGTCGGCATCGGCCTGCTCGTCGTCGCCGTGCTCCTCGCCGTCGACGTCCTGCGCGGCGGACGGGGCGAAGCCGAGGGCGGCGAGGACGTCGACCTGTCCGAACCCGCCGACTGGCGCACGGTGCTGCTGCTGGCCGGCGTCTTCCTCGCCACCGCCGTCCTCATCGAGCCGCTCGGCTTCCCGATCGCGGGCGCCCTGCTCTTCTGGGGCGCGGCCTACGCCCTCGGCAGCCGCCACCTCCCACGCGACCCGCTGATCGCCGCGGCCCTCTCCCTGCTCACCTACGCCGTCTTCAACAACCTGCTCGGCGTCCCACTGCCGGGCGGCCCCCTGATGGGAGTGCTGTGACGTGAATTCCTTCAACTCCCTCATGGACGGCTTCGGAACCGCCCTCACCCCGATCAACCTCCTGTGGGCCGCGATCGGCGTCCTGCTCGGCACGGCCATCGGTGTCCTGCCCGGCATCGGCCCCGCCATGGCGGTCGCCCTGCTCCTCCCGGTGACGTACGGACTCGAACCCACCGGCGCGTTCATCATGTTCGCGGGCATCTACTACGGCGCCATGTTCGGCGGCTCGACGACCTCCATCCTGCTCAACACCCCGGGCGAGAGCGCCGCGGTGGTCGCCGCCATGGAGGGCAACCCCATGGCCAAGGCGGGACGCGGCGCACAGGCCCTCGCGGCCGCCGCCATCGGGCACTTCGCGGGCGGCATGATCGGCACGATCCTGCTCGTCGCCCTCGCGCCCAAGGTCGCCTCGCTCGCCGTCGACATCGGCGCGCCCGACTACTTCGCCATCATGGTCCTCGCGTTCATCGCGGTGACGTCGGTGCTCGGCGCCTCACGCATACGAGGGCTCGCCTCGCTCCTCATCGGACTCACCATCGGGCTCGTCGGCCTCGACCAGATGACGGGCCAACAGCGGCTCACCTTCGGCTCGTTGCAGCTCGCCGACGGCATCGACGTGGTCATCGTCGCGGTCGGCCTGTTCGCGATCGGCGAGGCCCTGTGGGTGGCCGCGCACCTGCGCCGCACCAGCGGCGAGGCCATCCCCGTCGGACGGCCGTGGCTCGGCAGGGCGGACGTGAAGCGCACCTGGAAGTCCTGGCTGCGCGGCCCGCTCATCGGCTTCCCGTTCGGCGCGATCCCCGCGGGCGGCGCCGAGATTCCCACGTTCCTGTCGTACGTGACGGAGAAGCGCCTGTCCCAGCACAAGGACGAGTGGGGCAAGGGCGCCATCGAAGGCGTCGCGGGACCCGAGTCCGCGTCCTCGGCATCCGCGGCGGGCACCCTCGTCTCCATGCTCACGCTCGGCCTGCCGACGACCGCGGTCGCCGCGGTCATGCTGGCGGCCTTCCAGCAGTACGGCATCCAGCCCGGACCGCTCCTGTTCGAACGCGAACCGGACCTGGTCTGGGGCCTCATCGCCTCCCTGTTCGTCGGCATGGTCCTGCTCCTGGCCCTCAACCTGCCGCTCGCCCCCGTCTGGGCGAAGCTGCTGCGCATCCCGCGCCCCTACCTCTACGCGGGCATCCTCTTCTTCGCGGCGGTCGGCGCGTACGCGGTCGGCGGCGAGTCCCTCGACCTCGTCATCCTCCTGGTCATCGGCCTCATCGGCTTCGGCATGCGCCGCTACGGACTGCCCGTCCTGCCCGCCGTCATCGGCGTCATCCTCGGCCCGAACGCCGAGCAACAGCTGCGCCGCGCCCTGCAGATCAGCGACGGCAGCGTCAGCGGCCTGGTCGACACGCCGTTCTCCGTGACCGTCTACGCGCTCGTCCTGGCCATTGTGGCGTGGCCGTTGGTCAAGAAGGCGATGGTGCGGGGGAGGGGACGTGGCGTAGACAAGGCGGCATGAGCGCACCGACCCCGGCCGTACGCCCGGCCACCGCCGCCGACGTACCGGCGATCAAGGCCGTCACCGACGCCGCCTACCAGCACTACATCGCCCGCATCGGCGTCGTGCCCCAGCCCATGGAGGCCGACCACGCGGCGAACGTGGCCGCGGGCCTGGTGCACGTCACCGGTGAGCCGGACGTCATCGGGCTCGTGGTCGTCGAGGCCAGGGCCGACCACCTCTTCCTCGACAGCATCGCGGTCCACCCCGACGCCCACGGGCGGGGGGTGGGCCGCGCGCTGCTCGCCTTCGTCGACGAACACGCGCGCTCGCTCGGGCTGCCCGAAGTGCGGCTCTACACCAATGCGTTGATGTGGGAGAACCAGAAGCTCTATCCGCGGTGCGGATACGACGTCGTGGAGCGCCGCGTCGACGGCCCCTACGACCGCATCCACTACCGCAAGCGTCTCAGCGTCATCTGACCGGACCCCGCCCGCCTACTCGTCCGGCCACCACGTCTTGCGGACGTCCTTGCGCACCTCGGGACGCTCGCGCTGCTGCTCGGCCGCCTCTTCCCGCAGACGGCGAGTGAGCGTGCTCACTCCGGTCGGCTTGTGCATGGTCACTCGGCGCATGATGCCTCCTGTACCTACACCGGGTTCCAACGTGGTGCTGTTGTAGACCTGTTCCCGGAGCGTTGCTCATCGAAGCGCAATTGTCAGTGGCGGTTGTCACGATGGGAACATGACGCAAACTCCGGGAAGCACCGCATGGGACACCGAGGCCGCCCGTTTCGACGACGAGCCCGATCACGGGCTGAGGGACCCGGAGGTCCGCGCGGCCTGGGCCGGACGCCTCGCGGGCTGGCTGCCCGACAGACCGGGGGACCTGCTCGACCTGGGTTGCGGCACGGGCACGATGTCGCTCCTCGCGGCCGAGCGCGGGCACCGGGTGACCGGCGTCGACTTCGCGCCGAAGATGCTGGACCGGGCCCGTCACAAACTCGCCGGGCACGACGCGGAGTTCCTGCTCGGTGACGCGGCGCGGCCGCCGGTGCCGTCGGGGGCGTACGACGTGGTGCTGGTGCGGCACGTGCTGTGGGCACTGCCCGACCCGGCGGCCGTGGTGCGGCACTGGTGGTCGCTGCTGCGGCCCGGCGGGCGGCTCGTGCTGGTCGAAGGGGTGTGGGGCGAGCTGAACCCGGCGGGGATCCCGGCGACCCGGCTGATCGAACTGCTGGGGGACGTCGCCGGGGACGTACGGCACGAGCCGCTGTCCGGGGACCCGCGGCTGTGGGGGAGACAGGTGAAGGACGAGCGGTACGCGGTGGTCGCCACGGGGTGACCGCTCGCCCCGGGTTCAGTCGAGCAGCGCCGTGAACTCCCCGCTGCGCGCCAGGAATTCGAGCTCGTCGAGGGCTCCGGCCGCCGACCGCGCGGCGGCCGGGTCGCTCTCGGTCAGACCGCTGTCCGCGAACTCGTCCTCGTCCAGGCGGATCACCTCACTGCCGTCCGCGGACACCCACAGGTCGAGGTCCAGGTCCTCGACGACCAGCGCGTCGCCGTCGCGCAGCGCGGGCCGGGTGATGTCGCAGTACCAGCCCTTCACCGTGCCGTCGGCCGCGCGGACCTCCTTGATCGCGTACCAGCGGTCGCGCCAGTAGTGCTCCGTGAACACGTCGCCGGGCTCGAAGCGGACGAAGCCGAAGTCCCGTACGTCCTCGCTCGCCCACGCCGCGCGCACGGTGAGCCGGGTGCCGTCGTCGTGGAGCAGCTCCGAGGGGTAACTGATCTTCGTGCGGCCCGCCTTGACGAGCGTGACCGTCAGTTCCTCAGGAACCGAGGGTGCGGACATGGCGGACCTCCGTCGCCTCGATCTTGTAGCCGAACCAGCGGTTGATCGCGAGCATCGGCTCGTTGCCCGCGTCGTTGCCCGTGTACGCCACCGTGCAGCCGGCCGCGCGGGCCCGGTGCAGCGAGTCGTTCTTGGCGAGCTTGGCCAGGCCCCGGCCGCGGAAGGCGCGGGCCGTGCCCGTCATGCCCGTCGAATAGCGGCCGTCGCCGTCCGTGCGGGCCAGGGTGAACGCGGCGGGGCGGCCGTCCACCAGCGCCACCGTCGTCAGCTCGGCGTTGAACAGGGGATCGCGCCAGGTGTGCGTCAACCAGTGCTCGTAGTCGTCCAGTTCGGCACCGATGTCGCTCGGCTCGTCCGCCACGGTCTCCGCGTCCAGCGCGAACAGCGGGCGCGGATCGTCCGAGAACGTCGCCGCCGAACGCAACTCGACGCCCTCCGGGGCGACGCCGAGCGGCGGCAGCGGGTCCGTGAGGTCCAGGCTGAGGAAGTGGGCCGACCGGGATGCGACGTAGCCGCGGGACGCCGCCCACGCCAGGTTCCGCTCGCCGTCCATCGCCCAGCAGTACACCTCCGTCACCCCGTGCCCGGCGAGGTACTCCTCCGCCGTGCGCAGCAGTCCGCTGCCCGCTCCGCGGCCCGTGTGCTCGGGATGGACATACACGTTGGCGTAGCCCTGGCCCGGGGTCGGGCTGTCGTGCGCGACACCGACCTGGGCGGTGCCGATCAGCTCGCCGTCCCCGGTCTCCGCGACCAGCTGGCGGTAGTGGGAGTCGGGGTGGGCGTGGGCCACGGCGTGGGCGACGGAGGCCGACGTGGAGAGCATGGCGGGCACACAGACGCGACGGATCCGGGCGAAGCCCTCGGTGTCGGCGGCGTCATCGGGGCGCAGGGCGCGAATCTTCAGGCTCATAGGGTCGGCAGGCTATGCGCCGGGGGATTCGGCTCGCCTCCCATTTTCCGCTGCGGGACAATCGGGCCCGTGACCCTGAAGATCCGTGTGGACCACGCCGCCGACAGCGCGGCCCCCTTCGAGCAGGTGCGGGCCCAGATCTCCGAGCTCGCCCGGGGAGGGACGCTCCCCGTGGGCTACAAGCTGCCCACCGTGCGCGGCCTCGCCGAGGACCTCGGCCTGGCCGCGAACACCGTGGCCAAGGCGTACCGGGCCCTGGAGACGGACGGGGTGATCGAGACGCGGGGTCGGAACGGGACGTTCATCGCTTCCGCCCGGGACGCGGCATCGCGGGAGGCCGCGTCCGCCGCGCAGGTGTATGCGGATCGGGCTCGGCGGCTCGGGCTGTCGCAGGAGGCGGCACTGGCGGCGGCGGAGGATGCGGTGCGGGCCGCGTATTCGTAGGGGCAGGACATGGGGGCCAGGGGCTACAGGTACAACCCCGCGTCCGCCGACCCCCGCTGGTCCGGGACCGACGTCGGGGAGACGCCCCGGCGCAGGGCGTAGAGCTCGGCCAGGGTCGCGCCCTCGCGGTTCACTCCCTCCTCCGTGCCCAGCCACGTCACCGCCTCGCGGCGGGTCAGCGGGCCCACCTCGATGCGGGCCAGGCAGCGGCCGGGGCGGACCACCGCGGGGTGCAGGCGCTCGAGGTCCTCGTTCGTGGTGACGCCCACCAGGACGTTGCGCCCCTGGCCGAGCAGGCCGTCCGTGAGGTTGAGCAGACGGGACAGCGCCTGGCCCGCGGTGTGCTTGGCCTCGCCGCGGATCAGTTCGTCGCAGTCCTCCAGGAGCAGCAGTCGCCAGCGGCCCTTCGCCGTGCCGTCGTCCTCGCCGATCGCGATGTCCATGAGGTATCCGACGTCGGAGAACAGGCGCTCGGGGTCCAGGACGCAGTCGACCTGGCACCAGTCCCGCCAGGAGCGGGCCAGCGTGCGCAGCGCCGACGTCTTGCCCGTGCCCGGCGGGCCGTGCAGCAGCAGGAGACGGCCCGCGATGTCCTCGGGGCGCGTCTTCATCAGGGTGTCCATGGCCTCGGCGACCGGCGCCGTGTAGTTGGCCCGGACCTCGTCCCAGGTACCCGCCGAGATCTGCCGGGACGTGCGGTGCGGGCCGCGGCGCGGGGAGACGTACCAGAAGCCCATCGTCACGTTCTCCGGCTGCGGCTCCGGTTCGTCGGCCGCGCCGTCCGTCGCCGACTTGAGGACCTTCTCCGCCAGCTCGGCGGTGGTCGCCGTGACGGTGACGTCCGCGCCCCTGTTCCACCGGGAGATCAGCAGCGTCCAGCCGTCGCCCTCGGCGAGCGTGGCGCTGCGGTCGTCGTCGCGCGCGGAGCGCAGCACGCGGGCGTCCGGCGGCAGCAGGGTGGCGCCGGAGCGGACCCGGTCGATGTTCACCGCGTGCGAGTGGGGCTGCTCGCCCGTGGCGAAGCGGCCCAGGAACAGCGCGTCGACGACGTCGGAGGGGGAGTCGCTGTCGTCGACGCCAAGACGGACCGGCAGCGCGTCGAACGGGTTCTCAGACATGCCGCCATGATCCGGCACCACGGGGCCGCCCGCACGGGATTTCCGCAGCGCGTCACACGCGTCGCGCCCGGCGACGTACGCATCGAACGCGTGGTCGGGCCGGGCGTGAAGCCTGTGACGATCCTGTGGCAACGGATGCTGTCATTCCACCAACTCGCCTCGTTACGCTTGCCCTTGATGGGACGTCATGGGTGGAATTCGGGGGCACGGCGGTGGCGGCTCACCGCTCTGCTCGGCGTAGGGGTGGCCGCTCTGGCCCTGGTGCTGACGGTGATCAGCACACTTCCTGACAGCAAGGGCTCCACCGCGGGCACCACGCCCGACGGTGACAAGGTCCACGGCAGCCAGGCCGATCCGCCCCGGCAGGCGGGACCCGAGGTCGGCTGGGGCTTCACCCACACCGAGCACTCCGCGGACGAGGGCTCCTCCGCCGCCGTGGAGCGCGCCGAGAAGCTCCTCGGCGGCCGGCCGATGCCGCAGAACCAGGCGATCATGGGCTGGGGAGCGGACAACCCCGAGCCGGTGAAGGGGCGTTACGACTTCACGGCGATGGACCGCCGCATCGACTTCATCACCAAGTCCGGCGGCACCCCGGTGATCACGCTGTGCTGTGCGCCCGACTGGATGAAGGGCGGCAAGTCCGGTGTGGACAACACGAATTGGAGCCAGCCGAACCTGGAGAAGGCGCCCTACCCGCAGCACTTCCAGGACTTCGCGAACCTCGCGGCGACCGTGGCCAAGCGCTATCCGTACGTCCACCACTTCATCGTGTGGAACGAGTTCAAGGGCTTCTGGAACGACGGGCAGGCCCGCTGGGACTACGAGGGGTACACGCAGATGTACAACCTCGTCTACCAGGCGCTGAAGAAGGTCGACGAGAAGAACATGGTCGGCGGTCCCTACCTGGTGATGGACAGTCACAATCCGCGGCAGACCGACGGGACGACGGATGCCGTCAAGGGTCCCTGGGGCCGCCTCGACCAGCGGATTGCCGACGCCTTCACGTACTGGAACAAGAACAAGGCGGGCGCGGACTTCGTCGTCGTCGACGGTTCCAGCTACACGAACGACGACGAGATGCTGCCCGACGAGTTCAAGGCCACCGACAAGCTCACGGCCGTCGGCAAGTGGGTCGAGCAGCAGACCGGTGATCTGCCGCTGTGGTGGGCCGAGTACTACGTGGAGCCGGCCGACAGCGAGGACCACCGCAGGGGCTGGAGCGAGCCGCACCGCGTCGCCGTGCAGGCCGCCGGGCTGATCGCGATGGCGAAGGGCGGCGCCACGTCCGGGTTCTACTGGAACCCCGAGACGGAGAGCGGCAGTTCGTGCGCCGGCTGCATGTGGCGCCCCACGGACGGCTCCTCGGGCGGCGGCGCGCTGCCCATGTACGACCTGGTGTCCCGGTTCAACGAGGAGTTCGGGCCCGGCACGACGTTCCGGTCGGTCGACGTCGCCGCCGACGACGTGCCCAACGTACGGGTCATCGCCGACGACAAGGCCGTCCTCGTGATCAACACCCTCAGCCGCGCGATCAGCGCCGAGGTCGACGGCAAGCGCTTCGAGATGCAGGGCTACGAGGTGAAGTGGCTGCGGCGGTGACCGGCCGCGGCACCGGGCGGGGTGCCGGGCGGGGTGCCGGGCGAGGTGTCAACCCCGCCCGGCCCCAGGTCAGTTCAGGCCCATCGTGATGAACCGCTGGATCAGCGACGCGAGGACCACCGCCAGCAGGGGCAGCGAGAACCAGAACGTGCTCTGCAACCAGCGCAGTCGGCGCACGCTCGGCCGGGTCGCCACCCGGACCACCTCGCGCGCCGTGAGCAGCACGATCAGGGCCAGCGCCGCGAGCGCGCCCACCACCGACCACGGCGTCCAGGTGATCTGCGGGCCGATCGGCCCCGGCTCGGCCTTCGCGACCTCGCCGACGGGCTCCTTGCGGAGCCGGTACATGGTCACGTCCTCGTTGACGTAGACCTTCTTCAGCTCCCGGCGGTTGTCCAGGTTCTCCATGAGCCGGGCCGGCCAGGACTTCGCGTAGCCGACGTCCAGTTGGAGATAGGTCACCTGACTCTTGTTGATCATCAGGTACGAGTTCGGGCCCGCGTCCTTGAGTGCCTTCACCAGGCCGCCGACAAGCACCGGGTCGACCGGCGCGAGCGTCGGCACGTACTGGACCTTCTCCATGTCGCGGGCGCCCCACGGCAGCGACGGCGTCACGTTCTCGACGGTGTCGTTGCTCATCCACAGCAGCCGGACCGTCGGATCGTCGTGCGCGTACACGTAGTCCATCGCCGCGACCTCGCCGGGCCTGATCCGCTCGAACGGCTCGTTGCCCCAACGGGCCACCAGGAAGCCGCCCATCAGCACCAGGCCCGCCATCAGCGCGGCGAGCGGCGCGAGGCTCACCCGGTCCCGGTCCCGTTCCTTCACGGTGACACCGGTGCGCGGGAACAGTGCGAGACCGGCCAGGAGCGCGGCGCCGGGCAGCGCGAACATGAAGACCCGCAGTGCCATCTCACCGCCGTACGACTGCATGCCGAACCCGAGGAACGGCACGAAGGTGAGCACGACCAGCGAGCGCTCGCGGTACTTCCAGTCGCGGCGGCGCCACCAGCCGTAGCAGGCGAACGCCAGCACGCCGCCCGCGAGCAGGACGCGCGTGTACAGGACGAGCTTGTGGGTCGAACTGCCGCCCTGGATACGGCCGGAGACGGACGAGGAGACATTGCCTCCCACCCCGCCCACGCCGCCGAACAGGTCGTTGAAGTGACCCGACCAGTACGGCTCGGCGAGGAAGCCCAGCCACACGACGACGATCACGCCGAACAGCAGCGGCAGGCCGCGCAGTTCGGAGCGGCCCACCAGGACGAGGACCGCGAGCACGCCCAGCATCACGAACGGGGTCAGCTGGTGTGCCGGGACCGTCGCCGCGAACAGCGCGATCAGGACGACGAGGAGCACCGCACGCTGGCGGCGGTCCGTCGGTTCGACCTCCAGCTCGCCCGGGCGCCGCTTGGTCCACAGCACCCGAGGCGCCCGGAACCAGACCAGCAGGATCGCCACGAAGACGAGGTAGAGGAGGTACGTGAAGCCCTGCGGCGAGAAGTAGTCCTGGCCCACCCAGCCGGACAGGACGAAGATCCACAGCCCGGTCCACTTGGCCTTCCAGCTCGCCCGGACCGAGCGGAGCAGCAGGAACAGCGGTGCCAGGTAGAGGAGTTGGATGGTCAGCGGCCACCAGCGGATCAGCTCGGTGAGGTCGGTGACCCCGCACGCCTTGGCGACGAACGCGGCCGCGGCGAAGAACCCGGGCCAGCTCCAGCGGGCGTCCAGGTCGGGCACCGCGGAGCCGGTGCGGTCGATGTAGTCCATGAAGCCCAGGTGCTGCCAGGCCGTCGCGAACCGCGGCTCCGTCTCGATGACGGCGGGCAGCGCGTGCAGCGACACGACCGTGGCGAGCAGAGTGGCCAACAGCAGCCATCTGTGCGGTCGTTCGAGCCACAGCAGCGACGCGAAGACGCCGATCAGCAGCGCGGCGCCGAGCAGCGTCATCGGCGGCAGGACCGAGATCAGGCCGAGCCCGCCCATGTCGTCCAGGTCCGCGTCGCCCATCCCGAGGACGGGTCCCCAGTACAGGCCGAGCGCGGCGACGAGCAGCAGGCCGAGCACGACGACGCCCGGGGTCAGCCGCGGCCGGTACCGGCCGGGGCCGAACGGCACGTCGGCCTCGAGCCGCTCCGCCTCGGCCTCGGACTCCGCCGCGGCCCGGGCCGCGGCGGCCTCCTCGGCCTCGTACTGGGCCGCGTACTCGGACTCGGACCGGTAGCCCGCTGCCTCGGGCGCGGCTTCCCGCTCCCCGGACAGATGCACGGTGTCCCGCTCCCCGGGCACCCCTGACCCGCCCTCCGCGTGCCCACCGCTGGAAGCCTGCGACGACGAGGGCGACGACGGTGACGACGGCGCCGAGGGCGTCTTGACGGCCCAGGTCGGCAGCTGTGTGCCGCGCGGCGGGGTCAGCGGCGTCGGACGGACGTCCGGGCGCCGCTCCTGGTGGTCCAGGTTGAGCTGGACCGCGAGCTGCAGCGTGTCGGAGTCCATCGCGTCCCGCAGCGCCCACTTCGGGCCCTGCCTCTCCTGCGCCCCCACCCGCGCCTTCGGCGTCCCGAGGTCGGCGAGGTCACCGTCGGGTGCGGCGTCCTCCGCCTGCGGGACCGGGGGAGCGGTGCGCAGGACCCGCCACAGCTTCGGCGCGGCCAGCGAGACGATGACGAGCAGGCTCAGGATCTCGGCGACGCCCGCGCCCGTCAGACCCATCCGGGGCAGCAGGACCAGCGTCAGACCGAGCACGAGGAGGCACAACAGGCCCTGCAGCCAGGCGAGTCCAGAGGTACGGCTCTGGGCGCGCAGCACCGCGAAGTACGTCTCCATGACGACCCGCAGCGCGGCACAGACCGCCAGGCAGCGCAGCAGCGGCGTCGCCGCGTCCGCGTAGTCCTGCCCGAACACGGCGAGGATGAACGGCGCGAGCAGGAACATCAGACCGCACAGCGGCACCATGATCTGGGCCATGCGGCGCAGCGCCGCACGGGTGTTGGCCGCGAGCTTCGCCGGGTCGTGCGAGCCCTCCACGGTCAGCGAGGCGCCCATGTTGATCGCGAGCAGTTCGACGGTGCCGCCGATGGTGGCGGTGATGTAGAAGTACGCGTTGTCCGCGGAGCTGACCTGCGAGGCGATGATGACCGGGATGAGGTAGACGACGGCCAGCGAGAACAGCGAGCCCGTGTAGTCGCCCGCCAGGAAGCGGCCCATCTCGCGCAGCGTGGGCACCGCGGCCTTGCCGTCGGTGGTCCTGATGTGCCGCGGCACGAGCCTGCGGAACACCAGCCAGCCCAGCGGCACCACCGAGAACGCGATGGCCACCACCCACGACACGAACACCCCGGTCGTCGGTATGGCCACGGCGAACGCGACGAGCAGGCCCAGCTTCACCGTGGAGAACACGGTGTTGCCGACCGGCACCCACAGCGCGCTGCGCAGCCCCGTCAGGACGCCGTCCTGCAGCGTGAGCAGCGACCAGGCGATGACGGCGGCGATGAATCCGAGACCGTTCAGCGGACCGTGCAGGAAGCGGTACGAGGGGCCCCACACGTCGAGCGTGAACAGGAAGATCAGTGCGGCGAACGCCACGGCGATCGAACTGCCCGCGTACGTACGGAAGATGAGGCGTCCCGTGGCCCGTCCCGAGACGGGGATGAAGCGCGCGAGGGCCCCGGTCAGCGTCACGGCGGTGAGTCCCGCGAGGAACTTCATCGCCGCTATCGCCGCGGAGCCCTGCCCGACCGCGTCCGCCGTGTAGTAGTGCGCGGCGGCCAGCCAGAAGCCGACGCCGAGGACGCCGGAGATGCCGGTGTTCAGCATCAGCGCATAGGCGTTGCGGAACAGCTGGTTACCGCCCCCCGACCCCATGCCGTCTTCCTTGCCCTTCCTGCCGCGGCCCATGCCGGGCAGCCTGAGTCTGCGGCCGGGCGGCGCCTGCGGCCCGGCCGGCTGTGCGGTGGGTGCTGCCTGGTCGGCGGTGGTGGTCGTGTCAGACACGGGAACGGACTGCCTTCCGGCGGGCCTGTCGGGCTCTGCGGACCAGGGCGTACCCCTTGGTGAGGGCACGGTCCCCGGCGAAGGTGCGGCCGATCGCGCGGCCCTCGACGAGCCGCTCGAACTCGCCTGCGTCGGTGGAACGGCGCACGGTGACGCGCTGCAGTGCGTAGGGCCCCTGACGGCGCCTGGCCAGCGCGTTGCCGACGGCGAGCGACTGGGCGAAGCCCGCCGCGCGCACCGCGTGGCGCACCCGGCGGTCGGAGTGACCGTACGGGTACGCGAAGGAGAGCGGCGCCTCGCCCAGCTCCCCGGCGACGATCTCCTTGCACCGCCGCAGCTCGAACTCCAGGTTGTCGTCCGGGAGTTGGTCGAGCTGCGGATGCGTGTGGCTGTGCCCGCCGATCTCCGTGCCCTGCCCGGCGAGCGCCCGCACCTGGTCCCAGTCGAGCATCGTGTCGAGCCCGCCCCCGGTGTCGTACGCACCGCGCAGCCACCCCGTCGACACGAACAGGGTGGAGGCGAAGCCGTGTTTGGCGAGGGCGGGCAGGGCGTGCCCGTGCACGCCCTCGTACCCGTCGTCGAAGGTGATCAGGACGGGCCGGTCGGGCAGCACCCGGCCGCCGCCGCGCCAGATCCCGGCGAGCTCGGCGGTGGTCAGCGGCGTGCACCGCAGGCCGGCGAGGATCTCCATCTGCTCGGCGAACTGCTCGGGCGAGACGGACAGCGCGCGGGTCGCGGGCGACGGCTCCCGGGCGACCGAGTGGTACATCAGGATCGGGACGGGCGCACCGGCACCTTCCCTCGTGTCGCTCATGCCGCTTCCCCCACGTCCCCCTCGCCGTCCCCCTCGGCCCGGTCGATCTCCACCACGGAGAAGCTCGCGCCCCCGCCGCGTGCCCGGAAACTCCCGAGAACGTACCCACCGGCCGCGGCCGCCACTCCGGCCACGATGGCCCCGGCGCGGCCCGCTCCCCCCGGCCGCGCGAGCGCGAAGTCGCGCATGCCGCGGGCCACCCCGGCGGGCAGCACGCGCGTGGTGTAGGCGCGCTCGGACTCGAGTCCCTTGTCCGCGCCGACACTTCGGGCCACCAGCGCCTTCGACAGGCCTTCCGCGTAGGTGCGCGTACGGAAGTAGGCGAACCGCTCGCGGCCGGCCGGGACCCGGTGGTGGATCACGGCGCGGTCGTCGATGAGCAGCACGGCGTCCGGTCTGGCCCGCGTCAGACGGATGCACAGCTCCGTCTCCTCGCAGCCCAGCGGGCGCTTGTCGCCGTCCCGGCCGATGCCGGTGGCGAAGCCCCCCGCGACGTCGAAGGCGGTGCGCCGGAACGAGGCGTTGCCGCCCAGCACGTTGCGCACCCGGACCCTGCCCGGCGGCAGCCCCTTGTACGTGCAGCCCACGACCCAGTCGAACTCCGCGGGGAACCAGGCGGGCCGGCGCCCCGACGCCCAGATGGGCTCGGTGCGCCCGCCGACCGCCATCACCTTCGGGTCGGCGTACCCGTCGGCGAAGTGGCGCAGCCAGTCCCGCTCGGCGACCGCGTCGTCGTCGAGGAACGCGATGATCTCGCCGCGGGAGGCGGCGATCCCGGTGTTGCGCCCGGCGGACAGGCCGCGGGGCCCCGCGTTCGCCAGGACCCGGACGCCGGCCGCCTCCTTGTACTCCTTGCGGAGGCGCTCCAGCAGACCCGCGTGGTGATCGACGACGAGCAGGGTCTCGAGCGCCGCGTACGACTGGGCCCGCACCGAGTCGACGGCGGCGAGGATGTCGCCCCAGCGGTCTTCGGTGTAGACGCAGATGACGACCGTCGCCGTCGGCCGCGTGCCCTGATGCTCCGTCAAGATCCGTCCCCCCGCACGAGGTTGGGCTGGGTGCGGGGCGAGTTCTTGCGCAGCGCCTTGCGGTTCGACCGCTCCTTCATGATCACCTTGAGCACGCGGATCCCGTCGCGGACGGCGCGCAGGTTGCTGGCTCCGTGGATGCGCAGGTACTCGTGGCTCGGGATCTCCTGGACCTTCAGGCCGGCCTTGACCACCCGGATGTTCATCAGGGTCTCCACCTCGAACCCGGTGCAGTCGAGGTCGATCTCGTCGAGGCAGTGCCGCCAGAACGCGTTGTACCCGTAGCACAGGTCCGTGTAGCGGGCGCCGAACTTGGCGTTGACCACCGAGCACAGGGCCCAGTTGCCCAGCTTTCTGATGGGGGTCATGTCGTCCGTGCCGCCGCCGTTGGCGAACCGCGAGCCCTTGGCGAAGTCGGCGCCGGAGACCAGGGCGGAGACATAGCTGACGATCTCCTGGCCGTCGGCCGAGCCGTCCGCGTCGACCATCACGATGATGTCGCCGGAGCAGGCCTCGAAGCCGGTGATCAGGGCATCCCCCTTGCCCTTGCCGCGCTGCGGCACGACGACGACCTCGGGCCACAGGTCGCGGGCGACCGCGACGGTGTCGTCCGTGGAGTTCCCGTCCACGAGGACCACTTCGTGGATCCACTCCGGCAGGGTCTTGAAGACGTACGGAAGGTTCTCCGCCTCGTTCATGGCGGGGATGACCACGCTGACGCGTGGTGCGATGGCCAAGTGCGTGGAGATCGCACGGTACTTGGCGGGTATTCGCGCCGGTGTGGTCCCGTCATCGGGGATCACCGGGCGCGCGACAGAGCTGCTCACGAGTCTGGTCCCTCTCGTCCGGTGGACCGCCCGCCCCCGGGCGGTCCGGCTGGTAATCCGGTTCGAAAGGGGGGTTCTCACTTACGGCCAGGGCGGAATCGCTCTCCGTACGGGCCGGGTGAGCTGGCAATACACACCGGTTGGTTGGACCGGCCGCGCGGCTCGCGACTCGGCGACCCACAGCAGCGAGAACAGCACTGAAATGAGCGGCTCACCGAGCACGGCACCCCCCTACCGCGCCCCGCCCCGGGTCCGTCGCGATCCTGAGCCCTCCCCTGGATCGACTTGCGTGATGGACCGATGCGGGTGGATGTACGACGGTATTGATGATTGAGACTGTATGGCAAGACCTGAAACAAGGCCCCACGTTTTTGTTGTTTTGACCTTTACCTGAACTGCTGTCCCCCTAGCGGGATTTGCCCGTGCGTTTGCGGAACCGGGCGCCCCACTGGAGCAGGAACGCGAGGACGCTGAGCGCCCCCACGGCGAGCACGCCGCCGCTCACCGACCAGCGGTGGGTGGCGAGCATGCCCTGGGCCACCAGCATCACCACGGCGACCGCGCCCGCGGCCGAGGTGAGGATGCGGGCCCAGGGGTCGAGGCCGCGCAGGGCCACCGCGAACGCGGCGCCGGGCGCGGCGAGCAGGAAGAAGAGTGCGAGCGGTCCGCGCAGCGGCGAATCCGCTCCGGACAGCGCGAGGATCAGCCCCGCGCCCCCCGCGACGACGCCCGCCCCCGCGAGCAGGTACGACGCGTCCGTGCCCGACGGTGACTCCGCCGGGCCGTCTTCCGAACCGCCGGATGACGACGGCTTGATCCCGATGGTCTGCATTGGCGACTTTGCCCCCCGAAGCGCCGGATGCCGGGCTTCAATGTCGCGCAGCGGCAGGGGTGGCGTCAAGATGCAGCGGGTATGTGTGGAGTTCCCCGGAGACATCCGTTGCCTCCGGGGAACTCCCGTACGTACTACCTGAGTTGACGATGGGTCATGAGTTGCCGGCGGTTACTGGACGATCTTCAGGAGCTTGTTCGGCGAACCGGAACCGGGGCTGGTGACGAGGCCGGAGGTGGCCCCGTTTACCAGTGCCGTGGCGACCTGGGCGGGCAGGGCGGTGAGCGAGCCGAGCAGGCCGACGGCCGCCGCGGTCGAGGCGGCTGCGGTGATCAGGGCTTTGGAGAGTGCCATGACGAGGGAGTCCTCCTCATAGGCGGCGCGTGCCGGAAAACGGCGCGCGTCAGTGGGGGTGCATGCGCTGGGTAGCGCACACGGGCCGCCGGAGTGGGGTGAGTGAGGTCTTCCGTTCCCGGCCCGATCAGCAGACTTGGCCATCTACGGGCGTAGCTCAAGGGAACTGAGGGTATGTCATGAGTCTGACATGTACGCGCAATTGAACGCTGGTCGAATGTCCGGCCCTGATACTTCCCGGTAACTCTGTGGCGTGCTACCACAGTTGTGGCAGAGATCCTGCTAAGGGAGGTTCCATGAGACGTTTCCGACTTACGGCATACGTGACCTCGTTCCTCTTCGCGGCGACGGCCGCCCTGACCGGGGCGGGCGTCGCCCAGGCAGCAGAAAACTCCTCGGACGCCGCGGCCGCCACGGGCTATGTGGCCCTCGGCGACTCGTACTCCTCCGGGGTCGGCTCCGGCAGCTACGACAGCAGCAGCGGCGACTGCAAGCGCTCCACCAAGGCGTATCCGGCCCTGTGGGCGGCGGCCCACTCACCCTCGAGCTTCAACTTCACGGCCTGCTCGGGTGCTCGTACGGGTGATGTGCTCGCCAATCAACTGGGCCCGCTCAGCGCGAGCACCGGCCTGGTCTCCATCAGCATCGGCGGCAACGACGCCGGCTTCGCCGACGTCATGACGACCTGTGTCCTCAACTCCGAGTCCACGTGCATCAACCGGATCAACGAGGCCCGGGCGTACGTCACGTCGACCCTGCCCGGCAAGCTCGACCAGGTCTACTCGGCGATCAGCGCGAAGGCCCCGGCCGCCCATGTGGTGGTCCTCGGCTACCCCCGCTTCTACAAGCTCGGCGGCTCCTGCCTCGCGGGCCTGTCCGAGAACGAGCGGTCGGCCATCAACTCGGCCGCCGACCTGCTCAACACCACCACGGCGAAGCGCGTCGCCGACCACGGCTTCACCTTCGGTGACGTGGCGGCCAAGTTCACCGGCCACGAGATCTGCTCCGGGGATGCGTGGCTGCACAGCGTGAACTGGACGAACATCGGCGAGTCCTACCACCCCACCGCCGCGGGACAGTCGGGCGGCTACCTGCCCGTGCTCACGTCCAACGCCTGAACGACCCGGTACGTGAACGAACGGCGCGGCCTAGTACGTGGGTGAGCCGGTGGTGGCCCCGGTCGTCGGGGTCACCACCTCACAAGTCACCGAGTACGCCACGTAGTTGGACGTCACCGCGAGGGGGCTGCGCACCTCCACCCCGATCTCGTTGTGCAGGGTTCCGCCCTCCTCGTACGCCGTCTGGGTCGTGTCGACCGTCTTGCTCTTCGCGCCGCCCGAGCCGAAGCTCAGCGTCTTCCAGCCCGGGTCCGACGGCTCGCCGCTCCTGGTGACCCAGCGGTACTCGACGTCCACCGGGGTGCGCCCGACGGTGATCGTCGCCGTGAACGCCGGTGCCTGCGCGGCGGGCGGCGGACACGCCCCCGAGTAGCTGCCGCGCACCGCGCTGACGCTGACCCGCACCGACTGGGCCGGGGTGGTGGTGTGCCCGCCGCCGCTGCTCGAACCCCCGCTGCCCGAGCCGCTGTTGGTGTTCCCGCTCGAGCCGCCGTTGCTCCCGCTGGTGTCGGTCGAGCCGGAGGAGCCGCCCGAGCCGCCGCCCGATCCGCCCGACGAGTTGCTTCCGCCACTCGAACTGCCGCCGCTGGAACCGCCGTTGCTGCCGCCGCTCCCGCTGTTGCCCCCGCCGCTGTCCCGGTTCATCAGTGCGTACGTGAGGCCGCCGATCGCGAGGAGCAGGACGACGATCCCGGCGATCAGGGCGAGTGAGGCGCGGCGCGCGGCGCGCGGGCCGCCGGTCTCGGCGGGCGCGGTGGTCGCGGTCGTGGCCGGTCCCGAGGCGAGCGGCACCCCGACCGGCGGCCGCAACGGCTGGGCGGGCGTGGCCGGTTGCTGCCACGCGGTCATGGTCGGCATCGACGCGGCAGGCGTGGACGACGCAGGGGCCGAGCGGAGCGTCCCGCCCGCGCCGATGATCCGCAGATCCCGCTCCGCGTCCGCGGCCGAGATCCGCTCGGCCGGATCCTTGCGCAGCAGCCCCTCGATGACCGGGGTGAGGGCCCCCGCCCGGCGCGGCGGCGGCAGCTCCTCGTCGACGACCGCCCGCAACGTGCTGAGCGGGGTGTCCTGCCGGAACGGCGAGTGCCCCTCGACCGCCGCGTAGAGCAGCACGCCCAGCGACCACAGATCGGACTCGGGCCCGGGCGTACGCCCCAACGCCCGCTCGGGGGCTAGGAATTCGGGCGATCCGATGACCTCGCCCGTCATGGTGAGCGCCTGCGTGCCCTCGACCATGGCGATGCCGAAATCGGTGAGCACGACGCGGCCGTCGTTCGCCAGCAGGACGTTCCCGGGCTTCACGTCGCGGTGCAGGACGCCCGCCTCGTGCGCGGCGCGCAGCGCGGCCAGGATCTCGGCGCCGATGTGCCCGGCGCGCTGCGGCGACATGGGCCCCTCGGCGTCGAGCTGGTCGGCGAGCGAGAGGCCGCGCACCAACTCCATGACCACCCAGGGGCGTTGGCCGTCGGTGGCCACGTCGTACAGCGTCACCACGTTCCGGTGCGAGATGCGGGCGGCGGCCCACGCCTCCCGCTCGAGCCGCGCGTACATCCGCTCGACCTCGGCGGTCGGCAGCCCGGCGGGCGCCCGCACCTCCTTGACGGCGACGTCACGGCCGAGGACCTCGTCCCGGGCCCGCCACACCGTGCCCATCCCGCCCTCGCCGAGCGGGGCGAGCAGCCGGTACCGCCCCGCGACCACGCGCTCACTCACGGGTTCCCCCATTCGCGGCCAGACAAGTCTGAACAAAAGTAGCTCAACCGAGCGCGGTTGCAGCCCCCTTGAAGACCAATCCACACCCCAGGGCGAACACGACGCACGCCGATCCGAACGGCACGAGCCGCTGCACCGCGCGCCGGGTCCCGGCCCGCCCGCGTGCGATCCGGCGCGCCGCGAACGCCCCCGCCCGTACGACGACGAACCCGGCGGCGGTCAGCGTGACGGCGAGCCCGGCCCCGTACGCGACCACGAGCAGCACCCCGAACCAGGCCTGCCCGAGCGCGGCCGCGCCGACCAGGACGACGACGGCGGAGGGGCTGGGGACGAGGCCGCCGGCGAAGCCGAGGAAGAGGGCGCCGCGAACATTGCTCGGCGCGTGGTGGTGACCGTGGTCGTCGTGGTCGTGGTGGTCGTGGCTGTGATGGTGGTCGTGGCCGTGGCCGTGAGGGGCGTGGCCGTGCTGGTGGTCGAGGTGATGGCTGTGCGCAGGGGTGTTCCTGTTGCGCCACGCCTTGCGCACGAGCGTCGCGCCCGCGGCCGTGACCAGGGCGCCGCTCGCCACTCCCAGCCAGGCGACGACCGACGGCGCGGCTGCCGAGCCGCCGATGACGAGGGCGCCCAGGGCGACGACGCCGAGGGTGTGCGTGACCGTGACCGAGGCGGCCAGCGGCAGCACGTCGCGCAGCCGGGCCCGGCCGCGGGCGGCCGCCGTCGCCGCCATCAGCGTCTTCCCGTGCCCCGGCGCCAGGGCGTGCAGCGCGCCCAGCACCAGGGCGGTGCCGAGGGCCAGCGCGGCGAACCCGGGGGTGAGGTCGTGCCGGGCGACGAGCCCGGTCAGCGCGCTGGTCCAGCGGTCGGCGCCGCGCGGCAGCACGCTCGACGCCGTGGGCCGGTCCGCGGCGTCGTCGCGCAGGGCGGGACCGCCGGGGGTGACGCGCAGGGCGGCGCTCGTGGTCTGCGGCGGGGAGCCGAGCAGGTGCTGCGGGTAGCGCGTCAGGAGGTGGGAGGCGGAGGCGCGCGGGACGTCGCTGCGGGTCAGGGTCGTACGGTCGCCCCGCGCGGTGACCTCGTGCCAGCCGGGGCCCTTGTGGGCAGGGGCGTGGAACGCGACGCCGGTGGATGCCCGGTCCTTCGGCAGCGGGGCGGTCGCCTCGCACTCCACGCGCAGGGTCCGCAGTCCGGCCTGACCCGGGCGGTGCGCGGCGTGGCTCGTGCGCAGGGTCAGGGGCGTGCGGGCCCCGTCGACGTCGACCGTGCTCGCGGCGATAGCGCGGCGGCACCGTTCCCGGGCCCAACTCGCTGTGCCCGCACGCTCGATGGCGGGTTGGACCTGCGTCGCGGGGATCTCGGCGAGGTCCTCGATGTGGGTGATCCGGAGCTCCCGCGGGGCGGTCACCAGGCCGTCGTACGTGTTGGTGGTGAAGTTGCCGAGGGGGTGGGCGTGGGCCTTGGCACCCGGGAGCAGGAGCACGGCGATGGCGGCGACGACCATGAGCACGGCGGCCTGCCCGAGGCGGCGGCCGCTCCTGCGCACGGCGGCGCTCACGACGCACCCCGCAGCAGCGCACGCGCCTTCTCGGCGCCGACGGGGGAGAACCCCGGGTTCAGGCGGAGCGCCCGCCCGAGCCACTCCGCGCGTTCCGCGCCCCGGGCGACGACGCCCCGGTGGTAGAAGAACGCGGCCTCCTTGAATCCGGTGCTGGTCGCGAAGCGGGCGTACGGCAGTGCCTCGCCGTCGCGCCCGTGGGCGTGCAGTGCCCAGGCCAGCGCGTCGGCCGTGTGCACGGTGTGCCGTCGCTGCCACTCGGCGCGGGCCGCACGCAGCGCCGCGGCCCGGTCCCCGTGGTCCGCCGCGGCCAGCGCCGTGTCGAGATCGACGTCGACGCCGTTGGCGCGGGCCAGCTTGATCCACGCGCCGACGAGGCCGTACTGCTCGCGCGCCGGGGCCAGGTCGCCGCGGGATTCGTACAGTTCACCGAGCTCGACCAGCGGACCCGGCAGCGGATACCGCGCCACGACGTCCCGCAGATCGCGGATCGCCCCGGCCGGGTCACCCCGCCCGGCCCGCGCCCGGGCCCGGCACTCCAGGGCGGGCACGTACCCGGCGTCGGCGCGCAGCGCCTGCCCGCACCGCGCCGCGGCGCCCTCGAAGTCGCCCTGACGCCATGCCAGTTGACCGAGAGAAGTCGCCACGTACGCGACGTCGCCCGGCGCCGACACCCCGTCGAGCGCCCGCTCCAGGACCTGCCGCGCACCGGTGACGTCGCCGCGCAGTTCACGTACATAGGAGAAGCGGGTGAAGACGGGGACGCCGGGGCGGCGCGCGTCCGCCTCGTCCGCGGCCCGCGCCGCCTCCCCGTACCGCCCGAGTTCGACGAGCGCGTCGATCCGGGTGGAGAGTGCCCGCTCGCCGTACGGGTTCACGGCGAGCGCGGCGCGGGCGTCGCGCAGCGCGCCCCGGAAGTCGTGCCGGGCCGCGGCGAGGGCCGCGCGCCCGGCGAGTGCGGCGTCGTTGGCGTCGGGGTGCAGCTTCAGGGAGCGGGCCAGGGCCTGCTCCGCCTCCGCGTATCGCGACGGGTCGCCCTGGGTGCGGGCCTGTTCCACGTACGCCGTGCCCAGGGTCGCCCAGGCCCCGAAGTCCCTCGGCTGGACCCGGAGATGGGCCTGCAGGGCGCGCACGCCCTGGTCGAGGCCTCCGGTGCCGAGCCCCTGGAGCGGTGTGGCGGGCGCGACGGCGGTGGGCGCGGCACCGGGCCCACCGCCGTCGCTCCCGCCGATCACGACCGCGCCCCCGGTGAGGGCGAGCGCCAGCGCGCACGCGGCGACGGCGTTGCGTCCTGAGAAGCGCGGAGCCATGAATCATGCCTTTCTGGAAGAGGAGTCAGCTGGTTGATTGCGGGTCGGACGAGTGGTTGATTGCAGGTCGGACGAGTGGTTGATTGCGGGTCAGACGAGCCCGCGCCGCCGCCCTCGTGCCCGCCACCAGACGAGGCCGAGCCCGATGAGCAGCGCACCCGCCGCCCCGCCGGACGCCGACGCGATCAGCAGCGTGTCGCTGGAACCTGACGACCCTGACGATCCGGATGCGCCTGACGTCGAAGCCCCTTTCACCGCACCGCCGTTGAGCGCGCTGCTCGCCGAGTCCTCGCCCTTCTGCTGCTTGGCCAGCGGGCCGCGCGACCCGGAGGCGGGCAGGGCCACGTAGGGGAAGGAGTCGCCGAACTTCTGGTCGTTGGCGTTCACCGCGTCGCCCAAGTCGTTCTTGTTGCCCAGGAGTTCGCCCTCGACGGCCTGCAGTTCGATGTCGACGACGTCGTCGGTCAGGCGACGGCCGTTCGGGAACCCGGCGTTGTCGCCGTCGAGGACGCCGAGCCGCTTCGGTGAACTCGTCGGCTTGATGGACGTGTTGAGGCGCAGCACCTCGGCGGGCCGCACGTTCGGCGGCTGCGTCAGGCCCTTCACGCCGGTCAGGAACACCGACACGAGGTCATTGCGGGGCTCCTTGGGCGCGGGCAGCTTGTAGATCGCCTGCAGGAGCTTCGGCAGCTCGGGCTTGGTGACGTACGGCAGGAAGTCCGCGTCGTTCCACGGGTGCGAGGCGTTGAACCTGTCCTTGTCCTTCTGCGGGACCACCACCTCGTTGACCAGCGGCGAGCCGAGCCGCGAGACCTGGGTCCAGCCGCCCTTGGCGTTCTTGCGCTGTGTCGTCGACCAGATCCCGACGATCGGCTGGCTCGCCGACTGCCGGATGGACGCCGTCGGGACCTGGAGCGCGATCGTGTTGACGTTGTAGCCGGCGAGGGTGTCCCGGCCGACCTCCGACAGGTCGCCGCCGTACAGCAGGTCGAAGACCCGCAGGTCCAGGAAGAACGGGTCGTCGGCCTGCCCGGCGAACGCCGTACCGCCGCCCGCGACCTGGCGTATCGCCTGGTCGCGCAGCGTCTTGTAGTTCGGCATCGAGGCCTTGCCGACGTTCGAGGGCGCGACCGGCACGTCGTGTGCGACCTTCGTCGTCGAGACCACCTTCTGGTCCTTCAGCTTCAGCAGGTCGATGTCGTAGGTCTGCGTGACGTTGAGGTCGGGGTCGTCGAGCGAGGTCACCGCGCCCGTGTTGTAGAGGAAGGTGTTGCCGTTCCTGGTGTGCGTGTCGAACGTCCAGCGGTAGAGCAGATCGCCCTGTCCGTCGCCGTCGCTGTCGATGTGGATGTCGTGCTGGGAGCCCGGTGCGAACGGGAAGAAGTTCGGCCCGCCCGCCGGTTCCTCGAACGGCGTCCAGTTCGCGATCAGCGTCGTCGTGTCCGGCTTGTCGGGGCTGACGAACGCGTACACGTCCGTGTTGTCGTGCTGCGGGTCACCCGAGATCAGCGGGGCCTCCCGGTGGCTGGAGGCGTGCGCCGCCCCCGGCTGAAGTGCGGTCGCCCCGGCGGCTGCGAGCCCCCCGGCGGCCAGCGCGCCGCTGATGAGCGCGGCCACGGAGCGAACTCCCCGGCCTGTCCTGGCTGTTGCTGTCATCGCGTCCGTCCCTCACGAGCTCGGAGCCCGCACCGTGCGAGCTTCTGGAGGGCCATTCGGGGCGCGGGGCGCGGCGGATTGGTGCGGGATTCCGGCGGATGGTTCGGTGCGGGATTCCGGCGGATGGTTCGGTACGGGATTCCGGCGGATGGTTCGGTACGGGATTCCGACGGGCGCCGCCCATCCGCCCGGGCCCCTGTCTCCGAACCCCCTGCGGCAGCACAATGTGTGCGCGCCACCTGGCAGAGGGGGACCGCATGGACGTGGTGGACACCGCCGACGCACTGCTCACCCGCGTCGGCCGCGGCGACCAGCGCGCCTTCGAGGAGCTGTACGAACAGGTGTCGGGGCCGGTGTACGGGCTCGTGCGGCGCGTGCTGCGCGACCCGGCGCAGTCCGAGGAGGTGACGCAGGAGGTGCTCCTCGAACTGTGGCGCACCGCCGCCCGCTACGACCCCGCCCGCGGCGGCGCCCTGCCGTGGGTCCTCAGGCTCGCCCACCGAAGGGCCGTCGACCGTGTCCGCAGCGTCCGCGCCGCCTCCGAACGCGACCGGCGGGTCGCCCGCCGCGCGGACACCCCCGCGTTCGACCAGGTCGCCGAGGAGGTCGAGAGCGGACTCGAACGGGACTGGGTGCGCCGCTGCCTCGAGCGCCTCACCGACCTCCAGCGCCAGGCCGTCACCCTCGCCTACTACGACGGCTACACCTACCGCGAGGTCGCCCGCCGCCTGTCCGTGCCGCTCGGCACCGTCAAGACGCGGATGCGCGACGGGCTGCTGCGGCTGCGCTCCTGCCTGGACGGGGCCTCCGCATGAGGTGGCCGGGGCGCGATCCGCACGCACTGGCCGCGCCGTACGCCCTCGACGCCCTCGCCCCGCGTGAACTCGCCCGCTACGAACGGCATCTGGCCCGCTGCCCCCGCTGCACCGCCGAGGTTCGGGCTCACGCCGCCGACGCCCTCCGGCTCGCCCGCGCCACCGCCGCCCCGGCGCCCGCGGGCCTGCGCGAGCGCGTCCTGACCGCCGTGCGCACTCTGGAACAGGAACCGGCGCCCACGGCCGCGACGCCCGTCACCGCACGCGACGGAGCACGGCCGCGCCGCCGCCCGCTGCTGGTACCGCTCGCCGCGGGCGCCGCCGTCCTCGCGCTCGTCGCGGCCGTGCTCCTGGGCGTGGAGCTGACTCGCACTCAGGACCGGCTCGACGCACAGAGGTCCGAGGCACGTGAGATCGCCCACGTTCTGGCCGCCCCCGACGCCCGCGCGGCCCGTGACACGGGCCTGTCCGTCGTCGCCTCGCCCGCCCTGCACAGCGCGGTGATCACCGTCACGGACCTGACCGCGCCCCCGCCGGGCAAGGAGCACCAACTCTGGGTGATGTCCGCCTCCGCGCCCCCGCGCTCCCTCGGCGTGCTGCCCGACCAGGGGCCCGACACGCCGTTGCTCGCCTCCGGCTTGACGCCGGGCGCGTCCTCACTGGCTGTCACGACCGAGCCGGACGGCGGCTCCGCGCGCCCCACAGGTGACCCACTTGTCCAACTCGCCCTGGAATCAGTCGGATTCGGAGAGTAATCAACACGACCGCGTCAACACCCTTATGAGGGAGGTGAATCCTGCGACCGGGATACACGAGTGTCACGCGGGGGCGATAGGGTTAACCTGCCCGGGCCGGGTGCCCTCGTATGGGTGGGGAGTGACATGGAACAGATAACAGTGCGCAGCAGGCCTCGTGTGCCTGCGATCACCTGCGGGAGCAGCGCGACCAGTTCGCGGCTCGACCGCCATCTCTCGGTGCTCGGCGGCCCTGCCGTCCCGCAGCGCGAGGCGGCCGAGGCGACGACGCTGATGCGTGAGCTGACCGCGCGTGACACCGCGCACGACCGCGGCGACAGTGCCGCGCGGGTGCGCAGGGTCTCGCTCTTCGCGCCACTGCGGCGACTGCGCCGCACGCTGTTCGGCGGCCGCTGACCGGCCGCCCGATCAGCAGGGCTCAGGCCCGCATCCGACCCCCGCGCCGTCCGGCGTACCGCTGCGCATCAACGCGACCGTCATCCCCACGGCATGCGGCGGGCGCCCCGGCGGGGGAGTCGGGTGCGGGCCTTTCCCGTGTCTGCCGTGGGGTGTCGTAACACCGTTGTCATGCAAGGCTGTTGACGGAGCAACTTCCGGGGGCCAAGGTGTCGGCTGATGATCGTCGATGGCCGATACAGCTACACCCACCTCACCCCCGGAGGTACGCGTGTGTGACCTGCACGACCAGCACGAGCACCACACTGCGCTGATGGCGTCAGGGCCTCGGCTCAGCAGGCGCCGCATCATGCAGCTGCTCGGCGCGGCCGGAGTGACCGCCGCCGCCATGACCGCCGAGGCCGACCCGGCGATGGCCGCGGCCGACGACGCGACGCCCGCCGCGTACGAAGCCCCCGAAGGGCTCGCGAAGGACAGCCCCGCCAAGTCCGCCGCCCTGGCCTGGATCACCACGAACACCTCCCGGATCACCGGCCTCAACGCGGAGATCTGGGAGAACGCGGAGCTGTCGCTGCGCGAGTGGAAGTCGTCGATCGCCGAGGCGGAGTTCCTCGAACGCGCGGGATTCGACGTGCAGTTCGGCACGGCCGGCTTCCCGACCGCGTTCACCGCGACCTTCTCGTACGGCAGCGGCGGCCCGGTCCTCGGCTTCAGCGGCGAGTACGACGCACTGCCCGGCCTCTCCCAGAACAAGGGCGTCGGACACCACGACCCGCGCGAGTACGTCCACGACCCCTTCGCCCCGAGCTACGGCCCGGGCCACGGCTGCGGCCACAGCGCACTCGGCACGGCGGCGGCAGCCGCGGCCGCCGCCGTCGCGCAGGCGGCGAAGAAGCACAAGCTGCCGGTCACGGTGAAGTTCTTCGGCTCGACGGCCGAGGAGACCCTGATCGGCAAGACGTACGCGGTGAGCCAGGGGGTGTACGAGGGTCTCGACGCGTTCCTCGACTGGCACCCCTCCACGGCCAACGCCACCGGCTGGGGCTCGACGACCGCGATGACCGCCGTGACCTTCACCTTCCTCGGTGTCGCGGGCCACGGCGGCACGCCGCTCGGCAACAAGTCGGCGCTCGACGCGGCCGTGATGATGGCGACCATGTCGGAGTTCCTGCGGGAGGAGAACCTCGCGCCCTCCGGCCGTCTGCACTGGGTCATCAACAACGGCGGCGACATACCGAACGTGACGCCGGAGATCGCCGAGATCTCGTACTACGTACGCGAAGGCAGCCCGGCCCGCGTCCAGGTCCTCCTCGACAAGGTCGTCGCCGTCTCCGAGGCCGCCGCCAAGGCCTCGCAGACCAGCGTCCGGCACCGGATCACCTCCGCGTGCTGGAACCAGCTGCCGTCGAAGTCCTTCGCCGAACTGCTGCACGAGAACATGCGGCAGATCGGCCCGCCCGAATTCCCGGCCGCCGCGCACCAGTTGGCCAAGGAGCTGCAGGAGTCGCTCGGGCTCCCGCAGCAGGGCATGCACGACAAGATCGGTGACCTGACCCCGCCCAACCCGGCGTTCCTGGGCGGCGGTTCGACCGACGTCGCCGACATCAGCTGGAACGTGCCGACGGTGTCGATGGGCGCCGCGCTCGCCCCGATCGGTACGAAGATGCACACCTGGTCCACCGCGTCCTGCGCGGCGGCCGCGCCGGGGCAGGCCGCGGTGGTGGCCGCCGCCCGGTACCTGGCGGCGACGGCGGTCGACCTGATCACCCAGCCGGAGCGGCTCAAGGCGATCAAGGACGAGTTCGCGCGGCGGACCAAGGGCGTCGCGTGGAAGACGGCGCTGCCGCAGGGCTATGAGCCGCCGATGTACGAGCCGCCGGCCTGGTTCCTGAAGAAGACCGGGCAGAAGTGGCCGCCGAGCAACATCACGTGGCCGCCGCAGCGGGTCGTGTCGAAGGAGAAGTTCTCGTCGCTGGGGCCCGAACTGGCGCCCCAGACCTGAGGAGTTGACTCCCCGCTCACCGTTCGCTCACCGTTCGCCGCGCGTGTAGCGGCGGACGGCGAGCGGCACGCACAGCGCGAGCAGCACCGCGCACCAGGCCAGCGAACCGGCCACCGGATGCGTCACCGGCCAGGACGCGCCGTGCGGCACCGGTGCGTTGCCGAAGAGGTCCCGAACTGCCGTGCACACGGCGCTGATCGGGTTCCACTCGGCGAGCGTGCGCACCCAGCCGGGCATGCCGTCGGTGGGGATGTACGCGTTCGACAGCAGCGGCAGCATGAACGTCGCGCCGCCCAACTGGCCCGCCGCCTCCTCGCTCTGCGACGTGAGGCCGAGCAGGATGCCGACCCAGGTCGTCGCGAACCGGAAGAGCAGCAGCAGCCCGAACGCGGCCAGCGCGCCCGGCACCCCGCCCTCGATCCGCCACCCCATCGCGAGCCCCACCAGGACCAGCGGCACCAGGCCCACCGCCGTCGTCACCAGATCGGCGGCGGCCTGCCCGAGCGGCACCGCGGCCCGGCTCATCGGCAGCGTGCGGAAGCGGTCCATGACGCCCCGGTGCGCGTCCTGCGCCGAGGTGAACATGCCCGTCATGATCCCGTTGGCCGCCGTCGCCACCAGCATTCCGGGCACCAGGAACGCCCGGTAGTCGGTGCCCGGCATGGCGAGGGCGCTGCCGAAGACGTACCCGAAGAACAGCAGGAACACGATCGGCATGGTCTGCGTCATGATCAGGATCGCCGGCGCGTGCCGTACGCGCTGGAGGTGGCGGCCCAGCATGGCCGTGCCGTCGTACAGGATCGCGGTGCTCATGCGGCGACCTCCTTGGTCTCGGACTCGGTCTCGGGGGTGGTCAGGGTGAGGCGAAGGAAGACCTCGTCCAGCGTCGGCGGGCGCAGCGTGGCGTCCAGCAACGGGACGCCGGACGCGTCGAGTTCGCGTACGACACGGGGCAGCGTGAGGGCCGGATCGAGCACGACCGCACCGACCGTGCGCCCTTCGGCGTCCAACTGGGGCCGGGCGCCGGTGAGTTGGTCGAGGACGACGGCCGCCGCGTGCAACGCCTGCTCGCCCGCGTCGTCGGGGAGCACGACCTCCGCGTAGTGCCCGATCTGCGCCTTGAGGGCGGCGGGTGTGCCCGAGTGGGCGGCGCGGCCCTCGTCGATCAGCACGATCTCGTCGGCGAGCTGATCGGCCTCCTCCAGGTACTGCGTGGTCAGCAGCACGGTCGTGCCCGCCTGTGCGAGCTCGCGGACCGCGGCCCAGATGTCGTTGCGGCTGTGCGGGTCGAGACCGGTCGTCGGCTCGTCCAGGAAGAGGACGGCGGGCCGGGTGATCAGGCTCGCCGCGAGGTCGAGGCGGCGGCGCATCCCGCCGGAGTAGGTGCGGGCAGGCCGGTCGGCGGCGTCGGCGAGGTCGAACTGCTCGATCAGTTCGTCGGCGCGGGAGCGGGGCGCGCGCAGCAGCCGGGCGAACAGGCGCAGGTTCTCGGCGCCGGTCAGCTCCCCGTCGACCGATGCGTACTGGCCCGTGACCCCGATGTGGCGGCGGACCGCGTCCGGGTCGCTCGCGATGTCGTGCCCCGCGACACGCGCGGTGCCCGCGTCCGGTCGCAGCAGCGTCGTGAGCAGCCGGACCGCGGTCGTCTTGCCCGCCCCGTTGCGCCCGAGCAGCCCGCACACCGTGCCCTCACGCACGGCCAGATCGAGACCGCGTACGGCGTGCACGGCCTTCGCGCCGGAGCCGAAGCGCTTCTCCAGACCCTCACTAAGTACAGCGTACGTAGAAGTCATGGCCTCACCATAGCGCACTACGTACGGCGTACGTAACTACGATGGAGCGCGAGGTGATGATGAATGGCGGTCCGACCGGCCGTACCCGAAGTGATCTGGGCGCGCCCCGAGCGCACCGGACGTGGCCCGCGGCCCGCGCACAGCAGGGCCGACATCGCGGCCGCGGCCGTGCAGGTGGCCGACGCGGAGGGCATCGACGCGGTGTCCATGCGGAAGATCGCCGCGGAGCTCGGCATGGGCACGATGTCGCTCTACAACTACGTGCCGCGCAAGGAGGACCTGTACGAGCTGATGGTCGACGCCGTCAGCGCCGAGTACGACTACCCGGAGCCCTCCGGGGACTGGCGCGAGGACGTCCTCGGCCTCGCCCGCCAGGCCCGCGCCCTGATGCACCGGCACCCGTGGATGCCGCGCCTGATGTCACCGGTGTACGGGTTCAGCCCGAACGCGCTGCGGTACCTCGAGTACTGCCTGGCCTGCCTGGACCCGCTGGACCTGCCGTACGGCACGAAGATGGAGCTCATCGCGTCGGTGACGAGCGTGGTGACGACGTACGTCGCCAACGAGATCGCCACCGCCGAGCGGACCAGGTCCCTGCCGTGGAGCGAGGAGCAGGAACAGGCCGTGCGGATCGGGTACTTGGGCTCGCAGGTGGCGTCGGGCAAGTATCCGCGGCTGGCGGCGGCGTTCTCCGAGGACTCGGGTCCGATCGATCTGGAGGCGGTGTTCGAGCGGGCGCTCAGCCGGACACTGGAGGGGTTCGCCACTTCCAGCCCCTCCGGCGATTGAGGAGCGGAGCCCTGTGACCTGGCGCCGATGCCGCTAGAGAAAGGCGAACTGGCCTCCAGGTCCTTCCTCCGGGTGGTCAAGCACGGACGCCGGCCGACGTGAACCCACCGGCACCGGCAGAACGCGGGCCCGCCGCAGCTCGCCCGGGGTGATCAAGTCGCCGAGGTCATCCCGCAAGTCCCGTTGCAGCGGCTCCAGTTCGGCCAACAGGGCCAGGACGGTGACGAGCTCGAGGAGCTCGGAGGTCCATGGCTGGGGCCATGTCGCCGGTCGCACCGCGGCGAGCGTGCCCGGCTGGGCCGGAGCCGTGCGGCGGGCGAACCACTGCTCCAGGACGCGGACCCCGCTGACGTGGAAGTCCCAGGCCGCGGCCGGGACCGGCGAGATGCGGCCGTCGCCCACGAGCAGGGCCTCCTCCTCGCGGTCGTAGAGCAGCTCGACGGGGCGGGCCGGGAGCGGTGCGCGGACGTAGGGGCGGCGGCCGCCGGGCAGCTTCGGACGGTCGGTGCCCTCGCCGCGGCGGTGCAACCACAGGGCGCGGCGCCCGAGTTCGACCCCGCGCACCCAGACGTCCCGCTCCAGCGGCAGCGGCACCCGGCACTCCTTGGCATCCCGCACCGCCGTCGCCAGCACCCAGGCCAACAGGTCCTCCGGGCGCACCTCCTGCTCGTACGTGCCGGAGAGGTGTGTGAGCAGACCCGGGGCGACGTTGGGCTCGGCGCCGCCGGGGCGCCGGTACAGCGGGCGGATCCGGCCCGGGCGCCCGGCGGGGGAGCGGCCCTCGGGAAGTACGGCGCAGGCCAGCAGCGCGGGCCCGCCGGCGCCCGGCACATGGCCCTGCTCCACGACGAAGAGCTGGTGCTCGTCCGCCACCCGCCACAACTCGGGCCGGGCCGCGTCGATCAGCCGCTGGTCGGGGATGAGCCACTGCTCGTCGAACGGCCCGTGCAGCACCCGCACCGGCTCCGGGCACGCTCCCTCGGCGTGCGCCAGCGGCTCGGTTCCCGTGCGCTGTCCGGGCAGTTGGGCCGCGGCCGTGTGCACGGTGCGGGTGCGGGAGGGTTCGAGCAGCGCCTCCCGGCCCTCCTCGGGGGCGCGGACGAAGGCGTTCCAACGGGCCTTGAGCGAGGCGGAGTCCGGCGCGAGCGGCCAACTCCGGCCCAGGCGCAGGGGCGCCACGGACCACGGCATGAGGTCCGAGAGCGGCATGGCGTCGTCGAGCGGCCCGTCGTTCGTCACGCCCGGCATGGTACGACGCCGGGCACGGGCCCTCAGTCGGCGTCCAGGGTCACCGTGAACGAGAAGCGGTCCCCGCGGTAGTGGATGACCGCCACGTCGAGGACCCGGCCCTCCTCGTCGTACGTGATGCCCGTGTAGTGCAGGATCGGGCTGAGCAGCGGCACTTCGAGCAGCCTGGCCGTCTCCGGGTCCGCGAGACGGGCCTGCACCGAGTCCGTGATCCGGCTGATGCGCACGCCCACCACGTCGCGCAGCACCTTCGTCATCGGCCAGCGCTCCAGGTCCGCCGGGTCGACCCGCTCGCCCAGTTCGGGCCGGAGGTAGTTGCGGGCGTGGTTCGTCGGCTCGCCGGTCTTCTCGTCGCTGCGCAGCCGGTGGTACGCCGCCACGGACCCGGTCCCCGGGAAGTGCTCCGCGTACGCCACCGGCACCGGGGCCGGCCCGTGCTCGAGCAGCCGCGTCGTCATCCCGGACTGCTGCGCCACGATCGCGTCGACCGAGCCCAGCAGCCGCACGGGCGCGCCCTGTTGGGCCGCCGGCTCGATGAACGTGCCGCGCCTGCGGTGCCGCGTGATGAGCCCCTCGTCCTCCAGCTCCTTCAGCGCCTGCCGCATCGTGAGCACGGACACCCCGTAGTGCCCCGCGAGCTGTTCCTCGGTGGGCAGGCGGAGGGGGTCCTGCGGTGACCTGCCGAGTATCGAGGCGCGCAAGGACTGCGACACCTGATACCAGAGCGGCAACTTGCGGTTCAGGACGATCGAGTCCGGGGCGAATGACGTCACGGGGTTATCCGTATCTGTCGCGGGCGTTCTGTGCAATGCGGTCCGGGGCGGTGGCGCCTTCTCGTCTGCGGGGCTGATGGTTCGTGTCTCGTTCGCGGGTGCGGCCCGGTGGTCCTGCTTCGCGCAGTTCCCCGCGCCCCTGAAGCACGCGCTGCGCGCGGCTTCCCCAGGGGCGCGGGGAACTGCGCGAGAAGCCCCACGGCCGGTACTCGCCCACGAACCATCAGCCCCGCAGACGAGAAGGCGGGCCTACCGCCCGAAGTGACGCTCCAGGCCGCTCCAGACCCCGTCGTAGCCGCGCTGCAAGTGCCCCGCCCCGGCCGCCTGCGGCGCAACCGTGATCGGCCACCGCGTCTCGAACATGAACGCCAGCCCGTCATCGACCCGTTGAGGACGGAGTTCCGCCGCGCTCGCCCGGTCGAACGTCTCCCGGTCGGGCCCGTGCGCCGACATCATGTTGTGCAGCGAGCCGCCACCCGGCACGAAGCCCCCCTTTCCAGCGGTCTTGGCGTCGTAGGCCCCCTCGATCAGGCCCATGTACTCGCTCATCACGTTCCGGTGGAAGTACGGCGGCCGGAACGTGTCCTCGCCCACCAGCCAGCGCGGCGCGAACACGACGAAGTCCACGCCCGCGAGGCCGGGGGTGTCCGACGGCGACGTCAGGACCGTGAAGATCGACGGGTCCGGGTGGTCGTAGGAGATCGTGCCGATGACGTTGAAGCGGCGCAGGTCGTACACGTACGGGACGTGGTTGCCGTGCCAGGCGACGACGTCGAGCGGAGAGTGGTCGTAGGTGGCCGTCCAGAGGTTGCCGCAGAACTTGTTCACCACCTCGACCGGGCCCGCCGCGTCCCCGTCGTCCTCGTACGCGGCGACGGGGGCGCGGAAGTCCCGTACGTTCGCAAGGCCGTTGGCGCCGATCGGGCCGAGGTCCGGGAGGCGGAACGGGGCGCCGTAGTTCTCGCAGACGTACCCGCGGGCGCTCTCGTCGAGCAGTTCGACGCGGAAGCGGACGCCGCGGGGGATCAGCGCGACCTCGCCGGGTTCGGCCGCGAGCACCCCGAACTCCGTACGCAGCAGCAGACCGCCCTGCTCGGGCACGACGAGGAGTTCGCCGTCGGCGTCGCTGAACACCCGGTCCGTCATGTCGGAGTTGGCGTGGTAGAGGTGCACGGCCATGCCGGTGCGCTGTGTCGCGTCCCCGTTCCCGCCGAGGGTCCACAGGCCGGCCAGCCAGTCCGTGCCGGGCGCGGGCTCGGGCAGCGGGTCCCAGCGGCGGCGGTTGGGGTCGGGGACGGCTTCGGTGAAGGGGGCCGTGCGCACTGCCCCGTTGTCCACGCGCGTGAACTCCGGGTGCGCGGCCGAGGGGCGGATGCGGTACAGCCACGATCGGCGGTTGTGCGCGCGGGGCTCGGTGAACGCGGTGCCGCTGAGCTGCTCCGCGTACAGGCCGAGCGGGGCGCGCTGCGGCGAGTTGCGCCCCTCCGGAAGGGCGCCGGGCACCGCCTGCGAACTGTGCTCGTTGCCGAAGCCCGACAGGTAGGTCAGACCCATGGCCGCCTTGCGTGCGTCCCCGCTCATCATCGCTCCCTCGCCCTGCATCTCTATTCCTATGCTCAACCGTAGGATTCGGTGGCGCGCGGCGCAAGAGGTCCCTCCCCGGAGGGGCGTCGTCCCCCAGGACTCCTCCCCGAGACGGATCCGGGAACGTGAGGGTTCCTCTACTGTCCCGAGCATGCCCAGGACACCGAGGACGCCGCGCACCCGCGCCGCCGCAGCCCTCCTGGCCTGCGCCCTGCTCACGGGCCTCGCCGGGTGCGGGGACGACGACGGCCCGCGCCACGTCGGCAAGGTCCTCGAGCACACCGACGACGAGGGCCGCCACTACCGGCAGATCTCCGACAAGAACGCCCCGGAGGTGGAGCTCGTCGTCAAGGCCGACGAGAACCCGGCCGACGGCTGGGACGTCCGCGTCCGGGTCCGCCACTTCCGCCTCAGCCCCGCGGGCACCCCCGAGACCGCCGTGCGCGGCCGCGGCACGATCCAGCTCTACCTGGACGACAAGCTCCTGGCCCGGCTGCGCGTCGTCGACTACCGGCTGCCCGGAGCCCGCGTCAGCCGCGGCACCCACCACCTCACCGCCCGCCTCTACGCGGACGACCACACGGTCTGGGCGGTCGACGGCAAACCGGTCGAGGCCACCGCCGACCTCACCGCCTCCGGAGCCGAAACGGCACCCCCAGGCCTAGGGTGACCCACATGCCCCACCCAACGTCCCTGCGTCGCGCCCCCGTTCAGCAGCGCAGCGCCGAGCGTCTGACGCGGATACTCGACGCCTGCGCCCAGCTCCTCGACGAAGGGGGCTACGACGGGCTCAGCACCCGCGCCGTCGCCACCCGCGCCGACGTCCCCATCGGCTCCGTCTACCGCTTCTTCAGCAACAAGCGCGCCCTGGTCGACGCCCTCGCCCAGCGCAACCTGGAGAGCTACGCCGAGCGCGTCGCCGCGCGGCTCGGGGGCATCGCCACGGACGACTGGCGCGGCGCGATGGACGCCATCCTCGACGAGTACCTCGCCATGAAGCGGACCGCGCCCGGCTTCTCCCTCGTCGACTTCGGCACGCAGATCCCCGTCGGCGACCCCGAGTCCGACCCCAACCACCGCGTCGCCGACACCCTCACCGACCTCCTCGCCCCGCACCTGGGCCGCACCCCCGACGCCGCCCTGCGCCGCACCTTCCTCGTCGCCGTCGAGACAGCGGACGCGCTGGTCCGCCTCGCCTTCCGGCTCGATCCGACGGGTGACGAGGCGATCATCGCGGAGACCCGGGAGCTGCTGCGGGCCTACCTGGCGCGCGTCCTCGACTGACCCCGATCACCATGCCAGGGCTGTGACCTGGAGTTTTGCGCTTATTGCTCACACGTCAACATCTTGTTAACGCAAATGAACGGGCCCTAACGTCTCGCTGACCGCCACCCCCGGGCGGGAGTTCAACGGCGAACGTAGGGACCCCACCACATGCTGACAATCCTCGGATTCGTCATGATCGCCACCTTCCTGGTGCTGATCATGATGAAGAAGGTGTCGCCGATCGCGGCGCTCGTGCTCATCCCCGCGCTCTTCTGCGTCCTCGTGGGCAAGGGCGCACACCTGGGTGACTACGTCATCGCCGGCATCGGCGACCTGGCGCCCACCGCGGCGATGCTGATGTTCGCGATCGTCTACTTCGGCGTGATGATCGACGTGGGTCTCTTCGACCCGATCGTGCGCGGCATCCTCAAGTTCGCCAAGGCGGACCCGGTGCGCATCGTCGTCGGCACCGCGGTGCTCGCCGCGATCGTCTCCCTCGACGGCGACGGCTCCACCACCTTCATGATCACCGTCTCGGCGATGTACCCGCTGTACAAGCGCCTGAAGATGAGCCTCGTCGTGATGACCGGTGTCGCCGCGACCGCCAACGGCGTCATGAACACCCTGCCCTGGGGCGGCCCGACGGCCCGCGCGGCCACGGCCCTCAAGCTGGACGCCAGCGACATCTTCGTCCCGATGATCCCGGCGCTCGCCGTCGGACTCGTCTTCGTCGTCCTGCTCGCCTACGTCCTCGGGCGCCGCGAGCGCAAGCGGCTCGGGTACCTGTCCCTGGACGACGTCACCGTCACCGAGACGGTCGAGGAGAAGGTCCTGGTCGGCGCGGGTGGCGGCAGCGGGAAGGACGGCAAGGCGGCCACCGGTGGTGGTGACCACACCCCCTCCTCGTACGAGGACGAGGACGAGGACGGCGAGACCTTCTCCGGGCTCGACCCGCACCGCGCCACCCTGCGCCCCAGGCTCTACTGGTTCAACGCGCTCCTGACGGTCACCCTCCTCACCGCCATGATCATGGAGTGGCTGCCGATCCCGGTCCTGTTCATCCTGGCCGCGGCGCTCGCCCTCACCGTCAACTACCCGCACATGCCCGACCAGAAGGCCCGTATCGCCGCCCACGCGGAGAACGTCCTCAACGTCTCCGGCATGGTCTTCGCCGCCGCCGTCTTCACCGGCGTCCTCCAGGGCACCGGCATGGTCGACCACATGGCCAAGTGGGTCGTCGGCGGCATCCCCGACTGGATGGGCCCGCACATGGCCCTCGTCACCGGCGTGCTCTCCATCCCGTTCACGTACTTCATGTCGAACGACGGCTTCTACTTCGGCATCCTGCCGGTCCTGTCCGAGGCGGGCGCCGCGCACGGCGTCTCCTCCCTGGAGATCGCCCGCGCCTCGCTCGTCGGCCAGCCGCTGCACATGTCGAGCCCGCTGGTGCCCGCCGTGTACGTCCTCGTCGGCATGGCCAAGGTCGAGTTCGGCGACCACACCAGGTTCACCGTGAAGTGGGCCGCGCTGACCGCCCTGGTCGTCCTCGGTGCCGGCCTGCTCTTCGGAATCCTGTGACCGCGTGAGCCGTACCTGGTTGCTGCGCCTCGTCATCGCCTTCAGCTTCGCGCAAGCGGCGGTGTCGATGGCGCGGCCCGCCGTTTCCTACCGGGCGCTCGCGCTCGGCGCCGACGAGCGCGCGGTCGGCGTCATCGCGGGCGTCTACGCCCTGCTGCCGCTGTTCGCCGCCGTCCCGCTCGGGCGGCGTACCGATCACGGGCGCTGCGCCCCGCTGCTCCCGGTCGGCGTCGTCCTCATCTCCGGCGGCTGCGCCCTGAGCGGCCTCGCGAACTCCCTTGCGGCGATGGCCGCTTGGAGCGGAGTGATGGGCCTCGGCCACCTCTGCTTCGTCATCGGCGCCCAGTCGATCGTGGCCCGCCAGTCCGCGCCCGACGAACAGGACCGCAACTTCGGCCACTTCACCATCGGTGCCTCCCTCGGCCAGCTCATCGGCCCGATCGCCGCGGGCGCCGTGATCGGCGGCCCCGACATGGCGGGCACGAGCGCACTCGCCCTGCTGGTCTCGGCGGGCGTGTGCGCGGTCGCCCTCACGTCGCTGTGGCGCATCGAATTCCTTCGTACGGAGGCGAGTTCGCGTACGAAGGAGAAGGCGGCCCGCGTCCCTGTGCAGCGCATCCTGCGCACCCGCGGCGTCCCCGGCGGCATCTTCATCAGCCTCGCCGTCCTGTCGGCCACCGACATCCTCACCGCCTACCTGCCCGTCGTCGGCGAGCACCGCGGGATCGCCCCGTCCGTCGTCGGCGTCCTGCTGAGCCTGCGCGCGGGCGCCACGATCGCGTGCCGTCTCGTGATGACCCCGCTGATCGACTGGCTCGGCCGGGCCGCCCTCATCGCCGCCACCTGTCTGCTCGCCGCCGTGCTCTGCGCGGGCATCGCCCTGCCCGTCCCCGTGTGGGCACTTGGCGTCATGCTCGTGCTGCTCGGGTTCTGCCTCGGCGTCGGGCAGCCGCTGTCCATGACGACGGTCGTGCAGGCCGCCCCGCCCGATGCCCGCTCCACCGCCCTCGCCCTGCGGCTGACCGGAAACCGGCTCGGGCAGGTCGCCGCGCCCGCCTCCGCGGGCCTGGTCGCGGGCGTGGCCGGGACGGCGGCGCCCTTCGTCATGCTCGGTGGACTGCTGCTGGTCGCGGCCGGGTTGGGGGTGCGTGGTGGCGGGGGTCGGACAGGTCGCACCCGCGCCACGGGGAACACATTGAGGCCGCCGGTACGCCGTTGACACACTCCCTCGATCACCGGCACCGGCACCGGCACAGGTACCGGCAGCGTCGGAGAGGTGAGGTCGCTGCTTTCAGCCCCGTGCCTGCGCGATCCGGCTGATCCCCGCCGGATACGGCAGGTCCCGCGCCGCCTTCAGTGCCAGGTCGAGCACCGCCTCCGCCTCCTCGGCCCGGCCGAGGCCCCTCAGCGCAGCCCCCAGTACCACCCGCACCTCGATCTCCGTGATCAACTCCCCGGCCCGCGCTGCCCGTTCCGCTTCCGGAAGTGCGATCCGGGCCGCCTCCTCGTGCTGGCCCGCGAGCGCGTGCGCCCAGGCCGCGAGGAGCGCCGACTCGGGGGATTCGGCGGTGCCCAGGAGGTGGAGTGCCTCGGCGGAATCGCCTGCGCGCAGGGCCAGTTCGATGCGGGCGGTGCGGGCCTCGTGGCGGGCCTGGCGGTCGTTGCGGTCGGCGGCTGCCGTCTCCGCGCGGGCCAGGAGGTGCGCCGCCCCGGGCTCGGCGCCGGTCCGCATCAGGACCCGGGCAAGGGCCGCGAGTGCGTACGCGAGGGACCACTCGCCGTCCGGCTCGGCGCCGCGCACGGCCTCCTCCGCCAGCTCTCGGGCGTCCCCGAACTCCTCCATCAGCAAGTGGAGTTCGGCCAGGTTCGCCCGCTCGAAGGCCGCCGCCGTCGGATCGCCCGAGCGCTCCGCGAGCTCCAGTGCGCGGCGGCCCGTGGCGATCGCCTCGCGCAGCCGGCCGCCGCGTCGCGCGTTCTCCCGCTGGATCGACAGGACGCTCGTCAGGAGCGTCGGATCGCCGTACGCCTCGGCCGGTGCAAGCGCCCGGTCGGCGGCGGTGCGGGCCTCGGCGAAGCGGCCCGCAAGCCCCAGGCAGCTGGCCTGCATGCCGTAGGCGCGGGCCACAAGTCCCTTGCCCTGCAGGCCGGTTACGCCGTGCGCCGCCTCCAGGGAGCGCAGCGCCGCCGTGTGCCCCTCGTCGTACGCGCCCTGCACGAAGAGGACCACCGAGCGCGCCAGGTGGTGCTGCGCGGTCGGCTCGGCGCCGGTGTCAGGACCCGGCGGATACGCCCGCAGGACCTCAATGCCGGTGTCCGGGGTGCGCGCCTTGACCAGGGTCTCCGCCAGGTGTCCCGCGGCCAGCACCTCGTCGTCGTGCTCGCCGCGCCGCCCGAACTCCGCGAGGGCCTCGCGCAGCGCGGCCGCCGCCTGCGTGAAGTGGCCCATGCGGCGCAGCACATGGGAGTGGGCGAGGCGGGCGCGGGCCGCGTCCACGTCGAGGCGGGCGACGAGGTCGCGGTAGTAGCGGTCGGCGGTGTCGTTGGCGTAGAGCGCCGCGGCCCGCTCGGCGGCCTGGCGCAGGTACTCGGCGGCCCGCGGGTCGTCGGCCCGCGCGAAGTGCGAGGCGAGTGCGTCCACCGCGTCCGGGCGGTGGCGCAGCACGGCCTCGGCGAACGCGGAGTGCAGCTGCCTGCGGCGTACGGTGCTCAACTGCTCGTAGCAGGTGAGGCGGACGAGCGGGTGCCGGAAGGCGAGACCGGCGGCCGGCCGCCCCGCCGCCACGACTTGGCGCTCGACGACGAACGACGCCCCGATGGCCTCCTCCAGCGCGTCGGCGGCCTGCGCGCCCGCGACCCCGACGCTGTGCTCGGCGACGTCGAGGACCTCGGAGAGCGAGCCCTCGCCGCCGGTCACGGACAGCGCCTCGACCATCCGGCGGGCGGCAGGGCCGAGCCGGGCCAGGCGCTCGGCGACCAGCTGGCGCACGGTCTCGGGGGCACTGTCACCCGTGTCGAGCGAGCGTGCCAGCTCGATCGCGAAGAGCGGGTTGCCGAGGGACAGCTCCCAGACCCGGCTGCTCGCGACGCCCGCGTCGGCGGCCACGGCAAGGCAGGCGTCCCGGTCCAGACGCGTCAACTCCAGGCGCCGCGCGAGCCCTTGACGCACCAGGGACGCGAGGCCCGTGCGGCGCGGATCGCCCTCCGCCAGCTCCTCCTCGCGGCACGTCACCGCGAACCGCCAGGGCGCCCCCGCGTCCGCCGCACGCCGTGCGAGATGGCTGAGCAGCTGGAAGGAGCCCGCGTCGGCCGCGTGCAGATCGTCCAGGACCACCAACACCGGGTGGGCGGCGGCCAGTTCACCGAGCAGGCCCGCCGTCGCACGGAACAGCCGGTCGCGCTCGTCCTCCGGGCTGCGCTCGGCGGGTGTGCGCACCCGGCCCAACGACGGGAGCAGAGCGGCCAGTTCGGGGTACTCCGCGCCCGCCCGGGCACGCTCGGCGGGCGACCGGTCGGCCAGCCAGCCGTCGAGGGCCTCGGCGAACGCCCCGTACGGCGTGTGCCCCTCGGCGTCGTGCCCGGCGCCCCACAGCACCGCCGCACCGGCATCGGCCGCCCGCCGCGCGAGCTCGTCGACGAGCTTCTCGTCGCCGCTGACCCGGACGGTGTTGGCGATCCAGTAGTCCGTGTGCCCGACCTTCTCCTTGTCGAGGAAGGAGGTGAGCGACTGCTGGCTGTCCTCGGCGGTGGCCTTCAGCTCCTTGTACGCGGCCTTGGCGGCCTTCGCGTGCGAGGTCTGCCGCTTGGCGGTCGTGAGGTCGGCCTGGTCCTTGAGGACGACGAAGAACGACGCCTCGCCACCGTGCGCGACGGCGGCGTTCAACGACGCGTCGACCTTGGCGGCGACCGAGGGGGACGGGGTGTCGGCGGCGACTGCCGGCAGGACGCCGGTCACCAGTGCGGCCGCGGTGAACGCGGCCGCCGCCCAGACGGCGGCTCTGCGCCGGGGCGAACGGGGCAGGTGCATCGGGGGTGCTCCTCCGGGAACGGTACGGGGAGTTCGCACGCTAGGAAGACGCCGTTACTGGGGAATTACTGGCGGGCCACCGCAGTACACGGCGGCGGCCCGCCCTCCGGGAGAACGGAGAGCGGGCCGCGGGGGAGGACCGGTTACGAGAGGCAGGCGTACACGGTCGGTTCGGACGGGTCGGTCGTGGTGATGCAGACGTATCCGTCGATGCGGCAGGCGAGGGAGGCGGTCCCCGCGCCGGCGGCGCCCGCCGCACCGGAGCCGAACGCGGCCAGGGCGGTCAGAGAGGTCAGGGAGGCCCCGACCAGGGCGGCGCGCCAGGCGTTCTGTCGCAGCATGCTGGACTCCATGCGTTGTCGGGTTCGGGCGGATCCGAGGCAGCCGGACAGGCCCTGGGCCGGGGCCATTACCCAGGCGTGACCGGCCCGGGCCCGGGCGGCAGGAGTGACGGGCGTCTCTGGCGCCCAAAAACTATCAACGCTAGTTTGAGCATCGGACGAACCGAGCGGTCACCAGAAGGAGAGCCATGAAGGCCCACGACGGCATGTACATCGGCGGAGAGTGGCGCCCCGCGGCGGGCGGCGACACCATCGCCGTCGTCAACCCGGCCGACGAGCAGGTCATCGGCCACGTCCCCGCGGGCACCGCAGAGGACGTCGACACCGCGGTGCGCGCCGCCCGCGCCGCCTTCCCCGGCTGGGCCGCGACCCCGCCCGCCGAGCGCGCCGCGAGGATCGCCGCGCTGCGCGACCAACTCGTGGCCCGCAACGAGGAGATCGCCGAGACGATCGCGGCCGAACTGGGCGCCCCGCTGAAGTTCGCGCAGCAGGTGCACGCGGGCGTCCCCGTCCTGGTCGCCGGTTCGTACGCCGAACTCGCCGCCACGTACGCCTTCGAGGAGAAGGTCGGCAACTCGACCGTCTACGCCGAGCCGGTCGGCGTCGTCGGCGCGATCACGCCCTGGAACTACCCGCTCCACCAGATCGTCTGCAAGGTCGCCCCGGCGCTGGCCGCGGGCTGCACCGTCGTCCTCAAGCCGGCCGAGGACACCCCGCTGACCGCCCAGCTCTTCGCGGAGGCGGTCGACGCGGCGGGCCTCCCGGCCGGTGTCTTCAACCTGGTCACGGGCGTCGGCGCCGTCGCCGGTCAGGCCCTCGCCGAGCACCCGGACGTCGATCTCGTCTCCTTCACGGGCTCCACCGCGGTCGGCAAGCAGATCGGCGCGACGGCGGGCGCCGCCGTCAAGCGCGTCGCCCTGGAGCTCGGCGGCAAGTCGGCGAACGTGATCCTCCCGTCCGCCGACCTCGCCAAGGCCGTCGCCGTCGGCGTCGCCAACGTCATGGGCAACTCGGGCCAGACGTGCAGCGCCTGGACCCGCATGCTCGTGCACACCGACCAGTACGACGAGGCGGTCGAGCTCGCCGCCGCGGCCGCCGCCAAGTACGGCGACCGCATCGGCCCGCTCGTCAATGACAAGCAGCGCACGCGCGTACGCGGCTACATCGCCAAGGGCGTCGAGGAGGGCGCGCGGATCGTCGCGGGCGGCCCCGAATCCCCGCGCGAGCAGGGCTACTTCGTGCAGCCCACCGTCTTCGCCGACGTCACCCCCGAGATGACGATCGCCCAGGAGGAGATCTTCGGCCCGGTCGTCTCGCTCATCCGGTACGCGGACGAGGACGACGCCCTGCGCATCGCCAACGGCACCGTGTACGGGCTCGCGGGCGCGGTCTGGGCGGGCGACGAGGCCGAGGCCGTGGCGTTCGCGCGCCGCATGGACACCGGCCAGGTCGACATCAACGGCGGGCGCTTCAACCCGCTCGCCCCGTTCGGCGGTTACAAGCAGTCGGGCGTCGGCCGCGAGCTCGGCTCCCACGGCCTGACCGAGTACCTCCAGACCAAGTCCCTCCAGTTCTGAGGAAGTTGATTCCCGCATGGTCCGCGCCGCAGTACTGCCCGCCGTCGGCTCCCCGCTGGAGATCACCGACATCGACCTGCCCGAGCCCGGCCCCGGGCAGGTCCGCATCAAGCTCGCCGCCGCCGGTGTCTGCCACTCCGACCTGTCCCTGACCAACGGCACGATGCGCGTGCCGGTCCCCGCCGTCCTCGGCCACGAGGGCGCGGGCACCGTCGTCTCCGTCGGCGAGGGCGTCGCGCACGTCGCACCCGGCGACGGCGTCGTCCTCAACTGGGCTCCCTCGTGCGGCAGTTGTCACGCCTGTACGCTCGGCGAGGTCTGGCTGTGCGCGAACGCCCTCGCGGGCGCGGCCGACGTCTACGCGCACCGGGCCTCGGACGGCTCGGACCTGCACCCCGGTCTGAACGTCGCCGCGTTCGCCGAGGAGACGGTCGTCGCCGCCAACTGCGTCCTGCCCGTCCCGGACGGCGTCCCGCTCACCGACGCGGCCCTGCTCGGCTGCGCGGTGCTCACCGGGTACGGCGCCGTGCACCACTCGGCACAGGTCAAGAAGGGCGAGACCGTCGCTGTTTACGGCGTCGGCGGCGTCGGCCTCGCCACGCTCCAGGCGGCGCGCATCGCGGGCGCATCGAAGATCATCGCGGTGGACGTGTCCCCGGAGAAGGAGGAACTCGCCCGCCGGGCAGGCGCCACGGACTACGTGATCGCGTCCGAGAACACGGCCCGCGAGATCCGCGGCCTCACCGGCAAGCAGGGCGTGGACGTCGCCGTCGAGTGCGTCGGCCGCGCGGTGACGATCCGCACGGCCTGGGAGTCCACGCGCCGCGGCGGCCGCACCACGGTCGTCGGCATCGGCGGCAAGGACCAGCAGGTCACCTTCAACGCCCTGGAACTCTTCCACTGGGGCCGCACCCTGTCCGGCTGCGTCTACGGCAACTCCGACCCCGCCCAGGACCTCCCGGTCCTCGCCGAGCACGTCCGGGCTGGCCGCCTGGACCTCGGCGCGCTGGTCACCGAGCGGATCGCCCTGGACGGGATCCCGGCGGCGTTCGCCAACATGGAGGCGGGCAAGGGCGGCCGGGCCCTGGTGATCTTCTAGGACCCGGCCGGCCGCGGCCGGTCACGGCCCGCCGTCCCGCCGTTCAGGTGCGGGACGGCGGCGCCGTCAGCCGGGGGAACGACCGTGCCCCCGCCAGGAACACCAGGGTCGTCAGCACGAACGGCCAGGTCAGCACGTGCCCGCCCAGCGTCGGCGCGACCGCGGTCGCCACGACGGCCCCGAGCAGTGCGTACAGCAGCGTGCGCACACCGCCGGCCAGGAAGACCCCGCACAGCGCGAGCGCGACGAGCGCCGCGTTGTACCCGGACGTGCCGTCGCCGAGGTGCGCGGCGGGCACCCCGAGCGCCCACGCGACCGCCATCCCCGCGGCGTTCCCGAGACAGGCCACCCCGGCCACGCGCGGCCCGGCCACGAGCAGCCCGGCGAGCACGAACGCGCCCGCGTACCACTGCGGCATCAGGAAGATCTGGCCGAACCCGGCGAGGAACCCCCGTACGACATCGGCGAGTTCGACCTCGACCCCGGCCGCGGCGCGAGCCGCCTGCGCTGTCGGCGCCGGAGCGGCGCCCAGTGTGACCGCGGTCGCCACGGCGCAGAACGGCAGCGTCAGCGCGGGCAGCCCCCACGCCCCGAACGCCCGTCCCGCCGCGGCCGTGACCACGGTGACCACGGCGCAGCCCACCAGGGCGACCACCACGGTGGTCGCCCTGCCCGCCCCGAGGAACACCGCGCAACTCACGCCCACCAAGCAGGCGTTGAACCCCTCGAGCCCCTGCGCGAGCCGCTCGGGCTCCACCCCGAGCAGCCACGCGACGCCGGTCCCGACGGCCGCGCCGCCCACTCCGTAGACCCCGTACTGCCACCCGGCGGCGAACAGGGCGGCCGCGAACAATGCTCCGCTCAGCGCCCGCGGCAGGAACGTGACCTGCCCGATCCCGCGCAGCACGCGGACCGCGAATTGCCTGCAATCCGCTGCCCAGTCATGCCCTGATTCCCCCGGTTCGGCCTGAACCGGGGCCCCCACGATCTGCACCATCCGCCGTTTCCCTTGTTACGACGACATGTCCCCGCACCCGGGCAGGACCTTACCGGTCGGGCAGAAGGCGAAGGGGCGGGCCGCTCACGAAGGAACCCGCACGCCCAACTCGGCCTCGAAAGACGCCGCTCCGGCCCCGGTCACCCGAACCGCCCGCTCGGACCCGATCCGCTCGACCCAGCCGGAGGCGAACGCGTGGTCACAGAGCGCCGCCCCCGCGACCCCCGCCAGATGAACCCGCCGCTCGGTCCAGTCCAGACACCCCCGTACGAGCGGCCGCCGCCCACCCCCGTCGAGCGCGATCCCGAGCCCCTCGAACCAGCCGAGCCCCGCCTCCGTCAAGGAGAGCCCCGCGTCCCTCCGCAACAGCCCCCGCTCGGCCATCCCGTCCGCGACGGCGATCCCGAGCCGCCCCGCGAGGTGGTCGTAGCAGGTGCGCCCGCGTGCCATCGCGTCCCGCGCCGACGACGCCTGCAGCGTCGAGGGCCGGGCCCCGCCGCCGGGCACGGCGTACGCGGCGAGGCCCTCCACGAGCTGCGCGACCTCCGCGCCTGCGAGCCGTACGTACCGGTGCCTGCCCTGTCGTTCCTCGGCGAGCAGTCCGCCCGCGACGAGCTTGCCGAGGTGCTCGCTCGTGGTGGACGCGGCGACCCCCGCGTGCCGCGCGAGCTCCCCGGCGGTCCAGGCCCGACCGTCGAGCAGCGCGAGCACGAAGGCGGCACGCGTCTCGTCGGCGATCAGCGAGGCGAGCGCGGCAAGGCGCGGAGCGCCGGGCTCCTTGGAACCAGAACCAGAAGCAGAACGAGGACCAGAACCAGAAGCAGAACGAGGACCAGAACCAGAACCAGAACGAGGATCAAAACCAGAACGAGGACGACCAGAAGCAGAAGCAGCCATGCCTCAAGCATGCGCCCGGCACATTTCGGCCCGCCCCGAACTATCGCCGGACAGCCGCCGTGACCTGCTCGAACTGCACGGAGAGCCCGTCGAGCAGCGCCGTGAGCCCCGTCTCGAAGGCCCGGTCGTCCACGGCCTGCTGCCGGTCGGCGAGCAGGTGCGCCTGCCCGAGGTGCGGATAGTCCGCCGGGTCGTACGCCGCCTCGTCGTCCACGAACCCGCCCGCGAACGACCCGAGCGCCGAGCCCATCACGAAGTACCGCATGAGCGCGCCGATGGACGTGGCCTGCGCGGCCGGCCACCCGGCGTCCGTCATCGCCCCGAACACGGCGTCCGCGAGCCGGAGTCCGGCCGGGCGCCGCCCCGGCCCCTGGGCCAGTACGGGAACGATGTTGGGGTGCTCGCGCAGCGCGGCCCGGTACGAGACGGCCCAGTCGTGCAGGGCCGTGCGCCAGTCCCGCGGATCGTCCGCGCCGAACATCGACAGATCGACCTGCGCGCTCACCGAGTCGGCGACCGCCTCCAGGATCTGGTCCTTCGTGCGGAAGTGGTTGTACAGGGAAGGACCGCTCACGCCGAGCTCCGCCGCCAGTCGTCGCGTCGAGACGGCCGCGAGCCCCTCGCCGTCGACGAGGGCGCGGGCCGCGTCGACGATGCGGTCGGCGCTCAGGAGGGGCTTGCGCGGTCGGGCCATGCGGCACATAGTAGGGCTGTCACCAAAAACTAGCACTGCTAATTTACGTACCGCGGGAGTCGTCCATGAATCTTGAGCCGAGCGAGGAGCAGACGGCCGTACGTCGGCTCGCCAAGGACTTCGTGGACCGCGAGATCGCACCGAACGTCGTGGCCTGGGACCGGGCCGAGGACGTCGACCGGTCCATCGTGAAGAAGCTCGGCGAGGTCGGCTTCCTGGGGCTCACCATCGACGAGGAGTACGGCGGCTCGGGCGGTGACCACCTCGCGTACTGCCTGGTGACGGAGGAGCTCGGCCGCGGGGACTCCTCCGTGCGCGGCATCGTCTCGGTCTCGCTCGGCCTGGTCACCAAGACCGTCCAGGCGTACGGCTCCGAGGAGCAGAAGCGGGAGTGGCTGCCGCGCCTCACGGCGGGCGAGGCCCTCGGCTGCTTCGGCCTCACCGAGCCCGGCACCGGCTCCGACGCGGGCAACCTGACGACGAAGGCCGTCCGCGACGGCGGGTCCGACGGGGACTGGGTCATCAACGGCTCCAAGATGTTCATCACGAACGGCACGTGGGCCGACGTCGTCCTGCTCTTCGCCCGCTCCACCGACGCCCCCGGCCACAAGGGCGTCAGCGCCTTCCTGGTGCCGACCGACACCCCGGGCCTGACCCGCCGCACCATCCACGGCAAGCTCGGTCTGCGCGGCCAGGCCACGGCCGAACTGGTCCTGGACGACGTGCGCGTCCCCGCCTCCGCGCTGCTCGGCCCCGAGGGCAAGGGCTTCTCCATCGCCATGTCCGCGCTCGCCAAGGGCCGCATGTCCGTGGCCGCGGGCTGCGTCGGCATCGCCCAGGCAGCGCTCGACGCGGCGGTCGGATACGCGGGCGAGCGCGAGCAGTTCGGCAAGTCCATCGCCTCGTACCAGCTGGTCCAGGAGCTGATCAGCGACATCGCGGTGGACGTGGACGCGGCCCGCCTGCTGACCTGGCGCGTGGCCGACCTGATCGACCGCGGCGAGGACTTCGCGACGGCGGCGTCCAAGGCCAAGCTCTTCGCCTCCGAGGCGGCGGTCCGCGCCGCCAACAACGCCCTTCAGGTGTTCGGCGGCTACGGCTACATCGACGAGTACCCGGTCGGCAAGCTGCTCCGCGACGCCCGCGTCATGACCCTGTACGAGGGTACGAGCCAGATCCAGAAGCTGATCATCGGCCGCGCGCTGACCGGCGTATCGGCCTTCTGAGTACGCAACTGAGTACGGGAGCGGATGGGGCGGCGGCCCCGTCCGCTCCATGCTGTGCGGCATGAACGAGACACCGGTCAAGCAGGGCAACACCACAGCCTTCTACAGCCAGGCCATCGCCTCCTTCGCGGTGGCCCTCGCCGCGGTCGCCATCGGCATCTTCCGGCTCGAGGCGAGCGCCTGGATCCGCGCGTTCCTCGCGATTTCGGTCCTCTATCTGACGACGTCGGCCTTCACCCTGGCCAAGGTCATCCGCGACCGCCAGGAGGCGGACCAGCTGGTGAACCGCGTCGACCAGGCCCGCCTGGAGAAGATCCTCGCCGACCACGACCCCTTCAAGCCGGTGCCGTGACGCACGCCTAAGCGCCCGCTCACCTAGGGGGGTATGGTGTGGATCCACGTAGCCGACAGGGATGTGAGCGGAGCCATGACGCACGACGAGCAGATCGAGGTCCAGGACCTCGACGAGATGCCGTGGGCCGAGGTCACCCCCGATGCGGCCCGGCGCCTGCTCGTCGCGGCGGTGGAGGCGTTCGCCGAGCGCGGCTACCACGCCACCACGACCCGCGACATCGCGAGCCGGGCCGGCATGAGCCCGGCCGCCCTCTACATCCACTACAAGACCAAGGAGGAGCTCCTCCTCCGCATCAGCAGCATCGGCCACGAGAAGGCGCTCGAGATCCTGCGCGCCGCGGCCGACGGCGAGGGCACGGCGGCCGAGCGGCTGACCGAGGCGGTGCGGTCCTTCGTCCGCTGGCACGCCGGTCACCACACGACGGCGCGCGTCGTCCAGTACGAGCTGGAGTCGCTCGGCGAGGAGCACCGTCCGGGCATCATGGCCCTGCGCCGGCGCAGCGACGCCGCGGTCCGCGAGATCATCGACGACGGTGTGCGGACGGGGGAGTTCGACGTCCTGGACGTGCCCGGCACCACGGTCGCGATCCTGTCCCTGTGCATCGACGTGTCCCGGTGGTTCAACCCGCAGGGCCGCCGGACGCCCGACGAGGTCGGCGCGCTCTACGCCGACCTCGTCCTGCGGATGGTCGGGGCCGACAGGGCCCCGAAGTAACACCTGCAAGCAGCGACTGCCGGTAACGGCTACAGGTAGTACCGCGACACCGACTCCGCGACGCAGACCGGCTTGTCGCCGCCCTCGCGCTCCACGGTGAACGCCACGGACAGCTGCACCCCGCCCTGCACGTCCTCCACGGACGTGATCCTCCCGGTGGCGCGCAGCCGCGAGCCCACCGGCACGGGCGCGGGGAAGCGCACCTTGTTCGTGCCGTAGTTCACGCCCATCTTCATGCCCTCGACCGAGAGCAGCTGCGGGCCGAACAGCGGCAGCAGCGACAGCGTCAGATAGCCGTGCGCGATGGTCGTGCCGAACGGACCGGCCTTCGCCCGCTCCGGGTCGACGTGGATCCACTGGTGGTCCCCGGTCGCCTCGGCGAACTGGTCGATCCGCTCCTGCGCGACCTCGACCCAGTCGCTGTACCCGAGCTCCTCGCCGACAGCGCCCTTCAGCTCGTCGACGCCCTTGAAAACGCGCGGCTCCGCCATGTCCCGTGACCTCTCGATAGAAATGTCTAAGCGCTTGCTCAGAGCTCCTGGCATGCTAACAACGGCGTCGCCCGGCGACTAGGCTCGGCCGAGTGCCCCAGATTCCGGAGAAGATCCACGAGCTCACCGTCGGCCAGCTGTCGGCGCGCAGCGGCGCCGCCGTCTCCGCCCTGCACTTCTACGAGTCCAAGGGTCTGATCACCAGCCGCCGCACCTCCGGCAACCAGCGCCGCTACGGCCGTGACACGCTGCGCCGCGTCGCCTTCATCCGTGCCGCGCAGCGCGTCGGCATCCCGCTCGCCACGATCCGCGAGGCCCTGGCACAGCTCCCCGAGGAGCGCACCCCCACCCAGGAGGACTGGACGCGCCTGTCGCAGACCTGGCGGTCCGAACTGGACGAGCGCATCAAGCAGTTGAACCGGCTGCGCGACCACCTCACCGACTGCATCGGCTGCGGCTGCCTGTCCCTGGAGACCTGCGTCCTGTCCAACCCGGACGACGTCTTCGGCGAACGCCTCACCGGCTCCCGGCTGCTGGCGGAGCGCCGCGACCGCGCGGCGTCGTGACCGCGGGCTCCCGGGGCCCGTGCACCCGGAACACCGCGCTGAGCACCACCGCGGCGATCACCCCGGCCGCGACCCCGCTGCCGAACAGGGTGCGGGCCCAGGGCGGCAGGCCCGCGTACATCTGCGGTGCCACGATCGGCAGCAGGCCGGCCACCAGGGCGAGAGCGACCACGATGCCGTCCGTGCCGTGGTCGAGGTCGGTGCGCGAGAGCATGCCGAACCCCATGACCGCGATCACCGCGTAGATGACGAGCCCCGCCGCGCCCACCGCCGGCTGCGGGACCGCCGCGAGCACCCGGGGCAGCGGGCCGAGCAGCCCGCAGACGACGAGCAGCAGCCCGGCGGCCGCGGTCACGAACCGGCTGCGTACGCCGGTGAGCCGGACGATGCCGATGTTCTCGGCGCTGGTCACCATCAGCGACGTACCGAAGATGCCGGACCCGAGCGAGACCAGCGCGTCCGCGCGGACGATGCGCGGCACGTCGCGGCCCGGGTCCGGGGTGCGGCCCACGGTCTCGCTGTTCAGGATGGTCTGCCCGGTGGCCTCGGCGAGCGAGGAGAGGGCGAAGACCAGCAGCGGGACGGCGGCGAGCTCGCCGTGGTGGTGGGCGTCGTGGTGCTGGAGCGGGTCGCGGTGCTCGCGCACGACGGTGCCGTCCGGGGTGATCTCCTGCATGAGGCCGCCGCGGTACTTGTGCCACATGGGGAACAGCGCGGGCTCGTCGGGCAGTACGCCGCTGTAGGCGAGGTTGCCGTTCGGGAGGATGCGCGCGTGCCGGCCCGGGCGGTGCGGCAGGTTCCACCGGTGGACCACCTCGCCGCGCAGATCGATCAGATACACCTCGCCGGTGCCGGTCAGCGGCGCGAAGAGCGTGTAGCCGCCGTACGCGGCGTCCTCGTCCAGCGCGATCAGGCCGGTGCCGCGGCGCCGCCGCTGATTCTGGTCCACGCGTGCCATGGAGACCCCTCCGTCGATGCCGATGGCTGCCGTTGGCCTGATGGCCATTGGTTAACTTTTTTAAGTGGCGGTGAAGGAGTTAAGCACGGCGATAGGCTGTCCGGAACGGTCGAAGTGGCGGAAGGGCGTTACAAGTTCATGAACGTGGGACCGGGCATCCGCCGTCGGCGACGAGCCCTGGAGCTGACGCTCGCCGAGGTGGCGCGGCAGGCCGGGGTCTCCGTCCCGTTCCTGAGCCAGGTCGAGAACGGACGCTCGCGCCCGAGCATGGGCTCGCTGCAGCGCATCGCCGACGCGCTCGGCACCACCGCGGTCGAACTCCTCGCCGCGGCGCAGGCCCCGCGCCCGGTCGACGTGGTCCGCGGCGTGGACGTGCCCGCGACACCGGACGGCGTACGCCCCCTGGTGCGGGGCCAACAGCGGCTGCACGCCCTGGAGTTCACCGGCGACCACGACTGGGGCCGCGAGTACCGGCACGCCGGCGACGAGATCCTCTACGTCGCCGACGGCTCGGCCGAGGTCGAGGCGGACGGTGTGCGCTACGTGCTCGAACGCGGCGACACCCTCTACTGCACGGCCCGACTCCCGCACCGCTGGCGCCCGTTGGAGCCGGGCACACGCGTGCTGATGGTGGGAGTCGCGGGCCCGTAGCGCCCCGCGCCCCGGTGGATCACTCGTACTCGGTGCCGCCCTTGCGGGTCAGGTACGCCGGGCTGACCGCCTTGACGAGGGCCCGCCCGCCGGTCACCGGGCTGTAGCGCTCGGCGGCCGCGCGCACCACGACGCCCTCGCGCAGGTGCAGCTGCCCGCCGGACACCGTCTCGCGGCCCGAGGCGAGTTCCAGGACGCGGTCGATGTCGTACGGGCCCGTGAACAGGCGCGGCACCAGCGGCAGTTCGCCGTCCAGGACCTCGGCGGGGTCCAGCCAGCGGACCTCGCCGTCGATCTCCGCCGAGACGTCGAACGCCGCGTAGCCGAGGGTGTCCCTGCGGCCGTCCGCGCCGTACGTCAGGTCCTGCACCCCGGCGCCGTACACCTCGCCGAAGATGCCGACCCGGCGCGCGCCGAGCCGCTCGGCAAGGCGGGCGGCGGCCTCCGCGACGCCGTGCCCGCGGATCGCCCGCCAGTACAGATTGCGCGGATCCTCCTTCAGGGCGAGGGACTTGGAGCCGAACCCCTTCGACGACACGTGGACGCGTCCGTCCGCCGCGACGTAGGTCAGCAGGCACGCCGAACCGTGGAGCTTCTCCGTGACGACCACCGGCTCGCCGGGCGCGAAGACGTCCGGGTAGCGCCGCACGTTCTCGATGTCGACCCAGGGCAGCAGGTCCGGCGCGGACTCCACCTCGCCGCTCATGGTCGGCGGGATCGGCGGCACCCACTTGGTGATCCCGAGCAGCGGCGCGAAGTCCGTGCCGTCCGCGGCGGCCGCAGCCAGGTCGACGCCGTCGAGCGCCGCGGGCCTGCACACGATGCCCTGCGACAGCTCACCGCGCAGCCGTACGGCCTTGACGCGGTCCGCGTTCCCGCCCGCGAGCCGCCCGGTCAGACCCAGCTCCTCGATGAGCGCGGCCGGCAGCACGGACTGCTCGGGGATGTACACGGCGGTGTCCCCGGAGCGGTAGGCGCCCTTCGCCACCACGGCCCGGTACAGGCCGACCTGTGCGAGCTCCAGGGCGTCGGCGTTCGGGTGCGGATGGACGGTCAGGGTCTCGGCGGTGACGCGCAGCGTCGACATGGCGGCGGGATCTCCTTCGGGGTGCGGCCGGGTCTCGTCGCCGTCAACTGTCCGACCGGGAAACGGCTGGAGCGAGCGGTTTTCCTGCTGCTACGGTCGCCCGGCCGTGGATGCCGCAGGCGTCTCAGAGGCGCGAGGGGCTGTGCGTCCGGTTCCCACCCGCTGCGGCCGGCGATGAGTACGGCGAAGCTAGGGCGCGGCCCGCAGGCCCGGCCGGAACAGGGCGATCGCCGCAGCCACCAACTGGGCGTTGCCACCGGCCCGTTCCCCGCCCGGCAGGGCCGGCGTGTCCTCCAGGCCGACGCGGGTCGCGAGGCCCAGACGGGCGGCGAGGCGCAGCACCGGCCAGGTCCCGCCCTCCTCCCCGTGCAGCAGGACGGGCCTGCCGTGGGCGGTGCCGATCGCCGCGAGGACCGTACGCGCCGACTCCACGGCGGTGTCCGGATCCGGGTCCGTCACCTCGGCGAGGACCCGCAGCACCCGGCCCGCCAGCGGGGACGCCGCGAACCGTGCCGCCCCGTCGGTGCCCGACCAGATGCCCGCCTCCACGCCGACGCCCCGCTCGAGGAGCGCGGCGGCCACCGCCTCCGCGCCCTCCTCGTGCCAGTTCACCGACGCGTGGTCGGGCAGCGTCGTCCAGGAGCGGATCCGCGCCACCCGGGCGGCCGGGTCCGGCTCCGCCCACGCGCCCGTCGTGACCCCGACCGGCACCGCCACCCGCGCCCGGATCGCCTCCAGGGTCGCGGCCACCGAGCGCGGCGACAACGTGTCCCGGCCGCACGGGGTCTTCGGATGGACGTGCACGTCCGACGCCCCGGCCGCGACCGCCGCGGCCGCGGACTCGGCCAGCGCGACGGGGGAGAGCGGGACCACCGCGCCGTCCGCCGCGTCCCGCGCCCCGTTCAGACAGACCTGTACGAACACCCTGTGCCTTCCCTTCACGTACTTATCATTACGTCGATTCCGCACTCCGAGGTATGTTGAGGGAGTGCAGCGACAGTACTACTCCCTCGATCAGGTCGCGGATCTGCTCGGGCTCCACGTCCGGACCGTGCGCGGCTATGTGCGCGACGGGCGGCTGAAAGCTACCCAGGTGGGCCGCCGGTACCGCGTGACCCGCGACGACCTTGAGGCCTTCACGGGCGCCCCGGCCGCACCGCGCCCGCCGGACCGCGCCCACGCGGAGGCGTCCGTCATCGTCCAGATCGACGGCGCCACCCCGCAGGCGGCGATGCGGCTGGCCAACACCGTCGTGGCCAGTGCCAACAGCCGCACGGGCGGCACGCCGCGGTTGCGCGTGGAGTCCGTGTACGACGAGGAGCGCGCCGTGCTCAAGGTCGTGGTCCTGGGCGGGCTCGCGGAGGCCGCCGAGCTGTTGAAGATCGTCGACGTATTGGTGGATGACCCCGGTGGGCAGTGAGATGAGCAGTGGGATGAGCAGTGGGATGAGCAGTGAGGCGGAAAGTGAGATGGTCGGTGAACCGACCCTGGAAGTAAGGGAGTTGGGCGGCGTCTCCGTGCTCGTGTGCTCCGCGCACGGGCCCCTCCTCGACAGTGAGCGGGCCGCCCTCGACCTCATCGGTGACGCCGGCTACCGCGGTGCCACCTGGGTCGCCGTGCCCGCCGAGCGCTGCGGCGACGACTTCTTCCGGCTGCGCACGCGCATCGCGGGCGACGTCGTCCAGAAGTTCGTGAACTACCGCACGGGCCTGGCGATTCTGGGCGACATCGAGTCAAGAACCGCCACCAGCACGTCACTTCGCGACTTCGTCCGGGAGAGCAACCGGGGTCGTCAGCTGTGGTTCCTGCCCGACGCGGACGCGCTGGAGGCGCGCCTCGTAGAGTCGGGTGCGTGACAGCACATGACGCGCCCGACCCCCATCTGCCCCAGCTGACAGCCGCGCAGGCCACGACGCTGCGCGGCCTCGTCGCCGAGCACCTGCACGCCCGCGACGGCGCGGCGCCCACGATGACCGGCGACGCGGCCGAGACCGGGGGCCGCCGCCACCCGCTGACGAACCTGGCACAGCGCTGCCGCGTCGCACCCGAGGAGACCTGGCCGGAGCTGGTCGCCGCCTTCTTCGCGAACCTCGCCGAAGCGTCCCAAGGGGGCGAGAGCGCCGAGGAGTTGCTGGAGCGGACCGTGCTGCGCCTGGTGCCGCCCGGCGCCGTGCCCGCAGGCCTGGCCGACGGCTTCCAGTACCTGCGCGGCGTCTCCGAAGGCCTCGACCTCGCGCTCGCCCTCGACGGCCCCACGTCCGTGCGGCTGCTCACCGACCAGGACCTGGCCCGCGCCGGCGCCGACGCGCTGTGGGCCGCCGGGCAGCGCAACCTCGTCCGCGAGCCGATGCGGCACGAGGAAGTGCGCCTCGACGGGCACCCGGTGCTGTACTCCGTGTACGGCGACTCGCCGTTCGTCTCCACCAAGGCGCTCGTCCTTCAGGAGGTCGTCGCCGAGGTCACCGGGCGGCGCATGCCCGACGCGGGCGCCCTCGTCGTCGTACCGACCCGACACCTGCTCGCGTTCCACCCGATCGTCGACGGCGGCGCGATCGACGCCGTCAACGACCTGGCCACGTACGCCTTCCGGGCCCACGAGGACGGCCCCGGGTCGCTCTCGCCGCGCGTGTACTGGTGGCACGAGGGGCGCCTGACCTCCCTCACCGTCATCGATCACGAGACCCGCACCTTCACCCAGGCGCCGCCGCAGGAGCTCGTGGACATCATGCGGTCGCTGCGCGGCCTCGACCGGGCCGGGCGGCTCGTCACCTCGGCGCCCGCCGTCGAGGTGGCCGAACTCACCGACACCACCGCCGGGTTGATCGCCGGGCTCGGCAAGGCGCCCGACCGGCTCCCGGACGCCTTCGCCTCCGCCGTGTCCCTGGCCCACGCCCACGCCGCGACCGACCCCGAGGCCGACCGCGTCGAGACCTGGGACGCCTGGGTCGCGGCCCTCCAGCTCGGCACGGCTCTCTTCACGCAGACGAAGGAGGTCGAAGTCCAGCTGGGTGAAAGGGAGTTGACCGTGCCCGCCGCAGGGGGCGGGGCCCAGGGCGACGCCCGCGCCTGGCTCGACGCCTTCTATCTCACCCTCGTGACCCGCGAGCGCGAGCGCACGACACGGCTGTGCCAGGTGCCGCTCGACGCGCTGCGCGGCGACACCCCGGTCGACGACTACGTCCTGCACTGGATCGACGTCCTGCAGAGCCACTGGCTGCGCCGCCCCATCGACGACGTCGTCCAGAAGCTCGTCACGACGATCGAGACCTCGCACCCGGACCGGGCGAGCCTCGCCCCGAAGGACTTCCTCAACTCCGTCGACTACCAGCCGGTCGCGCTCTTCCACCGGCTGATCGGCCAGGACGACGACGCGTTCGCCGAGGCGCTCGCCCAGGCGCTCGCGCAGCACGGCGACTACTGGGGGGACTCGGCCGCGCCGCGCGCCCGCGTGGCCCTCGGACCTCTGGCCCTGGCCTGTCTCGCGTACGACATGGACGTTCCGGTCCGCACCGACGCGCCGTACCTGCCGACGTACCTGCTCGACCGGCAACGGCTCGAAGTCATTCCGGGGTTCTAGTACTGCTTTCCCGTGCGGTGAAAACCGGGGGTGCGCCGGCGACCGGCCCGCACCCCCGTCGCGCTACGCAGAGACCAGCAGCCGCGCACGCCTGGCATCGGCCAGTGCCGCGGGCGTCAGGACGGGGCGCGGCACCACGATGCCGCAGTGGGAACAGACGGGGCCCGACGACGGTTCGTGCGCCAGGTCGTGCTTCCAGACGAGCGCCGTGCCCGCGCACACCGGGCAGCTCTCGCCCGGGTCGCGCTCGAGGGCCGCGATCAGCCGGCGCAGGACTTCGGCCAGCGGTTCGGTGGGGTGCACCGACGGGTCGTCGCACCAGGCGACCCCGAATCCGCCCCAGGTCAGCCGGTGCCAGTCGTCCACGCTGCCCGGGCGGCGCAGTCCGTCGTGCTTCTCCTTGCGCCTGCGCTCCGCGAAGGCGACTTCGTACGCGAGCCAGACGGCCCGCGCCTCCTCCAGCTCCTCCAGGGCCGCGACCAGGCGGGCCGGGTCGGGGGAGCGGTCCTCGGGGCCGAACCCGGCCCGGGAGCACAGATGGTCCCAGGTCGCCCGGTGCCCGTAGGGAGCGAATCTCTCCAGGCACTTGCGCAGTGAGTAGCGCCGCAGTGCCAGATCGCTGCGCGGGTCGCGCACCTGTCTTGCCAGACTTCGGAATCCAGCCATCGCCCTGCACCTCCGTCACACGTACGTTGGCGTTGCTGCAGACATGAATCGTCAACAAGCAGCGTCGCCGAGTAGACGTATCGACACGCGATTCGGATCCCTCATCGGGGCGGTCGGTCCCATCCGATTTCCGATGGGGTCCATCACCGGCACCCGCTGAGGCCGGGGAGCGGCCGAGTGGTCCCTGTGGTGACTCCGAAAACGTGACGCATGTTCATCTTCTGTCGTTGGCTAACCGCCGGTAACCTCCGGCGCACCATCGTCGGGAGGACCAGGCATGCGACGACGCATCCCACGAACCACCCTGCACAGAAAGCCGTTCAGCCCTCTGCGGAGAATTACGGCCGCCGCGGCGCTCGTGCTCACCGCGGGACTGCTCTCCCCTCTCTCCCCACTCGCCCCTCTTGCCCCTCTTGCCAGGGCCACCGCCGCCGACGGACCCGCGCCCGCCGGCGACTACTGCAAGGGCCAGTGCGCGGACATCCTGCCGCCCGGGGCGAACGGCAGCGCCACGCTGGCCGAGATCCTCGCCAACAAGGTGCTCGGCACGCAGCCCGCACACGCCGACGATCAGCTCGGTCCCTATGACGCCCTGTCGTCCGGCTACCCGTCGCTCACGGACGACACGCTCACGAACTTCTTCAATGACTCCTCCTTCGGTGTCGCGGACGATCAGGTCGCCTCGGTCACGCGCCCCCGCGACGACGTCACGATCACCCGTGACAAGAAGAACGGCGTACCCCACATCAAAGGTTCCACGCGCTACGGAACCGAGTTCGGCGCCGGCTTCGCCGCAGGTCAGGACCGCCTCTGGTTGATCGACCTGTTCCGCCACATCGGCCGCGGCGAGCTGACGTCGTTCGCCGGGGGCGCCCTCGCCAACCAGGGCCTGGAGCAGGAGTTCTGGCCGCAGGCCCCCTACACCGAGGACGATCTGCAGAAGCAGGTCGACTTCATCAAGAGCTCGGGCGGCGAGCGCGGCAAGCAGGCCATGGACGACGCGCAGGCCTACATCGACGGCCTCAACGCCTACCGCGTCAAGTCGAAGAACGGCCGCTACTTCCCCGGCGAGTACGTCCTCACCGGCAAGATCGACGCGATCACGAACATCGGCGAGATCCAGCCGTTCAAGGTGACCGACATGATCGCGCTGGCCTCCGTGGTCGGCGGACTGTTCGGCAACGGCGGCGGGGGAGAGGTCGACGCGGCCCTCTCGCTCATGAAGTCCCAGGAGAAGTACGGCATCGAGAAGGGCACCCAGGTCTGGGAGTCCTTCCGCGGTCGCAACGACCCCGAGGCCGTCACCACCATCCACGACGGCACGAGCTTCCCCTACGGGGAGAAGCCGGAGAACGCGCGCGGCCAGGCCATGCCCGACAAGGGCTCGGTGCAGAGCGAACCGCTCGTGTACGACCGCACGGGCTCGGCGGCCACGGAATCCACCAAGGCCGTGGCCAAGGACCCGGTGCGGGCCCCGGCGAAGCTGAAGCCGCTCCAGGGCATGTACGACGACGGGGTGCTCCCCGCCGACATGTTCAAGGACCCGGCCTCCCAGAAGGGCATGTCGAACGCCCTCCTCGTCTCGGGCAAGCACACCGCCTCCGGCCACCCGGTCGCCGTGTTCGGGCCGCAGACCGGCTACTTCGCGCCGCAACTGCTGATGATGCAGGAGCTCCAGGGCCCCGGCATCAGCGCGCGCGGCGTCTCGTTCGCCGGCGTCGGCATGTACATCCAGCTCGGCCGCGGCCAGGACTACGCCTGGTCGGCGACCTCCGCGGGCCAGGACATCACCGACACCTACGCGGTCCAGCTCTGCGAGCCGGGCGGCGGGACCCCGACGAAGCAGTCCACGTCGTACCTGTACCGCGGCACCTGCACCCCGATGGACAAGCTGGAGAAGACCAACTCCTGGAAGCCGACCGTCGCCGACTCGACGGCCGCGGGCTCGTACCGGATGCAGGTCTTCCGCACGAAGTACGGCATCGTCACGCACCGCGCGACGGTCGGCGGCAAGCCCGTCGCGTACACCTCGCTGCGCTCCACCTACCGCCACGAGGCCGACTCGATCATCGGCTTCCAGATGCTCAACGACCCGGACTACGTGAAGGACGCCGCGACCTTCGAGCAGGCGGCGCAGCACATCAGCTACGCCTTCAACTGGTTCTACGCCGACTCGCGCGACATCGCGTACTACAACAGCGGCAGCAACCCGGTGCGCGCCACCGACGTCGACATGTCGCTACCGGTCAGGGCCGAACAGGCCTATGAGTGGAAGGACTTCGACCCGGCCGACAACACGGCGGCGTACACCCCGCCGTCCCAGCACCCGAACTCGCTGAACCAGGACTACTACATCTCCTGGAACAACAAACAGGCCAAGGACTTCACCGCGGCCAACTTCAGCCTCGGGGCCGTGCACCGCGGCAACCTCCTCGACGACCGCGTCAAGAAGCTGACGGCGCAGGGCGGCGTCACCCGCGCCTCCCTCACCCGGGCCATGGAGGAGGCCGCCGTGACCGACCTGCGCGGCGAGCAGGTGCTCCCGGAGATCCTCGAGGTCATCCGCAGCAAGCCGGTCGACGACCCCCAACTGTCCAAGGCCGTGCAGCAGTTGGAGGACTGGCGCGCGGCGGGCGCGCAGCGCAACCAGACGTCCGCGGGTTCGAAGGCGTACGCGCATCCCGACGCCGTACGGATCATGGACGCGTGGTGGCCGCTGCTCGTGCGGGCCGAGTTCGAGCCGGGGCTCGGCGACGACCTGTACGCGGCGCTCGCCGGTGAGCTGAGCATCGACGAGTCGCCGTCCGCGGGCCACGGCCCGACCGGTTCGCACGCCGGGTCGTCCTTCCAGTACGGCTGGTGGGGCTACGTCGACAAGGACCTGCGCACGGTCCTCGGCCGGCCGGTGCAGGGCAGGCTCGGCGCCACGTACTGCGGCGCCGGTGACCTCTCCGCCTGCCGTGACGCGCTGCTGTCGTCCCTGGCGACGGCGGTGGCGAAACCGGCCACGGAGGTCTACCCGGGCGACGCCTCGTGCGCCGCCGGCGACCAGTGGTGCGCGGACACGATCATCCACCGGGCGCTCGGCGGGATCACGCACCGCGGCATCCAGTGGCAGAACCGTCCGACGTACCAGCAGGTCGTGGAGTTCCCGGCCCACCGATAGGGGAGCGGCAGGCCGCGGTCCCGTCCGTCCGGCGATCGGGGCGGACGGGCCCGCGGTGACGTTCCCACCCGTTCGGCGTACCCGTACGGCGGCCCCGGCCCCGGTCGACAATCGTTCACCTATGACCGCGGCCAGGGCCCTCGACCCGAAACTCTTCGACGAGACCATCGCGGCGGTGGCCCTGTTCGCGGGCTCCGACCACCGGCTGCTCTACACGAACGCGGCACTGAAGCGGATGATCGGCGCCCGGCCGCTCGGGCTCCCGGCCAAGGAGGCCTTCCCGGAGAAGGACGCCGAGGAGTTCCTGACCGTCCTTGACGAGGTGCGCGCCACCGGCCGGGCCCGGCAGCTGCACGACTCCCGCGAACCCGACCCCGGCGCACCCCACCAGGCCAACTACTTCGTCTACTCCTGCACGCCCGTCACCACACCGCAGGGCGACGGGGCGCTCGTCGTCCTGATGGACACCACCGCCGAGACCCGGGCGCTGCAGCGGTACGAGGCCCTGGTGTCGGCCGTGTCGCAGATGGTGTGGGTGATGCGCCCGGACGGCACCATGGACGAGCTCGTGCCCGGCTGGCAGCAGCTCACCGGCGTCCCCTGGCCCGGCCGGGCGGACGAGATGCTCTTCGCCCACATCCATCCGCGCGACCGCGAGGCCCTCGGCCACGCCTGGCGGAAGGCCGCCAGGGCGGAGGATCCGCAGATGTTCGCGGCCACCTTCCGCGTCAGGACCGCCGAGGGCGCCTACCGCCACGTCACGACCCGCGCGGTGCCCGTGGTGAGCGGCAGCGGCCGGGTCGGCGAGTGGATCGCCGCCGCCACCGCCGACGTCGAGGACTCCTGGGGCGCGCAGTTGCGCGAGCGGCTGCTCGCGCAGGTGGCCGGGGTGTCCGGCGGGACCCTGGACGAGGCGTTCGCCGAGGTCGTGAAGGTGATCGTGCCCGAACTCGCCGACGCCTGCCTGATCCTGCTGCTCTCCCACGAGGAGTGGCCGCTGCCCGAGAACGCCCGGGTCACGGCCCGCCGCGTCGCCTCCGCCACCCGGCCGGGCCTGCCGCCGCCGCCCGCCCTGCGCAGCCAGCGCGTCACCGTCACCCCGTTCGTGCGCGAGGTCCTGGAGGCGGGCGTGCCGCGCACCTTCTACCTCCCGGTCGGCGGCGAGGTGCCGACCGGGCTCGTCCCCTGCGTCACCGAGGAGTGGCTCGTCGCCGCGGGCGCGACCAGCCTGACCCTGGTCCCGCTCGTCGTCGACGACATGGTGCTCGGCTACGCCGCCACCAGCACCAACGGGGACACGCCCGTGCCGGCCGCGAACGACGTCGCCCTGCTCCGCGACGTCCTGCACCACGCGCAGCGGCCCATCCGCAAGGTCCTCGACCTGCAGCAGGCCCGCCGCACCGCGCTCGGCCTGCAGCGCGCCCACCTCACCCGGCCGCCCGAGGTGGCGGGGGCCGCCCTCGCCGCCTGCTACCAGCCGGCCAGTTCGGCCGGCGAGATCGGCGGGGACTGGTACGACGCCCTCACCCTGCCCGACGGCACCCTCGTCCTCGACATCGGCGACGTCGCCGGGCACGATCTCGCGGCGGCCACCGCCATGGGACAGCTGCGCAGCATGCTCCGCGCCCTCGCCTGGAACCAGGGGCCGCACTGCACGCCCGCCACGGTCCTGTCCCGCCTCGACGCCGTGGCCGAAGGGCTGCACGTCGCGCCCTTCACCACCGCCGTCCACTCGTACCTGCGCCGGCTGCCCGGCGGGCGCTGGCGCATGACGTGGTCCAACGCCGGGCATCCGCCGCCGCTGCTCGTCCCCGCCGACGGCGACCCGTACTTCCTCACCGGCGACGGCACGGACCCGCCGCTGTGCGTCGACCCGGGCGCCGCCCGCACCACCCACGTCCAGGAGCTCGGGCCGGGCGACACCCTGCTGCACTACACGGACGGGCTGATCGAGACGCCCACCGCGGGCATCGACGAAGGGCAGGAACGCCTGCGGGCCGCGGCCGCGCGCCACCGCCACGAGCCCCTCCCCGAGCTCCTCGGCCACCTCCACGAACTCGCGGACCTCAGGGACGACACGGCACTGATCGCCTTCCGTACGTCGACGGATCCCTCCCCGGAGTCCTAGGCGATCCGCCCCGCGCCGAGCACCACCCGCGCCAGCTCCTCGTGGCAGATGTCGCTGTGGGCCCCCGACGGCGGCGGCCCGTTGCGCACGACCTGTGCCGCGTCCACGCTCGCGCAACCCTTGCCGGGCAACCCCGCCCGCAGCACGTCGGCCAGTGTGAGACGCACCGCGCCCGCCACGTCCTGGATCCCGTCGAAGCCCATCGCGCCCCAGCGCAGGCCGAGGTCGAAGGCGCCCTTGTCGTCGTCGGCGAGCCGGGACGCGATCGGGTACATGGTGCTCAGCGCCGTGTCGAAGTGCGAGTAGCAGGACACCAACGGGCCGTCGACGCGCGCCTGTTGGCCCTTGAGGACGCCGCGGTTCGCGAACGCGTAGTGGGAGAAGGCACCCTGGAGCAGCGTCACCGACTTCACGTTGTGGGCGGCGGGATCGAGCCCCGCGAGGGCGAACGACACCAGACGCGCCCCGAAACTGTGCCCCACCAGGTGGACCCGGACGTCGGGCGCGTCGTGCGCCAGGCGGCCGAGGAAGGGTCCGAGCCCGGCCTGCCCCACTTTGCCCGCCCGCTTCTTCATCGCGAAGTACGTGGCCTGGCGCAGCAGTTCGTGGGCGCCCTTCCACGCCTTGACCACACCGCCCGGCCACCGGATCGAGGCCGCGCCCACCGTGGCCTCCAGCGCCTCGGCGAACTCCACGCACACGTCCTGCGTGTTCTGCTGGAGCATGGCGGGGGCGGTGTGCGCACCCTCCTCGCGGACGTCCGCGCCGAGCGCGGCGGGGCGGATCCCGACCAACTGCCGTACGAGACCGCCGAACTGGTCGAACGCGGTGTCGCTGTCCGGCTGTTCGTCGAGCAGCCGGGCCAGCTGGTCCACGAGCGGCTTGCCGTGCGGGAACATCTCGACGAGCGCCGCCCGCGTCCCGCTGTCGAGCGTGGTGCGCGGCGTCGTGTCGGCGGCCGCGAGCGCCGGGTCGAAGTCGGGGATCGGCTCGTCCGCGAACCGCATCGAGGGCCACAGCACGCCCACGTATCCGAGGTGCGCGTTCGGGGCGAGCGCCGGGAACGGGGCGAAGAACCGGTCGTAGAGCCGGGTCGCGACGGACCGGTCGTTGTTCCAGCCGTGCGCGAACACGACGAGGTCCCGCACCTGGTGGGCCTCGCGCAGCAGCCGGTCGCGCCGCCCGGGCTCGGGATCCCCGTCGGCGTCGAACGTCAGCTCCCAGTAGGGACGTACATGAACTTCCGGCTGATCAGCCATGGCCAACCCCCGTGGCAGTGGTCCGTGCGGTGTGCCGCATCGTCCTGCCGCAGCCGGGGGTTGGCCATACGCCGCGTCACATGTCGTCAACGGGCGGCCACATCAGGCCAGTTCGCGCTCGCGCGTCTCCGGCAGGGCCAGGACGCACAGCAGGGAGACGACGGCCATCGCGCTCACGTACCAGCCCACCGAGTCCGAGCCGAAGGCGCTCTGCAGCCGCGTCGCCACCAGCGGTGCGACCGCGCCGCCGAGCACCCCGCCCAGGTTGTACGCGAAGGAGGCACCGGAGTAGCGCACCCGGACCCCGAACAGCTCCGGCAGGTACGCACCCATGGGCCCGTACACCACGCCCATGCAGAACAGGGCGCCGCCGAGCGCGAGCGCGATGAGCACCGGCTTCTCGGTGTCCATCAGCGGGAACAGGGCGAGGCCCCAGACGATCGCCAGCGCGGAGCCGATCAGCACCGTCTTCCGCCGGCCGCCCGCGTCCGAGCGCGTCGCCGCCAGCCAGGTCCCGGCGGCCAGGAACAGGCACGCCACCAGCGACACCGCGAGCATCGTGCTGCGGGGGACACCGAGGGTCTTCGTGCCGTACGCGAGGCAGTACGTGGTGGCCGTGTAGAAGAGGCCGTACGCGACGACCATGCCGCCCGCGCCGAGCAGGATCTCCTTCGGGTGGCGCTTGAAGACCTCCAACGCCGGTGCCCTGCTCGCTTCCTGATCGGCCATCACCTTGGCGAAGACCGGCGTCTCGCTGATCTTCAGCCGGACGAACAGGCCGACGGCGACCAGCAGGAACGACAACAGGAACGGAATGCGCCAGCCCCACGACTGGAACGCGTCGTCGGACAGCGTCTGTGACAGCAGCCAGAAGATCCCGGTCGCCGCGAAGAAGCCGACGGACGGGCCGAGTTGGGGGAACGCCGCGAACAGTCCGCGTTTGCCGCGCGGCGCGTGCTCCACGGCGAGCAGCGCCGCCCCGCCCCACTCGCCGCCGAGCCCGACGCCCTGCAGGAACCGGAGCAGCACGAGCAGGACCGGCGCCCAGACGCCCAACGTGTCGTATCCGGGCAGCAGTCCGACGCACGCCGTCGACAGGCCCATCAGGAGCAGCGAGGCCACGAGCACCGACTTGCGGCCGATCCGGTCGCCGAAGTGACCGAAGACCAGCGAGCCGATGGGGCGGGCCGCGAACGCGACGGCGTACGTCGAGAAGGAGGCGAGGGTGGCGTTGAGGGAGGACAGGTTCGGGAAGAACGCGGCGTTGAGGACGAGCGCGGCGGCCGTTCCGTAGACGTAGAAGTCGTAGAACTCGATGGCGGTCCCGATGAAACTCGCCACCGCCACGCGGCGCAATCCCTCCGGGCGGGGGACCCGCTCTGTGGTGGCCGGAATCGTATCTTCCCTGGTGGGATCATCTTTGAGCACGTCGTGCACTGTTGCTGTCGTTGTATGGGGCAGTCAATGTCTGGGACGCGCCGTCTCGGTTCCTGAGATCGCCGGGGCGCGGGTCGTGACGGACCGGCCGCGCCCCGCGGCGGAGCCGCTCATGACACGGCCCCGCGCCCCTGGAGCGTCTACCGGTACGCGAGATAACGCGCGCGCACGTTCCGGAACGCCGCCAGCTCCGTCTGCCACGCCCCCACGACCTCGTCCGTCGAGGCACCCGCGTCGATCATCGTGCGCACCTGCGCCGACCCCGTCAGCTTGTCGATCCAGTTGTCCGGGCGCCAGGCGAAGCCGCTCCAGGCCGACTTGGCGGTGACGAGCAGCGCGATCCCGGTGCGCACCGGGTCGTACGCCTCGCGGTCGTCCACGTGGATCTGGACGCCGCCGATCGTCTTGCCCTGGAACTTGGAGAACGTCGGGGCGAAGTACGCCTCCCTGAAGTGCACGCCGGGCAGGGCGAGTTCATTGGCCTTCGCGGCCCACTTCCCGTCGATGCCCTCGGCGCCGAGGAGTTCGAAGGGGCGGGTGGTGCCGCGCCCCTCGGACAGGTTCGTGCCCTCGAACATGCACGTCCCCGAGTACACCAACGCGGTGTCGGGCGTGGGCATGTTGGGGCTCGGCGGCACCCACGGAAGGCCCGACGCGTCGTAGAAGTCGCGCCGCTTCCAGCCCGTCATGGTGACCGTGGACAGCTCGACGGGCCTGGCCAGGTACTCGCCGTTGAACAGACGGGCCAGCTCGGTCACCGTCATGCCGTGCGCCTGGGAGATCTCCCTGCGGCCGACGAACGTCGCGAACTCCTTGTGCAGGACGGGGCCGTAGGCGCCGCGCCCGGTCACCGGGTTCGGCCGGTCCAGGACGACGAACCGCTTCCCGGCGAGCTGCGCCGCCTCCATGCAGTCGTACAGCGTCCAGATGTACGTGTAGAAGCGCGCGCCCGCGTCCTGGATGTCGAAGACGATCGTGTCCACGCCGGACGCGGTGAAGACGTCGGCGAGCGGCTGCCCGCTCTTCAAGTAGGTGTCGTAGACGGGCAGTCCGGTCGCCGGGTCGTCGTAGCGGCCCTCGCTGCCGCCCGCCTGCGCGGTGCCGCGGAAGCCGTGCTCGGGGCCGAACACCGCGACCAGGTTCACGCGTTCGTCCGCGTGCATGACGTCCACGATGTGCCGGACGTCGCGCGTGACGCCGGTCGGGTTGGTGACGACGCCGACCTTCTGTCCTTCGAGCAGCCGGTAGCCGTCCGCCGCGAGCCGCTCGAAACCGGTCCGCAGGCGCCGGCCGCTCCCGCCGGACGAAGCCGCCGCGGTTCCCGCCCCGGCGCTCAGCGCACCCGCCGCACCCGCACCCGCGCTCGCCGCGAGCAGCACCCGTCTGGACACGTTCATGGACAGACCTCCGTGATCACCGGAACTGGCATGGCCATGCACGCTATCGCCCGAGCTCGCGGCACGGAACGAACCGCGCGTGGATCACCGTCGGACCGCTGACGGATCACTGGCCGCTACCCCTTCCCCGTCTCCATACCGACTGGTTAGTCTGCTGAGGTAACGGAGCCGTGTTTCGCGTCGCGTCGAAGGAGACCGATGGTGGAGAGCCCTCAGGGACAGCCGGATCTACAGGGCCGGGGAGTCGTCGTCACCGGTGCGGGCGGCGGCATCGGCGCCGCACTCGCCCGCAGATTCGCGGCCGCGGGGGCCCGCGTCGTCGTCAACGACCTGGACGCGGCGAAGGCCGCGACCGTCGCCGGGGAGATCGGCGCGACGGCCGTCCCCGGTGACGCCTCCGCGATCATCGGCGACGCCCGCGACGCGCTCGGCGGCACCGTCGACGTCTACTGCGCCAACGCCGGTCTCGCCTCCGGCGGCACCGAGGCCGCGGACGCGGCGGTGTGGGCGGCGGCCTGGGACGTCAACGTCATGGCGCACGTCCGCGCCGCACACGCCCTGCTGCCCGACTGGCTGGAGCGCGGCACAGGCCGCTTCGTCTCCACCGTCTCCGCCGCGGGCCTGCTCACCATGGTCGGCGCCGCCCCCTACAGCGTGTCAAAGCACGGCGCGTACGCCTTCGCCGAGTGGCTCTCGCTCACCTACCGCCACCGCGGCCTCAAGGTCCACGCGATCTGTCCGCAGGGCGTGCGCACCGACATGCTCACCGCGGCGGGCAGCGCCGGCGACCTGGTGCTCGCGCCGACCGCGATCGAGCCCGAGGACGTCGCCGAGGCGCTGTTCACGGGCATGGCCGAGGACCGCTTCCTGATCCTGCCGCACCCCGAGGTCGCCGGGTACTACGCGGCCCGCGCCGCGGACCCCGACCGCTGGCTGACGAACATGAACCACATCCAGCAGAAGTGGGAGGCCGCCCAGTGACCGCATCCGTCTACGCCGCACAGCCCTGGCTCGGCGTCCTCAACGACGCGCAGAAGGCCCCGGTCACCCCGGCCGCGTCCGTCGCCCACGTCTTCGCCGACGCCGTGCGCCGCGCCCCCGACCGCACCGCCCTCGCCTACTTCGACGGCCGCCTCACGTACGCCGAGGTGGACGCCCTGTCGGACTCGGTCGCCGGACACCTGGCCGCCCGGGGCCTCGAGCGCGGCGACCGCGTCGCGATCATGCTGCAGAACACCCCGCACTTCGTGCTCGCGCTGCTCGGCGCGTTCAAGGCGGGCGCCGTCGTCGTCCCCGTGAACCCGATGTACAAGTCCGGTGAGGTCGGGCACGTCCTGCACGACGCCGAGGTGACGGCGCTGGTCTGCACCGACCGCGCCTGGGAGGCGTATCTGCGCGAGACGGCCGCCGACTCGCCCGTGCGCATCGTGCTCACCGCCTGCGAGCTCGACCTGCAGACGCGGGGCGACGAGCGGGTGCTGAACTTCGCGCGCGTGACCCCGGCCGCCGACGACGCCGACGACCTCGTGGCCGTCGCCCGCGCGGGCCACAAGGCTCCCGAGGGGCGGGAGTTGAGCGGCGACGACATCGCGCTCATCAGCTACACCTCCGGCACCAGCGGCACCCCCAAGGGCGCCACGAACCTGCACCGCAACATCACCTACAACGCCGAGCGCCAGCGCACCGGGCTCCAACTCCCCGACGGCGCCACGTACTTCGCGCTCGCGCCGCTCTTCCACATCACCGGCATGGTCTGCGAGCTCGTCGCCTGCTGCGCCAACGCGGGCACGCTCGCGCTCGCCTACCGTTTCGAACCGGGCGTGGTCCTCGACGCGTTCGCCGAGCACCGGCCCGCCTACACCGTCGGCCCGTCCACCGCCTTCATGGCGCTCGGCGCCCAGCCGCAGGCCACCCGCGAGCACTTCGCGTCCTTCGTCTCGATCTCCTCCGGCGGCGCCCCCGTGCCGCCCGCGCTCGTCGAGAAGTTCCGCGCGGGATTCGGCCCCTACATCCACAACGGCTACGGCCTCACCGAGTGCACCGCGCCCTGCGCCTCCGTGCCCCCGGGCGTCGAGGCCCCCGTCGACCCGGTCTCGGGGACCCTCGCGGTCGGCGTCCCGGGCCCCGACTCGGTCGTGCGCATCCTCGACGACCTCGGCGCCGAGGTCCCCCTCGGCGAACAGGGCGAGATCGCGGTGCGCGGCCCGCAGGTCGTGCCCGGCTACTGGCGCCGCCCCGACGCCACCGCCGAGGCCTTCCCCGACGGCGAACTGCGTACCGGCGACATCGGCTTCATGGACGAGAACGGCTGGCTGTACGTCGTCGACCGCAAGAAGGACATGATCAACGCGTCCGGCTTCAAGGTCTGGCCGCGCGAGGTCGAGGACGTCCTCTACACCCACCCCGCCGTGCGCGAGGCGGCCGTCGTCGGCATCCCCGACGCGTACCGCGGCGAGAGCGTCAAGGCGTACGTGAGCCTGCGCCCCGGCGCCGACGCGACCCCCGACGAGCTGTCCGCGTACTGCAAGGAGCGGCTCGCGGCGTACAAGTATCCGCGCGAGGTGGAGGTCCTGCGGGACCTGCCGAAGACGGCGAGTGGGAAGATCCTCAGGCGGGAACTGCGTTCCCCGAAGGCGTGACCGGAACCGGACCCCGGACACAGACACGGAAAGGCAGGTGGCGGCAGTGCCCAGGACGACGACGGACGACGGTGACGGCACGCCCGTTCCGCAACGGCTCCTCGCGGCCGCCACCCGGCTGTTCGCCGAGCGCGGCTACGACCGTACGTCGGTGCAGGAGATCGTGGAGGCGGCGGGCGTCACCAAGGGCGCCCTCTACCACTACTTCGGCTCGAAGGACGATCTCCTGCACGAGGTGTACGCGCGCGTGCTCCGCCTCCAGCAGGAGCGGCTCGACGCGTACGCCGAAGGGGACGAGCCCGTCGAGCAGCGGCTGCGCGGGGCGGCGGCCGACGTGGTCGTCACGACGATCGACAACCTCGACGACGCGGCGATCTTCTTCCGCTCCATGCACCACCTGAGCCCGGAGAAGAACAAGCAGGTGCGGGCCGAGCGGCGCCGCTACCACGAGCGGTTCCGGGCCCTGATCGAGGAGGGCCAGAAGACCGGCGTCTTCTCCACCGAGACCCCGGCCGACCTGGTCGTGGACTACCACTTCGGCTCGGTCCACCACCTGTCCACGTGGTACCGCCCCGACGGCCCGCTCACCCCGCAGCAGCTCGCCGACCAGCTGGCGGACCTGCTGCTGCGCGCCCTGCGTCCGTAAGCCGGTCCAGTCAGTCCAGTCGGTCCAGTTGGTCGAGTCGGTCGAATCGGTCCAGTCGGTCCAGTTGGTCCAGGAGAGCCCCGGCCGCGGGATTGCGCGGACGGGGCGCCCGGCCGGCCAGCACGATCGACCGCCCAGGCTCCGGCTGCCGGATGCGTACGCACGGCAGCCCGGCCGCCTCGCCGATCCGGCGCGGCACGATCGCCACCCCGATCCCGGCCCGCACCAGGTCGACGAGCAGCCCGATCTGCGTCACGTCACAGGTGATGCGCCGCTCCAGACCGCAGTGCGCGGCGAGCCTGCGCACCGCCGTCTCCAGACCCGTACCGGCCTTGAAGTCGATGAACGGCTCGGCGGCGAGATCGCGGATGAGCGTGCGCCCCGCGGCGGCGAGGGGATGCCCGGGCGCGGTCACCAGCACGAGATCCTCCTGCCACGTCGCGAACGGGGCGAGCCCGTCCGGGAGCCTGCGGGCGTCGGGCGCGAGGAAGGCCAGATCCAGCTCCCCGGCCCGCAGCCCGTCGATCAGCTCCTCCACGGGGGCCTCCCGCACGGATACCTGGACCGCGGGGAACTCCCGGTGGAACGCGGCGAGTTCACCGGCCAGGTCCACACAGGTCAGCGTCTGGATGGTGCCGATGGCGAGCCGCCCGGCACCGAGCCCGGACACCTGGGCCACCGCCTGCCGTGCGGCCTCCGCCCCGGCGAGCAACTGCCGCGCCTGCGGCAGCAGGGCCCGCCCGGCCTCGGTGAGCACGACCCGCCGCCCTGTCCGGTCGAACAGCTCCGCGCCCAGCTCACGCTCCAGATTGCGCACCGACGTACTGAGCGCGGACTGCACGATGAGCTCGGCGCGGGCGGCGGCGGTGAAACTGCCCTCGGTCACGACCGCCACGAAGTGGCGCAGCTGACGTATCTCCACCCATCGATTCTATGGATGGGTGCCAGCGAAACGATCTGTTGGACCGGGGGAGCGGGGCGGCGCGATGGTGGACGGCATGGATCACGTACCCGCCCTGTGGACCACCTCGTACGCGCCCCGCGTCCCGGCCCTCGTCCGCGCGCTCTCCCGTCAACTCCTGCGCACCCGCTGCCTGTTGCGCCGTCTGGCGCTCCTTGACCACACGGGCGGCGGCGGATACTGAGCCCGCATACGCCCTAGAGGTAGCGCTTCAACTCCCGCCGCGCCAGCGACCGCTGGTGCACCTCGTCGGGTCCGTCGGCGAGCCGCAGGGTCCGCGCGCCCGCCCAGAGCTCGGCCAGCGGGTAGTCCTGCGAGACGCCGCCCGCGCCGTGCAGCTGGACCGCCTTGTCGATGATGTCGACGACCGTGCGCGGCGTCGCGATCTTGATGGACTGGATCTCGGTGTGCGCCCCGCGGTTGCCGACCGTGTCCATCAGCCAGGCGGTCTTCAGGACGAGCAGCCGCAGCTGCTCGACCGCCACCCGCGCGTCGGCGATCCACTCCTGCACGACACCCTGCTGGGCGAGCGGCTTGCCGAACGCGGTGCGGGCCACGGCCCGCTTGCACATCAGCTCGATCGCCCGCTCGGCCATGCCGATCAGCCGCATGCAGTGGTGGATGCGGCCCGGGCCGAGCCGCGCCTGCGCGATGCCGAAGCCGCCGCCCTCCTCGCCGATCAGGTTCGAGGCGGGGACGCGTACGTGGTCGAAGACGACCTCGGCGTGGCCGCCGTGCCAGTGGTCCTCGAAGCCGTACACCTGCATGGCCCGGCGCACCTCGACGCCCGGGGTGTCCCGCGGCACGAGCACCATCGACTGCTGGCGGCGGATGTCGGGCCCGTCCGGATCGGTCTTCCCCATGACGATGAAGACCTGGCAGTTCGGGTTCATGGCGCCGGAGATGTAGAACTTCCGGCCCGTGATGACGTAGTCGTCACCGTCGCGCTCGATGTACGTCGTGATGTTCGTGGCGTCCGAGGAAGCGACCTCAGGCTCCGTCATCGCGAACGCCGAGCGGATCTCACCGGCGAGCAGCGGCTGGAGCCACTGCTTCTGCTGGGCCTCGGTGCCGAACTGGGCGAGCACCTCCATGTTCCCGGTGTCGGGCGCGGCACAGTTCAGCGCGGTCGGCGCCAACTGCGGGCTGCGGCCGGTGATTTCGGCCAGCGGCGCGTACTGGAGGTTGGTCAGGCCCGCGCCGTGCTCGGCGTCGGGCAGGCTGTGCTGGTCTACAAAGAAGAGGTTCCACAGGCCCTGCCTGCGTGCCTCGGCCTTCAGCTCCTCGACCACGGCCGGGGTGTCCCACGGCGAGTCGAGCGCGGCACGCTGCTCGGCGGCGACGGCCTCCGCCGGGTGCACGTGCTCGTCCATGAACGTGAGGAGCCGCTGCCGCAACTCCTCGGTGCGGGCGTCGAATGCGAAGTCCATGAGAGGGGATCAGCCTTCCTGAAGAGTGGTGCGGCCGTGCTCGATGAAGACCGGGACCAGTTCGCCGATCCGGTCGAATCCGGCGCCGACCGTCTGGCCGAGCGTGTAGCGGTAGTGGATGCCCTCGAGGATCACGGCGAGCTTGAACCAGGCGAACGCCGTGTACCAGGAGACCGCGGAGACGTCGCGGCCCGAACGCGCCGCGTACCGCTCGATCAGCTCGGCCGGATCCGGATGCCCTGCCGCCGAAGCGGTCGTGGAGACGGGGGACTCGGTCAGGTCGAGCGGCTCGCTGTACATCACGAGCAGGCCGAGGTCGGTGAGCGGATCGCCGAGCGTGGACATCTCCCAGTCGAGGATCGCCTTGATGCGGTCGACGCCGACGCCGTCCTTTTCGTCCCAGCGCACCAGGACGTTGTCGAGGCGGTAGTCGCCGTGCACGATCGTCGCCGCGGGCGAGTCGGGCAGGGAGCGGCCGAGGGCGGCGTGCAGCTCGTCGATGCCGGCGAGCTCCCGGTTGCGGGACGCGTCGAGCTGCTTGCCCCAGCGGCGCAACTGCCGGTCGAGGAAGCCCTCGGGCCGCCCGAAGTCCGCGAGCCCGACCCCGGCGGGGTCCACGGCGTGCAGGTCCACCAGGGTGTCGACGAGCCCGAGCACGGTGGCGCGGGTCCGCTCGGCGCCGATCGGCGCGAGCTCGGCCGCGGTCCTGTACGGCGTCCCGTCCACGAACTCCATGACGTAGAACGGAGCCCCGAGCACGTCCTCGTCCTCGCACAGCAGCAGCGGCTCGGGCACCGGCACGTCCGTCGCGTGCAGCGCGTCGATGACCCGGTGCTCGCGCTTCATGTCGTGCGCGGTGGCCAGGACGTGTCCGAGGGGCGGCCGCCGGACGACCCACTTCGTGGCCCCGTCCGTCACCTCGTACGTCAGATTGGACCGGCCGCCCTCGATGAGCCGTCCGGACAGCGGACCGCCGACCAGGCCGGGGCGCTCACGGTCGAGGTGGGCGCGCAGCTGGTCGAGGTCGAGGCCTCGGGGGTGACTCATCGTGGTCCTCCGCACGGTCAAAGTGAATGACGGGACTCATCATGCCGACCAGTCGGTATGTCGTCCAGTGGCTCTCAGGAAACGTGATCGTTCTTACGGTGCCTACGGTGCCTCGCCGTGCGGGCAAACGAAAGGGCCCGGCGTCGGCCGCCGGGCCCTGCGCGTCATCGGTCGTACGTCAGTGGTCGTCCCAGTGGCCCTCGTGCTCCGCGTGGCGGTGGCCGTCGTGGACGTAGTCGACGTGGTCCCCGTGCGCGACCGCCGTGTGCCCGCAGTCCGCGCCGTGCCGGTGCTCGTGCCCCTCGTGCGCGACGTGCCCGCCGGGCTCGCACTCGTCCCAGTGGCCGTCGTGCTCGGCGTGCAGGTGCCCGTCGTGCGCGTAGTCGACGTGGTCGCCGTGCTGCACCGCCTCGTGGCCGCAGGCCGGGCCGTGCGCGTGCTCGTGGACGGGGTGTTCCTGGTGGAGGGTGGTCATGGTGCGCTCACCTTCGGTGATGTGCGGGGGTGACGTTCTCAGGCTAGCCCGTGATGTCGCAATCGCCCCGTTGTGTCCGGCTCGGGGGGCGGGTCACGCCACCAGCGCCGCGGCGAACACCGCGAGCGCGACCGTGCACAGCGCCGCCGTCGCCGCGCCCCGACGGGACATCAGCGGCGGCGCCGCCTCGTTCAGGGCGAGCCCGGTGATCCTGCGGTGCGCGACGCGCAGGAAGCCCAGCCACACCCCCAGGCAGAGCGCCGCGGCCACGACGCTCAGCGGCCCGGTCCCGCCGTGCAGGGCCGTCTTCACCGCGAGCAGCGCCGCCACCGTGCACGACAACGTCGTGCGCCGCCACGCCAGTCGGGTCCGCGCGGGCTGCAGGCCCGGATCGCGCACGGCCTCGCTCACCCCGCTCACCCCTCCCAGCCCACGATCACCACGAACACCATCGCGACGGCGACCAGGGCGACGACCACGCCCAGCAGCGCGGGGAACTTCGACACCGGCAGGTCCTCGCCGCGCCGCATCGCCCGCTCGCAGCGCACCCAGTGGCTCACCGCCCGCAGCGAGCAGAGCGCGCCCGCGCCGAGCAGCGCGAGCGCGAGGCCGACCCGCCAGGCGTAGCGCAGGTCCGGCAGGAACTGGTCCACGGCGAAGCCGCCGCCGATCAGCGCGAGCGCGGTGCGCAGCCAGGCCAGGAAGGTCCGCTCGTTGGCCAGCGAGAAGCGGTAGTCGGGCGTGTCGCCCTCGTCCCTGATCCGCTCCGGGGCGAACCAGAGCCGGACGTTGCGCACGAATTCGATCACCCGCAGGACACTACCCGTGGGCCTTCCAGCGTTCGTACGCCATCAGCCCGTCCGGCGTCCACTCCCACTCCCCGTCCGCGATCCGCCGATCCAACTCGTCCGGGCTCAGGAACCCGTGCCAGTCGATCTCCTCGACCTGCGGCTGCACGGGCGGCGCGCAGGTGACTTCGTAGACGTACGACCACCAGGAGTTCCCGGTGGGGCCCTCGTACAGGAACGTGAACAGCGGGGTGGGCTGCGGCAGTCCGCTCACCCCGAGCTCCTCCTCGGCCTCGCGCAGGGCGGCCTCGTCGTACGTCTCGCCGGCGCCGACGACTCCGCCGACGAACATGTCGTAACGGCCGGGGAAGACGAGCTTCGTGCGGGTGCGGCGGTGCACGAACACGTTGCCCTCCGGGTCGCGGGCCAGGATGAACGCGCACCGGTGCCGCAGGTTCTCCCGGTACGCCCGGCCGCGCGGGGCCTGCCCGATGACGTGGTCGTGCTCGTCGACGATGTCGAGGATTTCCTCAGCGGGATTCATGCGGGGGAGGCTAACCCGGCCAGGGGCGCGGGGCTGTGTCATGAGCGGCTCCGCCGCGGGGCGCGAGCAACCACGATCTACGAGCCACTCGGCGACGAAGGGGCAACCGGCAACGGCGCTGAGCCACCGGGGCTCTGCCCCGGACCCCGCTGCCTCTCGTCCAAGGGCGGGGCTTGATTTGCGCCCGGCATCGCAGGATGCAACCCCAGCAGGATCACCCCCACCACGATCCCGGCCAGCCCAGCCGCCTCCCAGGCCAAGGCCCCCGTGTCCATCCGCAAGCGGTCCCCGAGGAAACCCACCCCGCACACGATCCCCGCCAACGGCTGCGCGGCGGTGAGCGCGGGCAGGGACATCCGCAGCGGTGCCGTCTCGAACGCGCTCTGCACGAGGACCAGGCCCGTCACCCCGAGCGCGAGCACCGCGTACGGCTGCCACCCGGTGAACAGGGCCGTCCAGCCGCCGGAGGACAGCCGCTGACCGCTGACCCGGGTCAGCGCGTCCTGCACCCCGTACAGCAGCCCGGCCGCGACGGCGAGCAGGACCGGCCCCGCGCTGAGCCGCGAGCGCTTGGCGAGGGCCGCGAGGAACAGGGCCCCGCCGACCATCACGCCGACGATCAGCCAGTGCCGCAGCGGATCGGCGACCGCGGTGCCGCCGTGCGGCTGCCCGGCCACGATGAACGCCGTCACGCCGCCCGCGAGCAGCAGCAGCCCCGCCCAGCCCTGCCGGCCCAGCGGTTGTCTGGTCCGGCGGCGCGAAAGGACGAGCGCGAACAGGAGGTTGGTGGCGAGCAGGGGCTCGACCAGCGTCACCTCGCCGCGGCCGAGGGCGATCGCACCGAGCACCATGCCGCACACCATCAGCCCTATCCCGGCGAGCCACTGCGGCACCCGGATCAGGTCGAGCAGCAGCCGCGGCGAGAGGAAGTCACCGAGCGGGGCGTGCCGTGCCGCGCTCTGCTGGAGGACGAATCCGGCACCCAGACAGAACGCCGCGCTCACGGAGAGGACGAGTACGAGAACCGACACGCTGCGCACCTCGGACAGCTGCTGGACGGGCAGGGGTGGGTATCTGCCGACGATAGCGCCCCACAGCGTCAACTGCTCCCCGAGTGCCCGGGACGAGAGGCGCGACACACGCCGAACTCATCACATTCCGCCAGCAGTTGATCCACCGGTCGGTGAAGCCCGTCACCCGATCACCCTTGACGCGGAGCCCTCCCTACCGGTTTGCTGTGCGTGATCATTCGCACCCCCCCGGGCCCGCGCAACGTCGCGTCGATGCCCTCTGCACGTCGACACCCATCTGAACAGTCGTAGAGGAACCGTCGCGGTGTCTCCACCCCCGCCTCCGCTCGGGCGCCCCCGCAAGAAGGGCGCGCACTCCGCGCACTTCGGTGACCCCGCGCTCGACGACGCCGAACTCGTCACCGCGCGCACCGCACTCGCCCAGGGCCGCTGGACCGAGGCCCGCGCCCTGCTCGCCGCCACCGGTGACGACTGGGACCGCCGCGGCCACCGGATCATGGGGCTCGCGCAGGAGGCCACCGCGGCCGCCTGGACCCGCGACTGGAGCCTCGCCGAACCCGAGTCCACCGACGCGGCCGTGCTCCTCGCCTGCGCCACCGTGTACCGCGCCGTCACCGGCAAGACCCGCGCCGACAAGGCGCGCGACGCCTGCCTCGACGCCACCGCCCTGGTGCCGCACGACCCGACGCCCTGGCTCGGACTGCTGTTCCTGGAGCGGGAGTTGGGGCGCGAGGAGGACGTCGTACGCCTCTTCGACGAGGTGCGGCACCGGCACCCCGTGCACCACCACGCCCACCACCTGATGGTGGCGCGGCTCGCCGAGCGGCGCGCCCTCGCGGGTCAGGACCCGCTGCACGAGGTGTACGACTTCGCGGCCTGGGCGGCCGAACAGGCGCCGCCCGACTCGCCGCTCGCGGTCCTGCCGGTCGTCGCGCACGCCGAGCGCTACCGCGTCCTGGCCCGGGCCGGCAGCGAGCCCGACGACCCGAAGGCCTCCGGGCACTGGACGGGGCGGCGCGCCCGCCTCGTCATGAAGGCCGCGTTCGACTGGTGGCTGGAGTGGGGCGACCCGCACGACCGGGCCGGGTTCGCGCACCCGCGCGGCCGCATCGACCTCAACTTCCTCGCCCACGCCAAGTACTGCGAGGGCCGCCCGGCCGAGGCGGCCGCCCTGTTCCACCGCATCGGCCCGCACGTCACCCCGGCGCCCTGGTCCTACCCGGACCGGGACCCGCACGAAGCCTTCCGGGCCGCGCGCACCGCCGCGCTCGGCTCGGCGTAGACGAACGAACGGTCAGCAGCAACCCACACCGGAAGGACAACCCCGCCATGACGACGGGCAGTTCGAGCACGAGCAGCGGCAGAGCCGCGGTCGCCGAACCGGGCATCAGCACCTATCTCGGCGAGGAGAGCGCGCTGCGCGCGGGCCGCCTCGGCACGGCAGGCCTGCTGCTGTCCGTGCTCGCCGCGACCGGCCCGCTGATGGTGGTGGCCGGTGTCATGCCGACGACGTTCGCGGTGATGGGCGTCGTCGGACAGCCGCTGCTCTTCCTCATCCTCGGCGTCGTGCTGACCCTCTTCAGCGTCGGCTACGCGGAGATGAGCCGCCACGTGCACAACGCGGGCGCCTTCTACGCGTACATATCCCGCGGTCTCGGCCCGACGACCGGCGCCGCCGCGGCCCTCGTCGCGCTCGTCGCCTACAGCGCCCTCCAGGTCGGCATCTACGGCATGTTCGGCTTCGAGGTCTCGGCGCTCGCCCAGCAGTACCTCGACCTCGAACTCGCCTGGTGGATCCCGGCGTTGATCGCCGTCGTCGCGGTCGGCGTGCTCGCCCTCCTCAAGATCGACGTCAACGCCAAGGTGCTCGGCGCGCTCCTGCTCATCGAGGTCGCCGCCGTGGTCGTCTTCGACATCGCCGCGATCGGCGACCCGGGCAGCCAGGGCGTCTCCCTGCACGCCTTCAACCCGGACACCCTCTCCGGCGCGGGCCTCGGCACCGCCCTGTGCTTCTGCATCGCCGCGTTCACCGGCTTCGAGCAGGCGCCCGTGTACGCGGAGGAGACCAGCCGCCCGCACATCCTGGTGCCCCGCGTGATGTTCCTGGCCGTCGGCGGCGTCGCCGTCTTCTTCGCGCTCAGCTCCTGGGCCCTGACGGTCGCGACCGGCCCCTCGGCCATCGTGGGCGAGGCCCAGAAGCAGTCGGCGGGCCTGCTGTTCGGCCTGACCGGGGACCGGCTCGGCTCCACCTTCACGGACATCGTCCAGATCTTCTTCGTCACCGGCATGTTCGCGGCGCTGCTCAGCTTCCACAACGTGGTGGCGCGGTACGCGTTCGCGATGGGCCGCGAGGGACTGCTCCCGGCCCGGTTCGGCCGCACCAACAGCGGCAGCGGAGCGCCCGGCACCGGCTCGGTCCTGCAGTCGGTGATCTCCCTGGTCGTGGTCGCCGCGTTCGCGCTCGCCGACGACGGCCCGGCCGGCGACCCCACGGCGCCGGTCCTCCACCTGTTCACCTGGGGCGGCAACGTGGGCGCCCTCGGCGTCATCCTCCTGATGGCCACGGCCTCCATCGCCGTCATCGCCTTCTTCGCCAAGCGCGGCGCGGCGGGCGCCCAGGCCTGGCGCCTCGTCGCCTCCGGCCTCGCGGCGATCGCCCTGCTGGTCATCGCGGGCTACACCATCAAGGACTTCGACGTCCTGGTCGGCTCGGGCCCCGACTCCTCGCTGAACTGGCTCCTGCCCGGCATCATCGCCCTGGCCGCGGTCGGCGGCATCGCGTACAGCCTGGTCCTGCGCAAGCGGAACCCCCGGGCCCACGCGCGGATCGGCCTGGGCAACGAGGCGTTCCAGCTGGAGAAGAAGGCCGGCTGAGCCGACCCCGCCCCACCCGTCGCCGGATGCGGACCCTGACGAAACGGTGACGGCCCCAGGCGGACCCTGGCCAACCCCACCCCGGGGTGCCAGATTCGAACCATGAACGCGCACCCGGGCCCAGGCCCGGCCAAAGAAGGCGGCGCCCCGCTGGGGCGCCGCCTGATCCTGGGCATGCTCGGCGCGGGGGCGCTCGGCGTGGCCGCGGCCAACCCCCTCAGCCACGCCTTCGAGGGCGTCGCCCAGAAGGACCCCACCGGCCTGACGGGCCTGCTCCCCAACGGCGGCGGCTTCCGTTACTACTCCGTCGCCGCCTCCGTCCCCCACAAGAGCGCCGAGACCTACCGCCTCACCGTCGACGGCCTCGTGGCCCGCCCCGCCACCTACACGCTCCCCGAACTACGGGCTCTGCCCCAGACCCGCCTCGTCCGCGACGTGCAGTGCGTCACGGGCTGGCGCGTCCCCGGCACCCCCTTCGAAGGCGTACGGCTCTCGCGGATCCTGGACGCCGCGGGAGTGCGCCCGACCGCCAGGGCCGTGCGCCTGACTTGCTTCGACGGAACGTACAGCGAGAGCCTCACGCTCCAACAGGCGCGCCGCGCGGACGTGTTGGTGGCCCTGCGCATGCAGGACAAGGACCTGGTGCACGCGCACGGCGGACCCGTACGCCTCTACGTGGCACCCATGTACTTCTACAAGTCGGCCAAGTGGCTCTCCGGAATCACCGTCACCGACCGGGTACGGCCCGGCTATTGGGAGGACCGGGGCTACGACGTCGACGCCTGGGTCGGCAGGTCGAACGGACGCGGCGATGAGCCTACGGACTGAACTCCCGGCCCGCGTGCGGAGGTTCACCCCCGCCGAGCGCTGGGTGCACCGCTGCACGGCCGTCCTCATGGGTGCCTGCGTCGCCACCGCGGCCTGCCTCTACCTGCCCCAGCTCGCCGAACTCGTCGGCCGCCGCGCCCTCGTCGTCACCGTCCACGAATGGTCGGGGCTGCTGCTGCCCGCCCCGTTCCTGCTCGGCCTCGCCTCCCGTGCCTTCCGCGCGGACCTGAACCGGCTCAACCGCTTCGGCCCGCGCGACAAGGCGTGGCTGCGCGCGGTGCTACGCCGTCAACCGGGCCGCCCGGCGGGCAAGTTCAACGCCGGGCAGAAGCTGTGGGCGGCCTGGCTCGCCGGTGCCGTGCTCGTCATGCTCGGCACCGGACTGCTCATGTGGTTCACGCATCTCGCGCCGCTGGCCTGGCGCACCGGCTCCACCTTCGTGCACGACTGGCTGGCGCTCGCCCTCGGCATCGTCCTCGCGGGGCACATCGGCATGGCGTACGGGGATCCCGAGGCCCGCAGGGGCATGCGCACCGGATTCGTACGGCGGGAGTGGGCCGAGCGCGAGCACGGAGAATGGCTCCAGTGACGTGTCGAAGAAGCTGATGCCCGCTTCCAGGGCCGCGCGCACCTACGTGCCGAAGTCCAGCAGGACCTTGCAGGACCGCGAACGGTCGGCGGCCAGCTCGAAGGCCCGCACCGCGTCGCCCACCGGGACGACGGCACTGACCAGACCGGCGAGCGCGGGCGTGCGGGCGAGCAGTTCGAGAGCGTCGTCGAACTCCGCGTCGAAGCGGAACGCCCCGCGCAGCTCGATTTCCCGGCTCACCACCAGGTTCCCGGCGAACGGGCTCTGCCCCGGCGGCAGCATCCCCAGCTGCACCACCGTGCCGCCGCGCCGCACCCGGTGCAGACAGGTGTCGAGCCCGGCCGCGACCCCGGACGCCTCGATCGCCACGTCCACCTCGTCCGGCCACCCGGGATCGGCCGGATCGTCGGCCCGTACGAGGATGTCGGCGCCCGCGACGGCCGCGTACTCCAGGGCCCTGGGCAGCAGATCGGTCACCGTCACCCGGGCCGCGCCGGCCGCCTTCGCCGCGGCGACGACGAGCGCGCCGATCGGGCCCGCGCCGGTCACCAGGACGTGCCGCCCGGCGACGTCCCCGGCCCGCCGCACCGCGTGCAGCGCCACCGAGAGGGGCTCGGCGAGAGCGGCCCGCTCCAGCGGGAGCCCTTCGGGCAGCGCCCTCAACTGGTCGGCGGGTACGACGAGTTCGGCCGCGAAACCGCCCTGGACGTGCGGCGTGCGGGCCGCGCTGCCCAGGTAGCGGGTGTCACGGCAGACGTTGCGCCGCCCGTCCACGCACTCGGGGCAGACGCCGCACGGCGTCGCCGGGTGCACGGCGACAGGGGTGCCCGGCGGGGGCCCCGCGGCCCCGGGCCCGTACGCGAGGACCGTGCCGACGACCTCGTGGCCGAGCACCATCGGCTCCTTGAGCCGGAAGTCGCCGACGCCGCCGCGGTGCCAGTAGTGCAGATCGGACCCGCACACCCCGCCGAACCGGACGGCGACCAGGGCCTGCCCGGAGTCCGGTGCGGGGGAGGGGAGTTCGTCGACGCGCAGATCACCGGCGCCGTGGATCACACAGCCGAGCATCAGGGAGCCCCTCTCACAGAACGCTGGTCATGCCGCCGTCGACGTACAGGATCTGGCCGCCGACGAAGTCCGCCGCGGGCGAGGCCAGGAACAGCACCCCGCCCACCAGGTCCTCCGTGCGGCCCCATCGCCCGGCCGGCGTGCGGCGGCGCACCCAGGCGCTGAACTCCTCGTCGCGGACGAGGGGTTCGGTCAGCTCGGTCTCGATGTAGCCGGGGCCGAGCCCGTTGACCTGGACGCCCGACGGGCCCCAGTCGGCGCACATGCCCTTGGTGAGCATCTTCAGAGCGCCCTTGGTGGCCGCGTACGGGGCGATGCCCGGGCGGACCACCTCGCTCTGCAGCGAACAGATGTTGACGATCTTGCCGTGGCCGCGGGCGACCATGCCCCGTGCGGCCTCGCGGGCCACCAGGAACGCGCTGGTGAGATTGGTGTCCAGGATCCGGTGCCAGTCGGCGTCGGCGAACTCCAGGAGCGGGGCCCGCAGTTGCATGCCCGCGTTGTTGACGAGGATGTCGAGCGGGCCGACCCGCTCTTCGACGTCCGCGATCCCGGCGGCCACGGCGGCGCCGTCGGTGACGTCGAACGCCGCCGTGTGCACGGCGCCGCCCAACTCGCGTGCGGCCTTGTCCAGTTGCTCGGCGTCCCGGCCGTTGAGGACGACCGTGCAGCCGGCCTCCAGGAGGCCGCGGGCCAGGGCGAACCCGATCCCGCGGCTCGACCCGGTGACGAGGGCGGTGCGGCCGCTGATGTCGAACAGGGGGTGACTCATCGACGTACCTCCGTACGGGGGCGGGCTAGATGACCAGCGACAGCAGCAGGACCAGGGCCCCCGCGACCACGGAGATGATCGTCTCCATGATCGACCAGGTCTTGACCGTCTGCCCGACGCTGAGCCCGAAGTACTCCTTGACCAGCCAGAACCCGGCGTCGTTGACATGGCTGAAGAACAGCGAGCCCGCGCCGATCGCGAGGACCAGGAGCGCCGTGTGCGTGTCCGACATGTTCGCCGCGAGGGGCGCGACCAGACCGGCGGCCGAGACGGTCGCGACGGTCGCCGAGCCGGTGGCCAGGCGGATCACGACGGCGATCAGCCAGGCGAGCAGCAGCGCGGAGATGTTCCAGTCCTTGGAGATGTCCAGGACCATCCGGCCGACGCCGGAGTCGATCAGCGTCTGCTTGAAGCCGCCGCCCGCGCCGACGATGAGGAGCACGCCCGCGATCGGGGCGAGGGACTTCTCGGTGGTCTCCTGCAGCTTGCCCTTGGTGAACCCGGCCGGGCGGCCGAGGGTGAACATGGCCACGATGACGGCCACGAGGAGGGCGGTCAGCGGGTTGCCGATCACGTCGAAGGTGCGCTGGACGGTGTGCTCCGGGTTGTCCACGACGATGTCGACCACGGCCTTGGCCAGCATCATGACGACCGGCAGCAGGATGGTCGCCACGGCGGCGCCGAAGCTGGGCCGCTTCTCCAGGTCGTCGGTGGCGCGGGCCGGGATCATCCGGTCGGGGGCCGGGACGTCGACCCACTTGGCGGCGTACTTGGAGAACACGGGACCGGCAATGATCACCGTCGGGATGGCCACGAGGATGCCGAGGGCGAGCGTGATGCCCAGGTTGGCGCCGACCGCGTCGATCGCGACCAGCGGACCGGGGTGCGGCGGGATCAGGCCGTGCATGACCGACAGGCCGGCGAGGGCCGGGATGCCGATGCGCATCAGCGAGTAGTTGCCGCGCTTGGCGACCATCAGGACGACCGGGATCAGCAGGACGATGCCGACCTCGAAGAACAGCGGAAGGCCGATCACGGCGGCGATCAGGACCATCGCCCACGGCATCGCCCGGCCGCCGGACTTCCCGGCCTTGGCGAGGATCGTGTCGACGATCTGGTCCGCGCCGCCGGAGTCGGCGAGCAGCTTGCCGAGGATCGCGCCGAGCGCGATCAGGACGCCCACACCGGCCACGGTCGAGCCGAGTCCGCCGCTGAAGCTGGTGATCACCTTGTCGAGCGGCGCCCCGGCGAACGCGCCGAGCGCGAGCGAGCCGATGGTGAGCGCCAGGAAGGCGTGGAGCTTGAACTTCGTGATGAGCAGGACGATGACGGCGATGCCCGCGAGGACGGCGATCCCGAGTTGGGCATGGCCCGCGGACGTGATCGGCTCGACGGTGTCCGCTGCCAGCATCTCGACGCTGAGACTGGTCACGGTCTTATCCCTTGTACGTGGTCGGGGAGGGGGACGGGGTCACTGCTGTGCGGGGGCGGAGTCGAGCGCGGCCAGGGCCGCGGCGGCCCGGTCCGAGATCTCCTCCGGGGAGCCCGCCACGTCGACGTCGACGCCCGCCTCGTCCGCCGCGAGCGGCTGGAGCGTGGCGAACTGCGAGTCGAGGAGCGCGGTGGGCATGAAGTGGCCCTCGCGGTGGGACATCCGGTCCTCGATGAGGGCACGGCTGCCGGTGAGGTGGACGAAGACGAGACCGGGGGCGGCCGCGCGGAGCCGGTCGCGGTAGACGCGCTTGAGCGCGGAGCTGGAGACCACCCCGCCGAGCCCGGCCCGGCCGTGGGCCCACTCGCCGATGGCATCGAGCCAGGGCCAGCGGTCCTCGTCCGTGAGCGGGGTGCCGGTCGACATCTTGGCGATGTTGGCCGCGGGGTGGAAGTCGTCGCCCTCGGCGTAGGGAACGCCGAGCCGTTCGGCGAGCAGGGGACCGATCGTCGTCTTGCCGGTGCCTGCCACGCCCATGACCACGACGACGTGGGGGGTGCTCATCGCGTACTGCCTCGCTGTCTTCATCGACATCGCTGTGTCCCGTCACTGAAACCCAATACGTCTGACAAATTCAAGAGGGTGTGATCTAAAAGTCAGACTTTTGCTTCCCGCGTACGCTGAGCCCATGACCACGAAGGACCGGGGGCTGCACGCCCGCGTACTGGACAGCCTCGGTCCCGCCATCACCGCGGGTGAGTACCCGGCGGGCAGTGTGTTGCGCACGGACGAGCTGGCCAAGGAGTACGAGGTCTCCCGCTCCGTGATGCGCGAGGCGGTCCGCGTCCTGGAGTCGATGAGCCTGGTGGAGTCGCGGCGCCGGGTCGGCGTCACCGTGCGGCCCGCCGGGGAGTGGCACGTGTACGACCCGCGGGTCATCCGCTGGCGCCTGGCCGGCGCGGACCGGCCGCGTCAGCTGCGCTCGCTCACGGTCCTGCGCTCGGCGGTCGAGCCCATCGCAGCGAGCCTCGCGGCACGGCACGCCACGGCCGAGCAGTGCGCGGCGCTCACCGAGTGCGCGCTCGGCATGGTCGCCACCTCGCGCGGCGGGCAGCTGGAGGCGTACCTCGTCCACGACATCGAGTTCCACCGGGTGGTCCTGAACGCGTCGGGCAACGAGATGTTCGCCCACCTCGGCGACCTGGTGGCCGAGGTCCTGGCGGGCCGCACCCACCACCAGGTGATGTTCGAGGACCCGGACCCGGCGGCGGTCACCCTGCACGTGCGGGTCGCGGAGGCGGTGCGGGAGGGCAACGCGGAGCGCGCGGAGGCGCTCACGCGGGAGATCACGGTCGGGGCGCTGCAGGAGTTGGACATCCTCGCGCCCTGAACCGGCGTACGGACAAGGGGAGTTGGCGGGCGCTACTCGATGAAGTCGCCGTCGACGTACACCCACGCACCGTCGAGGCGCGCGAACCGGCTGCGCTCGTGCAGCACGCCGCCCTCGAAGTGGGCGCGGAAGGTGACGGTGCCGTGCTGGTGGAACGCGGAGCCGTCGGCCGTCTCCACGATCTCCAGCCCGGTCCACCGGGGGGCGTCCGCGAAGTCGATGCCCGGCGGGCGCGTGTCCGGGTGCCAGGTCCGCAGCAGATAGGCGGCGTCGCGCCGGGTGAAGGCGCAGTACCGCGAGCGCATCAGGGCCTCGGCGGTGGACGCGGCGGCCGTGCCGCAGTGGTAGCGGCCGCAGCAGCTCTCGTACGGCTGCGGCAGGCCGCAGGGGCAGGTGGTGGGGGCGGGGCGTGCCATGGCCCCGACCCTACCGGCCGGTCGGATCAGACCTGCTCGGCCCGGAACGCCGCCGGTGTCACCCCCGCGTGCTGCTGGAAGAACTTCGAGAAGTTCGCCGAGTCCCCGAAGCCGACGGCCGCGCCGATCCGGCCCACCGGCAGTTCGGTGTGGGCGAGCAGCCGCTTCGCCTCCAGGACCACCCGGTGGTCGATGAACGCCTTCGGTGTCTGCCCCGTCGCCGCCCGCACGGCACGGACCAGCGTGCGGCGCGAGTAGCCGAGTTCGTCCGCGTACGCGCTCACGCTGTGGTTCGTCGTGAAGCCCTGCTCGACCGCGGTGCGGAAGCGGGTGAACGTCGTGTCGGGCTGCGGCCTGCACTCGTCCGCCGCCGCCTGCGCGGAGACGTGCGCGACGCGCAGCATGAACGCCGTCAACGCGTGCCGCAGGACCGAGGTGTGCAGGCTCAGCGGCAGCGTCGTGTCCAGGTACTCGCGGTTCAGCTGTGCCAACGAGGCGTCGAGCGCCCCGAGTTCGGCCTCGCCGGGGTGGAGCAGCGGCGGCCGGTCGTAGCGGTACATGCCGGTCGCCTCGACGATCGCGCGCGGCAGGAACCCGGGCTGCATCGTCAGGGCCGTGCCCACGTACCGCTCCGTCGACGAGAAGCCGTGCACCTGACCCGGGCGGATCCACAGGATGTCGCCCGCCCCGACCTCGTACTCCGTGAAGTCGACCATGTGGTGGACCGGGCCCTCGCGGAAGAACAGCAGGACGTGGAAGTCGATGCGGTGCACGCGCCGCGAGAGGCCGACGCCTCCCGCCCACGGGCCTTCCGTCCCCATCGGGCCGACCTGTATCCCCACCCCGGAGACGCTCGCGCTCGGGTCGAAGGGGTAGGTCCGGATGTGCGCTCGATCTGCGGGGAGCGCACCCAGATGTGCGCTCGGATGCGCACCGCCCTGCTCCGTCATCCACTTTCCTTGGCCAAAACCGACTTCGCTTCTGTCAGGTGTCCCATTTTCACCGAACGCTGGCACGGGCGCACCTACCTCCTCAAAAGTATGACCTTTAAGTTCGTAGGTGGTTCGACCAGGGACTTTCGGCCCGAGGTGCACCTGCCTTTCGGCGGTGGGCCGATGACCGAGGGCCCGGATCCCGGCGTTCGCGTCGGGCATCAGTACCGGACCACCGTAAAGACCGAGCAAAACGCCGAAGGAGTGTCTCAGCGATGAGCACGCAGCGACCCGACACCGCACTCGCCCCGTTCGAGTGGACCGAACTCGACCAGCGTGCCGTCGACACCGCCCGCCTGCTGGCGGCCGATGCCGTGCAGCAGGTCGGCAACGGACACCCCGGCACGGCGATGAGCCTGGCCCCCGCCGCGTACACGATCTTCCAGAAGGCCATGCGCCACGACCCGGCCGACCCGGAGTGGACCGGCCGCGACCGCTTCGTCCTGTCGCCCGGCCACACCAGCCTCACCCTGTACACGCAGCTCTTCCTCGCCGGGTACGAGCTGGAGCTCGACGACCTGAAGGCGTTCCGCACGCAGGGGTCGAAGACGCCCGGCCACCCCGAGTACGGGCACACCGCCGGCGTCGAGACCACAACGGGCCCGCTGGGACAGGGAGTTGCCAACGCGGTGGGCATGGCGATGGCCGCCCGCTACGAGCGCGGCCTGTTCGACCCCGAGGCCGCCGAGGGCACCAGCCCCTTCGACCACACCATCTGGGCGATCGTCTCCGACGGCGACCTGGAGGAGGGCGTCTCCGCCGAGGCCTCCTCGCTGGCCGGGCACCAGAAGCTCGGCAACCTGGTCTTCGTCTACGACGACAACCACATCTCCATCGAGGGCGACACGGCGACCGCGTTCTCCGAGGACGTCCTCAAGCGCTACGAGGCGTACGGCTGGCACGTCCAGCGGATCACCCCGCAGGAGAACGGCGACGTCGACGTCTTGGCCTTGTACGAGGCCCTCGCCGCCGCCAAGGCCGAGACGACGCGCCCCTCGATCATCGCGATGCGCACGATCATCGCCTGGCCCGCCCCGAACGCGCAGAACACCGAGGCCTCCCACGGCTCCGCGCTCGGCGCCGACGAGATCGCCGCCACCAAGCGCGCCCTCGGCTTCGACCCCGAGCAGTCCTTCATCGTCGAGGACGCCGTGTTCGCCCACGTCCGCCGGGCCCTGGACCGCGGCGCCGAGGCGCACGCCGCCTGGGACAAGCAGCTCGCCGAGTGGCGGGGCCAGAACCCCGAGCGCTCCGAGCTCCTCGACCGCATCGTGGCCGGACGCCTCCCCGAGGGCTGGGAGCAGGCGCTGCCCGCCTTCGAGACCGGCGCCAAGGTCGCCACGCGCGCCGCGTCCGGCAAGGTGCTCCAGGCCCTCGGCCCGGTCATCCCCGAACTCTGGGGCGGCTCCGCCGACTTGGCCGGCTCGAACAACACGACCATCGACAAGACCAGCTCCTTCCTTCCTGCCGGCAACCCGCTGCCCGAGGCCGACCCGTACGGCCGCACCGTCCACTTCGGCATCCGCGAGTTCTCGATGGCCGCCGAGATGAACGGCATCGCGCTGCACGGCAACACCCGCATCTACGGCGGCACGTTCCTCGTGTTCTCCGACTACATGCGCAACGCCGTGCGCATGTCGGCCCTCATGCAGCTGCCCGTCACCTACGTGTGGACGCACGACTCGATCGGCCTGGGCGAGGACGGCCCGACCCACCAGCCCGTCGAGCACCTCGCCTCGCTGCGCGCCATCCCGGGCCTGAACGTCGTCCGCCCGGCCGACGCCAACGAGACCACGATCGCCTGGCGCGAGATCCTGCGCCGCGGCTCGGTCAAGCCGGCCCCGCACGGCCTGGCGCTGACCCGGCAGGGCGTGCCCACCTACGAGGCCAACGAGCTTGCGGCCAAGGGCGGTTACGTCCTCGCCGAGGCCTCGAAGCAGACCCCGGACGTCATCCTGATCGCCACCGGTTCCGAGGTGCAGCTCGCGGTCGCCGCGCGCGAGCAGCTGGAGTCCGAGGGCGTCGCGACCCGCGTCGTGTCGATGCCGTCGGTCGAGTGGTTCGAGGAGCAGGAGCAGAGCTACAAGGACAGCGTCCTGCCGCCCGCCGTCAAGGCCCGTGTTGCCGTCGAGGCCGGCATCGGCCTGACCTGGTACCGCTACGTCGGCGACGCCGGACGCATCGTCTCCCTCGAGCACTTCGGCGCCTCCGCCGACGCGAACGTCCTCTTCCAGGAGTTCGGCTTCACCGCCGAGAACGTCGCTGCCACGGCCCGGGAAGCTTTCGCCGCCGCACGCGCTTAAGTCAGTCCGCAGTCAGTATCCGAAAGAAGATGAAGCACACCATGAGCAACGCCACCTCCCCGTCGCCCCTCAAGGCCCTGTCCGACGAAGGCGTTTCCATCTGGCTGGACGACCTGTCCCGCAAGCGCATCGAGTCCGGCAGCCTCGCCGAGAGCGTCGCCACCGGTCACGTCGTGGGCGTCACCACGAACCCCTCGATCTTCCAGGCCGCCATCGGCTCCGGCGAGGGCTACGAGGAGCAGCTCGCCGACCTGGCCGTCCGCAAGGTCACCGTCGACGAGGCCGTCCGCATGATGACCACGGCCGACGTCCGCGCCGCCGCCGACATCCTGCGCCCCGTGTACGACGCCACGGGCGGCCGCGACGGCCGCGTCTCCATCGAGGTCGACCCGCGCCTGGCCCACGAGACCGAGGCCACGATCGCCGAGGCCAAGCAGCTCTTCTGGCTCGTCGACCGCCCGAACGTCATGATCAAGATCCCGGCGACCCTCGCGGGCCTCCCGGCCATCACCGAGGTCATCGGCCTCGGCATCTCGGTCAACGTGACGCTGATCTTCTCCCTCGACCGCTACAAGGCCGTCATGGACGCCTACCTGGCCGGTCTGGAGAAGGCCCACGAGCGCGGCATCGACCTCTCCACCATCCACTCCGTCGCCTCCTTCTTCGTCTCGCGCGTCGACTCCGAGATCGACAAGCGCCTCGACAAGGTCGGCACCGACGCGGCGAAGTCCCTCAAGGGCAAGGCCGCCCTCGCCAACGCCCGTCTCGCGTACGAGGCGTACGAGCAGGTCTTCGCCGCCGAGCGCGCCGCGAAGCTGGAGGCCGCCGGCGCCCACAAGCAGCGCCCGCTGTGGGCCTCGACCGGCGTCAAGGACCCGTCGTACAAGGACACCCTGTACGTCGACGAGCTCGTCGCCCCGGGCACGGTCAACACCATGCCGGAGGGCACGCTGAAGGCCACCGCCGACCACGGCGACATCCACGGCGACGCCGTCACCGGCACCTACGAGGCCTCCCGCGCAGAGCTCGCCGCCGTCGAGCAGCAGGGCATCTCCTACGACGAGGTCGTCCAGCAGCTCGAGGACGAGGGCGTCGCCAAGTTCGCCGTCGCCTGGAACGACCTGCTCGCCACCGTCACCGACCGCCTCCAGGGCGGCGAGGCCAAGTGACCACGCTCCTGCCGACGGCCGACTGGGAGAACCCGCTGAGGGACCCCCGCGACCGCCGTCTGCCGCGCGTCGCGGGCCCCTCCGGGCTCGTCATCTTCGGCGTCACCGGCGACCTGTCCCGCAAGAAGCTGATGCCGGCGGTCTACGACCTCGCCAACCGCGGTCTGCTCCCGCCGGGCTTCTCGCTCCTCGGGTTCGCCCGCCGCGAGTGGGAGGACCAGGACTTCGCGCAGGTCGTCCACGACTCCGTGCGCGAGCACGCCCGCACCCCCTTCCGCGAAGAGGTCTGGCAGCAGCTCGCCGAGGGCATGCGCTTCATCCCCGGCGACTTCGACGACGACACCGCGTTCAAGCAACTGCGCGAGTCCGTCGACGAGTTGGACGAGAAGCGCGGCACGAGCGGCAACTACGCCTTCTACCTCTCCGTACCGCCGAAGTTCTTCCCCAAGGTCGTCCAGCAGCTCAAGAAGCACGGCCTCGCGGACGCCCCCGAGGGGTCCTGGCGCCGGGCCGTCATCGAGAAGCCGTTCGGCCACGACACCGAGTCGGCGCGCGAGCTCAACCGCATCGTGCACGACGTCTTCGCGCCCGAGCAGGTCTTCCGCATCGACCACTACCTCGGCAAGGAGACCGTCCAGAACATCCTGGCGCTCCGCTTCGCCAACCAGATGTACGAGCCCATCTGGAACCGGAGTTACGTCGACCACGTACAGATCACGATGGCCGAGGACATCGGCATCGGCGGCCGCGCCGGCTACTACGACGGCATCGGCGCCGCCCGCGACGTCATCCAGAACCACCTGCTGCAACTCCTCGCCCTCACGGCGATGGAGGAGCCGGCCGCGTTCGACGCCGAGTCGCTGGTCAACGAGAAGCTCAAGGTCCTGAAGTCCGTACGACTTCCGGCCGATCTCGAACGGTCCACGGTCCGCGCCCAGTACGCCGCGGGCTGGCAGGGCGGCGAGCAGGTCAGGGGCTATCTCGACGAGGACGGCATCGACCCGGCCTCCAAGACCGACACCTACGCGGCCGTGAAGCTGGAGATCGACAACCGCCGCTGGGCGGGCGTCCCGTTCTACCTGCGCACCGGCAAGCGCCTGGGCCGCCGCGTCACCGAGATCGCGGTCGTCTTCCAGCGCGCGCCGCACTCCCCGTTCGACTCCACCGCGACGGAGGAACTCGGCCAGAACGCGGTCGTCATCCGGGTCCAGCCGGACGAGGGCATGACCGTACGCTTCGGATCCAAGGTCCCGGGTACGTCGATGGAGATCCGCGACGTGTCCATGGACTTCGCGTACGGCGAGTCGTTCACGGAGTCCAGCCCCGAGGCGTACGAGCGGCTGATCCTGGACGTGCTGCTGGGCGATGCGAACCTCTTCCCGCGCACGGAGGAGGTCGAGGAGTCCTGGCGCATCCTCGACCCCGTCGAGACGCACTGGGACCGCAGTGGAAGGCCGGCGCAGTATGCCTCGGGCAGCTGGGGGCCGAAGGAAGCGGACGAGATGCTCGCACGAGACGGACGGAGCTGGCGCAGGCCATGAAGATCGACCTGACCGACACCACGGCAAGCAAGATCAACAAGGCGCTCGTCGAAGGACGCCGCGCCATCGGGACCCCGGCCGTGGGCATGGTCCTCACGATGGTGATCGTCACCGACGAGGAGAACGCGTACGACTCGGTGAAGGCCGCCGAGGAAGCGTCCCGCGAGCACCCCTCGCGCACCCTCGTCGTCATCAAGCGCACCGCCCGCTCGCCGCGCGACCGACAGGGCAACCGCCTCGACGCGGAGGTCAGGGTCGGCTCTGACGCGGGCACCGGCGAGACCGTCGTCCTGCGCACGTACGGCGAAGTCAGCAAGCACGCCGACTCGGTCGTCCTGCCGCTGCTGCTGCCCGACGCCCCGGTCGTCGTGTGGTGGCCGGCCGACGCCCCGGACGAGCCCTCCAAGGACCCGCTCGGCGCCCTCGCCGCTCGCCGGATCACCGACCTGTACGCCGCCGAGGACGCCCTCGGCGACCTGGACCGGCGTGCCGCGTCCTACGCCCCAGGCGACACCGACCTGGCCTGGACCCGGCTCACGCCGTGGCGCTCCATGCTGGCCGCCGCCCTCGACCAGGCCCGCGCCGAGGTCATCTCCGCGGCCGTCGAGTCCGAGGCCGACAACCCCAGCGCCGAGCTGCTCGCGCGCTGGCTGGGCACCCGGCTCGGCGTCCAGGTCGAGCGGGTCACGACCGCGGGCCCCGTCGTCACCGCGGTCCGCCTCGGCACGGCCGGCGGAGAGATCCGCATCGACCGCCCCGACGGCCCCCTCGCCACCCTCACCCTGCCCGGTCAGCCGGAGCGCACCCTCGCGCTGAAGGTCCGCTCGACCGCCGAGCTGATCGCCGAAGAGCTCCGCCGCCTCGACGCCGACGAGATGTACGCCGTCGCGCTGCACGGGGACGCCTCCGGCGCACCGTCCTCCAAGGAGTCCGTTCAACATGCCTGACACCAACCCCCTGTTGACGCGCCGCCCGCAGTGGACCGCCCTGGAGGACCACCGCGCCAAGTTCAACGGCACGCACCTGCGGGACCTGTTCGCCGGCGACCCCGGTCGCGCGGACCGCTACACCGTCCAGGTCGGCGACCTGCACCTCGACTACTCCAAGCACCTGGTCACGGACGAGACGCTCGCCCTCCTCCAGGAACTGGCCACCGCCACCGACGTGTTCGGGCAGCGCGACGCCATGTTCCGCGGCGAGAAGATCAACACGACGGAGGACCGCGCGGTGCTGCACACCGCCCTGCGCGCACCCGCCGACGCCGTGATCGAGGTCGACGGCGAGAACGTCGTGCCGAAGGTGCACGCCGTCCTCGACCAGATGGCCGTCTTCGCCGACCGCGTCCGCAGCGGCGAGTGGACCGGCCACACCGGCAAGCGCATCCGCAACGTCGTCAACGTCGGCATCGGCGGCTCCGACCTCGGCCCCGCGATGGCGTACGAGGCCCTGCGCCCGTACACCGCACGGGAGTTGACGTTCCGCTTCGTCTCGAACGTGGACGGCGCCGACCTGCACGAGGCCGTCCGCGACCTCGACCCGGCCGAGACGCTGTTCATCATCGCGTCGAAGACCTTCACGACGATCGAGACGATCACCAACGCGACGGCGGCCCGCTCCTGGCTGCTCGCGGGCCTCGGCGGCGACCAGTCGGCGGTGGCGAAGCACTTCGTCGCCCTGTCGACCAACGCCGGGAAGGTGGCGGACTTCGGCATCGACACGGCCAACATGTTCGCGTTCTGGGACTGGGTCGGCGGCCGCTACTCCTTCGACTCGGCCATCGGTCTCTCCCTCATGATCGCCATCGGCCCGGACCGCTTCCGCGAGCTCCTCGACGGCTTCCGCCTGGTCGACGAGCACTTCCGCACGGCACCGGCCGAGGCCAACGCCCCGCTCCTGATGGGCCTGTTGGGCGTCTGGTACGGCAACTTCCACGGCGCCCAGTCGCACGCGGTGCTGCCGTACTCGCACTACCTCTCCAAGTTCACGGCGTACCTCCAGCAGCTCGACATGGAGTCCAACGGCAAGTCCGTGGACCGTGAGGGCCGCCCCGTGGAGTGGCAGACGGGCCCGGTCGTGTGGGGCACCCCCGGCACGAACGGCCAGCACGCCTACTACCAGCTCATCCACCAGGGCACGAAGCTGATCCCGGCGGACTTCATCGGCTTCGCGAAGCCGGTCGACGAGCTGAGCCCCGAACTCGCGGGCCAGCACGACCTGTTGATGGCCAACCTGTTCGCGCAGGGTCAGGCCCTCGCGTTCGGCAAGACGCCCGACGAGGTGCGCGCCGAGGGCGTGGCCGAGGAGCTCGTCCCGCACAAGACGTTCAAGGGCAACCACCCGACGACGACGATCCTCGCCAAGGAACTGACCCCCTCGGTCCTCGGCCAGCTCATCGCGCTCTACGAGCAGAAGGTGTTCGTCCAGGGCGCGATCTGGAACGTCGACTCCTTCGACCAGTGGGGCGTCGAGCTCGGCAAGGTCCTCGCCAAGCGCGTCGAGCCCGCCCTCACGGAAGGCGCCCAGGTCCCCGGCCTCGACGCCTCCACCCAGTCCCTCGTCGCCACGTACCGCGCGCTGCGCGGCCGCAACTAGCACAGCTTCGACTAGCACTGCTTCGATTAGCACCGCTTCGACTAGCACTGAAGGTAAGTGAACTGACATGCAGCTCGGTCTCATCGGTCTCGGCAAGATGGGCGGCAACATGCGCGAGCGCATCCGCCGCGCGGGCCACGACGTCATCGGCTACGACCGCAACCCCGAGGTCTCCGACGTCGCCTCCCTCGCCGAACTCGTCGAGAAGCTCGAAGGCCCGCGCGTGGTCTGGGTGATGGTCCCGGCGGGTGCCGCGACCCAGTCGACGGTCGACGAGCTCAAGGGGCTCCTGTCCGAGGGCGACATCGTCGTCGACGGCGGCAACTCCCGCTGGACCGACGACGAGAAGCACGCCGCCGAGCTCGCCGAGCGCGGCATCGGCTTCGTCGACGCCGGTGTCTCCGGCGGCGTCTGGGGCCTGCAGAACGGCTACGCCCTGATGGTCGGCGGCGCCGACGAGCACATCGCCCGCGTCAAGCCGGTCTTCGACGCGCTCAAGCCCGAGGGCGACTTCGGCTACGTCCACGCCGGCAAGGTCGGCGCGGGCCACTTCTCCAAGATGGTTCACAACGGCATCGAGTACGCCATGATGCAGGCCTACGCCGAGGGCTGGGAGCTGCTCGAGGCCGCCGACTCGGTGACCGACGTGCGCGAGGTCTTCCGCTCCTGGCAGGAGGGCACGGTCATCCGCTCCTGGCTGCTCGACCTGGCCGTCAACGCCCTGGACGACGACGAGCACCTGACCGACCTGCGCGGCTTCGCGCAGGACTCCGGCGAGGGCCGCTGGACCGTCGAGGCCGCCATCGACCACGCGGTCCCGCTGCCCGCGATCACGGCGTCCCTCTTCGCCCGCTTCTCGTCCCGCCAGGACGACTCGCCGCAGATGAAGATGATCGCCGCACTGCGCAACCAGTTCGGCGGCCACGCGGTCGAGAAGAAGTAAGGCCCCTCGCACGGCACTTCAGGCGGCGCCCCGCCAGACCTTCACGTCGAGGGTCACGGACGGGGCGTCGCCCGTACGGCCTCCGCGGTACGTCACCAGGCCCACGTGTCCCGTCCCGCTGATCACGCACATCTGCTGGCCGACCGTGAGGTCCTTGACCCAGATGTACGTCTTGTAGCCGGTCGCGGCACGGCACGCGTCGAGCCCGCCCACGCGGCCCGCGGGCAGCAGCGCCAGCGAACTGCCCGACGTCGTACCGGGCGCGAGCACCGCGCCCGAGCTGTAGACGGCGTAGGTCAGGTCCTCGTTCGACCGCCCGTCGTCCGCCTTGGCCCGCACCGGCCTGTCCGCCAGATACAGGTCGTGGCTCTTCGTCATCACGATGCCGCCGTACGTCGACGGGGCGGGCGTCGTCGGAGTCGCCGGCCTGCTCGTGGTGGCGGCCGGGGGCGCGGAGGTCGTCGGCGCCGCGGGGCGCGAAGTGCCGGGCGCGGCAGCCGACTTGGACGGCTTCGGCTTCTTGGAGGCGCTGGGGGAGGCCGACTTCGAGGCCGACGGGAACGCGCTCGCCGCCCCGGGCGCCGCGGCCGACCGGCTCTGCGCCGGGGCGTCGGCCTTCTCGTCCGTCTTCGCGTCCCCGGGCGCGAGGAACAGGGCCACACCCGCCCCGCACGCGACCAACGCCACGGCGGCAGCGGCGAGCAGCCAGACCCGCGGCCGCCGCGTACGACGGGCGGGCGCGGGCGGGGGAGTGGCCGCGTACGCCTGCTGCCCCAGCACGAACGGCCCGGGCAGCGAGGCATGCGACCCGGAGGCCGGAGGCGGCCCGAACTCGCCCGCGGGCGGCGCCACTCGACCGGCATCCGTGGGCGCAGCCCCCACGATCCGCGCCCCCTCGGCGCGCGCCGCGATCCCCGCCACCAGCTCGCCCGGCAGCCACGCCCCCGAGTCGAGGCCGCGCGCCTCGCGGGCGACCTGCACCGTACGGATGACGTCCGCGACGGACGGCCGTTCGGTGGCGGGCTTGCGCAGGCAGCGGGCGATCAAGTCCCGCAATTCGTACGGCACGTGGCCGAGATCGGGCTCCTTGTGGACGACCCGGTACAGCACCGCGTGCGGATCGCCCTCGCCGAACGCCCCGCGCCCGGTCGCCGCGAACACCGCCGTCTGACCCAGCGCGAACACGTCCGCCGAGCCCGACGCCTCGCCGCCGAGCACCTGCTCGGGCGCCATGTACGCCACCGTGCCCACGGCCGTGCCGCTCTGCGTCACCGACGTCGCGTCACAGGCCCGTGCGACGCCGAAGTCGATGACGCGGGGGCCGTCGGCGGCGAGCAGCACGTTCGACGGTTTCAGGTCACGGTGCACGATGCCCGCCGCGTGCACCGCCTGCAGCGCCTCGGCCACCCCGGCGATCAGCTTCAGCACCGTGTCGACCGGCAGCGGCCCGTGCTCCCGCACCGCCTCGGCGAGCGAGGGACCGGGCACGTACGCGGTCGCGCACCACGGCATCGACCCCTCGGTGTCGCTGTCCACGACCGGCGCCGTGTACAGCCCGTGCACCCGGCTCGCGGCCGTGACCTCCGCGCGGAAGCGGCGCCGGAACTCGGGGTCCTCCGCGAGCTCGGGCCTGATCACCTTGACGGCGACCGCCCGCCCGCCCGGCGTGTACGACAGGTAGACCCGGCCCATGCCGCCGGAGCCGAGCCGCGCCACAAGCCGGTAGGCACCCGCCGCCCGCGGGTCGCCGTCCTCCAGGGGACGTATGCCCTCCGTGCCGGGCCCACCGTTCGTCACCACGCCGCACTCCACCCCGCATCCGCTCTGTGGCCCCCATTGCATCACGCGCCCCAGCGGCGGTGCAGCGCAGTCCGGCGGACCACCTTGACAACCGCATTGGTCCATACCAACTTATGAGGGCCACAGGAACGACACGCTCCACGCACACCCCCAAATCCCCCTACCGCCACGGGAGTTCGCGTGTCCCCACACCACAGCAGTCCCCGCCGGGGAAGACCCCGCCTTCTCGGCCTCGTCGCCGCGGCCGCGCTCGCCCTCGCCGGCGCCGTCGCCCTCCCCGGCACGGCCCAGGCGGCCAACGTCCTGTCCAACCCCGGCTTCGAATCGGGCTCGCTCGGCCCCTGGACCTGCTCGGGCAACCTCGGCTCCGTCGTCTCCACCCCGGTCCACGGCGGCACCAAGGCCCTGGCCGGAGCGGCCACCTCCAGCGACAACGCCAAGTGCACCCAGACCGTCGCCGTCCAGCCGAACACCGCCTACACGCTCTCCGGCTGGCTGCGCGGCAACTACGTCTACCTCGGCGTCGACGGCGGCGCCTCCACCTGGACCCAGTCCCCGTCCTCGTACAGCCAGTTGACGGTGAAGTTCACCACCGGCGCGAGCCAGACCAGCGCCACGATCTACACCCAGGGCTGGTACGCGCAGGGCACCTACTACGCGGACGACATCAGCCTCGACGGACCCGGCGGCAACCCCGGCGACACCCAGGCACCGACCGCGCCCACGAACCTGACCTCCACCGGCAAGACGTCCTCCAGCGTCTCCCTGTCCTGGGGCGCGTCGAGCGACAACGTCGGTGTCACCGGGTACGACATCTACTCCGGCGGCAGCAACAAGCTCCTTACGGTGAGCGGGACTTCGGCCACCGTCTCCGGGCTCTCGCCCTCCACCGCGTACAGCTTCACGGTCAAGGCCCATGACGCGGCGGGCAACAGCTCACCCGCCTCGAACGCCGTCTCCGTGACCACGAACGCGGGCACCCCGCCCACCGGCTTCAAGCAGGCCGCCCCGTACTTCTACACCGGCTGGGGCGATCCGCCGAGCCCGTCCACCGTCATGAGCGCCACCGGCGTCAAGTGGTTCACCATGGCGTTCATCCTGTCCTCCGGCGGCTGCAACCCGGCCTGGGACGGTGCGCGTCCGCTCACCGGCGGCCAGGACCAGACCGCGATCAACGCCATCCGCTCCGCGGGCGGCGACATCGTCCCCTCCATCGGCGGCTGGAGCGGCAACAAGCTCGGCCCCAACTGCTCGACCCCGCAGGCGCTCGCGGGCGCGTACCAGAAGGTCATCGACGCGTACGGGCTCAAGGCGATCGACGTCGACATCGAGAACAGCGACGAGTTCGAGAACACCGCCGTGCAGGACCGCATCCTGGGCGCCCTGAAGATCGTCAAGGCGAACAACCCGGGTCTGCGGACCATCCTCACCTTCGGCACGGCCACCACCGGACCGACGTACTACGGCAACCGCCTCATCGAGCAGGCCAAGGCCCTGGACGCGGGCATCGACGTCTTCACGATCATGCCGTTCGACTTCGGCGGCGGCAGCGACATGTACGGCAACACCGTGAATGCGGCAGAGGGCCTGAAGACCAAGCTCAAGTCGGTCTACGGCTGGGACGACGCCACCGCGTACGCCCACATGGGCATCTCCGGCATGAACGGCGTCAGCGACCAGAGCGAGATCACCACGCCCGCCATCTGGACCCAGATCAAGGACTGGGCGAACAGCAAGCACCTCGCCCGCCTCGCCTTCTGGTCGGTCAACCGCGACCGGCCGTGCGCGGGCGGCGGCGTCGCCGAGAACTGCTCCGGCATCGCCCAGGACAACTGGCAGTTCACGAAGATCACGGCCGGCTTCACCGGCTGAGCCGCACCGCACGGCACTGATGGTGCAGGAGCCCCCGGCCGTCCGGCCGGGGGCTCCTGCACGTCCTGCTCGCCGAACTACCTCTTCGTGAGCACGACCGGTGCGTCGGACACGTCGGACACGTCGGACGCCACGGACCCGCCGGGCACCGCCCGGGACCGCCTGCGCCGCGCCACGGCGAAGGCGAGCGCGATCACGAGGATCACCAGACCGGCCCCGCCGAAGACCAGCGGCAGCAGCCACAGCGAGACGAACCCGTCGATCTGCGCGTCCCCGGGATCATCGGCCCGGTAGAGCACGTCGACGCGCTCGCCCAGGTCGTACGCGGGCGGGCTCGACCCCATCGAGCTCGTGAAGCGCACCGGCTCGCCGCCGGCCGGGGTGAACGCGACCACCGGGTGCGCGACCGGATCGCTCCCCGCGCTCCACTCCAGGTCGACCACGATGCCCCGGGCGTGCTCGCCGCCGCTCACCATCGAGGCGGACGACCCGCCGAGCAACAGCCCGATCCCCAGGAACAGGGCCCCGAACGCGATCCCGCCGCACGTGAACCACCAGCGGGCATCCCGCCCACCACCGCGCTGACGCCGCACAGAAATCCCTCTCATCGACAAACCGCCCGAGTGAACGACGGGTCCTCACCGAGGACTTACGCACAGCGGCGGTCGCTCATATAGTTACGTAACTTTACTGGCGCCTCCCACCCGCGTGAGGAGCTCCATGTGAACGTGCCCCCCGCCACGCCCGTCGTCCTCGCTCTCGACTTCGGCGGCACCAAGACGGCTCTGACCGTCGCCGACCCGCACGGCACCAGGCTCCACGACCTCACCGTCGAAACCGCGGCGGAACACGGCGCCCACGCAGGACTCAAGCGCGCCGTGGACGCCGCCCGCACCCTCCTCGACGGCCGCGAACCGGTCGCCGTCGGCGTCTCCACCATCGGCATCCCCGGCAACGAGGGCGTCGCGCTCGCCCCGAACATCCCCGGCTGGGAAGACCTCGCCCTCGGCCGTGAACTCGCCCTGGCCTTCCCGGAGTCGGAGCTGCGCCTGGCCACCGACGTGAAGGCCGCCGCCCGCCACGAGTACGACGCGGGCGCGCTGCGGGGCTGCGACCCCGGCCTCTACCTCAACCTCGGCACCGGACTCGCCGTCGCCCTCGTCGTCGGCGGCACGGTCCTCACCGGCCGGAACGGCGCCTCCGGCGAGATCGGCTACAACCTGCGCTCCCTCCAGGACGTGGGCCGCACCGACCACACCCCGCTGGAAGAGGCCGTCAGCGGCAAGGCACTCACCCGCGCCGCCGCCCACGGCTCGACCCAACTCGCCGACCACATCGGCGAGTTGCTCGACGAGCTCGCCTTCCACCTCGTCAACCTCACCATCGCCGTCGATCCCGAGCGGATCGTCGTCGGCGGCGGCATGGTCCGCTCCTGGGACGCGCTGCACGACCCGCTGCGCGCCGCCCTCGACGCGGCCGTGCCCTATCCGCCCCAGCTCGTACCCGCCGCGCATCCGTACGACGCGCCCCTGCTCGGGGCACTCGCGCTGGCCGTCGAGGCCGCGCGCACCCGTATCTGACGCACCAGGACCCGAAGGGACTGGCTGGAATGAGGCCCACGCGCATCCTCGCCACCGCACTGATCCTCGGACTCGCCGCCACGGCCTGCTCCGAGACGAAGCACAAGGACTCCGGTGGCGGCCAAGGCACCGACTCCGCACAGAGCAGCGGCCCGAAGAAGAAGGGCGGCACGGTCACCATCGCCAACACGGCGGGACAGACCTGGCCGTGCAACTTCAACCCGTTCAACCCGGCCGTCTACAACACCTCCATCGGCTTCGTCTACGAGCCGCTGGTCTTCGTCAACACCCTCAAGGACGCGGCCGAGACGCCGATGCTCGCCAAGAGCTACAAGTGGAACGCCGACAAGACGCAGATCGACTTCACGGTCCGCTCCGGCGTGAAGTGGAACGACGGACAGCCCTTCACCGCCAAGGACGTCGCCTTCACCTTCAACCTGATGAAGAAGGCCCCGGCCACCGACCTGTACGCGCTGTGGACCACGGCCGGGCTCCAGTCCGTCACCGCCTCCGGCGACCAGGTCACCCTGAAGTTCAAGCAGGCGGCGCAGCCGTACTTCTACGCCTTCGCGCACCAGGTCGCCATCGTCCCCGAGCACGTCTTCGGCACCGGCGCCGCGGCCGAACACCCCGAGACCTGGGTCGACAAGAAGCCCGTCGGCACCGGCCCGTTCAAGGTCGACCCCTGCACGCCCAACAACATCCAGTACACGGCCAACCCCGGCTACTGGCAGCCCGGCAAGCCGTACATACAGAAGGTCGAGTACCCGGCCTACCTTGACAACGGCCCCGCCAACCTCGACCTCGCCAACGGCAAGGCGCAGTGGGGCAGCCAGTTCATCCCGGGCATCAAGCAGTTCTACCTGGACAAGTCGCCCGACAACCACACCTGGTCGCCGCCCGTCCTGAACGTCAGCATCCACCCGAACCTCGACCCGTCCCACAAGATGACCAGTAACCTCAAGGTCCGCCAGGCGATCTCGTACGCCATCGACCGCGAGAAGGTCTCCAAGATCGGCGTGGGCGGGCAGGAGCCCGCCGCGAACCAGTCGGGCATCGTCACGCCGACCTTCGACAAGTACTACGACGCGAAGACGGTCAAGGAGGGCGGCTTCGACAAGCCGGACCCGGGCCGCGCGCGGGCGCTCATGTCCGACCTCGGCTACTCACCGGGCAAGCCGCTCAAGCTCAAGATCATCACGATCACCGGGTACACCGACTGGGACGCCTCGCTCAAGGTCATCAAGCAGGACCTCGCCGCCGTCGGCATCGACCTCCAGGTCCAGGACCTCGCCCAGCAGACCATGGTCGGCAAGCTCTACACCGGCGACTACGACCTCGCGTACTACGCCCAGCAGTCCAGCGGCCCCACCCCGTACTACGAACTGCGCCAGATGCTGCACTCCGCGAACACCGCGCCGCTCGGCAAGAACGCCTCCACCAACTGGGAGCGCTACAAGAACCCCAAGGTCGACCAGCTCCTCAACGAGTACGCGTCGGCGAACGAGACCCGGCAGACCGAGATCGTCAAGGAGGTCGCGACGTACATGGTCGACGACGTCCCGGTGATCCCCGTCGTCGAGTCGGTCAACTGGTTCCAGTACAACACCAAGGACATCGACGGCTGGCCCACACAGGACAACCCCTACGCCCAGCCCTCCGCGTACACCTGGCCCGACACCGGCCAGGTCCTCACCCACCTGTACTCCAAGTCGGCCCAGTAGGCGGTGACCCGTGCGCTTCATCCTGCGCCGCCTCGGCTTCTTCGTCCTGACGCTCTGGGTGGCCCTGACCCTGAACTTCTTCATCCCGCGCTTCATGCCGGGCGACCCGGTCGACGCACTCACCGTGCGCACCCGCGGCCGGGTCTCCCGGGACTCCCTGGAGCAGATGCTGACGTCGTTCGGCTTCACACCGCACGAGAACGTGGCCGTCCAGTACGTGAACTACCTGGGCCACATGTTCACCGGCGACTGGGGCCGCTCGATCGGCCAGTCCCTCGGCGAGCCCGTCACCAAGCTGATCGGCGGCGCCCTGCCCTGGACGCTCGGCCTGGTCGGCGTCACCACGGTCCTGGCGTTCGTGCTCGGCACGCTCATCGGGACCGTCGCGGGCTGGCGCCGCGGCAGCGCCCTCGACGCGATCCTGCCCCCGGTCTTCGTCGTCACCTCGGCGCTGCCCTACTTCTGGGTAGGCCTGCTCCTCATCCTCGTCTTCTCCCAGGGCACCGACGGCCTGCTCCCCGCCAACTTCAACTACGACACCTCACTCGTCCCCGGCTTCTCCCCGGGCTTCGTCGGCAGCGTCCTGACCCACGCGATCCTCCCCGCGGCCACGCTCCTCATCACGACGATCGGCGGCTGGATCCTGACCATGCGCAACAACATGATCACGACCCTGGCCGAGGACTACGTCCGCATGGCCCGCGCCAAGGGCCTCGGCAACCGCCGCATCATGTACGCCTACGCGGCCCGCAACGCGGTCCTGCCCAACCTGGCCGGCTTCGCCATGTCCCTCGGCTTCGTCATCTCGGGCGCGATCCTCATCGAGTACGTCTTCAACTACCCCGGCGTCGGCTACCTCCTCTACAACGCGGTCCAGAACGTCGACTACCCGCTGATGCAGGCCCTGTTCATGCTGTTCACGGCGGCGGTGCTGGTGGCACTCCTGGCGGTGGACATAGCGACTGTTTGGCTCGACCCGAGAGCCAGGGCCAAGGGATGACTTCCTAGGGGCGCGAGGAACTGCGCGACCAGCCACGACGAATCCGTACTCGCCGACGTATCGGAACCCCTACGGCGCCTGGGCGAAGGAACCCACCGATGACCTCTACTACCGCCGTCACCACACCCCCGCCCGACACAGCAGCCTCACGCACCCGAGCCGGCTCAGGTCTCCTACGGGCCGTCAAGAGCAACCCCAAGGCGATGACAGGCCTCGGGATCCTCCTCCTGTTCACCCTCATCGCCGCCTTCCCGGGGATGTTCACCTCGGTGGACCACCCCGACCAGCTCAACTACCCACCCCGAGAAGGCATCTCCACGTCACACCTCCTCGGCACCACAGGCCTCGGCCAGGACATCTACTCCCAACTCATCTACGGAACAAGGGAGTCACTGGTCATCGCGGTCGTGGCCGGGGCCCTCGCCACCGTCCTGTCCGTCCTGATCGGCGTCTCCGCCGCCTACCTCGGCGGCCTCGCCGACGACCTCCTGTCCCTCCTCACGAACGTCGTCCTCGTCATCCCCGCGTTCCCCCTCGTGATCATCCTCGCCAAGTACGCGGGCAAGGGCTCCCTCACGGTGATCCTCGCCGTCCTCGTCCTCACCGGCTGGTCCTACGGCGCCAACCAGATGCGCGCCCAGGCCCTGTCCCTGCGCAACCGGGAGTTCCTCGAATCGGCCAGGGCCCGCGGCGAGCGACGCTCGTACGTCATCGTCTGCGAAGTCCTGCCGACGATGACGTCCCTGATCGTCGCCAACTTCCTCGGCGCGGCCCTGTACTCGGTCCTCAGCGCGGCGGGCCTGCAGTTCCTCGGCCTCGGCGACCCCAACTCCCAGAGCTGGGGCACGATGCTCTACTGGGCCCAGAACCAGCAGGCCCTGCAGACCGGCACCCCGCTGTGGTCGCTGGCCCCCGGACTCTGCGTCGCCCTGCTCGGCGTCGCGTTCGCCCTCGTCAACTACGCCTTCGACGAGATCGGCAACCCGGCCCTGCGTCCCGTACGAAAGAAGCGCCGGACATGACCGAACCTCTCCTCGCCGTCACCGACCTCAGCGTCGCCTACGACACCGCACGCGGCCCGGTGGCCGCCGTCGACCACGTCGAACTCACCCTCGAAAAGGGCGAGTTCATGGCCGTCGTCGGCGAATCGGGCTGCGGCAAGTCCACCCTGATGTTCGCCGTCGCGAGCCTGCTCAACCCGCCCGCCCGCATCACCGGCGGCACCGTGCGCTTCCGCGGCGAGAACCTCGTCACGATGAGCGAGCGCGAACTCAACGCCCTGCGCTGGCGCGACTTCTCCGTCGTCCTCCAGTCCGCCATGAACGCCCTCAACCCCGTGACCACCCTCGCCGCCCAGTACAAGGACGCGATGGCCGCGCACGGCACGTACACGAAGGAGGAGATCCGCGCCCGCTCCGTCGAAGTCCTCGACCTCGTCGGCATCGACCCGGTCCATCTGCACAGCTACCCGCACCAGTTGTCCGGCGGCATGCGCCAACGCGCCATGATCGCCATGGCGTTGCTGCTCACCCCCGACCTGGTCATCATGGACGAACCGACCTCCGCGCTCGACGTCGTCGCCCAGCGCTCCCTCATGGTCCAGATCAAGGAACTCCAGCAACTCCTCGGCTTCGCAGTCGTGTTCGTCACCCACGACATGTCCCTGGTCAGTCACTTCTCCGACCAGCTCCTCGTCATGTACGCGGGCCAGGTCGTCGAGCAGGGCCCCACCCGCACCGTCTTCGACCACCCGGCCCACCCGTACAGCCGCGGCCTGCTCGAGGCGTTCCCCTCCATCCGGGGCCCGCGCGTCCCGCTCAAGGGCATCCCGGGCAGCCCGCCCGACCTCGCCGCGCTCCCGGCCGGCTGTCGCTTCAACCCGCGCTGTCCCCTCGTACACGATCGGTGCCACACCACCGAGCCCGCCCTGTACGAGGTCGGCGCCGCCCACTCCCGCTGTCTGCTGCACCTCACGGAGACGGAGGCCGCCCGATGAGCGCACTCCTCGAAACGGTCGGTCTCACCCGCCACTTCAAGGTCGGCACCGGCCTCACCCGCCGCGTCCTGCACGCCGTCGACGACGTCGACCTGACCATCGGCGAACGCGAGATCGTCGCCCTCGTCGGCGAGAGCGGCAGCGGCAAGTCCACCCTCGCCCGCCTCGTCGCCCAGGTCCACAAGCCGACCCGCGGCGAAATCCGCTACCAGGGAAGCCCGTTGAGCGCCCAGCGCGGCCGCAGGGCGAAACTCGCCTACCGCGGCGCCGTCCCGATGGTCTTCCAGGACCCCTTCTCCTCCCTCAACCCCGCCTACCGCGTCTCCCACGGCATCCTGCGCGCCCTCACGCTCCACCGCCCCGAACTCGGCCGCGCCGCACGGCAGTCGGAGGCCGAACGCGTCGTCGAGGCCGTCGGCCTGAGCCCCGCCGCCGAAGTCCTCAACCGCTTCCCGTACGAACTCTCCGGCGGCCAGCGCCAGCGCATCGGCTTCGCCCAGGCCCTCGCCCACCGCCCGAAACTGATCCTCGCCGACGAGCCGGTCTCCATGCTCGACGTCTCCATCCGCATCGGCCTCCTCAACGTCATGGCAGACCTGCGCGAGACCGAAGGCGTCTCCCTCCTCTACATCACCCACGACATCGCCGGCGCCCGCTACCTCTCCGACCGCATCGCCGTCATGTACGGCGGCCACGTCGTCGAGACCGGCCCCACCGAGGACATCCTCGCCGCACCCCGCCACCCCTACACCGACCTCCTCCTGTCCGCCGTCCCCGACCCGCGCGCCCCCCGCGCCCTTCTCGATGGCGACGCGGCCGCCGCCAAGAGCGACCCGCCCGTCGTCATCGACCCCACCCCGAGCTGCCGCTTCCGCACCCGCTGCCCGCTCGCCACCGACCTCTGCCACCGCGTCACCCCGACCCTGCAACCGGTCGGCACGGGCCATACCGTCGCCTGCCACGTCACCGCGCCGGGGCCCGCCTCGTGACGACACCCCCCTGGAACCGCACGCGCCTGCGCAGCAACAACGAATGGCTCCTCCTGGAGCGCTTACGCACCCAGGGTCCCGCCTCCCGAGCCCAACTCGCCCGCGACAGCGGCCTGTCCAAGCCCACCGTCTCCTCCGCCCTCGCCGCCCTGGAACGCGCCGGCCTCGTCCGCGAGGCCGGCACCCACGCCCAGAGCCGCGGCCGCGTCGCCGTCCTGTACGAACCCGACCCGAAGGCGGGCCACGTCCTCGGCATCGACATCGGCCGCGCCCGGCTGCGCACCGCGGTCGCCGACCTGTCCGGCGCCATCGTCTCCCGTACGGAGGTACGCAACCGGGGCCGCGGCGCCACCACGGTCGCCGACGCCGCCGTCACCTGCGCCGAACAGGCCCTCGCGGAAGCCGAGTTGGCCCCCGCCGACATCGTGCACACGGCCGTCGGCACCCCCGGCGTCTTCGACCGCACCACCGGCCGCGTCCGCTACGCCGTCAACCTCCCCGGCTGGGGCCGCGCCGGGCTCGTCGAGCGGATGCGCGAGAGCCTCGGCACCCCGCTGTCCGTCCACAACGACGCCAACCTCGCGGCCCTCGGCGAATACGCCTTCGGCGCGGGCGCGGGCAGCCGCCTGTTCGTGTACGTCCTCATCGGCACCGGCCTCGGCATGGGCGTCGTCGCCGACGGCGAACTGTTCCTCGGCGCGCACGGCGCCGCGGGCGAGATCGGCTTCCTGCCCCTGGACGGCGTACCCGACAAGGGCACCGCCCCCCGCCGCGGCCTGCTCGAGGACGCGGTCTCCGCCGACGCCGTGGTCCGCGCCGCCCGCACCGCGGGCCTGGCGGGCCCCCTCACCGCCAAGCGCGTCTTCGACGCCGCCCGCACCGGCGACCCGGCAGCCCTCACCGCCGTACGACAGGAGGGCGAACGCCTCGCCCTGGCCGTCGCCTCCGTCACCGCGGTCCTCGATCCCGACCTCGTCGTGCTCGGCGGGGGAGTGGGCCGCGGCGCCGACCTCCTGCTGACCACTGTCTCCGGAACGCTGCACCGACTGACCCCGCTGCGCCCCCGCGTCGAGGCATCCGCCACCGGTGACGACGCCGTTCTCCTCGGCGCCCTCACCACGGCTCTGCGCGCGGCCCGCCCCCTGGTCTTCGACCGCCGCACCACGACCCCCGACAACGCAAAAGACCCCAGATGAACTGGGGTCTTTCTCTGTGTCCGAGGGGGGACTTGAACCCCCACGCCCGATAAAGGGCACTAGCACCTCAAGCTAGCGCGTCTGCCATTCCGCCACCCGGACAAGGTGTCTGCCGCCTTCTTGCGGGGCGTTTCCCGCGGCGACACAGAGAACATTACCAGGGTTTCGGAGTGGTTCGATCACGACCCCTTCTCGCAGGTCGGAGCTGTGAACGGCATGTGTCGAGCGGTGCCCGCCCTTGGGTGTCGGCGCCCGGAGAGAGAGGATGAGGGGGATCCACAGGGAGAGAGGAACAAGCGTGAGTGAGTCGAGCACGGGCAGGGCCGCCTCCGGACAGGACGAGGTCGTCGACCTCTGCCGCGAACTGATCCAGATCGACACCAGCAATTACGGCGACCACTCGGGTCCCGGTGAACGCAAGGCCGCCGAGTGGGTCGCGGAGAAGCTCGCCGAGGTCGGCCTCGAACCCCAGATCTTCGAGTCGCACCCCGGCCGCGCCTCCACCGTGGCCCGCATCGAGGGCGAGGACCCGTCGCGGCCCGCGCTCCTCATCCACGGCCACACCGACGTCGTCCCGGCCAACGCCGCGGACTGGACCCACCACCCCTTCTCCGGCGAGGTCGCCGACGGATGCGTGTGGGGCCGCGGCGCGGTCGACATGAAGGACATGGACGCGATGACCCTCGCGGTCGTACGGGACCGGCTGCGCAGCGGCCGCAAGCCCCCGCGCGACATCGTCCTGGCCTTCCTCGCCGACGAGGAGGCGGGCGGCACGTGGGGTGCGCGCCACCTCGTCGACAACCACCGGGACCTCTTCGACGGCGTCACCGAGGCGATCAGCGAGGTCGGCGGGTTCTCGTTCACCGTGAGCGAGCAGCGCCGGCTCTACCTCGTGCAGACCGCCGAGAAGGGCATGCACTGGATGAAGCTGAGCGTGGCCGGCACCGCCGGGCACGGCTCGATGATCCACCGGGACAACGCGATCACCGAGCTGTCCGAGGCCGTCGCCCGCCTCGGCCGCCACGAGTTCCCGGTCCGCGTCACCAAGACGACCCGCGCCTTCCTCGACGAACTCGGTGACGCCCTCGGCACCGAACTCGACCCCGAGGACATGGAGTCGACCCTCGCCCGGCTCGGCGGCATCGCCAAGCTGATCGGCGCGACGCTCAGCAACACCGCCAACCCCACGCAGCTGGGCGCCGGTTACAAGGTGAACGTGATCCCGGGTGAAGCCACCGCGCACATCGACGGACGCTTCCTGCCGGGACACGAGGACGAGTTCCTCACCGACCTGGACCGGATCCTCGGCCCGAAGGTCAAGCGCGAGGACGTGCACGCCGACAAGGCCGTCGAGACCACCTTCGACGGGGCGCTCGTCGAGGCCATGAAGTCCTCGATCGAGGCCGAGGACCCGATCGGCAAGGCCATCCCCTACATGCTCTCCGGCGGCACCGACGCCAAGTCCTTCGTGGAGCTCGGCATCCGCAACTTCGGCTTCGCACCGCTGCAGTTGCCGCCCGAGCTCGACTTCGCGGGCATGTTCCACGGCGTGGACGAGCGCGTTCCGGTCGACGGACTGAAGTTCGGGGTCCGGGTGCTCGACCGGTTCATCGACGCATCCTGAAATCCCAACAATCGGCCGCACGTGCGTACTTGACTGAAAAGAGTGAAAGGAACCATACGCTCGTAGCCCCATAACTTTCTCCTCGTTACAGGGAGTGCAGTCCGCGGCTGGGACTGCATTGCCAACAAGGAGGAATAATGATCAAGAAGGTCGTCGCTGCTGCGGCTGCCACTGGTGGTCTCGTGCTCGCTGGCGCGGGCATCGCCGCTGCCGACGCCGGTGCCCAGGGTGCCGCCGTGAAGTCCCCCGGTGTGCTGTCGGGCAACGTCGTTCAGGCGCCGATCCACGTGCCGGTGAACGTCTGCGGCAACACGGTCTCCGTGATCGGGCTGCTGAACCCCACCTTCGGCAACACCTGCACCAACAGCTGACGTTGTTGTGCCTCACCCCTTGAGGGTCTGAGTCCGTCGGCCCCGGAGTGCGCGCCATGCACTCCGGGGCCGATCGGGCATTCGGCGCGGAGGCACCACGTCCCGCGCCTTTCCAGAAGGTACTTAGGCAAAGTTCTAAGGCAGGGAAAGCTATGCGACAGGTCACGCGCAAAGGCCTGATCACCGTGGCGGCCGCGACCGGCGTGCTCGCCGTCACCGGTGGCTACGCGCACGCGGACTCGGGCGCGCACGGCAGCTCTTCGGACTCACCGGGCGTCCTGTCCGGCAACTCCGTCCAGCTCCCCGTGGACGTCCCGGTCAATGTGTGCGGCAACACCGTCAATGTCATCGGGCTGCTCAACCCGGCGGCCGGCAACAGCTGCGCCAACACCTCGGGTTCCGGCAAGGGCGGCGGCGGCTCGCACCACAAGCCGTCCGGCGGCGGATCGCAGGCCACGGGCCACACCGGCGACTCACCCGGCGTCGGCTCGGGCAACGACGTGCAGCTGCCGGTCGACGTGCCGGTGAACGTGTGCGGCAACTCGGTCGACGTCGTCGGTCTCGGCAACGCGACCGCGGGCAACGAGTGCACGAACACCGGTGGTGGCGGACACACCACCACGCCACCCAGCGGCCCCGGCAAACCCCACCAGCCGGGCAAGCCGCACACCCCGGGCAAGCCCCACCAGCCGGGCAAGCCGCACACCCCGGGCAAGCCGCACCACCCGACGACCCCGGCCGGGCACCACCCGGACAAGCCGGGTGCGCCGAGTGCGGACACTCCCAACCAGCCGGGGACGCAGACCGTCACCAAGCCCAAGGGCGAGTCCCAGCTCGCGATGACCGGCAGCGAGCTGCCGATCGGCGCGGCGGGTGCGCTGGCCGCGGGTGCGCTGCTCGGCGGAGCGGTGCTCTACCGGCGGTCGAAGGCGGCCGCATGACGGCGTGAGCCGAGCAGGCAGTACGAACGGAGCGGGCCCCGCATCGGCGGGGCCCGCTCCGTTTGCGTGGCCCGACCCGTCAGGTTCAGGTCACCACGTGGCCCGCAGCTGGCGGATGATCCGCCGCCGCAGACGCACCCGGCGACTGCCGTCGCGGTGCAGGCTCAGTCGGTCCAACTCCCAGTGTCCGTACTCGGCATGGTCCGTCAGCAGTCGCGTCGCGTCCTTGCGGGAGACCCCGCGCGGTACGTACACGTCGACAAATTCGTATTCCGGCATCGCATCTATTGTGCGGGCAGAGCCCCGGTACGGATAGCGTCTGCACTATGTCTGATGCTGCGCAGCCCACCGCTGCCGAGGTACGCGCCGCCGCCGAGGCGGTCAAGGCTGCGCTCGACCGCCACCTGGCGGCTGTCGAGCGCAGGTTGGGAGAGGACGACCCGGCCGTCTACGAAGCGTTCAACGAACTCGCCGCCGCGGCCGAGGAGTACGACGAGCTCCTCTACGACCGCTACGACGAGGTCACTCCCTTCGAGATCCCCGGCGGCGACGACGGGCTGCCGCCGTACACCGGACCGCAGGAGCCGAACGCGCTGAGCGTGCTGATCCGACGCGACTACGCCGTGGTGGAGCCGCAGCGTCTTCTCGCCCAGGCCGGCCGGGTCGCCGACCTCGACGGGGACCCGGACATCGACACCGAGTCGGCGACCGGCGCGGGCAGCAGCGTGCACGCCGCGCTCGGCGTCCTCTTCGGCGAGTTCGAACCCGACGAAATCGCCTCCCGGCACAAGGAGTTCGGCCTGGAGGAGGGCGACTCGACGCTCTGGGTCACCGCCGCGGACGAGCCGTCGGAACCGGGCGAATGGCTGGAGGCCCCGTTCGACCAGACCGACCCCCAGCAGGTCGTGTGCCGGTTCGACGTCAGTGCCGTCTTCGACGACGAGCTGGACGAGGACGACCCGGACCCGGAAGTGGACGACGACGTGGAGCTGGACGAGCCGCTGGAGGAGGCGGAGCGCTGACGGCCCCGCACCTGCCGAGGCGGCCGCTCCCGACGGGGGCGGCCGCCTGCTGCTTGTGGCACCAGGGCCTAGGCTCCGGGAACCTGGGCCCTGACCAGCCCCTGCAGGCGCGTCGTCCGCGGCTTGGCGGGGACCTCGGCCACCGCGCGGGGGAGCGCCGCGTCCGCCCCGTGCACCACGGACAGGTGCCGCTCCCCGCGGCTGAACGCCGAGTACACCCAGGGCCGGCTCAACGCCTGCGTCGCATCGCCGGGCAGCACCACCACGACCGCGGGCCACCGCAGCCCCACGGCCTGGTGCCCGGTCACCGCCCATCCGTGCCGCACGACCCGCTCGACCTGCTCCTTCGGTACGACGATGGGCTCGCCCTCGCACTCGAGGCGCAACCCCTCCGCGTCGGCGCCGAGCACCCGCCCGGGCCGTACCCGTCCGGGAGCCGGTACGTACACCACCCGGTCCCCGGGGTCGTACCCCCCGAACCGCCCGGGTCCTGGGTTCAGCCGCTCCTTCAGTGCCGCGTTCAGCGCCCGCGTCCCGGCCGCGCCGCCGTGCCCCGGAGTGATCACCTGCGTCTGGTCGGCCGGCACCCCGATCGCCCGGGGCACGGAGTCGGCGACGAGCTGCACGGTGCGGTGGATCGCCTCCGCACCGTCCCGCACGGGCACGATGACGACTTCCTTGCCGGGCGCCTCCACCTGGTTCAGCTCGCCGATGCCGATGCCCGAGACCAGCTCGCCGATCGGCCCGAAGTCCGGTGTGCGGGAGGCGATCCGCGGGCAGATCCCGGCGGCCAGGAGATCCGCGAACACCCGGCCGGGCCCCGCCGACCACAGGGTGCCCGGGTCGCCGCTGAGCAGCAGACAGGTGTCGTCGGCCAGGAGCTCCACGAGCAGTGCGGCATCGTCCACGTCCAGCTGTGGCGCGTCCAGGACGACGAGGAGGTCGAGGGCGAGCGACCCGTCGGCCTCCCGCCCCGGGCCCTCCGTCTCCGCGAACAGCCCCTCCACGGTGGCCGTCGCCGACTCGGGGGCGTCGGGCCCGAGCAGTGCGGCGGCCCGTCGCCGCCCGTCCGCGCCCGGTGCCGCGACGCACACCCGCAGCCCGAGTCGCGCCGCGGCCGCCGCGGTGGCGACCGGCTCCGCGCGGGCCGCCTCGCCGCCGGTGTGCAGGACCAGGCGCTGCGTGCCGATCGCGCGCAGCAGCTCGGCCGTCGTACCGCCCGCGGCGACGGCGGCCGCCTCCCAGTCGCCGGCGACCGAACCGCCTTCCTTGTCCGAGGAGTTGATCAGCCGGGCGAGTCCGTCGGCGAGGCTCTCCTCGGCGAGTGCGCACCGCTCCAGGCCGACCAGGACCCGCACCGGCCGCTCGGCGCCCTCTTCGTCGTCCTCGTCCCCGGCCGGCTCCGGCACGGGTGCGTCGTCGAGCGCGTCCTGGAAGAGCAGCGCGTCCCCCTCCGCGACGGCGCCCTGCACGGCGGCGTCCGGCTCCGGCACACCGCGCTTGCCCAGCGCCTCGACGAGGACGGGCAGATCGAGGGCGGTGTGCCCGGCCGTCGCGGCCTGCTCGAGCAGCCAGACGGTGACGGCACGGCCGCGCCGCTCGTCGTCGGGCGCGCACTCGGCGCCGAGCAGCGCCCGCGCGAACCCGTCGGCCTGCTCGGGGCGGACTCCGGGGACCCGCAGCAACTGCCAGGGGTCCGCCCGCAGTTGCTCCTGCGCGCCCTCGCCGAGCGTCCGGGCGGCCTGGGCGGCCAGGGCGTCGGGCGCCCCGCCCTCGACGAGCACGGCCCGCACCGCGCCCACGGTGTCGGCGTCGGGGCCCGCGTCGACGACGGGCGCGGAAGGTGCCGGCCTGCGCACCGGCTCGGGCGCGACGGGCCTGCGCGGCTCGGGCACCGGCTCCGCGAACACGGCCGCGGACGGCTTCTCGCCGCTCTCCACCGCGCGTACGGCGGCCAGCAGGTCCGCGGCCTTCCCGCTCAGCTTCGCGCCGGCGTCGACCGGCCCCTCCTTGGCGGCCCTGCGCTCCGCGATCTTCTCCCGGAGCTCACGCTGCGCGGCCAACTCGGCCTGCGCCTCGGAGAGTTCGGCGCTCTCCGCGGACGCGGTCCCCGAGGCGCCCTCGGCCGCCGGCTCCGCGTCCTGCGAGGATGCGTCCTCGGAGGACGCGGCCGACATCTCGGCAGGCGTCTCGACCGATGCGCCGCCAGACGTCTCGGCAGACGTCTCGCCAGACGTCTCGGCAGACGTCTCGGTCTCCGTGTCCGGCCCGGCGTCGGGGCGCGCCCCGGACTCGTTCTCCGCGGCAGCGGACTCCGTACTCACAACGTGCTCCAGTCCTGATCGGGATAGCGGTGCACGGGCGCCGACACGTCGTCGAGCGCCTGGCAGATCTCGTCAGGAAGACTAAGGGCCTCCACTGACAATGCCGCCGTGAGCTGCTGCGCGTTGCGCGCGCCGACGATCGGCGCGGCCACCCCCGGCCGGTCCCTGACCCAGGCCAGAGCCACCTGCAGCGGCGTCACGGCGAGCCCGTCCGCCGCTATCGAGACCGCGTCCACGATGTGCCCGGCCGCCTCGTCGAGGTACGGCGCGACGAACGGCGCCATGTGGTCGGACCCGCCCCGCGAGTCCGTCGGCGTGCCGTTGCGGTACTTGCCCGTGAGCACCCCTCGGCCCAGCGGCGACGACGGCAGCAGGCCGATGCCCAGGTCGAGCGCCGCGGGCAGCACCTCGCGCTCCACGCCGCGCTGCAGCAGCGAGTACTCCATCTGCGTACTGGCCAGACGCGTGCGCATGCCCGGCGCCGCCAGCTGCCAGGTGCCGGCCTTGGCCAGCTGCCACCCGCAGAAGTTCGAGACGCCCGCGTATCTCGCGCGGCCGCTGCTGACCGCGATGTCCAGGGCCTGCAGCGTCTCGTCCAGCGGCGTCTCGCGGTCGTACGCGTGCACCTGCCACAGGTCGACGTAGTCCGTACCGAGCCGGGCCAGCGAGGCGTCGAGCGCGGAGAGCAGATGGCCGCGCGATCCGTCGAAGCGGCGGTCCGGGTCGGGCACGCTGCCCGCCTTCGTGGAGATGACCAGGTCCCGCCGCGGCACGAGCCCCTCGACGAGCCGGCCGAGCAGGTACTCCGACTCCCCGTCCCCGTACACGTCGGCCGTGTCGACGAGGGTGCCGCCCGCCTCCCAGAACGCCTTCAACAGGTCGGCGGCGTCGTGCTCGTCGGTGTCCCGGCCCCAGGTGAGGGTGCCGAGCCCGATCCGGGACACGCGCAGGCCGGTGCGGCCGAGATGCCTCTGCTCCATGGGCGCTGAGATTACTGGCCGAAGGTCAGGATCGGGGCCCCTGTGGACAACTGTCGCGCGGCCCGGCGCGCTAGGGTGCCCGGCAAGGGACGTTACCGATGGGTAAACCAGCGGATCCGCACGGCGTTAAGGGGATGTGGTCAATGAAGCTCGGCATCAATCTCGGGTACTGGGGCGCGGGCATGGACGCGGACAACCTGGCGGTCGCGAAGGAGGCCGACCGGCTCGGCTACGCGGTCTGCTGGGCCGCCGAGGCGTACGGCTCGGACGCCGCGACCGTCCTCGCGTACGTCGCCGCGCAGACCGAGCGCATCGACGTCGGCTCGGCCATCTTCCAGATCCCCGCCCGCCAGCCCACGATGACCGCGATGACGGCCTCGACCCTCGACTCGCTCTCCGGCGGCCGCTTCCGCCTCGGCCTCGGCGTCTCCGGGCCGCAGGTCTCCGAGGGCTGGTACGGCGTCAAGTTCGACAAGCCGCTGGCGCGCACGCGCGAGTACGTGGAGATCGTGCGCAAGGCGATGAGCCGCGAGCGGGTCTCCTACGAAGGCGCGCACTGGACGCTGCCGCTGCCGGACGGCCCGGGCAAGCCCCTCAAGCTGACCCTGCACCCGCAGCGCGAGCACATCCCGCTCTACATCGCCGCGATCGGCCCGAAGAACCTGGAGCAGACCGGCGAGATCGCCGACGGCGCCCTGCTGATCTTCCCGTCCGCCGAGCACCTGGAAGAGACCACCATCGCGCCGCTGCGCGCGGGCCGTGAGAAGGCCGGCAAGACCATGGAGGGCTTCGACGTCTGTCCGACGCTGCCGCTCGCCGTGGGCGCCGACAAGGACGTGCACGCGCTCGCCGACTTCTTCCGCCCGTACACGGCGCTCTACGTGGGCGGCATGGGCAGCCCCAAGCAGAACTTCTACAACCGGCTCGCCCAGCGCATGGGTTACGAGAAGGAGGCCGTCGAGATCCAGCAGAAGTACCTCGGCGGCGACAAGGAGGGCGCGGCCGCGGCCATCCCGCACCAGCTCATCGACTCCACGACGCTGCTCGGCTCCGTGGAGCGGATCGCCGACCGGATGCAGGCCTACGCCGCGGCCGGGGTCACCACGCTGACGATCAATCCGGCCGGCTTCACGCTCGACGAGCGGGTGGCGGCGCTGCGGGCGGGCACCGAGGCGCTGGAGCGCGCGGGTCTCGCCTAGGGAAGTCTGCGGCCGTGGTGGGGGCTCGGGGGGTCTTCCCCGCCACGGCCGTCACGGGAACAACGCGCCATGCGGCGCGCGGTTACGCCCTTCCCCGGTGTTCGGGTCCTCCGTTCGGCCGAGTCGTCCGCGGTACCTGTTGCCCCTCTTCACGCACCGCATTTGACTCGTTCTTTGCGGAACATCGGATCCCGCGTGGAGGCATGGAGGTACCCCGATGCTGTCGGCCAAGAGTCTGTTCCAGGAGATCCTCGACGACGACGAGTCGTTCCGGCTGTTCTGCTCCATCGCGGCGAGCGGTGAGTCCCAGGGCGGCTGGGAGAACGGGCGGATCGCGGCCCTCGTCCCCGAGAGCGAACGGGCCCTCGCCCCCAAGGTGGCCCGGCACGGCGCCGACGAGGACAAGCACGGACGCATCTTCCACGCCCTCATGAAGAAGCGCGGCCTGCAACCGGTGCCCGTCCCCGACGAGGCCGACTACACGATGCTCCTGGAACGGCACGGCATCGGGCTCGCCCACGAACAGCTCCGGCGCGACGAACCGCTGACCGTGCAGGACATCGTCACGTACCTGGCACACAGCCGGGTCACCGAACAGCGCGCCTCCGAGCAGATGGAGCTCCTGCGCAAGCACTTCGCCGACCACCCCGACATCGGCCGCGCGGTGAAGATGATCTCCAACGACGAGGACAACCACCTCGCCTACTGCCACGAGGAACTGCTCCGCTTCGCGTACGCGGGCCACGGCCGCACCATCCAGCGCGTCCTGCGCGAGTGCGCCCTCGCGGAGATCGCCGTCTACCGGGACGTCAGTCTGGCCGTCATGGACCACATGGGCCGCATCCTGGGCTGGCCGAAGGCGAAGTCGGCCGTGCTCGCCGCGGGCATCCACGCCGTGTACGCGTACGAACGGGCAGGCGGCTGGCGGCGCATGGTGTCCCTGAAGATGCCGCAGCGGCGTGACGCGCTCGGCGGCCCGGCGACCACGTCGGTGGAGTTCGCCTGACCCGCGCGCGTGGGCACGTACGCCCGTGTGGGCAGGTACGCGCTCACAGCCAGCCGCGTCGCTTGAACAACCGGTACAGGCCCAGCTCCAGAGCGGCCATCAGCAGGATCACCGCGGGGTACGACCACACCCAGTGCAGCTCGGGCATGTGGTCGAAGTTCATGCCGTAGACGCCCGCGATCATCGTGGGCACCGCGGCCATCGCCGCCCACGCCGAGATCTTCCGCATGTCGTCGTTCTGCCGCACGCTCATCTGCGCCAGGTGCGCCGACAGGATGTCCGAGACCAGGCGGTCGAGGCTGTCCACGGACTCGTTGACCCGCGTCAGGTGGTCGTTCACGTCACGGAAGAACGGCTTCGCGTCCTCGTTCACGAACGGCACCGACGCGAGCCCCCACGGACCCACGCCGGACAGCCGGGCCAGCGGCAGCGCCAACGGGCCGGTGGCGCGCCGGAATTCGAGGATCTGCCGCTTGAACGTGTAGATCCGCGACGCCGCGTCCCGCGAGCCGCCGCGATCCGGCGAGAAGACCTCGGCCTCCAGCTCCTCCAGGTCGGTGCCGAGCTCGTTCGCGACCTCCAGGTAGTGGTCCACGGCCGCGTCCGTCACCGAGTAGAGGACCGCCGTGGGCCCGTGGGCCAGGAACTCGGGGTCGTCCTCCAGCCGCTTGCGTACGGCCGCCAGAGGGGCGCCCTCGCCGTGCCGCACCGTCACCACGAACGAGTCGCCCAGGAACAGCATCAGCTCGCCCGTCGACACCTGGTCGCTCTTCGGCTCGTAGACGACCGGCTTGAGGACGACGAAGAGCGAGTCGTCGTACACCTCGAGCTTCGGCCGCTGATGTGCCTTCAGCGCATCCTCGACCGCCAGCGGGTGCAGCCCGAACTCCTCGCTGACCAGGGCGAACTCGTCCTCGGTCGCCTCGTGCAGGCCGATCCAGACGAACGCGTCGCCGCTCGCGCGGGCCTGGGCGAGCGCGTCGGAGAAGTCCGCGGGGCCCTCGGTCCGGCGCCCGTCCCGATAGATGGCGCAGTCGACGATCATGAACCGCATTCTCCCTGGGAGGCGCTCGGGGCACACTTCCGTCCCGGCACGTGGCCTGACTTAGGGTGGCTGCCATGCCCACGCTGATTCTCGTCCGGCACGGACGCTCCACCGCCAACACCGCGGGCCTGCTCGCCGGGTGGACCCCCGGCGTGGCCCTCGACGAGCGCGGGGCCGCGCAGGCCGCGGCGCTGCCCGAGCGCCTCGCGGACCTGCCGCTCGCCGGGATCGTCACCAGCCCGCTGCAGCGCTGTCGGGAGACGCTCGCCCCGCTGATCGCTGCGCGGCCCGGCGTGCCGGTGCACAGCGAGGACCGGATCGGCGAGTGCGACTACGGCGACTGGTCGGGCCGCAAGCTCGCCGAACTCGCCGACGAACCGCTGATGCAGGTCGTCCAGCAGCACCCGACCGCCGCCGCGTTCCCCGGCGGTGAGTCCATGCGGCAGATGCAGCACCGGGCCGCCGAGGCGGTACGTGAGTGGAACGCGCGCGTGGAGCGCGAGCACGGCGCGGACGCCGTGTACCTCATGTGCTCGCACGGCGACATCATCAAGTCCCTTGTCGCGGACGCCATCGGGCTGCATCTGGACCTCTTTCAGCGCATCTCCGTAGAGCCGTGTTCCATCACCGCGATCCGTTACACGCGTCTGCGCCCGTTTCTCGTACGCCTCGGTGACACCGGGGACTTCGCTTCCCTGGCGCCGCGTGAGGAACCCCAGGGCCCGGACGCACCCGTGGGCGGCGACGCGGGCGCACCGTGATCGTCGGCCGCAGTAGGGTGAAGCAGCCGTAGGCACGGTCGGGTCCGGCCGGCCGCGGCCCGCACCACAGCCAGTCGATTCCCAGATCCCAGGAGATCAGGACGTGTCCCGTCAGGTGTTCCTCTACGACCCTCCGGAGCGTTTCGTGGCCGGCACGGTCGGACTCCCCGGGCGCCGCACCTTCTTCCTGCAGGCCTCGGCAGGAACCAGGGTCACCAGCGTCGCGCTGGAGAAGACCCAGGTGGCCGCGCTCGCCGAGCGCATGGAAGAGCTCCTCGACGAGGTCGTGCGACGCAGCGGGGGCAACGCTCCGGTGCCCGCCGTGGTGCCCACCGAGATCAGTGACACGGCACCCCTGGACTCGCCCGTCGAGGAGGAGTTCCGCGTCGGCACCATGGCGCTCGCCTGGGACGGCGACGAACAGCGCATGATCGTCGAGGCCCAGGCCCTCGTCGAGCTGGACGCCGACTCGGACGAGGACCTGGCGGAAGCAGAGGAAAGGCTTCTCCAGGACGAGGAGAACGGCCCGCCGATGCTCCGCGTGCGCCTCACCGGGACGCAGGCCCGCGCCTTCGCCAAGCGGGCCCTGGACGTCGTGAACGCGGGCCGCCCGCCCTGCCCGCTGTGCAGCCTGCCGCTCGACCCGGAGGGACACGTATGTCCGCGCCAGAACGGATACCGGCGCGACGCGTGAGCGACCTGGACCTGCTCGCCCTGGGTGAGCTGCACGTCGAGGGACAGATCCGCGACGCGTCGAACGCCGTCCTGCTGTGCACCGTCACGTACGAGGGCCGCGAGGCCGCCTGCGTCTACAAACCCGTGCGCGGCGAGCGCCCCCTGTGGGACTTCCCCGACGGGACGCTCGCGCAGCGCGAGGTCGCCGCCTACGAGGTCTCCGAGGCGCTCGGCTGGGCCCTCGTGCCGCCGACCGTGCTGCGCGACGGACCGTACGGCGAGGGCATGTGCCAGCTGTGGATCGACGGTCCCGACGGCTCCGACAACACGGACGGCTCTGACAGCACGGACGGCTCCGACAACACGGACGGCTCTGACGGCTCCGACGGCGATGCGGTACGGGAGCCGGAGCAGCTGCTCGCCCTCGTCGACGCCGAGGAGCCGGAGGAGGGCTGGAAGGCCGTCGCGTTCGCCGAGGTGGGGGAGGGGCGCACCGCACTGCTGGTGCACGCCGACGACCCCCGGCTGCGCCGGCTCTCCGTACTCGACGCGGTGATCAACAACGGTGACCGCAAGGGCGGCCACCTGCTCGTCGACGCCGAGGGGCACCTGTACGGCATCGACCACGGGGTCACCTTCAACGCCGAGGACAAGCTGCGCACGCTGCTGTGGGGCTGGGCGGGGGAGCCGCTGACCGAGGAGGCGACCGCGGCCCTGGAGGCGCTGCGCGAGCGCCTCGGCGCGGGCGAACCGCTCGCCGTGCGTCTCGCCGAGCTGATCACCGAGGCCGAGCTGGAGGCCGTACGGGAGCGGGTGGCGGCCCTGCTGAAGAGCGGTCGGCACCGCGAGCCCGGCGGCGAATGGCCCGCGATTCCCTGGCCGCCGATCTGATCCGTCGCTCTCCGGCCCGTCCCTGCCCGACCTCCACCTGCACCTTTCTGACCTGCGGGTTTTCCCCGTCCACGGGCGATTGTCAGTGGGCGGGGCTACGTTCGGTCCCATGACCAAGCTGATTGTCGAGGACCGGATCGACCGCCCGGTCAAAGATGTGTTCAACACGATCGTCTCGCCCGAGGGCCTGTCGAGCTTCTTCACGTCAGAGGCGTCCGCCGCGATGATCCCCGGCACGACCGTGACCTGGCGTTTCGGGCATGCGGACGCCACGTTCGACGTGCGGATCGGTGAGATCGAGACGGATCGGCTGATCTCCTGGAGCTGGCCCGGTGGCGACGTCACCATCGAGCTCGCGGCCGAGGAGGAGGCCACGCGGCTGACGATCACCGAGCAGCCCATGGGCGACGGGGTCGAGGGGGCCGCCCGCGCCGTCGGGCAGACACAGGGCTGGACGTACTTCGTGTGCGACCTGCGCGCCTATCTGGAGCACGGCATCCGCCACTTCGGGCTCTCGGACGCGATCCGGGCCACGGTCGTCGCCTAGCGGACGGATCATGGGCGCGCAAGAGGGCCTCTTCGGCCCCGGGACCCGGTCCGGTTCGTATGTGGAAGCTGCGTCCGGTTAGGCTCAATGCATGCATGCCTGGCCCGCTTCTGAGGTCCCCGCCCTGCCTGGCAAGGGCCGCGACCTGAGGATCCACGACACCGCGACCGGAGGACTCGTCACCCTCGAGCCCGGTCCCGTCGCCCGTATCTACGTGTGCGGCATCACGCCGTACGACGCGACCCACATGGGTCACGCGGCGACCTACAACGCGTTCGACCTCGTTCAGCGCGTGTGGCTCGACACCAAGCGGCAGGTTCACTACGTCCAGAACGTGACGGACGTCGATGATCCTCTCCTTGAACGGGCCGTGCGCGACGGTATCGACTGGACCGGCCTCGCCGAGCGCGAGACCGCCCTGTTCCGCGAGGACATGACCGCCCTGCGGATGCTGCCGCCGCAGCACTACATAGGCGCGGTCGAGGCGATACCCGGCATCGTGCCGCTCGTCGAGCGACTGCGCGACGCCGGTGCCGCCTACGAGCTCGACGGCGACATCTACTTCTCCGTGGAGGCCGACCCGCACTTCGGGTCCGTCTCGAACCTGGACGCCGCGGCGATGCGGCTCCTGTCCGCCGAGCGCGGCGGCGACCCGGACCGTCCGGGCAAGAAGAACCCGCTGGACCCGATGCTGTGGATGGCCGCCCGTGAGGGCGAGCCCAGCTGGGACGGCGGCTCGCTCGGCGCGGGGCGGCCCGGCTGGCACATCGAGTGCGTGGCCATCGCCCTCGACCACCTCGGCATGGGCTTCGACGTCCAGGGCGGTGGCTCCGACCTCGCCTTCCCGCACCACGAGATGGGCGCCTCGCACGCCCAGGTGCTGACCGGCGAGTTCCCGATGGCCAAGGCGTACGTCCACGCCGGCATGGTCGCGCTCGACGGCGAGAAGATGTCCAAGTCCAAGGGCAACCTCGTCTTCGTGTCCGCGCTGCGGCGCGAGGGCGTCGACCCGGCCGCCATCAGGCTCGCGCTGCTCGCCCACCACTACCGGGCCGACTGGGAGTGGACCGACCAGGTGCTCAGCGACGCCGTCGAGCGGCTCGGCCGTTGGCGGGCCGCGGTGTCCCGGCCGGACGGGCCGTCGGCCGACGCGCTCGTCGCGGAGGTCCGCGAGGCCCTGTCGAACGACCTGGACGCACCCGCGGCGCTGGCCGCCGTCGATCGTTGGGCCGCGCTGCAGTCGTCCGACGGCGGGGACGACGAGGGTGCGCCGGGTGTGGTCTCTCGGGCCGTTGACGCGCTGCTCGGGGTCGCGCTTTAGGTCCCCCACCCCACCCGTTTGTGAACAGCCCCTCCGGGGCGAGTGGTTGAGGTCGCGGGGCGCAGCCCCCCCCCCCCCCCCCCCAAACCCCGGGGGGGGTTTTAGGACCCCACGGCCCGGGGGGGGTGTGCGCCAAAACAAACCCCAGCACAAAACCTATTTCAACCTCAACCCCCCCCCGCGA